>NZ_FOAS01000004.1 GCF_900109735.1 Atopomonas hussainii
AGTCATGCGGGGAATCGAGCTGGTTTTCTGATTTTGCGCTGCGAATCGGCACTGGTGCTGGTGTGAGGCTTAATAAATCAGCGTTTCCCTAAGCGAATTGTGTACCGAGACACCCAGAGCTACATGGGCGTGCTTCTTGACGACAACAACCGCAAACCGCTCTGCCGCTTACATTTCAACCGCACTCAGAAGTACTTAGGCCTGTTCGACAAAGACAAAAACGAAACACGTCACCCAATCGAAACGCTCGATGATATTTACACCTTTGCCGAGCATCTGAAAGGCTCTGTCAGCTACTACGAGTAAGCCCTCAGTGAAGCGCCAAGGAAGGCGCATAGACTCATGCCTAGAGAAAGGCCTACCATTCGTACAAAGAAAGCGTACAATCCAGCAACCGCAGCACACCTAACTCATTGATTTTATTAGGCTTAGCGAAGAGAAAATTTCTCCTAGGGTTCAAATCCCTATCTCTCCGCCATTTTTATGCTCGTAAGCCCCTGAAATTCTTAGAGTTTCGGGGGCTTCTTGCTTTTAGGCACTGGCAAAAGTGTCGAAAGCACAAAACTCAGCGAAAAAGGAACAACGCGTGAGACTCCTATTAGCCCTAGCTATAACGCTGTTATGCCAAGAAGCCTTCGCCAGCATGCTACTCAGCGAGGACGCATTTACCGATCAATACATCAGGATCGCGCAACAGAAGCATCCAGAGCTGATAATCAACAAGGTCGCCGCTCTTGAAGTGCAACTCAGTGAACGTGGCGAGGTCGATAGTGAGAGAACAGCTTTTCTCGACAATGCTTACCTAACTTATAAAAACGACCCAACAGCGTTTAATTCCGTAATGGCGCATTACACGCGCTCAATAAAAAACACTTTCTACCCGAGCACAGAACCGCTCGATAGCAAACGTCTTTTCCCGGTCATCAAGAGCAAAGCACACATCAAAACCCTTGATGCAATGTTAGCCAATGCCAAAAGCAAGCAGCCCTCACCCACTTACCGCGAAGCATTAAATGAGGAGCTCTATGTCCTCTATGTGTTCGACAGTGAGACAACAATGCGCTTTGCCAGCCAGGAAGATATTAAAAATCTCGCAATTGCCGCCGAGGATCTTCGCGAACTGGCCATATCCAACCTCCGCGATGCGGTTGAGTTAACCCTGCAAGGTGATCCACACACGTTATCCATGCTGATTGCCGATGGAAATTACGAGGCTTCTTTGATTCTGCTCGATAGTCTATGGAACAAAGAACAATTTCCCGTAAAAGGTAAAATTGTCGTCTACCTGCCTTCGCGCGATTTACTGCTCATTACCGGCTCAGAAGACCCAGAAGGCCTCGCCAAAGCCAAAAGCATTGTTCTCGACCCAGAGCAACATTGGCCGCATATGATTTCACGCCAAGGTTTTATCCGCGAAGGCACCCGCTGGGAAGTGTTCGATAGCCTGTAGCACACTCACCACAACTCCACCTTTAATCAGGCCAAGTGTTTAATGCGCTGCTGCCTAACCTCAATAGGCAGTGGCCTTTCTTCAGGCGTTGTCCGCCCGATCAAGACATGCCCCGCACTGAGCTATAAGCATAGATAACCAGTAAGCCCTGGCCAAAAACTCCAACACAGCTAAGCAACTTGTCTTTAATATGGCTGTGCAGGGAAGCATCAATGAAAGACGCGCACACTATGCGCAATGGGAGTTGCTGCCCCTGCTAATCGTCTAAGCAAGGAGCAACCTCTGTGAAGCAAATACTCTTAGCCGCCGCTGCATGCCTGGCAGTCAGCCCTGCAATGGCCGCCAACTATTGCGACAGTCGCGGCAGTAATAGCAGCTACGAATGGATCGCGGCGATCAGCCTCAATGGCATAAGCCAAGCCTCCGGCAATAACGGCGGCTACCTAGATGCAACCAATAAGCCGCCACTACAACTGAGCGGAAAAGGCGACAGGCTTGAACTCCGCCCTGGGTTCATAAGCACCCAGTACCCCGAAAACTGGGGCGTCTGGATTGATTTCAACCAAAATGCCACCTTCGAAAGCAACGAGTTGGTAATGACGGCGCAAGGCAACACCGCACAGTCCGCCATCATCAATCTGCCCGCTGGCGCCAGCGGCACCACGCGCATGCGCGTGCAAATGCGCTGGGGCTCTGCTGCACAGCCTTGTGGCAGTTACACCTACGGCGAAACCGAAGATTACTTGGTGCAGTTGCCGGGCGCGCCCAGTCAGGCGGCTTATCCTTACAGCTTGACCCTAGAGCCCGATTTCTGGGTGACGCGCAGCGGTGAGCTGGGTGATAGGTTAGCCATGATCGTAGAAAAAGACGGCACCCGAGTTTTAAGCCGTAACGCGGCAGGAAACCTGCGCGACCGCTACTCGAACCATCAAACAGGCAGTGTTTACAAAATCTGGTTAGAGGCTTTTATTAACGGCGCGTACAAGCAAGTCTCTAACCTGATCACCTACCGACCCGGCACAACAGATCGCGTACTACTGAGCCGCGATGTGATTAACAACACCATTACTCCATCCGTTGACTTTCAAGGCGAGTGGATTATTGCCCCGGAAAATGCCGAACAAACCCGCCTACCGGCTCAGACCGGCCAACCTTTAAGGTACCCCTTCGTGTATGGCGTGCGTTATCAGGTATGGGCTGAAGCCACGATCAATCAAAAGAGTGAGCCCATCTCGGTACCCCTAGCATTTCGCGAAGGTTTCCCATCGCCTTATATCGACGTGGAAGTCGAAGCCGATTTCCTATTGCGACACAACGGCCCGGCTAACAACTCGCTACTCTGGGTCATTCGTGAAGATGGCGTGGAAGTCTTTCGACAAGCAACGGGCAACGCTTCCCAGCTTCGTTACCCTTTCCAAACAGGGCGCAAATACAAGGTCTGGCTAGAGCAATTGGTCGGGAATGAGTGGGTACTGGTGTCCGATGCCGAATACTTCTCGCCAGGTCTGAGCGATCAGCATCAGCTGACTATCGATACCAATCGGCAAATCACCCGTAGCGGCACGCTCGGCGAGTCTGTGACCTGGGTTATCGAAGAAGGCGGTAATGTTGTGCTCAAGCGCTATGCGGGCAATGAGCTGGCGTATACCCATTATCGCTTTGATCCAAACAAGCCCTACCGGGTCTGGCTGGTTCGCTTTGTCGATGGGTATTACCAGCGGGTCTCCAATGTCGTGCGCTATGGCCAAGGCAGCACCCCCACTGACGGCAGCGAGAATTTCTTGCCGCTCTACCAACTCGGTGTGGACGCCAATCAGCTCCTGACTCGTTCGCAAGGTAATCACACCATGTTGACCTGGGTTATCGAGCAGGACGGCGTCACTGTACTGGAGCGTCTGGCAAGCAACGAGCTGAGCTACCGCTACTTCAATTACAGCCCCGGCAAAACTTACCGCTCGTGGCTAAAAGCTTATATTGACGGCCGCTATCAGCGGGTATCGCCCATCGTGACCTACTAAACGAGCAATCTACTAGCGACCGGGCTACGCCTGTAACGCGGCCCAGTCGCTAGCAGCTCACGACGCTGAGACGCATATACCCAGCCCGGCTTATCCAAACGGCGTTAAGGCAATGCGTAGCAGCATAATGACGGCCTCAGCTCTACTTAGCGATGTTGCGTGAGCTGTTTGACTCATTTTGATGCAGCAAGCCGCTATTCTTGCCGTACGCTGCGACATGAACAGCCCACAAGGTCGTTGGCTTTGTGGGCTGTTCTACTTCTAGGTTTGATCCACACCTAATGTTTAACAGGCAAATCGCCTAAAAGCTTTCACAGCGAAGCCCGCACCACGCGATTACGCCCGGCGGCTTTGGCTTGGTACAGCGCGCGGTCGGCGCGGTCGATGAGTTCGGTGGCGGTCATGCTATGGCTGTGCGGGGTGATCGCACTGACGCCAAGGCTGAGGCTTAGGGCAATGGTTTGCCCATCCCAAGCGCCAGGGTGGCTTTGCACGTTGAGGCGGATGCGTTCGGCGAGCAGTTCGGCGGCGGTTACGTCGGTGTTAGGCAGCAAGGCAATGAACTCTTCACCGCCATAGCGCGCGCAGATATCGCTTTGCCGTAATGAGTTTTTGATCAGTTCGGCCACTTGGCGCAGACAGGTGTCGCCGGCTAGATGCCCGTGCTGGTCGTTGATTTGCTTGAAGTGGTCCATATCCATGATCAGCACTGCTAGCGGGTTCTTGTAGCGTTCGGCTTGATGCCACGCTTGCAGCAAAAATTCGTTAAACGCCTGACGGTTATACAAGCCGGTGAGGCCATCTTCACGGCTTAGGCGGGCCAGGCGCTGGTTGGCGCTGGACAGCTCTTGCAGGGTTTGCTCCAGCGCTTGGGTGCGCTCGCGGATGCGCTGTTCAAGTTGCTCATTCAAGCTGCGCTGCAAGGCTAAGGTGTGGGCTTGCTGCTCGCGTTGCTGTTTTTCTTGGCGAATCAGCGCTTTTTGCGCACGTTGCTTAGTCACTTCGGCTTGGCGAATGCGCGACGACAAGGCATACGCAAAGATCACCACTTCCAACAGCGCGCCAATTTGCTGAAAGACCAAGGTGCCACCGGCAATCGGCAGCACGCCGGAGCCACTTAACACATGCAGGAAGGTGGCAATCACCAGCACGCCCCAGCCCAAGGCAAACAGCTTGGCCGGGGCATGTCCTTGCAGCCAACGGCGTAAGGCAAAGATCACCGCGCACACCGTGCACAACCCGACCACCGCGAAGCTGCTGAGCAGCGCCAGTTGATAGGGCATCAGCAGCCCTAACAGCAGAGCCAGCAGGCACAGGGCGATTAAGCCGCGCCCAACCACGCGAAAACCGCGCGACATTTGCCGGATTTGCAGGGCATCCCACGTGAACAAGCAGGCAAACAGCGCCGAAAGCGCGGCAAACACAATAAAACTGCGCTGCTGCCACCACAGTGAGTCGGGCCATAGCCACTGAAAACCAAAGCCCAGTTGCGCCCACTGGTACAAGGCAAAACACAGCACAAACGCGCAATAGTTGAGATACACCCGCTGGCGCACGAGCACGGTCAGCAACAGGTTGTAGAGCAGCATCACTAACATGGCGCCGAAGAAGCCTCCCTGCAGAAGCAGCACGCGTTGCTCATCATTCATCAGCTGTTTGGGCGTTAATAGGCTGGCATCTAAATGCAGCGAACCTTGCGAGGCGATGCGCAGATAAATGTCTTGGCTGGCTTCGGCCGCCAGCTCAATGGGCACCAAGACTTGCCGGTGAAAATTGGGGCGCTGCTTAAAAGGCCGCTGATCGCCGCTTTGGATGTGCAGGCCATTTAAGAAGACATCCACTTCATCGAGCAGCGGATTGCCAATGCGCAAGTACCAGCTGCGTGCCACCGGCAATGGGTTGTGTAAGGTCAGACGTAGCCAGATGGCCGATTGGCGATAGCCAAAGTTCACATCGGGGCGGTTATTCCATTGCCATTGGGCATCGGGCAGCTGGCGGATTTGGCTGAATGCTAAGCGGCCTGTGGGGTCTTCCACATACTGCCATTGTTCGCCCAGCGTATAAGGCCCCGCTTGCGGGATGACGCTCAGCTGTTGGTAATCTTCCGCACGCACCAGCGCGCTGCAGCACAGCAGCGTAAGAACCAGCAGCCAATGACGGGTGAGATACGGCAATGCGCCTCCAAGGCGGGCGAAGCGTTCAGTCAATAGCAAGCCTGCCTGTCAGGCTTGCTTGAAGTAAAGCACGCTGTAACGGCCAGCAATGTACTCTGGCGGCATTAATCAGCGTCTGCCCAACAGATTATCCGCAGGAGCGCTTCTATGAATTGGGACTTACCTTCACCTTTTGTGATTGATGTGCAGGTGTTGCCGCAACATATCGACGGCCTTGGCCACGCCAATAACGCTGTTTACGTGCAATGGCTGGAACAAGCCGCCTGGGCGCATTCGCAAGCGCTGGGTTTGAGTGTGCAAACCTATCAGCAGCTGGATCGCGGCATGGCCGTGGTGCGCCATGAGCTGGACTATCTGGCCTCGGCCTATTGCGACGAGGCGCTGCAAGTAGCGACTTGGCTGGTGGATTGCGACCGCAAGCTGCGCAGCTTTCGGCGTTTTCAAATTCGTCGCGTTAGCGATGGCGCCACCTTGCTGCGTGGGCGCACCACCTTTGCCTGTGTGGAGCTATCCAGCGGCAAACCCAAACGCATGCCGCCAGAGTTTGTCGCCGCTTACGGGCAACTGACGACTGAGGCCTGACAGCGCCTAAGCCGCCCCCTACAATGCCGGCCCCGATTGTTTAGAGCCCGCTATGCAGATTGCTTTGGCCCCGATGGAAGGCCTTGTCGATGCGCCCCTGCGCGACTTACTCACCCGCGTGGGCGGTGTGGACTGGTGCGTGACCGAGTTTATCCGCGTCACCGATCGCCTGTTGCCAGCCAAAGAGTTCTTCCGCTTAGCGCCGGAACTACTTAACGGCGCGCGCACCGCCGCCGGCGTGCCAGTGCGCGTGCAGCTGCTCGGCTCCGATCCTTATTGCTTGGGCGATAACGCCGCGCTGGCCTGTCGCCTGGGCGCGCCGGTGGTGGATTTAAACTTCGGCTGCCCGGCAAAAACCGTTAACCGCCATCGCGGCGGCGCGGTGCTGTTGAAAGAGCCTGAAACCCTGCACCGCATCGTCAGCCAAGTGCGCGCCGCTATGCCCAAACACGTGCCGCTGACGGCGAAAATGCGCTTGGGTTATGAGGATGCCAGCCTCGCGCTGGACTGCGCACGCGCCATGGCCGACGGCGGCGCCAGCGAAATCATCGTGCATGCGCGCACCAAAGTGCAGGGCTACAAACCGCCAGCGCATTGGGGCTGGATTGCCCGCATTGCCGAGGCCGTGCCGGTGCCGGTGATGGCTAACGGCGAGATCTGGAGCGTCGAGGATTACCGCCGCTGCATAGCCGAGTGCGGCGCGCGCGATGTGATGCTGGGCCGTGGCTTAGTGTCGCGCCCGGGGCTGGCTCGGCAGATCGCCGCAGAGATTCGCGGCGAAGTGGCTGATGACATGCACTGGGCCGAGTTGTGGCCGCTGCTGCAAGACTTCTGGCTTGAAGCGCGCAGCCGCATCGCGCCACGTCACTCGCCGGGTCGCCTTAAACAATGGCTAGCCATGCTGACGCGCTTCTACCCCGAAGCCGAAGTACTGTTTGGCCAGATCAAGCGCCTCACTACCCCGGCAGCGGTGGACGCCGTGCTGGCCGAGTTTGCCCGCAGCACACCACACCGGGGTTAAACCGCGCGGTTATTTCATGGGTTGAAATCGCCACAGACGCCCCCACCTATTCAGTAAGCCGATGCTGCTAAGCGGGTCGGCGAGGGAAAGCTTTCCCACATCACTTTGCTGAATTTCAGGAGGTAACACCCCATGACTAGCGCATTCTCTCTGGCCCCGTTGTTCCGTCACTCGGTGGGCTTTGATCGCTTAAACGACCTGTTCGAAGCCGCCCAGCGTAACGAAGGCACCAGCTACCCGCCCTACAACATGGAAAAAGTCGGCGATGATGCTTACCGCATCGTGATTGCCGTGGCTGGTTTCCATCAAGACGAGCTGGAACTTAACGTCGAGCGCGGTGTGCTCAGCGTGCAAGGCCGCAAGGCCGAGCGCAGCGAAGAAGGGGTGACTTACCTGCACCAAGGCATTGCCCAGCGCGGCTTCCGTCTGCAATTCCGCTTGGCCGACCATATCGAAGTGCAAGGCGCCAAGTTAGAACACGGCCTGCTGCGCATCGAACTTAAGCGCATCGTGCCGGAAGAAGCCAAGCTGCGGCAGATCCCCATCAGCGCCTAAGCGCGCCGCCTAAGCAAAAGCCCCGATTCGTTCGGGGCTTTTTTATTGCCCAGTTGGTCGGGCAACGCGTTGCTGGCATTGGCGCGTGCGTAAGCACTGGTTAGACTGCCGCGTTTTAACCCGCAGGTGCTGTGATGGCCGCTAAAGTCGAACCCTTCTGGAAGCGCAAAACCCTCGCTCAGCTTGATCAAGAAGAGTGGGAATCGCTGTGCGATGGCTGCGGCTTGTGCTGCCTGCAAAAACTTGAGGATGAAGACGACGGCGGCGTGTACTACACGCGCATCGCCTGCAAGCTGCTAGACCGCGACACCTGCCGCTGCACGGACTACCCCAATCGCCGTGCGCAAGTGCCCGACTGCATTCAGCTCACCGCTGCACAAGCCGACGAGTTCAAATGGCTGCCGCCGACCTGCGCCTATCGCTTAATCGCCGAAGGCAAAGACCTGCTGCCGTGGCACCCGCTGGTGTGCGGCGACCCGGACGCCGTGCATGCCGCGCGGGTGTCTTACGCCGGGCGTATGCTGTGCGAAAGCCAAGTCAAAGAAGATGATTGGGAAGACTACTTAATCTTCCGCGCAGGCTAAGGGCAACGTATGGCATTGGAGTGGATTGGCTACGTGGCCGCGGTGCTGACCACCGCCGCGTTTTTACCGCAAACCGTACTCACCCTGCGCACGCGCGACACCCAAGGCCTGTCGCTGGGTATGTACAGCCTGTTCACCACGGGCGTGGCTTGCTGGCTGATTTACGGCTGGGTGCGTGGTGACTGGGCACTGATTGCCGCTAATGCCGTCACCTTCTTGTTGGCGCTGTGCATCTTAGTGATCAAGCTGAGTAACCTCCGTCGCGATCAATTGCAGTGATGATTAAGGGCCCTACGCTCAATAATTAGCGCAAAACGCGCGCCCAAAAAGATTATTGAGAATCATCCGCAAATATAGTGTGCCGTTAAGCCATATTGATGATTTGAATAAGCCGTGACTGGGCAGTTCTGGCTATTTTGCTGTTAGAATCGCGCCCCGCTGCCAAGCGAGCCTGCCTGAGGAGAATCAGAACATGACCTTTGTCGTTGTCGACAACTGCATTAAGTGCAAGTACACCGATTGCGTGGAAGTCTGCCCCGTGGACTGCTTCTACGAAGGCCCGAACTTCCTCGTGATTCACCCGGATGAGTGCATTGACTGCGCCCTGTGTGAACCGGAATGTCCGGCCCAAGCCATTTTCAGTGAAGACGAAGTGCCCGATGATCAGCAGGAGTTCATCCAACTGAACGCTGATCTGGCGGAAGTGTGGCCGAACATCACTGAGAAGAAAGACCCGCTGCCCGACTCCGAAGAGTGGGACGGCAAGCCGAACAAGCTGCAGTACTTAGAGCACTAAGTTCGCGCTGTTGGCTAAAAAGCCCGCCCGGTTTACCGCGCGGGCTTTTTTATTGGCCGTGCTTGGCACGCAGTTCGGCGCAGTAATCTTGCTCTGGCATCGCTTCGGTAAACCACACCCAATCCGCTTGCGCGGCGCTTACCTCGGCGCCTTCTTCAGCTAACAAAAGCACGCGCGGCAGCTTAGCGGGTGCTAGGTCTTGCACATGCAGCGGCACGCCACGGTCTTTGCGGGCATGGAAAGCCCCGGCAATCAGTAGCGCCGGTGTAGGCGCGGCCAGCAAGGCTTCGGCCATGCGTCGGTCGCGCTGTTGCTGCACGGCGAGCATGGCGGGGATTTGCGCCTCGGGCAGCAGGCCGCAGTGCGAATCGCGAATCTCCACACTCAGTTGCTCGCGCAGTGCCGCGGTATTGCTGTGCTGACCGTCAAGTTGCGGTGGGTTTTGATAGATCGCCATGATCTCGTCGCGGTCTAAATTGGCTGCCAGTAACGGCACCGGCGCCGCCATTAAGTGGCGCAGTAACGGGCCGTAGAGCGTCCAATCCCAGCCCTTACTCCAAGCAATATCTTCTGGCAGCCACAGGCGTGTGGGGTTGGCTTGCAGAGCCGCGACAGCCGCCTGCTGGCTGGGTACCAGCATCTCCAGCAAGTGCGCGCCTGTGCTGCGACGAGTGGCCAACTGTTCAACCAGCCACAGCTCGATGGCATGGTGCGCAGGGTTATCGTGTTTTTCACCCACCACTAAGCGCTCGGCGCGCGCGGTTTGCTCTAACAGCTGCGCAGGGGTCAGGCTTTGCCCTGTGTGCAAGTCAATAATGCGCCCCGCCGGTGCAGCCTGCGCTGACACCGCCAAGCACAATGAGAAAATCAGCGCAGACAGGTATTTCATCGTGGAATCACCCAAGGGCAGCCTAATTCGGGGTGGCGGCTCATGATCACCGGCAAGTTAAACACGGTTTGCAGGTTGCCCTCGGTGAGCACCTCATCTGGCGTGCCGATGGCATGCAAGCCGCCTTGATGCAGCAGCGCGATGCGATCGGCAAAGCGCGCGGCCAAGTTAAGGTCGTGCAGAATCACCAGCACCCCAGCGCCTTGCCCAGCAAAAGCACGCACAGCCTTGAGCGTGGCAAGCTGGTGCAGCGGATCGAGCATCGAGGTCGGTTCATCGAGCAGCAAGACTTGCCCGCCCTGCCCCGGCCACAACTGCGCGAGCACCCTCGCTAAATGCACGCGCTGGCGTTCGCCGCCGGATAGTTCCACATAGTTACGCCCGCGCAGATGCGCTGCATCGGCGGCTTCTAGGGCTAGGCCGATAATCTCACTATCGCGCTGCCGACCGCTGGCATGCGGCAGGCGGCCAAGGCCGACCACTTCATCCACCACAAACGCGAAGTTCAAACTTGACTGCTGCGGCAACACTGCCAAGCGCTGCGCACGCTCGCTGCCTAACCACGCTGCCAGTGGTTTATCAGCAAACAGCACTTGCCCAAGGCTGGGCAGAAGCTCGCCACTTAACGCCGCCAGCAGGGTGCTTTTACCCGCGCCATTGGGGCCGAGCACGGCGAGCACTTCGCCGTCTTGCAGGGTGAGGTTTATGCCAGCGAGGATGGTTTTACCGCCACGCTGCACGTGCAGGTTGTCACACTTAAGCATGCGAGCGCCCCCTCACCAGCAGGTAGAGGAAAAACGGCGCACCGATCAGTGCGGTAAGCACGCCGATGGGCATTTCCGCCGGTGCCACCAACAAGCGCGCCAGCACATCGGCCAACAGCAACAAGCTGGCTCCGGCCAACATAGAGGCAGGAATCAACGTGCGATGATCCGGCCCCAGCAGCAGGCGCATCAAATGCGGCACCACTAAGCCGACAAAGCCGATCATGCCGCAGGCCGCCACGGCGGCGCCGACACCCAAGGCGGTGAGCAGAATCAGCCGCCGCTTTAAACGCTCGACATCCACGCCCAAGTGACGCGCTTCAGATTCGCCCAGCAGCAAGGCATTCAACGCGCTGGCACTGCGCGGCAAGCTGACTAGCACCAGCAAGGCAATCGCCAACAGCGGCCATAAGCGGCTATAGCTGGCACCGTTTAAGCTGCCTAAGTTCCAGAAGGTTAAGGTGCGCAGCGTGGCGTCATCGGCCAAGTACTGCAGCAGGCCAATCAGCGCGCCCGCTAATGCGGCCAAAGCCACGCCGGCAAGCAGCATAGTGGCGACATCCACACGCCCCTGTTTACGGCCCAAGCGATACACCACGCTGGTCACCAGCAAGCCGCCAGCAAACGCGCTGGCCGACAGCAGATAGGGCGACCACTCAGGCGCCAACCCGCCTAAGCCGGCGCCGAGCACAATCATCAACGCCGCGCCGAGCGCCGCGCCGCTAGACACGCCAATCAAGCCAGGGTCGGCCAAAGGGTTTCGGAATAAGCCCTGCATCGCCACGCCACACAGCGCCAGCACACCACCGGCGGCGAGGCCCAACAGGGTTCTGGGCAGGCGAATTTGTTCGATGATCAGTTGCGCTTGCGGCTCGACCAACAGCGGCAGCCCCAAGCGGCTGAGCAAGACGCGCCACGGGGTATCCAGCGACATGGCGACCGGGCCTAAGCTCAGCGACAAACTGATCGCCAGCAACAGGCCCAGCGCCAAGGCGATAAACACCAGGCGAATGGAAAACAGAGGTTTCATGGCTCCTGCTTAGGGTGCAGACCCAGCCAGGGTGGATGAAGGCAATTGCAGGGCAGGATAAAAGGCCTGCGCCAACTCTGCCACCGCCTTGGGCACGCGCGGGCTAACGCCGCCGACCAATAAGGTTGGGTCGATCACCGGCAAACGCTGTGCAAGCCCGGCAGGCGTTGCGGCTAACGCCGGCTGTTGCTCCAGCAAGGCGGCACGCGCTTTGGCACCGGTTAACGCACGATCCGTCACCACCAGCACTTGCGGCGCCAGTGCCAGCAAGGCTTCGCTGGTCATCGGCTTATAGCCTTCGTGGCTGGCGAGGTTGTGCCCGCCGGCCAGTTTAATCAACCAATCCCCGGCGGTATCGGTGCCGGCGACCATCGGGTTGCCGCCTGCGTGGCTCAGCAGCAACAGCACGCCGGGCTGGCTGCTTTGCTGGCTGAGCTGCTGCTCAAGCTGGGCCAGTTGCGCCTGAAACGCCTGATACTGCGCTTGCGCCTCGGCTTCACGGCCGAGCAGCGCACCTAGCTGGGCAAGGTTAGCCTCTAAGGTTGGCAAACTGGGCGCAGATGACAAGGTATACAAGTTCACCCCGGCACCTTTGAGCTGCGCCAACACCGGCGGCGGGCCCATTTCCTCGGTGCCGATCAGGGCGTCCGGCTGCAGGGCCAAGATGCCCTCAGCGGTGAGGTTACGTTGATAGCCCACATTCGGTAGCGCGGTGAGCGACAGGGGATGCCGGCTGGTGCTATCCACCGCCACTAAGTGCTGCTCGCCACCTAAGGCCACCAACCACTCACTGACCGCGCCGCCGACACTGATCAGCCGTTCGGCCGCTTGGGCGGGGTTTATCAGCAGGCCTAAAGCCATGGCTAAGAGGGTGTTACGGCGCATGGTTGCCGTCCTCCATCAAGATACGTGTGTCGTGCGCACCGCGGTCTTGCAGCAAGCTGACCAAGCGCAAGAAGGCATCCAACGGCGCTTGGCGATCGAGCTGTAGGTCGATACCCGGCGGCGTGCTGGTCAAGCGACTATCCAGCGCCACACGCAACGCGGCGAAGTCGCTTTGTGGGGCGTCATCCAGATACCACTGGCCGTCGGCATTGAGGGCAATTTGCAGGCGCTCATCGGGGGCGTTGGCCGCCGGCGGGTGGTCTTCCGGCACCTTGGGCAAATCCAGCGGCAGGGTTTTCAGCGGCATTTGTGCGGTGAGCAAAAAGAACACCAGCACGATAAAAATCACATCCAACAGCGGGGTTAAGTCAGGCAGCAAGCTGCTGCCTGAACTGTCGGCCTCGGGCAAGCGGATCATGCCGTGGCTACCTTGCCAGGCACTACCGGCGCGGGTGCTTCTACCGCCACCGGCTTGCTGCTGAGGTCGAGGCTAAGCCCGGCCAAGGCCAGCTGACAGCGATTGAGCAGCGCTTGCAGGCGATCCAGATACAGGTTGCTCCACAAGCTAAAGCCCTGCCCGACACCCAGCGCCGGCACGGCAATCAGCATGCCCCACGCGGTGGTGTACAGCGCCTGCCACAGGCCATCGGCCAACAGCGCCGGGGTCACGGGTTTGTCGGTGGTGGCGATGTCAGCAAACATGTCCAGCATGCCCAGCACAGTGCCGAGCAAGCCAAGCATGGGCGCCAGCACGCCGAGCAACTGCAGCAGGCGCAGGTGCCGGGTCTGGCGTTGGCGTTCTTCCATCAACCAGCAGCCGAGCACTTCTTCGCGCTGAGGCTGCGCTAGTTGGCGGTGCGCCAGCAGCAGCGCCACGCCTTTAGCCCACGAACGGGTGGGCAATTGCGCTTGGGCAAAGCGCGCGCTTTGGCACAAGGTCAGCAGTTGTTTTTCTTGCGCGCGGCTGCACAGGCTGAGCTGGCTAAACAGCACCAAACGCTCAACAGCCAACACCAATACCAGCACTGAGCAGGCCAACAGCGGCCAAGCCACCGGGCCCATCGCGACAAACCATTGCGGCAGCATAATTAGGCCTCCACAGGCAGGGCTTCGACCAGCGCGGTCCAGCCAGTCAGTTCCGGCACGCCGGGTTTACGCGCGCCAAACAGCTGCACGATCAGCTCGCCGTCGGCATCGAAGGCTTCGAGGCTGGTGATCACCCCATCAGTGCTCGGCTTACGCACTCGCCACAGGCTGGCCACGGCGGGCATGTGCAGGTGCAGGTTGAATTCGGGGTCGAGCACGTTGAACCAATCCCCCACCCAGCGCAGGTTCGCCACCGGGCCGGAATGGATTTGAATGCAGTGACGATTGCCGACAAACACCATGATCGGCAGTTCGCTGCTGGCCGCTTGCTCCATGGCGCTCACCAGCTGCTGTACCGGCAAGGCTTCGGCCCACTGGCTACCGGCCAAGCGCAGGGCCTGCTCGCGCTGCGCGCCATGTTTGTTAATCAGAGCAAAGAAGTGGTGGGTGTCTTTCAGCGCGGCCCAGCCTTCACGCAGGCTGTGGCTGTCGATCTCGCTGTCGGCTTTGCCGGGCGCTTTTTCAGCCAACGGCTGCAAGGCCAAATCGGCACTTTGCTCGGCTTGCTGGAACTGCTCCAGCAGCGCCTGCCACGCGCTCAAGTCGCTGTCGTCTTGCAGGTAAACCTTGTGAATAGCCACGCCTTGCTGATCGAAGATTTGCAGGCTGCGCAGCGTGCCGCGCGGGCTTTCATCTTCTACGGCAAACACGCTGGCCCACTCGCCCAAGAACAAGCGCAAGTCGATATCCGCCGACACCACTAAGCCCATGCGGCCATTGGCGGCAACGCTGGTTTCGCGGTAGTGGCCTTTGCGCTCATGCACGCAGTGCTCGTTGCGGGTCAGCACCATCACGCGGCCCAGTTTTTCGAGCGCCGGTAGCAACTGTGCCCAATCGGGGTTTAAGCGCAGCACGCCTTGGCCTAAACGGCAGGCCAACAGCTCGGCCTCGCTAACGGCCAGCTGGGCGGCCGCTTCACGGGCGCGCAAGCGCGGCTGCTCGCCACGCAGGGCTTGCCACTGATCGAACAACGCCTTCGACGGCAGATGGGAATTGGCCATATTCATCGCTATACCTCTCAGCGCCGAGCCAGCGCAAAACGGACGGGAATTTGCACACGGCTTGGCACACCCAAGCCGTTGTTTTGTTCGGGTAAAAACTGCCAGCGCGCCACGGCATCCAACGCCGCTTCATCCAAGGCGGGAAAGCCGGAGCTTTTCAGCACCGCCCGAGCACGCTGGCTGCCACGGGCATCCAAGCGAACTTCTACCAACACCACGCCTTCTTGCTTGCGGCGACGTGCTTGCATGGGGTATTCCGGCGCTTGTGGCGGCGCGGCGAAGCGCGGTTTGCTCACCAGCACCTCTGCCTGCACCGGCGCCGGTTTAGCCACCTGCACGGGTTTAACCGGTTGCTGTGCTATCGGCTGCGGTGGCGGCTCCAACTGCGGCTGCACGGGTTCGACAGCGGGCTTGGCCGCCACCACTGGCTTATGCACCGGCTTGGGCTTTGCTGGCGCCGGTTTTGCCACCACCACAGGTTTAGGTTTGGCCGGCGCTATTGGCACAGGCGGCGCCGGCTCTGGCGGCGTTACCTCAGGCGTAGGCGGCTGCGCGGCGGCAACCAAGCGTGGTAAAGCCGCCAAACTCATCGCGGCGACGGGCTGCTCGACCGTCGGCTGCTCCGTGTTGGGCCAAACCATAAACACTGCCGCGTGCAACACGACAGACAACAGCCCAGGCAACAGAAAACGCGGCATCACGCAGACATCTCAACAGCAGGAATGCCGCATATTGAGAATCATTTGCGAATACTAGTCAAGTTCATTTAATCTTCGCCGCGCCGTGATGTCCTGAATCGATAACGACAAGGCCAGACAACCACCCTACCGACAATTTGTATTCGGTGGTTGCTGAGCCGGCTGTTTAACAGCCAAACGATTCGGAGAAGCAACTATGCCCCGCAGTACCCCTCCCTTTGCCCTGAAACCGGCGATGGCGCTGCTTTTGCTCGCCCCTGCCACACTCATGGCCGAAAACACCACCACCTTCAGCCCCGTGACCGTAACAGCCACACGCAGCGCGCAAACCTTGAGCGAAGTACCGAGCACCGTATCGGTGATCGACCAAGAGCAAATCGACCGGCAGAACATCAACCGCCCCGCCGACTTGATCCGCTACGAGCCGGGCGTCAGCGTCGGCGGCAATGGCAGCCGCTTTGGCAGCGACGGCTTTACCATTCGCGGCGTGGGTGGCAACCGCGTGCTCACGCAGATCGACGGCGTGAGTGTGCCGAGTGCGTTTGAGTTTGGCCCGTTCCTCAATGCCCGCCGCGATTACATCGACTTGGATAGCGTCAAGCAGGTAGAAATCATCCGCGGCCCTGCCAGTTCGCTGTACGGCAGCGACGCGATTGGCGGCGTGGTGAGCTTTATCAGCAAAGACGCCAAGGACTACTTAGGCGCCGACAAAGACTTCTACATGCGCCTTAAAACCGGCTACGACGGCGCCGACGACAGCTGGATGAAAGGCGCCACCTTCGCCGGTCGCGCCGGCCAGTTTGATGGCGTGCTGCAACTGACCCACCGCCACGGCCATGCGCTGAACACCTACGGCGGTCAAGGCGGCATTGGCAGCAGCCGCGAAGAAGCCAACCCAATCGACTTCAGCACAGAAAACCTGCTGGCCAAACTGGGCTGGGACTACGCGCCCAATCAGCGCCTGCAGCTGACCTATGAAAAGCTCAATGACAAAGCAGACAGCAAAATCCGCAGCAGCTACGGCACCAGTAGCTCTACCCGTATCTTTGGCACTACCTACTCCAACACACTGACCGAAACGAGCGACGCGGAAGACTCCACCGACAGACAGCATGTCAGCCTCAAACACGAATTTGACCTTTCCAGCGCCATCAGTGACCGCATCCAATGGCAGCTCAGCTATCAAGACAGTCAGATTCGTCAAGAAACCTACGACAATCGCTACAGCTGGATGAGTTTTGGCGCTCCTTCCACCACACCAACCTCAGCCAAGCGCGAGCGCTTCCGCGACTCACGCTATGAAGACACTCAGTGGGGTTTGACCAGCCAAGTCGACAAGCAAATCAGTAACCACTTCGTGACCTACGGCGCGGACTTAAAGCGCTCGGAAAGCAGCAACCTGCGTCGCGGCGGCGAGCGCGTTATCTCAACCGGCGCGATCATTCCCAGCAGCGAAACCTTCCCGCTGAGCGACTTCCCTGACCCGACCATCGACAAGTACGGCCTGTTTATCCAAGACCGTATCGAACTGGGCCGCTGGACGCTGCTACCGGGCCTGCGCTACGACCATTTCAAGCTCAAGCCGGATGTCACTCCGGAGTACTTAAACGCCACGCGTGCCGATCAGAACCCCAGCAACTTTAGCGACGACCACTGGTCGCCGAAGTTTGCCGCCACCTATCATATCGACGACGCACACAGCGTGTATGGCCAATATGCCGCAGGCTTCCGCGCCCCTGATGCGATCGATATCTATGGCGAGTTTATTAACGCCGCGCATGGCTATCAAACCATTGCCAACCCGAATCTCAAGCCCGAAACCAGCCAGAGCTTGGAAACCGGCCTGCGTGGCGAGTACGCCCACGGCAGCTTCGGGGTGGCGCTGTTCTATAACCGCTATGAAGACTTTATCGAGCAAGTCACCCTTGCTAGCGACCCGACCGGCAATGGCCGCACCACCTTCCAGAACCAAAACCTCGACCGCGTGACCATTCGTGGCGCCGAGGCCCGTGGCGATCTGCAATTGGGTGCCTTTGGCATGCCGCAAGGCAGCTACCTCAAAGGCGCCGTGGCCTATGCCCGAGGTAAAGACGAAAGCACTGGCCAGCCGATCAACAGCGTCGACCCGCTCAAAGGCGTGTTTGGCTTGGGATACAACCACGACGAACGCTTTGGTGGCGAACTGACTTGGACGCTAGTCGCCGCCAAAGAGCGCGTGGATGAAACGCAAATCACTAACCAGTACGAGCCTTCCGGTTACGGCATTGTGGACTTGACCACAAGGTGGGCAATTGGCGGCGGGGTGACGGTGAATGCCGGCCTGTACAACCTCACCGACAAGCAATACTGGAACTGGGGCGACGTGCGCGGCATCACTGCCAGCAATGCAGGCCTTAGCCGCTACAGTCAGCCGGGCCGCTATGGCGCGGTTAATGTGAGCTGGGAGCTTTAAGGAAGCACTGACTTAATGTCTGCACGGCTCAATCACTGCGTTATGCGCTGCTCGTACCCTCGCCTACCAAGCGGTATGCCTCGGTTACTGTGCTCCGGACGCCTTGTGCTTGAGCCGTTCGACGATTGATTCAACGCTTCCTAATGAAGCGTGGCCTAGCGATAAAAAGAGCGGGATAATTCCCGCTCTTTTTTTGCCCGCCATGATCACCTAATGCACTTCCTCTGCCCTTCCAGCGACCTTCAAGAAGGCCAAGCCCGTGGTTTTAGCGTGGCCGAGCGCGCGCTGATTGCCGTGCGCTATCAAGGCATTGTGTACCTGTACCTCAACCGCTGCCCGCATCGCGGCATTGGCTTGGAATGGCTGCCCGATCAATTTCTCGACAGCAGCGGCAGCCTGCTGCAATGCGCCACCCACGGCGCGCTGTTTCTACTCGATAGCGGCGAATGCGTGGCTGGGCCTTGTGCAGGGCAGGCCTTAACCAAACTCAAGGCCGTTGAGAATACTGAGGGGATTTGGCTGGCGAACGACTAGCCCAAGACCGGCAAGGCATGACTAACCGCTAAGCCCTTGGCAGGGTCAATCGTTACCGCATACGCCAACACCTCAACGCCGCAGGCTTTTGCCTCGGCGAGTGCTTGCGCATAGGCAGGATCTATCTCGCTGGCTGGGCGCACCGCATCAATATCGCTTAGGTTCACGCAATACAACTGCACAGCCCGTTGGCCTTGCTGCGCTAAGGCGGCGAGCTCGCGCAAATGCTTGGCGCCGCGCGCGGTAACGGCATCGGGAAAGGCCGCCACACGGCTGTCGGCAAAGCCTAAGGTGACGCTTTTCACTTCCACCATCACCGCGTCACCTTGGGCAAATTGCAGGCAGAAATCTGCACGGCTGTTCTCCAGCCCATAACGCACTTCGCGCTTGAGCTGGGTAAAACCTGCCAGCTCGGTGATCACGCCGCTTTCTAGCGCCTCTTGCACTAAGGCATTGGCACGGTGGGTGTTGACGCAGGCCAGTCGCCCTTGTGGAGTCTCGACCAGCTCCCAGGTGCCTTTGAGCTTGCGTTTAGGGTCGTTGGATTCGCTATACCACACCCGCGCGCCTTCACTCATGCAGTTGAGCATGGAGCCCGTGTTGGGGCAGTGAATGGTCAGCGGCTGCCCCTCGGCGGTAATAATGTCGGCAAAAAACCGTTTGTAACGCTTAAGCAAGGTGCCTTGCTTAAGCGGCGGATCAAACTGCATGCGGCCCCCAACTGGCCAGGCCGCGACGAATGCGCGCTACCGCTTCTTCTAAGCGCGGTAAATCTTGCGTGTAGGCAAAGCGCACATGGGTGCTGGCGTGGTGCTGGCCGAAGTCCAAGCCGGGGGTGAAGGCGACATACTCAGTTTCCAGAAAATGCCTGCAGAATGCCTGCGCATCGCCGCCAAATGCGGAAATATCGGCGTACAGATAGAAGGCCCCAGCAGGCTCAACGGCAATCTTAAAGCCCAACTCACGCAGCGCCGGCAGCAGGTAATCGCGGCGCGCCTGAAACGCGGCGCGGCGCTGTTCCAAAATCGCCAAGGTCGACTCGTCAAAGCACGCCAATGCGGCGTACTGCGCCATCGACGGCGCGCTGATATAAAGGTTCTGCGCCAGCTTATCTAAGTGCGGCACCGCTGCCTCCGGCGCCACCAGCCAACCCAAGCGCCAGCCGGTCATGCCGAAGTACTTACTAAAGCTGTTGAGCACAAAGGCATCGTCATCCACCGCCAACACGCTGGCGGCTTGCTCGCCGTAGGTGAGGCCGTGGTAGATCTCATCCACCACCATTTGCCCGCCTAAGCCGCGCAAGGTCTGGCTAATCGCCGCCAGCTGCGCGGCACTTAATACGGTGCCGGTCGGGTTCGCCGGCGAGGCCAACAACGCCCCCACGCTTTTACCCGCCTGCCAATGCGCGCGGATATGCTCAGGGGTCAGTTGATAGGCCGACTCTGGCCCTACTGGCACCAGCTGCGCTTCGGCCTCGACCAAGCGTAAAAAGTGCCGGTTGCACGGGTAACCAGGGTCAGCCATCAGCCAATGCTGGCCGGGGTTAACCAACAGCGCCGAGACCAACAGCAGCGCCGCTGAGCCACCGGGGGTAATCAAGATGCGTTCGGGGTTCACGCTTAAGCCATAGCGGCTGGCGTAAAACTGCGCGATGGCTTCACGCAGCGGGGCAATCCCACGTGCTGGGGTGTATTGCGTGTGCCCAGCTGCCAAAGCGGCTTGGCCGGCCTCAACAATCGGTGCGGCGGTGGTGAAATCCGGCTCTCCGATCTCCAGATGAATCACATCATGCCCGGCGGCTTGCAGGGTTTTAGCGCGCGCCAACAGCGCCATTACATGAAACGGCTCAATGGCTTGCGCCCTAAGACTGGGGGTAAACGGCATGCGCTGTCCTACACTTAAAGAGTGGCATTCACGCGCAAAGCACGCGCTAGGTCAATGCACTAAGCCTACGACGAAAGCCACAGAGTTTGCGCAAGGCCACACCGGCAGGCGCAGAGAACTTGGCAAGCGGGGAATATGTCTGGTAGCTTTCCCGGCTTGCGTAGCACCGGGGCCCAGCTAAAAGCCCCGGATGCCAAGGACATTAGCGACACAGAGGCAGCCATCGATGCCCGCAGCAAAGAAGAACAGCACCCCGCTGAACCGCGATTTTGAGCCCTTTAAGGAAAAGAAAGGCGAGGAATACATGAGTGATCGCATGCGCGAGCACTTCACGAATATCCTCAATCAGTGGAAACAAAAGCTGATGGAAGAAGTGGATCGCACCGTGCATCACATGCAGGACGAAGCGGCCAACTTCCCCGATCCAGCTGACCGTGCCACGCAGGAAGAAGAATTCAGCCTTGAACTGCGTACCCGCGACCGCGAGCGTAAGCTGATCAAGAAAATCGATAAGACGCTGCAAAGCATCGAAGAAAACGACTACGGCTGGTGTGACAGCTGCGGCGTCGAAATCGGTGTACGCCGCCTTGAGGCTCGCCCCACCGCGACTCAGTGCATCGATTGCAAAACACTGTCGGAAATCAAAGAACGCCACCACGGCGGTTGATCGACAGCTCAGGGCACCGCAAGGTGCCCTGATCGTTTATGCCTGCCTATATCGGACGTTTCGCCCCCACGCCCAGCGGCTACCTGCACTTTGGCTCGCTGCTCGCGGCGCTTGCCAGCTTTTTAGATGCTCGCCACGCCGGCGGCCAATGGCTGCTGCGTATGGAGGACTTAGACCCGCCGCGCGAAGTGCCCGGCGCCGCCGCGGCAATCTTGCACACCCTAGACGTCTACGGCCTGCACTGGGATGGCCCTGTGCTGTACCAAAGCCAGCGCGGCGAAGCCTACGCCGATATTTGCGCGCAGCTGTACCAGCAAGAGCTGGCCTACTACTGCACTTGCTCACGCAAAGACTTAAGCGCCTACCAAGGCCACTACCCAGGCCTATGCCGTGCGGCGCACAAACCCGCTGACAACGCTGCACTGCGCCTGCGCTGCGAACCGCAAACGTTAAGCTTTAACGACCGTCTGCAAGGGCTTTGCCAAGGCGATGCCGCCAGCGAAGGCGATTTTATTATCCGCCGCCGTGATGGCTTATTTGCTTACCACTTAGCTGTTGTGCTGGATGACGCTTACCAAGGCATCAGCCACATCGTGCGTGGTGCCGATTTACTCGACAGCACCTTCAAGCACCTATTCCTGCAGCGCCTGCTACAACTGCCAGAACCTGAATACCTGCATATTCCGCTGATCCTCCAGCCCGACGGCCACAAGCTGGGCAAGTCATACCGCTCGCCGGCGTTACCGCACGAGCAAGTCGCCCCATTACTGCTGCGCGCACTGCATGCTTTGGGACAAAACCCACCAGCGCAGCTGCGCGAAGCCAGCCGCGACGAGCTGCTGCATTGGGCCATCCAGCACTGGCAAGCCAGTGCCCTACCGGCCGCCGCGTCACTCTTCGAGGCGGATTTGTAACGCCGGGGGTTTGTCGGCCACGCCACGCTTCCGCTACCATCGGTGACAGCAATATTTGGAAACATCCATGTACATCTACCGCTTGGTACTGCTCTTGGTGGTCGGCATTTATCTGTTTTCGCCAGCCATCATGGATTGGTGGATCGACCCCACCGGCGCCTGGTACCGCCCCTATTTACTGTGGCTGATTTTGATCATCGTCGGCATGATCCTGCAGGGACAAAGCGATGCTGACGAACTTTAGTCTGTGGGAGCTTTCGCTCTACAGCGCCGGCTATTTGTTGCTGCTGTTTGGCGTGGCGTGGATTGGCGAGCGCGGTTTAATTCCGCGCCGCGTGCTGCGTCACCCGCTCACCTACACCTTATCGCTCGGCGTGTATGCCAGCGCATGGGCGGTGTACGGCACCGTGAGCTTGGCCTACCAATACGGCTACGGCTTTTTGGCCTACTACTTAGGCATCTGCGGCGCCTTCTTGCTCGCGCCGGTATTACTGCAGCCGATTCTGCGCATTACCCGCACCTATCAGCTGTCGTCGCTGGCTGACCTGTTTGCCTTCCGCTTTCGCTCCACCGCCGCTGGCGCACTAACCACGCTGATCATGCTGATCGGCATGTTACCGCTGTTGGCGTTGCAGATTCAGGCAGTGTCGGACTCGGTCAGCATCCTCACCCAAGCGGCGATGCACGAGCGCGTATCGCTAGGTTTCTGCTTGCTGATCATTCTGTTCACCATTTTGTTCGGCACCCGGCACATCACCAACCGCGAGAAGCACGAAGGCTTAGTGCTGGCGATTGCCTTTGAATCCATCATCAAGCTGGTCGCCATCGGCGGTGTGGGCCTGTTCGCCCTGTATGGCGTGTTCGATGGCCCGAAAGGCTTAGAAGTCTGGCTGCTGGAAAACCAAGGCGCGCTCAGCACCTTGCACACCCCCTTGCAGGAAGGGCCGTGGCGCACCCTGTTGCTGGTGTTCTTTGCTGCGGCGGTGACCATGCCGCACATGTTCCACATGACCTTTAGCGAGAATCTCAACCCGCGCGCGCTGAACACCGCGAGCTGGAGTTTGCCGCTGTATCTGCTGCTGATCAGTCTCGCCGTGCCGCTGATTTTATGGGCCGGGCTAAAGCTCGGCGCCACTACCTCAGCGGAGTACTACACCCTAGGCATCGGCATTGCGGTGAACAGCCCCACGCTGGCGCTGATGGCCTATATCGGCGGTCTGTCTGCCGCCAGCGGCATCATCATTGTGCTCACCTTGGCGCTCTCGGGCATGGTGCTTAACCACCTGATTCTGCCGGTCTACCAGCCCGCCGCCGAAGGCAATATCTACCGCTGGCTACTGTGGACGCGCCGCGCGTTGATCGCTGCCATCATCATGGCGGGCTTTGGCTTCTACCGTTTATTAGGCGCCGAGCAAGACTTATCCAATCTCGGTATCGTCGCCTTTGTCGCCACCTTACAATTCTTGCCCGGCACTTTAGCCGTGCTGTATTGGCCCACCGCCAACCGTCGCGGCTTTATCGCCGGTCTCATCTCTGGCTTTGTGATTTGGGGCGTGACCATGCTGCTGCCGCTACTGGGCAGCATTCCGGGGCTGTATTTGCCCATGCTGGATATGGTCTACGTGCTGGACGACACCAGCTGGCACCTCGCTGCGATTGCCTCGCTGGCGGCTAACCTGCTGGTGTTTAGCGGCGTATCGCTGTTCACCACCACCAGCGCCGAAGAACAAAGCGCCGCCGAGGCCTGCACCTTAGACAACCTGCGCCGTCCACAGCGCCGCGAACTAACGGCCACTTCAGCGCAGCAATTTGCCGAGCTGCTAGCGCGCCCGCTTGGCGCCAAAATCGCCCAGCGCGAAGTAGAGCAAGCACTGCGCGACTTGCAGCTGCCCTTTGATGAAAGCCGCCCCTACGCCTTGCGCCGCCTGCGTGACCGGCTAGAAGCCAACCTCTCCGGCCTGATGGGGCCGAGCGTAGCGCAAGACATCGTCGAGACCTTCCTACCCTACAAGAAAGGCTCCAGCTATATCAGCGGCGATATCCACTTTATCGAGAACCGCCTTGAGGATTACCACACCCGCCTCACCGGCTTGGCCGCAGAATTAGACAGCCTGCGCCGCTATCACCGACAAACCCTGCAAGAACTGCCCATGGGCGTGTGTTCACTGGCGCGTGATAACGAGATCATTCTGTGGAACCGCGCGCTGGAAGAGCTCACTGGCATTCCCGCCAACCAAGTCGTCGGCTCGCGCTTGTCCAGCCTGCCGCCGCCGTGGAATGCACTGCTGGAGTGCTTGGTGGAATCCCCCTTGCAGCACCTGCACCGCCAGCAGATCACCTTAAATGGCTTCACCCGCTGGCTGCACCTGCACAAAGCCGCCATCGACGAGCCCAACAGCCCCGGTAACAGCGGCCTTGTGCTGCTGATTGAAGACGCCACGCAAACCCAGCAACTGGCCGACAAACTGGCGCATTCCGAGCGTTTGGCCTCCATCGGCCGTCTGGCTGCTGGCGTGGCGCACGAGATTGGCAACCCGGTCACTGGCATCGCCTGTCTTGCGCAAAACCTGCGTGAAGAACGCGAGCAAGACGGCGAAATCCAAGAGATGAGCCAGCAAATCATCGACCAGACCAAGCGCGTGTCGCGCATTCTGCAGTCGCTGATGAGCTTCGCCCACGCGGGCGGTCGTAGCCATAACGACGAACCGGTTAACCTGCACGACATCGCGCAAGAAGCCATTGGCCTGCTGTCACTGAACAAACGCAGCGTCGATGTGCACTTCTACAACGCCTGCGACCCCGAACATTTGGTCAGCGGTGACGACCAGCGTTTAGTACAAGTCTTAATCAACCTGCTCTCCAATGCCCGCGACGCCTCCAACCCCGGCGACGCCATTCGCGTGTGGAGCGATGCCGAAGAACACACCATCACCCTGCAAGTGGAAGATGAAGGCAGCGGCATTGCGCAGGAGTTACAAGAACAACTCTTCGAGCCGTTCTTCACCACTAAAGACCCCGGCAAAGGCACGGGTCTGGGCTTGGCGCTGGTTTATTCCATCGTCGAAGAGCATTATGGTCAGATCAGTGTCGTAAGTCCGGCTGACCCCGAGCGTCAACGCGGTACCCGCTTTAGCATCAAATTACCGCGCCACCTTGAGCCCTTGGCGGAGCCCGCCTCCGCGCAAGTCCCGTAACCTGTTTGCCCTTAATCGCAAACCTGCAAATCGAGAGAACCGAGAGAACATTGATGGCACACATCCTGGTAGTTGAAGACGAAACCATCATTCGATCCGCCCTGCGCCGCCTGCTGGAACGTAACCAGTATCAGGTCAGCGAGGCTGGTTCCGTGCAGGAAGCCCAGGAACGCTACGACATCTCTTCCTTCGACTTGGTAGTTAGCGACCTGCGGCTACCGGGCGCACCGGGCACCGAGCTGATCAAACATGCCGGCACCGTGCCGGTGTTGATCATGACCAGCTATGCCAGCCTGCGCTCGGCAGTGGACTCCATGAAGCTCGGCGCGGTGGATTACATCGCCAAGCCGTTTGATCACGACGAAATGCTCCAAGCCGTGGCCAGCACACTGGCCGCCCCGCGCCGCAGCGCGGCCAATGACACCGCTGAAGACGAACCCGAAGCCCGCACCAGCGAAGCACCGAGCCAAGTGGCCGACGACATCGGCATCATCGGCAACTGCAAAGCGATGACAGAGCTGTTCGGCAAAATCCGCAAAGTTGCGCCCACCGATTCCACCGTGCTGATTCACGGCGAATCAGGCACCGGTAAAGAACTGGTCGCTCGCGCCTTACACAACTTATCCAAACGCGCTAAAGCACCGCTGATCTCAGTGAACTGCGCGGCGATCCCGGAAACCCTGATTGAGTCGGAACTGTTCGGCCACGAAAAAGGCGCCTTCACCGGCGCTAACGCCGCGCGCACCGGCTTAGTGGAAGCCGCTGACGGCGGCACCCTGTTCCTCGATGAAATTGGCGAGCTGCCCTTGGAAGCCCAAGCGCGCTTGCTACGCGTGCTGCAAGAAGGCGAGATTCGCCGTGTGGGCTCGGTACAGTCGCATAAGGTTAACGTGCGCTTAATCGCCGCCACCCACCGCGATCTAAAAAGCCTGGCCAAACAAGGCCAGTTCCGCGAAGACCTGTATTACCGCCTCAACGTGATCGAGCTACGCCTGCCGCCGCTGCGTGAACGTGGCAGCGACATCATCGCCATCGCCCGCGCCTTCTTACAGCGCCAAAGCCAGCAGATGAGCCTCGACAACATCAGCTTCAATGCCGATGCCGAGCAAGCCATCGAGCATTACAGCTGGCCGGGTAACGTGCGCGAGCTGGAAAACGCCGTGGAGCGTGCAGTGATTCTGTGTGATGGCAAAGAAATCAGCACAGAACTACTGGGCATCGATATCGACCTCGATGACGACGACACACCCAGCCTGAGCAGCGCCGAGAAAAAGCCCAGCCGCAGCCTTGAGCCTACCGAAGACTTATCCCTTGAGGATTACTTCCAGCACTTCGTGCTCGAACATCAAGAGCATATGACCGAAACCGAGCTGGCTCGCAAACTGGGCATCAGCCGCAAGTGCCTGTGGGAGCGCCGCCAGCGCCTCGGCATTCCGCGCAAGAAATCCAGCACCTCTAACGCCTAAACCCGCCGCTAGTAACACCGACAACGCGACCCTTTTTGGGTCGCGTTGTCGTTTCTGCGCGCCATTTTTGCCCCCACAACCTGTTACCCACATCCCAAGTCGTAACAAACCTGCGGGAGCATAGGTAACGAAACACAGGCCAAGGCCGCCCCACAAATCACCGAGAAAAACGCCAAGCCATTGATTTACAAGGCTTTGCAAAAGTTGGCACAACACCTGCTCTATTGTTCGTACAACAAAAATAAAAAAGCTTGCTAACAACAACAATAAAACTTGTGCATACCTCAACAACAAAAACAAAAGAGGCAGGCCACGTAAGCTGATTTTTTTGGAGAGGTAGAGATCGCGGAGTCGATCAGCTGTCGAGAACAATAAAAACTGCCTAAGCAGTCGACCGACAGACAGGACACGCGTCCTCTACAGCGTCCAAAGCAATCCGTTTATGTTCGTGAGACTGTTTTAGTCATCACACCGTGCACCGCGCGGCTATGGGTAAAAACAATAACAAATGCCCATGAGAAAAATAATCATAAAGCACACACCTTCTATGGCATGGGGAGCTTCGTTCTCCCCTGTTGCTTTGACTTAAGCAACATCATCATGCACCATCCCGCCCCATATTCTGCGCCTTCCAAGCCCCTGTGCTCAGGTCACATGCGCCCGGCAGGCAAGAGCAAGCTCACCCAATCTTCACCGTTTATTGCGACTAATCGCCTTTGGGTGCGTTGCTTTAACCCCGCCAACGCCTGCGCCTGCATTTCTAGCGACTTGGCTGACGGATCTTTGCATCGATTACTGGCTGGATCAGCGTCTTCATGCTTAAAAAGCTGCTGAAAAAAATTCCCGTTCGCCTTGGCCGTCAGAGCCATCGCCAGCACCCTGAGTTAATTGGCCCGCGCCAGCATCCGGTGCGTAACCATCAGCTGTCCAAGAACGCCCTCACGGTGGTTGAGCGCCTACGCAAAGCAGGCTACGAAGCCTACCCGGTTGGCGGCTGCGTACGTGACCTGTTACTGGGCCTAGACCCCAAAGACTTTGACGTCGCTACCAGCGCCACCCCCGAACAAGCGCGCGGTGTGTTCCGCAATGCCCGCCTGATCGGCCGGCGCTTCAAGCTGTTGCATGTGGTGTTTGGCCGTGACGTGATCGAAGTGGCGACCTTCCGCGCCAACCACGACAACGACAGTGACGACGCCAAAGCACAAACCAACGCCAGCGGCCGCTTGCTACGCGATAACGTGTACGGCAGCTTGGACCAAGACGCCCTGCGCCGCGACTTCACCATCAATGCGCTGTATTTCGATATCGACGGCGAACGCATCATCGACCACGCCCGTGGTGTGCATGACATCCACAACCGCCTGATTCGCCTGATTGGCACGCCCGAGCAGCGCTATCAAGAAGACCCGGTGCGCATGCTGCGTGCCGCGCGCTTTGCCGCCAAGCTGGACTTCGAGATTGAGCGCCACACCGCCGCGCCAATCCGTTCATTGGCCCACCTGCTCAATGACATCCCCAGCGCGCGCCTGTTTGATGAAGTGCTCAAGCTGTTTATGGGCGGCCATGCGCTGCGCACCTTCGAGGTGATGCAGGAGTACAACTTATTTGCCCCGCTCTTCCCGCTAACGGCCAAAGCCCTCAAGCATGACGAAACCGCCTTGCCGCTGATTCGCCAAGCGCTAGCCAACACCGACGAGCGCATCGCCCAAGACAAGCCGGTGACCCCGGCCTTCTTATTTGCTGCCCTGCTTTGGCCCGCCCTGCGCGCCCGCGCCGCACAGCTGCAAGAACAAGGTGCTCCAGCACTGCAAGCCATGCAGCAAGCGGCGCAAGACGTCACCCACCAACAATGCCAGCGCACCGCCATTCCAAAGCGCTTTAGCTTCCCCATGCGCGATATTTGGGAGCTGCAAGAACGCTTGCCCCGCCGCGCCGGCAAGCGCGCCGATACCTTGCTGGAAAACCCGCGCTTCCGCGCCAGCTACGACTTTTTGCTGCTGCGCGAGCATGCCGGCGAAGTCACCGAGCAGCTGGGCCAATGGTGGACTGAGTACCAGTTCGCCAATGACAGCCGACGCCGCGAGATGATCCGTCAGCTCAGCAAACAAGCCGACGCCGGTGGCGGCGAAAGCACTGACGGCAAGCGCCGTCGCCGTGGTGGCCGCCGTCGCGGCCCGCGCAAACCCAGCGCCGCCGAGTAATGGCTTGCGTGTACATCGGCCTCGGCAGCAATTTAGCCGAGCCGCGCCAGCAACTGCAGAATGCCTTGAGCGCCTTGATGCAAACCGATGGCATCAGCCATGTCGAGTGCTCGCCGCTGTATATCAGCGACCCGCTCGGCCCGGCCGACCAACCGCGCTATGTCAATGCAGTGGCACGCTTAACGACCACGCTTGCGCCGCTGGAGCTGCTCGATGTGTTGCAGCGCATCGAACAAGAACAAGGCCGCGTGCGTAAAGAGCAGCGCTGGGGGCCGCGCACCCTCGACCTAGATATTCTGCTGTATGACCAACAGTGCATCGATGAGCCGCGCCTGACCGTGCCGCATTACCACATGCAGGCGCGCGCCTTTGTGTTGTATCCCTTAGCGGATCTGGCGCCAGAACTGCTGCTGCCCGATGGGCAAAGCTTGCAAACGCTACTGCAGCACTGCCCTTTTATTGGGCTTGAGCGCTTGGACAACAGTGCAGTGTTACCGCATTGCACCAAAACGTAACACCTGTGATTGACTTCACCGGCAGCCATCGGGACTATAGTCACCCTTTGCCCCCGCTTGCCGGATGCCAAGAGATAAGCCATGCCTGAAGTTACTCTGACAACACTGCAAAAGCGCAAGCAAGACGGTGAGAAATTCGCTGTCGTCACCAGCTACGACGCCACCTTCGCCCATGCCGCCAATCAAGCCGGTGTCGAGGTTATTTTGGTGGGCGACTCGCTTGGCATGGTGCTGCAAGGCAATGACAGCACACTGCCGGTGAGCGTTGCCGACATGGCCTATCACACCCGTTGCGTAAAGCGCGGCAACCGTGATGCGCTGATCATGGCCGACTTGCCCTTCATGGCGTACGCCACCGTCGAGCAAGCTCTGCAAAGCTCGGCCACCCTGATGCAAGCCGGCGCGCATATGGTCAAACTCGAAGGCGGCGCCTGGCTGTGCGAGTCGGTGCGTCAACTCACCGAGCGCGGCGTGCCCGTGTGTGCTCATTTAGGCCTCACCCCACAGACCGTCAATGTTCTGGGCGGCTACAAAGTGCAAGGCCGTGCCGAAGCGCAAGCCCGGCAATTACGCGCCGACGCCACCGCCTTAGAGCAAGCCGGCGCGGCCTGTCTGCTACTGGAATGCGTGCCTAGTGAGCTGGCCGCAGAAATCACCCAAAGCGTGAAAATCCCGGTCATCGGCATTGGCGCCGGTAACGCCACCGACGCGCAAGTGCTGGTCATGCATGACCTGCTGGGGCTATCCATCTCCGGCCGCACGCCTAAGTTTGTGAAAAACTTTCTGGCCGGCCAAAACAGTATTCAAGACGCCATCACTGCCTTTGTTCAGGCCGTTAAAGATGGCAGCTTCCCCGGCCCAGAGCACAGCTTCTCAGCATGATCACCGTTAAAACCGTGCGCGAACTGCGCGCCGCCGTGCAGCGTGCGCGCAACGAAGGCAAACGCATTGCGTTTGTACCCACCATGGGCAACCTGCACGCAGGCCACGTATCACTAGTGGAAATGGCCGGCCAACGCGCCGAATTCGTGATTGCCAGCATCTTCGTCAACCCACTGCAGTTTGGCCCCAGCGAAGACCTCGACAGTTATCCGCGCACCCTGCTCGACGATCAAGAAAAGCTCCACGAAGCCGGTTGCCAGCTGCTGTTTGCGCCCAGCGTGGAAGAAATGTACCCCGACGGCATGGCCCTACAGACCCAAGTCCAGGTCAGTGGCGTCAGTGAAGGCCTGTGCGGCAGCAGTCGCCCCGGGCACTTTAACGGCGTGGCCACAGTGGTCACTAAGCTGTTCAACATGGTGCAGCCGGATATCGCCATCTTCGGCGAGAAAGACTTCCAGCAGTTGGCGGTGATCCGCAAGCTGACCCGTGACCTTAATCTGCCGGTACAAATCATTGGCGGTGCCACTGTACGTGCCGACGACGGCTTGGCCCTGTCGTCGCGCAATGGCTATTTGAGCGCCGCAGAGCGAGAAATCGCCCCACGCCTGCAAGCCACGCTGCAAGAGATGGCCAGCGCACTGCGTGACGGCGAGCAAGACTTCGCCCGCCTGATCAAAAACGCCAAAGCGCGTCTGACTCGCAGCGGTTTTAAGGTGGATTATCTGGAAATTCGCAACGCCGAAACTCTCCAGCCCGCCAGCCTTGGCGACCGCGAACTGGTGATTCTCGCCGCCGCCTTCTTAGGCAAGCCGCGCTTGCTGGATAACGTGCCCGTTAGCCTGCTCTAATTGATCCCACAAAAAAGCCCAGCGAATCTGCTGGGCTTTTTTGTGCCTGACGGTAATTACGCCAGCTTTTTATAACGCACGCGGTGTGGCTGCGCGGCAGCTTCGCCGAGGCGTTTTTTGCGGTCGGCTTCGAACTCGGTGTAGTTGCCTTCGAAGAAGAACACTTTGCCGTCATCCTCGTAAGAGAGGATGTGCGTAGCGATACGGTCGAGGAACCAACGGTCGTGGGAGATCACCATCGCCGCACCGGGGAAGTCCAGCAGGGCTTCTTCCAGCGCGCGCAGGGTTTCTACGTCGAGGTCGTTAGACGGTTCGTCGAGCAGCAGCACGTTGCCGCCCTGTTTTAAGGTCAGCGCCAAGTGCAGTCGACCGCGCTCACCGCCGGAGAGGTCTTTGACGAACTTCTGCTGGTCGGCGCCTTTGAAGTTAAAGCGGCCCACGTAGCCACGCGAAGGCACTTCGTAGTTACCGACCTTGATCATGTCGTAACCGTCAGACACTTGCTCCCACACGGTTTTGCTGCCGTCGAGGTTTTCGCGGCTCTGATCGACGCTGGCCACTTGCACGGTTTCGCCCAGCTCGATGCTGCCCGAATCCGGCTTTTCGCTGCCGGTGATCATGCGGAACAGGGTCGATTTACCCGCGCCGTTACCGCCGATCACGCCAACGATGGCGCCCTGCGGAATGCTGAACGACAGGTCGTCGATCAGCTGGCGGTCGCCAAAGCCTTTGCAGACGTTATTGAACTCGATGACCTTGTCACCCAAGCGCGGGCCGACGGGAATGTAAATCTCGTTGGTTTCGCTGCGCTTCTGGAATTCTTGGCTCTGCATCTCTTCAAAGCGCGCCAAACGGGCTTTGGATTTGCTCTGCCGCGCCTTGGCACCTTGGCGTACCCATTCCAGTTCGGCCTTCATGGCTTTGGCGTGAGCGGCTTCGGCTTTGGCTTCTTGCGCTAAGCGGTTGGCTTTGGATTCGAGCCACTGCGAGTAGTTGCCTTCGAACGGAATGCCGTGACCACGGTCGAGTTCGAGAATCCAGCCGGCGACGTTATCCAAGAAGTAACGGTCGTGGGTAATCGCCACTACGGTGCCGGGGAAGTCGTGCAGGAAGCGCTCCAGCCACGCCACCGAGTCGGCATCCAAGTGGTTGGTCGGTTCGTCGAGCAGCAGCATGTCGGGGGCCGACAGCAGCAGGCGGCACAGCGCGACGCGGCGCTTTTCACCACCGGAGAGGTGCTCGATTTTGGCGTCCCAGGCCGGTAAGCGCAGCGCATCGGCAGCGACTTCCAGCTGACGCTCCAGATTGTGGCCATCGGCGGCTTGCAGAATGGCTTCCAGCTTGGCTTGCTCGGCGGCTAAGGCGTCGAAGTCAGCATCCGGCTCAGCATAAGCGGCGTACACCTCGTCGAGGCGCGCTTGGGCTTGCTTAATTTCGCCCACGGCTTCTTCAACGATCTCGCGGACGGTTTTGCTGGCGTCGAGCTGCGGCTCTTGCGGCAAGTAACCGACTTTAATGCCGGGCATCGGCCGGGCTTCGCCGTCGATCTCGGTATCCACGCCCGCCATGATGCGCAGCAGGGTCGACTTACCGGCGCCGTTCAAACCCAGCACGCCGATCTTGGCGCCGGGGAAAAACGACAAAGAAATATTTTTCAGAATCTCACGCTTCGGGGGCACCACTTTGCTGACCCGATGCATGCTGTAGACGTATTGCGCCATGAGCTTGCTAACCTAATTAAAAAGCCGACAAAGCAAACGAGGTAAAAACACCAGGGCAACGGCTGAGCACGGCAGAACAGGCAAGCGGCGTGCTTACTGCGTCGCCATTTATAGACCTGAGGTACAGCCGCACCGCGTGCCACTGTGGTTTTCACCCAGCCTGCAAGCGAGGTATTTCGCGGTAGGCGCAAAACTACCACAACACAGCTCTAAGAACGATGTCGCGCGGCGGCAAGCCCGATCAAGATTTACCTTCACGGAACGATCAAATGCGGCTAAATGCGCGGTTATGTGCCAGCATTAAGCCACTGGCTGATTGTTTTTAGGTCACGGCAAGCGCACCCCTTGAGTGACGCTATCGGCTTATGTCAACAGGTAACGATTTTGTCTAACGACCCTACTCTTTCATCGTTAGGTTCAGCGCGCGAAGCTAGCCTCCGCCGGCCTTCGCGCCTGTACTTGGTGACCTTGCTATTGGCCGCCGTGGCGCTGTTGATTGGCCATGTGATCACCCAGTACCGCGACATCAGCGAAAACTTCCGCCAGCACAGCAGCGAGCAGGCCGAAGCGATTGCCCAGTCACTTAGCCAACGCCTTAAGCTACGCGCCGAAGTCGCCCAACAAGTCTTGCTCGACACGCCGCGCCTTGAAGCCGCGCAGCGCCTGCGCAGTTTATTACCGGCCTTCCGCGAACTGGCCGACCCTCTGGCCCTGGCCTTACGCAACAGCCTACCGCCGCTTGAGCCCGGGCAGCGTTATTACTTTCGCCAAGCGCAAGATGGCCAACACCTGTGGCTGCAACTGCAAGATGTCGGCAGCCGCCGCCAGTGGCTGATCCTGCTCGATGCCAGCAGCCTACTGGAGCAGCTACCGCGCCCTAACCAAGAAGATAACTGGCTGCTCGCCGATGCCGAAGGTGACGATGCTCTGCTGCGCCCAGGGCTGCCCGTTCAGCTACCCGCGCAGCCCTTGAATGCCCAAGAAACTGGCCAGCGCCTCAGTGCTCATGCCGTGGCTGGTAGTGATTGGCTGGTGATCAGCCTGCTGGATGAGCAACAGCTGAGCCAGCGCCTGCTGCGTAACTTGCTGGCACAAACCCTGTTGATTGGCGCTCTGACTGGGCTGTGCCTGTGGCTGCTGTGGAGCTTATTTCGCGAGCAACACTCGCTACAGCATTTAAACCGCGAAGCCAGACGCAGCTTGCGCCAAGCCGGCGAGTTACTCGACGCCTTGGATGAGCGCGTTTTGGCCACCGACCTCGAAGGCCGCGTGCTGTACCTCAACCTGCCAGCGCAGCGCCTGCTGCGCCAGCAGACAGCTAATCGCGACCTGCATCTCTCGCAATGCTTACCTGAGCTGCTACCGCTGCTTAAGCAAAAGAGCTTCGCCTTTGATATGGGCGCCGAGCATGTGCGGCTGATCGAGCAAGGCGAAAGCCGCTTGTTTAACGTAGTACGCAACCCGCTACAGGCCAATTTAGACGAGGGCTACGTGTGGTTACTGCGCGATGTGACCGACGAGCAGCAGGCCATGCGCGGCCTGCAGGAAACCCGTCGCCGCTACCAAGAAATTTTCGAAGGGGTCGGCACCTCGCTGATCGTGCTGGACTTAAGCAAAGTCCGCAGCTTTCTGATCGAACAGCGCGTACACGACACACAAAGCCTCGAGCGCTGGCTCAAGCACAACCCCACGTTGCACGACAAACTGCTGCGCCTGATTCGCATCACCGAAATCAACCAAGTCACCAGCCGTTTGCTCGGCGCACGCTCACCGCAAGAGGCCTGGCGCCTGTTGTTTGACCACGGCCCGCTGCGCCCTAGCAGCGTACGCACGCAAATCATCGCCGCCAGTATTGGCCTGCAACAGCACTTAGATACCGAAGTCACCCTGCACACCCATCAAGGCCACAAACGGCACTTATGGCTGACCATGCGCCTGCCCGACATGGTGCAAGACCTCTCTGCGGTGACCGCCAGCTTTAACGACATCACCGCGCGCAAACGTATCGAAACCTCGCTGATCGAGCGGGAAAAGTTCTGGTCGGATGTGGTTAAAGCTGTGCCTGACACCCTCTATATCCATGACTTTAATGAGCACCGCGCCATCTTTACCAACCGTGGACTGGGTTTTGATTTGGGCTACAGCCATGCCGAATTGAAAGCCATGGGCGCGCAATACTGGGAGAAAATCCTCCACCCCGATGACTATGAGTTTTACGAGAAAATCCGCCGCAGTCAGCGGGTGATTGGCGACCATCAAACCATCACCGGCTTACTGCGCTGGCGCCATCACAATGGCGATTACCTGTGGTTTCAGATTCGCGAACGCGCCTTTTCACGCAAGCCCGACGGCACGGTGCATCGTTTAATCGGCACGGCGAAAAACGTCACCGACCTGATCGAAGCCACCGAACGCATGCGCACCGACGAAGCCCGCTACCGCGCGCTTACCGAAAGCCTGCAAGAAGTCATTTGGACCACCGACAGCGAGTTCCGCCTCGATTACGTCAGCCCTATGTCCGAGCAATTGCTGGGCATTGCGCCACAGCATTTTCTCAATCGCGGTTACATGCAGTTTATTGCCGACCGCCGCCAGCTAACGCCGGCCAATGTGGCTCTGCAAACCCTGCGCAACGACCTGCTCAACGTTAACCGCCAACAGCAGCTGCGCGACAACCAAGCGTCTTACCAGATCAGCTTGGATTTCCTCCACGCCGCCGGGCACAAGGTACCGCTGGACATCACCGTATCGTTGCAGTGGGATGCCAACGGCCGCTTCAAAGGCTTGCTCGGGCTGGCGCGGGACGTCACCGAACAGCGCCGTGCCGAGCGCGAGCTGCGCATGGCCGCCACGGTGTTTGATCACTCCACGGCGGCGGTTTTGGTCACCGACCCCGCCGGCTACGTGGTCAAGGTCAATCACACCTTCACGCAGATGCTCGGTTACAGCAATGACGAGATCGTCGGCAAACGCCCCAACTGGCTCACCGCCGATCGCCAAGAAGAAGCCAGTCTGCCAGATATCCAAAAATATGTTTTGCAGGCCGGCAGCTGGGAGGGCGAGATCTGGCTCAAGCGGCAAAACGGCGAAGTGTTCCCCGCGTGGATCGGCCTTAACAGCGTGGATGACAGCGAAGGCGACTTAGTCAGCTTCGTGTGTTTCTGCGTGGATATCAGCGAGCGCAAAGCCAGCGAACAACGCATCCACCGCTTGGCCTATTACGACGCGCTCACCAGCCTGCCCAACCGCAGCTTGTTTCAAGACCGCCTGCACGCCGCACTGCAACACGCCGGCCGGCACAATGAGTGGGTGGCCTTGATGTTCTTAGACCTCGACCGCTTCAAGCCGATTAACGACTCGCTCGGCCACGCCGCCGGCGACCGCATGCTGAAAGAAGTGGCCGAGCGGCTGAGCCATTGCAGCGACTTGGAATACACCCTAGCGCGCATGGGCGGCGACGAATTCACCCTGTTAGTCAGCGGCCTGCCGCAGCGCGAAGAAGCCTTGAACCAAGCCATGCATTTAGCGGAAAGCATTCTCGCCCAGTTGGCCAAGCCCTTCCGTCTTGAGCGCCGCGACTTTTTTGTCACCGGCAGTATTGGTATCGCCCTCTTCCCGCAGGACGGCGTAGAAGCCAACCAGCTGATGAAAAACGCCGACACCGCCATGTATCACGCCAAAGAAGTCGGGCGGAACAACTTCCAGTTCTATCAAGCGGAAATGAACGCCCGCGCGCTTGAGCGCCTAGAGCTAGAAAGCGACTTGCGCCGCGCCGTGGAACAGCAAGAGTTCGAACTGTTCTACCAAGCGCAATTTGCCCGCGACGGCCAGCAGCTGATCGGTGCCGAAGCACTCTTGCGTTGGCGCCATCCGCAGCGCGGCCTGATCTCGCCAGCGCTGTTTATCCCGGTGCTGGAAGAACTCGGTTTGATTGTGCCGGTGGGTGACTGGGCGCTGCGCGAAGCCTGCCAGCAGCTGATGCGCTGGGATGCCAATGGCTTGGTGATGTCCAAGGTGTCGGTCAATCTCTCGGCACGGCAATTTGATGATGCCAGCTTGGGCAGCCGCGTGGCCTCGGTACTGGCAGAAACCCGGCTCAACGCTAAGCGCTTAGAACTAGAACTGACCGAATCGATTTTGATGCACAACATCGAAGCCGTGCTGCCACTGATTGAAAGCTTTAAGCGCCTTGGCCTGACGCTGGCGATTGATGACTTCGGCACTGGCTATTCATCGCTCAGCTACCTAAAGCAGCTGCCGATTGATTTGCTCAAGATTGACCGCAGTTTTGTCGATGGCCTACCCGACGGTGAGCAAGACGGGCAGATTGCTCGCGCCATTATCGCCATGGCGCACAGCCTCAATATGCAGGTGATTGCCGAAGGGGTCGAAACCGCCGAGCAGCTGGCCTTCTTGCAAGAGCACGGCTGCGACGAGTTTCAGGGCTATCTGCTGGCCAAGCCGCTACCGGCGGGTGAGTTTTTGCAGCGCTTTCGCGCCCTAGCTGCAACGGGTGCCGAATAGCACGGCGCCCGTTGCAGGCCCAATTCAACCTAATCTCAGCCGAGCCAAGCCAAGATTCGCTCAGCCAGCTCAACACCGACATCCTCTTGCAAGAAATGCCCGCCGCCGACCATTACATGGTGCGGCTGCTCGGCGGTGCCCGGCACCAGTTTTTGGAACAGCTGGTCGCCACCCTTAGTGATCGGGTCTTGGTCGCTAAACAGGGTTAGCCACGGCTTGTTAAAGCCGCTGAGCACTTCCCATGCAGCACGGTTAGCCGGTGCTTCAGGATTGTCCGGCGTCACCGGCACCAACGCGGGAAAAATCCGCGCACCCGCTTTAAAGCGCTCTTCAGGGTACGGCGCATCGTAGGCGGCCACTTCGGCATCGCTCAGCTTACGCACGGTGGCGCGCTGAATAATCTGCCCCACAGGGAACACCGGCACGGTTTGCGAGAACTGCTTCCACGCGTCAAACGCCGGGCCTGCTGGGCGGTCGCCGGTGGGCAAGAAGGTATTGGCGGTAACCACGCGGGCAAAACGCTCGGGGTACGCTGCTACTAAGCGCAGGCCGATCAAGCCGCCCCAGTCTTGGCAGAACAAGGTCACGTCGCTGAGCTCGGTGGCCGCAAACCAGCGGCTCATCCATTCCACATGCCGCGCGTAGGTGTAATCGCTAGTAGCTGCGGGTTTATCGGAGCGACCAAAACCGACTAAATCCGGCGCCACCACACGGCAGCCGCCATCCACCAATTTGGCGATCATAAAGCGGTACAAGAATGACCACGACGGCTCGCCGTGCATCAGCAACACACACGGGCCATTGGCCGGGCCGGCCTCGATGCTGGCGATGCGCAACGTGTGGCCTTGGCTATCGGTGATCTCACGGTAAGTCGGCTGCCAGGGGAAATCCGGCAGGTCAGCAAAACAGCTTTCGGGGGTGCGCAAAATATCCATGCCTAGCCTCGCTATTGTTGTTGGTCAAAAGGCGAACAGGCAGTATAGGCAGCCCGAAAGTGCGGGCCGCCATGATTGATCTGCGTGATAGCGTGGCCACCCTGCGATCTATCCCTTCTTTCTGCCCCATCTTTAGCGAGGCTTCGCATGTCCACTCGTGTTCTGCGCCCCTTTCTCTCTGCCGTCGTTTTAGGCGCCAGCGTGCTGCTGGCCGGTTGCCAAAGCTGGCTGGCCGATGGCTCCAGCGTGCACCCCACCAAGGGCAACGTGAAGCTCAAAGGGCTGGCCGATAACGTCTGGGTGCGCCGCAATGCGCTGGGCATGCCGCTGATTGAGTCGCGCAACTTTCACGATGCGCTGTTTAGCTTGGGCTACCTGCACGCCGCCGACCGCCTAAGCCAAATGATCGGCATGCGCTTAGTCGCCGAAGGCCGCTTGGCGGAAATGGTTGGCCCGGCAGCACTAGAGCTGGACCACTTTATGCGCGCCCTGCAACTGCGCGAGCAAGGCAATGCACTGTACAAAAACGCTTCACCGCGGATTAAAACCTTCTTCGAAGTCTACGCCCGCGGCGTTAACGCTTATATCTACCGCTACCAAGACCGTATGCCGGCGGACTTAAAACTCTCCGGCCACAAACCGGCGTACTGGAAGCCCGAGGACTCCGCCCTACTGTTTGCCTTGGTCAACCAAGCGCTGGCGGCCAACCTGCAAGAAGAAATCGCCACGCTGGTGCTGGCGCAAAAAGTCGGTGCCGACAACCTTGCGTGGCTCACGCCCATCTACCCCGATGAAGACTTACCGTTTGCCGAAGCCGACAAGCTTAAAGGCCTCAATTTAAGCGCCAGCAAAGCCGATTTAACCGCACTGAATGCCAACCTGCGCCCGCTGCAACAGCTGGCCAGTTTAGGCATTGCGGCCTCAAATAACTGGGCGGTGGCGCCGAGTCACAGCCGTGGCGGCAAAGCCATGCTGGCCAACGACACGCACTTGCCGATCAGCATGCCGTCGCTGTGGAATTACGTGCACATTCGCGCCCCGCAATACCAAGCCGCCGGGGTGAGCTTGGCCGGGATTCCGGCGATTGTCGCCGGCTTTAACGGCAAGCTCGCATGGGGCATGACCATGGTCATGGGCGATAACCAAGACCTGTTCCTAGAGCAACTAGAAAACCGCGCCGGCCGTCTGCACTACAAACGCGGCGAGCGCTGGCTGCCGGCCCGCGAACGGCGCGAAACCTTCTTTATCAAAGGCGAGCGCCCGCAGCGCGTGACCTTCTACCACACCGAGCACGGCCCGCTACTCAATCCCGCGCTGGGTCAGCACAAGCACATGCTGCAACCGCAGGGCCTAAAACTCGGTTACGGCATCGCGCTGAAAAGCGCCGCTGCCGACCAAGAAGCACTGCGCGATGACCGCACACTGGATGCCTTCTTTGAGCTCAGCCGCGCGCAGTCGGTCGATCAGGCCGCCGAGCACGTGCGCGATATTCGCGGCATGGCGCTCAACCTCTTGTATGCCGACGAGAACAACATCGCTTGGCAAGTCACTGGGCGTTATCCGTACCGCAAAGCCGGGCGCGGCTTAATCCCGTCGCCAGCCTGGAACGGCGATTACGACTGGGAAGGCTACGCCGACACCCTATTGCACCCCTATGAGCAAAACCCCGCACAAGGCTGGCTAGGCACCGCCAACCACCGCACCGTGCAGCCCGGTTATGGCGTGCAGCTGTCGGCTAGTTGGTATTACCCCGAACGCGCCGAGCGCATCGGCGAACTGCTGGATAACCGCCGCAGCCACGACTTGGCTAGCTTTAAGGCCATGCACTATGACCAGAAAAGCCTGTTCGTCGCCAAGGTGCAGCAACAGTGGCAAGACAGCCACTTTGCCCCGCGCCTAAAGAAAGCTATCGACACCCTGCCCGCCGAGCAGCGCAGTGCCGCTCAACAAGCGCGGCGCAAGCTGCAAGGGTTTGACGGCCAACTGCGCGCGGAGTCCTCACAAGCAGCATTGTGGGGCGCCTTCTTACAGCAAGCCGCCGAACAGATCTTTCTCGATGAGCTAGGCCCAAAAAACAGCGCCAGCTGGCAAGCCTTTGTGCTGAGCAACGATGTGTCGTACTCCGCCGTGGCCGATCACCTGCTAGGCCGTGAAGACTCGCCGTTCTGGAATAACACCAACACCGCCAGCCAAGAAGACAAGCCGGCGATTCTGGCGCAGAGCCTCGCCAGCGCATGGCAGTTTATGCAACTGCAGCAAGGCGCTAACTCCGCCCTGTGGCAGTGGGGCAAACTGCACACTTATCACTTCCAAACCGACGGCAGCCAACTCGCGCCGCATATGTCGGCGCTGGAGCAAGCGGGCATGAAGTCACTGCAAGGCCTGTTTGATCGCGGCCCCTACCCGGCAGGCGGCGACCACACCACGCTGAATGTATCCGCTTGGCATTGGGGCGATAGCTTCGATACCTGGTTGATTCCGGCGATGCGTTTGATCGTCGACTTCAACCAAGCCGAACCCATGCAGGCGCTCAACAGCACGGGGCAATCCGGCGACCCAGCCAGCCCGCACTACGATGACGGCATTCATGCGTGGCAAAAAGGCCAGTACCAGAGCTTCCCGTTCCAGAGCAAAAACCTCGATGCGGTGTATGGCCAAGAGCGTTTGCTGCTGATGCCAGAGAAGTAACTCGACATCTGCATCAAAACGACCGTTCGTCGGGCTTAAAAACTTTTTTCTAAGCCCGGCGAACTTTTTCTCGATAGCTCAGTCAGATTCTATGACTACTCCATTTGATCTGGGCGCCCTTCGCAAAGGCGCCTTTTCTTTTGCCTGCAGTTTCTTAATGCCGCAAGGCAACTACGCTTAAGGAAAGTCATCTCAGGCAGCGTCTTCAGCACTGCCTGATCTGCGAGAGTCGCCTATGTCGCATGAGTCGGGCAACGCCCGTGCGTTCAGCCGCCGCTTCAGCCAATGGCTGACCCATTCCCCTCGTCTCGCCACGCTGTGCCTTGCTTGGCTGCCGTTTGCGCTGATTTATTTGTTGGCTCAGCAAGGCATGCGCTACTACCAAGACAGCGAAGCGCAGCGCCTGCTGGATATCGAGTGGGCAGCCATCCAGAAAGACGCCGAGGGCGCCGCGCTCAACCTTGCCCGCAGCTACCACCTGCTCAACGACCTGCCCGAAGCATTAGCCAGCAGCCAAGATGTGCGCGACCTACTGACCGGCAAGCAAGACACCCAGCAAACCAGTCAGTGGCTCGAACAGCTCACTCAACGCAGCGAACCGGACCTGATCTGGGTATTGGATAAACAAGGCATTGCCGTGGCCAGCAGCAACTACGAGCAAGAGGAAAGCTTGATAGGCACCGACTACAGCGACCGCGAATACTTCACCGCCGCCATGCAAGCTCAGCAAGGCCGGCAGTTTGTCGTGGGGCGGCAAACCAACACCCCCGGCCTGTACTTTTCATCACAAGTACACAGTGGCGATACCGCGCTGGGCGTAGTGGCTACGCGCCTTACCAGCACGCAACTGCAACAACTATTACGCGGTGTACAAGGCTTTATCAGCGATGAACTGGGCGTAGTGATTATCGCCAACGACCCCAGCCTAACTTACCTGCGCCTGCCGGATGCACTGGCCAATCAGCTATCCAGCGCGCAGTTATTGGCCCGTTATAAGCGCGACACTTTCATGCCACTGCCCTTTAACCGCCTCGCGTTCATGGGCCACACCTTATGGCAACGCAGCGACCGCCCCGGCGAGTGTTACCTCTGGGTCAGCCATACCGACCCCTACACCAATATGACGGTGCACGTGACATCCGACCTTCCCACCCTTAAACGCCTCGATGAAGGCATTGCGCGGCTTAACTTATGGCTATTGCTGCTGTCCTTTTTGCTCGCGTGGGCACTCACCGCCGCCCTCATTTATCGGCTAAAAACCTTACAACAAGCCGACAACCTCACCCTTTCCAACCAAGCACTAGAGCGGCTTAACCAAGAGCTACTGGAGCAAGCCAGCCGCGACTATTTAACCGGCATCCCCAACCGCCGGCGCTTTAGCCTGACCTTGCCGCATGAGATAGAACGCGCGCGCCGCTACCAGCGCCCGCTGTGTTTGGCGGTGCTTGACCTCGATCACTTTAAGCAACTCAACGACCGCTACGGCCACGCGGCGGGCGATGCCGCGTTGTGCCACACCACCAACTTACTCAACAGTGGCCTACGGCAAAGCGACTTGCTGGCTCGCTTAGGCGGCGAAGAATTTGGTTTGGTACTGCCAGAAACGGCATTGTCGGGCGCGGCCCTGTTTGTCGACCGCTTACGCTCACAACTCGAAAGCCAACCGCTGCTGTTTGACGGGCAAACCATCCACATCACATTAAGTGCCGGTATCGCCCAGCTAGAGCACAGCGACAACAATGCCGACAGCCTATTCAGCCGCGCCGACCAAGCGCTGTATCGCGCCAAGCAACAAGGCCGCAACCAAGTGGCCACGGCCAGCACGCTAAGTTAAACCGCGCAGCCACCTAGCAAAAACAACAACGCCGTGGCACTGGCCACGGCGTTGACTAAACGCGCATCAAGCAATCTTAGGCTTTGGGCAGCGTTACGCCGGTCTGGCCTTGATACTTGCCGCCACGGTCGCGGTACGACACTTCGCACACTTCGTCCGATTCAAAGAACAGCATCTGCGCCACGCCTTCGTTGGCGTAAATCTTCGCTGGCAGGTTGGTGGTGTTGGAGAACTCCAACGTCACGTGGCCTTCCCACTCAGGCTCCAGCGGCGTGACGTTAACGATAATGCCGCAACGCGCGTAGGTGCTCTTGCCCAAGCAGATGGTCAGCACGTTACGCGGAATGCGGAAGTACTCCACGGTGCGGGCCAAGGCAAACGAGTTGGGCGGAATGATGCACACATCGCTTTGAATATCGACAAAGCTCTTCTCGTCGAAGTTCTTCGGGTCGACCACCGCCGAGTGGATGTTGGTGAACACCTTAAACTCGTTGGCGCAGCGCACGTCGTAGCCATAGCTGGACACACCGTAAGAAATCACCCGCTGGTCGCCAGCGTCGCGTACCTGACGCTCAACAAAGGGCTCAATCATGCCGTGTTGCTGCGACATGCGGCGAATCCACTGGTCCGACTTAATGCTCATGGCTGTGTCCACACTCGATAAAAAACGGTCTGCATCTTAGCCCCTAGGCCGCGCGCGGCCAAGCCGCGCAACAGGCCACGGGTATTTGTGTTGCTTAATCGTCGCTCACTTCAATCGTCGGCATCGCCGGCGCTTGCGCATTCAGCGCCGCCAAGCGCGCCGTGGCATGCCGCGCCAAGTCTTGGTAGATCATGCTGATCTGGCATTCCGGCTCAGCCAACACAGTCGGCTTGCCGCCATCGGCTTGCTCACGAATCAGAATCGACAGCGGCAACGAGGCCAACAGCTCCACTCCATATTGCTGCGCTAAGCGCTCGCCGCCGCCTTCGCCAAACAGATGCTCGCTATGCCCGCAGTTAGAGCAAATATGCACCGCCATGTTTTCCACCACGCCCAGCACAGGGATATGCACCTTGCTGAACATCTCGATGCCTTTCTTAGCATCCAGCAGGGCGAGGTCTTGCGGCGTAGTGACGATCACCGAACCGGCCACCGGCACCTTTTGCGCTAAGGTCAGCTGAATGTCGCCGGTGCCCGGCGGCATATCCACCACCAAGTAATCCAGCTCACTCCACGCGGTTTGCGTGATCAGCTGCAGCAAAGCGCCGGACACCATAGGCCCGCGCCAGACCATCGGCGTTTTGTCATCCACCAGAAACGCCATCGACATCAGCTCGATACCGTGCGCAGTCAGTGGCACAAAGTATTTCTCATCTTTGACGGCCGGCTTAGTGCCCTCGGCAATGCCAAACAAAATGCCTTGGCTGGGGCCGTAAATGTCTGCATCCAACAGGCCGACTTTGGCGCCATCGCGCGCCAGCGCAAGGGCCAGATTGGCGGCGGTGGTGCTTTTACCCACCCCGCCCTTGCCGGAAGCCACGGCGATGATGTTCTTAATGCCCTGCATGCCCAGCACTTGCACTTGTGTGCGCCCGGCGCTGACCTGCCAATCGATACGAATCTGCGCGGCCACTTCTAATTGCGCAGAGAGCATCATTTCGAGCATTTGCGCCACGCCGGTGGTCTGCAAACCCGCCGGGTACGGCAAGCTGAAATGCGCCTTCACGCCCTGCTCGTCCACCGTTAGCTCGCGCAAGCAACCGGCAGCAAACAGGTTGCTGTTCAGGTAGGGGTCTTGGTACTGGCTTAACACCGCCATCACCGCATCACGACTGACCGTCGACATGGCACACCTCAAAGCAAAGAAAACTGCTGCGCATGCTACCAGACCCTAGCAGCACGGCTGTGGTAAAGTTCCGCGCTTGATTTTCAGCTTCTGGCGATGTGTTCCCATGTCCGATACCTCCCGCAAGATTCTCGTTACCAGCGCCCTGCCCTACGCCAACGGCTCGATTCACTTGGGGCACATGCTGGAGTACATCCAGACCGATATCTGGGTACGTTTCCAGAAACTGCGTGGCCACACCGCCACCTACGTGTGCGCCGACGATGCGCACGGCTCGGCCATCATGCTGCGCGCCGAGCGCGAAGGGATTACCCCCGAGCAACTGATCGACGGCGTGCGTGCCGAACACATGGCCGACTTCGCCGACTTCTTGGTGGATTTCGACAACTACCACTCCACCCACTGCGAAGAAAACCGCGAGCTGTCGAGCCTGATCTACACCCGCCTGCGCGACAAAGGCCACATCGCTACCCGCGCGGTAACCCAGTATTTCGACCCTGAAAAGGGCATGTTCCTCGCCGACCGCTTTATTAAAGGCACCTGCCCCAAGTGCGCGGCTGAGGACCAATACGGCGACAACTGCGAAAAGTGCGGCGCCACCTACGCGCCGACCGAGCTGAAGAACCCGCGCTCGGCCATTTCCGGCGCTACGCCGGTGCTCAAAGAGTCGCAGCACTTCTTCTTCAAGCTGCCCGACTTCGAGGCCATGCTCCAAGACTGGACGCGCTCGGGCACCCTGCAAGAGTCGGTGGCCAACAAGCTGGCCGAATGGCTGGATGCCGGCCTGCAGGAGTGGGACATCAGCCGCGATGCGCCGTATTTCGGTTTTGAGATTCCCGGCGAGCCAGGCAAGTACTTCTACGTGTGGCTGGATGCGCCGATTGGCTACATGGCCAGCTTCAAAAACCTCTGCGCCAAACGTAACGAGCTGGACTTCGACAGCTATTGGGCCGAGGGCTCCACCGCCGAGCTGTACCACTTCATCGGTAAAGACATCGTCAACTTCCATGCCCTGTTTTGGCCGGCGATGCTCGAAGGCGCGGGTTTCCGCAAACCCAGCGCGATCAACGTGCACGGCTACCTGACGGTTAACGGGCAGAAGATGTCCAAGTCGCGCGGCACCTTTATCAAGGCGCGTACTTATCTTGATCACCTCAACCCTGAGTACCTGCGTTACTACTACGCCAGCAAACTCAGCAAGAGCGTGGACGATCTGGACCTGAACCTCGAAGACTTCGTGCAGAAGGTCAACTCTGATCTGGTCGGCAAAGTGGTCAACATCGCCAGCCGCTGCGCTGGGTTTATCCACAAAGGCAATAACGGCGTGCTGGTCGCTGGCAGCACCGCGCAAGAGCCTGAGCTGTGGGCCGCCTTCCAAGACGCTGCGCCAAGCATTGCCGACGCCTATGAAGCGCGCGATTTCTCCCGCGCGATGCGCGAAATCATGGCCTTGGCCGACCGCGCCAACGCCTACATCGCCGACAAAGCGCCGTGGGCACTGAACAAGCAAGAAGGCAAGCAAGCCGAAGTGCAGGCCATCTGCGCACTGGGGGTAAACCTGTTCCGCCAGTTGGTGATTCTGCTCAAGCCCGTGCTGCCTAAACTGGCCGCCGATGCCGAAGCCTTCTTGAATGTCGCACCGCTGACGTGGGCCGACTTGGCCAGCTCATTAGACGAGCACACCTTAAACCCGTTCAGCGCCCTGCTCTCCCGTATCGAACCTGCGAAAATTGACGCCATGACCGAAGCCAGCAAAGAAGATCTCGCCGCCGAAGCCGCCGCCCCTGTCATCAGCAATGGCGAACTGGAGAAAGAACCGCTGGCCGCGGAAATCAACTTCGACGCCTTTGCCGCCGTCGACCTGCGCATCGCCTTAATCGAAAAAGCCGAACACGTTGAGGGCGCCGACAAACTGCTGCGCCTGACCCTCGACTTAGGCGGCGTTAAGCGCAACGTCTTCAGCGGCATCAAGAGCGCCTATAAGCCCGAAGACCTGCAAGGCCGCCTGACCTTGTACGTGGCGAACCTTGCGCCACGCAAAATGAAGTTCGGCATCAGCGAAGGCATGGTACTGGCCGCCGGCCCCGGCGGTAGCGAAATCCACCTGCTCAGCCCCGACAACGGCGCTAAGCCGGGTCAGCGGGTGATGTAACACGCCTTGCGCCATCGCTATTTGAGCCCGCCTTGCGCGGGCTCAAATGCACTTAGCCTGTGCACGGCTATGCTTGAAAACAGCGATAAGCCCTCGAGGAACACTGTTTTACTGGCTGCACAGCCCAATCACTGTGTTGTTCACCAATTAAACCAGTATCCCTCTAAGCTTATTCCTACCAGCTCTTAAAACTAAAAGCATATCGGCTTGAATGGCATAAACCCCATCCCCGATAATAAGCGGCTTTGTGCCGTGCGCCGCGCCGGTTCACACCGACTCAACTGTGGGTAGCCCGCTTGTGACTGAATTCGCCCTCATCTTGGTCAGCTCGATTCTGGTCAACAACTTTGTCTTGGTGCAGTTTCTTGGCTTATGCCCGTTTATGGGCGTGTCGAAAAAGCTCGAAACCGCCATTGGCATGTCGTTGGCCACCACCTTTGTGCTGACGCTTGCGGCCATCTGCAGTTATCTGGTGCAGGAGTACATCCTCAAGCCGCTGGATATCGAATTTCTGCGCACCATCGCATTTATCTTGGTGATTGCCGTGGTGGTGCAGTTCACCGAGATGGTGGTGCACAAAACCAGCCCTCTGCTGTACCGCGTGCTGGGTATTTTCTTGCCGCTGATCACCACCAACTGCGCAGTTCTCGGCGTGGCACTGTTAAACGCCAACAAGCTGGAGCAAACCTTCGCCAAGGCAGCCATTTATGGTTTTGGCGCGGCGATTGGCTTCTCGCTGGTGCTGGTGCTGTTCGCCGCCATGCGTGAGCGCATCGCCATTGCCGACGTGCCCAAGCCGTTTCAGGGCGCGGCGATTGGCATGATCACCGCAGGTTTAATGTCGCTGGCCTTTATGGGCTTCTCCGGCCTAGTCAAGCTGTAAGGAGGCGCCATGTCACTACTGATTTCCGCCGTACTCGCCCTGCTCGCCATCTGTTTAGTGTGCGGCGCTGTGCTCGGCTACGCCGCCATCCGCTTCCGCGTGGAAGGCAACCCGATTGTCGAGCAGATCAACGGCCTGCTACCGCAAACCCAGTGCGGTCAATGCGGCTACCCCGGCTGCAAGCCCTACGCCGAAGCCATTGCCGGCGGCGACAAGATCAACAAGTGCCCACCCGGCGGCCAAGCCACTGTGCAAGCGCTGGCCGATCTGCTGGATGTCGAGCCGGAACCGCTAGACGCCGAAGGTGGCGAGAAGCCGCCGATGGTCGCGGTGATTCGCGAGGCCGAATGCATCGGCTGCACTAAGTGCATTCAAGCCTGCCCGATTGATGCCATCGTCGGCGCCGCGCGGCAGATGCACACCGTGATCGCCAGCGAATGTACCGGCTGCGACCTGTGCGTCGAGCCCTGCCCGGTGGATTGCATCGACATGGTGCCGCTACCGACCACCAGCAAAAACTGGAAATGGCAGCTGCCCAACCAAGCCCCACAACTGATCGCCACCGACGCTGGACGAGGAGAAGCTGCATGACCGCCCAGCGTATTTGGCCGATTCCCGGCGGCATTCACCCCGCCGAGCACAAGCACGAAAGCACCGCCACACCGATTGCCCAAGCGCCGCTGCCCAAGCAGCTGATCCTGCCGCTGGCCCAGCACATTGGCGCGCCGGCGTTGCCGTGCGTCGCCATCGGTGAGCGGGTGCTGAAAGGCCAAGTGATCGCCAAGGCCGATGGCTTTGTCAGCGTGCCAGTGCATGCACCGACCTCCGGCACCGTGAGTTTTATTGGCCCTGCGCCGTACCCGCATGTATCGGGCCTATTGGAAGAGGCCATCGTCATCGACACCGATGGTCTGGATGAAGCACAGCCGTTTACCCCAGTCGCCGATTTCCGTGAGTGCGAGCCCGCTGAGCTGCTCGAAATCATCCGCCAGAGCGGTATCGCCGGCCTTGGCGGTGCAGGCTTTCCCAGCGCGGTAAAACTCAGCGCGCGGCGCCAAGACAAGCTGCACACACTGGTGATTAACGGCACCGAGTGCGAGCCGTACATCACCGCCGACGACATGCTGATACGCGAGCGCGCCGATGCCATCGTCAGCGGCATCGACATCCTCATGCATATACTCAAGCCGCAAGAAGTCTTACTCGGCATCGAGGACAACAAGCCGCAAGCCATCGCCGCGCTGCGCATGGCCACCAGCGGCACGCCGATCAAGGTCGTGGTGTTCCCGACTAAATACCCGTCCGGCGGCGAAAAACAGCTGATCCAAATTCTTACCGGCCGCGAAGTACCGACAGGTGGCTTACCGGCAGATATCGGCATCGTTTGCCAGAACGTCGGCACCTGCGAGGCGATTGCCCGCGCGGTGCTCGAAGGTCGCCCGCTGATCAGCCGCATCACCACCCTGACTGGCGCTGCACTGGCGCGTCGGCAGAACGTCGAGTGCCTGATCGGCACACCTGTGCGCGACTTGCTGGATTACGCCGGCTTTAACCCGCAGCAATTACAGCGCTTGGTGATGGGCGGCCCGATGATGGGCTTTACCCTGCCCAACCTCGACGTGCCGGTGGTGAAAACCACCAACTGCCTGTTGGCCGGCGATAGCCGCGAGCTACCCACCCCAGCGCCAGCGCAGCCGTGTATTCGCTGTGGCGAATGCATGCACGCCTGCCCGGCCAGCCTGCTGCCGCAGCAGCTGTTCTTCTTCGCCCAAGGCAAGGAGTACGAGCAGCTCAAGGCCCAGCACCTGTTCGACTGCATCGAGTGCGGCGCCTGCGCCTATGTGTGCCCGTCGAGCATCCCGTTGGTGCAGTACTACCGCGCCGCCAAGGGCGAAATTCGCGAGCTGGAACAAAAGCACCAGAAGGCCGAGCACTCCAAGGTACGCTTTGAAAATCGCCAAGAGCGCCTGCGTCTGGAAGAAGAGCGCAAAGAAGCCGAACGCAAAGCCCGCCTTGAACGCGCCGCTGCGCTAAAAGCCGAGCAGGCGCAAGCCGCCGACACCCCGCAGGCCGACATCGCCCGCGTGCAGGCACAAAGCGCCAGCGCCGGTTTAAGCGATGCGCAGAAGAAGGCCAAGATCGAAGTATCGATGGCCCGCGCCCAGCTGAAAAAAGCCGAGAAACAACTCGCCGCCAACGACACGCCTGAGCTGCAAAGCCAAGTCGCCGAGCTGCGCGATGCACTGAGCAAAGCCGAGCAGACGCTGAGCCAGCTGGAGCAACAAGTCGCCAGCGCCCCCGCAGCGCCTGCCCCGGCAGCCAGCGACAACACGGAAGCGCTGAAAAAGGCCAAGATCCAAACCGCCATGGCTCGTGCCCAGCTGAAGAAAGCTGAGAAAGCCGCCGGCGAAGCACCGAGCGCCGAGCAACAGACAGAGATCGAGCAACTCCAGCAAGCCCTCGCGCAGGCCGAACAAGCCCAAGCCGCGCTAGAACAAGCACCGAGCGCACCGGCCGCCGCACCAGCCGCCAACGACACCGTCGACGCGCTGAAAAAAGCCAAGATCCAAACCGCCATGGCCCGTGCGCAGCTGAAGAAAGCTGAGAAAGCCGCCGGTGAGGCACCGAGTGCCGAGCAACAGGAAGAGATCGAGCAGCTCCAGCAAGCACTGGCGCAAGCCGTACAAGCCCAAGCTGCACTTGAACAAGCACCCAGCGCACCGGCCGCAGCAGCACCTGCGAACAACAACGTCGACGCGCTGAAAAAAGCCAAAGTGCAACTGGCCATGGCCCGCGCCCAACTGAAAAAGGCCGAGAAAGCCGGCGCCGACGAAGCCGAGTTACAGAGCTTGCAACAAGCCCTGCAAGAGGCCGAAGCCGCGCTGCACAGCGCCGAAAACAGCAGCAACAAACCCGCCCCCGAGCATGTGCTGGTGAACAAAAGCGGTGTCGATGAACAAACCCGTCAGCGCAAAACCGAACTGGCCCTGGCCCGCGCTGCGCTGAAAAAAGCCCAGCGCGCCTTAGAGGCCGGCGATGCCGACGCGCAAGCGGCCGTCAGCGAGGCACAGGCACGCATCAGCGCTGCCGAAGCCGCACTGGCCGAACTGACCGAATAACGGAGCACCCATGGCGCTGCTACGCATTACCTCGCCCCACGCCCACGGCCGCAACCGTACCCAAACGGTGATGCTGCATGTCCTCTTGGCTTGTCTGCCGGGCATTCTCGCCCTGACGTGGCTATTTGGTTTTGGCACCTTAATCAACCTGCTCTGGGCCAGTGCCTTGGCCCTAAGCTTCGAAGCGCTGGTGCTGCTGGCCCGCCGTCGCCCGCTGAGCTTCTTCCTGCAAGATGGCAGCGCCGTGGTCACCGCTGTGCTGCTGGCCATGGCACTGCCGCCCTTCGCGCCGTGGTGGCTCACCCTGATTGCCGTGGGCTTTGCCATGATCTTTGGTAAGCACTTATTTGGCGGCCTTGGCCAGAACCCGTTTAACCCGGCCATGCTCGGCTACGTGGTGGCGCTGATTTCCTTCCCGGTAGAGATGACCAGCTGGCCCGCTGCACGCGACATGGCGCTGCTCACCAACGGCGCGATCCAACCCACCTTGGGCCTGTGGGACGCCATCGTGCGCATCTTCGCCGGCGGCGCTGGTCTGCCAGATGCTTGGGCACACGCCACGGCGCTGGATACCCTGAAGATCAATAACAGCCTAACCATCAGCGAGCTGTGGGCTAGCCACCCGGAATTTGGTTGGCTGGGCGGTCGCGGCGTCGAGGCGGTGAATCTGGCGTTTCTCGCCGGCGGTCTGTATCTGCTAGCTCGTCATATCATCACGTGGCATGCGCCGGTGGGCATGCTACTGGGCCTCAGCGTAATGAGCCTGCTGTTCTGGAGTGGCTCGGGCTCGGACTCCAATGGTTCGCCGCTGTTTCACCTACTCACCGGCGCCACTATGCTCGGCGCGTTTTTCATCGTCACCGACCCAGTCTCCGGCGCCACCAGTAACAAGGGCCGTTTTATCTTTGGCCTGTGCGTCGGCGCCTTGGTGTACATCATCCGCACGTGGGGCGGTTATCCCGACGGCGTGGCCTTTGCCGTGCTGCTGATGAACCTTGCCGCGCCGACCATCGACTACTACACCCGACCGCGCACCTACGGGCACAGCTCGCCCAGCCGCGGCCCGAACCTAGGTAACTGAGATGCAGACGGGTTCTTCGATTATTCGCAACAGCCTGATTCTCGGCGCATTTGCCATAGCCACGGTGGGCAGTGTGGCGGCGATCAAGCTCGGCACCGCCGAGCGCATCGCTGCCGCCGAGCGCGAGGCACAGCACAAGGCGCTGAATGAGCTCATCCCCAGCGAGCGGCATGACAACGACATGCTCGCCGACACCCTGCCCTTGGCGGTCGACCCACTGCTGGGCAATCGCCGTCCGCTTGAGGCCAACCGTGCGCGCCTGAACGGCCAAGTCAGCGCCGTGATCCTGCCGGTGACCGCGCCCGATGGCTACAGCGGCTCAATCCAGTTGCTGGTGGCGATCAACGCCGACGGCACCTTGGCCGGCGTGCGCGTGGTCAGTCACAAAGAAACCCCGGGACTTGGCGATAAGATCGAGCTGAGCAAAACACCGTGGATTCTCGGTTTTAACGGCCTAAGCCTCACCAATCCCAACGAGAGCGGCTGGGCGGTGAAAAAAGACGGCGGCCAGTTTGATGCCTTCGCCGGTGCGACAATCACCCCGCGCGCGGTGGTCGGCGCCGTGCAGCGCGCCCTGCAGTACTTCGCCCGCGAGCGCCAACCGCTGCTCGCCGTAACGGAGGAAAAACCTCGTGGCTAACACCAGCTTTCGCGACATCACCGTTAACGGCCTGTGGAAGAACAACCCCGGTCTAGTACAGCTACTCGGCTTATGTCCGCTGCTGGGGGTGACTAACTCGACGGTCAACGCCTTAGGCCTAGCGCTCGCCACCGCCTTGGTACTGACCTGCTCGAACATCGCCGTATCGCTGATTCGCTCGGCGGTTACCGACGCCGTGCGTTTGCCCGCGTTTGTGATGATCATCGCCGCGCTGACCACCTGCACCGAACTGCTGATGCAGGCCTTTACTTACGAGCTGTACCAGATCCTCGGTATTTTTATTCCGTTGATCACCACCAACTGCATCATCCTCGGCCGCGCCGATGCGTTTGCGGCGAAGAACCCGGTGAGCCACGCCGCCCTCGACGGTTTTATGATGGGCGTTGGCTTCGGCGCCGTGCTGCTGGCTATCGGCATGCTGCGCGAGCTACTGGGCAGCGGCACGCTGTTCGCCAATATGCAGCTGCTCCTGGGCCCGATGGCCAGTGGTTGGACCATGCAGCCCTTTGGCGCGAGCTACCAAGGCTTCTTACTGGCGATTCTGCCGCCGGGCGCCTTCTTGGTATTGGGTCTGTTGATCGCGCTGAAAAACATCATCGACGACCGTCTCGAAGCCCGTGCCAAAGCCGCCGCCGTGGACGCCCCGAAAGTTAGCCGTCGGGTGCGCGTCACCGGGGTGATCGAATAACCAGCTGGGCCCAGCCCAGCCCACACCGCTTGCGAGCCTGCCGATGAACGCCGCCAAACGCCTGGAAATCTTTCAGCGCCTGCACGCCGACAACCCCAACCCGACTACCGAGCTGGCCTACAGCAACGCCTTCGAGCTACTGATTGCGGTGATTCTCTCGGCGCAAGCCACCGACGTGGGGGTGAACAAGGCCACCGCCAAGCTGTTCCCCGTCGCCAACACGCCAGAGGCCATCTATGCCTTGGGCTATGAGGGCCTCTGCGAATACATCAAAACCATCGGCCTGTACCCCAGCAAAGCCAAGAACGTTATCGAGACTTGCCGCTTGCTGGTCGAGCGGCATAACAGCCAAGTGCCGGATACCCGCGAGGCGCTCGAAGCGCTGCCCGGCGTCGGGCGTAAAACCGCCAACGTGGTGCTCAACACCGCCTTTCGCCAGCCGGCGATGGCGGTGGATACGCATATCTTCCGCGTCAGCAACCGCACCGGCATTGCACCGGGTAAAAACGTGCTGGAAGTGGAGAAAAAACTGCTCAAGTTTGTGCCCAAAGATTTCCTGCTAGATGCCCATCACTGGCTGATTCTGCATGGCCGCTACGTGTGCAAAGCCCGTAAGCCACAATGCGGCAGCTGTCGCATCGAAGACCTCTGCGAGTTCAAGCAAAAGAGCATTGATTAAAAAAAGCTTGAAATTTGTTTTTTTTGATTAAAAAAAACTTTTTGTCGCGCTCGTACTTTGTCGTTATAAGGACGCCGAAAAGCCCTTGATCTTTAAGGAGTCCGTTATGGCAGGCAGCGATTCCGATATCGACTTCGAAGATAGCTTCGATGGCGATGATGACAACGACAGCAAAGCCGCTGAAACCAGCAGCAGTGCCAACAGTAAAAGCAACAACCTGACCAAGCGTCGGCAGATCGACAACATGCTTGCCGAACGGCGTTTACAGAAGCAAATCAGCGATTACGACTTCGACTGAGGCGCTGGCTAAGCCCTAAACAACAACCCCGCCAGCTGGCGGGGTTGTTGTTTAGATTCAGGCTTAATCGGCTCGCTTGGGCGACAGCAGCTCAATCTTGTAGCCATCGGGGTCTTCGACAAAGGCCAGAATACTCGTGCCATGCAGCATCGGCCCCGGCTCACGGGTGATCTTGCCGCCACGCGCGCGAATATCTTCGCAAGCCTTGTAGACATCCTGCACCTCTAGGGCGATATGGCCATAACCATTGCCCAAATCGTAGCGCTCGATGTCCCAGTTATGGGTCAGCTCAATCACGGTGTTTTCGGCTTCGTTGCCGTAGCCAATAAACGCCAGGGTGAACTTCCCTTCGGGGTAGTCTTTGCGGCGCAGTAGGGTCATCCCCAGCACCTCTGTGTAAAAGGCGATGGATTTATCCAAGTCACCCACGCGCAGCATGGTGTGCAGTAAACGCATGTTGGTTCTCCTTAAATGACAAAGCCTCGGGATCACCGAGGCTTTGTGTTCACTCGTCATAGCTTAGGAGGCGCTGAGTGAATCGGCGAACGACTCAAGCACAAGGCGTACGGAGCGCAGCAACCGAGACATACCTGTTGGTGGGCGAGATTGCGAGCACCGCACAACGCCGTGATTGGGCCGTGCAGCCATTCAATCAAGCCGCCTTACAGCAGGTCGCGCCCTTTACCAGCGGCAATCCGCAGACGCAGGGCGTTGAGCTTAATAAAGCCCGCCGCATCGGCCTGATTGTAAGCACCGCCGTCTTCTTCGAAGGTGGCGATGTTGGCATCGAACAGTGAGTCATCCGACTTACGGCCCACCACAGTCACGTTGCCCTTATACAGCTTCATACGCACAACGCCGTTCACATTGGCCTGAGAAGCGTCGATCATCTGCTGCAGCATGGTGCGCTCAGGGCTCCACCAGTAGCCGTTGTAGATCAGGCTGGCGTAACGCGGCATCAGCTCGTCTTTCAGGTGCGCCACTTCGCGGTCGAGGGTGATCGACTCAATCGCGCGGTGGCCACGCAGCATGATGGTGCCGCCGGGGGTTTCGTAGCAGCCACGCGACTTCATGCCCACGTAGCGGTTTTCCACGATGTCCAAACGGCCAATGCCGTTCTCGCCACCGATCTTGTTCAGGTGCGCCAACACAGTGGCCGGGCTCATGTCGACGCCGTCGATGGCGACGATATCGCCCTTGCGGTAGGTCAGTTCAATATAGGTCGGCTGATCTGGAGCGGCTTCTGGCGACTTAGTCCAGCGCCACATGTCTTCTTCGTGCTCGGTCCACGTATCTTCCAGCACGCCGCCTTCGTAGGAGATGTGCAGCAAGTTGGCGTCCATCGAGTACGGCGACTTTTTCTTGCCGTGACGCTCAATCGGAATACCGTGCTTCTCGGCGTAATCCATCAGCTTTTCACGCGAGAGCAGATCCCACTCACGCCACGGAGCAATCACTTTCACACCCGGCTTCAGCGCATAACCGCCCAGCTCGAAACGCACTTGGTCGTTGCCTTTGCCGGTGGCGCCGTGAGAAATGGCGTCAGCGCCGGTTTCGTTGGCGATCTCGATCAAGCGCTTAGCGATCAGCGGACGCGCGATGGAGGTACCCAGCAGGTACTCGCCTTCGTAGATGGTGTTGGCGCGGAACATCGGGAACACGAAGTCACGCACGAATTCTTCGCGCAGGTCTTCGATATAGATTTCTTTCACGCCCAGCGCTTGTGCCTTAGCACGCGCTGGCTCGACTTCTTCACCTTGGCCCAGATCGGCGGTGAAGGTCACCACTTCGCAGTTGTAGGTATCTTGCAGCCACTTAAGGATGACTGAGGTATCCAAACCACCCGAGTAAGCCAGTACCACTTTATTGATTTCGGACATGCCGTGAGAACTCCCGCGCACAAACACAAAGGCGGGCATTTTACACGGGTGCGACAGAAATCTCAGCCACCACGTCAATCCGACAGTGTGGCCTGCTCGGCATCACCGCTGGCCGGCGGTACTAAGGTCTGCTCTGCAACCGGCACTCGACTGAGCTCTAGGCCCACGCGGCGGTTCTTCGCGCGGTTAGCGGCGGAGTTATTCGGCACCAATGGCTGACGTTCGCCCAAGAAGCGAATCAGCATGCGCTCTTCGGGAATGCCCAAGGCTTTTAAGTATTCCCCCACGGCCAAGGCGCGCCGGCGCGACAAGTCGCGGTTGAGCAAGCGATTGCCACTGTTATCGGAGTGCCCTTCGAGGATCACCCGCGTCACGCTGGGGTCGGCCTTTAAGTAATCGGCGATGATTTCCAGCTTGGCGCGGCCGACTTCTTCGAGGTCATAACCACCGCCGGGAAAACCAATGATGCTGCTTTTAATCTGGTCGAAATTCACCGGCAACAGCCCAGCGACGCACTTTAAGTAGTCGTTGTAGGGCGTCATAAAATTGGTCGCCAGCATGCGCACCTCTACCGGCATGCCGCCCTTCCACTGCATCTGCTTCACCGCCGCAACGCGGCCTTCCATAAAGCCGGTGAGCAAGCGGCCGGCCTGCTGGTCGTCGGAGGTGAACAGCACGTCGCCTTCATTGAGCAACACGCTGCCCAAGGCAATATCGCGCAGCGCAGGCCGCCAGTACGGCGCCGCTGCGAACAGCATGGCGCGGCCAGCCTTGATGCTCGGCTCACGGGGTTTTAGGCGGAATACCGTTGGCTCGCCGGCACGGCGCGCGAATTCGCCGACCCCAAAGTCGGGCACATTTTGACTGAGACGGCACTCAAACTGATCGCCGCTGGCTTCCCAGCTCGCGTTTTCCAGTCGAGTTTGAAAGGTCAGCGCCATGCTCGGTAGCGACCAGCACAGCAGCATCCCGGTGAGTACGCGGTTCACGACGAACTCCACAAATTCAGGCTTAGCATGGCTATCGGCCAAGCGGCGTCGATCTTTACCGCGCAAGCGACAGTCGGCACGCGCATGGCCGCTAGCAGGCTTTTCCGGTAGCATTTGCGCCTGATTCAAGCCCTGATAAAAGCTAAGCAGAGAAGCCCATGACCGAGCGCCTGACCCTGGTTCGCCCCGACGACTGGCACATCCACCTGCGCGACGGCGCTGCCTTGCAACAGACCGTTGCCGACGTTGCGCGCACCTTTGGCCGCGCCATCATCATGCCGAACTTGGTGCCGCCGGTAAAAAACGCCGCGCAAGCTGGCGAATATCGCGAACGCATTCTTGCTCAGCGCCCTGCCGGCAGCGCTTTTGAGCCGCTGATGGTGCTCTACCTCACCGACCAAACCAGCCCAGACGATATTCGCGCTGCCAAAGCCTGCGGTTATGTGTATGCCGCCAAGCTGTACCCCGCCGGCGCGACTACCAACTCTGACTCCGGCGTGACGCTGATCGACAATATTTTCGCCGTACTGGAAACCATGGCCGAGGTGGGTTTGCCGCTGTTGGTACACGGCGAAGTGACCACGGCAGATATCGACGTGTTTGACCGCGAAAAGGTGTTTATCGACCTACACCTGCGCCGCGTGATTGAGCGCTTCCCGACCCTTAAAGTGGTGTTTGAGCACATCACCACCGCCGATGCCGTGGCCTTTGTACGCGAAGCGCCGGCCAATGTGGGCGCTACTATCACCGCGCACCACCTGCTGTACAACCGCAACCACATGCTGGTTGGCGGCATTCGCCCGCACTTCTTCTGCCTGCCGATTTTAAAGCGCAACACCCATCAGCAAGCGCTGTTGGAAGCCGCCACCAGCGGCAACCCGAAGTTCTTCTTGGGCACCGACTCAGCCCCGCACGCCAAGCACGCTAAAGAAGCGGCTTGCGGCTGCGCCGGCTGTTACACCGCCTACGCGGCCATTGAGCTGTATGCCGAAGCGTTTGAGCAGATGAACGCACTGGACAAGCTAGAAGGCTTCGCCAGCTTCTTTGGTCCAGACTTCTATGGTCTGCCGCGCCACAGCGACACCATCACCTTAGTGCGCGAAGACTGGCAAGCTCCGGCCAGCCTGCCCTTTGGCGATCAGCAAGTGATTCCGCTGCGCGCCGGCGAAACCCTGCGCTGGAAGCTGCTTGACGGAGGTGTCGCATGAGCGAAGAAAGTTTCGAAGATGCACTGGACAGCGCCGGTGAGTTTGACGACCTCGACAAACCCGCCATGGCACGCCGCTTCCGCGGTTTTTTGCCGGTGGTGGTCGATGTGGAAACCGGCGGCTTTAACGCCGCTACCGATGCCTTGTTAGAAATCGCCGCCGTGCCGATTGCCATGGACGACAGCGGCCTGCTCTATCCCGAAGAAGCGATTTTCTTCCGCATTGAGCCCTTTGAAGGCGCCAATATCGAACAGGCCGCGCTGGATTTCACCGGCATTAAGCTCGACCACCCCCTGCGCATGGCAGTGAGCGAAGAGCACGCGCTGGGCGAAATCTTCCGCAACGTGCGCAAGGCGCTGAAGCGTAATGGCTGTAAGCGTGCGGTACTGGTGGGGCATAACAGCAGTTTTGACCAAGGCTTCTTAAATGCGGCGGTTAATCGCTGCGGCATTAAGCGTAATCCGTTCCACCCATTCTCCAGCTTCGACACCGCGACCTTGTCGGGCCTGGCTTACGGGCAAACGGTACTGGCCAAATCATGCCAAAGCGCTGGCGTGGCGTTCGATAACCGTGAGGCTCACTCGGCCCGCTACGACACTGAAAAAACCGCCGAGCTGTTCTGCGCCATCGTCAATCGCTGGAAAGAACTCGGCGGTTGGCTGCAGGACTGATCCTAGCCACACAGCAACGCCAGAAAGCAAAACGCCCCAATTAAGGGGCGTTTGTCCTCCAAGATTATGGCCTTCTTAGTTAAAGACGGCCTCACTGGACAAACCATTGCTTTCAAAAATCTCCCGCATGCGACGCAGTGCTTCCACCTGAATCTGGCGCACCCGCTCACGGGTCAGGCCGATCTCTTGGCCCACTTCTTCTAACGTACTGCACTCATGACCGCGCAGACCAAAGCGGCGAATCACCACTTCACGCTGTTTTTCGGTCAAGTCAGACAACCAAGCATCAATGCTGCTCGACAAGTCATCGTCCTGCAGAAGCTCGCAGGGGTCGGTCGGCTGCTCATCGGTCAGGGTATCCAACAGGGTTTTGTCAGAGTCCCCACCTAAGGTGACATCCACCGAGGTTACCCGCTCATTCAAGCCCAACATGCGCTGCACATCTTCCACCGGCTTATCCAGCAGGTGGGCGATCTCTTCGGCAGAAGGCTCATGATCAAGCTTTTGCGTCAGTTCACGCGCAGCACGCAGGTAAACATTCAACTCTTTAACGACATGAATCGGCAGACGGATGGTGCGCGTCTGATTCATGATCGCCCGTTCGATGGTTTGACGAATCCACCATGTGGCGTACGTCGAGAAACGGAAACCACGCTCGGGATCAAACTTTTCTACCGCGCGAATCAAGCCCAGATTGCCTTCCTCGATCAGATCGAGCAGCGACAAGCCACGATTGACATAACGACGGGAGATTTTCACCACCAAACGCAGATTGCTTTCGATCATCCGCTTGCGGCCAGCCGGGTCACCACGCTGCGCTAAGCGCGCGTAATGCACTTCTTCTTCCGGGGTCAGCAAGGGTGAAAAGCCAATCTCGTTGAGATACAGCTGGGTGGCGTCTAGGGCGCGACTGAAATCGACATGCTTGTGCTGCCGACGACGGGCGGTGCCAGACTTCTTGGTGGCAGTGGCAGCGGTTTTGTTTGCTTTGGGCGCATCCAAAACCATTACTTCGTCACTGCTGTCAAACTCTGGCGCTTTCTTTTTGAGTGCCATTTTTTATTGTCCTGTGTTGAGTTCGACACGCGGACCCCAGCGACCGTTTCCCTGGTTACCAGAGTCCGACCCTACACAAGACGATTTAGCGGCGGGGCAGAAACCTTAGGGGGTCGACTGGTTTACCGTTCTGGCGAATCTCGAAGTGGAGCTTCACCTGATCGGTTCCGGTAGAACCCATTTCAGCTATCTGTTGGCCGGACTTGACGCGCTGACCTTCTTTTACCAGCAGCCTACGATTGTGCCCGTATGCGCTGACGAAAGTGTCACTGTGCTTGATGATGATGAGTTCACCATAGCCGCGTAAGCCACTTCCTGCGTAGACCACAGCGCCATCGGCTGCGGCATTTACAGGCTGGCCTAATTGCCCATTGATATCAATTCCTTTATTCAAACTGCCGTTTGAGCCAAACCGACCAATGACCTGCCCGGTCGTCGGCCATTGCCAGCCTGACGACATACTTGGCATGGCCGGAGGCGTGCCCGCAGGGCGTGGCGCAGGCGCCGGTGCAGGTTTTTGTACAGGTGCCGGTGCCGCAACAGGCTTACTGACCGGCGCGGGGGCAGGCTGACTAACGGTAGGATTTGACGGACGAGTGGTCGACTGCACCATCACTGGCGCTGAGGCAGCCGGGCGGCCATCAAAGCGAATCTGCTGGCCGGGGTAAATCGTATAGGGCGGGCGCATGCCGTTGGCCATGGCGAGCTGTTTCCAGTCCCAGCCATAACGAAAGGCAATCGAATATAACGTGTCGCCACGCTGCACGGTGTGCACGCCTTGGGTAATCGGGGCACGCAGCGGCACGCTGGAGTTACGGTCCACCACCGGCACAGGGCGTGGCGCCGGCGACGAGCAGGCGACCAGCAGACCGGCTAAGCCAGCCAGCACCAGTGCTTTATTCAATGAACCTTGCCACCGTGCGTTTGCTTGCACGCCGACTCCCCCTGCTGCGAATTATGCTTATTGTGCCAGCTTGAGCGGCAGGGGCAAAAAAGCCCTGCCTTCAGCGTGTGCGTATTGTGCAGAAATTAGCTCGCCGCACCAGTGCCGCGTAAGCGTGCCGCCACCCATTCCAGCGCCAGCACTAACACAACCCCCAGCACCGCCATCACCAGTGCCAACGCCAGCTGCGCGTCGTGCCCTGTGGCGCTGAACTGCCACGGCCAGAGGTTGGCCTCCAGCAAGGGGCGCTGCTCGCCGTGGCGGTCGGTGATCCATTGCAGCACTTCTTTCCAAGGCCAGACTTTATTCAGCGAACCGAGCATCAGCCCAGTTAAAAACGCCAAGGCAGCCGCGCGAAAGCGCTGCAGCAACCAGTGCAGCAACTTGGCAAACGCCAGCAAACCAAACAAACAACCGGCTGCGAAAACCGCCAAGAAGCCGATATCCAAACTTTTCACCGCGGCAATCACAGTGGGGTACAAGCCCATCAGCAAGAGCAGAAAACTACCGGAGATGCCCGGCAGAATCATCGCGCAAATGGCAATCGCGCCGGCGCAAAACAAGCTTAACGGGTCGGAGCCCCACGCCAACGGCTCAGCGACGGTAATCCAGTAGGCAAAGCCGGCACCTAGGGCAAACATGCCGACCACCGCAGCATTCCAGCGCGGAATTTCGCGGCCCACCAGATAGCTGGACACTAAGATCAGCCCGAAGAAGAACGACCACAAGGGAATCGGGTGCGTAGCCATGAGCCAAGTAATCAGCTTCGCCAGCGAAAACACGCTGGTTAAGATGCCGGCAAACAGCAGCAGCAGAAAGGTCGCGTTCACCGTTTGCCAGGCCTGCACCACTTGCCCGCGCAGCAGCAACAGCAGCGCCTTGGGGGCATTGCTCAAGGCAGCTAATAAGGTGTCGTAAATACCGGTAATAAAGGCGATGGTGCCGCCGGATACGCCGGGCACTACATCGGCGGCGCCCATGGCCATGCCACGCAAATAGACCAAGACGGCCTGAGTTTTATTGATGGACATCCTGTGTCTCGCTACGGATTAACTGAGGGTGCCGGTCAGTAACGGCACAAATTTAACGCTTTCCAGCACATGCTGATGGAAGGTGTCACCTTCGCGCACCACCAACAGCAGCTCCTGTTGCTCGCCCTGCCCCACCGGCAGAATCATCCGTCCGCCTTCGGCCAGTTGGTCTTTCAACGCTTGGGGCACTTCGCTGGCGGCAGCGGTGACGATGATGGCGTCATACGGCGCCAGAGCGTTCCAGCCTTCCCAGCCATCGCCAAAGCGGAACACGATGTTGCGCAGGTTCAGCTCGGCCAAACGCGCTTTGGCGCGCTCTTGCAGCGGCTGGATGCGTTCGACGGAAAACACTCGCTCGGCCACTTGGGCCAGAATCGCGGTTTGATAGCCGCTGCCGGTACCGATCTCCAGCACTTTGTCGATCGGCCCGCTTTTCAGCAGTAGCTCAGTCATACGCGCCACAATGTAAGGCTGCGAAATAGTCTGGTTATGCCCGATGGGCAAGGCGGTGTCTTCGTATGCGCGGTGCGACAACGCCTCATCAATAAACAGATGGCGCGGCGTGCGACGTATCGCCTCTAGCACACGTGCATTAGACAGGCCTTCTTCGTACAGGCGCTCGATTAAGCGCTCGCGAGTACGTTGCGAAGTCATGCCAATACCGCGGATATCGAACTTGTCCATCGTTCTCCTCAAGACAGGCCGTCAAGCCAGTCTTCGACTGCTGCGAACACGGAATAATGGGTTTTATCAATTTGTAGCGGGGTGACCGACACATAGCCCTGCATCACCGCGTGGAAGTCGGTGCCTTCGCCAGCGTCTTCGCCATCACCGGCCACGGAAATCCAGTAGCCTTCTTTACCGCGCGGGTTCACCACTTTGACGGGTGCGGCGGCGCGGGCGCGATGGCCGTGACGAGTGAGCATGATGCCCTTCACCCGTTCTAGCGGCAGATTCGGCACATTGACGTTGAGCACAGTGCGCGGCGGCAAGTCCAGCTGTGCATGGGCTTGCACCAATAAGCGGGCGAAATGTGCGGCGGTCGGCAGGTTATCCACTTGGCGCGACAACAGCGAGAAAGCCATCGCCGGACGATCGAGAAAACGCCCTTCTAAGGCGGCGGCCACCGTGCCGGAATACAACACATCGTCGCCTAGGTTGGCGCCCAAGTTAATCCCTGACACCACCATCTCGGGCACCGGATCGAGCAAACCATTGAGGCCCAAGTGCACGCAATCGGTGGGCGTGCCATTGAGACTAATAAAGCCGTTATCCAATCGCGTGGGGTGCAGCGGACGGTCGAGCGTTAACGAGCTGCTGGCGCCGCTTTTGTCTTGCTCGGGGGCGATTACGTAGCGCTCGCCCAAGCCTGCTAGCGCGCCATGTAGCGCGGCTAGGCCGGGGGCGTTAACGCCGTCGTCGTTAGAAATCAGTATGCGCATGTTCACCGTTTGCCTGGGTTGGCGCGACATCTAACAGCTCGCGTACCACAGCCGTGGCAAAACAACCGGCAGGCAGGACAAAATTAAGTTGCAGTTGATCAGGCGCCAGATAATGCCACGCCAGCGCCGCAATGGGGAGGCGCATAATGCGCCGTTCGTGCTGCAAGCCCGCTTTGACTAACCAGTCTTGCAGGGCTTCTTCACCGGCCAATGCGCTTTGCTCTAACGCCAGCGGCGCGCCGCTAATGGCTTGCTCACCGGCGCCACACAGGCGTGCGGTGGGGTGTAAATCCAGCTCAGCCAAACGCGGGTCATTAAGATCCGCAGCCGTCGCGGGAAAGAAGCTGCGGCTGGTGGTAAAGGCCAGCAAGTCGCCTTCCAAGGCTTGATTCCAGCTACCTGCCGCCACACGTGCGGCGAGCACCTTGTTAAACAGATAACTGCGCGCCGTGGAGAGCAAGCGCGAGCGGATATTGCGCGCCTCCGGCAGCATGCCTTCTGCCGCGCACTCGCGCGCTTGCACGAGGTTGTTGCCGTGATGACCAAAGCGCTGCACGCCGTAGTAATTGGGCACGCCGTGCTGGCGGATTTGCTCTAAGCGCTGATCTAGCGCGGCTCCATCGGCCTGTACATTGCGCAGGGTGAGAATAAAGCGATTCGCGCTGTGCGTGCCGCGTTGCAGTTTGCGGTTGTGGCGCTGCTGGCTGAGCACCGTGAGCTGGGCGTTATTGGCGCTGCCAAAATCTGGCTCGGCCTTGCCCGGCAGGTGCACGCTAAACCATTGGCGCGTCAGCGCTTGGCGATCTTTCAGGCCGGCGTAACTCACCGCACGCAGCGGCAAGCCAGCGGCTTTGGCGAGGCGCCGGGCGGCGTCTTCGGTGTTCAGGCCACGCTTCTCGACCCACAGCCAAATGTGTTCGCCTTGGCCGGTCAGGCTGAGCGCCAGCACTTCATCAACCTGAAAGTCTTCTGGAGTCACTTTCAGCTGTGCGGTACCGCACGGCCCACCCCAGGCAAAGGGGCCTAACAGGGCTTCGCTCATGCTTTCACCTCTCGCACAAGCAAGGCCACCGCATGCACGGCAATGCCTTCTTCGCGGCCGGTAAAGCCGAGTTTTTCGGTGGTGGTGGCTTTAACGTTGACCGCGTCCAGCGCCACGTTCAGGTCGGCAGCGATATTGCTGCGCATGGCGTCAATATGCGGGGCCATCTTCGGCGCTTGGGCAACGATGGTGCTGTCAATATTGCCCACCGCCCAGCCCTTGTCGGCCAACAGGCTGACCACATGACGCAGCAGCTCGCGGCTATCGATACCTTTGAAGCGCGGATCGGTATCGGGGAAGTGCTTGCCAATATCGCCCAGCGCCGCCGCGCCGAGCAGCGCATCGCACAGCGCGTGCAGCAGCACGTCGCCATCGGAGTGTGCCAGCAAGCCAAAACGGTGAGGGATTTGCACGCCGCCCAAGGTGACAAACGTCCCCTCGGCAAAGCGGTGTACATCGTAGCCGTGCCCAATACGCATAAAAAATCACGCCCAAAAAAGTCAGGACGTGATTCTACAGGACTCAGCAGGCCAAGACTGGCCTCATCGGCATAAGGCAGCAGCGTGATGGCGCAAGTGGTCGTCGATGAAGCTGGCGATAAAGTAATAGCTGTGGTCGTAGCCCGGCTGCATGCGCAAGGTTAACGGATGCCCCGCCGCCTCGGCCGCCGCTTGCAGCGCGCTAGGTTTAAGCTGCTGCAGAAGGAAATCATCGCGATCGCCCTGATCGACCAGTATCGGCAATTTTTCTGGCGCGTCGGCCAGCAAGGCGCAGGCATCCCACGCTTGCCAAGTGGCGCGGTCGGCACCGAGATAGCGCGAGAAGGCCTTTTCGCCCCACGGGCACTGGCTCGGGTTACTGATCGGCGCAAAAGCCGACAGCGACTGATAACGCCCCGGATTGCGCAACGCGCAGACCAAAGCACCATGCCCACCCATCGAGTGCCCGCTGATGCCGCGTTTGGCCGAGGCGGGAAAGTGCGCCTCAATCAGCGCGGGCAGCTCATCCACCACGTAATCGTGCATGCGGTAATGCTGCGCCCACGGCGCTTGTGTGGCGTTGAGGTAAAAGCCAGCGCCGTGGCCAAAGTCCCACGCGCCATCCGGGTCGCCGGGCACATCCGCGCCGCGTGGGCTGGTGTCCGGCGCCACGATGATCAAACCCAGCTCAGCGGCCAAACGCTGCGCGCCGGCCTTGTGCATGAAGTTTTCATCGGTGCAGGTCAGCCCGCTCAGCCAATACAGCACCGGCAGTTGAGCCCCCTGTTCCGCCTGCGGTGGCAGATAAATGCCGAACGTCATCTCGCACTGCAAGGTGGTGGAGCGATGTCGGTAGCGCTTATGCCAGCCGGCAAAGCTCTTGTTGCTGGAAACGATTTCAAGACTCATAGCCAACCTCAGCCGTGCCGCGCAGCGAGCGCGACGCACCGTTTAGAAGTGAATGACAGTGCGGATGCTCTTGCCTTCATGCATCAAATCAAAGGCTTGGTTAATGTCATCCAGGCCCATGGTGTAGGTGATAAAGGTATCCAGCGGAATTTCGCCACGCTGGGCCTTTGCAACATAGTTAGGCAGCTCGGTGCGCCCTTTCACGCCACCGAAGGCGCTGCCGCGCCACACGCGACCGGTGACTAACTGGAACGGCCGGGTGCTGATCTCTTGCCCGGCGCCGGCCACACCAATGATGGTCGACTCGCCCCAGCCCTTGTGACAACACTCCAGCGCGGCGCGCATCAGTTGCACATTGCCGACACACTCAAAGCTGTAATCCACCCCGCCGTCGGTCATCTCGACGATCACCTCTTGAATCGGCTTAGCGTAATCGCGCGGATTAACGAACTCCGTGGCGCCTAACTCTTGAGCGATGGCGAACTTGGCCGGGTTGATATCCACCGCGATGATGCGCCCGGCCTTAGCCATCTTGGCGCCGATCACTGCGGCTAAACCGATGCCGCCGAGGCCAAAAATCGCCACGCTGGCGCCCTCCGTCACCTTGGCGGTGTTGAGCACCGCGCCAATCCCGGTGGTGACGCCACAGCCCAGCAGGCAGACCTTTTCCAGCGGCGCTTCTTGAGGGATTTTCGCCAGCGAGATTTCCGGCAGCACGGTGTATTCCGAGAAGGTCGAGCAGCCCATGTAGTGATAAATCGGCTCGCCTTGGTAACTAAAGCGCGTGGTGCCATCGGGCATCAGGCCTTTGCCTTGGGTGGCGCGCACGGCTTGGCACAAGTTGGTTTTGCCCGAGGTACAGAACTTACAGGTGCGGCATTCGGCGGTGTACAGCGGAATCACATGATCGCCGACCGCCAGCGAGGTCACGCCCTCACCCACGGCTTCAACGATGCCGCCGCCTTCATGGCCCAAAATGCACGGGAACACGCCTTCGCTGTCTTCGCCAGACAAGGTGTAAGCATCGGTATGGCAAACGCCACTGGCAACAATCCGCACCAGCACTTCACCGGCCTTGGGCGGCGCCACATCCACCTCAACGATTTGCAGCGGCTGGTTGGGGGCAAACGCAACGGCGGCGCGGGACTTGATCATGGCAATGCTCCAAAAACCTCGTGGACAATGCCCGGCAGTCTAGTGCAGAAGAAAACAGAAATAATCCGCCAATTTGCAAAACATTATTGCTATTAAGGGATAATAGCCGCACGCCACAGAGAAGAAGCCACCATGAATCGCTGGGAAGGATTGGATGAGTTTGTCGCGGTCGCCGAATGCGGGCAGTTCAGCGCTGCCGCCGAACGCTTGGGGCTATCGACATCACAGGTCAGCCGCCAAGTCGCTCGCTTGGAAGATCGCCTGCAGAGCCGCCTGTTCTATCGCAGCACCCGGCGCGTGGCGCTCACCGAGGCCGGGCAAACCTTTTTGCAGCACTGCCAACGCCTGCAAGACGCGCGGGAGGAAGCCCTGCGTGCGGTCAGCGACTTAAGCGCCGAGCCCAAAGGCCTGCTGCGCATGACCTGCGCAGTGGCCTACGGCGAGCGTTTTATCGTACCGCTGGTGACCGAGTTTATGACCCGCCACCGGCAATTAAAGGTCGACATCGTACTGAGCAACCGCACCTTAGATATCGTCCACGAGGGCCTAGACCTCGCCGTGCGCTTGGGTCGCCTGCAAGACTCCCAGTTAGTCGCCACGCGTCTGGCGCCGCGGCAGTTATACCTCTGCGCAGCGCCAGCGTATCTCCAGCGCTATGGCCAACCGCACAGCCTGTCGGAGCTCAGCCAGCACAATTGCCTGGTCGGCAGCTCTGATCTGTGGAATTTTCAACTGGAGGGGCGCGACGCGAGCCTGCGCGTGCAAGGCAATTGGCGCTGCAACAGCGGCCAGGCGGTGCTCGATGCCGCGTTGCGCGGCCTAGGCTTGTGCCAACTGCCGGACTACTACGTGAGCGAACACCTGCGTAGCGGCGCCTTGGTCGCCCTGCTCAACCCCTTGCAGCCGCCAAACACCGCCGTGTGGGCGCTGTATCCGCAGCAGCGGCACTTGTCGCCGAAAGTCCGCCAGTTGGTGGATTTTCTCAAGGCAGGGCTGGCAGAGCGCGCGGAGTATCAACCCAGCCGCTAAGGCTTTAGGCGTCTTTATCGGCCAGATAGAACGCCGCCAGCGCGAGGTCTTCGGGGCGGGTGATTTTTAGATTATCGCTGCGCCCTTCCACCAAACGCGGTGCTTGTCCGACCCACTCGATGGCCGAGGCTTCGTCAGTCACCTGCACACCCGCCGCCAGCGCACGACTCAGTGCGCTGTACAAGCTGCCGAGGCGAAACATCTGCGGAGTGAACGCCTGCCAGATGCGACTGCGCTCCAGCGTGCGCGCCACGCGGCCGGCTTCGGCTTGCTTTAGGGTGTCGCGCGCGGGCACCGCCAACAGGCCGCCGACGCTGTCATCGGCCAGCGTGCTGAGTAACAGCTGCAAGTCATCGGCATGCAACAGCGGGCGGGCGGCGTCATGCACCAGCACCCATTGCTCATCCGGCACATCCAGCGCGCGCAGGCGCTCCAGACCATTGAGCACCGAGTCGGCGCGTTCCACGCCACCGGGCGCACGCAGAATACGCGGGTCGGCGGCCACCGGCAGCGTCGGCCAGTAGGGATCATCCTCGGCCAGACTGACCACTAAGTGGGCCAGCTGCGGATGCTCGGTGAAACACGCCAAAGTGTGTTCCAGCACCGTTTTGCCATGCAGGGTGAGGTATTGCTTGGGTCGATCGGCTCGCATGCGGGCACCTACGCCTGCTGCGGGAATCACCACGCAGAATGCGGGCAACTCACTCATCGCCGGTCAACTGATAGAGGGTTTCGCCTTCCTTGACCATGCCCAGCTCTTCGCGGGCACGTTCTTCAACGGTCTCCAGACCGCTTTTTAATTCGCGCACTTCGGCTTCGAGCACGCGATTGCGCTCCAACAGGCGCTCGTTTTCGCCCTGCTGCTCGGCAATCTGCTGCTTGAGCAGATTCACCTGCGCCAAACTGCCCTCACCCAGCCACAAACGGTATTGCAGGGCGCCCAAGGTGAGCACCAGCAAACCAACCAGCCAGAGAGGTACGCGTTTTGTTTGCATCGCTTCAGCCGATAAGGGCGCCCCGAGGAGCGCCCTTAATCACAGCTTAACCGCGGAACTCGGCGCGGCCCTTGTACGGGGCCTTGCCGGCCAGCTGCTCTTCGATACGCAGCAGCTGGTTGTACTTAGAGACGCGGTCGGAGCGGCACAGCGAGCCGGTCTTGATCTGGCCAGCAGCAGTTCCAACGGCCAAGTCAGCGATGGTGCTGTCTTCGGTTTCGCCCGAACGGTGCGAGATCACTGCGGTGAAGCCAGCGGCCTTGGCCATCTGGATAGCTTCCAGCGTTTCGGTCAGCGAGCCGATCTGGTTGAACTTGATCAGAATCGAGTTGCCGATTTTCTCGTCGATGCCGCGCTTCAGAATCTTGGTGTTGGTCACGAACAGGTCGTCACCGACCAGCTGGACCTTCTCGCCGATCTTGTCGGTCAACACCTTCCAGCCAGCCCAGTCAGACTCGTCCATACCGTCTTCGATGGAGATGATCGGGTAGCGCTGAGTCAGGCCAGCCAGATAGTCGGCAAAACCTTCGGCGCTGAATACAGTGCCTTCGCCAGCCAAGTCGTACTGACCGTTCTTGAAGAACTCGCTGGAGGCGCAGTCCAGCGCTAAGGTCACGTCGTCGCCCAGCGTGTAGCCAGCGTTGGCCACGGCTTCGGCGATAGCAGCCAGCGCGTCTTCGTTAGAAGCCAAGTTCGGCGCGAAGCCACCTTCGTCACCCACAGCAGTGTTCAGGCCACGGGCCTTCAGTACGGCTTTCAGGTGATGGAAGATCTCGGCACCCATGCGCAGTGCGTCGGCGAAGTTTTTCGCGCCCACCGGCTGGACCATGAACTCTTGGATATCGACGTTGTTATCCGCGTGCTCGCCGCCGTTGATGATGTTCATCATCGGCACCGGCATGGAGTACACGCCCGGCGTGCCGTTCAGCTCGGCGATGTGCGCGTACAGCGGCATCCCTTTGGCTTGCGCAGCAGCTTTGGCAGCGGCCAGCGACACGGCCAGAATGGCGTTGGCGCCCAAAGTGGCTTTGTTCTCGGTGCCATCCAGCTCGATCATCGCGCGGTCCAGCGCTTGCTGGTCGCGGGCATCTTTACCCAGCAGCAGGTCGCGGATCGGGCCATTCACGTTGGCCACGGCCTTCAGCACGCCCTTACCCAAGTAACGGCTCTTGTCGCCATCACGCAGCTCCAGCGCTTCGCGCGAGCCGGTAGAGGCACCGGACGGCGCACAGGCGCTGCCGATGATGCCGCCTTCCAGAATCACGTCGGCTTCGACGGTGGGGTTGCCGCGGCTATCCAGAACCTCGCGGCCCTTGATGTCGATGATCTTTGCCATGTTGCGTTGCACTCCAAAAAGTAATCAGTGAGCTTCGACTGCAGAGGCGCGCCTCTGGGCCGTGGAAGACTCAGTGGGTATCGATGGGTTGAAAACTCTTTACCAGCTCATCCAATGCCTTGAGCTGCGCCAAGAACGGCTCCAGCTTGGCCAGGCGCAAGGCACAGGGGCCATCGCATTTGGCTTGTTCCGGTTCGGGGTGCGCTTCCAGGAACAAACCAGCCAAGCCCTGACTCATCCCGGCTTTGGCCAGATCAGTCACTTGGGCGCGGCGCCCCCCAGCAGAGTCGGCACGGCCACCGGGCATCTGCAGGGCATGAGTTACGTCGAAGAACACCGGGTAGCCCATCTGCTTCATGATGCCGAAGCCGAGCATATCGACCACCAGGTTGTTGTAGCCGAAGCTGGAGCCACGCTCACAGAGAATCAGCCGATCATTACCCGCTTCGTTGCACTTAGTCAGGATGTGTTGCATCTCCTGCGGGGCAAGGAACTGGGCCTTCTTGATATTGATCACCGCGCCGGTTTTGGCCATCGCCACCACCAGATCGGTCTGCCGCGACAAAAACGCCGGCAGTTGAATGATGTCGCAGACCTCAGCCACCGGGGCCGCCTGATAAGGCTCGTGCACGTCGGTAATCACCGGCACGTTGAAGGTCTTCTTCACTTCTTCGAAGATTTTCAGGCCTTCGTCCAAGCCCGGGCCACGGAACGAGTTAACCGACGAGCGGTTGGCTTTGTCGAAACTGGCCTTGAACACGTAAGGGATGCCGAGCTTCTCGGTGACCTTGACGTACTCTTCGCAGATGGTCAGTGCCAAGTCGCGCGATTCCAGCACGTTCATGCCGCCAAACAGCACAAACGGCTTGTCGTTGGCGATGTCGATTTGCCCGACGGTAACGGTCTTCTGGGTCATCGGTTAGGCGCCTTTGTGGGCAATCGCGGCTTTCACGAAACCGGTGAACAGCGGGTGGCCGTCACGCGGGGTGGAGGTGAATTCCGGGTGGAACTGACAGGCCACGAACCACGGATGATCCGGCGCCTCAACCACTTCGACCAACGCGCCATCGGCAGAACGACCGGTAACTTGCAGGCCAGCGGCTTCCAGCTCGGGCAGCAGTACGTTGTTCACTTCATAGCGGTGGCGATGACGCTCGGTGATGATGTCTTTGCCGTAGCAAGCATGCACGTTGGAGCCGACTTGCAGCTGGCAATCCTGCGCGCCCAAGCGCATTGTGCCGCCCAAGTCAGAAGCATCGGTACGCTTCTCGGTGCTACCAGCGGCGTCTTGCCATTCGGTGATCAGGCCAATCACCGGGTGTGCGCTGTTGCGCTCAAACTCGGTGGAGTTGGCATCGTTCCAGCCAGCCACATGGCGGGCGTATTCGATCACCGCCACTTGCATACCCAAGCAGATGCCGAGGTAAGGAATCTTGTTTTCGCGGGCATGCTGCACCGCTTTGATCTTGCCTTCTACGCCGCGCAGGCCAAAGCCGCCGGGCACCAGAATGGCGTCGACGCCATCCAACAGGCCCAAGCCTTGCTCTTCGATCTGCTCGGAGTCGATGTAGCGCATGTTGACCTTAGTGCGGGTCTGGATGCCGGCGTGACTCATCGCTTCGATCAGCGATTTGTAAGCATCCAGCAGCTCCATGTACTTACCGACCATGGCGATGGTGACTTCGCGCTCGGGGTTGAGCTTGGCATCGACCACGCGGTCCCACTCGGTGAGATCGGCGCCGCCGCATTCCAGACCAAAGCGCTCAACCACCAAATCATCGAGGCCTTGGGCGTGCAGCACGGAAGGAATCTTGTAGATGGTGTCGACGTCTTCCAGACTGATCACCGCTCGCTCTTCGACGTTGGTGAACAGGGCAATCTTGCGGCGCGACGATACGTCAACGGCGTGGTCGCTACGGCAGATCAGCACGTCTGGCTGCAAGCCAATCGAACGCAATTCTTTGACGGAGTGCTGAGTCGGCTTGGTCTTGGTTTCGCCGGCGGTGGCGATGTACGGCACCAGCGTCAGGTGCATCAACATAGCGCGACGCGCGCCCACTTCGACACGCAACTGGCGGATCGCTTCAAGGAACGGCTGCGACTCGATGTCACCCACTGTGCCGCCGATTTCGACCAGCGCCACGTCGGCATCGCCAGCACCTTTGATGATGCGGCGTTTAATTTCGTCGGTAATGTGCGGGATGACCTGAATGGTCGCGCCCAAGTAATCACCACGGCGCTCTTTGCGCAGCACGTCGGAGTACACCCGACCGGTGGTGAAGTTGTTGTTCTGGCTCAGCGTGGTGCGAATAAAGCGCTCGTAGTGACCGAGGTCGAGGTCAGTCTCGGCACCGTCGTGGGTGACGAACACTTCACCGTGCTGAAACGGGCTCATGGTGCCCGGATCGACGTTGATGTACGGATCGAGCTTGAGCATGGTGACCTTAAGGCCCCGCGCCTCAAGAATCGCCGCCAACGAGGCAGAGGCAATGCCTTTCCCCAATGAAGATACAACACCACCCGTTACGAAGATGTAGCGCGTCATGAAAAACCCTGAATGTCGTGCTGGGCGGAACTGCAGCCGCCGGGGAAAGAGTGAAGGCGCGCGGTGCGCGTCTGCCTTCTAGGACGGGAGCATAGTCTAATGCAAAGCCTGTTTTTGCTCAAACCCCAGTGACAGTTCAGCGCGCACAAAACGCCGGCCAGAACGACTAAAAATCAGGTTGCCAAAGCAGGCTCACGCCTTCATCTGTGGCCGGCGCTAAGTTAGCCACGCAAAGCAATTGCTCGCCGGCATACAGCAGCGGCCAACGGCCGCGCAAAAAGGCTGGAATCTGCTGTTCTTGCAAATAACGCTTAAGGTCGCGCGAGCCGCGCCCGGCGAGACGCAGCACTTCGCCGCCCTGCCGATAACGCACGCTCAAAGGCTGCGCCGGCAAGCTACCCTGCACACGGCACTGGCCGTTGCCGGGCAGCGTTTGCCAGTCAGCATGCGCCGCTAAGGCTTGCGCCTCTGGCGGGTTTTCTAGGCGCTGCGGCAACCACCAGATTGCCATGCGCGAACGCCGCACACTGCCGGTTTGCCAGCGCCATACTGGCTCCGCGTCGTCGCCTGCCATGAGCAGATCTTGCCAACCTTGCCAGTGGCGACTATCCGGCATCGCCGACCGCTCACGCAGCCAATGGCGCAACACATTACGCTGCCGTTGCGGGCTTAATGCCTTGAGCGCATCCAGCGCTAGCGCAGGCAGATTAAGCGCCGCCAAATGCGCTGGCAGTTCCAGCTGCGCCAGTTGCAGATCCAGCTCGGCCAACTCGGCCAGCAGTTGATCGCTTTCGGCCGCGTATTCTGCTGTGCGCAGCACATTACTGTGCAACTGCGGCCAACGTTCGCGCAGCAGGGGCAACACGTTAAGGCGCAAGAAATTTCGGTCGAGCTGGGTGTCTTGATTGCTGGGGTCGTCAATCCAGCTCAACTGATGATGCCGGGCGTAACGCTCTAATTCGGCACGCGGCACAGCGAGTAGCGGTCTAAACAAAGTGCCCTGCCCTACCGGGCGCTGCGCGGGCATAGCCGCCAAGCCACGCACCCCAGCACCGCGCAACAAGCGAAACAGTAAGGTTTCAGCTTGATCATCGGCATGCTGCGCCAAGAGTAATAATTCGCCGGCGGCCAGCTGCGCAGTGAACACCTGATAACGCGCCTCGCGCGCTTGCGCCTCTACACTGGCGCCACTAGCCACCTGCACACGCTGCACCGTCAGTGGCACCCCAAGCGCCGCGCATTGCTGCTCGGCATGGGCAACCCAAGCATCGGCGACCGTCTGTAAACCGTGGTGAATATGCAGCGCCGTAAGCGGCGGCAGGTCATGCCGCTCGCGCAGCCCCGCCAGTGCATGCAAGAGGACGGTGGAGTCAAGCCCACCAGAAAACGCAACGCGCCACGCTGGTGCGTGGCGCCAAGGGGCCAGACGGGCGAGTAGCGCCTCGCCGGCCCAAGCGAACATCAGGCCAGACCGTAACTCATCAGGCGCTGATAACGCGCCTTGAGCAATTCGTCGCCTTTGAGTTTACCCAGCTCGTCGAGCTGCTTTTCCAGCTGCAGTTTGATATTGCCAGCCACTTCAGCGGGGTTGCGATGCGCGCCGCCCAAGGGTTCCTCGATGATCTCATCCACCAAGCCCAGTTCTTTCAAGCGCGGCGCGGTCATGCCCATCGCCTCGGCAGCTTCCGGAGCTTTCTCAGCGGTTTTCCACAAAATCGAAGCGCAGCCTTCCGGCGAAATCACCGAGTAGGTGGAGTACTGCAGCATGTTCAGACGATCACATACGCCAATCGCCAAAGCGCCGCCGGAGCCGCCTTCACCAATTACCGTGGCGATAATCGGCGTGTTCAAACGCGACATTACGCGTAGGTTCCAAGCAATCGCTTCGCTCTGGCCGCGCTCTTCGGCGTCGATACCCGGGTAAGCGCCGGGGGTATCAATAAAGGTCAGAATCGGCAGTTTAAAACGCTCAGCCATTTCCATCAGACGACAGGCTTTGCGATAGCCCTCGGGGCGTGGCATACCGAAGTTGCGGCGCACCTTCTCACGCACTTCGCGGCCTTTTTGATGACCAATCACCATCACCGGACGGCCACCCAAGCGCGCCGTGCCACCCACGATGGCGCAGTCATCGGCGAAGTGACGATCGCCGTGCAGCTCTTCAAAGTCGGTAAAAATGGCTTTGAGGTAATCTTCGGTGTACGGCCGGCGCGGGTGACGCGCCAAGCGTGCCACCTGCCAACTGGTCAAGTTGGCGAAGATTTTCTGCGTTTCGCTGCGGCTTTTTTCTTCCAGCCGGGCGATCTCGTCGCTGATGTCCATGGCATTGGCACTGCCAACATGACGCAGCTCATCGATCTTCGCCTGCAATTCGGCGATGGGCTGTTCAAAGTCCAGATAGTTGGGATTCATAAGCATCCATCTTTTGCGGGGCCGGGTAGCGGCAGCGAGCTGCCAGTCCTTGGCGTTCTACCTTATGCAAAAGGGCGAACGCCGTCGAGCTACGTGAGGCCGACTAACGGTAGTTCAAAAAGACGCTATCGCGCCCGAACTGGTCACGCAGGGTTTGAATCAAGCTGTCGCCGGGCTGCACTTTGAAGGTTTCACCCAAGCGCAGCAGGGCTTTGGCACCCGCGCCTTGATAATCGATACTCACCGGACACTGGCCTTTGTGAGCGCTTAACAGCTCGCCCAACTGGCGCAGACTCGCCTCGCGCAGCTGATCTTTACGCAACTGAATGCGCAGGCTTTCGGCAAGGCCGGTGCGGGCCTCTTCAAGCCCCATCACCCGCTTGGCGCGTAAACGCAGACCGCCGGAGAAGTCATCCATGCTCACCTCGCCTTCCACCACCACTAAGGTGTCGGTTTTCAGCAAGGCGCTGGCTTCACTAAAGGCCTCAGAAAAAAGCGAGGCCTCGATACGACCCGAGCGGTCATCGAGGGTGATAAAGCCCATCTTGTCGCCGCGCTTATTCTTCATCACCCGCTGGGCGACGATCAGACCGGCAATGGTTTGCGAGCCGCGCGCCGGTTTTAAATCGACGATGCGCTGACGAGCAAAGCGGCGCACTTCGTGCTCATACTCGTCGATCGGGTGGCCGGTCAGGTACAGGCCCAAGGTGTCTTTCTCGCCGCCCAAGCGTTCTTTAAGGCTCATCTCGCGGGCTTGGCGATGATTGGCGTAAACATCCGCTTCGGGCTCGGCGAACACACCGCCGAACAAATCCATATGCCCACTGGCTTCGCTGGCGGCACTTTGCTCGGCGGCTTGAATGGCCTCCGCCATGGAGGCCAGCAGCACCGCGCGGTTGCGGTCGATATTGTCGAGATAAGCTTTCAGCTCATCAAAATAGAACGGCCCGAGGCGATCTAACGCACCGCCGCGAATCAGTGCTTCCAGCGTGCGCTTGTTGATGCGCTTTAAATCCACCCGAGCGCAGAAGTCGAACAGGTCTTTGAAAGCCCCAGCGGCGCGGGCTTCGACAATCGCTTCTACCGGGCCTTCGCCGACGCCTTTGATGGCGCCTAAGCCGTAGACGATGCGACCGTCTTCGTTAACGGTGAATTTGAACTCCGAGGTGTTCACATCCGGCGCGTCGATGCGCAGCTTCATGCTGCGGCATTCTTCGATCAGGGTGACCACCTTGTCGGTGTTGTGCATATCCGCCGACAGTACCGCCGCCATAAACGGCGCCGGGTAGTGGGCTTTCAGCCACGCGGTTTGATACGAGACCAAACCGTACGCGGCCGAGTGCGACTTGTTAAAGCCGTAGCCGGCGAACTTTTCTACCAGATCAAAGATGTTGCCCGCCAAATCGGCGCTGATGTTGTTCTTCTCGCAGCCTTCAATAAAACCGCCGCGCTGCTTGGCCATTTCTTCGGGCTTTTTCTTACCCATAGCGCGGCGCAGCATGTCGGCGCCGCCTAAGGTGTAGCCCGCCATCACCTGCGCAATTTGCATCACCTGCTCTTGGTACAAGATGATGCCGTAGGTGGGCTTCAGCACTGGCTCAAGACCCGCGTATTGGTAATCCGGGTGCGGGTAAGAAATGCTTTCGCGGCCGTGCTTACGGTTGATGAAGTCGTCCACCATGCCCGATTGCAGCGGACCGGGGCGGAACAAGGCCACTAGTGCGATCATGTCTTCGAGGCAGTCGGGCTTGAGCTTTTTAATCAGCTCTTTCATGCCTCGCGATTCAAGCTGGAACACTGCGGTGGTTTCCGCGCGCTGCAGCATGTCGTAGGTTTTTTTGTCGTCCAGCGGGATCAGGTCGATGTTGACCAGTTCTGTTTCGCCACGGCGCTGCTGCTCGCGATGGATAGTCTCCATCGCCCATTTGATGATGGTCAGAGTACGCAGGCCGAGGAAGTCGAACTTCACCAAACCGGCGGCTTCCACGTCGTCTTTATCGAACTGCGTCACTAAGCCGCTGCCGTCCACATCGCAGGCAATCGGCGCAAAGTCGGTGAGCTTAGTCGGCGCGATCACCACACCGCCGGCGTGCTTGCCGGTGCCACGAGTGATGCCTTCGAGCTTTAAGGCCATGTCCCAAATTTCTTGGGCCTCTTCATCAACCTTGAGAAAGTCGCGCAGCGGCTCTTCCATCTCGAAGGCTTTTTCCAGCGTCATGCCGACTTCGAAGGGAATCATCTTCGACAGACGATCAGCCAAGCCGTACGACTTGCCCTGCACGCGGGCCACATCGCGCACCACCGCCTTGGCTGCCATCGAGCCGAAGGTGATGATCTGGCTCACCGCATTGCGGCCATATTTGTCGGCCACGTAGTCGATCACCCGGTCGCGGCCATCCATGCAGAAGTCGACGTCGAAGTCGGGCATGGAAATACGTTCGGGGTTCAAGAAACGTTCGAACAGCAGGTCATAGGCCAGTGGATCGAGGTCGGTAATCTTCAGTACATAGGCAACCAACGAACCGGCACCCGAACCACGCCCCGGCCCGACCGGCACGTCGTTATTTTTCGCCCACTGGATAAAGTCCATCACGATGAGGAAGTAACCGGGGAAGCCCATCTGGATGATGATATCCAGCTCGAAATTCAGCCGGTCGATGTAGACCTGTTTCTTCGCCGCGTAATCAGGGGTATCGGCCGGCAGGATGACTTTGAGGCGCTCTTCCAGCCCCTCGAACGAGGCATGGCGCAGGTAGTCATCGATATTCATGCCATTGGGCGTGGGGAAGTCCGGCAGAAAATAGGTGCCCAGCTGCACATCGATATTGCAGCGCTTGGCGATTTCCACCGTGTTGGCCAAGGCTTCGGGCAGGTCGCTGAACAGCTCGGCCATTTCCTCGGGGGTTTTCAGGTATTGCTGGTCTGAGAAATCGCGCGGGCGGCGCGGGTCATCCAGCACGCGGCTCTCGCCGATGCACACGCGCGTCTCGTGAGCCTCGAAATCATCTTGCTTTAAGAAGCGCACATCGTTGGTCGCCACCAACGCCACCGGACAGCGCGCCGCCAACTCAACGGCGCCGTGCAGATGCTCTTCATCGCCAACACGGCTGGTGCGCTGCACTTCGATATAAAAGCGATCACCGAACACCGCCTGCCATTCGCGCAGCAGGGTTTCCGCCAGCAGCATGTCACCGGCCAACAAAGCGCGGCCCACCTCGCCTTCTTTCGAGCCCGACAGGGCAATCAAGCCATTGGCGGCTTCTTTCACCCAGTCACGCTGGATGATCACCAAGTCGTTGCTCTGCCCGTCACTCCAGCCGCGCGAGACCAATTCGGTGAGGTTGCGATAACCCTCGGGGTTCATCGCCAGCAAGGTCATGCGCGTCAGCGGGCCGTCTTCGTCACGGCTGGCCAACCAAATATCGGCGCCGCACAGCGGCTTAATGCCTGCGCCCATCGCGGTTTTATAGAACTTCACCAGCGCACACATGTTGCTCTGATCGGTCACCGCCACCGCTGGCATGCCAGCACCGGCCACCGCTTTAATCAGCGGCTTGACCCGCACTAAGCCATCGACCAGCGAATATTCAGTGTGCAAACGAAGGTGAACAAACGAGACAGACATGCAGAGGCCTTGGCAAAAATCAGTGCAGGGATTGTAGCGGCAGGCCGGTGCCATGGTCACCGGCAGATACGCAGGTTGCGGATTAAATCGGCGCGCTGGGTGTTACGCGTTTTCGAGCAGGCGCCTGACCGGGCCAAACGAGCGGCGGTAGATAGGCGTAACGCCCAAGCGCTCAAGCGCTTCAAGATGCGCGGCGGTGGGATAGCCCTTATGCCCGGCCAAGCCGTAGCCGGGGTACTGTGCATCTAATTCGAGCATCTCGCGGTCACGACTGACCTTGGCGAGAATCGATGCGGCGGCAATCGCCGGCACACGGCTATCACCTTTAACTACCGCCAGCGCTGGCATCGGCAGCTTAGGGCAACGGTTGCCATCAATCGCCACGCGCGCCGGGGTTAGCGACAGCCCCGCCACGGCGCGCTGCATGGCGAGCATAGTGGCATGCAGAATGTTCAGCTGATCGATTTCACTGACTTCAGCACGGGCAATCGACCACGCCAACGCCTTCTCGCGGATCTCATCAAATAGCGCATCGCGGCGCTTTTCGCTGAGCTTTTTCGAGTCTTTAAGGCCTTCGATCGGGTTATCCGGATCGAGGATCACCGCTGCCGTAACCGCAGCGCCACACAAAGGCCCACGACCAACTTCATCGACGCCAGCCAACAAGCGCTCGTTGGCGAACTCGGGCGGCAGCGCTAACTCAGTCACGCACTACGCCCAATCAGTTCAAGCACAGCATCGGCAGCGCGCTCGGCGGCACCTTGACGCAACTGCAGGTGAATCTCGGCAAAGCGCTTGAGCATTTGCTCACGCTCGGCGCAGGGCTTGAGCAACGGCAGCACTTCGGCGGCCAGCCGTTCAACACTGGCTTTTTCCTGGAGAATTTCCGGCACTAAGCCTTCGCCCGCCAGCAAATTAGGCAACGAGATATACGGGCTTTTCACCAAGCGGCGCAGCAGCCAGTAGGTGAAGCCGGCCATACGGTAAGCCACCACCATCGGGCGACGATAGAGCAAGGCTTCTAAGGTAGCGGTGCCTGAAGCGATCAAGACCGCATCACAAGCAGTCAACGCCTTGGCGGTATCGCCATCGAGCAGCAGCACGGGCAGCTCACGGCCTTGCAGCTGCGCTTCGAGCTGTGCGCGCCGCTCTGGCGTGGCACACGGCAACAGCAACTGCACGCCGGGCATCAGCTCGCGCACGCGCTGCGCGGTAGCGAAGAACAAATCGCCTAAGCGCGACACTTCGCCACCACGGCTACCGGGCATCAAAGCCAGTACGGGCGCGTCGTTGCTGAGACCTAACTCGGCACGCACGGCAGCCTGATCGACCTCCAGCGGCACTTGATCGGCCAATGAATGCCCAACAAAAGTCACCGGCACCTGGTGCTCTTGGTAAAACTTGGCCTCGAACGGAAACAGGGTGAGCATCAAATCGCAAGCTTCGCGAATCTTCAGCACTCGCTTCTGCCGCCACGCCCATACCGAAGGGCTGACGTAGTGCACCGTCTTGATGCCGGCCTTACGCACGGCCAGCTCAAGGCCTAAGTTAAAGTCAGGCGCATCGATACCAATCAGCACATCCGGCTTGGCAGCAATCAAGTCAGCAATCAGCTGTTTGCGGCGCTTGAGCAACTCAGGCAAACGGCCCAGCACTTCCACCAAGCCCATCACCGCTAGGCGCTCTTGGGAGAAATACGACTGCATGCCAAGGGCCAGCATGCGCGGGCCGCCAATGCCGATAAATTCAACGTGGGGGTGGCGAGCTTGCAGCGCCTGCATTAACGCAGCGCCCAAGATATCGCCGGATGCCTCGCCAACGACGATGGCAATTCGCAAAGGTTGTCTGGACATAAATTGTTAGCGAGTAATGCCGCGCGTCGAGGCGCGAATAGAGTCGGTAAACACCCGGACTTCAGGAAACTCAGCCTCAACCGCCTGCAAGGCTTCGAGCGCCTGATCGACGGTCAAGCCTTGGCGATAGACAACTTTGTAGGCCTTACGCAGGGCAGCACAGGCCTCAACCGAGAAGCCACGCCGGCGTAAACCCTCAAAGTTCATGCTGCGCGCTTCAGCAGGCGCGCCCATCACAGTGACATAGGCCGGCACATCTTTACCGATGGCGGTGCCCATGCCGGAAAAACTGTGCGCGCCAATCTTGCAGAACTGATGCACTAAGGTGAAGCCGGACAAAATTGCCCAGTCATCCACCCACACATGCCCCGCCAGCGCGGTGTTGTTAACCAGAATGCAGTGATTGCCGATCACGCTGTCGTGACCCACGTGAACGTAAGCCATGAGCAGGTTGTGGTTACCGATGGTGGTTTCACTGCGATCTTGTACGGTGCCGCGATGAATAGTCACACCCTCGCGGATGGTGTTGTGATCGCCAATCACCAAGCGCGTATCTTCGCCTTTGTACTTAAGGTCTGGGGTGTCTTCACCGACGGAGGAAAACTGGAAAATGCGGTTATGTTGGCCAATCACGGTTGGCCCTTTGATGACCACATGCGGCCCGATCACAGTACCGGCGCCGATTTCTACATTCGGGCCAATAATGCTCCAAGGGCCGACTTCTACGTCGTCAGCCAACTTGGCTTGTGGATCGATAATCGCACGAGGGTCAATCAAACTCATACCTTGCGTTCCGCACAGATGATTTCCGCTGAACAGACTTCCTTACCATCGACTACTGCGGCGCAGGCAAACTTCCAAATGCCGCGCTTATTGCTCAGATAACGCGCTTTTAACTCCAGCTTGTCACCCGGCACCACCGGTTGACGGAAGCGCAGGTTATCGGAGCCGACAAAATAGTAAAGCGTGCCATCCTCAGGTGTGACGCCCATCATGGTAAAACCAAGGATGCCGGCCGCTTGGGCCATGGCTTCAATGATCAACACACCCGGCATAATCGGATGCTCGGGAAAATGCCCGTTAAAGAAAGGTTCGTTAACGCTGACATTTTTGTAGGCGCAAATCTCTTTGCTCTCGAGATCCATCGAGACAACGCGGTCTACCAACAAAAAAGGGTAGCGGTGCGGTAAGAGCTTACGGATTTGGTTGATGTCCATCATGGGAAAAGCAGCCTATAAAACGGAACGAAAAGGCAGCTCACAGGCGCAGGCATTCCAAAGCCTGCGCCTGTGGCGCCACTTATGCTTTCGATGAGTCGGACTGCGCTGCAGTCACGGCAGCCAACTGCTTTTCCAGCTGTTGCAGACGTTTGGCCATGTCATCTAGTTGACGGAAGCGGGCTGCACTCTTTTTCCAGTCACCCGCGCTTTGCATGGCCGTGCCTGAGGAATACGCCCCCGGCTCGGTAATCGAGCGGGTCACCATGGTCATGCCGGTAACGAAGGTGTTATCACACACCTCGATATGCCCCACCATGCCCACGCCGCCAGCCACGGTGCAGTGCTTGCCAATTTTGGTGCTACCAGAAATGCCCACACAAGCGGCCATGGCCGTGTGTTCGCCAATCTGCACGTTGTGAGCGATCTGGATTTGGTTATCCAGCTTCACGCCATCGGCAATCAACGTGTCGTTCAATGCGCCGCGGTCAATCGTGGTGTTAGCGCCGATCTCAACATCGTTGCCAATGCTGACACCGCCAATCTGGGCGATTTTCACCCAGCGGCCTTTTTCGTTGGCAAAGCCAAAGCCTTCGCCACCGACCACAGCGCCAGACTGAATCACCACCCGCTCACCAATGCGCACATCGTGATACAGCACCACACGTGGCGCTAACCAGCCGTCAGCGCCAATGTGGCTGCGCGCACCAACCACACAATGCGCACCCAGGGTAACGCGCGGCCCTACACTGGCCTGCTCTTCAACCACCACATACGGGCCAACACAAGCCGACGGATCCACCTTAGCCGAGGCAGCAATCACCGCCGTGGGATGCACGCCCGGCACGCCCCTAGGCTTAAGGTCAAATTGATGAGAGAGCTGAGCGTAGGCCAAATACGGGTTAGCCAGCACCAAGGCGTTGCCGCTAAAGCCTTCAGCATCGGCTGGGGTGAGCAATACAGCCCCCGCCTCGCTGGCGGCTAAAAACTTACGGTACTGAGCATTGGCAAGAAAGCTCAAATGAGACGGGCCGGCCTCCTGCAAGGTGGCCAGCCCTGTGATGGTCAGGTCTGCCTGACCGCGCAGCTCGGCACCGAGCTGCGCTGCCAACTGCGCAAGCATGAACACAGGATTAACGCGTCAGCTGATTCATGCGCTCGATGACATTACGGGTAATGTCATGCTGCGGCTTCACGTCAACCACCGCACCGCGCTCCAACACGATGTCGTAGCCGCCTTTCTTCAGCACTTCTTCAACGGCTTGGTCCAGTTTCGGCTTCAGCTTGGAAAGCATTTCACGATCAGAAATCGCCTTGGCTTCGTTCAGCTCTTTGGACTGGAACTGGAAGTCGCGGGCTTTCTGCTTGAACTCATGCTCCAGCTTCTGCTGATCAGCCGCAGACAGTTTGCCTTCGCCCTTGATCAACTTTTCCTGAATGCCTTTGGCCTGACCTTCCAAACCCTTCAGCTTGCTCAGCTCTGGGCCGAATTTCTTTTCCGCTTCAACGGCATACTTCTTGGCCGCATCCGACTCAAGCAACGCCATTTGATAGTTGAGCACCGCGATTTTCATTTCGGCGAAGGCCGGTGCAGCCATCAGCGCGGTGGCCAGCATGGCCAATTGAGTCAACTTACGCACGATCCACTCCCCAAAGAGGTTGTTGCTTTGTTATGAAAACTTAGAAGGTCTGACCCAGCGAGAACTGGAAAATCTGTGTTTCCGCATCGTCAGGCTTCTTAATCGGCGCCGCCAGCGAGAAGCTCAGCGGGCCTAACGCGGTAATCCAAGTCACGCCCACACCCACCGAGCTAGCCAAGTTACCGAAGTCCAGGTCACAGGCCGCATCCTTACGGGCGTCCTGACTCTTACTACAATTGGTGTCAAACACGTTACCCACATCCCAGAACAGCGCGGTACGCAGCGAACGCTGATCTTTGATGAAAGGCACCGGGAACAGCACTTCCACACCACCGGTCATCAGCACGTTACCACCGAAGGGCAGCGGGTCTTGGTCCGGATCGTAAACAGTGCCGGGGTTGCTGCCAGTACTTGGCGTACTGCGTGGGCCCAAGGTGTTGTCTTTAAAGCCACGCACCGAGTTAAAGCCACCCGCGTAGTAGTGTTCATAGAAAGGCAGGTCAGACGTGGAGCCATAAGAGTCGCCGTAACCCAACTCAGCGTGGTAACGCATGGTTAAGTTTTCAGTCAGCGGCGCAAAGCGCTGGCCACGGTAATCCACTTTGTAGAACGACAAGTCGCTGCCCGGCAATGTGGTCTCAAACACTAGGCTCTGCGAGTAACCACGGGTGGCCAGCACGCCACGGTTCAAGGTCGACTCAGACCAGCCGATCGAGCCCTTGAGGTTCAAGTAGCTGTCGCCTTCTTGGCGCAGGAAGTCGTAGATTTCATCGACGGTATAAATACCGGTATTGATGTCATCTTGCTGCACCGACAAGCCGTAGGTCAGACGCGAAATTTCGCTGATTGGGTAGCCAAAGCTGATACCGCCACCGAAGCTGTCCACGGCATAGCTGGAGATATCTACGTCCAGCTCGTCATAGTCGGTAGTGCGGTAGAAGGCGTTATAACCAAAGCTCACGCCGTCGACAGTCCAGTACGGGTCAACGAAACCGAAGCTATACACCTCTTGGTACTCGGAACGAGTCAGGTTCACGCTGACACGGTTACCGGTACCCAAGAAGTTGTTCTGCACAATCGAGCCGCCCAAGATCAGACCGGCGTTCTGTGCGAAGCCTACGCTGGCGGTGATCGAGCCAGAAGGTTGTTCTTCAACGGTGTAGTTCACGTCAACCTGGTCATCACGACCCGGCACTGCGGGGGTTTCAACATTGACTTCTTTGAAGAAACCCAAGCGCTCCAAGCGTGCTTTAGACTGATCAATCAAGTAGGTCGACGCCCAGCCGCCTTCCATCTGGCGCATTTCGCGGCGCAGCACTTCGTCTTCGGTCTTGGTGTTGCCACGAAAGTTAATCCGGTTCACGTAAGCACGGTTACCCGGCTCTACCACAAAGGTCACGCTAACGGTTTTGTCTTCATCGTGCGCTTGCGGCACGCCGTTGACGTTAGCAAAGGTATAGCCTTCGTTACCCAGGCGGCGGGTGATCAGCTCACCGGTGGTGGTCATCACTTTACGCGAGAAGACTTGGCCTTCTTTGACCAACAGCAGGGCTTCGACTTCTTCTTGCGGCACTTTCAGGTCACCGGTGAGCTTGACCTCACGCACGGTGTACTTCTCGCCTTCGTTGACGTTCACCGTGATGTAAACGTGTTTTTTATCCGGGGTAATGGAAACCTGCGTCGAGGCCACATCCATATTGATGTAACCACGGTCGAGGTAATAAGAGCGCAGACGCTCCAAGTCGCCGGAGAGCTTCTCGCGGGCGTACTTGTCGTCGTTCTTAAAGAAAGAGAACCAGCCGGTGGTTTTCAGCTCGAACAGATCAACCAAGTCTTGGGTCGGGAAAACCGTATTACCCACCACGTTGATATGCTGAATGGTCGCTACCGGGCCTTCGCTGATGGTGATTTTCAGCGATACGCGGTTACGCGGCTGCGGCACCACATCGGCTTCTACTTCAGCAGCATAACGGCCTTGCGCAATGTACTGACGCTGCAGCTCATTACGCACGCCTTCTAAAGTGGCGCGCTGGAAGATTTCGCCTTCGGCCAAGCCTGATTGTTTGAGGCCTTTAAGCAAGTCTTCAGTGGAAATGGCTTTGTTGCCGTCGATTTCAATCGTCGAAATGGACGGACGCTCGACCACTTCGATAACCAGTACGTTACCGTCACGGCCTAAACGAATGTCTTGGAAGAAACCGGTTTTGAACAAGGCGCGCGTGGCTTCAACCAGGGTATGGTCATCGGCTTGGTCGCCCACATTCAGTGGCAGCGCAGAAAACAGGCTACCGGCAGAAACACGCTGCAGACCATTAACGCGGATATCAGCGATGCGGAACGCATCGGCGTAAACCTCAGTGGAGAGCAACGCCCCAAGGAGCGCACAGAGCAGGTAACGTTTCATGAAATCCTTGTTCTTCCGACAGTCTTCAAGGCCGCTTTCGCGACAAAAATCTTCCGACCGCACTACCAGCGGGTCAGATCGTTATACAGAGCCAGCAGCATTACCCCCAGCACTAGCCCCATGCCTATCTGAAAACCGATGATCTGCAGTCGCTCAGATAACGGTTTGCCGCGGACCCACTCGATAAAGTGAAAAACCAGATGACCGCCGTCCAATACAGGCACAGGCAGCAGGTTTAAGACCCCGAGGCTGATGCTCAGATAAGCTAGAAATCTCAGAAAGTCGGTAAGGCCCGACTCCGCTGAAGCGCCCGCCACTTTAGCAATGGTTATGGGGCCACTCAAGTTTTTTGCCGAGAGCTCACCGACCAACATCTTGCGCAGCGAGTCGAGGGTCAGCACCGTCATACGCCAGGTTTGCGCTACAGCCTGCGGCACTGCCTCCAGCGGATTAAGCCGCACGGTGCGCAACTTGTCGTCCGGCATCGGCGGAATCGTCACGCCGGCGCCCAAATAACCCTGCTGCCGACCGTCCACTTCCCGCGAGCCTAAGCGCAAGCTCACTGACTGCGTGGCGCCAGCGCGCTCAATCAACAGTTCCACGCTTTGCTCAGGCCGCTGACGAATCAGCTCAACCAGCATCTCCCAGCTGGTGACAGGCTGACCGTCAAAGGCCAACACCCGATCACCGCTTTGCAGACCCGCCGCAGCAGCTGCCGCTTGACTGTCTAGCTCGCCGAGCACCGGAAGCAGCTCGGGCATCCACGGCACTAAACCGAGCGAGCGCAGCGGCGCTGGCTGATCCTCACCTTTCTGCCAATCCAACAAAGACAGCTGACGCTGCTGCGCGACACTGCTGCCGCTCGGCAGCACCGTGATGAGCAAGGTGCCGCTTTCACCTAAGCGCGCCACCAGCTGTAGGTTGACCGCATCCCAGCCCGGCGTTGCCACGCCATCGACGGCGACAATCTCATCACCTGCTTGCAGGCCTGCTTGCTCGGCCATGCTATCGGGCAGCACCGTACCGATCAGCGGGCGCACTTGCTGGGTGCCAACTAAGCCAATCAGCCAGAAAAACGCGATGGCGAGCAAAAAGTTCGCGATTGGTCCAGCAGCGACAATCGCCATGCGCTGACCAACCGGCTTGTGATTAAAACTCTGCGCTTGCTCATGCTCAGCCACTTCGCCTTCACGCGAGTCGAGCATTTTCACGTAGCCGCCTAAGGGCAAGGCAGCGATGACAAATTCGGTGCCGTGGCGGTCGTACCAGCGCAGCAGCGGCGTGCCGAAGCCCACCGAGAAGCGCAGCACTTTCACACCACAGCGGCGCGCCACCCAAAAGTGGCCAAACTCGTGAAAGGTCACCAAGACGCCCAAGGCAATCAGGGTGCCGAACAGCATATACAGAGAACTCATGCCCTCGCCTTCAGCGCCTGTTGCGCTGCTTCGCGTGCTCGGCGATCAGCCTCAAGCACGCACTCCAAACTGTTTGCCGGCTGCACTGCCACACACTGCAAGACCGTCTCAATCAGAGCGGCGATACCGGGGAAGCTCAACCGCTCGCTTAAGAACGCTTCCACGGCCACCTCGTTCGCCGCATTGACCAACGCCGGCGCTGTACCACCAGCCTCGGCAGCCTCGCGCGCTAAACGCAGGCATGGAAAGCGTTGCATATCGGGTTCGGTGAAATCCAGTCGCGCCACTTGCAGCAAATCCAGCGGCGCCACGCCAGAGTCGATGCGCTGCGGCCAGGCCAAGGCATGTGCAATGGGTGTGCGCATATCCGGATTGCCCATCTGCGCCAGCACCGAGCCATCGACATAATCGACCAGCGAATGAATCACGCTTTGCGGATGCACCACCACTTCGACTTGCTCCGGGCGCGCATTGAACAGCCAACACGCCTCGATCAATTCGAGGCCTTTATTCATCAGACTCGCCGAATCGACGGAAATCTTCCGCCCCATCGACCAGTTCGGATGCGCACACGCCTGCGCCGGGGTTACCGCCTGCAGCTGCTCAGCAGTGAAATTACGGAACGGCCCACCGGAGGCGGTCAGTAAAATGCGTCGCACGCCGGTTTGACTTAAACCTTCGGCAAAGTTGCCCGGCAGGCACTGGAAGATCGCGTTGTGCTCACTGTCGATCGGCAATAACTGCGCGCCATGCGCCTGCACGGCCTGCATGAATAGCGCGCCAGACATAACCAGGGCTTCTTTGTTGGCCAGCAGAACTTTCTTGCCCGCCCGCACCGCCGCCAGCGTGGGTAATAAACCCGCCGCACCGACAATCGCCGCCATCACCGTATCGACATCGTCGTGCTCGGCAACCGCGCACAAACCCGCCTCACCCACCAAAACCTGGGTAGCAAGACCCGCGGCTTGCAGACCGCCACGCAGGTGCCGCGCGGCCTCTTCACTGGCGACCACGGCAAATTGCGGACGGTGTTTAATGCACAGCTGTTCCAGCTCAGCCAAACGGCTATGCGCGGTTAAGGCGAACACCGCATAGCGCTCAGGGTGGCGCGCCAATACATCCAGCGTGCTTAAGCCGATGGAGCCGGTAGCCCCCAGCACCGTAACGCGTTGCATGATTACAGCGCGCCCCACTCACTCACCCACAACAACAGGGTGAACACTGGGATTGCTGCGGTGAGGCTATCGATGCGATCCATCACCCCACCATGCCCCGGCAGCAAGTTGCTACTGTCTTTGATCCCGACATGGCGCTTAAACATACTTTCGTTCAAATCGCCGACCACCGAGAACAACACCACCACTAAGGTGCCGCAAAGCATCAGCAGCAGCGAAGCGCTATCCACTTCACGCTGCCACGCCACGCCGGCGGTGATCAGCAAGGTAAGGAATAAACCGCCGAACAAACCTTCCCAGCTTTTGCCAGGGCTCACAGCCGGCGCCAGCTTACGTTTGCCCCAGGTTTTGCCGGCAAAGTAGGCGCCCACATCAGCACCCCAGACCAAAATCATCACCGCCAAAATCAGCGCGTTACCCTCTGGCCAGCTCTTCAGCACTTGCAAGCCTTGCCATGCTGGCAGCAGCACCACAAAGCCGATCAACAAGCCCTGCACACGCCCCTGCCAGAGCAGCGCCATGCGCGGAAACAAGGCCACCAGCATCACCGCCAGCACCCACCACGCAGCCCCCGCCAGCAACACAGTGTCGGCCCAATGCGGATGCCACCAGAGCTGATAAATAGCGCCCAACATGGCGGCGGCATACAACACGCGCTGCCACTGCGCGGCGAAGCCCGCCAAGCGCGCCCACTCCCACGCCGCCAACGTGACCACGCCTGCGATAAACAGGGCGAACTTAACCCCGTAGAGCAGAAAGAAACCGGCCAACGCCAGCGGCGCCAAAATCAGCGCCGTGATAATTCGTTGCTTTAGCATGAAGTGCGCTGCTCCGCTTCGATTTGCTCGCTGGTTTTACCGAAACGGCGCTGCCGCGAGGCGAAGTCGGCCAGCGCGTCACGCATCGCGTCGTGACGAAAATCCGGCCAGTACAAGTCCGAGAAATACAGCTCGCTATAAGCCAGCTGCCACAGTAAGAAATTGCTGATGCGGTGCTCGCCACTGGTGCGAATACACAGATCTGGCAGCGGAATACCCGCCGTCGACAGCTGCGCTTCTAACAGTTCGGCACTGATTTGCTCGCTACGCAGCTCACCACGCTCGACCTGCCCCGCCAGCTTTTGCGCCGCCTGGACGATGTCCCACTGGCCGCCGTAGTTCGCGGCAATCTGCAAGGTAAACCGCTGGTGATGGGCGGTTTGCGCTTCGGCCTCTGCCATGGCGGCTTGCAGCTCAGGATGAAAGCGCGAACGATCGCCAATAATGCGCAGGCGAATCGCATTTTCGTCGAGCTTAAAGGTTTCTTTGCGCAGCGCAGTGAGGAACAGCTCCATCAGCGCACTGACTTCATCGGCGGGGCGCTGCCAGTTTTCACTGGAAAACGCGAACAGGGTGAGCACTTGCACACCCTGTTCAGCGCAGACTTCAATCACTGCGCGCACCGCATCGACACCTGCTTTATGGCCGGCAACTCCCGGCAACAGGCGTTTCTTCGCCCAGCGGTTATTGCCATCCATAATGATGGCCACATGGCGAGGAATCACCGCCAGTGGTGCCATCTTCGGCTTTTTCTTCAGCATACGACGGGCCTTATACGGCCATCAGATCAGCTTCTTTGCCTTCCAACGCCTTTTCAATCTCGGCGATGAATTTGTCGGTCAGCTTCTGCACTTCGTCGGCAGCACGACGCTCGTCGTCTTCCGAGATTTCTTTCTCTTTCTGCAGGTCTTTCAGCTGTGCCAGCGCGTCGCGGCGAATGTTACGCACCGCCACACGGCCTTGCTCGGCTTCTTGACGCGCCTGACGGGTGTAGCCCTTACGGGTTTCCTCGGTCAGCATCGGCATCGGCACTCGAATGGTAGTACCAGCGCTGGATGGGTTAAGCCCCAAGTCTGAAGTCAGAATGGCCTTTTCCACGGCCTGAATCATGCTCTTGTCGAACACGGTCAACGCCAGTGTGCGGGCATCTTCAGCCACCACGTTGGCCACTTGGCGCAGCGGGGTGTCGGCGCCGTAGTACGACACCATCACGCTATCGAGAATGCTCGGGTGCGCACGACCAGTACGAATCTTGGCAAACGCGTGCTCCAGCGACTCGACGGACTTCTGCATGCGCGTCTGCGCTTCCTTCAAAACTTCGTTGATCATGTTCAACCCTCGACCAAAGTGCCTTCGGCGCCGCCCACGACAATATTCAGCAGGGCGCCAGACTTGTTCATGTTAAAGACCCGCAGCGGCATGTTGTGATCGCGACACAGGCAGATGGCGGTTAGATCCATCACGCCCAGCTTGCGATCCAATACCTCGTCATAGCTCAGACGATCGAACTTTTCAGCGTTCGGGTCTTTGAAAGGATCGGCAGTATATACCCCATCGACCTTGGTGGCTTTAAGAACCACATCAGCATCCACTTCGATGGCACGCAGGCAAGCGGCCGAGTCGGTGGTGAAGAAGGGGTTGCCAGTACCGGCAGAGAAGATCACCACTTCGCCGGCCTTCAAATGGCGCATGGCTTTACGGCGGTCGTAATGATCGGTCACGCCGACCATGGAAATCGCCGACATCACCAACGCCGGAATATTCGAGCGCTCCAGCGCATCGCGCATGGCCAAGGCGTTCATCACGGTGGCCAGCATGCCCATGTGGTCGCCGGTGACGCGATCCATGCCCGCCGCCGACAACGCAGCGCCACGGAACAAGTTACCGCCACCAATCACCAGACCGACTTGCACGCCAATACCGACCAACTGGCCGATTTCCAGCGCCATGCGATCGAGCACCTTCGGATCGATACCGAAGTCTTCACTTCCCATCAGGGCTTCGCCGCTTAATTTGAGCAGAATGCGCTTGTAGCGCGGCTGGCGCGGATTGCTTGCCATGCGGATCTCCTTCTGGTTAATGGACAAAGAGGCCGAACGCGGTGCGATCAGCCTCTTTGCAATGCATCATGCGGACAGCTTACTGCTTGCTAGCAGCAACCTGGGCAGCCACTTCGGCGGCGAAGTCCACTTCAGCTTTTTCGATGCCTTCGCCCACTTCGTAACGAATGAAGGCAACCACTTCAGCACCGGCTTTCTTAGCCAGATCACCGATCTTGGTTTCGCCGTCTTTAACGAAGACTTGCTCAACCAGGCTCGCTTCAGCCAGGAATTTGTTGATACGGCCTTTAACCATGTTCTCAACAATGTTTTCCGGCTTGCCAGCGATCTTGTCAGCGTTCAGGGCCAGGAAGATTTCTTTTTCCTTAGCGATCAGCTCGTCAGACACATCAGCCGGACTCAGTACTGCCGGGTTGCTGGCAGCAACGTGCATCGCGATGTCTTTGGCCAACTCAACGGTACCGCCCTTGAGCACAACCAATACACCGATGCGGTGGCCGTGCAGGTAAGAACCTACTACGTCGCCTTCAACGCGCAGCAGACGGCGGATGTTGACGTTCTCACCACACTTGGCAACCAGCGCCAGACGCGCGTCTTCTTGCGCGGCGATCAGCGGCGCTGCGTCGGTCAGCTTCTCGTTGAAAGCCTTGTCCAGGCTGGCAGCTACGAAGCCTTTGAAATCGTCCTGCAGAGCCAGGAAGTCGGTCTGCGAGTTCACTTCGATGATCACAGCGGCTTTGTTGTCGTCAGCCACTTTGATGCCGATGGAGCCTTCAGCGGCAATGTTACCGGCTTTCTTGGCGGCCTTGATGGCGCCGGCTGCGCGCATGTCGTCGATGGCTTTTTCGATGTCGCCTTCAGCGGCTACCAGTGCTTTTTTGCACTCCATCATGCCCAGACCAGTACGCTCACGCAGTTCTTTAACCAGGGCTGCAGTAATCTCTGCCATTGCTCAATCCTCTCAACTAGGTGATTCACTACGCCCGGCCAGGCCGAGCGGGATCTCATTCAGATGACAAAAAGGGGGCCGGGCCCCCTTCTTGCCTACCGATGTTGCCGGGGAATTAACCCTCGGAAGCCTCGGCAGCTACTTCTTCAACGAACTCGTCGCCAGCGCCACCGTTCTGCTTGCCGCGCAGTACTGCGTCAGCCATGGCAGTCAGGTACAGCTGAACAGCGCGAATCGCGTCGTCGTTACCCGGGATGATGAAGTCAACGCCTTCCGGGCTGCTGTTGGTATCAACAACGCCGATTACCGGGATACCCAGCTTGTTGGCTTCACAGATAGCGATGGCTTCGTGATCAACGTCAACCACGAACAGTGCGTCCGGCAGGCCGCCCATATCCTTAATACCACCCAGACTGCGCTCCAGCTTTTCCAGATCGCGCGAACGCATCAGCGCTTCTTTCTTGGTCAGCTTTTCGAAGGTGCCGTCGTCACGCTGAGCTTCCAGATCACGCAGACGCTTGATGCTCTGACGGATGGTTTTGTAGTTGGTCAGCATGCCGCCCAACCAGCGATGATCAACGAACGGCTGGCCGCAACGCTGCGCTTCTTCACGAACGATTTTGCCCGCAGAACGCTTGGTGCCAACGAACAGAATTTTGTTCTTGCCCTGAGCCAGCTTCTCAACGAAAGACAGTGCTTCGTTGAACATCGGCAGGGTTTTTTCCAGGTTAACGATATGAATCTTGTTGCGCGCGCCAAAGATGTACTTGCCCATCTTCGGGTTCCAGTAACGGGTCTGGTGGCCGAAGTGCACACCGGCCTTCAGCATGTCGCGCATGGTGACTTGAGTCATGAAAATCTTCCTCGAGATTTGGGTTGGGCCTCCACGCATCCCCGCGACCAACCCGAAGGCACCCAGGTCGTGGTGTCGATACGTGTGCGGTTTTAAGTCTTTTACGGCACCACGCCGCAAAAGCGCGCGCTTTATACCATAGAAAGCCAGTACAGGCTAGCAAACCCAGCGCGCAATCGGCATTTACGCCGCACAACCTTAAGAGCCGCGGCGCAAGCTGCTACTATAGCGCCCTTTGCTTTGCCGGCCGTTTGGCCCGTCACTACGAGAGTCGTTATGACCGTTACCATCAAGACCCCCGCAGAAATCGAAAAAATGCGCGTCGCAGGCCGCTTGGCCGCCGAGGTGCTGGAAATGATCGGCGCACACGTCAAGCCGGGCATCACCACCAATGAGTTAGATCGCCTGTGCCACGATTACATCGTCAATGTGCAGCAGGCCATTCCCGCGCCGCTGAACTACAAAGGCTTCCCCAAGTCGATCTGCACCTCGATCAACGACGTGGTGTGCCACGGCATTCCTAACGACAAGGCGCTGAAGAACGGCGACATCATCAATATCGATGTCACTGTGATCAAAGACGGCTACCACGGCGACACCAGCAAGATGTTCTACGTCGGTGACGTGCCGGAGTGGGCTAAGCGCCTGTGCGAAGTCACCCAAGAGTGCCTTTATAAAGGCATGGCGCTGGTTAAGCCCGGCGCACGCTTGGGCGACATCGGTGAAGTGATTCAAAAGCACGCAGAGAAACACGGCTACTCAGTCGTGCGCGAGTTCTGCGGCCATGGCATTGGCGCGGTGTTCCATGAAGAGCCGCAAGTGCTGCACTACGGCAAAGCCGGCACCGGCATGGAATTAAAAGAAGGCATGACCTTTACCATCGAGCCAATGATCAACCAAGGCGTGGCCGGCACCCGCGTGATGGGCGATGGCTGGACGGCGAAAACCAAAGACCGCAAGTTATCTGCGCAGTGGGAGCACACCATTCTGGTCACCGCCGATGGCTACGAAGTGTTTACCCGTCGCCAAGAAGAAGCCTTTAACTAAGCAGGAGCCGGCATGTCGCAGGTCGATAGCGCGTTGTTTGATGCAGGCCAGTTTCAAGCCGAACTGGCACTGAAAAGCAGCCCACTCGCCGCCTTTAAAAAAGCCCTACGGCAAGGCAATGAAGAGCTGAATCAGCGCTTTGTCAGTGGCGTCGATATTCGTCAGCTAATCACCGACCGCGCGTGGTTTATCGACCAAATTCTCACCCATGCCTGGCAACGCTTTGACTGGGGTGACGGCAGCCAAATTAGTCTGGTCGCCGTCGGCGGTTATGGCCGTGGCGAACTGCACCCGCATTCGGATATCGACCTGCTGATTCTGCTGCAAGACGACCTGCACGAGCAGTTCCGCGATTCCATCGAGCAATTCTTGATGCTGCTGTGGGATATCGGCTTAGAAGTCGGGCAAAGCGTGCGCAGCATTAGCGAGTGCGCCGATGAGGCACGCGGCGACCTGACCATCATCACCAACCTGATGGAAAGCCGCACCATTGTTGGCCCCGAGCATCTTCGCGAGCAGATGCAAGCGGCCACCGCACCTGAGCAAATGTGGCCGAGCAAGCACTTCTTCCGCGCCAAGCGTGAAGAGCTGACTCAGCGCTACAGCAAGTACGGCGACACCGAATACAACCTAGAGCCCAACGTGAAGGGCTCGCCCGGCGGCCTGCGCGATATTCAAACCATTTTGTGGATTGCCCGCCGCCACTTTGGCACCAGCGATTTGGCTGAATTGGTGCAGCGCGAGCTGCTCACCGAAGGCGAATACACCCTGCTCTCCGCCGGACAAGAGTTCCTCTGGCGCGTGCGTTACGCCCTGCACATGCAGGCGGGCCGCGCCGAAGACCGCTTGCTGTTCGATCACCAGCGCAAAATCGCCACACTGTTCGGCTTTAACGATGACGACGCCAGGCTCGCCGTCGAAGCCTTTATGCAGAAGTACTACCGCCGCGTTATGGGCATTTCTGAGCTGTGTGATTTGTTCATGCAGTACTTTGAAGAGCGCACCGGCAGCGACAGCCCCGAGCAGATCAAGCCGCTCAACAGCCGCTTTCAGGTGCGCAACGGTTATATCGAAGCCGTGCACCCCAAAGTATTTAAGCGTGCGCCGTTCGCCATGCTGGAGATTTTCGTTCTGCTGGCGCAAAACCCCGAACTCAAAGGCGTGCGCTCAGAAACCATCCGCCTAATCCGCGACAGCCGCCACTTAATTGATGACGACTTCCGCAACGACCTGCGCAACACCTCGCTGTTTATCGAGCTGTTCCGCTGCGATGAAGGCATTCACCGCAATCTGCGCCGCATGAACCGCTACGGCATTCTCGGTCGTTACCTGCCGGAGTTCGGCCAGATCGTCGGGCAGATGCAGCACGACCTCTTCCACATCTACACCGTGGATGCGCACACCCTCAACGTGCTCAAGCACATGCGCAAACTCAAGGTGCCGATGTTCCAAGAGAAATTCCCCCTGGCGTGGGAAGTGTTCGAGCGCCTGCCCAAACGCGAGCTGCTGTACTTGGCCGGCTTGTATCACGACATCGGCAAAGGCCGTGGCGGCGATCACTCCGAGCTCGGCGCCGTGGATGCGGAGATTTTCTGTAAGCGCCATCATTTACCCGCATGGGACACCCGCTTGGTCAGCTGGCTGGTGAAGAGCCACTTGGTGATGTCCACCACCGCGCAGCGCAAAGACATTACCGACCCCGATGTGATTCACGAGTTTGCCCAATACGTGGGCGATCAAACCCGTTTGGATTACCTCTACGTGCTCACTGTGTCGGACATCAACGCCACCAACCCGACGCTGTGGAACTCGTGGCGTGCCTCGCTGCTGCGTCAGCTGCACACCGCCACCAAGCGCGCCTTGCAGCGCGGCCTAGAGAACCCCGAAGACCGCGAAGAGTCGATCCGCGAGACACAGCTGGCCGCGCTGGATTTGCTCCAACGCGCCGGCATCGAAGCCGACACCGCCGAGCAACTGTGGGCGCAACTGGGCGACGACTACTTTCTGCGTCACGACAGCGCCGATGTGGCGTGGCACACCGAGGCCATCATCGCGCATGGCGACAACCCCGAGCCGCTGGTGCTAACCCGCGAGACCACTCAACGGCAGTTCGAAGGCGCCACGCAGATCTTTATCTACGCCGCCGACCAACACGACTTCTTTGCCGTAACAGTGGCCGCGATGGATCAGCTCAACCTGAGCATTCATGACGCGCGCATCATCACCTCGACCAGCCAGTTCACCCTCGACACCTACATAGTGCTGGATGCCGACGGTGAGCCGATTGATGGCGATGTGCAGCGCCTAAAAGACATTCGCGAAGGCCTCGTCGGCGCACTGAAAAACCCCGACGACTACCCCGAGATCATCCAGCGCCGCACCCCGCGCCAGCTCAAGCAGTTTGCCTTTAAGCCACAGGTGACCATCTTTAACGATGCCAGCCGGCATGTGAGTGTGATCGAGCTGCTCGCCCCCGACCGCCCCGGCCTGTTGGCGCGGATCGGCGGCATTTTCCTCGACTTCGACCTGTCGCTACAGAACGCCAAAATCGTCACCTTGGGCGAGCGCGTGGAAGACGTGTTCTTCGTCACCGACGCCAACAACCAGCCGCTCGCCGACCCCGAGCTGTGCAAGCGCCTAAGCGACGCCATCATCACCCGCCTGTCTGACGCCCAAGGCGACAACACAGTGCCCGCCCCCATCGTGTTTTGATCAGGACTGCCATGAACCCCGCGCTGAACCTACTGCACCCATACCCGTTCGAAAAACTGCGCGCGCTGTTTGCCGATGTCACCCCAGCGGCGGATAAAAAACCCATCGCCCTGTCGATTGGCGAGCCCAAGCACGCCTCGCCCGATTTTGTCGCGCAAACGCTGGCCGACAACCTCGCACAGCTGGCCGTGTACCCGACCACCGCTGGTTTACCCGCCTTGCGTGAGAGCATTGCGCGCTGGGCCGAGCGCCGCTTTGCCTTGGGCGATAATGGCCTTGATGCAGAAACCCAAGTGCTGCCGGTGAACGGCACCCGCGAAGCGCTGTTCGCCTTTACCCAAGCGCTGATCAATCGCGAGCAAGCCGATGCCTTAGTGCTGAGCCCCAACCCCTTCTACCAAATCTACGAAGGCGCCGCGCTGCTCGCCGGTGCGCAGCCGCACTACCTGCCCTGCACCGCTGAGCACGGTTTTAATCCGGACGTTAACGCCGTACCGGCGGAGATTTGGCAGCGCTGCCAGCTGCTGTTTATTTGCTCGCCGGGCAACCCCACTGGCGCCGTCGTGCCAAGCGAGACGCTCAAACAGCTGATCGCGCTGGCTGACCAATACGACTTCGTGATCGCCTCCGACGAGTGCTACAGCGAGCTGTATTTTGACGAAGCGGCACCGCCCGTCGGCCTGCTGCAAGCCTGCGCCGAGCTAGGCCACACCGATTACGCGCGCTGCGTGGTGTTCCACAGCCTATCCAAGCGCTCTAACTTGCCCGGCCTGCGCTCAGGCTTTGTCGCCGGCGATGCAGCCATCCTCAAGCAATTTTTGCGCTATCGCACCTACCACGGCTGCGCCATGCCGGTGGCCAGTCAACTGGCCAGCATCGCCGCGTGGGGCGACGAAGCGCACGTGAAAGAAAACCGCGACCTGTACCGCGCCAAGTTCGATGCCGTGCTGGAAATCTTGGCCCCCGTGCTGGACATCCAGCGCCCCGACGCCGGCTTTTACCTGTGGCCGCGCACGCCGATCAGCGACAGCGAATTTGCCCGCCGCTTATACGAGGCCGAACACGTCACTGTGGTGCCCGGCTCGTACCTCTCGCGTGAGGTTAACGGCAACAACCCCGGCGCCAACCGCGTGCGCATGGCCTTGGTCGCCCCGCTGGCCGAGTGCATCGAAGCCGCGCAGCGTATTCGCCGCTTTGTGGAGAGCCTGTGATGATTACCCTGTACGGCATCAAAGCCTGCGACACGATGAAAAAGGCCCGCACTTGGCTCGACGAGCACGGCGTGGCCTACACCTTTCACGACTACAAAAAAGACGGCGCGCCGAGTGCTGAACTGCTCGCCCGTTGGTGCGACGAGCTGGGTTGGGAGAAAGTCCTCAACCGCGCCGGCACCACCTTCCGCAAACTGCCGGATGAAGCCAAAGCCGACCTCGACCAAGCCCGCGCGATTGCTCTGATGCAAGCACAGCCGTCGATGATTAAGCGCCCTGTGCTGGCCTTAAGCGAGCAGCATCTGCTCGGCTTCAAGCCCGAGCTCTACGCCACTCATCTGAGCTAAGTGGCCTGCGCAACACGCGGCTTAAACTTCTAAGCATCACTGCAAAACATCACTGAATCAAAAGCACTACACAGCCTTAAGGAAACGACATGACCGCCCTCTTTAGCCTCGCATTTGGTATTGGCACGCAGAACAGCAACGGTGACTGGCTGGAGGTCTACTACCCTAAGCCGCTGCTTAACCCGCCCGCTGAGCTTGCCGCCGCCATCGCTGGCAAGCTGAACTACCAAGGCGGCAACCACGCCATCGCGCTGGATGTTGGCCTGTGCGCTGGTCTTGCCGAAGCCGTGCAAGCCGCCGGCTTTGCCGAGCAAGCGCAAGTGCTGGAGCAAATGACCCACAGCCGCAAGCCGCTGGTGGCCGTGCTATTGGCCGAAGACAACAACCCAGCTAGCACCCCCGAGGCTTACCTCAAGCTGCACTTGCTCTCGCACCGTTTGGTGAAGCCGCACGGCGTGGTGCTGGCCGGTATCTTCCCGCTGCTGCCGAACGTGGCGTGGACCAACCACGGCGCTATCGACCTAGCCGAACTGCCGCAGCGCCAGCTGCAAGCACGCCTGAGCGGCGAGGTGCTGGAAGTGAACTCGGTGGACAAGTTCCCCAAGATGACCGACTACGTAGTGCCAAGCGGCGTGCGTATCGCCGACACCGCGCGCGTGCGTTTGGGCGCTTACGTGGGCGAAGGCACCACCATCATGCACGAGGGTTTCGTCAACTTTAACGCCGGCACCGCAGGCACCAGCATGGTCGAAGGGCGTATCTCGGCGGGCGTGTTTGTTGGCTTGGGCTCCGACTTGGGCGGCGGCTGCTCCACCATGGGCACCCTGTCTGGCGGCGGCAACATTGTGATCAGCGTGGGCGAAAAGTGCCTGATCGGCGCCAACGCCGGTATCGGCATCCCGCTGGGCGACAGCTGCACCGTCGAAGCCGGTCTGTACATCACCGCCGGCACCAAAGTGCTGCTGCTCGACGGCGAAGGCCAACTGGTTAAAGAAGTCAAAGCCCGCGACTTGGCCGGCCAAGCCAGCCTGCTGTTCCGCCGCAACTCGCTGACCGGCGCCATCGAATGTAAAACCAACAAAACCGCCATCGAGCTCAACCACGAGCTGCACGCGCATAACTAAGCATTAGCGCAAAGACCGTGTCGAAGAAGCGTAAGACGATGCACAAGGACTATGTGCTGCACCCTAGATACGGGGATAAACCGTTGTATTCAGGGCTATCCGTGAGCATTGAGAAACTACTCGACGCTCACTGGAGCCTTGCCGGCAGTACGTTCTTTCCTGAAACGGCTATCAAAGCAAACATCGAGAAGCAAAACTACTCGACCTTTCCCAGAAGCTATTACGTTGACGTTGAGAAACGCTGCGCCCAGTGCAACCGCTGGTTTATCTTCTTTGCTCAAGAGCAGAAGTTTTGGTTTGAAGAGCTTGGCTTCTACATAGACGCTGAGTGCACAAAGTGCGTGGACTGTAGAAAGAAAGAGCAATCGATAAAGCAGCTGCTTAACCTGTATGCGACGCTCGTCAAAACCGAGAATCGTAGCAGCGAACAAACCCAGCAATTGAAGCATGTCGCCTTAGAATTACTGCAGTTGGGCTACATCAAAGACAGCCGAAAAATTGACCAAATCAGCTAATCCTCCAGCCCACTGCAGGCGCTAACGCACAGCGAGCACTGAATCACGATGTGGCATAACGACTTCCCCGCGCTGGCCGCCTTGGCCGCGCGGGGCATCACCTACTTAGACAGTGCCGCCACCGCGCAAAAGCCGGCGGCGCTGTTGCTTGCGCTACAGACTTATCTCAGCCAAGGCGCCGCCAATGTGCACCGCGCCGGCTATCGGCTGGCCGATGAAGTGACCAGCGCCTTTGAAGCCTGCCGCGATGACGTGGCCGCCTTTATTGGCGCGGCTCAGCGCGACGAGATCGTCTTCACCCGCAGCGCTACCGAGGCCTTTAACCTGCTGGCTTACGGCCTGGAGGCGCAGATTAACGCTGGTGACGAGCTGCTGCTCAGCCCGCTGGAACACCACGCCAACCTGCTGCCGTGGCAACAACTGGCGGCACGCCGGGGCGCCAAACTAGTTTGGCTACCGATCAGCGCCAGCGGGCATATCGACATGGCCGCCGCCAGCGCGCTGTTTACCCCGCGCACTAAGCTCTTGGCCGTTACCCAGCTATCTAACGTGCTCGGCACGCTACAGCCGGTGCGCGAGTTGTGTACGCTGGCCGCACAGCACGGCGCGTTGTCGGTGGTCGATGGCGCGCAGGGTGTCGTGCACAGCAGCGTCGATGTGCGCGCCTTGGACTGCGACTTTTATGTGTTCTCGGCGCACAAGCTGTACGGGCCAGATGGCCTCGGCGTGCTGTATGGTCGCCACCATCTGCTCAACCAACTACCGCCGTGGCAATTCGGCGGTGAGATGGTGCTACAGGTCAGCCGCGATAGCGCCAGCTTTCAAGCCGCGCCGCTGCGCTTTGAGGCCGGCACCCCGCCGATCAGTGCCGTACTCGCCCTGCGCGCCAGCTTGGCGTATCTGCGCACGCTGGATCGCAGCGCCGTGGCCGCTCACGAAGCGCTGCTGCTGCAACAACTGAAAACCGGCCTCGACCAACGCGCCGGCGTGCGCCGTTTGGGCGACAGCGATGCTGCGCTGGTGTCGTTTGTCGTCGATGGTGTACACCACGCCGACCTTGCGCAGTTATTGGATGAGCAAGGCATCGCCGTGCGCAGTGGCCAACACTGCGCGCACCCGCTCATGGCTACCTTGGGCGTGGCCGGCAGCACGCGCGTCTCCCTAGGCTTGTACAGCCAAGCCGCCGACCTTGAGCGTTTTTTCACCGCGCTGGATAACGCCTTGGCGCTACTGCAATAGGAACCGTGCCATGAGCCTGCCCGCCGCCGCACAACAAGTGCTTAACCTGCTGCAACAATCGCCCGGCTTCGAAGGCCGTAACCGCGCCCTGCTGCAACTGGGCAACCAGCTGCCCAGCTTTGCCAGCGAGCAACGTAACGACGAAGACCTCGTGCCCGGTTGCGACAGCCAAGTCTGGCTACGTTGCGAACGCCACGCAGAAACCCTGCAGTTCAGCGCCAGCAGCGACGCCCGCCTAATTCGCGGCCTGCTCGCCTGCCTGCTGCTGCGCGCTAATGGCTTAACAGCCGCCGAACTGGCCCTCTTAGATTGGCCCGACTGGCTAACCCAGCTCGGCCTAAAACAACAGCTCAGCCCTTCGCGGGCCAATGGCTTAAATGCCGTAGTGCAGCGGATGCTGTTGCTTAGCCAAGCGATTTAGTTGTCTTTCCACACCTCACGCTGAATCACCACCCGATAGCCGTCCACATCCTCAAAGGTTTTGCCCTGCACATCCCAATACGGGTTAAACGAGGCCACGGGAGTAAAACCGGCGGCCTCCATCGCGGCGCAGCGGCTCTGCCACTCGGCTTCATCCGGCACGTAGAACACCAGTAGATTGTCTTGCGTCGGTGCTCTGCCCACGTGGTGGCCGTGGCAGTGGGTAAATTCCAGATGCACGCTGTGCGATTTCAGGCCGAGGATGGCGCCGTCGAAGCCTTGATGATCGGCAAAGCTGGCCAGCACCTGATAACCCAAGCCTTGGCAGTACATCGCCACAAGCTGCTCAAGATGATCGGTAGGTCTGGCGACGCGCAGGATGTGCGAACGCTCCATGTTGTTGCTCCTTCTATTACGCCAGTTGTTGCGCCTGTTCTTGTGCCTGTTGTTGCGCTTTAGGGGTAATCCAGCACCGCTTTTATCTGCGCCAAATTGGCTTTTATCCACTTGGGGTTAATCGCACCCCAGTCGCGAATCACATAGGCGCCAATATGGTTCGGCGCGCCGGGGGTTTGCGCAAACTCGCAGACAATATCCAGCTCGGCCAGAGCGCTTAAGGTGTCCTGCGCGGTGCGCCGCGGCATGCCGGTGGCGTCCATCAGCGCGGGAATGCTCGCCACACCTTGCTCGATTAACCACGCCACATAGAGGCGGCGGTAGTAGCTGGTTTTGGTTTTGCTCACGGCGGTCATAGCGGGGCACTCATTTTAAAGATGGGCAAATTAGCGGGGAGGCGTTGAGTAAACGGCGAACGGTGCCAGCGCAAGGCGCACGGAGCGCAGCAAGCGAGACATACCGCACTGGTAGGCGAGTTTGCGAGCACCGCGCAACGCAGTGATGGGGCCGTGCCGGCATTTAATCAGCGTCTCCCCTCTCGCGGTAATCACTGGGGTTCTTCCCCGTCCACTGCTTGAAGGCACGGCGAAAATTGCTCGCATCGCTAAAGCCCAGCAAGGCGGCAATCTCGTGCAGCGGCAGGCGGGTTTCTAAGTATTGCAGTGCCAAGCTGCGGCGTACGTCATCGAGCACTTGCTGGTAGCTGGTGCCTTCGCTGCTTAAGTGGCGGCGCAGGGTACGGCCACTGGTGTGCAGCGCCTGTGCAGCATCTTCGAGTGAGGGGAAATCGCCGGGGCGCGCCAGCAATAGGCGGCGTACGCGGCTGAGTAAGCCATCGCCGACATCCAGCTTGGCCAGCAGCGCCTCGCATTGGCGCTCGCACATTTGCACCGTGGCGGGGTTGGCCAAGGCCATGGGGCGCTTTAGGTAATGGGCAGGCAAGCTCAAGGCATCCCACGGCTGATCAAAGCTCACCGCCGGGCCAAAAATGGCTTGATATTGCTCGGCATGCGCAGGTTTTGGGTGACTAAAAGCCAGCTGGTGGCCACTGATTTTTTCGCCCAACAAAAACTCGGCAATGCTGAATAAGCTGGCAAACAGTGCCTCAACGGCAAAGGTGGCCAATGGCCCCAGCGGTATCGACTGCTTGGCCTGCAACACCACCGGCGCGTGCGGGTCGGTGGCCGGCAGCAGCTCCAACTCATAAGCCAGCCCAAGCACTTTGTAATAACGCAGGGCGAAGTGCAGCGCTTGCTCTAAGTCGCGACTGGCCATCACCGCATAGCCGAGCATGCCGTGGCTCGACACATTCAAGTGCCGACCAAAAGCCAAGCCCAGCCCGGGGCTATCGCTACGGCTGATCGCCTCGGCCACCATGTAGCTGAAGTCGATAAAGCTTAAGCGCCCTTCGGGATTGGCCAACAGCGCTGGGCTCACCTTGCCCAAGCGGCACAAGGCGCCGGCATCCACGCCACGCTCCTCGGCCACTTGCAGCAAAGCTTGCACGTAGCTGGTGGGCACTAACTCGGTAGTGGCAGTCATGCCGAGACGCATGGCTAACTCGCTATTTGGCCAGATATGACTTAAATAATGGCTGAAGATCACCTTGTCCGACAACCCAACCCGGCGGATAGTCAATGCACAAACCCAAGGAGGATCGCATGACGAACCCCACTTACCTGACCATTGCACCACGCCGCTTAGATGCCCCGCTGCCTGAGCCCCTGCCGCGCTATTGGCACAGCGGTAGTGCATTCAAGAGCCATTTCTTCAATGCCATGTCGGTGTTATTCCCCAAGGGCGAGCGTTTTTTCATCGACTCGGTACGGCATTTTCGTAAGAGCGCCGATGGCACTGAGCTGGCCGAACAGATTCGTGGTTTTATTGGCCAAGAAGCGCACCACAGCAACGAGCACATTCAGTACAACGAGCGTCTCAAAGCCCAAGGCTACGACATTGATAGCCTCGAAAATGCACTCGGCAAGCGTCTGCGTTTTGTGCAGAAGCACTTCTCCGCCAAGCGCCAGTTGGCCGCCACCGTTGGCGTTGAGCACCTGACCGCCATCATGGCCGATGCCTTGCTGAAAAACCCGCAGTGGATGGCCGGCGCCGATCCAGCGCTACGCCGCCTATGGCACTGGCATGCCCTGGAAGAAACCGAGCACAAAGCCGTGGCCTTCGACCTGTATCGCCTGATTGGCGGCGGCGAAACCCGACGCCGCGTGCTGATGGCGGAGATCACCCTGTTCTTTATCTACGACGTGACCAAGAACCTGCTGCACATGCTCAAGCGCGATGGTCTGTTGTGGAATTGGGCGACGTGGAAAGAAGGCTGGCAGTTTCTATGGGGCCGCGACGGCGTGCTCAAGCCGTTGATCCGCCCTTATCTGGACTACTACCGGCGCGGTTTTCATCCGTGGGACCACGACAACCGCGAGCTGATGCATCAATACCAAGCGAAGTTCGCCAGCGCCCCCGGCGCGCTGCCAGCCACCGCGTAACCCCAGCAACAACAGCGCCACACCCGACTTTGCGCAGGAGCGCAGGCTGCGCCAAGTCGGGTAAGCTTTGCGCTGGTCTCTGCTAGCTCTATCACCATGCGCCCACTTGCTACCGCACTACTCAGTATCGGCTTTAGTCTTTGTCTTGCTCTGGGCAACCCCGTGTGGGCTGCCGACATTTGGTATCTGGGGCAGAAAATTCCCGATCCGCAGCAACCATGGCGCGCCAGTGATTACGCCTTGCTGCAGAAAGCCTTAAAGCAAATTGACCTGTCCCAGCCCGACGCTCTGCCGCGACGCAGCGGCCAATACACCGGGGCGATTTATCGTCGTTTGATCAGCGAAGAAAACTTCCGCTACCAGCTCAACATTTACCTGCCGCTGGAGCTACGCCAGCTCGAAGCACAGGCCATGCTGGAGCAACTCAAAGAGCTGATGCGCGTGTACTTTAACTTTCGCGCCAAGTTGCAGCCTTACGGCAGCGAAGCCCTGGGCTTGATGAGTTATTCGCTGCGCCAGCAAGCCGTGCAGTTCACCTTAACGGTGGAATACTGGACCACGCTGGCGAAGAACGAGCAGCAAAACCCCGCGCGCTTACAAGGCTTGGCCGAAACCAAACAAGGCGCGGCCATGCTCACCAGCAGCGCCTTGGATTACCTAGCCCTGACCAGCCAATTTGGCCATCACGATTTAGCGCTGTACGCCAACGAACTGGCCGCGCTGATGCCTGAGCTGTATGTGCATTTAGATATCGAAGCCCGCGACGAGCTACGCACGCGCCTCACCACGCTGGCCAGCGATCACCCGCTGCCGCCGGTAAAAACCGCCTTGGCTGACTTACTGCCCGTGCTGCAAGTGGTGGAGACAGATCTGCGGGACAAAAGCGCGCAGCCATTGGCTGACGAGCCGGCGCCCAAGCCCAACCTGAACCTAAAGTTCGAGCCGGACTTTTAAGCCCGTAGCAGCCGGCTAACCGAGCAGGCCCAGCGCCTTGGCGCGCGCCACCGCTTGGGTGCGGCGTTGCACGCCGAGCTTGCCGTGAATATTGCGCACATGGGTTTTCACCGTGTGCAGCGAAATAAACAGCTTGTCGCTGATCTGCTGATTAGACAGCCCCTGCGCCACCAGCTGCAGCACATCGAACTCACGATCACTGAGCAGCTCAGTGTTCACCGGCAGCGGGTCATCGCCCAACTGCGGGGCTAACCACTGCTGCACCGTCGGCGGCGCCTGATCCAGCGCGGCATGCAACACCTGCGGGTAGCGCTGCAAAATATCGAACAAATGCAGGCGTACGCCGCCTTCGGTTTCCGGCAGCAAGGCCTTGAGGTGTTCACGGGCCAGCTCAAGCTCACCCCGACTGATCGCCACATACACCAGTTGCATCAAAGCAAACTGGTTCATCAACCCAGCGTGTTTTTTATTCGCCTCGAGCAAGTCCACTTGCAGCTGCTCGACGGCGCTCCAGTCTTTGCGCATGGCGGCAGTACGCAGCAGCAGAATCTGTACTTGAATCGCCATTTGCGGGTGCAGCTCTGGCGGGGCTGCCGCGGGTTCTTGGCAATAGGCTTCGGCCAAGCTTTCTAGCCAGCTTTGCGCGGTTTGCAGACGACCCTGCTGCAGCCAGATCATGCACTTTTGCACGGTCATCATGCCGAGATAGTAAATCTGCGGCACATCCCACTGGCTCATCAGCCGCTCGGCTTCCTCTAACCAGGCATAACCCGCCGCCAAGCTGTGCTTACGCGCATCCAGCATAGCCAAGCCAAAGTAGGCGGTGAGCACCGCCACGTCGCGGCAGGCGCGGGCTTCTTCCAAGCCTTGCAAAAGCTCCTGACGTGCCATGGCAAAGTCGGCGGTAAACAAGCCGACAAAGCCCCGGTACAAATGCAGCCGGCCGCGCAGTGGGCTTAATTTGCGCGCTTGCCGACTGGGCACGCGCGCCAGCCCTTCGGCCAGCTCATCCAGCGCGCGCGTGGGTAAGCCACGCGCCAGCAGCACGCGTGCGCGCTCGTAGTGCATCAAGGCTTCAAACGCCGGGTTAGCCGAGCGCCGCGCCAGCTCTAAGCCACGGCGGTTGTAACGGCGGGCCAAATCAATATTGCCTTGGCCCATTTCGATGCTGGCCAAGGCGGTGAGCAGCATCAGTTGTGGGCCGTATAAGTCATCTGGCACACAGGCCAAAGCTTGCGCGCCCAGCTCGCGAGCGCGCGCTACCTGCCCACGCGCTTTGGCCAATACGGTTTGCAGGGCTAACCATTGCGCGGTCAACAAACGCTGCTGCACTTCGCCATTGGCCGGCAAGAAGCGGCTTAAATGGCCGAGCAAATCCTCAGCCGCTTGCAGCTGGCAACCCAATATCAATGCCCAGCTATACAAGATGATCAGGCGCGGCGAGCTGTACAGCAGGCTGTCGGGCAAGATGCGTTTCCAGCGCAGCAACTGCACCACGTTTTGCTCGGAGAGCAGCTGCTCTTCAGAGAGGTTTTGCACCAGACTGGCGACCACATCCGGGCGCTCTGCCAGTAGCGCATGCTCTACGGCCTCTTCAACTTGGCCTTGCTGCATAAACCATTGGCACGCGCGCAAATACACCTGCTTGGGGCTCAGCAGCGCCAGTTCACTTTGCCGGCTGCGCAGTAAATCACTGAATAAATGGTGGTAACGGAACCACTGGCCGCGCTCGTCCAACGGCACCAAAAACAGCTGGTGGCGAAACAGATAGTCGATATGCCCTGTGCTGTCATGGCTTTGCCGCACGGCATCACACAGTGCGGCACTAAAGCGCTCTAGCAAAGCGGTTTCATAGAGAAAGCTCTGCAAATCCGCTGGCAGGCGCTCGATCACTTCTTGCAGTAAATATTCACTGATCAGAGGGGCATTGCCGTGCAGCTGCGCCAAGTCCAACTCGGCCTCGCCCTGCCCGGCCATCCACAGCATTTGCAGCCCCGCTGGCCAGCCTTCACTGCGTGCTAATAAGGTTTCGACCAGCTCGGGACTACTCTCAACCCCACGGGCGGCAAGCCACTGCGCCACTTCGCTGGGCAATAAGCGCAAATCCAACTCGTTGAGTTCGAGTAACTGGCCATGCAAGCGTAAGCGAGCCAAATGCCAGTTCGGCGCTTGCCGGGTGGTCACCAGCAGGCTTAACGGGGCGGGTAAGTGATTAATCAGAAACTGCAAACAACGATCGAGCACCGGGCCCGTGGCCAGATGGTAATCATCCAGAATCAACAGCAGCGGCTGTGGCTCGGCAAGATGGCCTTCAAGCTCGTCGAGCACCTCATCCAGCCATGCCTCAAAGGCGAACGGCTGATGACGCTGACGCAAACGCAAGCGCTCTAACGGCGCCTCAGCCAAGCCGGGGTAGAGGCTACGCAAAGCCTCCAAAAGCATCTCAAGAAAACGCCCGGGGTCTTTGTCGCGCGCGCTTAAGCTCAGCCACAGCACCCGCCAACCTGCGGGCAAAACCTCACACAACTCGCTGGCTAACTGACTCTTACCAAACCCTGCCGGCGCGCAAACCAGACTGAGCTTACCGCTTAACCCTTGCAGCAAACTGTCGGTCAAGCGCGGACGACACACATGCCCTGCCGGTAACGGCGGACGAAAGAACCGCGCCGACTTGGCATCGACCACTGGCATGCTTAGCTGACTGTCAGACATCCTTCAAGACACTCGGGTAATGGCGTAGCACAGCAACCCCCTATTTTTAGGGCCACCAGTTTGCCGCTAATCCGTAAGAGCGAACACCCCTAGATAGTAACGATGTGTAACCCGCCACCTCTTAAGCTACACACCATAAAAAAGCCCGTATCACTACGGGCTTTTCTGTCACCACTCTATAGCGGCTTACCACGATTACCGTGAGCACTAACGAACTGCTGAACCACTTTCAGATCATTAGCCAGCACGGTGCAGCGCTCTTCGCGCTCGTGCAGGTCGGCTAAGTGCACTGGCAGCTGCGGTGCAGTGACGCCAGCCTTCTCAACCGCTTCGGGGAATTTCACCGGGTGTGCGGTGCCCAGAATCACCATTGGCGTGGCCAAGTGGCGGCGGCAGTCGCGGGCGGCGCGCACGCCGATGGCGGTGTGCGGGTCGAGCACTTCGCCGGTGGCTTTATACACCTCGGCGATGGTGGCGCAGGTCGCTTCGTCGTCGACTGCCAGCGAGTCGAACAGCTTACGCGCTTCTGTCCAGCGGTCTTCTTCCACCGACAGTTTGCCGCTGGCTTTAAAGCCATCCAGCAAGTCGGCCACGGCCAAGCCATTGCGACCGTGCAGGTCGAACAGCAGGCGCTCGAAGTTCGACGACACCATGATGTCCATCGACGGCGACAGCGACGGGTGCAGGGTGTCTTTGTCGTAACGGTTGCCCGACATAAAGCGGTGCAGAATGTCGTTGCGGTTGGTGGCGACGATCAGCTGACTGATCGGCAAGCCCATGTTGCGCGCCAAGTAGCCGGCAAAGATGTCGCCAAAGTTACCGGTGGGCACCGAGAAGGCGATCGAACGCGCTGGGCCACCCAGCTGCAACGCTGCATGAAAGTAATACACGATCTGCGCCATGATGCGCGCCCAGTTGATCGAGTTCACCGCGACCAAACGGGTGCCCTTCAAGAAGCCTTGATCGGCAAAGCTAGCTTTGACCATCTCTTGGCAGTCATCGAAGTTACCTTCGATGGCGATGTTGTGGATGTTATCGCCCAAGATGGTGGTCATCTGCCGACGCTGCACGGCCGACACGCGGTTGTGCGGGTGCATGATGAAGATGTCGACGTTATCGCACGCCTTACAGCCTTCAATCGCTGCCGAACCGGTGTCGCCACTGGTGGCGCCCATAATCACCACGCGCTCGCCGCGCTTTTGCAGCACGTGATCGAGCAGGCGGCCGAGCAGTTGCAGGGCGAAGTCTTTAAACGCCAAGGTCGGGCCGTGGAACAGTTCCAGCACCCACTCGTTGGCATCCAGCTGCTTGAGCGGGGCCACGGCGCTGTGGGCGAAACCGGCGTAGGTGGCTTCGAGAATCTGTTTAAAGTCGGCATCGCTGATGCTGCCGGCGACAAACGGGCGCATCACGCGGAAGGCTAACTCGTGATACGGCAGACCGCCCCACGAGGCGATCTCTTCCACGCTAAAGCGCGGCAGATTTTCCGGCACATACAGGCCGCCATCGCTGGCCAGACCCGCCAGCAACACATCTTCAAAGTTCAGCGCGGGCGCTTTGCCGCGGGTACTGATGTAACGCATAACTCAAAACCTTGCTGAGGCCGCCTGCGCTGCAAGCGGCGCGATAACGGATTAGCCCAAGTACTCGACGCGAATACGCACCACTTCGCCGACGATGTCTTTGAGCTGCTGTAGCGCAGTGATGGCATCGTCGATTTTCTGCTCTTTGACTTCGTGGGTCAGCAGGATCATGGGAACGAGGCCGTCTTGTTCTTCGACCTCTTTCTGCATGATGGATTCGATATTGATGCCGCGCGCCGACAGAATGCTCGCCACTTGGGCCAGCACGCCGGGGTGATCTTTGGCCTGAATGCGCAGGTAGTACGCGCTCTCGCAATCGCTGATCGGCAGAATCGGCAGGTCCGACAGCGAATCCGGCTGGAAAGCCAAATGCGGCACGCGGTTCTGCGGATCGCTGGTCAGCACGCGCACCACATCGACCAAATCAGCCACCACCGCGGAGGCGGTCGGCTCTTGGCCTGCGCCAGCACCGTAATACAGAGTGCTGCCGACAGCATCGCCATTGACCATCACCGCGTTCATCACACCGTTAACGTTGGCGATCAGGCGCTCTTCAGGAATCAGCGTGGGGTGCACGCGCAGCTCGATACCTTGCTCGGTACGGCGCGCCACACCCAAATGCTTGATGCGATAACCCAACTGCTCGGCGTAGTTCACATCGGCGATGGTCAGCTTAGTGATGCCTTCGGTAAAGGCCTTGTCGAACTGCAGCGGAATGCCAAAGGCAATCGAGGCCAGAATGGTCAGCTTGTGCGCGGCGTCGATGCCTTCGACGTCGAAGGTTGGGTCGGCTTCGGCATAGCCCAGCGCTTGCGCTTCGGCCAGCACGTCTTCAAAGGTGCGGCCCTTCTCGCGCATTTCGCTCAAGATAAAGTTGCCGGTGCCATTGATGATGCCTGCAACCCAGTTGATGCGGTTAGCCGACAGGCCTTCACGAATCGCTTTGATCACCGGAATGCCGCCGGCTACCGAGGCTTCAAAGGCAACCATCACGCCCTTACTCCGCGCATGGGCAAAAATTTCGTTGCCGTGCACGGCGATCAGCGCCTTGTTGGCGGTGACTACGTGCTTGCCGTTCTCGATAGCGCGCATGACCAGCTCGCGAGCCAGGTCATAGCCGCCGATTAACTCGACAACGATATCGATCTCGGGGTTGTTCACCACGTCAAAGGGATCGCTGGTCAGCGCCACGCCGGTTGTGTCGTACTGTGGCTTAGCCGAGCGACTGGCAATCTGCACCACTTCAATGCCACGACCCGCGCGGCGTGCAATTTCAGCGGCGTTACGTTTGAGCACATTGAAGGTACCGCCGCCGACGGTCCCCAACCCACAGATGCCCACTTTGACCGGATTCAAGAGCCCCTCTCCTCATCACTTATAAAGAAGCCGCACAAACGGCGGCTCCTTGATCACACAAAATCACTGTTTCTTCGATTTATCAGCGGCAGCCTGCGCTTGCAGCGCGGCTTTGGCCAGTTGCGGTGCCGGCTGGTAGCCCGGCACTAAAGTACCATCGGCCAGCACAATGGCCGGCGTGCCGTTAACCCCAATCAGCTGGCCCAGCTCGTACTGTTTAGCCACTGGGTTATCGCATTGTGCCGCCGGCAGGTCATCGCCACCTTTGGCTTTATTCATGGCGTCTTGGCGATCTTTCGCGCACCACACCGACACCATAGTGTTGTAACCGTGCGAGCCCACGCCCTGACGCGGGAACGCCAAGTAACGCACGCTCACGCCCTGACGATTCAGCTCGGGGATTTCTTGGTGCAGTTTGCGGCAGTAGCCACAATCGGTGTCGGTAAACACGTTGATGTGGGCTTTTTCGTCTTTAGCGGCAAACACCACCATCTCGCTCGCCTTAACCTTAGCCAGCTCTTTAGCGATGCCTTGCTGCTCGGCTTGCTCGGTGAGGTTAGTCGCCTTGCCATCTTTAAACTGGAACAAGTAGCCCTGCAGCACATACTGACCATCAGCCGAGGCATACAACATGCGCCCGCCTTTCAGCTGCACTTGGTAGATACCAGCTAACGGGCTCTCGGCCACGCTTTCCACGGGTAAATCGAGGCCAGAAGCCTTGAGCTGCTGGCGAATGTTCTGTTCAACATCGGCCTGCACAGCCGATGCAACGGCCAAGCCCAACACGGCGGCCATCATTTTCAAGCGCATGGGATTCTCCGGACGCAAAGTGGCGCTAGCCTAACACAGAGCACAGCGCTTGGCGCAGCCTGGGGCGGCCGTTGCAAGACCAGTTGTCACATTACCCTCGCGGATGGTGCTCAGCATGCAAACTCTGCAAACGCGCCTTAGCAATATGGGTGTAAATCTGGGTGGTGGATAAATCGCTGTGGCCCAATAACAACTGCACCACACGCAGGTCAGCGCCGTGATTGAGCAAGTGGGTGGCAAAGGCATGCCGTAGCGTATGCGGCGACAAGCTGGTACTCACCCCAGCCGCCAACGCATGCTGTTTAATCCGATGCCAGAAGGTTTGCCGAGTCATTTGCTGACCACGCAAACTGGGGAACACCACCGCACTACTCTGCCCCGCCAGCAACTCGGCACGCGCCGCTTGCAGATAACGCAACAGCCAATCCAAGGCCTCTTCGCCCAACGGCACGAGGCGCTCTTTGCTGCCCTTACCGGTCACGCGCACTACGCCTTGGCGCAGATTGATCTGCTCAAGCTGCAAGCCCACCAACTCACTAACACGCAGACCACAGGCGTACAGCACCTCCAACATGCAGCGATCACGTAAGCCCAGCGCGGTGTCGATATCCGGCGCCGCGAGCAAGGCCTCCACATCGGCCTCACTCAATGACTTGGGCAAAGGCCGACCGAGCTTAGGCAAAGCCACATCTAAGGTGGGATCAGCTAACCACCAGTTTTCGCGCACTGCATGGGCAGCAAAGCCGCGCAAGCACGACAAAAAACGCGCTGTCGAACGCGCTTTAAAGCCCTGTTGCAAACGCCAGCCCAAATAACCCAGCACTTGCTCGCGCCCCAGTTCGTTGAGGCTGTGACCTTGCTGACTCAACCACGCGTCGAACTGCGCTAAATCACGGCCATAGGCTTCGCGGGTATTGAGGGATAAGCCTTTCTCAAGCCACTGCGCTTCGAGAAAACGTGAAATCCAAGGATGGGACATGGTAGTAATGAGCCACCGCGAGCCCGAGCAATGATTAGCCTGCTAGGCTCGCCTAGAAGAACGAGAAGAGGAGTGTACATGGAAGAGCATCAGATCGTGCTGGCCATTGCCGGTATCGCTGCCGGCGCCATGCTGTGTCAGTGGCTGGCATGGCGAGTGAAGTTGCCAGCCATTTTGTTCTTACTATTAACCGGCATCGTCGCCGGCCCGGTCACTGGGCTGCTCGACCCGCAAGCCGTGTTCGGCGACTTGCTCTTCCCGATGGTTTCTTTGTCAGTGGCCATCATCTTGTTTGAAGGCAGCCTGACCTTACGTTTTGACGAATTCAAAGAGATCGGTACGGTAGTCCAGCGCCTCGTCACCGTCGGCGCCCTAGTCACCGGCATTGTGATTGCCGTAACGGCGCACTATTTCCTTAACTTCACTTGGGAAATCGCCCTACTGTTCGGCACCCTGACATTGGTGACCGGCCCCACCGTGATCATGCCAATGCTGCGCGTGGTGCGCCCCAAAGCTGCAGTGGCGAATATTCTGCGCTGGGAAGGGATTGTCATCGACCCCATCGGCGCCCTGCTGGCGGTGGTGGTGTACGAATACATTCTAGCCAGCAGCCAAGGCAACGGCCTCAGCCAAAGCCTGTTGATTTTCGGCGCGGTGATCGTCGGCGGCACTGCCTTTGGCGCCTTCTGCGGCTGGTTGCTGGGGATTATTCTGCGCCGCCACTGGCTGCCGGAATACCTGCATAACCTCGCCGCCCTGTCCACCGTCTTGGTGGCGTTTATTGTCTCCAACCTGGTAATTCACGAGTCTGGCCTGCTCACCGTGACGGTGATGGGCATGTGGTTAGCCAACATGCGCGGCGTTGATGTGCGGCATATCCTGCACTTCAAAGAAAGCCTCAGCGTGCTGCTGATCTCGGTGTTGTTCATCATGCTCGCCGCACGGCTGGACCTGCAGCAACTCACCGCCCTCGGCCCCGGCGCACTGATTTTGCTCTTGGTAGTGCAATTCATTGCCCGCCCACTGTCGATTGCTGTGTCGACGTATGGCTCCAACCTCAACTGGCGCGAGCGCGCCTTGCTGTCTTGGATTGCCCCGCGCGGCATCGTCGCTGCAGCGGTTTCGGCGATCTTTGCCTTACGTCTGCAAGAGCAAGGCTACGCCGGCGCCGGCCTGCTGGTACCGATGACCTTCTTGGTCATCATCGGCACAGTAGTGCTGCAAAGCGCCACCTCACGCCCACTGGCGCACCTATTAAAAGTGGCCGAACCGACGCCCAGCGGCTACCTGTTTATCGGCGCTAACAGCGTGGCCCGCGGTATCGCCAAAGCCCTGCAAAGCATGGGCTATCGGGTGCTATTGACCGACTCCAGCTGGGAAAATATCCGCGCCTCGCGCATGGCCGGTTTGACCACCTACTTCGGCAACCCGATGTCGCAGCACGCCGACGAAAACATGGATTTAGTCGGCATTGGCCGCCTGATCGCTCTGTCGCCAATTGCCGAAATTAACGTGCTGTCGACCATGCGCTTTCGCCACGACTTTGGCCCGGAAAACACCTTCTCAGTGATGACCGGGCAAGAAACCCGCCGCAGTGAAAAACACCGCGCCAGCGACGAACACCGCGGCCGCATCTTTGGCGATGCCGAGATGACCTTCCCGAAAATGGCCAGCCGCCTGTCGCACGGTGCCGAGTTCAAAACCACAACGCTAACCGAGAACTTTGGCTGGCAAGAATATCTGGATAAACACGGCAGCAAAGCCACCGTGTTGTTTGCCCGCGACACCAAAGGCTGGCTACACGTGCTGCACGAAGGCCACATGCTGCAACCCAGCGCCGGCTGGACGTTACTTAGCCTGCTGGATAACGACAGCGAAGCTAAAGTAGCCAAAGCGAAAGAGGCCAAAGAGGCTAAAGAAGCCAAAGCGGCCATCAAAGAAGCGAAAGAAGAAGCCAAGGCAGACAACGAGAGCAACAAAAGCGAAGTTGTTGCCAGCAGTAACATCCCCAGCGCCTAAGGGCTTGCCTAACCGGGATAGGGCCGCCACCCTATCCTTGGTTGGGTAGCAATACGCCACTGCTGGCCACATGCTTTACTCACATGCCACCGCCATCGGAAACGCAGTCATGAGCGCGCATCAGAATTCTCGTCTTGGCCAGCTCCTGCTGGCCCGCAAACTCATCACCCCGGTTCAGCTCGAAGCCGCCATTCACGCCCAGCGCGGCAGCGGCCTGCGCCTCGGTGAACAGCTCATCGCCCAAGGCCTGCTCAGCGAAGCACAGCTGAAAAAAGCCCTGCGCAAGCAGTCCAATCTGCGCTTGGCAGCCACTATGGTGGCGGCTTTGCTGGCCCCCTTTCAGATGGCCAGCGCCGACATCCAGCGCCTGCCAACACACAGCTACAGCCAACAGATTGGCAAAGGCCTAGTGCCAATGAGTGATGAGGAGCTGGGCGATGTCAGCGCCCAAGGCCTCGACACCGCCCTGCAAGGGCTGTTTTTGAGCGCGGAAAGCGGCGATGGCGTCGGCGTTATCCAACAGCTCAGCAAACTAGTGATGCCTGCACTGGACGCCCTAGACGCCGAAACCACCCTGCGCGATGTGCAGTACGACACCCGCCAGCTGACCTCCACCCTCAATGCCGATGGCTCGATCAACGTGCGCTTGCCGAGCTCGATTGGCGAGATGCGCTTCGACAACATCCGCGTGAAAGGCGCCGATGTCAGCCAAAGCTTTGGCTCGCTGAGCCTACATGACATCGACCTGTCGCAGGCCAGCCTGAAAATCAGCCTGCGCTAATCACGCCGCGCCCGCGCTCACCTCAACCGCAGCCTCTGGCAGCACAGGGATCGGGCGCTTCTGCTCATCAATCGCGACAAAGCTAAACACGCCGCTGATGGCGTGCTCGCGGCACTCGTCGTACATGTTCTCCACATACACATCGACCGATACTTTTAAGCTGGTATTGCCCACCTGCACCACAGTGCCTACGAGCTCGACGATCGAGCCGGCCGGTATCGCATGTTTAAAATCAATGCGATCACTGGATACCGTCACCAGCGGCAAGCGACAGAAGCGCGTGGCGGCGATAAACGACACTTCATCCATCCACGCCAGCGCAGTACCGCCGAACAAGGTGTTGTGATGATTGGTGGTCGGCGGAAATACCGCCTTAGTGACGCGTGTTACCGATTGCGCCGTGCGGCGCTGGATTTCTTCCTCGCGTGAGGACATAGCTTTACTCCAAGCCAAACACTCTTATGCGTACCGCTATTGGGCTTGTTGTATGACACGCAGGACGAGCAAATTGCAGACACAAAAAAAGCAGCCGAAGCTGCTTTTTTCTACCAGCCAGAAACTTAGGCCAGTTTTTCCTTGATGCGGGCAGCCTTGCCGGACAGCGCGCGCAGGTAGTACAGCTTGGCCTGACGTACATCGCCGCGACGCTTAACAGCAATGCTGTCAACCAGCGGGCTGTAGGTCTGGAAGGTACGCTCAACGCCTACACCGCTAGAAATTTTACGTACGGTGAACGCGCTGTTCAGGCCGCGGTTACGCTTGGCGATAACAACGCCTTCGTAAGCCTGCAGACGCTCGCGGTCGCCTTCCTTCACTTTTACCTGCACGACAATGGTGTCGCCCGGGGCAAAAGCAGGGATTTCTTTGGTCATCTGTTCAGCTTCGATCTGCTGAATGATTTTGTTCGTCATGTTGTGCTCCTAAGGCTGGCGTTCGTTGTGCCGGCCATCGATACGTTAACTATCGTTCTGCTGGCGAAAGTATTCATCCAACAGCTTTTGCTCTTCTCCAGAAAGCGAGCGGCAATCCAGAAGATCAGCGCGGCGTTCGGCTGTGCGGCCCAAGGACTGCATCAGGCGCCAGCGCCGGATATGTTCATGATTGCCGCTAAGCAGCACCTCAGGAACACGTTTGCCGTTGTACACCTCGGGACGGGTGTAGTGCGGGCAGTCGAGCAGACCGTCGGTAAACGAGTCCTCCTCGGCGGAGTCAACATGCCCCAGTGCACCCGGGAGCAAGCGAGTTACCGCGTCGATCAGCACCATGGCTGGCAGCTCGCCGCCAGACAGGACGTAATCGCCAATCGACCATTCCTCATCGACATGCGCTTCAATGAAACGCTCATCAATCCCTTCATAGCGACCAGCAATCAGAATCAACGATTCTGCATTAGCCATCTCGCGTACCGCCGCCTGCTGTAAGGGTTGCCCCTGCGGCGACAGATAAATCACCTTAGCCTGCTCACCGGCCACCTGCTTGGCGCTAGCCAAGGCATGCTCCAGCGGCTGCATTTTCATCACCATGCCGGGGCCGCCGCCGAAGGGGCGATCGTCCACGGTTTGATGGCGATCTTCAGTGAACTGTCGCGGGTTAACGCAGTTGAGGCTTAACAAGCCCTGCTTAACCGCTCGGCTGGTAATGCCGTATTCACTGATTGCAGCGAACATCTCAGGAAATAGCGTGATAACCGAAACGTGCATGCCGTTTAGAAATCCGCATCCCAGTCGACCAGCATTTCGCCGGCCGCCAAGTCGATGTTCAGCACAAACTGTTCTGGCAGATAGGGCAGCATGCGCTCGCGACCATCCAAGCTCCCAGCACAGGGCTTGACCAGCATGACATCATTGGCGCCGGTTTCTTGCAGGCTATGCACCTGCCCGAGCAACTGGCCTTCTTGATTGGTCACTTTCAGACCAATCAGCTGATGCCAGTAATACTCATCGACGGCCAACTTTGGCAGCTGATCTGCAGGCAAGAGAATCTCAAAGCCTGCAAATTCGCGCGCCACTTCACGATCATCGACGCCCTTAATTTGGGCCACGATGCTGTTGCTGTGCACGCGTATTTTGACTATCTCGACCTGCCTAGTTTCGCCATCGCGACGCAAGCGCCACTGACGATACTGCAACAGGTTGTCCATCGGCTCGGTAAAGGAGTGAACTTTTACCCAACCTTGGACGCCGTACACCGTGGTGATCTTGCCGAGAACAACCAGCTTCTCGGCCAGTTCAGGTGTAGCGGCCATACAGCTTAAGCAGCAGCTTTCGCAGCGTCTTTCAGCAGTTGAGCAACACGCTCAGACGGCTGCGCGCCCTGGCTCAGCCAGTAGCTAACGCGCTCCTGGTTGACCGACAGACGCTCTTCAGCGCCAGAGGCAACAGGATTGAAGAAACCTACACGCTCAACGAAACGACCATCACGGGCGTTACGGCTGTCGGTTACGGTCAGGTGGTAGAAGGGACGCTTCTTTGAGCCACCACGAGCAAGACGAATGGTTACCATGTGAACTTGGTCCTATAGTCGGCGCTTCACGAAAATACGAATACGCTGGGCCCCAGGCCCGAAAGGCCGCACATTCTAAGGAATCTGCGACAGTTTGCAAACAGCTTTTTTATGCCCGACGGATAACCGGTCATAAGGCTGTTTTTACAGCTTCGGCATGCCGCCGGGAAACATCCCGCCCATGCCGCGCATCAGTTTGGCCATGCCGCCTTTGGCGGTGACCTTCTTCATCATTTTCTGCATTTGCTTGTGCTGCTTGATCAGACGACCAATGTCTTGCACTTGCGTGCCCGAGCCCAGCGCAATCCGGCGCTTACGCGAGCCACTGATAATGTCGGGGTTACGGCGCTCTGCCGGGGTCATGGAGTTAATAATCGCCTCCATCTGCTTGAACTGTTTAGACGCGGTGTCTTCCACCCCTTCCATCTTCGACAGATTTACACCGCCGAGCATCGGCAGTTTTTCCATCAGCGAGCCGAGGCCGCCCATGTTTTTCATTTGTTGCAGCTGATCGCGGAAGTCTTCCAAGTCGAAGCCTTTGCCTTTCTTCAGCTTTTTGGTGAGCTTTTCGGCTTTTTCGCGATCCAGCGTTTGTTCGGCTTGCTCGATCAGGCTGAGCACATCACCCATACCCAAGATGCGCGAGGCAACGCGATCGGGATGGAACGGCTCAAGGGCTTCAGTTTTCTCGCCCATACCGAGGAATTTGATCGGCTTGCCGGTGATTTGCCGTACCGACAGCGCCGCACCACCGCGCGCATCGCCATCAACCTTAGTCAACACCACACCGGTCAGCGGCAGCGCTTCATTAAAGGCACGCGCAGTATTGGCGGCGTCCTGACCGGTCATGGCATCGACCACGAACAGGGTTTCGATAGGCTTAATGGCCGCATGCAGGGCTTTGATCTCGCCCATCATGTCGTCATCGACATGCAGACGACCGGCGGTATCGAGAATCAAGACATCGGCAAATTTGAGTTTGGCTTCTTTAATCGCCGCTTCGGCGATGGCGATCGGCTTTTGCTCCGCTGTCGAGGGGAAGAAGCTCACGCCCACTTCGCCCGCCAAGGTTTCCAACTGCTTGATCGCCGCCGGGCGATACACGTCCGCACTGGCGACCATCACCGACTTTTTCTTCCGCTCTTTTAAGAAGCGCGCCAGCTTGGCCACCGTGGTGGTTTTACCGGCACCTTGCAGGCCGGCCATCAAGATCACCGCCGGCGGCTGGGCATTGAGCGCCAAGTCTTCATTGGCCGCGCCCATCAGCGCTTCTAGCTCGCCACGCACGATTTTGACGAAAGCCTGACCGGGCGTGAGACTCTTAGACACCTCAGTACCGACCGCACGCTCTTTGATTCGCGCGACGAAGTCTTTCACCACCGGCAAAGCCACGTCGGCTTCCAGCAAGGCCATGCGCACTTCGCGCAGGGTGTCCTTGATGTTGTCTTCCGTCAGCTTGGCCTGCCCCGTGACATGGCGTAGCGTGTGGGAAAGGCGGTCGGTCAAATTCTCGAACATGGCGGGTTCCTGGCCAATCACAGCAAATACTTAAGCCGCGCATTATACCCACGCCACCGGCAAGGCGTCAGGCCCAGACGGCACAAGTCTTTCACCACAACCCCGGCTATGCGAAAATCGCCGCTCTTGCATGCCGCAGACAAGGACCCATGCAACCACTCTTACCCAGTTTGTCCGCCGCCGCGCTGTACGCGCTGGCTGGCCTCTATCAAGCGCAGCGCCTGCACACGCGTCAGGCGCCTAACAAACGCCTGCTACTTGGCTTAGGCATGCTGGCGCTGTTTGCCCACCTATTGAGCCTGCCGGGCCACTTGCTTAGCCAAGACGGCTTGGCACTGGACTTTTTTAACGCCGCCTCATTGATCGCCGCCTGCATCATTCTGATGGGCGTGGTGACCTGCGTCACTCAACCGCTGGAAAACCTACTGGTACTGCTCTACCCCATCGGTTTGCTGGCGGTACTGAGCGCGCAGTTTATTCCCGGCGGCAAGTTGGTAGTGGTACAGGAAGACGCCGGTTTACTGCTGCATATTTTGCTGTCGATCATGGCCTACGGCCTGTTATCGATCGCCATGCTGCAGTCATTACTGCTACTCGTGCAGGACCGCCAGCTGAAGAACAAGCACCCCTCGGGCCTGATCCGTAACTTCCCACCGCTGCAGACCATGGAAAAACTGCTGTTCGCCATGCTCTGGTGCGGCTGGCTATTACTCAGCGCCGCACTGGCCTCTGGCTGGGTGTTCGTTGATGACTTACTCGCCCAGCACTTAGCCCACAAAACGGTGTTCTCACTGCTGGCTTGGCTGGTGTTTGCCGTGCTGCTGTGGGGCCGCCATCAACTGGGCTGGCGCGGCAGCAAAGCCATCCGCCTGACGCTCGCGGGCTTCACCTTGCTGATGCTGGCCTATTTTGGCAGCAAGCTGGTGCGCGAATTTATTCTCCCCCTCTGAGGACATACCCACGGTGAACGAACTTCACCCCGCCATGCAGATCGGCTTGCTGGTTCTGCTGCTGTTACTGTCTGCCTTCTTCTCAAGCTCTGAGACCGGCATGCTCAGCCTAAACCGCTATCGCTTAAAGCACATGGCCAACGAAGGCCACGCCGGCGCCAAACGCGCCCATGCTTTACTGCAACGCCCCGACCGCATGCTCGGCACCATTTTGGTGGGCAATAACATCGTTAACATTCTCGCGGCGTCGATCTCTACGGTGATTGCCGTGCAGTTGTGGGGCGAAGCCGGCATTGCCATTGCCACCGCCATGCTCACAGTGGCTGTACTGATTTTTGGTGAAATCACCCCCAAGACACTTGCCGCACTGCGCCCTGAAGCGGTGGCCTTTCCGGCCTCGATTGTGCTGACCATCTTGCAGAAAGTGCTCTACCCGGTGGTGTGGCTGGCTAACTTTATGAGCAACGGCCTGCTGCGCTTGTTTGGCGTCGACACTAAGGCCAAAGCCAAAGACAGCCTGTCCGCCGAAGAGCTGCGCACAGTGGTGGATGAGTCCGGCCACGAGCTGCCGGCCAACCGGCAAAGCATGCTGCTGGGCATTCTTGACCTGGAAAAGGTGTCGGTGAACGACATCATGATCCCGCGCAATGAAGTATTCGGCATCGACCTCAACGACGACCTCGACCGCATCATCACTCAGCTGCGCACCACCACGCACACGCGCCTGCCGGTGTTTCGCGGCGACATCAACCAAGTCGAAGGCATCATCCACATGCGCCAGATTGCGCGCCTGTTAACGCGCAATCAGCTAGATAAAGAGTCGCTGCTGGCGGCCTGTCACGAGCCGTACTTCGTGCCGGAAAGCACGCCGCTGTCGACGCAGCTGTTTAACTTCCAAAAGCAAAAACGCCGCATCGGCATTGTGGTGGACGAGTACGGCGACGTGATCGGCATTGTCACCCTGGAAGATTTGCTGGAAGAAATTGTCGGCGAGTTCAGCAACCAAGACGCGCTGCGCAACCCCGACATTCACCCGCAGGAAGACGGCACCCAAGTGATCGATGGCGCCGCCAATATCCGCGATGTGAACAAGAGCCTTGGCTGGCACCTGCCCAGTGACGGACCCAAGACCCTCAACGGTCTGATTACCGAAGCGCTGGAGCAAATCCCCGACAATAACGTGTGCCTGCGCATTGGCCCGTATTGCATGGAAATTCTGCAAGTGGCCGACAACCGCGTACGTAATGTGCGCGTGTGGGAGCTGCGCAACACGCCCGCCAAGCAAGCCGCTACGGAATAAGCTGGCGCACCAACGCCTGGGCCCACACCTGTGCGCCCAGCGCCGAGGGGTGGTAGCCATCACGGGCTAAATACTCGCCGACAAACGCCACTTGCACCTTGGCATAGCGCGCATCACGACGCGCCGCCAAGCGTTTGAGCGCCTGATCCAACAAGCGCGCCCGCCAGCCCAACAACTCGCGTAATAACCACGGCAGCGCCGAGAAATGCTGCAGCGGCGGCACGGCCGTCACCCACAGCGGCTGATGACTGCGCACCTGCAAGGTACTGATCAGCACGTCCATACCTTGCTGCCACTGTTTGAGCGAGCTGAAGTGGGTGGTGTCGTTCACCCCAAACACCAAGCAAATCTGTTCGAATTCACCCTGCACCTGCGGCAAGAGCCGCTCAGCAGCTTCGCGAGCGGTAATGCCGTTTTCACCGATGGCTTGCCACGCCACCGGGCGCTGCATGCGGGCACTGAGCGCCAGCGCCAGCTGGCCGGTGATGGCCTCTTGCTGCGAGCTAACGCCGACACCCGCGACGGGCGATTCACCGAGCACCAGCAGGCGCAGCGGCTCGCCAGACAACTCCGAGCCAGCCACGCCACTTTGCGGGCCAGCGGCCTCGGGCAGACGCAGCGCGGTTTTCTTCGTCCACAGCGCTTGCGGCAAGGCGATGGGTAAACTGGCCAGCAGCGCCGACCACCACAGCCACGTCACAGCGTGACCTTAACCGCCGCGGCGGCTGCGCGGGCTTTGCTGCGTGCCTCATCCTGAGTGTCACCCAGCGCCAGCGCCACGCCCATGCGGCGCTGGCCGGCCACCTCGGGCTTACCAAACAAGCGCAGCGCGGTATCCGGCACACTGAGCGCGGCGGCTAGGTTGCCAAAGCTGACCTGCTGCGAGTGGCCATCGACCAAAATCACCGCCGAGGCCGCCGGGCCAAACTGGCGAATCGCCGGAATCGGCAAGCCCAGAATCGCCCGCGCATGCAGGGCGAACTCGGATAAGTCCTGCGAGATCAGCGTGACCATGCCGGTATCGTGCGGGCGCGGCGACACTTCGCTGAACCACACCTGATCGCCCTTGACGAACAGCTCCACACCAAACAGACCACGCCCGCCGAGGGCTTCGGTCACCTGTTCAGCAATGCGCTGCGCTTCGGCCAGTGCTTGCGGCGACATCACCTGCGGCTGCCACGACTCGTGGTAGTCGCCGCCCACCTGACGATGACCGACCGGCGCACAGAAGCTGGTGCCATTAATGTGGCGCACAGTGAGTAAGGTGATTTCGTACTCGAAATCGACAAAGCCTTCGACAATCACCCGCCCCTGCCCAGCACGACCGCCCGCTTGGGCGTACTCCCACGCGGCTTGCACATCGTCCGCACCTTTCAGCACGCTCTGGCCTTTGCCCGAGGAGCTCATCACCGGTTTGACCACGCACGGAAAGCCAATCGCCTCGACCGCTGCCTGATACTCCGCTTGCGTATCGGCAAAGCGGTACGGCGAGGTCGGCAGGCCTAGCTCTTCGGCGGAGAGGCGGCGAATGCCTTCGCGGTCCATGGTTAAACGCGCAGCGCGCGCCGTCGGCACCACGGTAAAGCCTTCGGTTTCTAGCTCTTGCAGGGTCGAGGTGGCGATGGCCTCGATCTCCGGCACTATGTAATGCGGGCGCTCTTGCTCAATCACCCGACGCAGCTCGGCGCCATCAAGCATGTTGACCACATGGGCGCGATGCGCCACCTGCATGGCCGGGGCATTGGCGTAGCGATCGACCGCAACCACCTCGACACCCAAACGCTGTAGCTCAATCACCACTTCTTTACCCAGCTCACCAGAGCCAAGCAGCAAAACACGGGTCGCCGTGGGCGACAGCGGAGTTCCCAGAGTGGGCATGTGATGTCCTTGTTAACTTATGAAGCGGAGGGGTTTGCCAGGTATTGGCCGCGCGCCTGCGTACGCTCATGACAGCGCTTGAGCACGGCACGTTTTTCATCGGCGCTCATGCGCCCCCAGCGGGAAATTTCTTCGCCGCTGCGCTGGCAGCCGATGCAGATGTTGTCATCATCCAACGCACACACCGACACGCAGGGCGACTTGGGCGCCGACAGGGCGGACAACACACTCATTCATCCACCGCCAGCTCTTTGGCGTAACGCTTGGCGTTATGCACGTAATGTGCGGCGCTGGCTTCGAGCATTTTCTTTTGTGGCTCGCTAAGCTCACGCACCACGCGGCCGGGCGAGCCAACCACTAACGAGCCATCGGGAATTTCTTTACCCTCAGGAATCAAGGTATTGGCGCCGATGATGCAGTACTTGCCAATGCGCGCACCGTTCAAAATCACCGCATTGATGCCCACCAAGCTGAAGTCACCCACAGTGCAGCCGTGCAGCATGGCTTTATGGCCGACGGTGACGCCCTGCCCCAAGGTCAGCGGATAACCCATATCGGTATGCATCACGCTGCCGTCTTGCACGTTGCTATGTTTGCCGATGTGGATCAACTCGTTATCGCCACGCAGGGTGACGTTGAACCACACGCTAGCGCCTTCCTCGAGCTTGACCTTGCCGATCACATCGGCGCTGGGCGCAATCCAGCTCTCGGGATGGCATTCCACAGCCGATTGGCCTAGGCGGTATTTCATAGCGGTCACCTTAAATGAATGATGTCGTGCGCCGGCGGCGGTTGGGTTAAGTCAATCCGCCCGCCGTACAGCAGGTTAGTCAGTTCAGCGATCATGATCGCGGTCAGCCCCCAGATGCGGAAGCCGTCAAAGGTATAACTGGGCACGTACCAGCTTTGCCCTAAGTAATCGATACGATGGGTGAGTTCGCGCGGGTCGTCTTTAAAAAAGTGCAGCGGCACTTCAAAGACATGGGCAATCTCAGCTTCGCTGGGGCGCAACTCAAGATTGGCTGGAACTAGGCCGACAATCGGCGTGACGCGCAAACCGAAGCGCGATACCAGCGCGCCCATTGGCCCGAGCACATCGACATGCTCGAACTCCAAGCCGATTTCTTCATGGCTTTCGCGCAGCGCGGTGGCGATTAAACTGTCGTCTTCGGGGTCGCGGCGACCACCAGGAAAAGCCACTTCGCCGCTGTGCGTGGTTAAGGTGCTGGCCCGTTGGGTAAGAATCAGCGTGGGCTCTGGCGCGCGGGTAATCGGCACCAGCACGGCGGCCTCCGGCAGATGCGGCAGGTCGATACGCCGGGGTTCAAGCGTCTGTAAGGTTTGGCGCAGATGCTCAAGCATGCAAGGGTCCTTAAGTGTGGCAACCATGATGGCATGGTTGCCGAGCAAGCCCAAGCCAACCGCAAGGCTTGCAGACGGGCGATTTCTACGGCAAACATGCCAATAACCATCACAAGCTCAGGAAACCCCATGAAGTTCTGCAGCCATTGCGGCGCCAGCGTGAACCAGCGCATACCGTCGGGGGATAATCGACCGCGCTTTGTGTGCGACCAATGTCAGGCCATTCACTATCAAAATCCGCGGATTATTGCTGGCTGCCTGCCGGTGCATGGCGAGCAGGTTTTACTCTGCAAACGCGCCATTGAGCCGCGCCGCGGCTACTGGACGCTACCCGCAGGCTTTATGGAAAACGGTGAAACCCTCGCCGAGGCCGCTGCCCGCGAAACCTGGGAAGAAGCCTGCGCACAAGTGCGCGCACTGGAGCTGTACACCCTGTTTGACCTGCCGCATATCCATCAGGTGTACATGTTCTTCCGCGCCGAGCTGCATGAGGGCGCGTTTGGCATTGGCGAAGAGAGCCTCGAAGTGCGCTTATTTCACGAACATGAAATTCCCTGGTCGGAACTGGCTTTCCCGACCATTGGCCGCACTTTAGAATGCTTCTTCGCCGACCGTAAGCACCGGGTGTTTCCGGTGCGTAATGAAGCCATCACCCGCTGGCAAAAACCTTCTCCCACTGCTTAACACGAGTCTTTCTATGCGTCGCTGGTTGTCTTTGCTGTGTGCTGTTGTCGCTGTACTGTTTTGCACGCCCTTCGCCGCACAGGCCAGCAGCGAGCCAATCATCGATAAAGTACTGGTAGAAAAAAGTGAACGTCGCTTGCACTTAATGCATCGCGGCAAGGTGATCAAAAGCTACCGCGTATCGCTGGGCAAGCAGCCCAAAGGCGCCAAAGTGCGCGAAGGCGACATGCGCACCCCGGAAGGCTTTTATTGGATCGATTGGCGCAAGACCAGCGACAAGTTCAACCTGTCGATGCATATCTCCTACCCCAACAGCCGCGACCGCGCGCGCGCGCAGAAGCTCGGCGTACCGGCCGGCGGCATGATCATGCTGCACGGCACGCCGCTGGATGATGAATACCCGGAGTGGTACTTCCACACGCTCGACTGGACCGAAGGCTGCATCGCGCTGAAAAACGACGACATGCGCGATATTTGGTCACGGGTAAAAGACGGCACGCTGATCGAAATCCGCCCTTAAAACAAAAGGCCTCCAACCAGACTGTGTGAAAACTACTGCACTTGGCTATGCGGCGTTAAAAACAGGCTCAAAATGCTCACAAACCCGCAGGAGCGGGATTGAACAGCTTTAGCTGGCCCGCAGGGCGGAGCACAGGATGTGCGGAGTATTTACCACTCGTAAACTGCGCTTTTTCGCCTGTTTTTGCCTTGCCTAGCCTGCGCTCGCGACGTTTTCACACAGCCTGCAACGAGGCCTTTTTTTTCTGCAACGCAGCACTTAAAACGCTACAGCGCGACCAAAAGCCTTCTCATAAGCTGGCAGGAAGATCGCCCAATCGGCATCATTCCACTGCGCAATGCGCCGCTTGAGCTGACGCAAATCATGTCGGGCGGCTTGGCTTGCCGTTAAACGATGACGCGCGCGCTCTAAATCCAAGGTTGCGGCATCCACCTGAGGACTGGTCGCATCGCCGCTGATACGCACAAACAAATGCTTGTCGTACAGCCCGGCATGCTGCCAACGAGCCTGGTGCATACGGGCGAGCATTTTCGCCAATGCACCAAGCACTGCCACCCGCACTGGCTCGGCGAGCGGTTCTGTTTGTTGGTAGAGATCTTCAAGACTGATGAAACCTTCCGGCAGGGCTTCGGTAGCCATCACCGCCTGCCAATGCCCCTCATGCTGCATGCCGAAGTAACGCACATGCGGCACATGCACCCCGGCGGTTTCCAACGCCTGCAAGGCGTGGCACTCACGCAGCGTGGTGGGCCGACCTAACGGGTAGCGCAGACTACGGAAGGTGTGCCCGTCTTGGCGCTTGATATACAGCAGCACGCCGTCGCGGGCGCGGTGGCGAATCACCCCACTTAAGCCATCGCGACGCTGATTGGGCTCTTCAACCCATTCGCCATCTTTACGCCACCAAGCAGCGAACTCGTCGCCTTGGCGTCTTTGCAACAATGCAATCCCCATAAGCACTTCTTCTATTTAGCTTTTTTCTTGTCACAGGACCTTAACCCCGCTGCGCCAGAATTGCACGCCCTCTACGACCATTAGCAGCTCAGACAGCGCTCGCACTACCGCTGGTCGGAAACCCCGCCAGGCTCGACAACAAGGACTAGAGTGAGAATGCATTCACCAACACTTTCAAGGAGTTGGAGCATGAAGCGAGAAACAACTCTAGGTTTAGGCACCCTATGCAGCGGCATGTTGCTGTCCGCCGTGTTGTGGGCATGGCCACAGCCCATAGACCCACAAGCCAAACTCGGTTACTGCCTATTGCCGCCCAGCGCACGCCTTAGCCAACACAGCGCACTGCCCAACGACCAAGGCCTGCTGCTGTTATTCGCCTTAAGCCAAGGCCCGGGCGTACAGAACCGCTAAGCGCTGGTGACAAGCCTTCACGCTGGTATGATCAGAGCCAGCAAAGGAGTCTTGTTATGTTGATGGTTTTATCCCCCGCGAAAAATCTGGATTACACCAGCGCGCCACACACCGAGCGCTTTACCCAGCCCGAACATTTAGAGCACGCGCAAAACCTGATCAACCTGCTGCGCGACTTAGCCCCGCAAGACATCGCCGAGCTGATGAAGCTCTCAGACAAACTCGCCAGCCTGAACGCCGTGCGTTATGCCGAGTGGTCGCAGCCCTTCACTCCCGCCAATGCCAAGCAAGCCGTCTTGGCGTTTAACGGCGATGTGTACACCGGTCTCGATGCGGCGAGCCTCAGCGAGGATGACCTCGACTTCGCCCAACAACACCTGCGCATTCTGTCCGGCCTATATGGCGTGCTGCGCCCGCTGGATTTAATGCAGGCCTACCGTTTGGAAATGGGCACTAAGCTGGCCAACCCCAAAGGCAAAGACTTGTACGCCTTTTGGGGCAAGCAAATCAGCCAATGGCTAAATCAAGCCCTCGCGGCGCAGGGCGATGACATCCTGCTTAATCTCGCCTCTAACGAATACTTCAGCGCGGTGAAAAAAAACGCCCTGAACGCACGCATCATCGATGTGGAGTTCCGCGATCTGAAAAACGGCCAGTACAAGATCATCAGTTTCTACGCGAAAAAAGCCCGCGGTCTGATGGCCCGTTTTGTGATCGAACAACGCATCACCCAGCCCGAACAACTCAAAGCCTTTAATACCCAGGGCTACGCCTACAGCGACGAACACTCCAGCACCGACAAGCTGGTGTTTCTGCGCGACACAGCGGAGAGCTGAGATGTGGTTCGGTGCGCTGCTGGCGCTGACATGGCTGATCTTGCTGTTGCGCTACCCGGCCAAAGCGCTGCCGGTATCGCTGGTTGCCCTGACCGGCCTGCTACTGGTCGGCGCCCTAGTGCTCTGGCAAGACCACCGCGACCAGCAGCGTGTTGCACAGCTCGCGCTAACTTTGCAGTGGGATGCCAACTGCCCACATGAAACCCCGCTGCGCGCCAACCTGCACAACCGCAGCGAGCACACCCTGCTGGCACTCACCTGGCAGATCAGCGCCGAACTTCCCGGCCAAGGCATTGAGCTGGTCAGCGAACGCTTGGCACGGGGCAATTTCCGTGTCGATCAGGGGCTCGCCCCGAATGAGCATTGGCAGCACTGCCTACCGCTGCCGCGCCTGCGCGATGGAGTTAATCCGGCGGCCTTGAGCTATACCGGTATCCGCTTACAAGCGCACTTCGCACCGTAAAGCACACATCGACAAGCGCTATTCAACGTACTGATCAAACCGCCCACAACTTGACAGCCAGCAAGGCTAGCCGCACGGTTGGGCGTCTTTTCACCCGCCAAGGATGCTCTATGCGAACCCCTGTTGCCCTGATCACCGGCTGCTCCAGCGGCATTGGCCTAGCGCTGAGCCAGGCTTTTCTTAAAGCCGGTTACAGAGTCTGGGCAGGGGTTCGCAAAGAAGCCGATCAGGCGCCGCTGCAAGCACTCGGCGCCCGGCCTTTTTTGCTCGACATGCAAAAGCCAGAGGACTTCCCCGCTCTAGCCGAGCGCGTTGCCACCTTCGAGGGGCGCTTAGACGTGCTGATCAACAACGCTGGTATCGGCGTGATGGGACCGCTGCTGGACTTGCCCCACGAGCGCCTCCAGCAACAATTCTTGGTCAACTGCGTGGCACCGGTGCAGCTGGCCCGCGCCTGCCTGCCGCTACTGCGGCAAAGCCAAGGCTTAGTGATCAACATCGGCAGCGTGTCGGGCTATCTCACCACGCCGTTTGCCGGCGCCTACTGTGCATCTAAGGCCGCCGTGCATGCACTTTCGGATGCGCTGCGCCTGGAGCTGGCACCGCTCGGCGTACGGGTGCTGGAAGTGCAGCCCGGGGCAATCGCCTCCGACTTCGGCGCCAGCAGCTCGCAAGGTGCTGAGCAATTGATCAGCGAGCAGTCGCCGTGGTGGCCGTTTCGCGACGGCATTCGCGCCCGCGCCAATGCCTCGCAAGACAAGCCCACGCCGGCCGCAGTGCTGGCGCAACGAGTGCTACGCGCCAGCCAGCGCAGTGACACGCCGGCAATTGTCCGTGCTGGCTACGGTAGCCGCAGCCTGCCGCTGCTCGCGCAGTGGCTGCCGCGGCGCGTGTTGGATGCACTGCTACGCCGGCGCTTTGGTTTGTAAGCGCAACGCGGCTGGCCAGCGGGCAAACATACACAAGTTGCCCGCCAGCACTAAGAGCAAGCCTAAGCCGCCCCACAGCGTCCAACTGTAGCCCTCTAGCCACGCCGATATATTCAACGCCACTACCGGGAAGAGCACCGTGCAATAAGCCGCGCGCTCCGGCCCCAAACGCCCCACCAAGGTTAAGTAGGCGGTAAAACCAATCACCGAACCGGGAATCGCCAAGTAGAAGAGTGCACCTAGGTAACGCGGCGTCCACTCCAGCGTAAACGGCACCTGCGCCAGCAGACCGATCAGCACCAGCAGCACCGCGCCATACAGCATTCCCCAGGCATTACTGGTCAGTGGTCGAATGCCATTGGCTTGCTGGTGCGCCGAGACCAAATTCCCCACCGAAAAACACAGCGTGCCCAAACACGCCAACAGTACGCCTAAGGCACTCTGCGCAGTAAAGCTGCTGGCCTGCCACTGCGGCGCGAGCAAGAGCGCCAAGCCAGCCACGCCCAAGGCGCCGGCCAAGAGCACGCGGCTGGATAACGGCCGACCGTGCACCACCTTAGCCGCCAAGGCATTCCACACACTGGCGGTGGAAAAGATCACCGCGACCAGCCCACTGGCAATCCACTGCGTAGCGGTATAAAAGCAGAGAAAATTCAGACAGAACAAACACAAGCCCTGCACCATGCACCAGCGCTGGTCGCTCCAACGCAGCCGCTGTAACTTACCGCTCAGCCACAGCCCGACAAACAACACCAGCGCCGCCAAGGCAAAGCGATAGGCAATCGACGCCAACGGCGCCACTTCGCCCAGCTGCCACTTCAAGGCGATCCACGTGGTGCCCCAGATGGCGACGGTCAACAAATAAAGCCCGGCAGTCATAGCTCCCTCCTCAACGAGCCTTCAGCGTGGCACGCTTTGCTCTAACCTTGAGGGGCTGAAATTGCGCTTTTCATCGCTGCCGCCTGCACAACACAGCGTGGCTGTGTCAGGCTTGGGTTTCTGACGAGATGAGCCGACATGCCGCCAAACACCCCGCCCACAGCCAGCAGCGTCTTTAGCAGCCTAAGCCAATCGCGCGCGCAGCTCCTGCACCGCCGCCCTTTAGGCAGCGGACTGGAGCTAGCGCTGTGGCGCAACCAACATGACAGCACGCAGTATGAGCGCCCCGAGCACCACACCTTGTCGTGCTATTTGGCCGGTGGCTGGCAAACCTATCGCCGCGACCAACCCAGTCTGCGTGGCGCGCCGGGCAAGCTGTGCCTGCTGCCCGCCGAGCATCACTCTGCCTGGGTGGTGAATGGGCCGCTGGAGTTCGCCCACCTGTATATCAGCCCCAAACGCCTGACCCGTGACAGCCTATGGCTGCTCGATCGCGAGCCACGCGAAATACAGCTCAGCGCCGCCACTTTTTATGAAGACCAACAGCTCAGCCACGACTGCCGATTACTCGCGTTAGCCAGTCCAAACAACGCCGATAGCCTGCTATGCACCAGCGTTAGCCAACGCATTGTTGACCGCCTACTGACCCACCACAGCCAACGCTCTGTGCGCGAATACCGTGGCGGCCTGAGCCCGCATGTGCGCAATCGCCTGCGCGAGTTCATCGAGGCACATCTAGAGCAAAGCCTAACCCTCGACGATTTAGCCCGCGTGGCTAACCTCTCGCCCTATCACTTCAATCGCATGTTCCGTCACAGCTTTGGCCAAACACCCCATGCGTGGGTGATGCAGCGCCGCACCCAGCGCGCCTTTAGCCTGTTGCAACGCAGCACGCAGGATATCGAGCTGATCGCCAGTCAATGCGGCTTCGCCGATGCCCGCCACCTGCGCCGTCATCTTCGTCAGCACTACCAACTGACGGCGCAGCAAATTCGCGGCGGCTTATAGAGCCTGCAAGCGCAAGGCTGGATCGTAGGGCGCGGGGTCGATAATCGGCTCGCGGCCGAGCATCAAATCGGCCAACAACTGACAGCTAGCCGGCGCCATCACCAAGCCATTGCGGAAATGCCCGCAGTTAAGCCACAACCCCTCAACACCCGGCACCTTACCGATAAATGGAATACCGTCCGGCGAGCCGGGCCGCAGGCCCGCCCAATGCCCAACCGGGGCTTGTTCGGCTAACGCTGGCAACAACGACGCCACACTGGCTTTTAAGTCATCCTGCGCTAACTGCGTCGGGGTTTTGTCGAAGCCTTCATATTCCAGCGTGCTGCCAAACAGAATGTGGCCGTCGCGACGTGGAATGGCATAACGCCCCTCGGCCAGCACCATGCTCTTTAGCCAACCGGGCTCTTTCTTATAAAGCAGCATCTGCCCCTTAACCGGCTCTACTGGCAAAGCCAAGCCCAGCGGCTTGAGTAGCTCCGCCGTCCAAGCTCCCGCGCACAACACCACTTGCTCGGCAGGCAGAAAACCTTCGTGCGTATGCACGCCCTGCACACGCCCATCGCGCACCTCTAAGCGCTGCACCGCACAATGTTCGCGAAGCTCCACCTGCGGATTAGCCCTAAGCGTCGCCTCCAGCGCCTGCCCCAAGCGGGGGTTACGCACATTCGCCACCGATGGCATCCACAGCGCACGCTGAAACTGCTGACCCAGCGCTGGCACCTGAGCCCGCACATCGGTAGCGCTGACTTGCAACATCTCCCGCCCGTGCGCCTTAGCCCACGCCAAGGCACGCTCTTCGTTGGGCAAATCCAGCCAATACAAACCGGTGCGGGTCACTTCGGGATCAATACCGGTCTGCCCGTGCAGGCTGTCGGCCAACTGCGGATAAAAATCCTGTGACCACAGCGCCAAGGCCGTCACCGCTGGCGAATACCGCCACGGATACAACGGCGAAACAATCCCACCACCAGCCCACGAGGCCTCACGACAGAACGCTCCACGCTCCAGAAGAGTGCCCTGCCCTAAGGCACGCAAAGAAAGGGCCCCGATGACCCCGCCGCCAACACAAAGAAAATCCGGCATAGAAAAACTCGACTACCTTCTTATGACCAAACAGCAAGGAAGCTGAACAATGCGACAAGAGCAAGGCTACACCTTATTAGATACTGCTCTAACGGCAACACTGTTATGCATGCTTTTACCACCCGCCCTCAATGGCATCACAACCTTCTATCGCAACAATCAACTCGCCACCGCTAGCAATGCCATGCTGGGCATCCTGAATACCGCCCGCTTCGAAGCTGTCAGCCAAAAAAAGCCAGTGTCAATTTGCTCTGGCACAACCCAGTGCCTGACAACACGCGACTGGAAAAACCAAATCATCATATTCACAGACAGCAACCAAAATGGTTTGGTTGATGGTGATGACAAAATCTTACTTGCCAAGAACATCGGCAACGGCAACAGCTGGACCTGGAAGAGCTTTCGCAAGCGTCACCACCTCACCTACAAGGCGGACGGCATGACTGCCGCCTTAAACGGCACGCTCACCGACTGCCATGAAAAAAGCTCTCAGCGCGCGATTATTGTGAACCTAGCCGGCAGGCCTCGACTCGAAAAACGTAGCCCTAACAAGTGCTGACAACCCTTCATCGGCCTTGTTGCTCGCCTGTCGACAGGTGCTCAGTACTTCTCCTGAAGCTTTCGTATGCTACATCCATGCGCAATGGATGAGTTCCACCATGAACAAAACAGCAGGATTTACACTAATCGAACTAATGGTCGTGATCGCCATTATCGGCTTCTTAGCGGCTTGGGGTCTGCCCGCCCTAACACAGATGACTCAGCGGTCTGACGTAGCTACAGACACGAATCGGCTTTTAGCGCTTATGCAATATGCGCGCAGTGAGGCTGTAACCAACAAACAAACTGTGACCGTATGCTCCTCTACCAACGGCGCAACATGCGCTGGCGATACAAACTGGAATCAAGCCATCATCGTGCTGCAAAACGCGAATGTACTGAGAAGCACCTCAATCATCACGTCAGAAAACACCATCACACTTGATGCAGGCGGAGCCACAGAGCTGACATTTAACGCTGACGGCACCGCAAGCGCAGCTAGCGTGACTGTCTGCGCATTGCCCGGCATTGGCGACCGGCAAATTAATGTCAATGGTTCAGGCCAAGCCCGTAGTGGAGTAATCGTATGCCCCTAAAAAACACTCGAGGCTTTACGTTAATCGAGGTACTGGTTGCCCTGTTAATTCTTGCTGTTGGCTTACTAGGTACCGCCTCATTAATGCTGCTCAGCATGAAGTCCAACCAAAATGCCTCTCAGCGTACTCAAGCCAGCTTATTGGCCTACGACTTAGCTGAAAGAATGCGCATGAATAGAACGGTAGCCGTAGAGAACGCCGCAGGTAGCGACTACACCATGAGCCTAAAAGCTAATGACTCGCCTCCCAGTTCGCCTAACTGCTTTGGTAGCTCTACCTGCAGCAACGCCGCCCAGCGTGCCCAAGACCTACGCGAGTGGACGGAAAACTTCATCGACATTAACGGCGTCGGCGTTGACGGCGATGATTACCGCCCCGCAATTGCAGGCAGCACCTTTGTCATTACTAAAGCCAACACCAACCAATACACCATAACCATTGAGTGGCAAGAGTCTATTAACGGCGCCAGAGCCGCTAACGATCTAGATAACGATCGAGACGTTACTAAAAGCTTCAGCCTGAACGTAGAGTTATAAACTATGAAGCAACATAGAAAACAAAGCGGCTTATCTCTCATAGAGCTAATGATAGCCTTGCTCATCGGCAGCATTTTATTGCTAGGCGTACTGCAATTACTCTCCCGAACCACGTCCAACGACCGAGTAAACAATGCTCTAGCGCGCACTCAAGAAAGCGCTCGAATCGCCATTGAGTTCATTCAACGCGATGCTCGACGCGCAAACTACCTTGGCTGCGCCAATGCCAACCAACCCACAGCCGACACACCAACCAGCGCGCAAACCGCAATCGAAACGATGTTGGTCGCTACGGTAACGGGCACAGAGGGCGCGAATGGCAGCGACACCCTTTCTCTCTCATACGCCAGCAACACCGGGGCGACACTTACTAATATCGCAAACAATGGCATCACCTTTACCCCTGAAGTTAGCCATGCTGCCAATGAAACCTTCATGTTCACCGACTGCACAAATGTCGCCGTTATAAAGACAAACTCCAGCAGTAATAGCACAGGCAGCATCACAAGCAGCGGTAATGAGTATGATCCCCGCGGAATCAATCCGTACACACAAGACAATGCAACAGGCAACTCTGTCCCAGTAACTTTGTGGCAAATGGCAAATGCAAGCTACAGCATAAGAGACACTGGTCGTACCAACAGCAACGGCGATCCCATAATGGGGCTATTCAGGAACAATGACGAGATCATTGAAGGCGCAGAGAACCTTCAGATCCTTTATGGCTTAGCCAGCTCGCCAACTACCACACGGTGGGTTGATGCCGACGGACTGACAGCGGCTAACTCTCGTCAAGTCTACCGAATAAAAGTCAGTATCGTCGTGGCGTATCCAGACCCACTGATCAACGCGCCCAACGGCAATGTTCTAGCAGTAGCAGACCTGAACAATCCAACATTAGCGGCTGCAAATGACGGAAGACTGCGCAGAGCCTTTACTTCAGAAATTGACATTAGAAATCGCCAACATCTTAGGAACTGAGCATGAACTACGCACCTAAAAAACAAGGCGGGATTGCACTATTAGTGAGCCTGGTACTTCTGCTCACACTAACTATCATCGCAGTCACCGCCAGCAACACAGCGTCACTGCAAGAGCGCATGGCCCTGAATTCTCAACAAAACAATACCGCCTTCCAAGCAGCCGAAAGCGGCTTAGATTTTGTAAGCACTTCAATTGAAGCAGCCGCCAAAGGCAATGCCAATATGGACACCCTTGCCAGTACGCTGACCAACAACTACAACAGCGCCACCAAGACCACCAACAGCCTTATTAGCGTGACCGGCCGACTAGAAACAGGCAACTCATTAGGCGGCAATATTGCCACCTACCGTTATGAATATCGCAGCTGCGGCTCAGCCACATCAGTGGCTGACACTCCCGTCACAACCTGCCCTGCCAATAACGCCGACCTTGATCCTCATGTGACCGCAAAACATGCCCAAGGTTATCGCGCGCGCATAGGCGTAATAAATTAAATAGCGCTGAGGAAAAGACCATGAAATCAGCAAAAACGAATTTTTTTACTTTAAGCCTGGCGCTCAGTGGCAGCATTCTCAGCAGCGCACTTGCCCATGCAGATGACACTGAGGTGTTTTTCGGCGGCCCCGCTATCGACGACGCGACCAAGCCTAATGTTCTCTTTATCCTAGATAACTCAGGCTCGATGAACTGGCGCCTCGATAACAACAACAATGCCAACGGCGTAAATTCTCGCCTCATGGTTTTAAAAGAAGCCTTTCAAGACATCGTCTACAATAGCAGCGGCATTAACGTCGGTGTTATGGCGCTTAATCCTCGCGCCGAATACGGCAACACACGGATGATTTACCCGGTCACATATATTGACCAAGAACTCCCCACAGATGCTACTCAAGTAGCGGGCACGCCTAGCATTCTGACCAGTGCCGACGATGCCGTTCAAGATCTTACCGGGCCAAACGCAGGCTCTGCGAATCTCAATACATCAAGCCTAGGCATGGGGCAAATTTCTGTTAGCACTAACGTCAGTCAGTCAAACAATATTACTTTGACAGGTGCTGGCGCTTTTTACTTGAAGAGCAATACCACCTGCCGTCTTACCCCAACGACAGACCCCAGCGGAGCTTGCCAAACCACCACGTTAAAAGACATCACGATAGATGGTAATGGCTCGCAGCCCAACAATGCACTATTCCACTTTAGTGGGTTTAATATTCCCTCCGGCGCAACCATTGACGACGCCTACATCACATTCAGCGAAACTAATAGCAAAAACCATAAAGCCCCTTTTAGCTTTACCTTCGAGAACAGTGCGACGCCGAGCCTGCCCAATCACGGCACCCCGCTAGACAGCGCAAAAGTCTTTCTACCTAGCACCACGATATCGTCTAACAGCAACTGGAAGAACTCGCCTGCCTCTTTCACCGTAACCAGTAGCATTCAAGCCATTGTAAACAGCAATATTGGCTCGGCGATAAACTCTGTACTGGTTTCAGTACAACCGACCAACAATACCAATTACACATTCTGCGCCAACCCTAATTCGTGCGGCGGCAACAGCCCCCGACTAGTTATTCAGTACACCTCTGCCCTAACCAGCACAGAGCAACGCATGACCGCTCTGCGCTTTCAGAACGTCGGCATCCCCCAAGGTGCTGTCATCACCAGCGCCGTACTCGGTTTTGCCCCGGCAGCCACGAGCGCCGTTGCAGACAACCCGAGCTTTTCAATCAAAGCCCAAGCAGCAAGTGACAGCGCTGCCTTTACTGCCGGCGAAAACTTAAACAGTCGTTCCAAAACTGTCGCCACTACCACTTGGACCCCTCCAAGCTGGACGGTACAAAACCCCTCTGTCGTCGAACCTGGCCCGGATGTAACCAACGTAGTACAGGAAGTTGTTAACCGTAGCGACTGGTGTGGCAACAACGCCATGGCGTTCTTTGTCACCCCGCTCACCGTCGGCTATAGAGCAGCCTGGAGCATTGATGGCGCACAAGGCCTACAGCCAACACTGACCATCAACTACACCGGCGGCAGTGGCTGTAATAACCCCATCGTTGAAACACGCGTTGGCGCCGAAAAGAACGATGGCGATCAGAACCTAAATAGCAATGCCAATTTAGGCAATAGCGTGCTCAATACACGCTATGCAGGCGCTCGCTTTGAAAAGCTGCCTATTCGCCGCAACGCAACAATCATGGAAGCCAGCATTACTGTCACCCCAAGTAGTTCGATCACTTCAGGCGCAACTTTCACGCCGTTCATTCAAAACATTGGCAGCGCCCCTGAGCTATCGGCCGCTTACAATAACCTATCAGCACGAGCCAACATCAATGGCGGCACGTGCACTATTACTAGCAGCACTGGCAACTGGCCTGCAGACAAGCCTTATACATGCAGCTCTACAGCGCTTAAAAACGCGCTACAAGCACTAGTTAATCGTGGCGACTGGGTGCCCAGCAATGATGTGGCAATTATTCTAGACAAAGGCAACAGCACCATCCCTATCAAGGCCTTTGAAAGCAACCCGGCTGAATCTATTAAGTTACGCATCAAAGTAGCCAATGGCGGATTAGATTCCTCAACTAACACCGTACGTTATCAAGTTAACTCTCTAGTTCAATCAATGTATGCAGGCAACGGCACCCCTGTCGTTCCCGCCATGTACGATGCTGCTCAATATTTACGCGGCAACAGCAGTCCTATTACTAGCGCCTGTCAGTCAACCCATACCGTACTTCTCACCGACGGGGTGGCTAACTCAAACACCACAGCCGCTAAAAACGGGATTGGCTCACTCATTGGCTCAAGTTGCACGGGCGACTCTGGCAATGATGGCGAGCGCTGTGCACGTTCACTTTCAGAGTGGTGGGCAACACAAGATCAGACTCCGACAATTTCTGGTGACAACTTCGTAACCACGCATACTGTTGGCTTTGCCTTGGACGCCTCAGATGCAGCAACCAGCGCATCTATTAAAGACTTTCTGCAGGATCTTGCTACTGAAGGCGGTGGTACTTTCAACACCGCTAGCAATGCCTCAGACCTGACTCAAGTCTTTAACAATATCATTCAAGAGGTGTTAGCGACCGACACCACCTTTGTAAGTCCCGGCGCTACTGTTAACCAGTTCGAACGAACCGAGAACAAGAATGAAGTTTACTTCGCACTGTTCAAGCCATCTGATACTGACCGCTGGGTTGGCAACCTCAAGCGCTTTAGTATTGACGATGGCACAGGTGATTTAAGCAAACTGATCTTAGATCGTGACGGCATCGCTGCAGTAGACCCATTAACAGGCGGCTTTAAAACAACCTCACGAAGCTTCTGGTCCACCTCTGCCGACGGCAACAACACTGCTAATGGTGGGGCTGCATCGCAAATCCCCACAGCCGCTAGCAGAAACTTGCGCACTTATATCGGCAACGCTCCTAGCAGCCCAGTAACCCTCAATACCGCCGCGACAGAGCTGAGCAACAACAACACAAGCATCCTTAATGGCCATTTAAATGCCACCGATGATGCAGAGCGCGTTAGCCTCATCAACTGGATTCGCGGGCAAAACGATGATAGTAGCCAGCGCAAGGCCATGGGCGATCCACTGCACTCGGTACCTCAGCTAGTTACTTATGGCTGTACTGCCTGGTCAGGCGAGACTTGCACCAGCGAAGATCAAAGCGTTTATGTAGGCACTAACGAAGGCTTTATTCAGGCGTTTAACACCAACACGGGTGCTGAACAGTTCGCCTTCATGCCGCAAGCCTTGCTTTCAAATATCAAAAAGCTGAAAACAAACGCCAAAACAGCCTCCCCTAACCCCAAGCCTTATGGCATGGATAATAGTGTGCTGATTTGGAAAAACGACCTTAACGGCAACGGCCTTATCTACGGAGATATTGGCACTTCCAGCACCAGCCTCAACACTGGCGAATTTGTCTACCTCTACGCAACCATGCGCCGTGGTGGCCGTGACATATACGCCCTAGACATTACCAACCGCTCATCACCACGCCTGCTATGGCAAATCCAAGGGGGCGTTACACCTGGGTTTGAGTACTTAGGTCAAACTTGGTCAGTGCCGGTGCGCGGTAAAATTAAGGTTGGCAGCGTAGATAAGAACGTGCTGATCTTTGGTGGCGGTTACAACCCGGCACAAGACAATGTCGATGTTCGCACTGCTGACACCTACGGCAACGCACTCTATATTGTCGATGCCGAAACCGGCAGCTTAATTTGGTCAGCTAGCAGTTTTGCTGGCCATACCAAAACTTTCACCAAAATGAAGTATTCCATGCCTGCCTCACCGCGCATTTACGACATTGACGGTGACGGTTTAACCGATCAAATTCTGATTGGCGACGTAGGAGGTCAGCTCTGGCGCTTCTTCATCAACAAAGGAGAGTCTGGCAGCAGCCTAGTCACTGGCATCGACAGTAACGGTAACAGCTCAGCAGACAATGCAGACGGTGTTATGGCGGACGTTGTGCCAAGTAACTACAGCTCTCTGACATTAGAGCAGCGCCAAGCCAATACTCGCCGGTTCTATAACACGCCTGACGCGGTGCTTCTGCAAACAGCTAGCGGCACATCCCTGGTCGTCAACATTGGCTCGGGCTATCGTGCCCACCCCTTAAGCACCCGGACGACTGACCGCTTCTACTCGTTCCGAAGCAGCATTACCTACAACCCAGCCAACGGAGCCCCTGGCACCAATACTGCCCTGACTGAAAGCGCGCTGTATGATGCCACTGACAACCTTGTACAAAGCGGTAGTAGCGCGGCACAAGAGGAAGCCGCAGAAGCCTTCGCAGAGCGTAATGGGGGCTGGTTTATTACTCTGACAGGAACCGGTGAAAAGAACCTAACTCGCGCACTTACTATTGAGGGCGTGATCACTTTCACCACTTACGAGCCAACGGCCAATACTGCTGACTGTCGCGCTTCCGCCGGCATCAACTGGCGCTATGAAGTTAATCTTTATGATGCCACGCCGTTACCTGGAAACATTGACTCAACCAGCGGCAACGCCACACGAAAAACGAAGTTAAACTCTGGCGGTATTTCGGGTGACACTACTGTTCTGATTCGTGACAACAGCAGTGGCGGCAGCAGTGGTGTCAAATGTAACGGCATCGAGTGTGAGGAATTTGACTTCAAATCCGGCACCGGCAAAATTTTCTGGATTGACGAGCTCTGAGGCCCTAATGAACAGCCATCACCGTGGTTTTACATTGATTGAGTTGATGATGGTCATAGCGATCATTGGCATTATCGCCGCAATCGCTATCCCTAATTATCAAACCTATATCAACAACACTGCCTGTGAGAACGCCAAAAGCGTCCTCACAGGCGCCGCCACCATCATGGAGAGCCATCGCGCACAAACCCAATCCTATGCGGGAGCCAACTTAGGAGCGTATAGCCAAGCCCCCGTGGATGGCGGCGCGATCTTTAACGTAGCGATAACCGCCTCAAATGCTTCAAGCTACACGCTAACGGCAACTCCCCTTAATCCTGGTCGACTGGCAGGCCAAGGCACTCTGACGCTCACATCAGCCGGCATCCGCGGCGGCACCGGCAACTTCGCTACCGCCTGGGACGAAGGATGCAGCCTGTAAGCTCCATACCCTAAGCCCAATAAAAAACCGCCGAAAGGCGGTTTTTTATTGGGCTTAAAGCACAGCTCAAAGCGTTTTCAGCCGCAACTCTTTGGGCATTGAAAAGGTAATATTTTCCGGCTCACCTTCAAGCTCCACCTCGCCGCCACCGCCTAAGGCTTGTAGGCGTTCAATAACACCGCGCACAAGGATTTCCGGCGCGGAGGCACCGGCGGTTATACCCACACGCTGTACCGACTCAAGCCACTGCGGCTGAATTTCTTCGGCGCCGTCGATTAAGTAGGCTGGGGTATCCATACGCTCTGCCAGCTCACGCAGGCGGTTGGAGTTGGAGCTGTTCGGGCTGCCTACCACCAGCACTAAGTCACACTCGCCAGCCAGCTGTTTAACCGCATCTTGGCGGTTTTGCGTGGCGTAGCAGATGTCGTCTTTACGCGGGCCGTGGATGGCGGGAAATTTCGCACGCAGGGCGTCGATGACTTTGCTGGTGTCATCCATCGACAGGGTAGTTTGCGTCACGTAAGCCAGCGCTTCTGGGTTGCGTACTTCTAGCTTGGCAACGTCCGCTTCATCTTCAACCAGGTAAATCGTGCCGCCGTTGCTGGCGTCGTACTGGCCCATAGTGCCTTCCACCTCGGGGTGGCCGGCGTGGCCGATGAGGATGGTTTCGCGGCCTTCGCGGCTGTAGCGCACCACTTCCATATGCACTTTGGTGACCAATGGGCAGGTGGCATCGAAGACTTTCAGGCCACGACGGTCGGCCTCTTGACGTACCGCTTGGGAGACGCCGTGGGCACTGAAGATGACGATGACGTTATCCGGCACCTGATGCAGCTCTTCGACAAACACCGCGCCGCGTTCGCGCAGGTTGTTGACCACGAATTTGTTGTGCACCACTTCGTGCCGCACGTAGATCGGCGCGCCGAAAACATCCAGCGCGCGGTTAACGATCTCGATGGCGCGGTCGACGCCGGCGCAAAAGCCGCGCGGGTTAGCGAGTTTGATCTGCATGGCTCAACCGGCAGCAGGCCGGACCTCGATAATTTCCACGTCAAAAGTCAACGCACGACCGGCCAGCGGGTGGTTGAAGTCGATCACCACGCTGTCGCCTTCCAGCGCTTTAACCACGCCGGGCAGCTCGGTATTGGCGGCATCGTTAAAGATCACCAGCAGGCCTTCGGATAACTCCATATCTTGGAAGTTATCGCGCGGCATGCGTTGCACGTTCTGCGGGTTGGGCTGACCAAAGCCTTGCTCGGGGGCAATGGCGATGCTTTTTTTGTCGCCCGCTTGGCTGCCGAACAGCGCCTGCTCAAAACCCGGCAATAGGCTGCCATCGCCTACGGTGAAGCTCGCGGGGTTCTTGTCGAAGGTTGAATCGACCACTTCGCCACTCTCGGCAAACTTAAGGGCAAAGTGCAGGGTTACGCGGCTATCCGGGCCAATCACTAGGTCAGACATGCTTTTCTCCGGACGGGGCTTCGTCTTTCTTAAATACATCTTTAAACAACATCACTGCGCCCAGCGTGATGCCACAATCGGCCAAGTTAAAGGCTGGGAAATAATGCTCGTTGCGCCAGTGCACGAGGATGAAATCCACCACCTGCCCTAGCACTACGCGGTCGTACAAGTTACCCAACGCACCGCCCAGCACCATGGCTAAAGCGATGGCCGTCCAACGATCGTTTTTCGGCAAGCGCTTGAGCCAGATCACCAGCGCCACGCTCACGCCCACGGCAATGGCGGCGAAGAACCAGCGCTGCCAACCCGAGTGCCCGGCCAAAAAGCTGAACGCGGCGCCTTTGTTGTAGGCCAGCGTCCAGCTGAAATAGTCCGGAATCACCACGATCTGCCGGTACAGCTGGTAGTCAAAGAGGCCTTCGAAATAGACCTTGCTGAGGCGGTCTGCCACTAACAGCAGCAGACTCAACCACAGCCACGGCAAGCCGCCTTGCTTGAGGCGATCAAGCATGAGCTCGTTCCTCGCCGCTGCCAGCCACGTTATCCACGCAGCGGCCACAGATCTCTTCGTGACCGGCATGCTGGCCGACGTCTTCGCGGTGGTGCCAGCAACGCACGCACTTCGGCGCTTGGCTGACCACAATCGCCAGTTTCAGGCCTTCGACGTCGGTGGCTACCGCGCTCTCGCCTACCTCACACAGACCTTTTACGCTGGCCTTGGAGGTGATCAGCACGAAGCGCAGTTCATCGCCCAACTTGGCCAAGTCGGCCTGAATGGCGTCGCTGGCGAACAGGGTGACTTCGGCTTGCAGGTTGGCTTTAATCAGTTTTTGGCTGCGCTGATTTTCCAGCTCTTTGTTTACTGCATCCTTGACCAGCATCACGCGCTGCCAGAAGGCCATGTTCAGCTCGGCATCAGCAGGCAGTGCGCTTAGGCCGGTGTAGAAGGTATTCAGCAGCACCGACTCATTACGCTCGCCCGGCAGGAAGCCCCAGATCTCGTCAGCGGTGAAGCTGAGGATAGGCGCCACCCAACGCACCAGCGCCTCGATGATGTGGTACAGCGCGGTCTGGCACGAACGGCGCGCACGGCTGTTAGCCTGCGTGGTGTATTGACGGTCTTTGATGATGTCCAGATAGAAGCCGCCCAGCTCCTGCACGCAGAAGTTGTGCACTTTCTGGTACACCACCAAGAAGCGGTAATTGCTGTACGCCTCGAGGATTTCTGCCTGCAATTCGGCGGCACGGGCTACGGCCCAGCGGTCCAGATCGAGCAACTCTTCGTTGGGCAGCAGGTCTTTAACCGGATCAAAGCCGTTCAAGTTGGCCAGCAGGAAGCGCGCGGTGTTACGGATGCGGCGGTACGAGTCGGCGGTACGGGTAAGGATCTGATCCGACACAGCCATCTCGGCCGAGTAGTCGGTAGAGGCCACCCACAGACGCAGAATGTCGGCACCTAGCTTGTCCATCACCGCTTGCGGAGCAACCACGTTGCCGAGCGATTTGGACATCTTGCGGCCGTCCTGATCGACGGTAAAACCGTGGGTCAGCACTTGCTTGTACGGCGCTTTGCCGTGGATGGCGATGCTGGTCTTCAGCGACGACTGGAACCAGCCGCGATGCTGGTCGGAGCCTTCCAGATACAGGTCCGCAGGGAAGCCCAGCTCTTCGCGGCGTTCCAGCACCGCAGCGTGGGTCACGCCGGAGTCGAACCACACGTCCAGCGTATCGGTGACTTTCAGGTACTGCTCGGCTTCAGCACCGAGCAGCTCGGCGGCGTCCAGCTCGAACCAGGCATCGATACCGCTTTGCTCGATACGCTTGGCGACTTCTTCGAACAGCTCCTGCGTGCGCGGGTGCAGCGCTTCGGTGTCTCTATGGATAAACAGAGTAATCGGCACGCCCCAGGTACGTTGGCGCGATACGCACCAGTCCGGGCTTTGCTCCAGCATGCCTTCGATACGGTTCTGGCCCCACTCCGGCACCCAGCGCACGCCCTTAACGGCGGCTTTGGCGTCATCCAGCAGGCCTTTCTCGTCCATCGAGATAAACCACTGCGGCGTGGCGCGGTAGATCAGCGGGGTTTTGGTGCGCCAGCAGTGCGGGTAGCTGTGCTGGAATTTCTTCACACACACCAGCTTGCCGTGTTCTTTCAGCGCGGCCAGTACCGGCTCGTCGGCCTTGTACACATGCACGCCAGCAAACGGGCCAGCCGCTTCGCTGTAGGTGCCGTCGGCTTGCACTAAGTTGAGGGTGCCGAGGCCATAGGCTTGGCCGACTTGGAAGTCTTCCAAACCATGATCGGGGGCGGTGTGTACGGCGCCGGTACCGGCATCCAGCGTCACGTGATCGCCCAAGATGACCGGCACTTGGCGATCGAAGAACGGGTGCTGCAGCTTTAAACCTTCCAGCGCAGCGCCACGGCACACGCCTAGGCTCTGCCAGCTCTCCACGCCCCAGCGGGCCATGATGTCTTTGACCATGTCGGTGGCCAGCACCAAGCGTTCGACACCATTACCGCAATCCAGCTGCACCAAGCTGTATTCCAGCTCGGCATTCAGCGCCACGGCTTGGTTGGCGGGGATGGTCCACGGCGTGGTGGTCCAGATCACCAGCGCGGCACTACCTTCGCCAGCGGCCTCAGGGAAGGCGGCCAGCAAGGCGGCTTGATCGACAGCAGTGAAACGTACGTCGATGGCAGTGGAGGTCTTGTCTTGGTATTCCACCTCGGCCTCGGCCAAGGCGCTCTGCCCCACCACGCTCCAGTACACTGGCTTGTAGCCTTTGACCAAGTGGCCGTTGGCAACGATGCGGCCGAGGCTGCGTACGATGTCGGCCTCGGTCTGGAAGTTCATGGTCAGGTAGGGATTATCCCAATCGCCAAGCACGCCCAGGCGGATAAAGTCGCGCTTCTGGCCATCGACTTGGCTGGCGGCGTATTCGCGGCACTTCTGACGAAATTCGCGGTACGGCACTTTGTCGCCGGCACGGCCGATCAGGGTTTCTACTTTGTGTTCAATCGGCAGACCGTGACAGTCCCAACCCGGCACGTACGGCGCATCGAAACCGGCGAGGGTTTTCGATTTAACGATGATGTCCTTAAGGATCTTGTTCACCGCGTGGCCGATGTGGATGTCGCCGTTGGCATAGGGCGGGCCATCGTGCAGGACGAACTTCGGCCGACCGGCGCTAATGGCGCGAATCTTCTGGTACAGCCCAATACCGTTCCATGCGTCCAGCATGCCGGGTTCACGTTGGGCCAGACCGGCTTTCATGGGAAAGTCGGTTTCCGGCAGATTCAGGGTGGCTTTGTAGTCGGTCATGGCTCTTGGCTCATTCCTGCTTGCGTAAAGAACTGCCGCGTTACACGCAGCACGGTAAAGGGTATTGCTGCCAATAAGCGCGGGCAGCGTCGATATCCGCATAAATCGCGGCTTTTAGGGCATCTAGCCCTGCAAATTTTTGCTCGTCGCGCAGCTTGGCATGAAAGCGCACCGGCAGGTATTGGCCGTAGAGGTCGCCGGCGTAATCGAGCACATGCACTTCAAGGTGCGCTTGGCCGTCGCCCGCCACACTGGGGCGCTCGCCGATATTGGCCACCCCAGCCAGTACTTGCCCTTCGTGCTGCACACTCACCACATACACGCCGTGCAGCGGTGCGCGTAAGCGCTTGAGCTGGATATTGGCGGTCGGCACACCCAAGGTGCGGCCGAGCTTTTGCCCGTGCAGCACGCGCCCGGCGATCACAAAGGGGCGATCTAGCAGGGCTTCGGCAGTGGCGAAATCGCCTGACTCCAGCAGCGAGCGAATCCGCGTGCTGCTTACGCGATCACCGAGCAACTCGACGGTTTGGGTGTTTTCTACGGTAAACCCCAGCGTGCTGCCGGCTTGCTGTAAAAAGGCAAAGTCGCCGGCACGGTCGCAACCAAAGCGGAAGTCGTCGCCCACTTGCAGATGGGTAACGCCTAAGCCTTCAACCAAAATGCGCTGCACAAAGGCCTCTGCAGTGAGTTCACGCAGGCGCTGGTTAAAGCTCAGGCACAGCACGCGATCGACACCCGCGGCTTTCAGCAGCGCGAGTTTGTCACGCAGGCGGCTCAGGCGCGGCGGCGCTTCGCGGCCGGCGAAAAACTCGCGTGGCTGCGGCTCGAAAATCACCACACAACTGGGCAAGCCAGCGCGCGCGGCAGATTCACGCAGGCGCGACAAAATGGCTTGATGGCCCACATGCACACCATCGAAATTACCGATAGTGACGACATGCCCGCGATGACGGGGGCGCAAATTGTGCAGACCGCGAATCAGCTCCATAGCACCTGGCTTACAGCAAAAGAGGCCGATTATAGCCTTGCCAGCTCAGCGCTGACCAACCGCTTAGCGCATGCCGCAGCCATGTTAGGCGTGACGCAGATGGCGTGGACGCAAACCGGTTACCAGCAAAGCGCCCGCATAGGCTGCGCCGCCAGCCACAACCAAGAGAGCCATCCACCCGGCACGCATCTGCCAGCCCCAGTCAAACCACACCGCGTGGGCCGGGTTCAGCCACACCACCACGGCCAGCATGGCCACACATGCAGACAATAGCTGCAGCGAGAAACGCCCCCAACCCGGGGCAAACTCGTACACGCCCGCCTTGCGCAAGCCCCACAGCAACATACCGGTGTTGAGCATGGCCGATAGCGACGTCGCCAGCGCCAAGCCCACGTGCTGCAGCGGCCAGATCAAGATGAGGTTAAACACCATATTCGCCGCCATGCAGATGATCGCGATGCGTACCGGAGTTTTAGTGTCTTGGCGGGCGAAATAGCCCGGCGCCAATACCTTGATCAGCATAAAGGTCAGCACGCCGAGCGAATAAGCCTGCAAGGCCAGCGCCGATTGCTCGACCGCGGTTTGCGTCATCGCGCCGTAGAAGAACAAGGTGGCGATCATCGGCTCGGCCAACAAGGCCAATGCCAAAGCTGCCGGCACACCAACCAAGAGCACCATACGCAGCGCCCAGTCGATGGTTTTGCTAAAGGCTTTCGGGTCGCTAGAGGCGTGTTGGCGCGACAACGAAGGCAAAATCACCGTACCAATGGCAATCCCGAAGGCGCCCAAGGGCAATTCCGACAAGCGGTCGGCGTAATACAACCACGACACACTGCCGGTCTGCAGGAACGACGCCAGCACGGTATCCAGCAGCAAGTTGATCTGGCTCACCGACACACCAAACAGCGCCGGCAGCATCAAGGTCATAATCTTGCGCACGCCTTCGTCTTTAAAGCCCCAGCGCGGCGCTGCCAGCAGCCCTAGGCGCGCCATAAACGGCAGCTGGAACAGCAACTGCGCGATACCGGCGATAAACACGCCCCACGCCAGCGCAAAGACTGGCTCGTCGAAATACGGCGTCAGACCCACCGTGGCAGCGATCATGCAGATATTCAGCAGTACCGGGGTAAACGACGGCACCGCAAAGCGGCCATAGCTGTTCAGCACACTGCCGCAGAAGGCGGTAAGGGAAATCAGCAACAAGTAGGGAAAGGTAATCGCCAGCATCTCGCCAGCCATGGCCAGCTTGGCGGGCTCACTGTGAAAGCCCGGCGCAAACAGCATGATCAGCACCGGCGCACCGGCAACGCCCAACAAGGTCACGCCGCTGAGCACTAACCCCAAGCTGCCCGCCGTGCGTGCCACCAGCAGTTTGACGTCATCAAAGCTGCGCTGGGTTTGGTATTCCGCCAGCACCGGCACAAAGGCTTGCGCAAAGGCGCCCTCGGCAAATAAGCGGCGTAAAAAGTTAGGAATCTTGAAGGCCACAAAGAAGGCATCGGCCGCCGAGCCCGAACCAAAATAGGCAGCCACGACCATATCGCGTACCATGCCGAGCACACGCGAAAGCAGCGTCATCACACTGACCACCGCGCTGGAACGCAATAAACCGCCTTTTGCTGGTGCCGCCGCCATGTTCGATCCCCCGAAAACGTGGCGCGAGTGTAACCAACAGGCTGAATGCGCTCCAGCACAGATGCGTTTCAGGGTTGACAGACGCAAAGCACGGCGGCATCATCTGCCGCCTTTATTTGGTAACCCCCAGTATTTCGAGGAGCTCGACGGTGGCTAATATCCCCTCCGCCAAGAAACGCGCCAAGCAGGCTGAGAAGCGCCGCAGCCACAATGCCAGCCTGCGTTCCATGGTTCGCACTTACATCAAAAACGTCGTTAAGGCCATTGCTGCCAAAGACGCCGAAAAAGCCCAGGCTGCATACGTTGCTGCTGTACCGGTCATTGACCGCATGGCCGACAAGGGCATCATCCACAAGAACAAGGCTGCTCGTCATAAGAGCCGCCTGAACGCTCAGGTTAAAGCGCTGTCACAAGCGGCCTGATCGGTTCTTACCGGATTCATAAAAAACCAGCTTTCGAGCTGGTTTTTTATTGCCTGCGATTTACTCGCACGCACAAAAAAAGGCGCCTAATCACGGCGCCTTTCTTATCGTTACTGAGCCTCAGCCTTAGGCCACGGCATGATGGGGATCGCCGTAATGCTGTTTTGCGGACTGCCCTCAATCACCCGATCGCTGTACACCAAGTACACCAGCGCGTTGCGCTTACGGTCATGAAAACGCACCACCTGCATACTCTTGAACACTAATGAGGTGCGCTGCTTGAAGACCTCTTCGCCTTCTTTGAGCGGCTCAACAATCTGGATTGGGCCAACCTGACGACAGGCAATCGAGGCCTCGGAGCGATCTTCCGCTAAACCTAAGCCACCCTTGATGCCGCCCGTCTTGGCGCGTGACAGATAACAGGTCACACCCTGCACCTTAGGGTCATCAAACGCCTCAACCACCACCTTGTCGTTCGGGCCGAGCCATTTAAACACCGTCGACACTTCGCCAATCTCTTCTGCCATTACTGCAGAACTGCTTAACAGCAAGCCCACCAACACGCCATAACGCATGCCGAATCTCCTTAGACGAGCACCAAGTTATCGCGGTGCACCAACTCCAAATCATCCACGTAACCCAGCAAGCGTTCGATGGCCTCGCTAGGCTGACCAGCGATTTTACTGGCCTCCAGCGCACTGTAATTGACCAAACCGCGCGCCACCTCGGCACCATTGACATCCACGCAAGCGATCATCTCGCCACGACGGAACTGGCCACGCACTTCGCGCACACCCACCGGCAGCAGACTTCTATGCCCTTCGCGCAGCGCCCGCACGGCACCGTCATCCAACACCAGCGCGCCACGCATTTGCAGATGCCCAGCCAACCACTGCTTACGCGCCGCCAACGGCGTGCGTTCTGGGGTGAGCAAAGTACCGATGCGCTCACCCGCCTTTAAGCGGCTGATCACCTGCTCGATACGCCCACCAATAATCACACTGTGACTGCCCGAACGCGCCGCCAAGCGCGCGGCACGCAGCTTGGTCGCCATGCCGCCACGCCCCAACGCACCGGCACTGCCGCCGGCTTTGGCGTCGAGGTCAGGGTCATCCGCGCGCGCCTCAAGAATCAGCTGCGCATCGGGGTTATTGCGCGGATCAGCGTCGAACATGCCATCGCGATCGGTGAGGATCACCAGCAAATCAGCTTCCACCAAGTTAGCCACCAAGGCCGCCAAGGTGTCGTTATCGCCAAAGCGGATTTCATCGGTGACGACCGTGTCATTCTCGTTAATCACCGGAATCACGCCAAAATCCACCAAGCTGCGCAGGGTGCTGCGGGCATTCAGGTAGCGCTTGCGGTCGGACAAGTCGTCATGGGTGAGCAACACTTGTGCGGTGTGTAGACCATGCTGCTTAAAGCTGGACTCCCACGCCTGCACTAAGCCCATCTGTCCTACGGCAGCGGCCGCTTGCAGCTCGTGCATAGCCTTGGGGCGCTCCGTCCAGCCTAGCGTACGCATGCCGGCCGCTACCGCACCGGATGACACCAGCACCAACTCCACGCCTGCCTGCCGCAACGCAACCAGCTGCTCAACCCACACCGCCATGGCCGCACGATCAAGACCCTGCCCATCATTGGTGAGCAAGGCACTGCCGATTTTCACCACCCAACGCTTAGCCTGCTGAACTCTTTCGCGCATTTGTTCTTTCCACACAAACGAAGGGCGGTCAACGACCGCCCAAACACTATTACCCGACGTGATCAGTCGCGTACGTAGATGATCTCTGGACCATCTTCGTCGCCTTCCCAATCATCATCCAACTCTTCGTCATCGGTATCGCTGGGCAACAAGCCTGCTTTACGCAGCGCACGACGATCATCCAGCGTCTGGATATGCGCGCGTGCTTCAGCCTCGATACGCGCATCCAGCTCTTTAAGCTGCGCGGCAAAGGCCTCGTCTTCTTCGATCAGCTCACCGCGACGCTCCATGTAGGCCATGATGTCGCGACACAGCTGCTCGGTGCCTTCACGCTCCAGCGCAGAGATGGTGTACACCTTGCCCTGCCAATTCAAGCGCTCAACCACCGCCTGCACGCGCTCTTGCTGCTCATCTTCCAGCAGCTGATCGGCCTTGTTGAGCACCAACCAGCGCTCACGCTCCATCAATGCCGGGCTAAAACGTTCCAGCTCATTGAGGATAATCTCCGCCGCATCAGCAGGATCAGACAGATCCAACGGCGCCATATCCACCAAATGCAGCAACAGGCGCGTACGCGACAAGTGCTTTAAGAAGCGCGTGCCGAGGCCAGCACCATCGGAAGCACCTTCAATCAAGCCGGGGATATCTGCCACCACAAAGCTGCGATGCGAACCGACACGCACCACGCCCAAGTTAGGCACGATAGTGGTGAAGGGGTAATCCGCCACTTTCGGCTTAGCCGCCGAAACCGAACGAATAAAAGTACTCTTACCGGCATTGGGCATGCCGAGCAGGCCGACATCGGCCAGCACTTTCAGCTCCATCTTCAGGTCGCGACCTTCACCCAGCGTACCTTTACTGGTCTGCCGTGGCGCGCGGTTAACGCTGGACTTGAAGCGGGTGTTGCCCAAGCCGTGCCAGCCACCCTTGGCGACCAGCAGTTTTTGCCCGTCGGCTTTCAGGTCACCGATGATTTCCTGCGTACCCGCATCAATCACCGTGGTGCCAATCGGCACTGGCAAAAACATATCTTCACCCTTCGCGCCGGTGCAGTCTTTGCTGCTGCCGTTTTCGCCACGCTGCGCCTGAAAACGGCGCGTGTAGCGGTAATCCACCAAGGTGTTGAGGTTGACGTCAGCGACCAGATAAATCGAGCCACCGTCGCCGCCGTCGCCACCATCCGGACCACCTTTTTCGATGAATTTTTCACGGCGGAAGCTCATGCAGCCATTGCCGCCATCGCCAGCCTGAACGCGGATGCTGACTTCGTCTACGAATTTCATGGGACCATCTCCCACCCATTACGGATGGGCTCACTGTAGATCATTATCAATACAAACAAAAAAGCCCTGTCATCGACAGGGCTTTTTCAGTCAAGCAGTGATTAGGCGTTAACCACGGTCACGTACTTGCGGTTAAAGGCGCCCTTAACCTCGAACTTGATCACGCCGTCAGCCTTAGCGAACAGGGTGTGATCTTTGCCCATGCCAACGTTCGGGCCTGCATGGAACTTGGTGCCGCGCTGACGAACGATGATGTTGCCAGCCTTAACGATTTGGCCGCCGTACATCTTCACGCCTAAGCGTTTAGCTTCTGAGTCGCGGCCGTTGCGGGTACTACCGCCAGCTTTTTTGTGTGCCATGGATGCAATCCTCCAAAAAAGGGTTAGGCCTGAATGCCGGTGATCTTGATTTCAGTGAACCACTGACGGTGGCCCTGACGCTTCATGTGGTGCTTACGGCGACGGAACTTGATGATGCGAACCTTCTCGCCACGGCCGTGAGCCACAACTTCTGCGGTTACTTTGGCGCCATCAACAACCGGAGCACCGATTTTAACGTCGTCGCCATTGCCAACCAGCAGAACGCGGTCGAAAGCTACAGCTTCGCCAGTAGCGATTTCGAGCTTCTCAACCTTAAGGAATTCACCTTCGGCAACCTTGTATTGCTTGCCACCGGTAACGATTACTGCGTACATGTATGTTCTCCGTTAGTCCTGCTCACCCGGCGCTTTATCGAAAGAGTTATCGACCGGCATGGCTGTCGGCTTGGCGGAACCTTCCGCGTCACCCGACGATTGCGTAGGCAGGGAAAACCTGGGTAATAGATTCAGGGCCCGCGATTCTACGCAAAGCCTTGAGCGCAAGCAAGCCTGATTGGCTTTTGCCTTGACACCCCCAAGCCCCACACCTAGCATGCCGCGCAATCATTGAGGAAGCCCAGCAATTATGCAGCCCCAGGCCATTATCGAGCTGGTGGCCGACGACTTTGCCGCCGTCGACGCCGAAATCCGCGAGCGCTTGCAGTCGCGCGTGCCACTGGTCAGCAAGATTGGTGACTATATTGTCTCCGCCGGCGGCAAACGCCTGCGTCCGCTGCTGGTGCTGCTCACCGCCAACGCCCTTGGCCATCAAGCTAACAACCACCGCTTATTAGCTGCGATCATCGAATTCCTGCACACCGCAACGTTATTGCACGACGACGTAGTAGATGCCTCGGGCATGCGCCGTGGCCGCTCGACCGCCAATGCACTGTGGGGCAACTCACCCAGCGTGCTGGTAGGCGACTTCCTTTATTCACGCTCGTTCGAAATGATGGTCGAGCTCGGCTCGCTGCCGGTGATGCAAGTGCTCTCGCAAGCCACCCGCGTGATTGCCGAAGGCGAAGTGCTGCAGCTATCTAAAGTGCGCGATGCCAGCACCAGCGAAGAAACCTATATGGAAGTGATTCGCTGCAAGACCGCCATGCTGTTCGAAGCCTCAACCCACAGCGCCGCCATCCTCTGTGGCGCCAGTGATGAACAGCGCGAAGCGGTGCGCCAATACGGCGATGCCTTGGGCGTCGCCTTCCAGCTGGCGGACGACCTGCTCGACTACCGCGGCAATGCCGAGGAAATGGGCAAAAACGTCGGCGATGACTTGGCCGAAGGCAAGCCCACCCTGCCGCTGATTTACACCATGCGCGAAGGCACCGCCGAACAAGCCGCACTCGTGCGTGAAGCGATTCAGAAAGGTGGCAGCACCGATATCACTGCCATTGGCGCAGCGGTAGAGGCCAGCGGCTCGCTGGATTACACCGCCAAGCTGGCCCGCGAATACGCCGACAAGGCCGTAGAACTGCTCAGCGTACTACCCGCCTCGCCCTACCGCGAAGCGCTGGAAGGCTTGGCGCGCTTCTCGGTCGCCCGCACGCACTAAGCCGAACAGCACCTACGCAGTTCAGACAACGGCAGCTTCGGCTGCCGTTGGTCGTTTTCCGCGCCGCACACAGCAAAGCTCACTTGCACGCCTACTTAATGATAATTATTATCATTTGCAAATAAGCCAAGGAGGTGTGCTATGACGTATCTAATTGATGCCTGGCTGGAGCGGCCAGAACCCCGTTTACGGATTTTGCACTGCGGCACCGGCCGCGTGTGTGCCGAGCTGGATAGCCAAGCGATTCGCGAGCTGGTCGATCAAGGCGACCTAGACGTACACGAGCTGGAGCAAACCCCGCCACACGCGCAAAAAGAAACCGTGCGCCAGCTGTTTTTGCTCTGCTACGCCCGTGCGCTTGGGCAAAATCACTGGCTGTAAGCGCTTATCGCTCGCTAGCGCTGTTCATCCCCACCTGCAGCAGCAGGCTCAAACCCTGCAGGCCTTTCATCACAAACGCCTCATCGCCGCCCTCCGCGGGCGGCTGCAGTACGCCGTGAATCACTAACGACGCCAAGCCGTGGGTATACGACCAACTGGCCAGTGCGGCGCTGCGCACCTCGCTGCTATCCAACGGTTTTGCCAGCACCTCGGCGATCAGCTGCTTGAGCTCGCCAAAGGCCGCCTCACGAGCGATGCGCAGCGCTGGGCTCATGTCCTCAGTCGCCAGCTCGGCACCAAACATCAGCTGATACAGCGCCGGATTACGCCGTGCAAAGGCAAAGTAAGTGCGCACGCCGCCGCGCAACTTGGCATTTAAGCTCGCGCCATCATCGCGTTGCCGCAGCACTCGCCCTAACTCATCAAAGCCTTGTGCGGCCAGTTGGCTGAGCAGCTCGGTGCGATTGGCAAAGTGGTGATACGCGGCCGTAGAGCTCACCCCCACCCGCTCAGACACCGCACGCAACGACAACTTTGCCGGCCCCACCTCGGCCAACAGTTCTGCGGCCGCGCTGAGTAACTGCGGCGCCAAGTTGCCCACATGGTAGGTATCGCGTTTGTTTTTTGCCGATTGCGCCATAGCCGCCTCAGGTTCTGTGTCGCGTAATCCTATCACCCGAAAGAATCTTGACAGCGATAAGATTAAGCCCCTACCCTGCGAAAACGCACTCAGGTGATTCGCCAGCAGCACGCCGCCGAAACCCATCTGAGTTTTATTTTAGGCAAATCTTAACACCGCTAAGTTGAGGTTATTTTATGCACAGCTACGACGCCGTGGTGATTGGCGCCGGCAATGCCGGGCTTACCGCCGCCACCGCCCTGCAACGCGAGGGCAGCAAAACCTTGCTACTGGAAAGGCACAACATTCCCGGCGGCTGCGCGACCTCTTTCGTGCGCGGCCAGTTTGAGTTTGAAGTGGCCCTGCACCAGCTCAGCGGCCTCGGCACGCCGGACAAGCCGTTCATCATGCGCAAGGTGTTCGACAGCCTTGGCGTGCTGGATAAAGTCGAGTTCGTGCAAGAACACTCGCTGTATCGCTTGGCGGTGCCCGGCGAAATCGACGTTACCCTGCCAGCCAGTTGGAGCGGCCTGAAGCGCACCCTGATCGAGCTCTTTCCTGCCGAGCAAGCCGGCATCGAGGCCTTCTTAAAGCTTTGCGAAACCATCTGCCTAGAAAGCTTTATGACCCTGCCGCAAGCGCGCCGCGCCGGCAGCGAAGACATGCTGAAGAAGATGTGCCCCCACTATGTGAAATACGGCTTTATGAGTGCCAAAAGCGTGGTCGACGAGCACTTCCAAGACCCTAAGCTTAAAAGCCTGATCAGCGCCTATTGGTTGTACCTTGGCGTGCCGCCGGGTGAGATCCCCTTCCCTGATTTAGCAGTGATGATTTACGCCTACGCGGCGTTTAAACCGTGGCATATCAAGGGCGGCTCGCAGGCGATGTCTAACGCCTTAGTCGAGTCGTTCTTAGAAGCCGGCGGCGAAGTACGCTTTAACTGCGGCGCCGAGAAAATCCTCACCGACAACGGCGCAGTCAGCGGTGTGCAGCTAGAAACCGGCGAAGTGGTTAAGTGCCGCACGGTGGTCTCCAACGCCAGCCCGCTGATGACCTTTAACGAGCTGCTCGACGGCCAGCAACCGCCACTACCTGTGCAGCAAGACTTCAAGTCGCGACGCATGGGCACCTCGGCGTTTGTGATTTATCTGGGCTTGGACTGCACGCCGCAAGAACTGGGCATCACCGCGGCTTCGAGCTTCGTCTACCAAACCTTAAGCGATGAAGCGCTGTACCAGCGCATGGGCAGCCTGGAAGCGCCTTTAGGCGGCATGCTGACCTGCTACAACTTTGAAGAACCCGAGGCCGCGCCGCCGGGCAAAAGCCAAGTGGTGCTGGTGTGCCTGCAATACGGCGATGTGTGGAATAGCGTGGCACCGGAAGACTACGCGAAAACCAAGTACGCCTTTGCCGAGCAGCTGATCGACGTGATCGAGCAGGTGTACCCCAAGGTGCGCGACTACATCGAAGAAGTCGAAGTCGCCACACCGCTGACCATGATGCGCTACCTCAACACGCCCAGCGGGGCGATCTACGGCTTCCGTCAAAGCACGGAAGACTCAGCCCTGCTGCGCGAGCGTTTAGACGGTGTACCGGGCTTGTACTTAGCCAGCGCGTGGACAGGCATGGGCGGTTTCCAACCCACCTACATGGCCGGCGAATCCACCGCCCGCGCCGCCCTGAAATACATCAAAGCGCAGCACACCGAGGTGGCCCATGTCTGATAACAACCTGCTTAACGCGGTGGCTGGCTTTCGCGATGCTATGGCCGCCAAAGATGCCCTCGCGCAGACCGGCAGCGACTTCACTGAAGTCAAAGGCGCGGTGGCGAAAACCATCAGCCAACTGCACCCCAAACGCCTCGCCCTCACGGTGACGCAGATCGTCGAAGACACCCCCTCGACCAAAACCCTGCGCGTCGCCGCCAGCGACAGCCGCCTCCTACCGCCTTTTCAGGCCGGGCAATACATCAACGTGTTTGTGCAGATTAATGGCGTCGAAACTGCGCGGCCGTATGCGGTGGCCTCGTCTCCGTGCGAGCGCCGTTACTACGACCTGACCATCAAGCGCGCCCAAGGCGGTTTTGTCTCGCATCACCTGCTGGATGCCGTGCAGGTGGGCGATAGCCTGCAAAGCTCAGGGCCGATGGGCAGCTTTCACCACAACCCAGTGTTTCACGGCGATGACCTCGTGTTTTTAGCCGGTGGCTCGGGCAGCGTGCCGGCGCGCAGCATGTTGCTGAACATTCTGCACAACGACTTGCCGTTTAACTTTCAGCTGATCTACGCCAACAGTTTTGTGGATGACGTGATCTACGCCGACGAACTGCGCCAACTGGCCAGTGAGCACGCCAACTTCCGCTTAGATGAAATCATCTCGCGCCCACCTGCTGGCTTTACTGGCCGCAGCGGGCGCTTAACTGGCGAGGTGTTGCGCGAGCTATTAGGCGAGCAGCTTGACGGCAAGATGTTCTACATCTGCGGCCCCACGCCGTTTAACAACAACTGCCTTGAGCAACTGCTAGCGCTGGGCGTTAAACGTCGGCGTATTCGCATTGAAGCCAACGGCGCACCGAAAAGCCCCGACCAACAAGCCGGCTGGCCGCAAGGCGTGAGCTTGGATGATGAAGTCACCATCAGCGTGCGCGGCAAAGGCAGCTTTACCGCCAAAGTGGGCGAACCGTTACTCAATAGCTTAGAGCGCAACGGCTATGGCGCAGAAAACGCCTGCCGCTCGGGCGAGTGCAGCTTGTGCCGCATTAAGCTGCTGTCTGGGGCGGTGTTTAACCCTACAGAAGCGCATTTGCGCAAATCCGACCGCGACTTTGGCTGGATTTATTCCTGCGTGGCGTTTCCGACTGAGGACATCGAGATCCTTCTGTAAAGCAGCCGACAAGGCATAAAAAACGGCCATCCGCTTGCGCGTGATGGCCGTTTTTTTCGCAGAACGTCTTACAGCACGTTCAGCAGCTCAACATCAAACACCAGCACCGAGTGCGGCGGAATGCTGCCAGCGCCTTGCGCGCCGTAAGCCAGCTCGCTCGGTACGTGCAGACGCCACTTGGCGCCTTCGCCCATCAGCTGCAGGGCTTCTACCCAGCCAGCAATCACGCCGTTAACCGGAAACTCAGCCGGCTCGCCACGCTGATACGACGAGTCAAACACGCTGCCGTCGATCAGGGTGCCGTGGTAGTGGGTGCGCACGCGGTCGGTGGCAGCAGGCTGGCGGCCTTCGCTGGCATTGATCACTTCATACTGCAGGCCCGAGGCCAGCACAGTTACGCCTTCGCGCTTGGCGTTTTCTGCCAAGTAATCCAAACCGGCTTGCTGCGCTTGCTCGGCACGCGCGGCGGCTTCGGCCTGCATTTTTTCGCGGATGACTTTAAAGCTCGCGCTCAAGTCAGCCATCGGCACAGCGCTGGCTTCGCCCTGAAACGCTTGGGTAAGACCGGCGATCACCTGATCCAACAACATGCCCGGCACAGGGTTGTCACGCAGCTGATCACCCAGCTGGCGGCCAATGCCGTAACTTACGCGGGCTTCATCGGTATCGGGTACTTGGTGCGACATGCGCGACTCCTGCTAACAATTCAACGAGGCGCGCAGCCTAACACATTCGCCCAGCCCTGCCCTTGTCAGTCACCAAGAGGGCTGATTATGCACCGGCACCCGCAATGGCTCGGCGGCTTTGCCGGGCAGGCCAATCATTTCGTCATGCACCACGGCATGCACTAAATGCAGCGGCACCTCGGCCGGCATGCCTTGCAGCACTTCACGCGCGTGCTCCACCGAACGCAGGCGTAACTCGCCACCGTTGTGCGCCTGCACCGGCATGCGGCGCCCGTCCATTTGCGCCTCTAGCACATAAATGCCGCCTTCCAGCGAGACCAAATCCAGCGCCTCGATTTGCCCGCCATGGGCCAGTACGGAGAGTTCTTCTAGGTTCATGGTGTTCCTCCTCTGCCTAGAAAAACCTTTACACCAAAAACACAGATGTACAAGTTTTAACCTGCATTACCCGACCAACGCGCATAAAAAAACCGCAGGGCTCGCCTGCGGTTTTTTACCAGCCCTACCAGCCGCTTAATGCTTGGTGAGCTTATCCAAGTAGCCCATGGCAAAGGCCGAGGCGACAAAGGTCATGTGGATAATCACGTACCACTTTAGGTACACCGGCTCGATGTTCTGCGCATCCATAAAAATACGCAGCAGGTGGATGGAGGAAATCGCCACGATGGACGCCGCCACTTTGTTCTTCAGCGAGCTGGAATCCATCTTGCCCAGCCACGACAGGCGTTCTTTGCCTTCGGCCAGATTGATCTGCGACACGAAGTTCTCGTAGCCCGAGATCATCACCATCACCAACAAGCCGCCGACCAGCGCCATGTCGATCATCGCCAGAATGGCCAGCACTAAGTCCGATTCGGTCAGCGCAAAGACGTTGGGGATGACATGCACCAGCTCTTGGAAGAACTTCAGCGCCAAGGCCAACAGCGCCAGCGACAGACCTAAGTAAATAGGCGCCAGTAACCAACGGGCGGAGTACATGACTGATTCGATAAAACGTTCCATAACGCTCCTCAACAAGGGGTGAACGATGCGGCGCGAGTATACCCAGCTTAACCCTGCATACAAGGCACGCCCCGCGTGAATGCCTAGCCAAGCCACCCGCTGGCATAACCGCAGAGTTAATCCCCAGCTTCTGTGGATAACTCTGTGAGTGGCCTTGGAGTAAGCGGCTACACGCTAAGCCTGACGCGGCTTATAGCAGATTGATCAGGATTTGCTCAGCACAGCCCCAAAAGCGCCCAGCGCCGTCAAAAGCCATGCCTGCCTACGCAGCAACCACGCACCGTCATGCCCCTGCAACGCACCACAACGCGCCGAGGCCTAGGGCAAGGCGATAGCGAACCACGACGCCCACAGCCATCGCTTAGCAAAAGCCCAGAAAACGCAGATTTATTAATAAAAACAGTGCATTACAAGCGATTAGAGGAGCAACAGCTAAGCAGCAGCAACACGGCGTCAAGCTCAGCCGCTGCACACCAGCAAGACAGCGCTTGTACTGCCCCACTGTGCATTGAAGGCCCTACAGGCCGCTCAGCAGCAGCTTGCAGCCGGTGGGGCTATGACATATCCAGTGACACATTCCCCAGCGCACAGAGCATGCCGACAAGTGCGGTACGCCTTCGCAGGTTATCCCCGCTCGCTGTGGATAACTCTGTGCATGGCCTTGGGGAAAGCCCGCCTGAGCGAGTCTGGCCGGTGCCTGCAGCAGATTGTGCAGTGACCGACCAGACAGACTATGAACCCGCGTCGCGTTTAGCCCTTGGCGTCAGCCTCTTCGCTGCCCTCAGCGCCTTCCGCGCCTTCGGCCTCTTCACGCTCATCTTCGCTGAGCTGGGCAATATCGTGCAGGCGCTCGACCACGCGAGCATTCACCGAGCCTTCGGCAAACTGGCCATCGTCGGCCAAGGCGCCGGCGTCTTCGCCGAGCAACAGGCCGAGCGCTTCATCCACTTGGCGCACCGCGTAAATGTGGAAGCGCCCAGCTTTCACCGCATCGATCACGCGCTGCTCAAGAATCAAGCTCGGCACGTTGGAGCGCGGGATAATCACCCCTTGCTCGCCGGTTAAACCGCGCGCTTCACAGAGACGGAAGAAGCCTTCAATCTTCTCGTTCACCCCGCCTACGGCCTGCACTTCACCAAACTGGTTGATCGAGCCGGTGATGGCGAAGCACTGTTTGAGCGGCGTGCGCGACAAGGCCGAGATCAGCGCACAGACCTCACCCAACGAGGCACTGTCGCCATCCACATAGCCGTAGGATTGCTCCAGCGCGATGCTGGCGGAGATTTCCAGCGGGAATTGCTGCGCGTAACGGCTGCCCAGATAGCCGGTCAGAATCATCACGCCCTTGGAGTGAATCGGCTGGCCAAGGTTGACCTCGCGCTCAATATCCACAATGCCGTTGCCGCCGGGGTACACCGTGGCGGAAATCCGCGCGGGCACACCAAACGCCGAGTCGCCGACTTCCAGCACTGTCAGGCCGTTGCACTTGCCCACCGCAGCGCCTTCGGTGTCGATCAGGATCACGCCGTCGAGCATGTCATCGAGAATCCGCGCCGAGACACGCCCGGTACGGGTGGCTTTGGCTTTGAGCGCCCGCTCGATGTGCTGCACATCGGTGTATGGATCGCCGGCCAAATTGCGCAAGAAATCGGCTTCGCTAACCAACTGGAATACATCGGCAATCCGTGCCGACAAGCGCCTTTGATGCTCGGCCAGACGCGCGCTGTAGATCACCAAACGCTGCACGGCGGCGCGGGTGAGCGGCGCCAAGCCTTCTTCGCTGCAACGGGTTTTCAGCAGCTGGGCGAAGCTTTCTAGGCTCTCGCCGGTGCACGGCAGGTCTTCGTCGAAGTCGACCAGCACGCGGAACATTTCCTGAAAGTCCGGATCGAGGTCTTGCAGGGTGTAATACACATGCCGCGAGCCAATCAGAATCACCTTGATATGCAGCGGAATCACCTGCGGCGACAGGCTCACCGCCGCCAAACGGCCCAGTTCGGCCAAAGGCGATTCCATTTTCAGCGTGCGCGAATGCAGCGAGCGTTTGAGGGCTTCCCAAACAAACGGCTCGGCGAGCATTTTTTCTGCCTCAAGCACCAGATAGCCGCCGTTGGCGCGGTGTAGCGCGCCGGGGCGAATCTGCCGGTAGCTGGTGGACAGCACGCCTTGGTCAGACACGTATTCCACGCGACCAAACAGGTTGTCGTAGGACGGGTGCGCCTCGAACACCACCGGCGCGCCGGCTTGCTCCCCGTGGCCGACCACTAAACTGGGTGCATACAGCTCGGTGAGCAGCTGTTTTTTGTACGCATCTGGGCGACTTTCCAGCGGGCGTTCTTCCACCAGCAGATCAATCACCACCTTCTGCAAATTGGCCTGCATGGCCTCTAAGTAAGCCAACACGCAGGCTTGCTCGGCGTACTGCTCGCGCAGCGGGTCGAGCAAAGGCTGCAGCGCTTCGGTGATCACTTCTTCATTGAGCTGACGCAGCTGGTTGCTGTTTTCACGCTTCCACTGCGGCAGGTTCGACAGCTCCGCGCTTAAATAATCCTCCAGCGCGCTGATGTCTTCGTGAAAGCGCTCGCGCACGGCTTCAGGCAGCTGGGCGAACTCGGTTTCATCCAACGCCTTGCCGTCTTGCATCGGCGTAAACGCCACGTTGTTGGCATCGCGATACAGCGCGACGTTTTTCTCCAGTGCCTTGCGCTCGACCTTATCCAGCGCGCGGTCGTATTGCTGGTTGAAGATGCGCTCGATGGCGGCTTTACGCTGCTGAAACGCCGGGGTTTCGAACACCGCCGGGAAGGTCGCCAACAGGTTATCCAGCAGCTGATCAATCACCGCAATCAACTGGCACGCCGTGCCCGAGGGCAGCTCCAGCACTTTGGGCTCGCGCGGCTCGTCGAAGTGATTCACATAGCAATAGTCACTCGGCGTGGCTTGACGCTTGGCCTCCGCCTTGAGGTAACGCTGCACATAGGAGAAACGCCCGGTGCCCGACTCACCCATCACAAACACGTTGTAGCCGCTACGCGGCATGGCCACACCGAACTGCAACGCTTCGACAGCGCGTTCCTGGCCGAGTACGCCGCGAAACGGCTCTAGCTCGTCGGTGTGGTTAAAGTTGAGCGCCTGCTCGTCCAGCTGGATGCTCAGTTCATGAAGGCCCAAGGCCAAAGGGGAAGCCGTTTTCTTTGCCGGCATGCCTAATCCTTATCTGCGGCGGGCGCGCGCAGCGCCCGGATTGATGCAATAAAGCGGCATTGTCGCCCCAGTGCCGCAGCAACGCCAGCGTAACGCCGCGTGACGGCTGCACCGGTGCGGCACTAGGCGTGCTCAGCCTTCTGCGCACAGGCAATGCACAGCTCAGCCAGCGGCATGGCCTCAAGGCGGGCGGCTTGAATGTCTTCACCGCAGGCTTTGCAGCAGCCGTATTCGCCACTGGCGAGGCGCTCTTGGGCATGCTGCACATCGATTAGCGCTTGCTCGGTTTCCAGCAGCAAGGCGTTGAGCACTTCGTCGTTTTCCCGCTCGCTGGCTTGCTCGGCGAAATCCGCCGAACGGGTTTGGCTGAGGTCACGGCGCAGCGCCTCGCGCCGGGCACGGTACTCTGCCGCCAGGTTAGCCAACTGTTGCTCGCGATTGAGGGTAGACATGGCTGACTCCTTCGTTGCCTGTATTGAGTATTGGTCATCTACGCCAGTCTTGCTGGCTGCGCGCGTGACACGCCGCACTTGGCGTTATCCTCGCGCGCTTAAACACCCTGCGCGCTGACCTGCATCAGCCTTCCGGCGTGCATGCGACCAATGGGCCACAGCGGCGAAATAGCATCACGCGCCGATTGGCCCTATAATCCGGCGCACTTTTTGACCTGCGTTGAAGGTAGAACCATGAGCTACAGCAAGATCCCGGCCGGCAAGGACCTGCCCAACGACATCTACGTTGCCATCGAAATTCCGGCCAACCATGCGCCGATCAAGTACGAAATTGATCACGACATGGACACCCTGATGGTCGACCGTTTCATGGCCACCCCCATGTTCTACCCGGCCAACTACGGCTTTATTCCGCACACCCTGGCTGACGATGGCGACCCGCTGGACGTGCTGGTAGTCACCCCCTACCCGGTAGCGCCGGGCTCAGTGATTCGCTGCCGTCCGGTTGGCGTGCTGAACATGACCGACGAAGCTGGTGGCGACGCTAAGCTGGTGGCAGTGCCGCACGACAAGCTGACTCAGCTGTACAAAGACGTGCAGGAATACACCGACCTGCCGGCGCTGCTGCTGGAGCAGATCAAGCACTTCTTCGAGAACTACAAAGACCTCGAAAAAGGCAAGTGGGTTAAGGTTGAAGGCTGGGAAGGCGCCGACGCCGCCCGCGCTGCGATCACCAAGGCTGCGGCTGCCTACAAAGGCTAATCTGCACGCCTGACAAACAAGGTCGACCCTAGCTGTCGGCCTTTTTTGTGTCTGGAGATTTTATGGATACCGTCGCCATCACCCAGCAACTGCATGCCCTGCGCGATCGCATGGACTGGCAGCGCTTTCACAACCCGAAAAACCTCGCCATGGCCGCCAGCGTCGAGATGGCCGAGCTGGTGGAGTGTTTTCAGTGGTTAAGCGATGCGCAAGCGCGCGAGCTCAATACCGAGCAGCTAGAAGCCTGCGGTGAAGAAATCGCCGATGTGGTGTTGTATTTATTGCTGCTGTGCGCCGAGCTCAAGCTGGATATGCCCAGCGTTGTCGCCGACAAGCTAGCCAAGAATGCCGCGCGCTGGCCGGAGCCGAAGCCATGAGTGGCGACCGTTATTTCGACGAGCTATCCAGCCGCTTCGCCAGCAAGATTTACGGCAGCACCAAAGGTGCGGTGCGCTTAGCCGTGCTGCAACGCGACTTGCTTGAGGTGCTGCCGAAGCGCCCCTTGCGCGTGTTGGACATCGGCGCCGGCCAAGGGCACATCGCCCTCTGGTTAGCCCAGCAAGGCCACCAGCTGACACTGACCGAACCTTCCGCAGCCATGCTAGCCGAGGCTGAGCACGCCTTTGCTGAAGCTGGCTTAGACGCACGGTTTATTCAATGCCCGTGGCAAGACCTCAACCAACACTTAGCCAGCGAGCGCTTTGATCTGGTGCTCTGCCATGCGGTGCTGGAGTGGTTAGCAGAGCCGCTGACTAGCCTCAGCACCCTGCACCGCTTTGTCAGTGACGATGGCTGGCTGTCGCTGGCGTTCTACAACCAAGATGCGCTGCGCTACCGCAACCTGATCAAAGGCAACTTCCGAAAGGTCAGCAAAGAGCACTGGCGCGGCGAGCAAGGCGGCTTAACCCCACAGCAACCCATCGACCCGCGCCTGCTGGAAAGCGCGCTCACAGAGGCAAGCCTCGCAGTGCAGGCACGCAGCGGTATTCGGGTGTTTTTTGACTACATGCCCAAGCAGTTTCAAAGCCACGCGAGCCTTGAAACCTATGTCGAGCAAGAGCTTGCCCATAGCCGCCACCCGACCTTTGCTGGGCTTGGCCGTTACTTGCACTGGCTGTGTCAGCGGCAATAAAAAAGCGCCGAGCTGGTTAACCAGCGCAGCGCTTTTTAGTAAGGCACCGATTAAGTCAGCGCCTTCTATCGCAGGCTAAGGAAGCACTGATTACTTGATCTTGCTACCGTGCGCTTGTTGATCGGCGTGGTACGACGAGCGCACCAAGGGGCCGGAAGCCACGTTCTTAAAGCCCATCGCCTCGCCTTTCTCGGCGAACATGGCGAAGGTATCCGGGTGCACAAAGCGCTGCACCGGCAGGTGGCTGCGCGACGGTTGCAGGTACTGGCCTAGGGTGAGCATATCGATGTCGTGCTCGCGCATGCGCTGCATCACTTCCAGCACTTCGTCGTCCGTTTCGCCCAAGCCCAGCATCAGGCCCGATTTGGTCGGCACGCCCGGCACACGCTGTTTGAATTTTTCCAGCAGGTCCAACGACCACTCGAAATCCGAGCCGGGGCGCGAGGCTTTGTACAGGCGCGGCACAGTTTCCAGGTTGTGGTTGAACACATCCGGCGGCTCGGTGGCGGTGATATCGAGGGCGATGTCCATACGGCCACGGTAGTCCGGCACTAAGGTTTCCAGCTGCACGCCGGGTGAGAGCTTGCGAATCTCGCGCAGGCAGTCGGCAAAGTGCTGCGCGCCGCCGTCACGCAGGTCGTCGCGATCTACCGAGGTGATCACCACGTACTTCAGGCGCAGGTCGGCAATCGCCGTGGCCAAGTTCATCGGCTCGTCGGTATCCAGCGGCTTGGGTCGGCCATGACCCACATCGCAGAATGGACAGCGCCGGGTGCAGATGTCACCCATGATCATGAAGGTGGCGGTGCCTCCGCTGAAGCACTCACCCAAGTTCGGGCAGCTGGCTTCTTCGCACACGCTGTGTAGCTTGTGCTGGCGCAGCAGCTTTTTGATCCGCTCGACTTCCGGCGATACCGGCATGCGCACGCGAATCCAGTCCGGCTTACGCGGCAGTTCATCGGTGGGAATAATCTTCACCGGGATACGCGCCACCTTGTCGGCGCCGCGCAGTTTAACTCCAGCTTCTACTTTAGCCGGGCGCTTGCCGGGCTCTTGGGGCGTGCTCATAGCGGTTCACTTCCTGCGCGGCGGATCTCGCTCGCGGCATAGTTCAAATGATGGGCCAGTTGCGCCGCCAATTGCTGACGCACGGTCTCCAGTGACACGGCCGGGGTTAAGGCACGCATCTGAGTCATCGCCATCCCGGCGTAACCGCAGGGGTTGATGCGTGCAAAGGGTTCTAAATCCATATCCACGTTCAGGGCTAAACCATGAAACGAGCAGCCGTGACGGATACGCAGGCCCAATGAGGCAATCTTGGCGTTATCGACATAGACGCCCGGTGCATCGGGTTTGGCCACAGCGGTGATGGCATATTCGCCTAACAGGGCGATCAAGCTGTTCTCGATCTGGCTGACCAGCTCGCGCACGCCAGTGCCGCGCCGCTTGACGTCGATCAGCAGGTAAGCCACCAACTGGCCGGGGCCGTGATACGTGACCTGCCCGCCGCGATCGACCGGCACCACCGGAATATCACCCGGCGCTAACACATGCTCGGCTTTACCAGCTTGGCCTTGGGTGAACACGCGCGGGTGCTCCAGCAGCCAGATTTCGTCCGGCGTTTCAGCACCACGCGACTCGGTAAAGGTCTGCATGGCATGCCACGTCGGCACGTAATCAACTAAGCCGAGGTCACGAATGACCAGCGCGGTGCTCATTACAGCACCATGTGTACGCGGCCCGTAGCCCGCAGGTCTTCATGCAGCTGCTTAAGTTGCGCTTCGCTGGTGGCCAACATGCGCACCTGCACGGAGACAAAGCGTCCGTTGCTGGAGGCCCGCAGGTTGACGCAGGTTTCGTCGAACGCCGGGTCGTGGCGCTGGATGATTTCGATCACCACGCTGGAGAAATCCTCGGCGGCATCACCGATGATTTTCACCGGGTAGTCGGCGCAGGGAAATTCGATTTTTGGCGCTTGTACGTCTTCGCTCATAACACCTCAGGCTTGTGGCCCGCAGCCGCTGCCGGCGGATAACCGGCGGCGGCCTGATTAACGATTAATTGAACAGATTAAAGAAGAATAACCGCAGGCCATCCCAGATCCGACGGAAGAAACCGCCTTCCGGCACTTCTTCCAAGGCAATCAACGGCGCACTGTGCAGCACTTGATCGTCCAGTTTGACCTCAACCTGACCAATCGCCTGGCCCTGCTTGATGGGGGCAATCAGCGGGGATTGCAAGGTCATGCTGGCTTTAAGCTTCTGCAGCTGGCCACGGCCAACGGTGAGGGTCAGGTCTTCAGCCAAGCCGGCTTTAACTATGCTCTGCTCGCCCTTCCACACTTGGCTTTGCGTCAGCTCAGCACCTTTTTGGTAGAAGGTCTGGGTTTCGAAGAAACGGAAGCCGTAGGTCAGCAGCTTTTGCGTTTCGGCCGCGCGGGCTTGCTCGCTGTTAGTGCCGAACACCACGGCAATCAAGCGCATGCCGTCACGCACGGCGGAAGCCACCAAGCAATAGCCGGCCTCTTCGGTGTGCCCGGTTTTCAGGCCATCGACGGTTTTGTCGCGCCACAGCAGAAGGTTACGGTTGGGCTGTTTGATGCCGTTCCAGAAGAATTCCTTCTGCTTGTAGATCTCGTAGTGGGCCTGATCTTCGTAGATGATCGCGCGTGCCAGCTTGGCCATGTCCATCGCCGAGGAGTAATGCTCGGGGTCTGGCAGGCCGGTGGCGTTCATGAAGTGGCTGTTGCTTAAGCCCAAGCGCTCGGCGGTGCTGTTCATCATGTCAGCGAAGGCATCTTCACTGCCGGCCACGTGCTCGGCAATCGCCACGCTGGCGTCGTTGCCGGACTGAATGATGATGCCGTGCAGCAGGTCATCCACCGACACTTCTTTGCCCACTTCGATAAACATCCGCGAGCCGCCGGTACGCCAAGCTTTTTCGCTGATGCTCACTAGGTCGCTTTCTTTGATCTGCCCACGACGGATTTCCAGCGTGGCCAGATAAGCCGTCATCAGCTTGGTCAGGCTGGCCGGCGGCAGGGCTTCGTTGCCGTTGGATTCGACCAGAATGTTGCCGCTGGCGGCATCCATCAGCACATACGACTTAGCCGCTAACTGCGGCGGTGCCGGCACAATGCTCTGCGCCGGGTTAGGCGCGGGTGTCGGCATGGGGGTTTGCGCCACAGCAAAAGCACTGCTGCAAGCAAAGATCAGGGCGATAAGGCGGTTAGTTTTTTTCAGCATGACAAGCGTTCTAGTGTTGCGGTGGATTGGCGGCCCCTACCGCTAGGCCGTGCAAATTCGGTTACTGCTGGGTGACCACGTGGCCGGCATCAAAATTGGCCACGCGCAGTTCATCCTGCAGGCGGACAGCTTCTTCCCGACTCGCAAGCGGGCCGATGCGTACTCGGTGCAGGGTTTGCACGCTCTGATTCAGCGGCGCGACGAGCACGTTGGTGTTCAGCTGTTGAGACAATTTGGCGCGCAGCAGTTCCGCTGCGTCCGGGTTGGCGAAGGCTCCGACTTGGAGATACAGCCCAGCGGGCGATGCAATGGGCTTTTTTTTTGCGTCGATCTCCGTGCTGGAGACAGCGCTGACCGCCATCGGCTCACTGGGTGGCGGCGCATAGGTTTCAGCCCCCTGCGCTTGCGGCGCTTTGGGCGGCAAAGCCAGCACCAACGGCGCACTCTGGCCGCGCTCGGCCCACCACTGCTGCGGGTCAATAGCCTCGACGCGCACCGGAGCAACGCCCTTCTCGGCATAACCAAGCTTCTTCGCCGCAGCGAACGACAAGTCGATCACCCGGTCGGAATAAAACGGCCCACGGTCGTTAACCCGCACGATCACGTTCTTGCCGTTCTCCAGATTGGTGACGCGCACGTAACTGGGCAGCGGCAAGGTTTTATGCGCGGCAGTCATGCCGTACAGGTCGTAGGTTTCGCCATTGGCGGTGGCTTGGCCGTGAAACTTAGTGCCATACCACGAGCCCGTGCCCTCGACGCGATAATTGCGCGAGCTGGTCAGCGGAAAATAACGCTGGCCCATCACGGTATACGGGCTGTTTTTGTACGCCCCATTATGCGGCGTGGGCACGGCATCGGGGATTTGCGACACATCGACGTCCCACCACGGCGCGCCATCACGGTTAGGCCGGTTATAGGCTGAAACGGGCCCGCTAATAGGGCTAGCCGAGTACTCTGTCGGCGCTTGTTGTTTGCTGCCACAACTGGCCAGCAACAAGGCCGCAGAGCCCAGCAAAACAGCCTGCGATAACGGGCGTAACAGCATTAGTTGGCACCTCGTGCACGACGAATTTCACCGGCCAGCTGATGCACGGCCAAGGCGTACATCACGCTACGGTTGTAGCGGGTGATAACGTAGAAGTTCTTCTGCCCCAGCCAGTGCTCATTACCCTCGGCGCCTTCTAGGCGATAAGCCGTCACCAGCATATCGGCGGGCAGGTTGTCTTCACTCTGCCAGCCCAGCTCGGCCAGCTCAGCCACGGTTTTCACCGGGTCGAGGCCTTGAGTTAAGCCTTCATCCACCCGCGAGCCACTCACGCTAGCGCGCGACACCACTGCACCACCAGTTACCCAGCCATGCACTTTGAAGTAGTTGGCCACGCTGCCAATGGCATCGACCGGGTTGCTCCAAATATTGATGTGCCCGTCGTTATCGAAATCCACCGCGTAGGCGCGGTAGCTCGACGGCATAAACTGCGGCATGCCCATGGCACCGGCGTAAGAGCCTTTGAGGGTGAGCGGGTTAACTTGCTGATCGCGGCTTAACAGCAGGAACTCACGCAGCTCTTTTTTGAAGAAGTCGGCGCGCGGCGGGTAATCAAAACCCAGTGTCGACAGCGCGTCGATCACGCGGAAGTTGCCGGTGATACGACCATAAAAAGTTTCTACGCCAATGATCGAGACAATCACCTCAGCCGGTACGCCGTAGGTTTGCTCGGCGCGCGCCAGGGTGGCGGCGTGTTGTTTCCAGAAATCCACACCACGCTGAATGCGTTGGTCGGTGATGAAAATCTTGCGGTAATCCTTCCACGGCTTGGCGCGCTCAGCTGGGCGCGAAATCGCATCCAGAATGCTTTGCTTGCGCTCCACCTCAGTGAACAAGCCATGCAGCTGCTCCTGAGCAAAGCCATGGTTATTGGCCATGTCCTGAATAAACGCCTGCACTTGCGGCTGGCTTTGATAATCCGCCGCCTGCACAGCCGTAGAAGCCCCCAAACCGGCCAACAGTGCGGCCAACAAACCTTTGCGAAGACGCATTAACTCGTTCTCTTTATTTAACCTTGGGCGATCCACTTGCGGTGCGTGTGAATCGACATCATGACGCCAAACCCAGCCAGCAAGGTGACAATCGAGGTGCCACCATAACTGATAAATGGCAAGGGTACCCCCACCACCGGTAACAATCCGCTAACCATGCCTATGTTGATAAACACATAAACAAAAAACGTCAGCGTGATTGTGCCCGCCATCAGCTTGCCAAACAGGCTCTGTGCTTTATAGGTGATGGCCATACCACGAGCCACCAACAGTAAATACAAAAACAGCAGCAGGCAGATGCCTACTAGCCCAAACTCTTCGCCAAGCACGGCAATGATAAAGTCCGTGTGACTTTCGGGCAAAAAATCCAAATGCGACTGCGTGCCCTGCAGCCAGCCTTTGCCATACACACCGCCAGAACCAATCGCCGCCTTGGACTGAATAATGTTCCAGCCCGAGCCCAGCGGATCGCTCTCGGGGTCGAGAAAGGTCAACACGCGCTGCTTTTGATAATCGCGCATGACAAAGAACCACATACCGATAGCCAGCGGCACCACGGCAGCCACGGCGCTAAGAATCCAACGCCACTGCAAGCCGCCCATAAACAGCACAAACGCACCGGAGGCGATAATCAGCAGCGAGGTGCCTAAGTCGGGCTGAATCAAGATCATGCCGAACGGCACCACCGCCAGCGCCAGCGCCACCACAATGTGTTTTAGGCGCGGCGGCAAAGCGCGACTGCCTAAGTAGCTGGCCACCATCATCGGCACGATCAGTTTCATGAATTCCGACGGCTGAAAGCGAATCACCCCGGGAATGTAAATCCAGCGCTGCGCACCTTTGGCGCCATCGCCCGCCACCAGCACAATACCCAACAGCACTAAGCCGCCGACATACGCCAACACCACCCAGCGGGCCATAAAACGCGGCTCGAACTGAGCGATGATCAGCATGCCGGTTAAACCAATGCCAAACGACACGGCCTGGCGAATAACCAAGCCCCAGTCTTTACCGCTGGCCGAATACAAAACAAACAGGCCCGTAGCGGCAATGGTCAGCAAGATAAACAGCAGCTGCCCGTCGATATGCATGCGCTGTAACAGCGAAGCACGCCGACGCATTAAGTCTTCTCGGGTGATGTTGCGGTCGAAGTTATTGGCCATGGGCTTCCTCGGGCGGTGGCGGCGGATGGTACTCCACCTTGCCGCTGTGCGCCTTGAGCTTGCCTTCGGCATCTAGCAGCCAAGCATCCATGACTTTTTTCACCACCGGCGCGGCCACACCACTGCCGGACTCACCGTTTTCCACCATCACTGCCACGGCAATGCGTGGCGCATCGGCCGGGGCAAAGCCGATAAACAAGGCATGGTCGCGATGGCGTTCATTGATTTTGTTGCGGTCGTACTTTTCACCCTGCTTGATCGCCACCACCTGCGCGGTGCCACTTTTGCCGGCGATTTGATACGCCGCCGTACTACCGACGCGGTAAGCCGTGCCGCGCGGGTAATGCAGCACGTTGATCATGCCTTCAATACCGCGATCCCAGCTTTTCGGGTCTTTGAGGGTGACGTTCGCAGGTGTTTCCGGCTCGTCAATCGGCTGATCGCCAAGCAAACGCACCATGCGCGGACGAATCCACTGGCCACGATTGGCCATCACCGCCGTGGCCTGTGCCAGCTGCATGGGCGTGGCGAGCATGTAACCTTGGCCGATCCCGGCGATCAGCGTTTCACCGGGGTACCAGGCTTGATTGCGCACGGCGCGCTTCCACTGCCGTGACGGCACCAAGCCTTCACTTTCTTCACGGGCCAAGTCGACAGTCACACGCTGACCTAAGCCAAACGCTTTCATGTATTCGCTTAAGCGATCGATGCCCATCTTGTGGGCTAGGTCGTAAAAGTAGGTGTCGTTAGAACGGTAGATAGCCATGTTCATGTCGACCCAGCCATCACCGGTACGGTTCCAATTCCGATACAGGTGTTTAACGTTGGGCAACTTATAAAAGCCGGGGTCGAATACACGGTTCTGCGGTGTCACCACGCCGGAGTCCAAACCGGCAATCGCCACCATCGGTTTGATGGTCGAGCCCGGCGGATAGGTGCCGCGTAGCACGCGGTTAAACAGTGGGCGGTCTATCGAGTCGCGCAGCTCGGCGTAATCTTTAAAGCTAATGCCGGTGACGAACAAGTTAGGGTCGTAGCCCGGCTGGCTGACCAGCGCAAGAATACCGCCGGTTTGTGGCTCAATCGCCACCACTGCGCCACGGCGACCGCCTAAGGCTTGCTCGGCGACTTCTTGCAGGTCGGCATCCATATACAGGTGCAGGTCAACGCCGGCCTGTGGATCGGTGCGCTTAAGCACGCGCATCACTCGGCCACGGGCGTTGGTTTCTACCTCTTCATAACCCACTTGGCCATGCAGGCGGTCTTCGTAGAAGTATTCAATGCCGGTTTTACCGATATGGTGAGTACCGGCATACGCCACGGGGTCGAGCTTCTTCAGCTCTTGCTCATTAATGCGCCCGACGTAGCCGACCGAGTGAGCAAAGTGCTCTTTAAACGGGTAGTGGCGCACGAGGTTGGCCTGCACTTCGATACCGGGCAGGCGATATTGATTCACCGCGATGCGGGCGATTTGCTCTTCACTTAAGTTGAACAAAAACGGCACCGGCTCGAAGGGCCGCCGCCCTTGGCGCACGCGGCGCTCAAACAAGCGCCGGTCATCGGCGCCTAGTTCAAGGACTGCGACCACCTCATCGAGCAGATCAGGCCAACTCTGTCCGGCCCGCTCGCGGGTTAAGGTGAGGCTAAAACTGGCGCGGTTATCGGCGAGAATTTTGCCGTTGCGGTCGTAAATCAGCCCGCGGTGCGGCGGGATGGGCAACACGTGCACGCGGTTGTTTTCCGACAGCGTGCTGTGATGCTCGTACTGCGTGACCTGCAGGTGGTACAGGCGCGCAAACAAGATGCCCACCAAGATCAGCACAAATAACACACCCACCCACACGCGCGAGCGCACCACGCGGGCGTCACGTTCGTGATCTTTCAGGCGGATGGGCGCGGCCATAACAGGTGGGCGACTCGTTATTTGTGGTAAGGATGGCCGGACAGCACAGTCCAAGCGCGGTACAGCTGTTCAGCCAACAAGACCCGCACCAAGGGGTGCGGCAAGGTCAGCGGCGACAACGACCAACGCTGTTCGCTGCGCGCGCATACCTCAGGCGCCAGCCCTTCCGGGCCGCCGACCATCAAGTTGACGGTGCGCGCATCGAGGCGCCAGTTATCCAGTGACTGCGCCAGCTGCTCGGTGCTCCACGGCTTGCCTTCGACTTCTAGGGTGACAATACGTTCCCCAGCGCCGACTTTGCTCAGCATGGCTTCGCCTTCTTTGTGGATCAGCCGCGCCACATCGGCATTTTTGCCGCGCGTCGACAGCGGAATCTCCACCAACTCCAGCGTCAGCTCAGGCGGCAGACGCTTGGCGTATTCTTGCCAGCCGTCTTCCACCCAACGCGGCATGCGCGTGCCCACAGCAATCAGGCGAATTTTCACCGTGCTTATTCGCCCTGCGACTGATGCTGCTCGCGGCTTTGCGCGGTGCTCTGCCACAGGCGCTCAAGGTCGTAAAACTCACGCGCGGTAGGCTGCATGACGTGCACCACGACATTGCCCAAGTCGAGCAGCGCCCACTCGCCACTGTCTAGGCCTTCGCTGCCGAGCACGCTAACGCCTTGCTCTTTGGCTTTCATCATCACGCTGTCGGCCAGCGACTTAACGTGACGGCCCGAAGTACCGCTGGCGATGATCATCACATCGGTGACGCTGGTTTTTTCCCGCACGTCGATGGTGACGATGTCTTTGCCTTTGATCTCTTCTAAGGCGGCGACCGCCAGTTCGACCAGTTGTTCTGTTTGCATGCTGTTGTTCAACCTCAAGGGGCGTCACGGTACAAGCCGTGCGCCTGAATAAAATGCTGCACGCTGGACGGCAGCAGAAAATCAATGGACTGGCCCGCCGCGCACAACGCTCGAATGTGCGTTGCCGAGATAGCCAGCGATGTTTGCTCCATAAACGCCACCTGCCCCGCTGGGCCAGTGAACGCTTGCGGGTTTTGCACACTGCGTGCGGCGAGCAGATCCTTCAGCGCCTCCGGCAGTTCAGCGGCCTGATCCGGGCGCTGCAGAACCAGCACATGGGCTAGCTCCAGTAAGCTCTGCCAGCGGTGCCAAGTCGGCAAGCCACAGAAGGCATCCCAGCCCAACAGCAGAATCAATTGCACCTCAGCGCCTAGCTCGGCACGTAACGACAGCAGTGTGTCGACCGTGTAGGAAGGCTTTTCCCGCTGCAGTTCGCGGTCATCCACCGCCAAACCGGCGATACCCGCAATCGCCAATTGCACCATCGCCAAACGCTGTTCGGCGCTAGCACCGGGCCGCTCACGGTGCGGTGGCCGCGCACTGGGAATCAGGCGTAGTTCGTCCAAGCCCAAGGCTTCACGCACCTCCAGCGCCGCGCGCAGATGGCCGTGATGAATCGGGTCGAACGTGCCGCCTAACAGGCCAATGCGCTGGGTCATCAGCCGCGCGTCTGTCCGCTGCCGATCACCACGTACTTCTCGCTGGTCAGGCCTTCCAAGCCAACCGGGCCACGGGCGTGGATTTTATCGGTGGAGATACCGATTTCCGCGCCTAAGCCGTATTCAAAGCCATCGGCAAAACAGGTCGGCGCGTTAACCATCACCGAGCTTGAATCCACCTCGGCCATAAACTGCCGCGACTGACTGAGGTTTTCCGTGACGATGGCGTCGGTGTGGTGCGAACCGTAGTGATTGATGTGCGTCACCGCTGCAGGTAGATCAGCCACCACCTTAATCGACAGCACCGGCGCCAAGTATTCAGTCGACCAGTCTTCTTCACTCGCCGCCAGGCAGCTGATCAGCGCTTGGGTTTGCACACAGCCACGCAGCTCGACGCCTTGCTCGGCGAAGCGGGCCGCCATGGCCGGGAGAAACTCAGCGGCAATCGCTTGATCGACCAACAGGGTTTCCATCGCGCCGCAAATGCCATAGCGATAGCACTTGGCGTTGAAGGCGATCTCTTGCGCCATGGCCAAGTCGGCATGCGCGCTGACATACACATGGCAGATGCCATCGAGGTGTTTGATCACCGGCACACGCGCTTCGCGTGAGATGCGTTCGATTAGGCCTTTGCCGCCGCGCGGCACGATTACATCAACAAACTCGGGCATGCTGATCAGCGCGCCCACCGCGGCGCGGTCGGTGGTTTCCACCACTTGCACCGCCGCAGCCGGCAAACCGGCTTCTGCCAAGCCGCGCTGGATGCAGGCGGCAATCGCACGGTTAGAGTGAATCGCCTCGGAGCCACCACGCAAAATCGTCGCGTTGCCCGACTTCAAACACAGGCTGGCGGCGTCGATGGTCACGTTCGGGCGCGACTCATAAATAATCCCCACCACGCCGAGCGGCACGCGCATGCGGCCAATCTGCAAACCCGACGGGCGGTAGGTCATATCGCGGATAGTGCCGACGGGGTCTGGCAAACCGGCCACTTGGCGCAAGCCTTCGATCATGCCGTCGATGCGCGCTGGGGTCAGCGCCAGACGATCAAGCAGCGCGGCTTCTAAGCCATTGGCGCGGCCATTATCGAGGTCTTTTTGGTTGGCTTCGGTCAGCTCAGCGCGGGCCGCATCCAGCGCCTTAGCGGCGGCCAGCAGAGCGGCGTTCTTCTGCGCGGTGCTGGCTTGGGCAACCACACGCGAGGCATCGCGGGCGGCTTGGCCCAGGCTCTGCATATAGGCAAGTACAGACTCAGTCATGCAACTTCCACAGGTTTTTCAGCGAAACGGCTGATTATACGGGCCTGCGGCATTGTATTTCGAGTACCTAGCAGCATTCAGCCGGCGGGCGCTTTGCGCCGCGCAAACACATAGAGCAGGTTTGGCTCGCTGACCAAATACAAATTGCCAGCCTCATCCATGCTCACGCCTTCTGCCTGCGGGACAGCCGCCTTAAGGCCTGCCGCACCACGGCGCAGCGACAAACTACTCTTCGGTCGTCCTGCCCGATCGACCTCAAGTAGCAACTGCGACTCATCCGACAGCACCAGCAAGTGACCACTCGCCCCATCAAAATGTAAGCCGCTTATGTCACGCATAAACAAGCGACGATTGCGTTCGGCGTCATCATCCACAACTAGGTTTTCTTGCCCCGAATAAGGGAAACCCTTCACGGTAAAGAGCTGTTTAGGGTCACGCTCTTTAGCCACCCAGAGCTGTTCTGTGCTGCTGTCCCACGCCAGCCCTTCGAAGCCCTTATTGCCGTTGCGCGCCACGCCGAGGGTAAGGTTTGGCAAGCTATCTACCGTCAGCCTGGCTTGCAGGTTTTCCAGCTGCACATCGAGCAAGCGCTGCACGCGCTCGTCGGCCACCACCAAGCGACCCGGCGCCACTAAGGTGAGTGCTTCGGCATCTTCCAGCCCCAGCAGACGGGTTCTGGCCAACACTTGGCCTTGCAGCGACACCAGCAATAGCTCAGCAGGATGATCGACCAGCGCCCACAAGGCTTGGCGTTCGGGGTCGTACTGCACATCGGATAGACCGTGCACATCGGGCAGCTCGACCGCATCGAGCAACACCTGATAGTCATTCAGCCAAACCCCGGCAATACCCTGCGGTAAGGATTCCCACCAAAACAGCAAATTGAACCAACCGCGATCAAGCCACTGGTGCTGCTTGGCATACACCCCGCCCCACAACGACATTAACAGCAGCGCCAACGACAATAGCCAACGCCCCACATGCCTCGCCTTTTTAGCCTCTGTCACGCCACACACCTCATTGAGAATGAACTGTGCGACAGGCTAAGTAAGGCAGCGTCAAGCTAACGTGAAGGCTCGGCAGACTCCGGGTTAAAACACACGCAGGCGGTAAACGTCTGGTCATCGTGCTCAGCCGCAAACTGCCAGCCGCAGTGCGCACAAATCGCCCGCACAATCTGCAAGCCCCAGCCTTCGCCAGCGCTGCTCTCATCCGCCAATCGATTCGTAACGGTGAGTGCCGCTGGGGTTAAACGCACCTGCGTGGGCGAGCCATCGCCGTGCTGCGCAGCATTTCTCAGCAAGTTACTGAGCAATACATGCAGCAAGGCGGCCGACGCCCACTGCCCGGGCACGCCCTCAACCTCGACATGCAGCGTTGGCATCGTGCGGGCCTCGGCCAAGTGCGCCTGCACCGCCTGCAAATAATGCGCATCAAGCAGCACGGCGTCGCGCACCGCGCCATCGACAGTGCGCTCACGCGCCAGCAGTAGAAACGTTTCGATCAGCCCCTGCATGTCCTTAACGGCCCGCGCTATTCGCGCCAAAGCGGGCTGCTGGGCCGGTAACGTACCCTGCAGACGCTCCAGCGCTGCCTGTACCACCGCCACGGGCGTGCGCAATTCGTGACTGGCAAAGCGGGTAAATTGCTGCTCCCGCGCCACCGCTTGCCGCACTTGTTGCACCGCCTGGTTGAGCGCCTGCAGCAGCTGCCTAACTTCCGCCGAGCTATGCGGCGGCAGTACGAGCTTGGCCTGCTCGACGTACCCATCCCACATCTGTAGTTGTTGCTGAACTTGCTTTAAAGGCTGCACGGCACGACGAATCAGCCACCACAAACACAACAGCCCCAGCAGCACGGCAGGCCCGATCAGCAAGCCATAGCGCAGCATAACCTGCGTTTCTAAGGGCTCATCAGGCTCAATCTGTTGGGTATTAAACAGAAGGTAAAACACTTCACCCGCAGGCTTGGGCCAACTGAGAATAAATACGTCTTCTTGAACGCCACTGAGCTCATCCAGCCCGCGCCAGAGCGGCGAAACCTGCTCACGCACCGTCGCCGGCAAATCGTCGTAAGCCAATACCAACCAAGTAAAACTATCGATTTGCTGCGAGTATGCCGGCAAGCGCGCTTGCCAGAACTGCGCTTGGTAGACCAGTTGCTGGCGGGTTTGCGCCTCACTACCCCAGTTCAGCGCCGACTGCATCAGCAGCGCATTGCCTAACATCAGCGCCAGCAACAGCGCCATCAAGGGCAACAGCAGCTGGCGCTGCAAGCTCTGCGCCTTCATTGCATGCCCTCTGCCGTCAAATAAAACCCTTGCCGCCCCCGTGTGCACAGCAGCGGCTGGGCAAATGGCCGGTCAATCACTTGGCGCAGCTGGTACACATGGGCACGCAACAGGGCGGCGTTGGCGGAGGAGTCCTCGCCCCACACCTCCAACAGTAACTGTTCGCGACTGACCACTTTCGGCGCCTCGCGCAGCAATATCGTCAGCAGCTTGGTTTGAATGGGCGATAGCGCTAGCTGCATGCCTTCGCGCCATGCGATGCCTTGCTCCGGCGCCAAACGCAGGCCGGCATAACTGAGCTGACCTTGGTGCTCATCTGTTACGCGACTGCGCCGCAAGAGCGCAGCAATCCGCACCAACAGAATTTTGATCGCAAAGGGTTTAACTAAGTAATCATCCGCACCGACGGCAAAGCCTTGCAGCACATCGTCTTGGCTGTCGCGTGCGGTTAGAAACAACACCGGCACGTGCAGACCTTCGCTTCGCAGCTGCTCACACAACGCCAAACCGTTTAAGCGCGGCAAGCCAATATCCACCACCAGCAACTCAAAGCGTGGCTCGGCCTCGCGCACCAAGGTCAGCGCCTGCCGCCCATCGGCGGCGTAATCGGCTTGATAGCCCTCATCCGCTAACGCTTCTAATAACGACACTGCCAAATCGCGCTGGTCTTCAACCAGCAATACGCGACCACGATGTTGACCCACAGACACCTCCGCAACCCTCAGGAAACATCACGTAGCGTAAAGACATCGTGAAAGTTACCTCTTGCTACAGCAGCTTAGAGCACCCACCTCGCGCCAGCGCATGCACCCAATAAAGGTTGGGTAACCAAGTGCCACGCACGCCCGTAACGTGAAGCCCTGATAAAAAAGATAAAAGCCGCTGCCTTCGGGCGTGGCACTTACAGCCCAGGGATTTGTCATGTTGGATTACGCCCTCGATTTCACCCCGCAGCGCTTGAGCGAAACGCCGCATTGTTTGCGCGTCGGCCCGTGGCAGGTGAATTATCAGGCCTTTGCCCGGCATGCCAACGACCAGCGTGCGCCAGTACTGCTACTGGGCGGGGCCTTTCAAAGCTTTCGCTCGTTCGCCAGCGAAATCGAAACCTTGCTCGCCGAGCACCCGGTATTGCTGATCGACCTACCCTCGCAGGGCTGTAACGAACAGCAAGCCCCTGAGCTGAGCCTGGAAGGCCTTGCCGACTTACTCAATGACAGCCTTGCTGCCTTAGGTGTGGCGCAGGTCAAAGCGGTGGGTTTGTCATACGGCTCGGCCTTAGCGGCGCTGTTTGCCGTGCGCCATCCAACACGCTGCGAGCGTCTGTTACTGGCCGGTGTGACGCAGTTTGGTCGCGATGGTTCACGGCGTTTACTGGAGCAAGCTCTCACCCTGCTGCAACAGGGCCAGCAAGATGCCTTTGCTCACGGCGCCATGGCGGGGTTAATCAACCACTTGGCGCTTGAGCACACCCAAGTCAGCGCAGGTTTTCGCAAGGCGCTGTATCGGCAAATTGTGCGCATGGATGACGCCGCGCAGTTGCGCTACCAGCAAAACAGCCAGCGCCTGCTGAACTTTCAAGGCTTTAGCGCTTACCCGCAGTGCCCCACGCTGGTGTTTACCGGCGAGTTCGACCACTTCACCCAACCGTGGGAAAACGCCGCCTTTGCCGCTCAGTGCCCGCAGGCGGAGGCCTACTTGATTCGTAACGCCGACCATCTGGCGCAGTTTGAACAGCGCGACGCCTGCCTGAGCTTGTACAGCCCGTTTTTACACGGCCAAACCGTGACCGCCAACGCGCCGCACACCGAGCGGATCGACCTGCAAGACCTCGACACCTTAGAGCGCCGCCAGCAGCCCCACTTAAGCGCCAACCTAAACGTGCAGCTTAGCCACCCGGAGCTAGGCAGCCTTAGCGCACACCTCAGCCAGCTGAGCTATTTCGGCGGTTTATTGAGCGTGACCTTGCCAGACGACGCACCACTGCTCGACTGGCATCTGCACTGCAATGCACTGGGCGAGCAAGCCATCGCCTTGGTGCGCAATCAGGGCCGCTGTGCGACGTTTGTTTGCACGCATCTAGATGCGGATGCCGATCAGCGCCTGCAAGATTATTTGCAACAGCACTTAAGTACCCAGGCGCTCAAGGCCAGCGCCTGATCTAGCAGGGCAACGTCAGAGACGCGCCTCGACAATCCGCACCAAGCTAGCCAACTCGCCACGCGGCAGGTTCAGCTCCGCCGGCTGGCGGTCTGGGTCCAGCACGCGCACTTCGCGAAAGCCGCATTCTTTGCCCGCATCGGCAATCGCCGCTTCGCTCTGATAATGCAGCGGATAGCCGCCACGGGTCAGCTTGCCGATCAACCACACCCCCCAACGTAACTGACGGTAACGCGGGTGCTCGGTTAAATCTGGATATAACTCGGTGAGGTAGGTCGCCTGACTAAAGCCGCGCAGCTGCGCGGCCAGCGCACGCCAGAAACGCTCGACCACAGGGCGCTCAAAGTAATTCAGCAAGCCTTCGGTAATCACCACCACCGGCTTAGTGCGATCCAGCCCAGCAAATAAACTCGCCAAGCTCAGCGGGCCTTCTTCAGCCAAGATATCCACCGCTTCGACGCGGTGCTGCGCCCCCAGCCAACCCTGCACGCGCAGCAGCTCACGCTTGCTGGCAGCCATATCAGGCAGATCAGCCTCTACATACGTGATGTGCGGAAAACGTTTACGCATGCGCCGGCCGCGCGGCGACAAGCCACAGGCGATCTCCACCACTTGGGTGACTCCGCCCTGCTCGATGGCCTGCACCAAACGAGCATCGATCAGCAAATGCCGCTGCAATAAGAAACGCTCGATATCCAGCCCGAAAGCGCGCTTGGCAGCCCAGCTGATCGGCGCCAAAACCCGGTGCGCAAAACGGCCAAAATCACTGGCAAACGCGGGCTCGCTTAAGCCATGGCGAAACCAGACAAACCCGGTGTAATGCGCGCTGGGGGAAATATGTGCGCTGTCTTTGCGGGTCATGCCTTGCAACATCAAAGTGGCCATCAAGGGCTCCGGGTTTTGTTATTCTGCGCCCAGCCTATGCCCGGCCCTGCGTCGGCACAATGACACCACTGATAGGCCCAACCTTGGTTGGCCCGCCGAGCACCACGCGTTAATGACTGTCGAACCGTTTATCCACTGGCTGAGCCTAAACCCCGCATGGCTTGGCCTGACCATCGCCCTGATCGCCTGCCTCGAATGCCTCGCCCTAGCTGGCGTGCTGATTCCCGGCGTGGTGCTGCTGTTTGCCGTAAGCAGCCTTGCCGGCGCCGGCGCCTTGAGCCTGCCGGCAGCCTTGGCGTGGGCGTATGGCGGCGCGCTGCTGGGCGATGGTTTGTCGTATGCCATTGGCCGACATTTTCATCAGCGCATTCGGCGGGTCTGGCCATTTCGCCAACACCCTGAGTGGATCAGCCATGCCGAGCAATTCTTCGCCCGCTACGGCATCGCCAGCTTATTGATTGGCCGCTTTATCGGCCCCTTACGGCCCATTCTGCCGATGGTCGCGGGCATGTTGGATATGCCGCGCCTGCGTTTTGCGCTGGTCAGTTTAGTGGCTGCCGCCGGTTGGAGCGTGGCCTATATCGCCCCCGGCTGGCTGGCCGGGGCGGCGCTGCAACTGCCGCTGCCAGAAGGCTTCTGGCCGCAAGTGCTGTGGCTTAGCGCGCTGGTCATCACGCCGCTGGCGGTGGGGCTATGGCTGGGTGCGCGCGAGTATCGCTACGCCACCCTACTGACCGGAGTGAGCTGCGCGGCGGCGCTGCTGATTTTACTGACCACTTGGCCGCACTTTCAGGTGTTGGACCAGTGGGTTAATCAGGCCTTGCAGCGTGTCCACACCCCCAACGCCGATCAGTGGTTTAGCCGCATCAGCGCGCTGGGCGATACCTGGCCACTGTTTGCTGGCGGGCTGAGCTTAACGCTGGGTCTTTGGTGGGTTCGAGCACGACGCCAAGCCTTGTTTATGGCGGTGAGTGTGCTCACTGCCACCGGCCTCACCGGGCTGATCAAACTGAGCATCGCCCGCCAACGGCCGCCGGGTTTAGGGCAAACCCTCGAGCAAATCAGCCTGCCCAGCGGGCACAGTGTGTTGGCCCTGACTTTAGCCCTCAGCCTTGGCGTACTCCTAGGGCGCGGCAGGCGGGCCACGGGCCGACTAACTTGGCTGCTGGTGCTCAGCGTGCCGGCGCTGCCGGTGCTGTATTCGCGCCTGTATCTTTCGGCGCACTGGCCCACCGATGTCGCTGCCTCGCTGCTACTCGCGGCGATGTGCGTGGCGTTGAGCCAAAGCCTGTGCCAGCGCATTACACCGATGACGGCCCTGAGCCCGCGCCAGCTCGGTTGGGCGCTGCTGAGTTTTATCCCCGGTTGGCTCACGCTGCTGACGCTGCTGGGTTAACTCTGCATCCACGCCACCAGCTCTTCGATACGCGCCAGCCGGGCACGCGCGCTACTGATGGTCAGCAGTTCCAGCTTGTGCTCTTGCTCCAACGGCAACAGATAGGCCAAGGCATAACTGAGCGCTTGCTGGTCACCCACCACGCCGGGCATGCCCAGCTCTTGCACACTGGGGTGTTCGGCCAAGGCCAGCAGAATAGCGGCCAGCTCGGTGTGTTCCACCTGTAAAGGGCTGGGCGCTTCTTCAGTCAGCCAGTCCACTGTGGCTTGGTGCAAGTGGTTCGCTGCCACGCTGTGCTCACGGACGATAAAACGTCGCTGGCCTTGTACGGTGATGCCCAGCAGGCCGTTGTCACGCCGCTCGAAATCGACAATGCGCGCCTCACAACCCACCGCTGCAAATTGCAGGTTGCCGCCAGCCACCTCTTCGCCCTGTAACAGTCCTACCACGCCAAAGCCGGCGTCTTCCCGCAGACAGGCACTGAGCATATCCAGATAGCGCGCCTCGAAGATTTGCAGCGACAAGCGCGCACCGGGAAACAGCACGGTTTTAAGCGGAAATAACGGCAGCCTGTTCATACCAACAGCGCCACAACCAGCGGCAACAACACTGCCGTGCTGACGCCCATCAAACTCATCGCCAGCGCCGAGAAGCCGCCGCACTCCTCGCCCTCCTGCAAGGCGCGCGCGGTGCCGATGGCATGCGAAGTCAGCCCCAGCGCCATGCCCTGCGCCGCCGGATGGGTGATGCCACACAGGCGCAAGAACTCAGGCCCCAGCAGCACACCGATAATCCCGGTGATGATCACGAACACCGCCGCCAGCGCCGCGACGCCGCCAATTTGCTCAGCCACCAACATGGCAATCGGCGAAGTGACGGACTTAGGCGCCAAGGTCAGCAGCAGCCAATCTTCCAGCCCCAGCAGCCACGCCAAGCCCACACCCAGCACCGTGGCTAAAGTGCCGGCGACCAACAAGGTCAGCACAGTCGGCCACAGCAATTGGCGCACGCGGCGTAAGTTCATAAATAAGGGCACAGCCAAGGCCACCGTGGCCGGGCCGAGTAATAAGGTCAGCAGCTGGCTGCTGCTGGCGTATTGCGCGTAAGGAATTTTCAGCAGCCACAACACGCCACTGAGCAAACACACACTGACCAACATGGGCTGCACGAACACCCAGCGGGTTTTCTCGTACAGCGCCAGCGCCAGTTGATAAACGCCTAGGGTCAGCCCTAAGCCAAATAACGGATGGCCACTGATGGCCTGCCATGCCGCATGCCAATCACTCATGACTGGCCTCCTTGCGCTGTTGCCGGCGGATCAGCCACTGCATAAAGAAGCCGGTAAACCACAGCGACACGGTTAGCGAAACCAGCAACACCAGCGCCAGCTTGAGTAAATCATCGGCAAGGTCGGCGGCGTACAAAATCACCCCAGCTGAGGGCGGCACTAACAGCAGCGGCAAATAACGCAGCAGTGCGCCAGCCCCTTCATGCAACGCCGGGCTCACCTCACCACGCAGCAACAGCCAGATAAACAACAACAGCAAACCAATGATCGGCCCCGGCAACATAGGTAACAGCAACACCTGCACGCCACTGCCAATAATTTGCAACACAATCAGCGCTGTAATACCGCGTAACAACATGCTCGCCTCCCCGCTTGTGCGCTGAATTATGGCAGCAACCGCCGTTCATCTGATAACTAAACATTCGGTCAAACATTGCGGCTTGACCGAGCTAAACCCGCGTGGTTTCTTAGCCCAAAGGGTTGACGCCAGTGATGGCAGTCACACAACAAAAACAATCGCAGCAAAACCCGCCATGGAGGAAATATGGCATTCGTTCCTGTAGCAGAACTGACTTCTTATATCGGCAAAGAGCTGGGCACATCCGACTGGCTCACCATCGAACAAAACCGCATTGACCAATTCGCCGAGTGCACCGGCGACCATCAATTTATTCACGTAGACCCAGTCAAAGCCAAGCTGACCCCGTTTGGCGGCACCATTGCCCACGGTTTCTTAAGCCTGTCGCTAATTCCTGTACTGATGGAAGGCCTGATGATCATGCCGGAAGGCCTGAAGATGGCCGTCAACTATGGTCTGGACAGCGTGCGCTTCGTACAGCCCGTGCGTGAAGGCTCACGCGTGCGCTTGAAAGTCAGCATCACTGACGTGACCGAAAAGAACCCCGGCCAGTGGCTGATCAAAGCCCGCACCGAGATGGAAATCGAAGGCCAAGCTAAGCCTGCGTATATCGCCGAGCCGCTGACCCTCTGCTTCGTATAAGCACCTGCGCAGCCGCGTTACCGACAACGCCGATGCCCTCCTAGGCATCGGCGTTGTGCGTTATGTCCGGCACAAATGCTGCGATGAATTATGCTTAAAGCATTGGGTTACAACCCACCGCTATAAGAGGCCTGCGCATGCACCACACTCCCATTCGCGTTTTATTAGCTGGCGCAACGGGTTTAACCGGCGAGCACTTGCTCGACCGTCTGCTGGCCGTACCGGCCATGCAGCAGGTCATCGCGCCCACGCGCCGCCCGCTGGCCAAGCACAACAAGCTGCTCAACCCCGTCGGCGAGCTGCTGCCACTTCTGGATGACATCCAAAGCCACAACGACCGCGAACTGGAAGCCGCCTTCTGCTGCCTAGGTACCACCATCAAACAAGCCGGCAGCCAAGACGCCTTCCGCCAAGTGGATTACGACCTGCCCTTGGCCGTAGGGGCAGCCGCCAAAGCGATGGGCGCGCGGCATTTTTTGGTGATCAGCGCGCTCGGCGCCAACAGCCGCTCGAAGGTTTTCTACAACCGGGTCAAAGGCGAAATGGAAGACGCCCTGCAAGCACAAGGTTGGGAGCAACTGACCATAGTGCGGCCCAGCTTGTTATTGGGCGAACGCCGCGAACAGCGTTTGGGGGAAACCCTCGCTGCGCCCTTGATGCGCTGGCTGCCGGGCAAGTGGCGCGGCATCGAAGCCTCGGTACTGGCGCGCGCCCTGTGGCGCCTAGCCCTTGAAGAAGGCCAAGGCGTGCGCTTCGTCGAATCCGACGAATTACGCCGCCTCGGCCGCGACTAACCTAGCCGCAACACGAGCCGCAGCAAGCCGGCTTAGCGGCCTTGCGCAGTAGCTCGGCAATCTCATCTTTGCGCTGCACACGCTCGGTTTTTAACTGACCGAGCGCCGCATCATCCAACAGCTCGATACCGTCTTCGATGCGGCAAATGCGCTTATCCAGCAGCTCATATTCTTCGGCCAAGCGGGCGAAGTGGTTGTCGTTCATGCGCAGCGCTTGCAGCTCGGCGCGCAGCTCGGGAAAGTCGTTCATCAGCGGGTGGTGATCTACATGCATGCGTTGTCCTCCAGCGGGGTTTAACGGCACTATGCCCCTAGGCAGCGGGCACAGCGTTGACCTGCATCAACCGCTACCGGTGATAACAACAACGATGAAGAGGGAGTGCATCCATGGGCATACTTAACGAGTTCAAAGCCTTTGCCGTTAAAGGCAATGTGGTCGATATGGCGGTGGGCATCATCATTGGCGCCGCCTTCGGCAAGATAGTGTCATCGTTTGTCGGTGACGTGGTCATGCCGCCGCTGGGCCTGTTGATCGGTGGTGTCGACTTCAGTGATCTGGCCATCACCCTCAAAGCCGCCGAAGGTGATTTGCCGGCGGTGGTGATGAGCTACGGCAAATTCATTCAGACCGTGGTCGATTTCACCATCGTCGCCTTTGCCATCTTCATGGGGGTTAAGGCAATTAACCGCTTAAAGAAAGAGGAAGAGGCCGCACCGGCTGCGCCGCCTGCCCCCAGCGCGGAAGAAAAGCTACTCAGCGAGATTCGCGACCTACTTAAAGAAAAACAGTAAGCCGCATTAGGCGTAAAGAGCCGCGCATGGGTCGGCGCCTCTTTACGCCTAAGGTACAATCCTGCGCCTGTTCCCGCTGTGCCAGCCTGCCGCATGTCTGACCTGCCTGTTCTTCAAACGTCTTTCGCCACCCTCGCCTTGGCGCGCATGCCCGTCACGCGGGGCGATACCCTGCAAGCCTTCGACGCCGCCGATGAGTACCTGCTCAACCACGTGCACACGCTGGCCTTGCCGCCAAACTGCCGCGCTCTGGTGCTCAACGACAGCTTCGGTGCGCTGGCGTTGTCATTAGCGCAGCACTGTCCTGTCACCAGCAGTGGCGACTCGTATTTGGCCGAGCAAGGCCTGCGCTACAACCAACAGCACAATGGCTTAGGCGCTAGCTCGGTCGAGTTCGTGCCCGCGTGTGATCGCTGGCAGGGGCCGTTTGATCTAGTACTGATGCGCATCCCGAAAACCCTGAGCCTGCTGGAAGAACAACTGATTCGCCTGCACGGCCAGCTGGCAGCTAACGCCACGGTGATCGCCACCGGCATGGTTAAACACCTACCGCGCTCGGCGGGCGACTTGCTGGAGCGCTACCTAGGCCCAGTGCAAGCCAGCTTGGCGCAGAAAAAAGCCCGCCTGCTGTTTGTTACCCCACAGGCCAAAGGGCCGTTTATCTCGCCCTACCCCAGTCGCTACCGCTTAGAGCAACCGGCGCTGGAGCTACGCAACCACGCCAATGTATTTAGCCGCGAGGGGCTGGATATCGGCAGCCGCGCGTTTTTGCCGCACCTGCCACGCAACCTCGGTAACGCTCGCGTAGCCGACTTAGGCTGCGGCAATGGCGTACTGGCCTTGGTCTGTGCACTGCACAATCCTGAGGCGCAGTTCAGTCTGTTCGATGAGTCCTATATGGCGGTGCAATCGGCTGCGGAAAACTGGCGCCTGTGCCACGGTGCACGGCAGGCCGAGTTTCACGTCAACGATGGCTTAAGCGGCGTGGCGCCCGGCAGTGTCGATGTGGTGCTGTGCAACCCGCCGTTTCACCAGCAGCAAGTGGTCGGCGATCATTTGGCCCAGCGCATGTTCCAGCAGGCGCATAAAGCGCTGCGCGTGGGCGGTGAATTGTGGATCGTCGGCAACCGCCACTTGGGCTACCACGCCAAACTCAAGCGCGCCTTCCGCGAGGTGAGCTTGGTGGCCAGCAACGCCAAGTTCGTCATTCTTAAAGCGCGCAAATAGGCCTGTTATGCAAATCAGCGACAAAGCCAGCTACGGCTACCGCGACACCTCTTTCCAAGCCGCCGGCGGCGAAGCCGGCATCCTGCAATTGGTGCGCGACTTTTACGCCATCATGGATGAGCAGGCCACGCACATTAGCCAGATGCACCCCGCCGACCGCGCAACCACCATCGACAAGCTGGCTAAGTTTCTCTGCGGCTGGCTCGGCGGCCCACGTCTGTTTAGCGAAACCTACGGGCCCATCAGCATTCCGCAAGCCCATGCACACTTAACCATTGGCGCCGAAGAGCGCGACGCGTGGCTGAACTGCATGCAACAGGCGATTGCCAAGCAACCCTACGCCGCCGACTTTGCCGACTATTTGCTCGCCCAGCTGCGCATTCCCGCCGAGCGCGTGTATCAAGTCAGCCAACACCAGCACGGCCAAAAATAATCCCCCGGCCGGCAGCGCAGGCAGCTAAGCTCAGGCAAAGAGCTAGGAACTGTTGCCATGCTGCATATCGGCCTGATCGGTGATTACAACGCCAAGCTGACCGCCCACCAAGCCATTCCCCAGGCATTACAGATGGCGGCCGACGCGCTGGGCATCATGCTCAGCTTCGAGTGGGTGCCCACCTTGCTGATCAATAACGAAGATCGCTTAGCGCGCTTTCATGGCCTGTGGTGCGTGCCCGGCAGCCCCTACGACAGCACCGACGGCGCATTGCTGGCGATTCACTATGCGCGCATGCACAAGGTGCCTTTTCTCGGCACCTGTGGCGGCTTTCAGCATGCACTACTGGAATACGCCCGCCATCATCTGGGCATGGCCGAGGCGGAGCACGCCGAAAGCAACCCACGCGGCCGCCAATTACTGATCAACAAACTCAGCTGCGCGCTAATCAATGTCAGCGACACCATCCATCTAGTTGCCGGCAGCCATCTGGCACACGCCTACGGCAGCAAGGAATGCCAAGAAGGTTATCAGTGCAGCTACGGTCTCAACCCTGCCCTGCAAGAGGCGCTGTTTAAAGAGCAGTTACGCATCGCCGGCGTTGATGAACATGGCGAAGTACGCGCCGTGGAGCTTGGCGAGCACCCATTTTTTGTCGCCACCTTGTTCCAACCCGAACGCGCCGCACTGAACGGGACCACGCCGCCGATCGTGTTAGGCTTTTTGCGCGCCTGCCAGAAACGCTTGCGCTAGGTCATCTTCCCCGCCTGCTCGCTAGGTACAGTGTTGTAGCGAGCACTGACCAGCCAGAAAAGGACCTCCACCATGCCCACCCTATATCGCGGCATTTGCCTGCTATTGACCGGCCTCTTAGGCATCAGCCCGACCTATGCCAACGATGCACCACAAACGCTCATCACCAACGTCAATATTTTTGACGGCAGTAGCGAGCAATTGCAGATGAACAGCAATGTGCTGATTCAAGGCAACCTAATTAAGACCATTTCAACCGACCCCATCAGCAGCGACAGCGCCACGATAATTGATGGCCAAGGACGCACCCTGATGCCCGGCTTGATCGACATGCATTGGCACTCAGCCTACGCCAGCATTCCCATGCAAGTCGGCTTGAATGTCGACCATGCCTATCACTTGCTGGTTGGAGCCAAGAGCAATGAAAAAGCTCTGCTGCGCGGTTTTACTACCGTGCGCGACGTAGGCGGCAATGTGTTTTCCTTAGCCAAACTCACCGACGCCGGCATGTATAACGGGCCGCGTATCTTTCCCTCGGGACCAGCCATTAGCCAAACCTCCGGCCACACGGACTTTCGCCCCGCGACCGCAGTGCCAGCAGAGCCTGACGCCCCATTGGTGTACATGGAGCAAATCGGTCACGTGATGGTCGCCGATGGCGTGCCAGAAGTGCTTAAGCGCACCCGCGAAGCGCTGCGCATGGGTGCCACGCAAATCAAAATCAACTCCGGCGGCGGCGTGTCTTCGTCATTCGACCCCTTAGACGTGAGCCAGTTTACCGACGAAGAAACCCAGGCTGCGGTCGATGCCGCCGCCGACTGGAACACCTATGTCGCCACCCACACCTTCACCGATGCAGCCACTCAACGCGCGCTCAATGCCGGGGTTATGAGCATCGAACACGGGCATTTATTAAGCGAAAAGACCCTACGTTTAATCAAAAGCAAAGGGGCGTTTTTAAGCATGCAGCCCATTTTGGATGACGAGGACGCTATCCCCTTCCCTGAGGGCTCTTTTAGTCGCGCCAAATATATTCAAGTCACCAAAGGCACTGATCACGTCTACAAGCTGGCCAAAGAACTAGGCGTAAAAACGGTGTTCGGTACCGACACCCTGTTTGACCCGGCACTGGCCGAGAAACAAGGCAAGCAACTGGCTAAACTCAAGCGCTGGTTCAGCCCTGTGGAAGTGCTGCGCCAAGCCACCTCAACAGCGGGCGAGCTTTTAGCTCTTTCTGGCCCCCGAACGCCTTATCCGGCCGGCCCCTTGGGCGTTATTAAAGAAGGCGCCTATGCCGACCTCCTGCTGGTCAACGGCAACCCGCTGGAAAACATCGACTTGGTCGCTGAACCAGAAAAGAACTTCGCCCTGATCATGAAAGACGGCAAAATCTACAAGAACACCACTGCCCAAAGCGGCCAATAACGACCGCAACATCACCTCGCCGCGCTAAGAAGCATAGCCGGCGAGGTTTTGGGCTTAATCCTGCTCACCATTAAGCCTAACCCATCGTGCTCACCGACTTACGCCACCGGCAAACCCATCGTGATGTATGGGCCTTGGCCGGGCCCATGCTGCTGTCGAACCTCACCGTGCCTTTGGTGGCGCTGGTGGATACCGCCGTGGTGGGCCACTTACCCCACGACCATCAACTGGCAGCCGTGGCGGTGGGCGGCAATCTGTATACCTTGCTGGTCTGGGCCATGGGCTTTTTGCGCATGGGCACCACCGGCTTTGCCGCACAGGCCTTGGGCCGTCACGATGGTTCGGCGCTGCGTACCCTACTCGCGCAGGGCTTATTACTCGGCGCCGGGCTCGGCCTTGCCCTCGCACTCTTAATGCTGCCGCTCACGCCTTGGCTACTGACCTTGATGCAGCCGAGCGCCGCGCTGGATGCGCTGGCGCAGGAGTACCTGTACATCCGCCTGTTAGGCCTGCCGGCGGCACTGTGCAGTTTTGCCTTGATCGGCTGGTTGCTGGGCACGCAGAACGCGCGGATACCGCTGGCGATGCTGCTGACCAGCTCGCTGTGCAACGTGGTGTTGGATATTGCCTTTGTTTGGGGCTTGCAGTGGGGCGTGGCCGGGGCGGCGTGGGCCTCGGTGATTGCCGAGTGGAGCGGCCTGCTGCTGGGTCTGTTACTGGGGCTTAAAACCCTGCGCCAGCACCCCGGACACTTGCAGTGGGCAGCGTTACAACAAGCGCATACTTGGTCGGCTTTATTGGCGGTGAACCGGGATATTTTCATCCGCACCTTAGCCCTTGAGGTGGTGTTCTTTCTGCTCACCCTGTATGGCACGCGCTTGGGCGATAGCACCGTGGCGGCCAATGCCTTGCTACTTAATGGCCTGTTGATCACCGCCAATGCACTGGACGGCCTCGCCCACGCGGTTGAAGCGCTGTGCGGCAAAGCCATCGGCGCGCAGCAGCCGCAAGCTCTGTGGCGCGCCTTGCAGGTGGCTGGGCTATGGTCGGTGGGCTTTGCCGTGTTGCTCAGCGGAGCGTTTTGGCTGTTGGGCGAGCCGTTTATCGTCCTGCAAACCAGCTTACCGGCCGTGCAACAGATCGCCCAAGCACACTTGCCCTATCTGGCCGCCTTGCCGGTGGTGGCAGTGATCAGCTACTTGCTCGACGGCCTGTTTGTCGGGGCCACGCGGGCACGGGAAATGCGCAACGCCATGCTGATCGCCTTGGCGTTGTACTTGCCGCTATCGTGGCCCTTAGCCGCGCTGGGCAACCATGGCCTGTGGTCGGGTTTTCTACTGTTTATGGCCATGCGTGGGCTATCGTTAAGCCTGATGACGTGGCAGATTGCCAGTTCACCTTCAGGTTTTATGGTTAAGCACAGGTAACCATCATGCAGGCGCCCCCTTTTGCACGGCAGGAGGCTGAGCGACAAGCCGCACTGGATGCGCTGGAAATTCTCGATACCCCCGCTGACCCGTTTCTAGACAGCTTGGTGGCCACCGCCCAGCGTGTCTTTGCGGTCAATACCGCACTGGTGTCTTTACTCGATCACAACCGGCAATGGTTTAAAGCCCGCGTGGGGCTGGATTGCGCACAAACCTCACGCGAGGTGTCGTTTTGTGGGCACACCATCTTAGAGCGCGACTGCTTGGTGATTGAGAACGCGCTGGATGATCCGCGCTTTGCCAACAATCCACTGGTAACAGGCGCGCCATACATTCGCTTTTATGCCGGCATGCCACTGTTCTTTATGAACCGCCCCATTGGCACCTTGTGTTTACTGCACCCGCGCCCACGCGAGTTTAACGCCGCCGATCGTGAGCAGCTGGAGCACTTGGCCAATATCGCCCAAGGCCTGCTCACCCTGCACCACATGAGCCGGCAAACCCGCCGCCTGCGCCATGAAGTCAGCCGCGAACACCGGCAAGCCTTGCTCGATCCACTGACCCAGCTATGGAATCGCCGAGGCATGGAGGAGCAATGGGACACCCTACTGCAGAGTCTGGCCCAACGCGGCCAGCACTTGGGCGCATTGTTTGCCGATCTCGATCACTTCAAAGCGGTCAACGACGAGCTGGGGCATCTGGCCGGCGACCAAGTGCTGTGGGCCGTGGCGCGGCGTCTGTCGGCCACCACGCGTCCGGATGACTTACTGGTGCGGTTTGGCGGTGAAGAGTTTCTCTTGCTGACCGGCGTCAGCGGCACACAAGAGCTGGAGCAGATTGCCGAACGCCTGCGGCAAAGCATTGGCCGCGCACCGATCAGCACCGACTCAGGCAGCCGCACGATGACGCTGAGCCTTGGCGCCGCACTGCTGCAAGCGAATGAGTCGCGAGAAAGCTTGCTGCACCGCGCCGATATGGCGTTATATGCCGCCAAACGCGCCGGGCGCAATCGCACGTGCCTGGCCGAGCCCGCAAGCCCCTGAACTAGGAAGCCCCATGTCTGGCAGTAGCCTGCTCGCCTATGCGCACTACATAAGCATTGCGCTGTTGTTTGCCCTGTTAGTGCTGGAGCATCAGTGTTTTAAGCCGGCGCTCAGCGCCCGCCAAGCCAAGCGCTTGATTGTGCTCGACTTAAGCTACGGCCTGATGGCCGCCATGGTGTTCGCCACTGGCGCGGCGCGGGTGATCTGGTTTGGCAAGGGCTGGCAGTACTACCTAACCAACAGTGTGTTTCTCAGCAAAGTCGGGCTGTTTTTGCTGATCAGCCTACTGTCGATGCTGCCGACCTTTACCTTTCTCAATTGGCGCCCGCAGTTAGTGGCCCAGCAAGCGCCCATCATCAATCCACGCCAGCGCCAATGGGTGTTGTGGACGATGCGTGTGGAGTTTGCCCTGCTGCTGGGCATGCTCGCCTTAGCGCATCTGCTGGCGCGCGGTTACGGCCAATAAACACTTACGCCGGGCGCATCAGCCGCCAGTGATCGAGCACATGCAGAGCATGGGCTAAGGCGTAATCATCTTTGCTCAAGGCGCCGTAGGCAAAGTGCGGCTGCAGCTCGCCCTGCCACGCGGCAAAGTCATCGAGCGCGGTGATTAAGCGCTCAAATGCGGCTTGCTCTGCCTGTTCGGCATTCAGTGCCGGCGCGCCGGGAATCGCCTCATCAAGGCCGTGCTTCATCGCCCCACGAGCGCTGAACACGCTGAACGCCGTTGGCCCCACAGAACTACGAAACCACGCTGGCTTAAGCTCGGGAAAGCCCAGCATGGAAAACTCCACGCTCTGCGCAAGGTGCTGCCAAAGCTGGCTTAAGCTCCAGCTGCCGGCATACGCCACTGGCTGGCTGCGCGTAGCCAGCAAGCGCTCACGCACGGCGGCCAAGGTCAGCTCGGCTTTGGGCAGCGCTGGGCCTAAGGTTTGCCAAATACCTGCCCCTGCACCCACAGTGCCGGCCACGGCGGCCAACAGTAATCGACGTCGGTTCATTCCCTTCCCTCTCAAGGCTTACTTTTTATTGTTTTGCGCCTGCACGTTAGCAAGTTTCTGCACGCTGCGGCGAGGCGATAAAAAACGCGCAGTGGCGGTGAGCCAATGCGCGTCGATCAATCCACATCTTTGTACGGAAGCGCTGAGTTAATCGGCGAACGACTCAAGCACAAGGCGTACGGAGCACAGTAAGCGAGACATACCGTCTGGTAGGCGAGCTTATGAGCACCGCACAATCCAGTGCTTGGATCGTGCCGTGATTGGGGCGTGCAGCCATTCAATCAGCGCTTGCTTAGCTGCGGTAGCTCGGGTCCTTTGCATCCAACAAGCGCAGCAAGGCCGGCCATGCAAGGCCGCCGCCCATGCCTTCTTTGGTTTTCATCACTCCGGCGACCATCTGCTTGGCGCCAGCGAGAATTTCCCCGGGAATGCTTACCAAGGCCCCGCCGCCGCTTTGCGCCATGACCTGAATTTCGCAGGCGCGCTGAAAGGTGAACATCATCAGGAAGGTATCGGCAATGCTGCCGCCTACGGTCATCAGGCCGTGGTTACGCAGCAGCATGAAGTTAGTGTGGCCAAGATCGGCCTGCAGGCGGGCTTTTTCGTCTTCGCGCAGGGCCACACCTTCGTAGTCGTGATAACTGAGGCTAGCCAACACAAATAGCGATTGTTGCGACAGCGGTAACACGCCGTCTTTCTGCGCCGCGACGGCCACACCTTGTGCGGTGTGGGTGTGCAGTACGCAGGCCACATCTTCGCGCGCTTCGTGCACGGCGCTGTGGATGGTGAAACCGGCGGGGTTAATGTCGAACGGGGTGTCCATCAGCTTGTTGCCGTGCAAGTCGATTTTCACCAGGCTGCTGGCGGTGATCTCGTGAAACATTAAGCCGTAGGGGTTGATCAGAAACTCTTCGGTACCCGGCACTTTGGCGGAGATATGGGTGAAGATCAGGTCATCCCAGCCGTAGTGAGCAATCAACCGATAACACGCGGCCAAGTCGACGCGGGTCTGCCATTCGGCAGCGCTGACGTGTTGTTTAACGTTGAGATCTTGCAGGGTTTGCGCGAGCGACACGGTGCTTTCCTCTTATTGGCATTATCTGGCCGGCAAAGCCAGCCACAACGGGCTGCCCAAAGCCTAAGCTTGGGGAATACGTTTAAGAGTGTAGTGAGTCACCGTGGCTGAAACTGTCAACGAATTTACACTGCCCAACAGCGAGCACTGCCGCCGCGAGTTACTGCGTTACCGCTGGTTTGCTGATTTGCCCGCCGACGCCATCGAGCACTTAGTGAGCTGTGCACGGCTGCGCAACCTTAGCGACGGGCAATGCCTGCACCGTAAAGGTGACCCCGGCGATGGCCTGTACGGCGTGTTAAGCGGCGGCATTAAGGTCAGCTCCAGCTCGGCCGATGGCCGCGAGGCGGTGCTGACCATTCTGGAACCCGGCAGCTGGTTTGGCGAAATCTCCCTCTTCGACAACCAACCCCGCACCCATGATGGCTGGGCGCAAGGCACCACACAGCTGCTGATGATTCCCCGGGCTGGCTTTCAACAACTGCTCAAACAACGCCCCGAGCTGTACGCGCATTTTGTCCAGCTACTGTGCTGGCATATCCGCCTGAGCTTTTCGGTGATCGAAGACACCGCCTTTCTGCCGCTCGAAGGCCGCTTAGCCAAGCGCCTGTTAATGCTTGCCGAAGGCTATGGCCGCACAGAGGCGCGCGGCACGCGCTTGCAGCTGCATGTATCGCAAGAAATGCTCGGTTTGATGCTGCAAGCCAGCCGGCAGAGCATTAACAAGCACCTTAAGGAGTGGGAGCGCGCCGGCGTGGTCAGCCTGCACTACGGCAGCCTGACCATTCACCAGCACGACACCCTTGAGCAGATCGCCCAGAGCCACTGACTTAATGCCTGCACGACCCAATCACTGCGTTGCGCGGTGCTCACAACCTCGCCTACCAGACGGTATGTCTCGGCTGTTGCGCTCCGTACGCCTTGTGCTTGGGCCGTTCGCCGATTAATTCAGCGCCTCCTAACTCAAGCTTCACGCCTTTAGCGCGGCGGCCAGCTGGACTAGCCAATCTTGCGCATCTTCCACCGGCGTTACGCTTTCGCTGGCATCTAAACGCAGCATGGGCTGTGCTTCGCGCATACCCAGCTCGTCCACCAATAGCTCACGCAGCTGCTCGCCACCGGCGCAGAAGGTGTCGCCATACGAGGCATCGCCCAAGGCAATCACCGCGACGGGCTTGCCCATCCACTGCGGAAAACGGTCACGCAGCTCACAAAACAGCGGCATCAGGCTATCCGGCAGTTCGCCCATGCCGGTGGTGGAACTCACCGCCAACAGCGCATCGGGGGCAAAGGCCAGCAGCTCATCAAGGTTAACCCGTGGCTTATGCCAGCTCTCTAGGCCTTGTGCAGTCATCAATTCGGCAGCGGCATGGGCCACTTCCTCGGCAGCGCCATAGACAGAACCGGACACAATGGCAATTTTCATCGAAGCCTCGCGCAGATGATGATTCGGGGCGCGCATTATGCCAAAGCTGACACACCGTGACATTTGCGCCTCAAGTCTTAGAATCAGAGCATGCGCCTCTGACCTCCAAGGATTGCCCGCATGATCAGCGCCAAGCTGCTGCAAAAAATGATTAACGCCTCTAACGACGGCATCGTGATTGCCGAACAAGAAGGCGATGACAACATCCTGATTTACGTCAACCCAGCCTTCGAGCGCCTGACCGGCTATGTCAGCGACGACATCCTCTATCAGGACTGCCGCTTTTTGCAGGGCGATGACCGCGACCAACAAGGCCTGCGCGACATTCGCGCGGCGATCAAGGCAGGCCAGCCCTGCCGGGTAACCCTGCGCAACTACCGCAAAGACGGCAGCCCATTCTGGAACGAGCTATCGATCACCCCGGTGTTTAATGAAGCCGATCAGCTGACCTACTTTATCGGCATTCAAAAAGACGTCACCCGCGCCGTGAACGCCGAAGAGCGCGTGCAACAGCTCGAAGCGCAACTGGCCGCACTGCAACAGCAACTGGCCAAACAGACCCCGTAACCGCTCCTGAGGCAACCGCCCCGCCGTACTCAGCGGGGCGCTATACCCGCGCAAGGGTTACGGCCTTTTGCCAGCCTACCTTTCGGGTAGACCAAGATCACAACCTGTCAAGTCGAACTTGTTTCAGCTTCTTGGCCCGCGCATACTCGCCGCATTGTCAGCAATCTGCAGCACACGCCGCACGGGACTAGCACATGGGCCGCAAAGGCTTACTCAACCAAGAAGAGCTGGATTTCCTTCTGGAAGTCATGGAAACGCGCCTGCCTGATGGTCTGCCGCGCCATCCGCAGTTCAGTGTGGATGGCGGCGAAGCTGGCAATGCCATGCTGGTGCGCTTAGCGGCCAGTTCCGAATTGCAGATGACCGCCCTGTTTCGCAGCCACAAGTTGGTTTTCCCGCTGCAACTGGTGCAAGACGAGTTCGGCAAGCTGACCTTAGAGCTGCGCCCACCGCGCATTTACGAACAAGGCCCCACCGTGCGCCAATGGCGCCTGGAGCCGAGTATTCCGCTGCGTTTGATTGCCGCCGATGGCAGCACCACCGAGCTGGAAATCGCCCAACTGTCGCAATCCAGCGCGCTGATTCGCAGCAGCGAGCGCGCCCCGGAGCACGTCAAAGGCTTTATCGAGCTGCCCAGCAATGGCCGCCGCGTGGCCATCTCGGCGGTTAAAGTGCGCGACGTCGGCACACAACACGCCGCCTACTTGCTCAGTTACGACGAGCAAGAGCAAGAAGACCAAATCAATAGTTTTATCTTCGAGCAACACCGCAAACAGCACCCCGAACTGTCGATCGAAGAACACTTAAGCGAGATGGGTATCTCAGCGTACTAACGCCGTCGCCGCCTGTCTCAGCGTGGCGCCAGTGTTAGGTGTCTAGCTGCTCAGCCAGCAGGCGCTTAAGGCGCAGCGCCAAGGCAAACCAATCGCTGCCCAAATGGGCGATACCCAGCTCAGCCAAGCGCTCGGCGGCCAGCTCGCTGCCGGCCCCGGCCAGCGCTAAGGTGCAATCCAAACTCAGGCTTAACTTGGCCAACGGCTTATTCAACCAGTCGGTGGCAAACGGCTTTTGCGCCAGCAATAGCAGCACCGGCGCCGCACTGTGCGCACCCACTAAGGCGAGTTCTTCTAAGGGTTGTTCGGCGCTGTGCAGCTGCACGCTAACGCCCGACTCCTGCAAGGCCAAACCGGCTAACAGCCACTCCAACTCATGGCATTGCCCCTGCGGAGCACACAGCAGCACGTCGGGCGCGCCGTCACGACGGGCTAATTGCAAACGCTGCAATACGCGGCCACGCAAAAAAGTATCCAACAGCAGCCATTGGCTGCGCATACCGAATTGCTCGCGGGCAATCAGCAGTTGATTCCATACCGGCAGCAGCACTTCGCGGTAAATTTCTAGCGCGCCGTAGAGTGAAAATAACTGGCCGTATAAGCGTGCCAGCTCGGCCTCAGAGAACACTTTCAAGGCATCCAGCACACGGCCTTGCCAAGCGGCAAACTCGCCATCGGCCAACACTGGGGCGGCCTTATCGCTGCTGCTTTGCAGCAAAGCGCCGATTTTGCTCACCGCTACGCCACGCTCGATCCACGCCAAAATGCTGCGCACCCGCTCAACATCGGCCATGGAGTACAAACGATGACCGCTCTCCGTGCGCGTTGGCACCACCAAGGCATAGCGGCGCTCCCAAGCGCGCAACGTCACCGGGTTGATGCCGGTTAGGCGACACACTTCGCGAATGGGAAACAACTCGGCGTCGGTGCTGCTGGCAATATCAGACATAGACATCCCTAAAGTGCGCGACGCATGGACAGGTGGTCGGCGCTGGCAATGGCTTTGGATTGTAACCCAGCACAAATCACGGTTGAATGTACAAAACTTGTACAAGGTAAAGATCCAGGAGCACAGCATGCCCGCTTGGCCTCTAACCCTCTACTTTGATGGCGCTTGCCCGCTGTGCGCGCGCGAGATTAACCACCTGCGCCGCCACGCCAACCCGGCACGCTTAGTACTTGTCGATATCAGCGCGGCCAGCTTCCAAACGCCGGTCGATTTGCCCGCCGGCGCCAATTTGCAGCAACGCCTGCACGCACGCTTTACCGATGGGCAATGGCTCAGCGGCCCCGAAGCCACCCTGTGGAGCTGGCGCGCCGCCGGCTTAGGCCGCTGGGTAGCGCCTTTAGCCTGGCCATGGCTACGCGGCGTGTGGCAAGCGCTGTACCGGCTGTTCAGCATTGCTCGGCCCTATTTGGGTTGGCTACCGCACCCCGGTGGGCAAATTGCCTGCCACGCCGACCAGCAAGGCAATAAAACTTGTACAAAACCATGAATCAGCAAAGGCAAAACGCCCACTGACTTAAGCCAGAAAAACAAAAACCCCACGAACAGCGCGGCTTAGCGCCCACGCAGACCCCATCAAGCACAGCAAAAGGTTGTACAAGATAAAAATCAGGTATAACCTTGATCCATCATCTTTGCTCATGGATCAACCATGTCGCACCCTATCTTGATCACCGGCGGCGCCCAGCGCGTAGGCTTGCACTGCGCCAAGCGGCTGCTCGAAGACGGCCACGAGGTCATCATCAGCTACCGGCGCGAGCGCGAATCGCTCACCGAGCTACGCGCGCTGGGCATTCGCACCCTGCAAGCTGACTTTGCCAGCACCGCGGGGATCATGGCCTTTATCGACAGTCTGCACCGCGAAACCCAAGGGCTACGCGCCATTGTGCACAACGCCTCGACATGGCTGGCAGAAACCCGTGGCGAAGAAGCCGCCAGCTTCCAGCAACTGTTTAGCGTGCACATGCTGGCGCCCTATTTAATCAACCTGCACTGCAGCGATTTGCTCAGTGGCACGGGCCTGCGGGACATCGTGCATATCAGCGACGACGTCACGCGTAAGGGCAGCGCCAAACACACCGCCTATTGCGCCAGCAAAGCCGGGCTGGAAAGCCTCACCTTATCGTTTGCTGAGCGTCTCGCGCCGCGCATCAAAGTTAACGGCATAGCCCCGGCACTGCTGATGTTTAACGAACACGACAGCCCAGCGTATCGCGAACAAGCGCTGGCTAAATCGGCCTTGGGTATTGAGCCCGGCCCCGAACCTTTCTATCAGGCGCTACGCAGCCTGCTCGACAACCCTTACTTAACCGGCACCACTTTGCACTTAAACGGAGGTCGCCATGTCCACTGAATTACCTAACGCCGCCACCCAAGCGCTGGCCGCGCACTACCAGCAGATCCTCCAAGGTTTGGGCGAAAACCCCGAGCGCGAAGGCTTGCTCGACACCCCCAAGCGCGCCGCCAAGGCCATGCAGTACCTGTGCAACGGCTACCAAAAGAGCCTGCAAGAGGTGGTCAACGGGGCGCTGTTTGAGTCTGATAACGACGAGATGGTGATCGTCCGCGATATCGAGCTGTACTCGCTGTGCGAGCATCATCTATTGCCCTTTATCGGCAAAGCCCACGTGGCGTATATCCCCACCGGCAAAGTACTGGGCTTGTCGAAGGTGGCGCGCATTGTCGATATGTTCGCCCGCCGCTTACAAATTCAGGAAAACCTCACCCGTCAGATTGCCGAAGCCGTGCAGGAAGTCACCCAAGCCGCCGGCGTGGCCGTAGTGATCGAGGCCAAGCACATGTGCATGATGATGCGTGGTGTCGAGAAGCAGAACTCGGTGATGAGCTCCTCGGTGATGCTTGGCGCGTTCCGCGAGTCCTGTAACACTCGGCATGAATTTCTGCAACTGATTCACCGGAGCAACTGATGGCCCGCCTCGAACCCGGCATGGCGCGAATCCGCATTAAAGATCTGCGTCTGCGCACTTATATCGGCATCAATGATGACGAGATCAAAAACAAGCAAGACGTGCTGATCAACATCACCGTGCTCTACCCCGCCGCCGACGCGGTGAACGAGAACGATATCGAGCACGCGCTGAACTACCGCACCATCACCAAAGCGGTGATTCGCCATGTGGAAGAAAACCGCTTTGCCCTGCTTGAGCGCTTAACCCAAGAGGTGTTGGCAGTGGTCATGGAGTTCAAGCAGGTTCGCTATGCCGAAGTAGAAATCGACAAGCCGCATGCGCTGCGTTTTGCCGAGTCGGTGTCGATCACCTTAAGCGAGCATCGTTAAAGGCTGCCCCGTCGCTGCTTACCGCAACAGCCTAGGCGCCTTGCCCACAAGCCCTAGGCTGGCTACCCTGCCAGCGCTGAATGGGAGCCCCGCATGACTGAACAACAACGCCTAGAACTTGAAGCCGCCGCCTTCCGTACCCTCGTTGCGCACCTGCAAAAGCGCACCGACGTGCAAAACATCGACCTGATGAACCTCGCCGGTTTCTGCCGTAATTGCTTATCTAAGTGGTACAAAGCCGCTGCTGATGAGCAGCAGATTGAGCTGACCCAAGATGACGCCCGCGAGCTGATCTACGGCATGCCCTACGCGCAATGGAAGGCCCAATACCAACGCGAAGCCTCTGCCGAGCAGCTGGCTGATTTTGCCCGGAACAAGCCCGAATGAACGCCATCAATGCCTTTCGCCAAGCCCTGCAGCGCGACACACACCGTTTTGAACAAACCTTAGCGTTTATTGCCGAGCACTATGCTTATCAGCCGCAAGCCTTCGACAACGGCGACGTCCACAATGCCGCTGGGCAGAACGAAGGCTCATGCAAAGTGCTGGGCCTAGCCCTGCTGGAAAACTTAAGCCTCGAAGAAACCTTGCGCGCCTTTGGCGAGCACTACCGCGCCGTACTGGCCAACCCCAACGGCGACGACCATGCCAATATCCGCGCCTTGATGCGCGAAGGCTTGGCCGGCGTGCGTTTCACCCAGCTGCCCTTGAGCACCAAGGCGTAAAGCAAGAAAAAACACGGCGCTGCTGCAACCGCGCGGCGCCGCGCAAGAACGCTGCCTATACTGTCGATAAGACATTAGACGGCGCCAGCAATGCCCTTACGCCTACGCCTGCTCAGCTTATTTGTGCCCCTGCTGCTCGCTACTGTGACGGGCGTCTGGCTGCTGGCGCAAAACACCCTCGTGGCGCGCTTTGATCGCAGCGACCACGAAGAACTCAACGACCGTCTGCAACAACTCAACCGCCAGCTGTACCAAACCTTACGCTACCACTTGGCCGTAGCGCGCGACTGGGCTTGGTGGGACGACAGCTTCGAATTTATTGCCCGAGGCAATCCCGAATATATCGACAGCAACCTCAGCGGCGACACCCTCGAAAACCTCAACCTGCATCTCGTCATCTATTACGATGCCGCCGGCAAACCTGTACACACCCGGTGGCGCAAAAGCAGCAATCACACCTTGATCACCCTCGACGGCCAACCTGCACCGTCTAGCCAAGCACTCCAACCTATGGTCACCACGGCACTGCAAGCACTGCGCATGCAGCACAGCTCCAACAACATTCGCGACAATCGCGTGCTGTTGGTGCGGGTCGCCAATGTGGTGATGCTCGCCGTACAAGTCAGCATCACCCCCGGCGAAGACCGCAGCACCAGCAACGGCGCACTGGTGATGGTGCGTCTGCTCGACAAAGCCTGGCAGGAAGAAATGCAATCCGGCCTACGCACCCCCATTCAGCTGCGCCAAGCGAAAACCAGCACGCTGCCTGCCCTACCACTGAGCCTACCGCTGGATGTTCAAAAGCCGGCGATCACCCTACTCAGCCGCGAAACACCTAGCGAGCATTTGCAAAGCGGCTGGCTGCGCATTGGCGACGCGCAGCACCAAGCGCAGTTTGATATCGAACTCAGCCTGCCGCGCCAGCTGTACCTGCAAGGCCAGCACAGCGTGGAGTTTTTCTTGATCAGCGCGTTTGTGCTCGCCGGGGTGGGGTTATTGATTGGTTTTCTCAGCTTCGAATATTGGGTACTGGTGCCCATTCGGCATATCAACCGGCATATCAAACGCATTGCCCAGCAGCCCAAGCACCGCTTGCCCATCACCGGCAACGACGAGCTGACCCGCGTGAGCCGCAGCATCAACCTGATGCTCGACCAGCGCCAAGACAGCAGCGAACGCGAACGACTGATCCTCGACAACATCAAAGACGGTTACTGCGAGTTAGACGTGCAAGGCCGGCTGACCCGCATCAACCACACCATGCAAAGCATCATCGGCGCCAGCGAAGAGCAGCTCGTTGGCACCCACTACAGCGCGATGCTGCCGGAAGCACTGCGCCCCACCGCCGAGCATTTCTTCCAAGAAGCGATTGCCTGTAGCGACCAAATACCGGCCTTTAACAGCCAGTATCAACGTGCCGACGGCAGCCTTGGCCATTTTGAAATTCGCCTGAGCCAAATCACCGACAGCCAAGACCAGATCTGCGGGTTGCGCGGCATTTTGCGCGACACCTCACGGCAAGAGGCCTACCACAGCGCCTTGTTAGACATGGCCTACCGCGACGCGCTCACTGGCGTAGGCAACCGCAAAGCTTTTAGCGAACGCTTACAGGGGCTATGTCGCGGCAACGCACCGTTTGCCCTGCTGTTTATCGACTTAGACCAATTCAAGCCCGTCAACGACCGCTTTGGCCACGACGTCGGCGATCAGCTGCTCCAGCATGTCGCCAAGCGCTTAAGCGGGTTGCTGCGCGATGACGACCGGGTGTTTCGCTTAGGCGGCGACGAATTCACCGTCGTGCTGCCCAACACCCAGCGCGAACAAGCTTGGATGATCGCCCAGCGCTTGCTCAATCGGGCCGGCGAGGACTACGACATCGACGGCACCTGCATCGACTTCATCACCCCCAGCATTGGCCTAGCCATGTACCCCGAGGATGCGCAAGACAGCGAAAGCCTGCTGCGTGCGGCCGATTTGGCCATGTATGAAGCCAAGCAAGCGCGTAACCGGGTGATGAGCTACAGCCCGGCGCTCGCCACTAGCCACAGCCCCGATACGCCCTAAGGCGCACTCTTAAGCCGCGTGCCGCTGTTTAAAGCACAGCAGATCGGTACACTAAGCGCTCACCCGTTCTAGGAGTGCGCTGTGAACCATCCGGTCATTTCCCCCCCGCAATATTTCATTGAAGGCTTCAGCTACATGCTGCGCCCCGGCCTTCGGGCTTTTGTCATGCTGCCGCTGCTGGTGAACATCTTGGTGTTCGGCGGGATGATTTATTGGGCCTTCGGTGAGTTCGACTACTGGGTGAACTACTTCATGCCCAGCCTGCCGGATTGGGCCAGTTTTCTTAACTATATCCTCTGGCCGCTGTTCGCTTTGTTAGTGCTGGTCATCGTGTTTTTCACCTTTACCGTGGTGGCCAACATCATTGCCGCGCCGTTCAATGGTTTTCTCGCCGAGAAGGTCGAGATCATGGCGCGCGGCGAAGACCGCACGCAGCCGTTTCGCCTGGCCGACTTAGCGCCCTTAGTGGGGCGCAGCATTGCCCGCGAACTGCGCAAACTGGCCTACTTCGCACCACGCGCGATTGGGCTCTTGGTGCTTTCGCTGATTCCCGGTTTAAACATCATTGCCGCGCCGCTGTGGCTGCTGTTTGGCGCATGGATGATGGCTGTGCAATATCTCGACTACCCCTGCGACAACAACCAAGTGAGCTTTCCCGACATGCTCAGCTGGCTGCGTGAACGGCGCTGGGGCTCGCTCAGCTTTGGCGGTGTGGTGTATGTGGCCACACTGATCCCGCTGGCCAATCTGTTCTGTATGCCGGCGGCCGTCATCGGCGCCACCCTGTACTGGGTACGTGAAACTCCCAGCGCCTAAGCGCACGCAGCACAGGCGTGCCAAGGTCATGTTTCGTTCATAAAACGGTCACTCTTTCGCCACTCATTAGCGCCAGAGTGACCGTATGAATGCACCGTCTTTGCTGCTCAATGCCGCACACCACAGCACACTGCCCCTGCACTTGGCTTTAGTGAGCGAAACCTACGCGCCCGAGGTAAACGGGGTTGCCCACACCCTGAAACACTGGGTGGAAGGTCTGCGTGAGCGCGGCCACCGGGTAAGCATCATTCGCCCCCGACAAGCCCACGAGCCGGCCAAGCAGGCCGATCACCTGTTAGTGCGCGGCGCCCCGATACCCGGTTATCCCGAGCTGCAATGGGGCGTGTCAGCGCACCACAAACTGCTGCGCCAGTGGCGCCGCGAGCGCCCCGATGTGGTGTATGTCGCCACCGAAGGGCCGCTGGGCTTGTCAGCACTACGTGCGGCGAACAAATTGGCGATTCCCTGCTTAAGCGGCTTTCACACCAACTTTCAGCAGTACAGTCAGCATTACCGCTTTGGCTGGCTGCAAAGCCTGTTGGAGCAATACCTGCGCTGGTTCCACAACCGCAGCCAGCGCACCTTAGTGCCCAGCGAGCAACAGCAGCGCGCCCTCGTGCACCTGGGCATTCACAACAGTCACGTGTTAGGTCGCGGCGTCGACGGCCAGCGCTTTTGCCCCAGCCGCCGCGATGAGCGCTTGCGCGCGCAATGGGGGGCCAACGAGCAGACCCCGGCCTTGCTGTATGTGGGCCGTTTGGCGGCGGAGAAAAACCTCGCGCTGCTCCTGCACAGCTATCAAGCCTTGGCCAAGCCGCTGCCGTTGGTCATCGTCGGCGATGGGCCGCTGCGCAAGAGCCTGCAAAAAGCCCTGCCACAGGCGCACTTTACCGGCACGCTGGTGGGCGATGAGTTGGCCCGTCACTACGCCAGTGCCGACGTGTTCGTGTTTCCCTCGCGCAGCGAAACCTTCGGTAATGTGGTGTTAGAGGCCATGGCCAGTGGCTTGGCCACCTTAGCCTATGATCTAGCCGCCGCCAGCATGCTGATCGAGCATGGGCACAACGGCCTGTTAGCGATTGATGGCGATGAGCAAGCCTTCTGCCAAGCCTTGCAAGACTGCGCGCAAGACAGCGAACTACGCCGCCGCTTGCGCCTCAATGCGCGCAAAAGCGCCACCGCCTTCAGTTGGCAGCACATTGTCGGCGAGTTGGAGCAGCTGCTCCAACAAACCCAGCAGACGCCCCTTACAAACCGTCATTAGCCCCGGCAAACGCGGCGGCCAAGGCGCCGGCGCCTAAGTTGATCATGCCGGTCATGCTTAACGGGGCCAGATACAGGCTCACCCCACGCTTGGGGCACAAGGCCTCCAAGGCTTGGAAGGCCGGCATCTGTTTTAAGTCCTGCATATCGCCGGCATAACTGATGCACAAGTGCGGCGCTTCCAGCGTGGCGCTATCCACTCGCTCGGCCAAGAACTTAAACAGTTTGTCTGCCGCTTTGGCGAAGCCTTTACCGCCAACATGCACCTTCTCAACGCCGTTACGCAGCTCCACCAAGGGCTTCACATCCAGCATCGAGCCTAAGCCCAGCGCCGCGCCTTTGAGCCAAATAGCCGCGCCTTTGCGGTTGTCGCCTTTTTTCAGCGCCTCGTTACGTAAACGATCCAAATCATTAGGCACCAAATACACGCCAATCTGGCTGCGCAGTTTTTCCAGCATGGTGCGGATCGCGTTGGGGTGTGCGCCGGCTTTTAGTAGGCGCACCGCTTCGGCAGCTAACACGCCTTGGCCACTGAACGCCGTTTCGCTGTCGATCACCCGCAGGGTGAAGTCGCCGCTTTGCCCGGCGGCTTCGCGCTGGCTTTGCGCCTTGGGCATAACGGTGGTGGCCGCTTGCGCCGCTTGCTCATAAATGCCGCTACGGGCAGCGGCAACGGTCATGCAGTAGACCAAGTCGTAGCGCTCAACGAGCTCTTCGAGAATCCACGGTTGCAGCTGCTCGGCGCCCACTGGCGAAGTGTGGCTTTCCGGCAATCCGCCAGCCTGCACGCGCTTTAAAAACGCGCCCATGGTGTCGGGAATGCGCCGATCGATAACCAGCTCGTCACCGATGTGCAAATGAATGGGTAACACACGAATATCGTTGTCGCGCAGAAACTCGTGCGGCAGATCGCAGGTGGCATCGACCACCAAGCCAATACGCATGATTCACTCCAGTCAGCGCTCGCGGCGCCATTGTTGTTTTGGGAGTGCCTTTACTGCGCCAAGCGCCAAGGGCAGCGCTGCGTGGAGTTAGCAGTAAAAGCTTGTCGAACAATGTGCCGCATTGTGACAAGCATCACAAGCCAACCGAGGACGGGTGAACAACCCGCCCTCGGTTTTGGCCGAATTACACCAAGCTCATCAAGGCTTCGCGCGAGAACGGCTTGATGTCTTCGAGGCGATTTTCACGCACTTTAATCGCCCAATCCGGGTCGACCAGCAGCGCACGACCAACCGCCACCAAGTCGAACTCTTGCTTGTTGAGGCGCTCCAGCAGGCCTTCGATGCCGGCCGGCTGGGCCACTTTGTCGGTGTTGACCATAAACTGCAGGAACTCACCGTCCAGCCCCACGCTGCCCACGGTGATGGTCGGCTTGCCGGTCAGCTGACGCGTCCAGCCCGCCAGGTTCAGCTCGCTGCCTTCAAACTCTGGCTCCCAGAAACGGCGTGTAGAGCAGTGGAAAATATCCACGCCTGCATCCGACAGCGGCTGCAAGAAGGCGCCGAGTTCTTCCGGGGTTTGCACCAAACGCGCGGTGTAGTCTTGCTGCTTCCACTGTGAGAAGCGCAGGATGATCGGGAACTCCGGGCCCACCGCAGCACGCACGGCCTTGATCAGCTCGATGGCAAAACGCGAACGATCCGCCAAGCTGCCGCCGTAGCCGTCGGTACGCTGGTTGGTGCCTTCCCAGAAGAACTGGTCGATCAAGTAGCCATGCGCACCGTGGATTTCTACGCCGTCCATGCCGATGGCTTGCGCGTCTTTGGCGGCTTGGGCGAAGGCGGCGATCACGTCGTTGATGTCGTCTTGCGTCATGCCATGCACGACTTCTTTGCCGTCTTTAAGTTTTTCCATCGGGCCGTAACCCGGCACGCTGGCATCCGGTTCGGTGCCCAAGCGGCGCACATTACCCACGTGCCACAGCTGCGGGACGATTTTGCCGCCTTCGGCGTGCACAGCGTCGACCACTTGCTTCCAACCGGCCAGCGCATCTTCACCGTAGAAGCGCGGCACGTTCGGGTAGCCGTTGCTGGCCACATGATTCACCGTGGTGCCTTCGGTGATGATCAAACCCACGCCAGCCGCCGCACGGCGACGGTAGTACTCGACCACTTTGGCATTCGGCACGCCACCGGGGGAAAACGAGCGGGTCATCGGTGCCATAACCACACGGGTCGGCAGGGTCAGATTACCTAAGGTGAATTGTTCAAACAGAGCGTTGGCAGACATGGGTTCTCCAAGGTCAAACTGACCGGTCGTCTCGTTAAATGCTAAGCCTCGCCCGTAGGCACTGGCCGCACGGGTTAAGGTTGCAATAAGCGCTCTAGGCGCAGGACAAAAGCATTGAGGGGGGCAAGGTCGTTGCCGACTTTTAGGCGGGTTAACACGCCCTGCCAAGCATTGGCGATAAACAGGGCGAGGTTGTCGCAGTCTTCTTCGGCGGCCAGCGCGCCTTGCTGTTGGGCTTCGCGCAGACAGGCGGCCAACAGGCGTACCGACTCATCCAACACCGCTGCAACGTGCTCGCCAATGGCCGGCACCGCCTCGCTCATTTCAAAGCTCAAGCTGCCAATAAAGCAGTGGCACTGCACGCCCTGCGGTTGGCTAAAGTAAGCCTGCAAGTCGCGGTAGTAATCGAGAATGCGCGCCAGCGGCGCTTTGTCGGCATTGCTGAGCGCTTGCGCATAACGCTGCAAGCGCGGCTGATAGATAGACGCAAGCGCGGCCAAGGCAAAGTCTTCTTTGCTGGCGAAGTAGTGATAAAAGCTGCCCTTGGGGATGCCGGCGGCTTGAACTATCTCCTGCACGCCGGTGCCGTGATAGCCACGGCGCATCATCACCGCCGCGCCTTTGGCGAGGATCAGATCGCGTTTATCGTGTTTGTCGAGCTTGAGTGTTTGCATGCGGCGAGGATATGACCGATCGTCTCGCCTCGCCCAGCACTATTGATTTTGGTGATAGCACGCCCAGCACTGCGCCGTTAGCGCGCCACAAACACCGCCTCGGCTCAGTGCTTGCTCTCTAAGCGCAGCACGCCGTTGTCTTCTTTAAAGCTCACCCGCGACAACCAGCTCATGCCCAGCAGCGCTTCGGTGGGAAAGTCGCCGCCCAGCACCACCGCCTCAACGCCAAGCACATCAATGCCGCCGATCTTCACGCTGTTGAGCTTAACCCGCCAGCCTTTGACATTGCCGCCAGCAGTGCTGGCCACCATAGGGGAACCCTGCACGCGGTAATCAATCCCTAAGCGCTTGGCGTAAGCCTCGTTCATGGCAATCGAGGTGGCGCCGGTATCCACCATAAATTGCATGGTTTGCCCATTCACCGCGCCGGTGACCCAGTAATGCCCATCATTGGAGCGCGCCACGCTGAAACTGGTTTTCGGCGTGTTCACACTGGCCGAGGCCGAGGTATCCCGCGAGAGGCCCAAGGTGCGGGTTTGCCCGTCGACCTCCAGCACCGCTTCACGGGTGGTGGCACTGATCAGCTTGACGCCTTTGGGGCCCACTTCGCCGGCGCGCAGCAGCTTACGCTGGCCATCGACACTCACCACCGCGCCGTCGTTAAACAGCCCCACCACCTGCACAATCGGCGCGGCCTGCGCGCTGGCACCACTGACTGCCAACAGGGCAGCCGCCATCCAATGCTTCACACTACTCTCCTTGCGGAACCACTTTGACAAACGGAGCATACGGCCAATCCCAGCGTTCATACACCTTGCGGATCACACCTTGGCGGTATAACTCATCCATGCGCAGGTCGAAATAATCGCGCAGCGCGCGGCCTTCATCGGTATCGCTAAAGGCTACATATAAAGGCACCTGCGCCACCTCATGCACCGCCAATAGCGCCGCCTGCTCGGGTGTGGCGCGGGCGAGAATTTCTTCCACCTCCACCACACCGTCGATATAGGCATCCAGCCGATCACGCACCAGCATATTGACCACGCCCGTGGTGCGCGGAAACTCTTGATACTGCATGCGCACCGGGATGTATTGATCCATTTTGTAGCCGTGCAACGAGCCCACGCGCATGTCTTTTAGCTGCTCAGCACGGCTGATATGGCGCTTAGCCAACGCCAGTGCGCCCAAACGGTCGGCATCAATTGGCCAACGCGGGTACACGGCTTGCGGCTCTTCATTAATGTATGAACCCACCCACGCATGGCGCTGGCCTTGCAGCACTAAGCCCACAGAGCGGGTATACGGCATGCTCTCGAATTGCAGCTCAGTGACGCCGGTAAACACTTCACGCAGAAGATCCCACGCCATGCCGCGCCCGTCGGCTTCAGTAAGCCCGGTCCAGACTTCGCTGGCGATCAGCGTTTTAGCCGGCAATAGCGGCGGCGAATCGGCGTGGCTTACGACGCCGGCCAGAGTAAGGAATACCCCACAAACCACAGCCCCAGCTGCAGCAAGGCCCAGGCGAAGACGCCGGCCAAGAGATCGTCGAGCATGATGCCCCAACCGCCGTGCACGTGTTTGTCGCACCAGCTGATGGGCCAAGGCTTGCTGATGTCGATCAGGCGAAACAGCGCGAAGGCTGCTAGCCACACCGACCAATGCGCAGGAGCTAGCCATAAGGTGATCCACAGTCCAACGAATTCATCCCAGACGATGCCGCCATGATCGTGCACGCCCAGATCCCGTGATACCCGCTCGCACAGCCAGATACCAAAAACTGCCGCCATTAAGATTAGCAGCGCAGCCAGTAGCGGACTGACAAACTGCAAAGCAATGCCAAACGGCAAGGCCGCCAAGGTGCCCCAGGTGCCAGGCGCTTTCGGCATAGCGCCGGAGCCTAAACCAAAGGCGAGAAAATGCCACGGATTACGCCACACCGAGGCCGGGGTTACATCAGCCATCGGTTGGCTCCTGAAAATGTTGATAGCCACCTTGGGTGACGGTTTCACGACGGCCGTTATGCAGCAGTTCAAGTGCCCCGCCTACCTGCTTACTACGCACGCGACCAATCACACTCACCGCATAGCCTTCGGCCTGCAAGCCCTCAAGACAACGAAGCGGCAAGGTAAAGGCCAAGCGGTAATCGTCGCCACCGCGCAGCGCGCAGGCTTGCGCTTGCTCGGCGCCCAGTAACGCGACGGCATTGGCATCTAGCGGCACGCGGGCGCTGTCGACTTCCAGCAACACGTTGGATGCTTTAGCCAAGTGACCGCAATCGGCCAGCAAACCATCGGAAATATCAATCGCGCTGGTCGCCCGACCACGCAAGGCGCGGCCCAAGGCCAGCTGCGGTGCTGGCTGCCAGTAGCGGTGCAGCAAACCTTCGGCTGCCGCCTCCGGCAAACGCTCGCCAAGCACCCACGGTAAAGCGGCTGCAGCTTGGCCCAGCACACCACCGACACAGAGCAAATCGCCGACTTGCGCGCCGCTGCGCTTGAGCGCCATACCACTGGGCACGCGGCCTAATACAGTTAGCGTGAGGCTTAGCGGCCCGCGCGTGGTGTCGCCACCGACCAAGCGCACGCGGTATTGCTGGGCGGCGGTGTTCAGCCCTTCGGCAAACGCCGTCAACCACGCCTCATCGGCCTCAGGCAGGCTTAGCGCTAAGGTAAAGCCCACGGGCTTAGCGCCCATGGCGGCCAAATCACTCAAGGTGCAACCCAGCGCGCGCCAAGCGAGCAAGCGCGGGTCGGCGCCTGCCGGAAAGTGCACACCTTGGTTTAACGTATCGGTAGATACCGCCAGTTGTTGCTCGGCGGCTAAAGAGAGGATGGCGCAATCATCGCCAATGCCCAGTGCCAGTTCTTCGCCAGCGGCGGCACAAGCCGCGCTGGCGAAGTAACGGGCGATCAGGGCAAATTCACCCGCTGGCATTTAGCGCTTAGCGCCACGCAGCTCGGCCGAACGCAGGCGCGGGGCCAAACGATCGAGAATGCCGTTGACGAACTTGTGCCCTTCGCTGGCGCCAAACACTTTGGCCAGCTCGATGGCTTCGTTGATCACCACTTTATAGGGCACATCAACGCGGTTACGCAGCTCGTACGTGGCCAAGCGCAGAATGCCCAGCTCCACCGGGTCGATCTCACTCAGGGCGCGATCGAGGAACGGCTCGAAGCATTCATCCAGCTCAGTTTTCAAACGCGCCACGCCGCTTAACAGCTCGTGGAAATACGCACCGTCAACGCTGTCGAAGTCGTTATCGGTACGAAAGGCTGCTTCAATATCAGCCACCGACTGCCCAGCGATCTGCCAGGAATACACGGCCTGCACCGCTAAACTGCGCGCCTTGCGGCGCTTAGCGATGGGCGACTTGCCGGTGTTAGGGGTTTGCTCGCTCACACAGCCTCCAGCGCAGCGATAGCGCTGAGCATTTCCAGAGCCGACAGAGCCGCTTCGCCACCTTTGTTACCGGCCTTAGTGCCAGAACGCTCGATGGCTTGCTCGATGGAGTCCACCGTCAGCACGCCGAAGGCGACCGGCAGGCCGTATTCCAGCGACACTTGGGCCAAGCCCTTGGTGCACTCGCCAGCCACGTATTCGAAGTGCGGGGTGCCACCACGAATCACTGCGCCCAGCGCCACAATGGCTTCAAACTTACCGCTGGCGGCAATCTTCTTGGCCATCAGGGGCATCTCGTAAGCGCCCGGCACACGCACCAGGGTGATGTCGTCGCGGCTCACGCCGTGACGCACTAGGGTATCGACCGCGCCCTCGACCAAGCTTTCTACGACAAAGCTGTTAAAACGACCTACCAGCAGCGCGTAGCGGCCTTTAGGGGCGGTGAAAGTACCTTCGATGGTCTTCAGGGTCATGGTTATCTCATCACTAATAAAGAGCGGACTGGCCGCAGGGGCCAGCCACAAGGGAATAGGTTAGCAGTCGACGTATTCTACAACTTCGAGATCGAAGCCGGATATGCCGTTAAACTTCATCGGCGCGGAGAGCAAGCGCATTTTGCGCACGCCCAAGTCACGCAGAATCTGCGAGCCAGCGCCGACTTCTTGGTACGAGGCCGGGCGCTTGGCGGTTTCCACCACACCGGCTTGGCTTTGCACGCGAGCCAGCAGCGCATCGCCGCTGAGCTGATTGCCCAACAGCAGCACCACGCCTTTGCCTTCTTCGGCAACCTTGCTCATCGCCGCACGCAGGCTCCAACGGCCTTCTTGCTTGACCATCAACAGGTCGCGCAGCGGGTCCATGTTGTGCACACGCACTAGGGTATCTTCTTCGGCACTGATATCGCCCATGGTCAGCGCCATGTGGATATCGCCCTCAACGCCGTCACGGTAGGTGACTAGGTTGAAGGTGCCGTGTTCGGTTTCCAGCGGCTGCTCGTTTACGCGCTGGACGGTGCGTTCGTGCAGCAGGCGGTAATGGATCAGGTCGGCAATGGTGCCGATCTTGATGTTGTGCTCGATGGCGAACTTTTCCAGCTCCGGGCGGCGCGACATAGTGCCGTCGTCGTTCATGATTTCGCAGATCACCCCAGACGGTTCAAAGCCGGCCAAACGAGCCAGATCACAGGCCGCTTCGGTGTGCCCAGCACGCGCCAGCACGCCACCGGGCTGCGCCATCAGCGGGAAGATATGCCCGGGGCTGACGATGTCATCGGCGGTGGCCTCTTTAGCCACGGCAGCTTGCACAGTGCGCGCGCGGTCAGCGGCAGAGATACCGGTAGTCACGCCGGTAGCGGCTTCGATCGACACGGTGAACTTAGTGCCAAAACCTGAGCCATTACGCGGCGCCATCAGCGGCAGATTAAGACGCTCGCAACGCTCGCGACTCATCGGCATGCAGATCAGGCCACGGGCAAAGCGCGCCATAAAGTTGATGTGCTCGGCCTGCACGGCCTCGCTGGCCATGATGATGTCGCCTTCGTTTTCGCGGTCTTCGTCATCCATGAGGATGACCATCTTGCCGGCGCGAATGTCTTCGATCAGTTCTTCGATACTGTTGAGGGCCACAGGGCGGCTCCTTAAATCACAAGTCGGTTATTTGAGGTAGCCGTGCTCGGCCAAAAATGCTTCGCTGATGCCGCCGGAGGAACCCTCGGCCGCTTTGTCGCCCAGCAGCAGGCGCTCCAGATAACGGGCCAGCAGATCAACCTCGAGGTTGACTCGGCGTCCTGCGCGATACTCGGCCATGATGGTTTCTTGCGCGGTGTGCGGCACGATGTTGAGATCAAACACCGCGCCGTCCACGGCATTCACCGTGAGGCTAGTGCCATCCACCGTGATTGAGCCTTTGTGGGCAATGTACTTGGCCAGCTCTTTGGGTGCACGCACCCGAAACTGGATAGAGCGCGCGTCATCACTGCGGCTGATGACTTCGCCGACGCCATCCACGTGCCCGCTGACCAAATGGCCGCCTAAGCGCGTGGTCGGGGTCAGGGCTTTTTCCAGATTCACTCGGCTGCCGACTTTTAAATCGACAAACGCGGTGCGGCGGATGGTTTCGCCCGAGACATCGGCCCAAAAGCCATCGCCCGGTAGCTCGACGGCGGTTAAGCACACACCGTTGACGGCGATGCTGTCGCCGAGTTTTACGTCGCCTAAATCCAGCGTATTGGTTTGCACATACACGCGCACATCGCCGCTTTTTGGCGTTAAGGCGCGAATGCTGCCGACCGATTCAATAATGCCGGTAAACATGCTTACTCCTTGCTCGGCCGCGCGATCAGCAACTGGTCGTTGCCCACCATGCGGCGCTCAATAACGGTTAAGCGCGGGCCATCGGCCAAGCGCTCAAGGGGCCAGTCCAGCAAAGGCCGTGCGCTGCTACCGAGCAGCACGGGCGCTTGGAATAGCCAAAACTCATCCACCAGCCCTGCGGCGGCAAACGCCCCCGCCAAACGCGGGCCGGCTTCCACCAGCACTTCATTGATTTGCAGGGCGGCGAGTTGCGCCAGCAAAGCGTGTAGGTCGATATGCGGGCGGCTATCTGTGCATTCAAGCACAGTGTGACCGGCGGCGCGGTAGGCGCTGGCATCCTGGCCAGCCTTACAGGCCAGCCACGCGGGGCCAGCTTGATAAAACGGTGCGTTCACGGGCACGCGCAAGCGGCTGTCGATGAGCAAGCGCTGCGGCGAGCGACTCAGCGCCAGCTCGGTTTGCTCTTCATCTAAACCCAGTTCAGCAGCGCGCACGGTAAGCCGCGCCTGATCGACCAGCACGGTATCCGCGCCGCTAATAATCAGCGACGACTGGGCGCGCAAACGCTGCACCGCTTGGCGGGCTTGCGGGCCGGTAATCCACTGACTTTCGCCGCTGGCCATGGCCGTGCGGCCATCCAGACTCATGCCGAGCTTGGCGCGCACAAACGGGCGGCCACGCTCCATGCGACTGATAAAGCCGAGGTTTAGCTCGCGGGCCTCGGCCTCTAACAGGCCGGATTCCACCTGCACACCGACGGCGCGCAAGCGTGCTAAACCTTGGCCGGCCACTTGCGGATTCGGGTCTTGCATGGCCGCCACCACACGGCTCACGCCAGCGGCCAACAAGGCATCGGCGCACGGGCCAGTACGGCCGTGGTGGCTGCAGGGTTCTAGCGTCACATACGCCGTCGCGCCGCGTGCTTGCTCGCCAGCGGCGCGCAGGGCGTGCACTTCGGCATGCGGTTCGCCGGCACGCACGTGCCAGCCTTCGCCCACCACGGTGCCATCACGCACCAGCACACAGCCAACGCGGGGATTGGGGTGGGTGGAATACAAACCACGGCGCGCCAGTTTAAGCGCGCGCGCCATGGCGGCGTGATCGGACAAACTCATGAGCGCTTAATAGGTTCGCGCGACAGGCGCTCGATTTCTTCGCGGAATTCGTTGAGGTCTTGGAAGCGCTTATACACCGAGGCAAAACGGATATAGGCCACTTCATCGAGCTGCTGCAGCTCGTCCATCACCCACTCGCCCATGGTGAGCGATTTCACCTCACGCTCGCCGGTGGCGCGCAGCTTGTGCTTGATATGGGCGATGGCTTCTTCGAGGCGCTCGACACTCACCGGACGCTTTTCCAGCGCACGCTGCAAACCGGCGCGGAGCTTTTCTTCATCGAAGGGCTGGCGCGAGCCGTCTTGCTTGATGATGCGCGGCATCACCAGCTCGGCGGTTTCGAAGGTGGTGAAACGCTCCTGACAGGCCAAGCACTCACGACGACGGCGAACTTGCTCGCCCTCTGCCACCAAGCGTGAGTCGATCACCTTGGTATCGTTTGCGCCGCAAAAGGGACAGTGCATGGCCGTCACCGCATCATAAAGAACAGGGGGCGCCATGGTAGCGCAAAGCGTGCGCTGGGCCTACCCGCCCCCTCTCTGGCTGCTTCTAGTCGGTGCAGTTGCCGGGCATGGCGTTAATCCACCGCTCGATCAGCGCCACACCTTCGGCATGCGCCAGACTGCGGCCTAGCTCGGGCATCATCTCGCCGGGGTCAAGGCTGGCCATGCGGTAACTTAAGATCGACTCAGCAGCCTGCCCCGGCGCAATCGCCACGAGTCTGTCGCCGGTGCCCTTTCCGGCAGCAATCGGCGCTTTGCACAGGCCGAGTTTGAGTGGATCTTGCGTGGCGAGATCCAGCCACAGCGCCGAGGTACGTGCCGCGCCTTGAGGGTTATGACAATGCCCGCAATTGATATCCAGATAACTGCGCGCTTGCGCCGCCAGCGCCTCGCCCGCACGCGGGCTGGGCCACAGAGTGTTCTGCGCAACCTGCTCCGGCACTTCAGCCAGCAAGCCCTGCTGCTGCCAATACACCAGCTGGTTTTGCCCGCCACTGGCGTAGGGATAGTCCTTATTTAAGTGCCGCGCTTTGGGGCCGAGCGGGCGCAACTCTTTAGCCACATGGTTTTGCGCGTGGCAGCCTAGGCACTGGTTAGCGTCGGGCACTGTATAGGTAAAGCTGTGGGTTTTACCCTGCGCGTCAGTGCCGGTGAGCGGTGTTTCGCTGCCGATCCATTCCAGCTGCGCTTCGGTTTGCTCGGCATTCCACACATACGGCAGCGCCACCCAGCCAGTTTTTTGATGCACCAGCACGCGGGTTTCCATCAAGCGCACCCGCTTAAGCGGCAAACTGTTGGCGATCTCAAGTTCGGTACCGCTATCCATCAGCAGCGGCTGACCTTGCTCATCCAGCGGGTAATAGAAGGTTTTGGTCAGCACCGTGCCGACCGGATAGTTAAAGTGCTCGTCGCCGTATTCCGCGACCGTGCCGGCAGGCAGCCACACCGTGCGCAACTTGTGCGCGTAGTCGCTAAACAGCGGCGTGTTGAGGTCGTACGGGCTCACGCCCTTAGCCAGCTGCAACTGCCCGCCCGAGCGCTGCAACATGCCCCAGCCGCTGAGCTGCTCGGGGTAATCCTCGCCGGTCGGCATAAACAGCGGCTCAGCGGTTTGCTGGCAAGCTGCCAACAGACCACTGAGCGCGAATAAAAGCCACTTACGCATCGTGGCTGGTCTCTTTGTTGGTCTCGGCCTCGCCCGGCACCGCAGGCAACACCACGGCGGGTAGCGGCTCTAAGCTGCACTGATGTGCGCTGGCGTCGGTGCTAATCGACTTAAAGCCATTGCCGGCATCGACATTCACCAGCCCGGCTTCGCCGTTATTCAGGCACAAGCGCAGTTCAGTGGGCAGCGTGCCATCGACCAGTTTGGCGGGGTTGACGATGCCATCCCAGAGCACATCCGGCAGGCTGCCGTTTAAGCCAAACTCGGCAATGCGCAGCGCTTTCAGCTCTAGGTGATCGGGGCTATCACCGCCGCCGCTAAAGCGGTTGCCGTGAATAAAAATGCCTTCCGGATATGGGTCAAAGTCGTCGGCTTGTTTGCCTTTGCTGTCGTAACCGGCACTGAAGTAGCTGCTCACAATCACGTTGGCGGTTTTATTGTCAGCAATCTCGTTATCGAAGATTTCGACAAAATCGTTGGAGTTAATCAGCACCCCACTGCCGGCCGGCACACTCGCCACCACGGTGCCTTTAGGGGCGAAGTTGTCGTGATTATTGGCGATCACCTTGTTAGCAAACACCCGCGTGGTATGCCCCGGCTGCGGCAAGTTAGGCATGTTGAACACCAAAATGCCGCCGGTGTTATTGGTGGCTAAGTTGCCGTACACATCGGCAGCAATGGTGTTCTCGATCTCGATACCAGCCACATTGCGCTCGGCGCGGTTATTACGCACCACCACATTGCGCGACTGGCCGACATAAATACCCGCGTCGGAAGCGGCGTACACCACGGAATCTTCAATCAAGGTGTTTTCAGTTTGCACTGGGTACAGGCCGTAAGAGCCGTTTTTGGTGTCTGGCCCGTTAGTCCACTCCACCCGCACGCCACGAATCACGATGTTCTTGCCGCCGGTGATCTTCACCCCATCGCCTTTGCTGTCTTCAATGGCGAGGTTTTCTAAGGTGAAGTCCGACGCCGACACGGTTAAGCCTTCCGCGCCGCTTTTTTGCCCCTTAAACGACAGCACGGTTTGCTGCATACCCGCGCCGCGCAGAGTGACCCCATCGACGGTGAGCGTCAGGCTGCGATCGAGCTGAAAGGTGCCGGCAGGCAGCTCGATCACCGCGCCGGGCTTGGCTCGAATCAGCTGGGTTTGCAGGTCTTTCTGGAAGTCGCTGTGGGTTTGCGGCGCTTGCTCTTCACCACAACCGGCCAGCAACAGCACAGCCAATGGTGCGGCATAAAAGGGTAAACGGGGCATGTTCGGGGCACTCTTGTTGTTATGACTGCCACGAGCCTAGTCATTGCCGGTGTGGGTGGCTTACGGAAAGCTGAAAAATCACTGACGGATTTGTGTAAAGAGGTGGTTTTGAGGGGGTTCGGGTGAGTTTCAGCTCAGGCTCATGAGCCCCGTAGGCCGGGTTAGCCCAAGGCGTAACCCGGCAAGCAGGCTGCAAGGCCTGCTGCGTTACCCCAAACGAACCAAGCCAAGGTGAAGCAATGAATTGATAGCTACTTCATGTGCCAAGCTGATTTCTGCGCAAACAGAACCCTCTTGTTTCGCCCTTCCCGGGCGACGCACTTTTGTCTTGGCAAAAGTGCGCAAAACCGCTCGCCCCGACTATCCGGCTCGGCTGCGCCGAGTGCCTTCGCTCCGGCAGTCTTCCGCGGGGCCACGGCGAAGGGCTATCCCTAGCCCATCGCCGCTTGCGCCGCATCCCTGCGGCTTACCCCACTACAGCCAGCCTGCGCTCAGCCGGATAAAAGGGGCGATTGGTGCGTGCTGAACCATTGGTGACCATGCTCAATGCCCTCACCCCAGCCCTCGGCTTTGGCATCCTGCGTCGCCCTAACTCCTGCATCCATGCAGTCGTCTCCCAGCGGGAGAGGGAGTACAAACAGCACCATGTTAATACGCTTCACGCCAAGTCGGACGAAGGCGCTAACCCCTTGGTGTTCGGCTGAGCAGAGGGTTTGCGCAGCGGGGCGCGAGACAGGGATGTCGAGCGAGTGGCGATGGGCCAGGATGGCCCTTCGCCGCGACCCGTGGAGCAGGCCCGGCGCGAAGGGAGTTTGGCCGCAGGCCAAACCCGGACACAGGGTGCCCTTCTTCTTTGGTTACTTTCTTCTTGGGCACGCAAGATGAACGTAGCAAAGCGGAGTAACAGTCGCAGGCTGGCCCGATGGGCGAGCGAAGCGAGTCAAGTGACGCGCCGGGAAGGCGCAACAAGATGGTTCCGCCAACACTGTTATCTAGCTGACCACCCCTTCAATCCAACCGCTTAACCTGCGCCCGTAACTGCGGCTGCGGTTTAAACGCGCAATAGCCCGGTCGCGGGCCGATCTGGGGATGATTGCGGCAGGTATCCGGTCGGTTGTCGTACACAGTGCACAGGCGGGTTTTCTGATCCAGATACAGGCAGTCGCCATTACTGATGCGCGCCAAGGTGAACAGGCCGGTGCGCGACTGAAAGTGCTCGACGATGCCTTCTTTCATTAAACGCTTGGCGGTGTTTTTTAGCGGTTCTCCGCGCTCGAACTCGTCCACCACGCCGAGGCGGATTAAGTCTGGCAGACGGGCCTCCACCGGCAGGTTGCAGCAAGCCGCCATGCAGCCTTTGCACAGGCCTTTTTCGTAGCGGATCCAAGTATCGGTGCGGGCGAGATCGGCGCCGACCAGTAGAGCTTTATTCATGGCAAATCACACGGTATTGGGCGCGTTGTGCTGACGGCGGTAGTCGCTGGGCGTCATGCCCGCGTCGTCGCGAAACGCTTTATTGAAAGTAGATAGCGAGCCAAAACCGACCTCCAGCGCGATGTTTAAAATCGGCGTGGCGGCGTCATCGCTGGCGGCTAAGCGCTGCTTGGCCTCGGCGATGCGGTAATGGTTTAAGAAAGCGTTGAAGTGGCGAAAACCTAACTCACTGTTGATCAGTTGGCGCAGGCGGTATTGCGGCAGGCTGACTTGTTGCGCCAGCGCGGCCAACGTTAGGCCTTCGGTGCGGTAGCTGTGCTGTTGCTGCATCTGTGCCAACAGGCGAGCTAACTCTGGCGGCGCTTCGGGCGCAGCCTGCGGCTCAGGTTTAGGCGAAACAGGCACAGCAACGGGGCTAAATAAACCAGCGGTGTGCGCAGTCAGTAATTGCATGTTGCAGGCCAGCAACCACGCCGGTAGCAGCCATTGATTGGCCTGCTGCGCCCACGCCGCACCACCGGGTATCAACTGTTCAGCAATCACCACCGAGACAATCCACAGCGCGCTGCTGCCAAGCAAAAACCACCGCCAGCGCCGCCGAGCTTCTACCAAGTCGTGCCGCCATTGGCGCACCAGCACCCACAGCGCATGGCCGAGCAGGACGAACTCGACGCTTTGCCCCAGATAGCCCACGCCATCAGCCAGCGCCACACCAGCGGCGAGCCACTCGCTGAGCCCGCGCGCTAACCATGGCAGCAACACCACCACACTGAGCACGCTGAGGTAGACGCGCTTGGGCGGCAGGCGCTCGGCAAAAGTGGCTAAACAGAACAACCAAAATAAGCTGGGGATGGCGGCGCGCAAGCCCGTAAGCAGCCAATCCAGCAGCTCCGGCCACGGCAGCGCCAAGCGCAGCACTTCGGCGCTGAGCGCCAATAACAGCAACCAAAAGCAGCGCGCCGCCACGCCTTGCGAAGCGGCAGGCCACAGCAAGGCCAGCAGCAACAGCAGCTGGCCTAACGCAAAGGCGTGTAACGCGGGCATGAATTAGCGGCTGCGCGGCTTGCCACCGGCGCGCGGTTTGCGCGCACCGCCGGCGGGCTTGCCGCCTTTACCAGCGGGTTTGCGCTTGGGCGAGTCTTCCAACGAACGCGGTGGCAGGCCGGTGTGCTGGGTGAGCAATTTGCCGCCGGGCTTTTTGCCGCTCTCTTTCTTGCTGCCAACGGGTGTGGAGTTTTTCCGTCGTGCGCTCTGATAACCGCCTTCGGTATTGGGCTGGAAGGTGGGGATCAGCTGGTGTTTGCCATTGCCGATCAAGTCCGCACGGCCCATGGCGGTGAGCGCTTCGCGCAGCATCGGCCAGTTTTTCGGGTCGTGATAACGCAAGAAAGCCTTGTGCAGACGACGACGGCGCTCGCCTTTGACGATATCCACGCCTTCGCTCTTGTACGTCACCTTGCGCAGCGGATTTTTACCCGTGTGGTACATGGCCGTGGCGGTGGCCATCGGCGAGGGATAAAACGCTTGCACTTGGTCGGCGCGGAAGCCGTTGCGCTTCAACCACAGGGCGAGGTTCATCATGTCCTCGTCGGTGGTGCCGGGGTGCGCGGCAATAAAGTAGGGGATCAGGTACTGCTCTTTGCCCGCCTCTTTACTGTACTTCTCGAACATCTGCTTGAAGCGGTCATAGCTGCCGATGCCCGGCTTCATCATCTTGGTCAGCGGGCCTTCTTCGGTGTGCTCCGGGGCAATCTTCAGGTAGCCGCCCACGTGGTGGGTGACCAGCTCCTTGACATACTCCGGCGACTCCACGGCCAAGTCATAACGCAGGCCCGAGGCAATCAGAATCTTCTTCACCCCCGGCAGCTCGCGGGCATCGCGGTACAGCTCGATCAGCGCCGAGTGGTCGGTGTTGAGGTTGTCGCAAATGCCGGGGAACACGCATGACGGCTTACGGCACGCGACCTCGATCTCCGGGCTTTTGCAGGCGATGCGGTACATGTTGGCGGTCGGCCCGCCGAGGTCGGAAATCACCCCGGTGAAGCCCGGCACTTTGTCGCGGATTTCTTCGATCTCACGGATGATCGAGTCGTGCGAGCGGTTCTGAATAATCCGCCCTTCGTGTTCGGTGATCGAGCAGAAAGTACAGCCACCAAAACAGCCGCGCATGATGTTGACCGAGAAGCGAATCATCTCGTAGGCGGGAATGCGCGCGCCCTCGTAAGCCGGGTGCGGCACACGGGCGTACGGCAGGCCGAAGATGTAGTCCATCTCCTCCATGCTCAGCGGGATCGGCGGCGGGTTGATCCACACTTCGTGATCGCCATGCAGCTGCACTAAAGCACGCGCGTTGCCGGGGTTGGTCTCTAAGTGCAGCACGCGGTTGGCGTGGGCGTAGAGCACCGCGTCGCTCTTTACCTTGTCGTAACTGGGCAGGCGAATCACGGTTTTGTCGCGCTCTAGGCGCGGGTGCGGCAACAGTTGCACCACCTTAGCGGCCTGCGGGTCTTCCGCCGGCTCGCCTTTGCCTTGCTCGATAGCGCAGGCGGCGGTGTCTTGGGTGTTCACATAGGGGTTGATGATCTTGTCGATTTTGCCGGGACGGTCGATGCGCGTGGAGTCGATCTCGAACCAGCCTTCGGGCGTGTCGCGGCGGATAAACGCAGTGCCGCGAATATCGGTGATCTGTGCGATGTCCTCACCACGCGACAAGCGCTGGGCAATCTCGACAATCGCGCGCTCGGCGTTGCCGTAGAGCAGGATATCGGCCTTGGCATCGACCAAAATCGAGCGGCGCACTTTGTCTTGCCAATAGTCGTAGTGGGCGATGCGGCGCAGCGAAGCTTCGATGCCGCCAAGCACCACGGGTACGTCTTTATAGGCTTCGCGGCAACGCTGGGCATACACCAAGCTGGCGCGATCAGGCCGCTTGCCCGCTTCGCCGCCGGGGGTGTAGGCATCGTCGGAGCGGATTTTGCGATCGGCGGTGTAGCGATTGATCATCGAGTCCATATTGCCGGCAGCCACCCCGTAAAACAGGTTGGGCTTGCCGAGCTTCATGAAGTCGTCTTTGTTCTGCCAGTCTGGCTGGGCAATGATGCCGACGCGAAAACCTTGTGCCTCGAGCAGGCGGCCAATAATCGCCATACCAAACGACGGATGATCCACATAGGCATCGCCGGTGACGATGATGATGTCGCAGCTATCCCAGCCGAGCAGATCCATTTCGGCGCGGCTCATGGGCATAAACGGCGCCGCCCCAAAGCACTCAGCCCAGTACTTGGGGTAGTCAAACAAGGCTTTGGCGGCGGGCATCGCAGGCATGAAACATGACTCGGGTCAAAATTGAGGGCGCGTAGTCTACCGCAAAATAGCGCAAATTTTGATCAATACCTGAGTAAATTACTCCAATAAATCACGGTTTTTTCGGCGATATACAGCGCCTATACTCCAAACAATAACAACACACCGAGGCAGGCGTTGTACGCCCTGACCAGGGAATGCACCAAAACACTTGGGCACGCTTGTGCCTGCTGGGGATCTTGCTGCTGAGCTACCTGCCTATCGCACAGGCGGCGAGCATTGCGCTGCAACACGCCGTTAGCGGTCAGGAACTCAACGGGCAACTGTGGCTCAGCGAAGATCGCAGTCGCAGCTGGACGCTGGCCCAAGCGCGTGAGCAACCCTTTCAGCCGGCCGACGGCAAAACCAGCGTAGGCGGCAGCCCCTCGCATTGGTGGCTACGCATCGACATCGACCCGCGCGGCCAAACGCACGACTGGCTCTTGGTCGTCGGCGCCGTCACCCTGCACGATTTAGTCTTCTACTTGCCCGATGCCAACGGCGTTTATCAGCCGCGCCCATCAGGGCAAACCGTGGCCTTCGCTCAAGGCCGCGACCTTAACTACCGCCGCCCGGCGGTGTATCTACCCAAGCTCGATGCGCCGTACAGCATTTACCTGCGCACCTACGACCCCGCCGGCAACTCCTTCCCGCTCAAGCTCTGGCAAAGCCAAGACCTCGAAAACCTGCGCGCCGACGAGAACATCGGCCTTGGCCTAATCTACGGCACCATTCTGGCCTTGCTGCTGTACAACCTGTTCGTGCTGATCTCGCTGCGCGACTGGGCGTATTTTTGGTACGTGATGGCCACCGGCAGCGCGCTGATTTTCATCATGAGCATGAGCGGTCACGGCTTTCAGTACCTATGGCCCGGTGCGCCAGTACCGTGGTATTTCGACCGCGTGGTGGTGCCGTCCATCTGGGGTTTATGCGCCAGCGCATTTACCCAAGCCCTGCTGCAAACGCGTCGCTACGTGCGCCTGGCGCACCATGTGCTGACCTTTGGCATTGTGGTGTACGTGCTCGCCATAGCGATCGACGGCCTCGGCTACCGCTGGCTTGCCGCGGCGATGATCGGCTTCTTGATTTTGACCAGCATTCCGGCGGCCTTGATTGCCGCGTTTATTCGCTGGCGGCAAGGCTTCTACCCGGGCCTGCTGTATTTGATTGGCTACGGCTTTGTGCTCAGCAGCATGGTGGTGCTGATTCTGCGCGCCTTGGGCATTGTGCAGCCCAACGACAACACCGCGTACATCTTCCCGCTGTCGGTGGCGTTCGAAACCATTCTATTCAGCTTCGCCTTGGCCTACCGCATTCAGCTACTCAAACAGGAAAAAAGCCACGCCCTGGAGCTGGCCAACCAAGAGAAAAGCGCTCGCCTACAGCTATTTGCCGAAACCCAAGAGCGCCTCGAGCGCGCCGTTGCCGAACGCACCGCCGAGCTGGAAACCGCTAACCAGCGCCTGCGCGACAGCGAAGAAGAACTCAAAGCCGTGGCCTTTTTAGACCCGCTCACCCAACTGCCCAACCGCCGCTACCTATTGGCCCGCGCCGACGAGGCCTTCGCCCACGCGCAGCGCCACCTTGAGCCTTTGGCCATGCTGGTGATTGATTTGGACAACTTCAAACCGATCAATGATGAGCACGGCCACGATGCCGGCGACATGGTGCTCAGCACGATTGCCGAACGCATGCGCCGCAGCGTGCGCCACGAAGACACCCTGGCCCGCTTGGGCGGCGACGAATTTGCCGTATTACTCAGCGGCGATGATGCCCCGCAACAAGCCGAAGAATTGGCCAACCGGCTGCTCGGCACACTGGCCAACGTGATGCATTACGACAACGAGGAGCTACGCGTAACCCCCAGCATTGGCTTGGCGTGGTATCCGCAGCACGCCAGCAACTTCGACCACCTTTACCGCGCAGCGGACAAAGCGCTGTACCGCGTTAAGCAACAAGGCCGCGCCGGCCTCGCTATTGCTGAGCAAAGCAGCATCCAACGCCCGGCCGTGAGTTATGTGGACACCTTACAAGCCCCCAAAGGCCTGCGCGATTAACCCTCGCGCTTAGTAACGTCGTGGCACCCGTGCGATAACTTGGCTAAGCAGCTCGTAGCTGAGGGTGCCGGCGTGCTCTGCTACCTCATCCACCGGCAGTTGCGCGCCCCATAACTCTACCGGCGTGCCGACTGCCACTGCGGGCAGGTCGCTGACATCCACGGTGATCAAGTCCATCGATACGCGCCCCACCAGCGACGCGCGCTGACCATCGATGAGCACTGGCGTGCCGGCCGGCGCATGGCGCGGATAACCATCGGCATAACCGCAGGCGATGGTGGCGATACGTGCGGGCTTTTCAGCCAGCCAACTAGCGCCGTAGCCGATGCTTGCGCCGGCCTCGACGTTGCGCACGGCAAGCACTTCGCTGCGTAGGCTCATTACCGCCGTGAGGCCTAACTCTTGGGCGGATAAGCCCGCGCAAGGCGATGCGCCGTAGAGCATGAGGCCCGGGCGCAGCCAGTCCATATGCATGGCCGGCAAGGTCATTAGCGCGGCCGAGTTAGCCAGCGATAAGTGTTTAAACTCACGCTCGGGCAGCTGATCTAAAAACGCTTCCAACTGCGCTTCATTCAGTTCGTGACCGCGCTCATCGGCGCAGGCCAAATGACTGAGCAAGTTCAGCTCGGCCACTTGCGGCGCGCCGTTAAGCTGCGCATACACCTCGGCTAGTTCTGCCGGGCTTAAACCCAAACGGTGCATGCCGCTATCGAGCTTAAGCCACACGTTCAACGGTGCCGCCAACTCTTGGCCGAGCAGCCACTGCGCCTGTTGCGGGTGATGAATCACCACATCCAACTGCCACTGCGCGGCTTGCAGGTATTCCTGCGCTTGAAATACGCCTTCCAGCAGCAAGATGCGCTGTTCGGGGTGCGCCAAGGCGCGCACGGGGGCGGCTTCTTCCAGCGAGCACACGGCAAAGCCATCGGCCTCTTGCAGGGCGCTCACTGCGGCCTCTACGCCGTGGCCGTAGGCGTTAGCTTTCACCACGGCGAAGAGTTTTTTGTCCGGCGCGCAGCAACGCCGCGCCACGCCGAAGTTATGCGCCAGTGCAGCTAAATCAATCTGCGCGTAGATCGGTCGCATCAGTCGTCCCCGTAGTCGGCATAGCTGCCGGGGGCGAGGTTTTCAAAGCGGGTGTACTTGCCCAAGAAGGCCAAGCGGCAGGTGCCAATCGGGCCGTTACGCTGCTTGCCGATGATGATTTCTGCCACGCCTTTGAACTCGGTTTCTGGGTGATACACCTCGTCGCGGTAGACGAACATGATCACGTCGGCGTCCTGCTCGATCGCGCCGGATTCACGCAAGTCGGAGTTCACCGGGCGTTTGTTGGGGCGCTGCTCCAGCGAGCGGTTGAGCTGCGACAGAGCAATCACCGGGCAGTTAAATTCTTTCGCCAAAGCTTTTAGCGAGCGGGAGATCTCAGAGATCTCGTTGGTGCGGTTATCGCCGGAGCTACCGGGAATACGCATCAGCTGCAGGTAGTCGATCATGATCATCGCGATCTCGCCCTGCTCGCGCACCACGCGGCGGGTGCGGGCGCGCATTTCCGATGGTGAGATACCGGCGGTGTCGTCGATCAGCAGTTTGCGCTCGTTAAGCAAGTTGACTGCTGAGGTTAAACGCGGCCAATCGTCGTCTTCTAGCTGACCACTACGCACCTTGGTTTGGTCGATGCGCCCCAACGACGAGAGCATACGCATCACCAGCGATTCGGCGGGCATTTCTAGCGAATACACCAGCACGGCCTTGTCGCTGCGCAGCACGGCATTTTCTACCAAGTTCATCGCGAAGGTGGTTTTACCCATCGACGGACGCCCCGCGACAATCACCAAGTCAGCCGCTTGCAGGCCGTTGGTCATGCCGTCGAGGTCGGTAAAACCGGTGGAGATCCCGGTGATCGCGCCGTCGCTGTTAAACAGCTCGTCGATACGGTCAATAGCTTTGGTCAGCAGTTGGTTTACATGCTGTGGGCCGCCGGTTTTTGGACGCGCTTCGGCGATTTCAAAAATCTTCCGCTCGGCTTCGTCCAAAATCTCGCTGGCGCCACGCCCCTCAGGGTTAAACGCGTTGTCGGCGATATCGGTGCTCACGCCGATCAACTGGCGCAAGGTGGCGCGCTCACGAATGATGCTGGCGTAGGCCTTGATGTTGGCGACCGAGGGAATATTGCGCGCTAGTTCGCCCAAATAGGCCAAGCCACCGACTTGGCTGAGCACGCCGGCGTTGTCGAGCTTTTCCGACAGGGTGACCACGTCGAACGGCTGCGACTGCTCGGCGAGCTGAAAAATCGCACGGTAGATCAGCCGGTGATCGTGACGGTAAAAGTCGCCTTCCGACACCGCATCGGCGATGCGCTCGTAGGCATTGTTGTCCAACATCAAGCCGCCGAGCACCGCTTGTTCCGCTTCGATGGAATGCGGCGGCACCTTGAGGTTGGCCGTTTGCAGGTCGTATTGCTCGGGCAGGCTGATATCAGTCATGACGTATCCAGTGAAAATCTCAGAGTACTGCGGCAGGCGACCACACAGGTCGCGGGCAGTAAAAACAACAACGGGCACAACACCCAGAGGATGTGTGCCCGTATGTTACCCGCCCATTGCTGGGCGAGAAACCGGCTTAGCCAGCGACAACAACTACCTTGATGGCAGCGTCGACGTCGGAATGCAGGTGAACGGCAACGTCGTACTCGCCGGTGTTACGCAGCGCGCCTTCCGGCAGACGGATTTCCGCTTTTTCTACAGCGATGCCAGCGGCAGTCAGTGCATCAGCGATGTCACGAGTACCGATAGAACCGAACAGCTTGCCTTCGTCGCCAGCGTTGGCAGTGATGGTCACTACCAGCTCAGCCAGCTCGTTAGCGCGAGCTTGAGCAGAGGCCAGCTTGTCAGCAGCGGCTTTTTCCAGCTCAGCGCGACGCGCTTCGAAAGCTTCCAGGTTTGCCGCGTTGGCCATAACAGCCTTGCCCTGCGGCAGCAGGAAGTTACGGCCGAAGCCGGACTTTACATTTACTTTGTCGCCCAGGTTGCCCAGGTTGGCGATCTTTTCTAACAGGATGACTTCCATGCGAGTCTACCTCTTTAAATTAACCTTCACCGTCCGCGGGGTCTTGCGGCCCTTTCGAGCGCTTGCGCCCGCGGAAATCGATCAGACTGTCAGCAACGGCCAGTAACACGATCAGGGGTAACACCAACTGCGTGAGCAGAATCAAACCCACGTACAAACCCACCAACCAGAAGGTCGCCATGCGCGCTTGGCTCACTAAGCCATGCACTAAAGCCACCCCCGCCACGGTGAGCGGAATGCTGCACACTGGCAGCAACACCGCTAACTGCGGGTCGATCTGCGGGCCCATCAGGGCCAGCGCCAGCAGGCTAAACGCCGCCAGAGGATTCAGACGCAAGGCCTGAAATTCCGCGGCAAACCCGCCGGGGTTGTACAACAGCGACTGCCACCACCGGCCCAGCACCAGGCTCAACACAGTGGATACCTGCAACATCGCCGCCATGATGCCGCCCAATACGGGTACGACATACGCCTGCATTTGCGCCAGCACCTCAGCACCAGCGTTAGGGTCGAGTTGTTTGAGCATCTCGCCGAGCATCGGCTGCACCGCTTCGGCGGTCTCACGCAGGGTTGCCCCTAACGCCAGATCAATCACCCAAGCAAACAGCAATGCCAGCGGCACGCTCATTAACAACACCCGCGCCCACGACACCGTGGCTCTGAGCACTTGCGACAACGCCGCCGCGCCCAACAGCACCAAGAGCAACCGTGGCTCACCGTAGTGAAACCACACTGCACCAGGCAACGCACCCCAAAACAGCAGACCGGCAGCAGCGCTGACACCTCGGCGCAACAGCACCAAACTGACAGCAGCAGCACTCAGCCAAAAGAACAGCGGTAATAACGCTGCCCCAACGACCACCGCAGTGGCCTGCATGCGTCCGCGCATAATGAACTCAGCTACAGCGCGCATGCGGTATTACTCCTGAAAACGCCCAGCCTAAGCCTTAGCGGCCGTGGCTGTCGGTGTACGGCAGCAGGGCCAAATAACGAGCACGCTTGATGGCGGTGCCCAGCTGACGCTGGTACTTAGCCTTGGTGCCAGTAATACGGCTCGGGACAATCTTGCCGGTTTCCGAGATGTAGGCCTTCAGGGTGTTGAGATCTTTGTAATCGATCTCTTTGACGCCTTCTGCGCTGAAACGGCAGAACTTACGACGACGGAAAAAACGTGCCATAACTTAAATCCTCGCTCTGCTTACTCGTCAGCGTTGTCGCCGTCATCGGCGTCATTGCTGTCGTTATCATCATTGGCGTTGTTACGCACTTCACGGCGCTCACGGCGCTCGTTGCGGCTTTCCTCGGCCTTCAGCATTTCGGACGGGCCAGTAACGGCTTCGTCGCGGCGCAGGATCAGGTTACGGATAACAGCGTCGTTGTAACGGAAGTTATCTTCCAGCTCAGCCAGTGCTTTATCGGTGCACTCAACGTTCAGCAGCACGTAGTGTGCCTTGTGTACGTTGTTGATGGCGTAAGCCAGCTGACGACGGCCCCAGTCTTCCAAGCGATGCACCTTGCCGCCATCTTCTTCGATAGCTTTGGTGTAACGCTCAACCATGCCGCCAACCTGTTCGCTCTGGTCCGGGTGAACCAGGAACACGATTTCATAATGACGCATAAGATCTCCTTTCGGTTTTTACAGCCTGCCATGCGTAGGGTCAGGCAAGGAGGTTAGAGAAACTTGCCGTGCAGACAGGCCAAAGCCCAGCCCACGACCGACAAGGGGCGCAATTCTAGGCAAAGCCCGCGGCAATCGCAAGGCGCAGTGGGCGGGGGCTGTAAATACAGGGCTGGTTCGCAGCCACACCAAACCAACCCAAAACGTAGGGCGGGTTAGCCAAAGGCGTAACCCGCCGAGCGATGGTTAAACCCACACAAAAGCCACGTTATACGCCACATCAACCACACCCGCCGCATGCCGAGAGCAAAGCCCGCGCGAGTCAAGTGACCCGCCCTACATAGATGTAGGCCCCGCCCACTCCAACGGATACGCGCCTTGCCTCACCCAACGGTGAAATGACGACCAAGGCCAGTCGGCCACCTTATCGACCAAGCCATGTTTGACGGGGTTAAAGTGCAGGTAGTCCAGATGCCGCTGAACATCGTGCTCATTGCGTAGCAGATGCTCCCAGTATCTGTGTTGCCACAGCGTGGCGCAGCGCTTTGCCGCGCGGCGCTCGGTGAGGTAGCTCGGTTGAAAATAGTCGGCACCACAGCGCCGAGTAACCGCCGTTTTAATCAAACGCCAACGTGTAGCGAAGTCGGCATCACCTTCGGGCAGCGTCCAAATGGTATGCAGGTGATCCGGCAGCAACACCCAACCATCGATCCGAAAAGGGCGTTGCACCCTTACCCGTTCAACGGCCTGACGCAGTGCCAAACGCAACGCCGGATCGGTCAATATCCTTTGCCGCCGCTCCGTCACCACCGTAAAAAAGTACGAACCACCAGGCACCGCCGCACGCCGATAACGAGACATTCCATGTCCCCCGAAGAAGCGTTAAAAGCCATGAACCATCAAAGCATCGCAACAAGACCAAGCCAACGCAAAACGTAGGGCGGGTTAGCCGCAGGCGTAACCCGCCGAGCGATGGTCAAACCCACACAAAAGCCGCGTCATACGCCGCATCAACCAACCCGGCGCATGTTGAGAGCACAGCCCGCGCGGGTCAAATGACCCGCCCTACAGGGCTGTTAATCATTGGGTCCCTGGTTCGAGTCCAGGTCGCGGAGCCAAATGCAAAAGCCCCAGACATCTGTCTGGGGCTTTTTTTATGGAAATGGGAACCACGCTTTAGCCAACTGTCGTATGCCCTGCCCACGCCAGTGGATACGCGCCCTGCCTCACCCAACGGTGAAATGACGACCAGGGCCAGTCGGCCACCTTATCGACCAAGCCATGCTTGACGGGGTTAAAGTGCAGGTAATCCAAATGCCGCTGAACATCGTGCTCATTGCGTAGCAGATGCTCCCAGTATCTGTGCTGCCACAGCGTGGCGCAGCGCTTTGCCGCGCGGCGCTCGGTGAGGTAGCTCGGTTGAAAATAGTCGGCACCACAGCGCCGAGTAACCGCCGTTTTAATCAAACGCCAACGTGTAGCGAAGTCGGCATCACCTTCGGGCAGCGTCCAAATGGTATGCAGGTGGTCCGACAGCAACACCCAACCATCGATCCGAAAAGGGCGTTGCACCCTTACCCGCTCAATGGCCTCACGCAGTGCCAAACGCAACACCGGATCGGTCAATATCCTTTGTCGCCGCTCCGTCACCACCGTAAAAAAGTACGAACCACCGGGCACCGCCGCACGCCGATAACGAGACATTCCGTGTCCCCCGAAGAAGCGTTAAAAGCCATGAACCATCCAAGCATCACAACAACACCAAGCCAACGCAAAACGTAGGGCGGGTTAGCCGCAGGCGTAACCCGCCGAACGATGATTAAACCCACACAAAAGCCACGTTATACGCCACATCAACCACACCCGACGCATGTCGAAAGCACAGCCCGCGCGGGTCAAATGACCCGCCCTACAGGGCTTACCCGCTCAATGGCCTCACGCAGCGCCAAACGCAACGCCGGATCGGTCAATATCCTTTGTCGCCGCTCCGTCACCACCGTAAAAAAGTACGAACCACCAGGCACCGCCGCACGCCGATAACGAGACATTCCGTGTCCCCCGAAGAAGCGTTAAAAGCCAAGAACCATCAAAGCATCACAACAACACCAAACCAACGCAAAACGTAGAGCGGGTTAGCCGCAGGCATAACCCGCCGGGCGATGGTTAAACCGACACAAAAGTCGCGTCATACGCCGCATCAACCACACCCGATGCATGTCGAGAGCAAAGCCCGCGCGGGTCAAATGACCCGCCCTACAGGGCTAAAGGCCAACGGTAAAACCGGTAAACAGGTTGTGTGTGCGGCCATGCGTAAGCTTCTTTGCATTGCTTATGGCGTTCTGAAATCCGGCAAACCATATGAGCCAAATCTAGCTCTTGCGAGGCAAGGCTCAAGACGGTATCTACAGGGCTTTTACACCAGGTCAAATATGAAAATCATTCAGACGGCCATTTTAGACCCGCCCTAAATGCTTTATACCAATATGCCCTAGAATAAACATCATCTCGATCCAAATGATAGACAAAGTCCTTAACCCTATCACTTAAAGGAAACTCAAATTTAAATTTTGCAATGGAAAGTCTTCGCTGAATCTCATGCAAAGCATCAAAATACTCTCCAGCCTCTTCAAAAGAAGTGCATGCGGATATTTTCTCAATCAAAACACCGCACTCCTCTTCATACACACAAAGATACTGATTAATAATTGACACACTAGAGCGATAACGCTCCAACTCATCTTGCAAGTCACTCCAGATATCCATGAGAACTACCTGATCCTTATTGGCTGGATATGGCCAACCTGACCTGTCGTAGGATTATAAATCATTTCTAAGCCACCTCCTTCATACTTGAAATACCCTGGAGCACCGCGCGGATCTGGAATTATTTTAGGATTGCTACTGAGAACCTCTTTAGCTTGAAGAAATGGCGCTGGACGCCCCTCACCCCACAAGCGCTCATAATAAGACTTACTAAACTTCAATCCATCTACAGAATAAAAGGCACCATCAAAATCTATGGGCTTTCCACCAGCTGTAGCTTTTGGACCAACAGTATCACCCGACGCGACTTTCCCTGTCGATGCGGCTGCAACCCAGACGCAGTGCGGCTTTCAGAGCATCGCACAGACGCAACTCTGCCCCGGCCCAAAAAATCGCCCAGACATGCTTTTCAGCCCTGACAGTCAACCCCCGACCTCAGCCGGCTGGGTTATTCGTCTTGCCCTGCGTGTATTTTATAGACTACAGTTCGGCCATGAAGAAGATCGAATCCAGCAAGTTCCGAACCTGGCTGAAGAAACTCAAGGACGACACCGGCAGGGCCCGTATCGTGGCGCGGATCAACCGGCTGATGGAGGGTTTGCCTGGCGATGTCGCTCCGGTCGGCCACGGCGTCAGCGAGCTACGGATTCACTACGGCCCCGGCTACCGGGTGTATTTTCACCAGCAAGGCGACACCCTGGTGATACTGCTCTGCGGTGGCGACAAGGGCAGCCAGAGCCGTGACATCGAGGCCGCCCACCAGATTCTGCAGGCGTGGAGAGCGCAACATGACTGAGACCTTTACCGATTTCGACCCCGCCGAGTACCTCACCAGTCCCGAGGCCATTGCGGAGTTTATGAGCGATGCCCTGGAAACCGGCGATGCCGGCTATATCGCCAAGGCCATGGGGGTGGTGGCACGTGCCAGAGGCATGACCGAGCTGGCCAGGGAAACCGGCCTGTCCCGCGAGCAGCTGTACCGTTCCTTCAGCGAGCACGGCAATCCCACGCTGAAAACCATGCTCGCGGTCATGAAGGCGCTGGGCGTCGATATGGCTGCTCGCCCGCATACCGCACACTGATTGCAGCCCCAGGCGGTGCGGTGGCTTGCCGCTGTGCCGCCTGGGGCCAACAAGCGTAGCGCGTTAGCCTTCCTCGTCGGCCTCGACATCCAGCGCCGCCAGCAGCAACTCTGCCGGGTCTTCGTCGGGCACTTCTGCGCCGCCTTCGACCCGGTTCTGCCGCTGCAAGCGGGCCGGGTGGGTGGGTGGCGGTATGGATCTCTTTCAGGGCGCGGATACTGACCTGGGTGTAGATCTGCGTGGTGTTCAGGCTGACGTGGCCGAGCATGGCCTGGATAAAGCGCACGTCCGCGCCGTTCTCCAGCATCAACGTGGCCATGGTGTGGCGGAACAAATGGCAACTGCCGCGCTTGCCGATGTTGGCTTTTTCGATGTGTTCGCGCACCAGTTGGGTCAGGCGGTTGGGGCTGAAAGCCTCGCCCTGCTGGGTCAGAAACAAGGTGCCATCGTCCAGGCCCAGGACAAAATGGGGCCGGACGTCGTCGCGGTATTTGGTGATCCAGGCCAAGGCCCGTTCGCCGATGGGAATCATCCGGTCTTTTTTGCCCTTGCCCTGGCGAATCATCACCGTGCCGCGCTCGTAATCGATGGCGCTCCAGCTCAGGCCGATCAACTCCATGCGGCGCATGCCGGTGCTGTAAAGGGTTTCCAGCATGGCGCGGTCGCGGATGCCGGTCGGGGTCGTCACGTCCGGTACGTTGAGGATACGTTCGGCCTCGTCGCTGCTGAGGATGTGTTTCGGCAAGCGCTGCTCCATCCTCGGCAGGTCGAGGTCGGCGGCCGGGTTGTAGAGGATGCGGTTGGTTTTGGTCAGCCACTTGAACCACACCCGGATTGGGGTGATGCGTACCGTCTGGCTACGGGCGGATAACGGTTCGCCGTCGGCCTTGCGGTAGAGGAACAGGTGGCGCTGGTAGCGCTCCAGAATCGGCCGCGTTATCTCCTGCGGGCGGGTCAGGCCGCGTTCGTCACACCAGCGGATAAAGCCGATCAGTAGGCTTTCGCGGTTGCCCACGGTGCGTTCGGAGTAACCGCGCTCGCGCTGGTGTTGCAGGAAGGCTTTCATCTGGAAATACAGGCTGCCGGGATCGCCCAGCGGGCCGATCACCTGGTCGGCGATTTTCTGTTTCTGGCGGGCGCCCTTCTTCGGCATGGCTCGACTTACCCGGCGCTGGACAACGCCGCAGCGGCGTTGTGGGTGAGTCGGATAGGTGCCTGGCCGTTAAGTCCGACCGGACCGGCTTCAAGCTCAGGCTGCGCCTGGCCTGGCGCGGTTTTTCCAGCCTCCGACCGGGTGCCGACCAGCGCCCGACCAGGGGCCGACCGTTCTTGCTCCAACCCCGACCGGGCGGCTTTGTTGTCCAGCAGGTCGGCATCGAGCAAGCCCATCAGGTGCGCCTGGTCGCGGCCGTCACCGTCGTAATTGAGGCTGTATTCGTGGGCCAGGCCGCGCCGGTAGAGCTGCAGGTATTCCAGTTCGCTCAGGCGGCCGAGGTGGATTTTCAGCTGCGTATCGCCCCAGCCGGTGGCGGCGCGCACGTCTTTGCGGCTGAAACGCAGCTCATGAGCCTTGAGGCCCTGGGCCTGGCTGTGGCTCTTGACCCAGCCTTGCAGCAGGCCGAGCAGGCGGCGGGTTTGCGGCGGCAGCTCGTCCAGGGTGCGGCCGAGGATGTCGTGGGCCAGGCGGTTGGCCAGGGCGATGTCGCCGGCCGTGGCTTCGAGATAGGCCAGACGCTGGCCGCGGTGCTCGATGTGCTTGATCGGCCGCTGATGCTGATGCAGCAAGGCGATGGCGCGGATCAGCGTCAGGTACTTCATGTGGTCGCGGCGTGTGCGGGTCTTGTCCGAGAGGAAGGTCAGCTGGTCGGCGAACGGGTTGACCACCGCCAGCGGTTTGAGCAAACGCTGGGCGTTCTGGTGCAGGCGGGTGATGGCCTGTTTCTCGGCATCGGCCAGCAGGCCGTCGAGGGTTTGCTTACGGCGCTGGGCGGCGTGGATCGCTTCGGTCTGCTCGCGGCTCTCGTTGATGGTCAGCACCAGACAGCGATTCAGCAGCTCTTCGTCGATGTCGATCGCCGTGGTGGTCAGCATCAGCATCACCGGCCCCTGCACCCGGTATTGCTTGGTCACCAGGTTGCCGGAGGCTTCGTCCTTGCCGGTTGAGGCGATGGTTAGCTCGCCGTCCGATTGCAGCAGTTTCAGGGCATAAGCCGCCTGGCGCACGCCCTCTTCCTCGGCGATGGCCAGGATGCGGTGCTGCAGGTCGGTTTCGCCGAGATAAAACAAACTCTGCCCGGTCATGGCGCTGTACTGGATGCGCTCTTCCTCGGGCATCAGGTTGAGCACGGCGTCCATCAGCGAGCTTTTGCCCGCCGCGCTGCTCGACTGGATCAGCACCGCCAGCGGCTGATCGAGTTTGCGCGACACCGCCGCCAGATAACCGGCCAGGAGGTTGCTGGACTCGCCGACCACTCCGCAGCGCGCCAGGTCGGCCTCGATGCGCTCGATCAGGTTGGGGGCGCGCAGCAGCTCCAGGGCGGTTTTCTCGTCCTCGGTGCTGAGCGTCGGCGTGGGATTTTTCGGGGCCAACGCGGCCTGGATCGCCGCCTCCTGCAAGCCTTCCAGCTTGAGCAACAACTGGCCGAGGTCGCGTTTGAGGATTTCCTCGGCCACGCCCAGCTCGCTGCCGGCCTGTTTCAAATAGCTGTAACGGGCCTTGGCCGCGTACAGGTCGAAGCTGTCCACGTAATACGCGGCCTCGGCCCGCTCGCTGGCCTCGCGGCGCACCTGCACGTTGACCCGCATTTGCTCGGGGCCGAGGTTCTTCTTCCAGCCGCGCACCCGCCAATGGCGGTCGGCGACCGTGAGTAAAAGATCGCCCTGGGCGTTTTCGCTGAACTGTTCGGCGGGTGAATTGGATTCGCAAACGAGCACGCCAGGAACAGGTGCAAGGGGCGTTTCCGATTCGGAAACGGCGGCTGCCTGCGGCGCGGCGGCTAAGAAAGAAGTGTCGTCGGCAGGGGAAATTTTCGCGTCCGCGAAAACGCTGTCCGGGTTTTCTCCAGTGGCCGATATTTTCGCGGGCGCGAAAATGACTTCATCGGTCGCCACGCCCTTGCCCTGCCACACCGCCCGCTGCAACAACTCGCCCAGCGCCTGCGCCGGGCTCTCCACCTGCAGGGCGAAGCCGTTGGCGTCCAGGCCCTGCGGGAACAGCAAGCGAAACACTTCGATGCCCGCGCCGCGCAACTCCTCGCCCAGCTTAGCCGCCGCCGCGTCACCCGCCTCGTCGCGGTCGAAGGCGATAATCACCCGCTGGGTGCCGTGGTGTTGCAGCGCCTGCCAATGATCTTGGGAAAAGCCCTTCACGCCATAGGCCGCGATCACGTTGCGATAGCCCGCGCACCAGAAGGTCATGGCGTCGATCAACGACTCGCACAAAATTACCTCGCCACCGGCCAGCAGCGCCGCCTCGTTCCACACTCCGCGCAACGGCGCGGCCAGGTACAAATGGCGCGACTGCCCGGCCGGAATCTTGTTATTCGGCAGCAGGCGCCGACCGTACAGCTGCACCACGCGGTTGGCCTGCTCCGAGTTGGCCCCGCCTTCCAGGCCAATCACCGGCACGATCAGACAACCGTTGAGGTGTTCGTGACCGGTCGGCCGCAGCACGCCTACCGCCTGCAACTGCTGGCGTACCTGCTTGCCCGCCAGGGTATGCCCGGCCGGCAGGCGATAGGTCAGGGTCTTGTTGGCATAACCCAGCTGGAAGCGCTCGATCAGCTCGGGATGGTTGAGACCACGGGCTTCCAGATAAGCCAGCGCCTCTGGCGATTGCTTGAGGTTGCCGTGGTAGAACTCCGCCACCGACTGCAGCAGCGCGGCAGCTTCCAGCTCAGAAGAGCCAGCGGCTAAGGGAGGAAGGTGGCGGGCCTGGCTGCGCGCCACGCCAACCTTCTCGCTGCTGTCCAGCGGCGCGTCGTTGCGCAGCAGCTGCACCGCGTGCGGCAGGGAAACGCCCTGAGTCTTCATCACCCAATCGATCACCGACCCCGCCGCGCCGCAGCCAAAGCAGTGATACAGGTTCTTCTCCGGCGAGATCGACAGGCTGGCCGTGCTCTCGTCATGGAACACGCAGCGCATGACGAAATCCTTGCCGCGCCTCTCCAGCGCATGCCCCTGCGACTGAACCAGGCGAACCAGCGACACCTCACGCTTGAGGCGGGCCAGTTCGGCTTCGGGAATGCGGGCCATGCGGTATCTCCTCAGAACCTTGTCAAGTATCCTATCGGAGGCTGTTTTAGATTCTATTCAGATACTTTCGTCAACCCTCATCAGAACCGGAGGTGACAATGCCAGGCATCGACCACCACCAGGGCTTGTTCTGGATGAGCTTCACTGAGCGCTTCTTGCAGCTACGCAAACAACACGGCCTGACCCAGCAGCAGATGGCCGAGACCGTGGGCATTCACATCACCCAGGTCAAACGCTACGAATCGGGCGAGGCCCAACCGTCGCTGGAGATTCTGAAGAAGGTGGCCACCGCGTTTAACGTGACCACCGACTGGCTGGTGTTCGAGCAGGGCGAGCGCGAGCCACAGGACGAGCTGAAGCTGAAGTTCGAGGCCGTGGCGCAGATGGACGAGGACGAGCGCCGCTCGATACTGGCCCTGCTCGATGCCATGATCCTCAAGCACCAGACCAAGCGTTTCTTCGTTCCGCAGACCGAAAATGACAAGACCGCAGGCAGCTAGAAAGGGAGCCGCCGCTAAGAGAAAGGCGCGCCACAGCTTGTGGCACCGTTTTCCCAGTAAATTCGCGGCCTGCAGGGCAGTCTGTAGTCGCCTGTGACTACAGCCGATTTTCGGCAAAACCGCCGCAGCCCAGTAACCACGCGACTTTGGCGGCACCAGCAAGGTGCGTATGGTGTATAGCCAAATCACCGGGGTTTAAGGGCAGCCAGAAACCGCGAAAACCGCAGTGATTTAAGGGCCAACACCGGCCAGAGGGTCAAAACCTTCGCCAGCGGCCTGAGCGCTGGCTGCGGTAGCTGGGAAGTAGCAGAAAGAAAGCAGCTCGATAGCCGATAGATAGCAGCCAGATAGCCAGAAAGAAGCAGTTCACCGGCGTGATGCACAGTCGCCTTCAAGCAACTCAAAAACAACACATCAGCAACTGAAAAAGAACAGAAAAACAACACGAGACAACAGAAAGAGGACACCTGACAACTGAAAAGCAACACCGGCACGAGGCCGGTGCTGGGAGACTAATTAAATAAATCTGTCCCCTTTTCCACACATACGGTCGCGGTAGCTCGACCACAGATAATCAGCAGGTTCAGCCACCATGCGGGCACGCACCGGATTAAGCTCAATGTATCGGGCACAAGCCAGTAGGTAGGCATCCGTCTGTACGATGCTCGATTTGTAGCGGCTTTCCCAGAGAGTGCCACTGCGCCCCTTTAAGCGATTACGGTAGCGGGTGGCCCTTGCCGCCAAGGCCTTCATCAACTGCCCTAAACCAGCTGCCGAATCGTCCGGGGCTAGCAGCAAGTGAACGTGATTGGTCATTAGGCAATATGCGTACACCTTGACTGCGAACACCTCTTTCAACTCACGAAGGTCGTCAAGGTAACGCTGAAAATCTTCCGGTGCGGCAAACACCACCTGCCGATTATGGCCACGCTGCACCACATGGTGCGGGTAATTCGGCAGAACAATACGCCCCATCCTTGGCATAAACACCTCCTTCCATTGAGGTCTTCAGCTTAATCCAGCAACCAACAGGTAAAATACAGGTAAAATAAATCTGTCCCCTTTGTCCGCGGTCCCCTTTGTCCGCGTAGGGCGGGTTAGCCGCAGGCGTAACCCGCCGAGCGATGGTTAAACCCACACAAAAGCCACATTAAGCGCCATATCAACCACATCCGGCGCATGTCGAGAGCAAAGCCCGCGCGGGTCAAATGACCCGCCATACAGGGCTAAAAAACCTCATGCCTAAGCAAATTGAAGAGACCGTCCTCCCTAACGACCCTTTCTATAGATGATGAGCGCGTTGTTTCATTAATGTAGAGCAAGACGGGAAAACTCGGAAAATCTTGCTCTACAGGCTCACCATCAAACGGATCAAGATTTAATTTGAGAACATAGTTCTCCGCATCACTCCCGCCCCACAAATAGTAAATGCCGCCTTGATAGGAGCTTTCTCGTTCTTCAAAGGAAACACTAAGCACTTCCTCCAAGTGATCCTTTGCCTGAAGCAAGCTTAGCCCAGTCACACCATATAGATCGTATGCAATAGTCATTTAGGAAGAACCACACTTGGAGCACGCCCTGCAGCTGTTGCCGCAGAGTCATAAATCATGAAATTAACTTCACGCCCGGCCCGTGCGCTTAACTGACTTGCTAAGTCTTTCAGACCAAGAGCTTGCAAGTCTCTCGCACTTAATGGTCCAGTACGAGTTCCTCCGCTTCTCAAACCTACTCCTAGAGATTTAGCTCGCAGCAAAAGCTCCGAACCAGCCAAGGCAATATCAAAGTCACTTACCCTGCCAGCATCGAATGCTTCACCAGTTTTAAAGCTTTTCCCTGTTACAGCACTTCCCTGCAGAATAGGCTCGACATTTCCATAGCCCGCTTGCTTCAAGCCATCCCGAACATCTGCACCAAAGTGCGCAAAATCATCTGCACCTGAAAACCCCTTGGGCACCGCAGTTGCTTTTGCCTTCCCACCTTTCAGCCAACCGTATAGGCTTGGACCACTCTTTATCGCCTCACGCCCCAGCGATAGAGCAGCAAGAGCCAGCTCAGCTTTAAACTCAACATCCAACCGAGCCTGCTCTGAATCAGTCAAGCTAAAAAGATCACGCTCCAAAGTGGAGTGAAATGCTTCGTTAAGATAAAACTGATTAACTAATTTTATCGCCTCAGGATTCAGCGTGCCTGCTCCTTCCCCATGAGCGGCCATAACCTCGAGAACCCTGATCACATCTTCACTGTCAACGGAAGAGGGGTCTATCGAACACCCCTCTAAAGCCTGACGACAGGCATCAATCACTCCGGCCGCAAAGCTTTTTGCATTATTACTATGTAGATCATGATTATATTGCGTCGCCGAAGAAGCCACCCAACTCCCCGTCTGCAACGCTTTCTCATCCCCGCCTTGCGCTGCGGCGGTCAACACCCCGATCACCTGCGAGTTCATCGTCAGCAGGGCTGCCTTATCCTCAACACCCAACTTGTCGTACTGTGCCGACAAGGCGCCGACTAATGCCTCATTGATACCGGCTGCCAGTGCACCCGTTTTGAAGTCGCCGCCTGCGGCTTCCGCCGCCAAGCCGCCCATAACAGCGTGCAAGCCAATTTTGCCAAGGCTGCCATCCTTAAGATCCCACTTGCCCACTGCTGTTTGGTCGCCCACCCAGTTGAAGCCAACCGCAGCAAAGGTGTTGGCAAGACTGCTACGCAAGGCATCACTAATGCTGCTATTACCACCCAGAGCGCGATCCAGCAGAGTTGAGGTACCGCTTTGCAGCAGTTGATTACCAGCAAAGCGACCGACGCCCTCCAGGCTTGAAAGGTCAACCGTAACCTGTTTGGTAAACGGATCTGTATTGGTCTTGAGCAGCCCGTCAAATACCCCAGCAGTCAGCCCTGCAGTAACTCCGGATACAACGTAACCACGCAAAGCGTCTTCCGAGGTTACATCCTTGATCACAGCACCCAAATTACCGCGATTATTAATTGTGCTAGTTGCGGCGTTCGATGCAGCCGCACTGGCCACTGTATTTGCAGCTGCGGCTTGCCACGTACCTTGGGCGGCCCCTACTAGGCCAGACCCTGCCCCCCAAGTTAAGTAGGTAACAATGATCGCAATAATCATCATCGCCGGCCCACCCAACCCCGAATGGCTGTACTTATACGAGTCGTGAATCTCTTTGACCCGGCGCCAGTCCACGTCGCCGCGTTGTTCCATGTCTTTGAGCCAAGCCAAATCAGGGTCGGCGCTGACCATGGCGTTGATGGTTTGGCTAACGGTTTGCTGGTTAACCTCTTTGATGTCGATCTGCAGGCCTTCAACGGCCTGAATCACGATGTCGCCTTTGGCAACAAGCTGGCTCTGACGCAGGGTTTCGTCGGTGTTGCCCTTGCCCTTCATCGAGTTCCAGGCCCAGCTGCTCTTGCTCTTTTCGTGGCTCTCTTGCTCGAGGTCTTTGACCCCTTCGAAGGTGATCGCACCGCCGCTTTGCAGGGTGAGGTCGTTGCCACTTTCTAAGCGCGCAGCTTGGTAGGTTTGGTCGCCTTCGCTGACCAAGGTCAGGTCGCCGCCGGTGATGATTTGGCTGCCGACGTTGGTGACTTTGGTGACTTCGTCGCGCTGACTCTTTTTGCTGCCCCACGAGCCTTTTTTCTTCATGTCGTAGAGGCTGTAGGACGAGTCTTGCGCGGCCAGCAGAGCGAGGTCGCCACCGGCGTAGAAGTAGGCTTCGTTAGCGGCCTCGGCGCGGCTGGCGATAAGGCCGATGTCCTGACCAGCAATAACGCTGATGTCACCCCCGGCCTGCAACTCGCTGGCTTGCTGGGTGATCTGGCTGTTTTCTTTGTTGATCTTTTTCTTGCTGCGTTTGTAGCGGTATTCGCTGTGCGACTCGTTGGCTGCAGCGGCGATGACCACATTGTTATCGGCCGCCACCTTGATATCGCCACCCGATAGCGCCTTGCTGGCCACGATTTGCACGTCATTGCCAGCGTCGATATTCATATCGCCACCGCTGACCAGCTCCGCACCATGCTGAGTCACGCTGCCGCGACTCCAGAAGTGCCGCTTGTCTTTGCGCATCATCGACTGCTCTTCTTGCGCGGCGGCGATGATGACGTCTTGCCCGCCTTGCAGGTTGAGGTCGCCACCGGCATTGAGCGCGCCACCGATGATCTCGATGTTGCGGCCGGCGCTTAAGCTCATATCGCCACTGCTTTCGATGCGCGCTGCGCTATCCACCACGCTGGTGGTTTGGCTGAAATTGCGCCCATTGAGCTGCTGTTGGCTGATGGTGCGCTCGTTGCGGATATCGCCCGTGACAGCGGTGAGGTTGACCTCTTGCCCTTTGATGATGCCGCCTTGGCTGTTGCGGATGCTGTCTACCGCCAGCAAGCTTAAGCGTTCATTGGCTTCGACCAAGCCACTGTTGTGGATGTTATTGGCTTGGGCCGTGAGGTTTTTAGTGGCTTTGAGGGTGCCACGATTGTTCAGTGCGCCACCGCTGATTAGGGTGACTTCTTGCCCTTGAATCAGACTGCCCGAGGGCGCCAGACGGCCACTGGCCTGCGCGAGGTATAGCACCGGCACAAGCACCTTCTGGCCCATGACTTCGCGTTCTTCCATCCACACGATGTCGTGGGTCAGAGCCGCCACTTGTTCGGCACTCAGGGCCACGCCCACGGCGAGGTTAAGCGCTGATTTGCTGGCGATGGCGTTGTCCATCAGGTAGCGGAACATCGCCTCGTCGGTGTTAAGCCCGGCGATAAAGCGCTGCCCGGTGCGCGCGGTAATAGCGTCACGGATCAGGCGTTGTTCGTACAGACCGTCGCCCAAGCGCTTCTGCATGGCATCCGGCGCATAGCCCAAACGGCTGAGCATGTAATCGGAATTGAGGAAGTTTTTCAGCGAGGCGAATTGCGGATCGGTTTCCACCAGATAGCGGTGGCCCGGCTGGGTGATCACGCGGAATAAGCCGCCCTTGCCTTGCGGCAGGCTGAAGCTGGGCAAGCCGAGCGGATCGACAGCTTGTTGCTGCGTGTCGGGCCCGGCTTGGCTGCTTAAGCGCACCACCAAGGGCTGGCTTTGCCCGTCCACACTGGTGTCGGCACTTTGCGCGCCTTTGCCTTGGGCGGCCTGCAGACTGCGCACCGAGTCGCTGTCGATGGATTGCGTGGCTTGAATGCTGACATTGCCACCGGCCTGAATAATGGCCGCAGCGCCGGGGTTAACCATGGTGCGGGTTTCAATATCACCGGTTAACGTCCACGCATAAAGGTCGCCAGGCATGGTCTTCGGCAAGGGGGCATTGTTATAGGGCACCAAGACCCGGCTTCGGAAGCGCCCGTCGGTGCCATCGGTAATGCGCCCGGTGTTGAAGGTGCGCGTGCGTACCACGTGTTCGATGGCTTCGCCGTGGTTGTTCAGGTTATCGGCGCTGATGGCGATATTGCCGGTGGCGCTGATGGTGCTCTTGACGTTATTGATCACACCCGCGGCTATCTGCAGCAGGTTGCCGCTGTGGATCAGTGCCGCTCCGCTGTCTTCCTGCACATGGGTTTGCGAGGTTTCGTTGGCGATGTAGTCCACGTTGTGGTGATCGCCGCTACAGTCGTAACACCAAACGCTAATGTGGCCAGACAGCAGGCGCTGCTCGCTGCGGTATCGCGCACGATCGTTGCGCAGCTGTTCGACATGCAGGCGCATGTCCCCGACCGACTCGATGGTGCCTGACAGGTTCTCGAGCAACGCGCTGCGTGCCAAGCCCTCGTTAGCCGCCAGAGTAAGGTCGCCAAAACTGTAGAGGTTGCCGGTGTTATGCAGCTCGCTCACGTACAAGGTCATATCTGTGCCGCTAAACAGCAGGCCTTGGTTATCCACCTTGTTGGCCGTTACGCGCAGCTGCTGATCACTGCCTAAGGTGGCGTATTGCAGTTGCACTTGCCCCGCTTGCAGGCTGAAGTCGCCTTGGCTGGTAAAGCTGCCAGTACTATCGAACAGCCCCGCCACTTTCAGGTGGGCATTGCCCGCCGTTCGCGCACGCGCCGCTTCGCCTTGCTCAAATGCAGCCACATCGATGTGCATGTCGGCCACGCTTTGCAACTCGCCAAAGCCGCGATACTGACCACTTAAGGTCATGTGCAGCTCGCCATCACTGGCTAGCAGACCATCGTTATCGATGGCGCCGCCACGCAGGAACATATCCCCTGCACTCACTAGGCGCCCGCCCGTCTGCATGAAGTGACCGAGCGTGAGGTCGAAGCTATTGGCCTGCAGGTAAGACTCGTTCGTCCACTCTGCCGCGTTGTAACTGAGGTCGGCGTTGGTAATAAAACTGCCGCCGGCCAAGCCCACGGCTGCCCAGTTGAAGTCGAACGCCTCGTCGCCTACATGGCGTACGGTACCGCCGCTGTTGCTGATGCTGTCGCCGCTTAAGGCAAGGCGCGCATTGCCGATTTCGATCAGGCCGTTTTGGTTGTTCAGCTGGGTAAAGCTAAGCGTGCTGGTGCCGGTTTCGCCCAGGGCGCGCAGTTTGCCGTAGTCATTGTTTAACCAGCCGGTGTTAATGCTCAGGCGCTCTGCCGCTTCGATCAGGCCGAGGTAGTTATCTAGGCTATCGCTAGCGGTGATGTTCACCAGCGGTGCGCCAATTTGCCCGCTGTAGTTAGTCAGGCGCGCGGCGTTAAGGGTGACTTGGCTGTCGCTCTGCAACAGGCCGCTGTTATTGACCAGCTCGTCGGTGGCCGAGACGTTGAGTGCACCTTCACTGGCAACGATTTGCCCGCCGGTGTTATCCACCTTGTTAGCGCTGCTGGCGGTCAGCTGTTTGGCCTGCATACGGCCAGCCACGTTGGAGACATCGCCCGTTGCCACGGTGATGGTGGCGCTGCCACCTAAGGCGCTGATCAGGCCGGCATTGTTGTTCAGCCCAGCGCTTTGCGTGACGCTGAGGTTGCCTTGCCCGGCCAGCAGCTTGCCGCCTTGGTTGTTGGTTTGCCCGCCACTGACGTTAAGTGCGCCTTGGTTGACTTGCACCACGCCGCCTTGGTTATTCAGGGTGGCGGCGTTAATCGTCACATCGCCTTGCTTGGCCAAGATCAGGCCGTCGTTTTGGTTATTGAGCGTATCGCTGGCAGTGACATTCAGCGCTTGGTTGCTGGCGATGGTGCCGGCGCGGTTATCCAGCGTTTGGGTGGTTACGGTGAGGCTGCTCTGCCCCAACAGCTTGCCGTTTTGGTTATTCAGCTCGCCGGTAGTGATCTGCCCGTGCTGGCCGCTGACGATTTCACCTTGTTTATTCCCGAGCTCGCCCGTCGCTATCTGCAGTTGGCCTTGTGCGGTGATACGGCCATCGTTACCGAGGTAGTCACCCTCTACACGCAGCACGCTGGCGGTGTTGCTCTCGCCTTCGGCGTCGATACCGGCTTCGATAGCGCCGTTGTTGTAGACATCTTTACCAACCAGTGTGAGGTCGCCACGCGCACTTAAGGTTTGCTCGTTGTTGATCTCGTTAGCCGCTTCGGCGCGCAGATTGCCGTTGGCGTGCAGGTTGTCGGTCAGCTCAATGTCTTGCGCTTGCAGGGTGGCATTGCCCTGCGCTTGGGCCTTGCCCACGGTGAGTTGGCCGTTGCTGCTGATGATCAGGTCGCCTGCACTGGCCGCCATATCACCGGCCAGTTTGACCCCTACGCCGGCCTCGGTGCCGACCAAGCGGATGGCCCCGGCGTACATGCCGCCCAGCGCCGAGCTGTCGATGGCTAAGGCGGGGGCGTTGCCGTCGCTGGCTTTTTGTGTGGCTTGCAGGCTGTTGGCATCAACCTGATTGCGCCCGGCGATGATGTTGAGCTGCTGGGCGTGGATATCGGCGTTGATTTCGGCACTGCGGGTGATCAGGTCGAACTGGCTGACATTGCTGGCGTTAAGCCCGGCGCCTTGCACGGCGATGCTGCCGCCATCGACGTCATAGCCAGTCAGGCGACCCGCTTCGATCTGCGGTTTGCCGGTGCTTAAGGTGACGCGCGGGGTGTTGATAAAACCGCAGCCATCACAGGCAATGCCGTGCGGGTTGGCGATGACCACCGCAGCCGATTTGCCCGCCACTTCGGTATAGCCCTTGAGCTGGCTGGGGTTGCCGCCGTTGACCTCGTTGAGAATCAGGCTAGCAGCGCTGCCTTTAAGGTTCGGGTTGCCCAACACATAACCACCGAGCTGAGTGCTTTGCAGCTTGTCGGTGGCGTTGTTGAGGATCAGCCCTTGGCTGCCCACGTTGAACTCGCCAAAGCGGTTGTGCGACAGGCCGTTGCCGTTGGGGGTGGCAATGTTGACCAGCGGCACGCCGTTGCTGGCATTGCCGAGCGCGGTGTTGCCACCGGCGCTGTTGTCGACAGTGATCTCTGCGGCGGCAGACACCAGCGGGTCGAAGGTCATGACAACGATCAGCAAACGGGCGATGGCGCGGTTGATCGGGCTGTAGGCGTCCATGGGGATGTCCTTGCCTTGCGGCTATCTCAAGGGCGAAAAATCAGAAAAACAAATCGAGGCGGAAATACAGCGGGTGCTCCTGACGCTCGATAGCGTCGGGGCGCTCCAGCGAGCGCGCGAAGCTCACGCTGGCGGCCACATGCTGGCCGCGGGCAGACAATTCGATGGCATTACCGCTGAGGCGACCGCGCTGGTCAGGGTTGTAGCGCCCGCCGTGGATAACCCCCACGTCGTAGGCGAACCCTAGGCTCAGCTCGCTAAACACCGGCTGCAGCGGTGCCCAAGTAACCGGGCGGCGCCAGCGCAGTTGATTGCGCCAATACGCGCCGCTATCGCCGGACAGCGATTGCTCTTTAAAGCCACGCACCGAGCTTTGCCCGCCCACGCTTAAACGCTGCGGGCTGAACAGCACGTCTTCACTGCGCTGGCCGCTGGCTAAGCTGTCGAAGCTGAATGACTCGCCCCACAGGCTGAACGTCTGCAAATAGCTGAGCGTGAGGGTGTATTTGTTGTAACGCGCCACCGGCTGACCGCCGCGCGGGTTGCCGCTCTCTTGCGCATCAAACCAGCCCACGCCGCGCTGCCAACCGGCATCCACGTTGATAAACGCCGTGCCGACTCGGCGGCCGTGATTCAGCCCCAGCTGCGCTTCGCTTAAACGCTGGCTGGACACATCGATCAAGGCTTCTTCGAGATAGTTACGAGTGCGCAGGTGGCTGGCGCCTAGGCTCAATGAGGTCTTGCTGACGTTATCGCGGTGCAGCAGGCGCTCGGCGCTTAGCTGATGGGTTTTGCTGTCGCCATCGAGCATAAAGGCGAAGCCGTTGGCCTCATTTTGCGTGCGGTAGTAACTCTGGCTGTAGCTGTAAGAGAAGGTCCACCAGCCGTAGGGCAGGCTGTAGTAGAGGCTCTCGTTGTGCGAATGGCGGAAGCTGTCGCTGACCACATCGTGGCCTAGGCGCAGGCTGAGCTGATCGGCCAAGCCCAGTGGGCTGTCCCAATCTAAACCGGCGCCCATTTGTTGCTCGCCGGTGCTCAGCTGGCCATCGTTATGCCGCGCCAGCGAAACGCGCCAAGGCTTGCTCTGCGTGCCTTTGACCTGCACGCGGCTGCCGCCGACTTGTTCACCGGGCACCAGCTCAAGTTGCGCGGCGCGCGAAGGCAGGCGACCCAGCTGGTCGATCATTTGCTCCAGCTCGCGCAGATTGAGCACATTGCCGATCTCCCCGGGGAAGGTCATCGCCAGCTCACGAGCGCTGGGGTGGCCCTCGGGGCTGAACAGACCTTCGATACGCCCTTCCACCACCTGCACTTGCAGGGTGCCGTCGTTCAAATCTTGCTGCGGCAAGTAGGCCCGCGTGGTCACGTAGCCGGCATCCAAATAAATCTGGGTGACGGCTTTAAGCAGTTCGTTAAGGTCATTGGCGCTCAGGCAGCGGCCTTGCCAAGGCTCGACCAAGCGCGCTTGCTGGGTGGCGCTCAGTAGCGTGGCGCCGAGCAGCTCGACGCGTTGAATGGTCATGCATGGCGCATCGGGGTCGACCGCCGGTTGCGCGGGCTGTGCCGCGTTGCCGGGCAGCTGCTGTAACTCTTGCAGGCGTTTTTGCTGCTCATCGAGCAAACGCTGCTGACGTTCGCGTTGTAAATCGCGATCACCGGGCAGGGTTTGCGTACCCGGCTGCGCCGCCAAAGCGGACGCGCTCAACAGGCAGGCGAGCAGAAAGACAGGCGCACGGGCGCGTGACGGGACAACAACCATTCCTTGGCACTCCAAGAATTCCAAACCGGGCACCGCATCGCGCGGGCCTAAGAAAAAGCGGCGAAATTTTGCTCAGATGGCGCGATGAGATCAAGCAGAAACGCCAAAAAAGTCACACTTTGTGAAAGTGCGCAACATTTTGCGCCACTTTTTTGGCGTCAAAAGCTTTTGTTAACGCGCATCAAGGCGATGGGCGGCTTTAACCACTAAGGGCCGTTAAAGTCAGCAGAACAGGCTGCACTTAAGCCCAGCAAAGCTGGGGCTGGTTTTGTGCACGCTTCAGTAATCGACTTTGCCGCGCCCGGCCTTGATGGCGCCGCGTTGGCTTTTGCCATCGAGGCGGCGCTTCTTCGAGCCCAAGGTTGGTTTGGTGGCGCGGCGGGTTTTCTGCACCTTGGTTGCTTCCAGTATCAGCGCCTTAAGGCGCTCTAGGGCATCGGCGCGGTTTTGCTCTTGCGTGCGGTATTGCTGCGCCTTGATCACCACCACGCCCTCGCTGCTGATGCGCTGATCGCGCCAGCTCAGCAGCCGCTCTTTATAAAAAGCCGGCAGCGACGACGCGGCAATATCGAAACGCAAATGCACCGCGCTGGCGACTTTATTGACGTTCTGCCCACCCGCGCCCTGCGCACGAATGGCGCTCAGCTCGATCTCATTATCGGGGATATGCACGGTGCGGGTGATGATTAGCATGTTTTATAAATAGCCCGAGCCGTAGGGCGGGTTAGCCGAAGGCGTAACCCGCCGAGCGATAATTAAACCCACGCAAAAGCCACGCTCCGCGCGACAACAACATAACCTGCGCATGACAAAAGCAAAGCCTGGGCTAAAACCATCCCAAGGCTCTTAAAGCAAAAGCAAGGGAAGTCAAAACGTAAAAAATCATCCAAAACCAAAACTCAACAGGCTTCTCAGATCTCACAATAACAAACCCACGAACACCAACCCTCCCCAACACAACGCCATTAATCGCCGCCAAAAGAAAAGCAAGAAACAGCATAATAAACGCATAAAACTCAGCATCCATCCACCCCAAAAAACCAAACTTTGAAAAACTCAGAAAACAAAAAGCAACAATCACCAACAAATACACAACAACCATAACATCACCCTACAAACCATAAAAAGCCGTAATCAAGCCCAACAAAGGCCAGAGAAACGGAAGCACCGCAGGGCGGGCTAGCCGAAGGCGTAACCCGCCCTGCGATGATTAAATCCACGCAAAAGCCACGTTATGCGCCACATCAACCACGCCCGGGCATATCGAGAGCAAAGCCCGCGCGGGTCAAATGACCCGCCCTACTAGGCTACTGGGTCACTGGGTCACTGGGTCACTGGGTCACTGGGTCACTGAGCTAAGGAAACGCTGATTTATTCCTCAGCAGCTCTCTTGGCTGGCACAATCGCGGGAAGCCCATCGCCTGAGTCAGCCGCATGCAAAAAACCTTTTCCGAAGCCGAATATGCCGGCAAGAAAAAGCTGACACGCCGCGATCGATTTCTCAGCGATCTTGAGCAGCTCACGCCTTGGACCTTGCTTGAAGCTCAGATTGCCCCCTTCTATGCAGACAACACGGGCAAGCGTGGGCGTCCCAGCATTGGTTTGCCACGCATGCTTCGCTTGTACGTTGTGCAGCAGTGCTTT
>NZ_FOAS01000006.1 GCF_900109735.1 Atopomonas hussainii
ACCTAACAAGTCGCTCAAGCGGACACGGCAAAAGCATGCTTTTGCCGTTCCCTCGGCAGAGCCTCGGTGCCGCTTAGCTCCCTCATTATATGCCTGTATCGACAATGAAGCAGAAACTGAAAATCATATTCACCGCCCTAGGATTTATCGCTTTCTTTTTTGCAGGAGCATTCTGGCAAAAGTGGCAATTACTTGAGTCTGGCGTCTTCAAGCTAACAAAGCCTCTAAAATTACAAGCATCTCCAGACACAACAGGCACACTGCCCGCCGGCACAACTCTTTATAAATACGCAAGCGCCGGCGAAATAGAAACTTTTGTGATTTTCCTGCAAACAAAAAATCTAGGCTTACTGAAGCCACATAATTTCGATAACCAACTTACAGTTAACCCTATTGATGGATATCTTGAGTAAGGCATATAACAATGCGCTCAACGCCGCTCACTTCGTTCGCTGGACGTCCAAAAGCTACGCTTTTGGCCGCCCGTTAGCTTAATCGTTAGGTGCTAGCAATCATGAATATCGAGCAAGCATCAGCACTTTATTATTTCCAGCTGATCACAAACGAAGAGCTGACTGATGTTGCGATGCAAGCGCTTCTTAATGGAGTAGAATCCGAGTGCTTGACCTCACTAGCATTTGAGACAGAAAAAATAATGTCAACTGTCGGGCCATTGTTTGAAGCCTGCCTTAAAGAGCTAGGGTTACACGAAAAAACTCGAGAAAGTCACAGCATTGAAGCTGCAAAATACTACGCAAAAAGCTTCTTAGCTGGAGATCTCAGTGTCGATGCTTTTGGCTACAAAGTAGGCTTAATATCCAACTACAAATCAGCACCAGAAATACTTAAAGAAATATGCAAAAATGCAGTCTGGCATGATGAGTGCGCTACGGAATATGGGTATCCCGAAGGCTTTATGGCAACAAGAAAAGAGTGTGAAGAACAAATCACCAAATTAGCCAAGAGGTTATGCACCTAACAATGCGCTCAACGCCGCTCACTTCGTTCGCTGGACAGCCAAAAGCTACGCTTTTGTCTGCCCGTTAGCTTAATCGTTAGAGCCATACATGCATCCGAAAAACCTGAAGCCGTGGCTTATTACATCGTTTCTAGCGCTGTCAGTGCGATTTTGTGCTGGCCTTTATTACCTGTATATAGGCTGCCCAAGAATCTTGGGGGAGTGCTATAAAGAAGGTGCTAGCGCCGTATCTTGGCCAATAACAATTTCCGCGCTAGCATTTTATATATCAGCATTGGCGGTCATTTCCATTTTAACAACAAGAGTTCTAAAGTTATTAATCCGCCTTGCCAAACAGAAATTTTCCGCGAACAGCTCTAACTAGTGGTTCAAGTCGTTCGCTTCGCTCACTGGGACGTCCAAAAGCTGCGCTTTTGGCCGCCCCTTAACCAAACGTTAGGCCTAAAGTCATGACGAACTACTCGCAACTACTTAAAAGCAGCGCAGAAGAAGTTCGTAAATTTGCTGCCACATCCCCTGAAGTCATACATCATGACCCTACATGGATTGAGTCTCTTGCAGTCCGAATTGAGGCAGCAAGTCTGCTGACTGAAATCGAGACTCAAATAAGAGCCATAGATGCAATCGCGTACTCACTAAGAGACTCTGGCCCTGAGAGCGAGAAACTATCGCCATCATTTGCAAAAGCGTTAGATGCACTGCAGAGAAGCAAAAAGAGAAAATGACCTTCGCATACCGGACAGCGGCCTAACAAATGGTTCAAGTCGTTCGCTTCGCTCACTGGGACGTCTAAAAGCTGCGCTTTTAGCCGCCCCTTAACCAAACGTTAGGTGCCAATTATGGTTCTCGGCTATCTACAACGAAAACGTCATAACTTAATCGAGTGGTGGCATGCTCCTATAACCCGAAAAGATAGAACTCTAGGCGCCGTCGTAGGTGGCTTCGGCTGCTTTTGGATTGGCGTGCTTGGTAGGCTATTGCTAGGCCCAATGCCTGTATCGCTTAGTACCATCGGTTGGTGGGCGCTTTGTTCAGTCATCGCTGGAGTTTTCCTTGGCATAGTATTCCCAAAAGCCACCCTTTGCGTTTGCTATCCATTTTCCACATTTGGCGGTGGAGTTGGCACCTAACAATGCGCTCAACGCCGCTCACTTCGTTCGCTGGACGTCCAAAAGCTGCGCTTTTGGCCGCCCGTTAGCTTAATCGTTAGGCGAAGATAAACATCTAGGAGGACAATATGTGGCCACGTAACTTATATACCGGACCTGGTGGCGGCTTATACACCGGCCCGGGCGGTGGAATGTACACCGGCCCTGGTGGTGGCGCATACACTGGTCCTGGCGGCGGAATGTACTCTGGCCCTGGAGGCGGAATGTATACAGGGCCAGGAGGAGGCTTATACACGGGCCCAGGCGGTGGACTTTATACCGGCCCGGGCGGCGGCGCATATACTGGCCCCGGTGGAGGTTTATACACAGGGCCTGGTGGTGGACTTTATACCGGCCCAGGCGGTGGCATGTACACAGGCCCCGGTGAATATATGAGCAACATTCCACCGTGGCATATTTTTGCCAAGTATTTAGCCCAAATCGGAATGAAGAACGAAGCTCAATTTATTCTCTCTCAACTTTGATAAACGCCTAACAAGTGATTCAAGCCGTTCGCTTCGCTCACTGGGGCGTCCAAAAGCTGCGCTTTTGGACGCCCCTTAACCAAACGTTAGGGAAACATGATCAAAGCCATCGCTTTTGCAATATTTATTGGTGTCTCTATGCACTCAAATGCAAATAAAATATTTATTCATTCTCTCAACCCCGTTTCTAATCGACTCGCCATACTAGAAGACAATGAGAGTATTGCTTTTCTTTATCTAACAGAAGCCGGAACACAGCGCCCCATCAAAGATGCTGTTGCATATTCTCGCAAGCCTCCAGCTCTGAAGAAAGTCGATTGGGAAAAAATCGAACAGACGGGAGATACTCCGTTATTGTAAAAAGATATTGCAAGTGCGGCGACAGTTATTACAAATCCGTCAGAGGCTGAATTTTCTTTTAAATGGTCACCTGACGGTAACGCCGTAGCACTACTCAGAAACGGAGAACCAATTGCATTTGCTTCAGCTTCGGAAAAATATGGTTTTTCTAAAGCCATATCAAAATCCAGCCCACTCGCAAATGCTTGGAATCAAGGCCTTTATGAAATTACATTTGGAGAGCAACCCTAACAAGTGGTTCAAGTCGTTCGCTTCGCTCACTGGGACGTCCAAAAGCTGCGCTTTTGTCCGCCCCTTAACCAAACGTTAGAACCCAAAGCAATGAATGCGCCGCCTGAATTAGCCTCTGCATATCTCATTCACTACCGAAGCAAGGATGACGCGCTCGCTTGGGCGTGGGATGCCGTCGATAGCGCAATGCACAATCTAGAGCATGGTGTATCTCTTTGCTTGGCTCTAATTGAAGCAGCTACAAACGACACAGAAATAGCTTATGTCGCTTCAGGGCCTTTAGAGGATCTACTTACAAGGGTTGGATGCGATGCGGCTGAAGCACTAGAGGCACCCGCTAGACGTTCATCTAAAGTACGTCTGGCTTTATCATGCGTCTGGTTAAGCCCCAAGGCTTCTGCTTACAAAAAGTGGTATAGCCTTACTCAGCAGTACGCATACAAAAACCAAGGTGTTGGGTTCTAACAATGCGCTCAACGCCGCTCACTTCGTGAGCTGGACGTCCAAAAGCTGCGCTTTTGGACGTCCGTTAGCTTAATCGTTAGGGCGCTTCAAATAATGATCGGAAACCACACCGCCACTACGACACCACACGCCGCTTTTCAGTGCGCGGTTTTGTCGTTAGCTTTGGCGTTTAGCTCAATCTCCGCGGCGCCGCTTGTAGGTTCGCCGGCGGGTTATTTGCGGTAAGCATCGGAAGGTTTTGACAGTATGGATCGAGTTTAATAACAGCACAAACAAGCACTACATATATATTTCCTCACCAAATACCCACCCCCGTCATATCCAGAAATAATTCTTACTTGACCTGAGTCAAATTGTCGCAGCCTGAAGGCGTGAAACCATGGCGGCACATTCACTGACTTAGGGGCGCCGTCATGCGGGGCGTTCAGCCAAGGACATTCGGCAAGCAGCTTTTGGCTGTGTTGGGCCTGCTGTGGTTGCTGCTTTGTAGTGCAGCACAGGCCGACCAACAGGCTCTGATCAGCCAGCGCATTAAAGCCACCTTCCCCGCGTACACCCAGCTCAGCGCTGCTGAGGGCGAGTTTGCCGTGCAGCGCATTCTGCAAGGCGACACCCTGCTGGGTTTTGCCTTTGAAAGCCGCAACGTGCTGGATTTGCCGGCCTATTCTGGCAAGCCGATTAACATGCTAGTGCTGCTTGATACGCAAGGCGTGATCCAAGATGCCTATGTGCTAGAGCACCACGAGCCGATTCTGCTCACCGGCATTCCAGAGTCCAAGCTGCACGATTTCTCGGCCAAGTTTGCCGGCATTCATGTTAATCAGCGCGTGGTAGTGGGTCGTTCTAGCGACCCGAACGCGGTGACCATCGATGCCGTTACTGGCGCCACCGTCACGGTGATGGTGCTGAATGAAACCGTCATGCGCGCAGCGCATAAAGTTGCCGTAAGCCTTGAGCTGGTTAGCGCAATAGCCAGCCAAACCAGCCGCCCGGCGAGCATTAAAACCGACCTGTATGAAGCCAGTGACTGGGCCACCCTCACCGGCAATGGCGCGGTGCGTCGCCTGTTGCTCACCCGTGGCCAAGTGGATGATGCGTTTGCCGGTAGCCCTGCCGAAGACATCGACAAAAGCGCACCCGATCAGCGTGGCGACAGCTTTATTGATCTCTACGCTGCGCACTTAAACGCGCCCAGCATTGGCCGCAACTTGCTGGGCGATATCGGCTACCGCGCCTTGATGGGCGAGCTGCAAGACGGCGAGCACGCCATTGCTGTGCTGGGTAACGGCTATTCGTTTAAAGGCTCGGGCTATGTGCGCGGCGGCATCTTCGACCGCATTCAGCTGCGCCAGCACAGCGAGACCATTAGTTTTCGCGATTTGGACTACCAGCGCCTGTACGACATCACCGCGCAAGGTGCGCCAGCGTTGGAAGAAATGGCGATCTTTATCGTCCGCGACAAGCACCATTTCGACCCCGGCGCACCGTGGAGCCTCGAGCTGCTGGTACGCCGCCAAACTGGCCCCACCAGCGGCGAGTTCGTCAGTTTCGAGCTGGGTTATCAGATTCCCGAAAACTATATCGACCGCCCGCTGCCCACCGCTGCTGAGCTGGCCGCTGCCGAAGAAGCCGCGCGGCCTATGTGGCTGAATATCTGGTATCAGCGCAGCTTCCAGATCGGTGTGCTCGCCTTCGCCTTAGGCCTGTTGACCGTCATCATGTTCTGGCAGGACAAGTTCACCGCCTACCCCAACTTCTTGCATTGGCTGCGCCGTGGCTACCTGACCTTTACCGTGGTGTTTATCGGTTGGTACGCCTTGGGCCAGCTATCGGTGGTCAACGTGCTGACCTTCACCCACGCGGTGATGCAAGAGTTCCGCTGGGAGCTGTTCCTCTCCGACCCGATGATTTTCATCCTCTGGACCTTCACCGCCGCGAGCATTTTGCTTTGGGGCCGTGGCGTGTTTTGCGGCTGGCTGTGCCCCTTTGGCGCCCTGCAAGAGCTGATCAACGAAGCCGCGCGCAAGCTGAAGATTCGCCAGTTCGAGCTGCCCTTTGCCGTGCACGAGCGCCTGTGGGCGGTGAAGTACATCATCTTGCTGGGCCTGTTTGGCCTGTCGCTGGACTCCCTCGCCACCGCCGAACGCTTTGCCGAAGTCGAGCCGTTTAAAACCTCCATCACTTTGTTCTTCCAGCGTGAATGGTGGTTTGTGCTCTACGCCGTGTTCCTGCTGGTGATCAACATCTTCACCCGCAAGGTCTACTGCCGCTACGTGTGCCCGCTGGGCGCGGCGCTGGCCATCCCCAGCAAATTCCGCCTGTTCGACTGGCTCAAGCGCCGCAGCGAATGCGGCAGCCCGTGCCAGCTGTGCGCCAAAGAATGTGAGATTCAGGCCATTCACCCCAATGGCCAGATCAATGCCAACGAGTGCCACTACTGCCTCGATTGCCAGATGACCTATCACAACGAAAACAAGTGCCCGCCGTTGATTTTGAAGCACAAGCGCAGGAAGCGCGCGGCTGCGGAAGGCGCTAACCCCGAGCTGATCCCTGCCACCACTCTCGATACCTAATACCGCTGTAACTGCGTCCCTATCTAGGAGAACTGCCATGAGCGACAAGAACAAAACCCCACCCTCTGAAAGCGCCCTACCCAGCCTTAGCCGCCGTGGCTTTTTAGGTGCTACCGCGATCACTGGCGCGGCCGGTTTAGCCGGCGCGGCAGGCTTAGGCTCGGCGGTAATGAGCCGCGAAAGCTGGGCCGCTGCCGTTAACGAAGCGCGCAACAACGCCCACGTCGCCCCCGGCGAGCTGGATGAGTATTACGGCTTCTGGAGTGGCGGCCACAGCGGCGAAGTACGCGTGCTGGGCATTCCCTCCATGCGCGAGCTGATGCGGATTCCGGTGTTTAACACCGACTCGGCCTCTGGTTGGGGCATCACCGATGAAAGTAAGCGCATCATGGGCGAGAGCGCCAAGTTCAAGAACGGCGACAGTCACCACCCGCACATCTCCATGACCGACGGCCGCTACGACGGCAAGTACCTGTTCATTAACGACAAAGCCAACACCCGTGTGGCGCGTATTCGTTTGGACATCATGAAGTGCGACAAGATGATCACCGTGCCCAACGTGCAGGCCATTCACGGCTTGCGCCTGCAAAAGGTGCCGTACACCAAGTATGTGTTCGCTAACGGCGAGTTCATCATTCCGCAGCCCAACGACGGCACCAACCTCGACGTCATGTCCGGCGAGCGTTTCACCATGTTCAACGCCATCGACGCCGAGAAGATGGAGATGGCCTTCCAAGTGATTGTCGACGGCAACCTCGACAACACCGACGCCGACTACACCGGCAAATACGCCTGCGCCACCTGCTACAACTCCGAAGGCGCGGTGGATTTGGGCGGCATGATGCGCGCAGAGCGCGACTGGGCCGTGGTGTTTAACATCCCACGCATCGAAGCAGCGATTAAAGCCGGCAAGTTCACCACCATTGGCGACTCCAAAGTGCCGGTGGTCGATGGCCGTAAGAAAGGCGGCAAAGACAGCGAGTTCACCCGCTACATTCCGGTGCCGAAGAACCCGCATGGCCTGAACACTTCGCCCGATGGCAAGTACTTCATCGCCAACGGCAAGCTGTCGCCCACGGTGTCGGTGATTGCTATCGACAAGCTCGACGACCTGTTTGCCGACAAGATCAAAGACCCGCGCGGCGTGATCGTGGCCGAGCCGGAGCTGGGCTTAGGGCCACTGCACACCACCTTCGATGGCCGTGGTTTTGGTTACACCACCCTGTTCCTCGACAGCCAAGTGGTGAAGTGGGACATCGACGCCGCCATCCGCGCCTACAACGGCGAGAAGGTCAACTACATCAAGCAGAAGCTCGATGTGCAGTATCAGCCGGGCCACAACCATGCCTCGCTGACCGAATCGCGCGATGCCGACGGCAAGTGGTTGGTGGTGCTGTGTAAGTTCTCTAAAGACCGCTTCCTGCTCACCGGCCCGCTGCACGCCGAGAACGATCAGCTGATCGACATCTCCGGCGATGAAATGAAGCTGGTGCACGACGGCCCCACCTACGCCGAACCGCACGACTGTATTTTGGCCCACCGCAGCCAGATCAAGCCGATCAAGATCTGGAAGCGCGACGACCCCTACTTTGCCGACACCGTGGCCATCGCCAAGAAAGACGGCATCAAGCTGGAGGAAGACAACAAGATCATCCGCGACGGCAACAAAGTGCGCGTGTACATGACCTCGTTGGCACCGTCCTTCGGCGTGCAGGAAATTCGCGTTAAGCAAGGCAGCGAAGTCACCGTGACCATCACCAACCTCGACATGATCGAAGACGTGACCCACGGCTTCTGCTTGGTCAACCACGGTGTGAGCATGGAGATCAGCCCGCAGCAGACCTCATCCGTCACCTTTACCGCCGACAAGCCCGGCGTGCATTGGTACTACTGCAACTGGTTCTGCCACGCGCTGCACATGGAAATGGTCGGCCGCTTGATTGTGGAGCCCGCCTAATGACCTTGGCCGCACGCCTGTTGTTCGGGTTGAGCCTCGTGCTCAGCCCGCTGGCCGCTGCGGCCACGGTTAGCGCTACCCCGGTTAACCCGCTGCCCGCCTTGCCGCTCCAAGCGCAAGCCGATGGCAGCTGGTTACTCGGCTCCGGCACTTATGTTGGCAATGTCGTTATCGACACGCCGATGACCCTGCGCTGCGCCGAGGACGCCATCTTAGATGGCAACGGCCACGGCCATGTGCTGGATATTCGTGCCGCCAACGTGGTGGTCGAAGGCTGCCAGCTGCAAAACAGTGGCAATAACCTCACCACGCTGGATTCCGCCGTGTTTATTCAGCGCCAAGCCAGCGCCACGGTGATCCGCAACAACCGTTTACTGGCCCCCGCCTTTGGCGTGTGGGTCGATGCCACGCAAGGCGTGCTGATCGAAGGCAACCAGATCATTGGCCCGAAAGACGTGCGCTCGCAAGATCGCGGCAACGCCATTCATTTATATGCCGTGAGCGGCGCCAAGGCGCGCAATAACCGCGTGCAGTTTGCCCGCGACGGTATTTATATCGACACCTCCAACGGCAACCACCTGGAAGGCAACGTGCTGGAGGACGTGCGCTACGGCATTCACTACATGTTCTCGCACAACAACAAGGTGCTCTATAACCAAACCCGCCGCACCCGCACCGGCTACGCGCTGATGCAAAGCCGTCAGCTCACGGTGATCGGCAACCGCTCAGAGGATGACCAGAACTACGGCATCCTGATGAACTACATCACCTATTCAACCCTACGCGATAACCACATCAGTCGTGTGCAAGACGGCAACGCCGGCTACGACGGGATGATCCCCGGCGGCGAAGGCAAAGCCGTGTTTATCTACAACTCGCAGTTTAATCGGATCGAAAACAACCACTTCAGCGACAGCGCCTTAGGCATTCACTTAACCGCCGGCTCCGAAGACAACAAGATCAGCGGCAATGCCTTTATCAACAACCGCCAGCAGGTCAAATACGTTGCTACGCGCACCCAAGAATGGTCGCAAGACGGGCGCGGCAACTTCTGGAGCGACTACCTAGGCTGGGACCGCAACGGCGACGGCCTCGGCGATGTGGCCTACGAACCTAACGACAACGTCGACCGCCTGCTGTGGCTCTACCCGCAAGTGCGTTTGCTGCTCAATAGCCCCGGCATCGAGCTGCTGCGCTGGGCGCAAGAAGCCTTCCCCGTGACCAAATCGCCGGGGGTGCGCGACAGCCACCCATTATTGGCGCCGCCAACAGTGCGCGCCGTGGAGGACCAGCCATGAATGCCGTAGACATCGCCGGTGTAGACCAGCATTACGGCGCCAGCCAAGTACTGCACGAGCTCAACTTAACCCTTGCCGAAGGCGAAGTGCTGGGCCTGTTTGGCCATAACGGCGCGGGCAAAACCACCACCATCAAACTGATTTTGGGCCTGCTCAAAGCCAGCCGTGGCGACGTGCGCGTGCTCGGACAAAGCCCCGCACACGCCGATGTGCGCCGCCTGCTGGGCTATCTGCCAGAGAACGTCAGCTTCTACGCTCAGCTCACTGGCCGCGAAACCTTGCAGCACTTCGCGCGCCTTAAAGGCGCAGCGCTTAGCCAGTGCGACGAACTGCTCGAACAAGTAGGCCTGACAGACGCCGCCATGCGGCGGGTAAAAACCTACTCCAAGGGTATGCGGCAGCGCTTGGGCCTCGCCCAAGCCCTGCTCGGCACGCCGCGCTTATTGCTGCTCGATGAGCCCACTGTGGGCCTAGACCCCATCGCTACGCAAAGCCTCTATCAACTGATCGACCAACTGCGCCAACACGGCACCAGCATCATCCTCTGCTCGCACGTATTGCCGGGCGTGGAGCGGCATATCGACCGCGCGGCGATTCTCGCCGGTGGCCGTCTGCAAGCCTTGGGCGATTTACCCAGCCTGCGCGCCCAAGCGGGTCTGCCAATTCGCATTCGCCTGCACGACAGCCAAGCGCGCGGCACGCAACACTGGCAAGCCCAAGGCTTAGCGGCCAGCGCGATCAATGGCGGGCATTGGTTTGAAGTCAGCACTGGGCAAGAGGGCAAGCTCGGCGTGCTACGCCAACTGCTGGCCGAAAGCGCGGTGAGCGATGTGGAGCTGCATCAACCTTCGCTGGAAGACCTCTACTGCCACTTTATGCAGCAAGCCGGAGGCAACCAATGAACGCCGTACTGAGCATCGCCCGCAAAGAATTTGCCGACGGCCTGCGTAACCGCTGGTTGCTGGCCATCAGCCTGCTGTTTGCCGTGCTCGCGGTCGGCATTGCTTGGTTAGGCGCCGCCGCCGCTGGGCAAGTGGGCTTTACCTCGATTCCCTCGACCATCGCCAGCTTGGCTAGTTTAGCCACCTTCTTAATGCCGCTGATTGCCCTGCTGTTGGCCTACGACAGCATCGTCGGTGAAGACGAAGGCGGCACCCTACTGCTGCTACTCACCTACCCCTTAGCGCGCTGGCAAATGTTGCTGGGCAAATTTATTGGCCACGGCGGCATTCTGGCCTTAGCCACCGTGCTGGGTTTTGGTAGCGCCGCACTGGCGATTGCCGCGCTGGTGCCGGATATACAGCTCAGCCTGCTGCTGTGGGCCTTTGGCCGCTTTATGGCCTCCAGCATCTTATTGGGCTTGGTATTTATCGCCTTGGCCTACGCGCTCAGCAGCCTAGCGCGGGAGAAATCCAGCGCCGCCGGTCTAGCACTCGGCCTGTGGTTTGCCTTTGTGCTGGTGTTCGACCTGGGCCTGTTGGCCATCTTAGTGGTCAGCCAAGGACAGCTCAGCGGCGACCTGCTGCCGTGGCTGCTACTGGCCAACCCCACCGACATCTTCCGCCTACTCAACGTGGCCGGCTTCGAAGCCGCCGGCAGCGTCAGCGGCCTCATGCAACTGGGCAGCGACCTGCCCCACGGCAGCGGCCTGCTCTGGGCCTGCCTATTGGCGTGGAGCGCCATCAGCCTGAGCCTAGCCTTTTACCTATTTCATCGACGTGAGGTGTAACCATGCGTGCCGCAATGCTCTCCCTTCTGCTGGCAGCCACCGTGGGCCTAGTCGGCTGCGAACAACAAACCACTGAGGCGTTGAAAGCCGAGCCGGTGGCCTTTCACCAAGGTGACGAATGCCACGTGTGCGGCATGGCCATCACCGACTTTCCCGGCCCCAAAGGCCAAGCCGTGCTCGGCCAAGGCCAAGCGAAAAAGTTTTGCTCCACCGCCGAGCTGATCGGCTGGTACTTACAGCCGGAAAACCAAACACAAAAAACCGCGCTGTTCGTGCACGACATGGGCCGCAGCGACTGGCACCACCCCGACGACCGCCACCTGATCAACGCACAAGACGCCTACTTTGTCGTCGCCCCCAGCCTACCCGGCGCCATGGGCGTGACCTTGGCCAGCTTTGCCGACGCCGAACAAGCACAAATACTGGCCAACAAAGAACACGGCGAAGTGCTGCGCATAGGCGACTTTAACCACCAGCGCCTGCAACAACTGGCCAGCCTCAGCAGCCACAGCATGCACGGCCACAGCGCCCACAGCAGCCACGGCGCCGGCCCTGCCCCCGCAGCGCACAGCATGCCGAACCACGCAATGCCCGAGCACGACATGCCGGCGCATAACGACCACGCACAACACTGAGGAACTCACTATGGGCATCAGCTTTTGGCAACTGGCCATTGTGTTATTGATTGTGATCTTGCTGTTTGGCAGCAAACGCCTGAAAACCCTTGGCAGTGACGTGGGTAGCGCGATTAAGGGGTTTCGTGGGGCGGTGGCGAGTGATGATGAACGAGAGGGGAAAAGCTGACGTGGACAGGATGATCAAGGATAGATACTGTTTTGGCGGGTCGTTTTAGTGGCAAGCTTTGTGCTGGTGGCGGGCCTGTTATAGGTGTCGTGTTCTTGTTTGTGGTGCTGTGGTTGCTTGAAGTCCTCTTGGTGAAACAAGGGTTTAGGCAGCGGCTGAATTTTGCACAGCACTTATAATGCAGAACATCATAACGCTTTTATTATCTAGCTATAAGCAACACAACAGAGCCCAACCATGAAGCCGCTAGTTATTGCATCTGCACTATTAGTCATTACCCCAACCTTTGCACAAGATGGCACCAACTCTTTCGCCACATTTGCCCAATGCGCTGGACTCATGGAGTCGGAGCACATTGGAAGAAATTACAGCAATTACTCTTCCAAGGAAATATATGATTTAATATCAACCCTAGAAGAAAGCGCTCTAATTACCGATAAATCCAAAACAATTTTTGATTTCTACCAAATAAAGAACGAAGGGCATCAGTTCTACGAAGAGAATCAAAAAAACACCCACACCATACACAGCGCAATGTTTAACTGCCTCATAATCTTGAACGACGCAATCAATTTAGTCCACGGCCAAAGCAACTAACTTAAATACTAGCATTTCACTCCGCAGCACATTCAAAACAGTAAAAAATAAAGAGCAACGAAATAAGGGGGGCAGACTACCTCCTGCATCCATGCAGTCGTCCAGAGGCCCACCATCCATGATCCATCGGGCTTTGCGGCATCCATGCCGCTTAACCTCTTCCAGAAACCTTCCACTCAGCCTGCTGAAGGGGGCGTTGGTGCAGGTCGATGGTTTGGCGTTTTTCAAATCAATGTCAGAGCTACGAAAAGCTCTGGCTAAAGCGCCATTGGTTTAGCTAACTCCCACCGCCCCTTTTATCCGGCTGAGTGCAGGCTGGCTGTAGTGGGGTAAGCCGCAGGGATGCGGCGCAAGCGGCGATGGGCTAGGGATAGCCCTTCGCCGTGGCCCCACGGAAGACTGCCGGAGCGAAGGTATCCAGCGAAGCTGGACCGGATAGCAGGGGCAAGCGCTTTTGGTTACTTTTGGGGCGACTGCCAAAAGTGACTCGCCCGGGAAGGGCGAAACAAGATGCTTCAACAAACTCAGTAATTAGCTTGGCTAATAAGCTCCATTCCAACCGCACCACTTGTGCTGTGGCAGTCGCACGTTCAGGCAGATGGCTTAGCCACCAATCCCCGAGTATCCAAAGCAGCTCCCTCCCCTAACCACACCAACGCCTGCCACAGCCGTGGCGGCAGTTCGTCGGGGTCGAGGCTGTCGATGAGGTTTTTTACCTCCAGACCAAACTCGGTATCGCCCTCGATGCTCAAGCGGCGGCGGAAAAACAAGGTGTCTGGGTCTTCCTGACGGCTGGCGAGTAATAAGAACTCACGCCAGTTGCCGCTGATGCTGGCCTCGAAGGGCGCATTTTGCGCCAGCTCTAGCTGGCCACGGCGCATGGTCATGCACCATGACAGGTTTAAATCGCGCAGGTTTAGGCGAATCCAGCGGCCTTCCAACACATCGAATACGCCATCCCGCAGGGCGCTGGCGAAGACCTTGTTCAGCAGAGGTTGTAGCGGCAAACGCTGCAGCGCTTGCGGCACGCGGGCCACCACTGGCAAGGCGTGATCGCCCACGCTGAGCAGCCAGCGCGCGATGGTGTTTTTCGCTTGAGCGAAACGGATTTGGCTCAACATAGACCGGCATCCTCCGCGCGTAACATGCCCGGCACGCCGTGCCAGTAACCGTTGCAACCGCTCACGGCCAAGGGCGCTGCTGCGCCGTGCAAAACATGATGAAAACTCTGCACTACCTCAGCCATGCCTTCGGCCCGTGGGCTTAGGCGCAGGTAGTCGGCACCCAGTGCGGCTAGGCGTGGGTAGTCGGCGATTAAGTTGCACACCTCGCCAGACATGGTCTGAATCCCGTTAATGGTGAACAGACGCTGGCCTTCTTGGCTGTCTAAGCCAATGCCTTCGGGGTAACCGTTGCAGCAAAATTGGCAGTCGTCTTTGGGGCGATTCTCGGCGCGGGCGGTAAAGCAGCGCGCCGAGTAAGCCAGCGGCAAATGGCCGTAGGCGAAGATCTCCAGCTCTGGGCGGGCCACGCCCAGTTCATCCAGCTGCCGCAAACTGGCCTCGACCAACTGCGCCGAGCATTCCACCGGCGGCACCCAGCGTTGTAAGCCGGCGGCCAGGTATTCGCGCAGCGCGTGGCCGTTGTAGATGTTTAGCGCAGGGCCCGCCACAAACGGCAGCTTGCGTTCACTGAGCAGTTGCACCGCGCCAGTGTCGTTGGCCTCGACCAGCAATTCGCCGTTGTCGCACAGGCGCTTCAAGCTCGACAGCTCGCTAGCCGCTTCCACTAAGGTCAGCCCGCTGAGCACCAGCTCGGCGTTAGATTGCTGCTTAAGTTCACGCGCCAGCCCCAGCCAGTCGTCCAAGCTCAGGGCGCGGCGTTTGCTGCACACGGTTTCACCCAGATAGATGACGTCCAGCGGCTGCTCGATCATCTCGCTGTAAAAGTTCAGGTATTTGTCGCGGCTCCAGAAGAACAGCACAGGGCCTAGAGATAGTTGCATGGTGTCCTCACTGCCAAGCGCGATGGTAGGCGCCCAAGGTGGTTTGGCTGCCTTCGGAAAGCCCCGCCAGCACGCTGTTCCACTGCGGTTCAACGCAGTACTGCTGCGGCGCCCGCTGGTAGCTGTCGAGCGCGGCGCGCCACACGCGCACCACTTGTTCGACATACGCTGGGCTGCGCTGGCGGCCTTCGATTTTTACCGCCGTGACGCCAATGGCGCTGAGCTGCGGTATTAAGTCCAAGGTATTCAGGCTGGTGGGTTCTTCGAGGGCATGAAAGCGTTGGCCGTTGACCAAGAAGCGCCCCTTGCACAGCGTCGGGTAGCCGGCCGGCTCATCGGCCTGATAGCGGTCGATCAGCACGCCGTTTAAGCGCGAGGTTAAGCCTTCAGGGGTTTCTTCCCAGCGCACCGCTTTGGCTGGCGAACACACGCCGCACAAATTGGGCGACTCGCCGGTTAAGTAAGACGACAAATGACAGCGCCCCTCAGCCATGATGCACAAGCTGCCGAAGGCAAATACCTCGACCGGCACGGGGCTGGTGGCTGCTACTTGCTTGACCTGAGTGAGCGACAACACCCGTGGCAACACGGCGCGCTTGATGTTGTAGCGGCTTTGATAAAACGCCAGCGACTGCGCATTGGTGGCCGAGCCTTGCACCGACAAGTGCAGATTAAGATCGGGATGGTGCTGCGCCGCATAGGCCAGCACACCGGGGTCGGCGGCAATCAGCGCATCCACCCCTAAGGCAGCGGCATGATCCACCGCGCGTTGCCAACGCGCCCAGCCATCAGGCTGCGCGTAGGTGTTAACCGCCACATACAAGTGACGGCCTTCTTTGCGGATCAGCTCTAGGCCTTGCTGAAGCTGCTTTTCATCCAGATTAAGGCCGGCAAAGTGGCGGGCATTGGTGTCATCGCGAAAGCCCACATACACCGCATCGGCGCCTTGGCGCACGGCCGCTTTTAAGGCCGGCAAGCTGCCAGCCGGACAAACCAGTTGCATAACCTGCATCCTGTAACGGTAATGCGGCGACTGTGCGCTAGCCCAAGGCGCACGGCCTTGACCGTCGTCAACCCGCACGCGGATTCGGTGCGGGCTTGATGCAAAGCAACATTTTGTTACCGATTTGCTGGTTCACTGTGCGGGCATACGGTCCCGAGCCGTGCCCCCACATGAGGTAAGCCCATGAGCCCGCTACGCGTGCACGCCCAGCTATTGCAGCAACACCACCTGTTTGAGCCACTACCAGCGCCGCAAATGAGCCAACTGCTGGAGCAAGCCAAGATCATCAACTTGGACAAAGGCCAGCCGGTGTTTCGCCAAGGCGACTTGGCCGAGCACTTCTATTTTGTGATCGATGGCTGCGTGAAGATTTTCCGCATTACCCCCGATGGCCAAGAAAAGGTCTTCGAGGCCACTGGCCGCGGCAACACCTTTGCCGAAGCCATGATGTTTATGGACACCAAGCACTACGTGGCCAACGCCGAGGCGGTGGAATCGACGACGTTGATGCAGCTGTCGAACCACGACTATTTGCAGCTGATCATGCAAAACCCCGACTTGGCCAAAGCCCTGCTGGCACGGCTGTCGATGCGTTTACACATGCGCTTAAACGAGCTGGAAACGCTGTCGCTAAAAAACGCCACCCACCGTGTGGTGCGCTACTTCTTAGGCCAAATTCGTAAGCTGGAAGCCGCGCAGCCCGAGTTTGACTTAGCCATGAGCAAGCAACTGGTGGCCGGCCATTTGGCGATTCAACCCGAAACCTTTTCGCGAGTGATTCACCGCATGCAGGCCGACGGCATTATTGAGCTGGAAGGCCGGCATATTCGCGTGCTCGACCGTGCCGCCTTAGAAGACTACGAGTAAGCGATGAAACGCTGCCTGTATTGCAATCACAGCCACGCCGACAGCGCCGCCGAGTGCGAGCGCTGCGGCATGGCCCTGCCAGAAAGTGAAGCCAGCAGCGTTAACCGTAAGCAACGCTGGTTTGTGCTGTTCTGGCTGGCCTTGGTGGTGTTCTGCTTTGTGATGTTCTTTGCCCTGCCACGTTAAGGGCTTAACGCTCCGTCAGTTGGCGATACAACTGCGGCAAACGCTCGGGCAATTGCAGGGCGTCTTTGATCAGGGTGTAGCCGTTGGCGCCAAACATATACGGCAAGTAGCTGTCGGCTTCGCGGTCGATGGTGATGCAGAACGGCTCGATACCTTGGCGACGCGCGGCCAGCACGGCCTCGCGGGTGTCTTCAATGCCGTAGCGGCCTTCGTAAACATCCAAGTCATTGGGCTTGCCATCAGACAGCAGCAACAGCAGTTTTTGGCTCTGCCCCTGCGCTGTCAGGTGTGCGGTGCCTTGGCGGATCGCCGCGCCCATGCGGGTGTAATAGCCCGGCTTTAGCGCCTGAATACGACCACGCACGTTGTCGCCGTAATGCTCAGCAAAGGCTTTTAGTTGATAGAAGCGCACATGCTGGCGGCGCAGCGACGAGAAGCCGTACATAGCAAAGTGATCGCCCAAATTGGCCAGCGCCTCACCCAGCAACAGCAAGCTATCGGCAATGCCGTCGATTACGCGGCGCTCATCGTCTAAATGCGCCTCTGTTGACATGGATAAATCCGCGAGCAACAAGCAGGCCAAGTCGCGCTCACGACGCACCAGCTGACGGTACAAGCCGCGCTCGACACAGGCCCCGTGACGGCTTTCTACATGAAAATCCAGCCACGCAGCCATGTCTAACTCTTCACCTTGCGGTTGCTGGCGCAGCCAAGTGCGCCGTGCGCTGAGCTGTTCAAACTGGCGGCGCAGTTTTTTCGCTTGGCGGTTTAAGCGCAGCGGCAAAGGTTTTGGCGTGGCATCGCGCGGCAGCATGGGGGTTAAACACACATGCTCATCGAGCAACTGACTGCGGCGAAAATCCCACTCGGGCAAGTGAATGCCGGGGCCGAGTGGCAGGTCGTCTTCGCTGGGCGCGGGCAAGTCTAAGTCGAGGCGCAGGCCGCCGGTTTTGCGCGTGCGTTGGCGTGACAGCGATAGCTGGTCGAGATCTTCAGCCACACGCGCGGCGTCCACGTCATCGGCATCGTCGGCGGTGCGGTCGAGCTTGACGTACTCCGACCAACTAAACAGGCTTTCAAGGCGAAACAGCAACAGGCCATCTTTGCCATCGGGCTCGTGCACTCGCTCGCCACGGCGGCGGCTGATCTGCGCTTTTTTGCTCGGTGCGCTGCCACCTTCGTCACTTTCATCAAGCTCTTCTAAGTTTTGCGGCGCGTCCAAGGCTTCGCCGGGGTACAACCATAGCCACACCGGCTGCGGCGCTTTGTTGCTGGCGGGAAACTCGCGCACCGAACCCGGCGCAATCAGCGCCTGCACAATGGCACGCTCTAGCGCGGCCTCAGCCGGCGGTAACTGCTCAGGATTGGGGCGCAGCGGCAACAGCTCTTTTACTAAAGCGGCGTAGCGCCTTTGCAAGGCAGGGTACGCCAACAGCAAGTCAGCCACCGCTTGCTGGTTATCGCGCCCCCAATGGCGCAGCTGTTGCGGGGTGTGCGCGGCAAGCATGGCCAGCCACAAGTACAGCTCGGTATTCAGCGCGGGCTCGGCAAACACATCCAGCTGCTCGGGCAAGCGCAGGCTGTTTTCTTCGCGCCACGCCACCGGCAAGTGCTGGCAGGTGCCCGCGACCTTTTGCAGCAAACTGCGGCGCAGTTGCATCTGACGTGGCGAGGCGGCCTCGATCCGCATACCCGGCGCACCGCCCAAGGCGCGAAACAACACGCCAACGCGGCGCTGCACGCTGCTCAACGGCACGGCGGCATCGGCAAAGCCGGTGTGGCTGCGGCGGGTAATAAAGTGGTGCCAGCGTTCGCCAACCCACTCTTCTAGCTCTACGGTAAAAGCCATGTAAGCCACCTTGCTCGGTAGCTTTCGGCAGGGTCTTCCTGACCTTGCCGAAAGCCTTAAGGTTACTGAGGTAAATCCAACCCTTGCTGGACTTACCTCAGTAACCTGCCGGTGACAAAGCACCGGCAGGTGTCGGGTTTAGGCGTTGTTCATCTCGCTGGCCGGAATGGCTTCCGGAGCACCGCTACGCTGGTAAGCGAAGCTGATGAAGTACACCACCAGACCGATCAAGAACATCACCCCAGAGAAGAACCGCATCCAGTAGAAGATAGCGATTTGGTCTTGAGTGGCCATGAACGACAAGGCAGCACCGTCTTCAGGCATACGCTGCAGCCATACCTGCAGAATGCCCGCCGCAGTGAGGAACAGGGTGATGAACACCATCGCGATGGTCATCAGCCAGAAGCCCCACATTTCCAGCACTTGGCTCTTGTTGCTCGGCGCTTCACCAATGCCGCGCAGACGTGGCATGGCGTAGCTGATGATGGTCATCACGATCATCGCGTAGGCACCGTAGAAGGCCATGTGGCCGTGCGCCGCAGTGATCTGAGTCCCGTGGGTGAGGTAGTTCACCGGCGCCAGAGTGTGCATAAAGCCCCACACGCCAGCACCCAAGAAGGCCATCACCGCAGTGCCCATCGCCCACAAAGCCACGGCTTTATTGGGGTGCTGACGCCGACGACGGTTAATCATGTTGAAGGCGAACAACACCATGGCGAAGAACGGCAGCGGCTCCAGTGCCGAGAACACCGAACCCAACCACAGCCAGTAGCCCGGAGTACCGATCCAGAAGTAGTGGTGACCAGTACCGATGATGCCGGTAATCAGCGCCATGGCGATGATCACGTACAGCCACTTCTCGATCACCTCACGGTCGACGCCTGTCACTTTGATCAGCACAAAGGCCAAGATCGCGCCCATGATCAGTTCCCACACGCCTTCTACCCACAGGTGTACAACCCACCACCAGTAGAACTTGTCGCGCACCAGGTTTTCTGGGTTAACGAAGCTGAACAGGAACATCACCGCCAAGCCCACTAAGCCAGTCATCATCACCATGTTGACCACGGTCTTGCGGCCCTTAAGCACGGTCATGCCTAAGTTGAACAAGAAGCCCAGGGCCACCACGACAATGCCGACCTTAGTCACGAAGGGTTGTTCTAAGAACTCCCGCCCCATGGTGGGCCATAGCTCGTTGCCGGTCATTTTTGCCAAACCGGCATACGGCACCAACAGGTAGCCCAGCACAGTCAGCGTACCCGCTGCGGCAAACACCCAGAACAGGATGAGCGCCAGCTTCGGGCTATACAGCTCGGTATCGGCTTCTTCTGGGATCAGGTAATACGCTGCGCCCATAAAGCCGAATAACAGCCAAACAATCAGCAGGTTGGTGTGCACCATCCGCGCCACGTTGAACGGGATAGCTGGGAACAGGAAGTCCCCAACCACATACTGCAGGCCCAGCACTAAACCGAACAGAATCTGCCCAGCAAACAGCATCAGGGCGAAGATGAAGTACGGCTTGGCCACGGCTTGCGAGGCAAACTTCAGATGTACGTTCATGGCTTAGCCCTCCTTATTTGGTGGCCAGTCGTTGGTATCGATCTTCGAGGTCCACTTGAGGAACTCGGCCAGATCGTCCACTTCGGTTTCGCTCAGGTTGAACTGCGGCATCGCCCGGCGACCGGGGATGTTCAGTGGCTGTGCGGCCATCCAACCTTTGAAGAAGGGTTTAAAGCCATCTTCACCACCACGACGAACAAACACGTTACCCAGCTCCGGAGCAAAGTACGCACCTTCACCGAGTAAGGTGTGGCAGCCGATGCAGTTGTTCTGCTCCCACACCAGCTTGCCGCGCACCACGGCCTCGGTCATTTCTGCGTCATTACTACGTTCTGGAACCACTTTTTCGGTATGCCAGGCTAACCCTAAGAACAAGAGCACAAAGAACATGCTGCCCCCGTAGTAGATGTTCCTGGCCATCCCTTTAGTAAAGGTTTCGGCCATGGAGAGACCCTCCCTATGAATGTTTTGCAAAATGATTCTAAGAAGGGAGGCACCTGAAACCGTTTGATACGAATCAAGAAAGGCCGAGATACCCAAAGCAACCGATAACTTATTGAAATAAAAGAAAAAGCCCCACCATAAAGGCAGGGCTTGCATGGCATTTAAGCGTGTATTGCTACGGCAGCAGCGCCGGCTCAGTGCATATGTTCTTGGCCATCACTGTGCAGATGGGTGTTCGTCGGTGCTTTGGGGGCGACGTTGGTATGCTCGTGTTCGCTACCGTCACTGTGCACATGCACCGTTTTAGCCGCGCCCTGCATTGCCTGCTCACCCTGCTTTGCCATGGCCGCATGATCCATCATCGGCTCATGCGGTGTGCTGGGCTCCGCCGCTTGGTCGTGATGTGCCGGCGTATTGCTGCCGTGCTGTCCTTCGTGGTTGTGCATATGGCTTTCACCGCCACCATGCTGGTGACCACTGCTGGCCGCTACTAACGCTTGATACTGCTGAGCATCTAGCTGCGGCAACTGCTGCAAGAAAGCCACCATGCCCCAAATGTATTCATCGCCCATGCTTTTGCCCCAGGCTGGCATGCCTGTGGCTTTAATGCCGTGTTTAATCACCCAAAAAGCCTCAGCTGGGCTGCCATTAACGCCCACCTTGGCCAAATTCGGTGGCGCGGGATACAAGGCTTGGCTCATCTCTGTTTGCGCCAGCCCCGGCGCCAAATGGCAGCCTATACACATCGCGTTATAGTTACCCGCCCCTGTAGTCACTAACGCTTGATCGCTCAGGTCTGGCACGGCTATATCACGGGCGCGCACTGCAATAGAGCGCTCACGCGCCATGGTTAAAAAAGCCAGTACAGCGGGCGAATGCGGATCATCCGCTGCCACGTTGACTAAGCCTGAGTAAGCGCCAGCCAACACGGCACCTGCGCCTACCGCGCCAGCCAACACTAGGGTTAAAACGGTCTTTTTCATATCAAGCTCTCAAAACCACATCCGAATACCAGCGACAAAGCGTGCCTCGTCCGCATCGCCCCCTTCTTCACGCGCATAGTCAGCGGTATTGCCGTAGCTGCGCGCCCATGTCACACCGATGTAGGGTGCAAACTGACGCACCACTTCATAGCGCAACCGCAGCCCCAGCTCGGTATCGGCAAGGCCTGAACCAACCCCTCGGTGCGGGTCGTTTTTGCCATACAAGTTAAGCTCGGCGGTGGGCTGCAGAATCAAGCGATTGGTCAGCAGAATGTCGTATTCGCCTGCCAAGCGCAGGGCTGTTTGCCCCTGCTCCCCAATAAAGGCGGTGGCTTCCACTTCGAAGTCATACAGCGCCATGCCTTGAATACCGAAGGCGCCCCAGGTTTGCGGCGAGCCCGGTTTAAAGTCTTGGCGTACGCCAGCCACGACATCCCACCACGGCCCTATCGCATGACCATAAAGCAGCTGTATTTCTGCCTCTTCAGTCAGTCCATTCACACGCTCGCCTTCGCTGCGTAACCACAGCCGCTGGATATCGCCACCGATCCAGCCGGACGCATCCCATGCCAGCGCACTACCTTCGTCGGCATCTTGATACTCCAGTTGATCGAGCAAGAAGAAACCGTTGAGCGCACTGTCATGCACTTGATGCCCCGGCAGCGGGGGGAATGCAGCTTCACGGTCGGCATCGGTCAATACTGGAATCGGCGTTCGGCTGGTGGTGCGCGGCGCCTCGCCATGGCCCATTTGGCTATGGTCCATACCGGCCATGTCGCCTTGCATAGCGGCATGGTTCATTTTGGAGTGGTCCATGCCGGCCATGTCATCGGCGACTAGCTGCTGATCTGCTTCCACGTTGTGATGAGTAGCCCATGCTGGGTGGCTTGTTAAAGCCAGCGTCACCGCAAGCGCGCACGCATTACGTTGGCAAAATAAGGTCATGCTGTTCTCCTTTATTCGTCCACACGTACTTCGCGGAACATGCCTGTTTCCATATGGAACAACAGGTGGCAGTGGTACGCCCAACGGCCCAAAGCATCCGCCGTCACCCGATAGCTACGCTTGGAGCCCGGCGGCATATCGATGGTGTGCTTACGCACCATGAAATTACCCTGCTCATCTTCTAAGTCGCTCCACATACCGTGCAGGTGAATGGGGTGCGTCATCATGGTGTCGTTGACCAGCGTGATGCGCACCCGCTCGCCGTACTTAAGGCGCAGTGGCTCGGCATCAGAAAACTTGATGCCATTAAAAGACCAAGCAAACTTTTCCATATGCCCAGTGAGGTGCAGCTCAATCGTACGACTGGGCAAGCGGCCATCGGGGTCGGCGAAGGTGCTGCGCAAATCGGCATAGGTCAGTACGCGGCGGCCGTTGTCACGCAAACCAATACCGGGGTCAGCGAGCTTGCTGGTGGGTTGCATCGTCTGCATATCCACCAGTGGATTGTTCATCTCTGAAGCAGGATGCGTCTGCATACTGCTCATCCCTTGCATCTGGCTATGATCCATACCCGCCATGCCAGCCATTTGGCTATGATCCATGCCTTGCATCTGGCTGTGGTCCATACCCGCCATGCCGGCCATTTGACTGTGATCCATACCCTGCATCTGGCTGTGGTCCATACCAGCCATACTGCTGTGGTCCATGCCCATGTCCGCCATGCTAATCAGCGGACGCGGATCAACACTCGGCACGGGTGCGCTTAATCCTTCACGCACGGCCAAAGTGCCGCGCGCATAGCCGGTGCGATCCATGGATTGCGCAAACAGGGTGTAAGCCTCGGCCTGCTCGGGCTCGACGATCACGTCGTAGGTTTCCGCGACGGCAATACGAAACTCATCGACGCTCACCGGCGCAACATGCAAACCATCAGCGGCCACCACGGTCATTTTTAAGCCGGGAATGCGCACGTCGAAATACGACATGGCGGAGGCGTTAATAAAGCGCAGACGAATTTTCTCGCCGCGCTTAAACAGCGCCGTCCAATTGCCATCGGGCGCTTGGCCATTCATCAAGTAGGTGTAGGTGTGACCACTCACATCGGCCAGATCGGTGGGGCTCATTTTCATTTCTGCCCACATCTTGCGATCGGCCATTGCGGCCGCCCAGCCCATCTCGCTGACGTCATTAATAAAGTCGCCAACGGTGCGCTTATTAAAGTTGTAGTAGTCCGATTGCTTCTTCAGCTTGGCTAAGACGCGCTGCGGATTTTCATCGGTCCAGTCGCTCAGCAGCACCACATAATCGCGATCATAGGCGAAGGGCTCAGGCTCTTTGGCATCGACCACCAACGCGCCATAAACGCCTAACTGCTCCTGCGCGCCAGAATGGCTGTGATACCAATACGTGCCGTTCTGATTAACTTTAAAGCGGTATTCGTACAGGCCGTCGGGGGCAATGCCGTGAAAGCTCAACCCCGGCACACCATCCATGTTGGCGGGCAAAATAATGCCGTGCCAATGAATTGAAGTGTCTTCGTCCAAGCGATTACGCACGCGCAAAGTCACCGTATCGCCCTCGCGCCAACGCAGCGTAGGCCCCGGAATAGAACCATTAATCGCCATTGCCATGCGCGCTGCGCCCGTGAAGTTAACCGGCAACTGATCGATGGATAAATCAAACACCGACCCACTGAGAACATTGGCTTGCCCTGGGCTTGTCACAGCCCAGACCGGTGTGCGCCACAAACCTAAGCCACCGAAAATACCGGTAGCCGCTAAACCTTTGACGAAGGTTCTTCTCGTGCTCTTACTGTGCATAGTGAACTATCCCGTCGTTTGCCTGCGCATGCCGCTGTGCAGACTGCTACCACATGCTTAATTGCCAACCGGCGTACTTTTAAAGGCCGCTAGGCGAAACTTGTCCCAGATCAACAATGGCACATCCGCCAAGCCCGCGTGATTACATTTCTGTCAGCTTGGCTGGCGCAGCAGGCGACAGGCGATGCCGCCTGCCGCAATGACACTCAAAGAGTAAAACTCACTGGCAGGACAGGCGCTTAAGCCGCTATCGCCGCCACAAAACCCAAGCGTTGCACTAAGGCTAAAAGCGTCTCGGCGGGCTGCTGTGAGTCCACCGTCACAACCCCGTTGGGCCGATCAACAAGCACCTTGGCCTGCGGGTCTAGCTGCGCAATAGCCTGTTTGATTTTGCTCTCGCAACTACCGCAGCCCATGCCAGAAACTGTCAGAACGACCATAAGTCACCTCGTAGCCAAAGCGGCAACATTGCCGTAGCACAAGGCTCAGGCTTGACCTTAAGGCAAGGTCAAGCCGCGCTGAAAACAACCCGTGTGACGCTAATCAATACGCTGCCTGCGTAAGCGCAGCGCATTAAAGACCACCGATGCCGAACTGACGCTCATGGCGAGCGCCGCAATCATGGGGGACAGCAAATGCCCGGTGAGCGGATACAACAGCCCTGCAGCCAACGGGATACCCATGGCGTTGTACAAAAAGGCAAAGGTTAAGTTTTGCCGCATGTTTTGCACGGTTGCCAACGACAAGGTCCGGGCGCGCAGGATGCCCATCAAGTCGCCCTTCACTAAGGTCACTTGAGCGCTGTTCATTGCCACATCGGTGCCGGTGCCCATGGCAATACCGACATCGGCACTGGCCAACGCGGGAGCGTCGTTAATACCATCCCCAGCCATGGCCACCCGCCGCCCTAGCTGCTGCTGGGCGGCCACCAGTTGTGCTTTATCTTGGGGTTTAACTTCGCCATGTACTGCGGCAATACCCAACTGTTTAGCCACGGCTTTTGCCGTGGTCAGACCGTCGCCGGTTGCCATAATGACGCTCACGCCTTGCTGTTGCAGCAAGGCAACTGCCTGTTGCGCACTGCCTTTAATGGGGTCCGCCACGGCCAACAAGCCGCCTAGCTGCCCATCGACCGCCAAATACATGATGCTAATCCCCTGCTCGCGCAGTTGCTCTGCGCGCTCGCGAAGCGGGCTGATATCCACCCCCACCTCATCCATCAGGGCAGTATTGCCAAGCTGCAGTTGTCGCCCGTCAACTAGGCCACGCACGCCAATACCAGAGCCCGATTCAAAGGTTTGCGGGGCCACCAATGACAGCCCTTGCTGACGCGCCTCGGCAACAATGGCATGCGCCAGCGGGTGCTCACTGCCTTGATCAAGGCTTGCGGCAAGGCGTAACACCGCGCTATCGGCAAAGTCACCGGCACCCACCGCGCTATGAAAAGCCGGTCGGCCTTCGGTTAAGGTGCCGGTTTTATCCACAATCAAGGTGTTGATCTTGCACAGGTTTTCAATCGCGCTGGCATCGCGAAACAACACCCCTACCCCAGCCGCTTTACCCGTGGACACCATCACCGACATGGGTGTCGCCAAGCCCAGCGCACAGGGGCAGGCAATAATAAGCACCGCTACCGCATTGATCAGGCCAAACACCCAGCCAGCTTCTGGCCCCAATAGCCCCCAGCCGAAGAAGGTCAGCAGCGCGATGCCAATCACGCCGATGACGAAATACCCCGCCACGGCATCCGCCATCCGCTGCATCGGTGCTTTAGAACGCTGCGCATTGGCCACCATTTGCACGATCTGCGCGAGCATGGTTTCGCCGCCAATTTTGCGCGCCTCCATCACTAAGCTACCGTGCGTGTTCATGGTTGCGCCAATCAAGGCATCTTCAGCGCGCTTGGTGACGGGCACCGGCTCGCCGGTCAGCATCGATTCATCTACCGCGCTCTCGCCTTCGAGCACCACGCCGTCAACCGGCACTTTCTCACCAGGGCGTACGCGCAGACGATCACCCACATGCACGTGAGTTAGCGGAATGTCTTCTTCTTGGCCATCAGCGCCAATGCGCCGCGCTGTTTTTGGGGCAAGCCCAAGCAAGGCCTTAATCGCCGCCGAGGTTTGCGAGCGCGCTTTAAGCTCTAACATTTGCCCCAACAAGGTCAGGGAAATAATCACCGCCGCGGCCTCGAAATACACCCCAATCCGGCCATCTTGAATAAAGGCAGCAGGAAACCACTGCGGCACTAAAGTGGCGGCAACGCTATACAGATAAGCGGCGGCAGTGCCTAAGCCGATTAGCGTCCACATATTGGGGCTACGATGGCGTATTGACTGAACGCCACGGACAAAAAACACCCAACCGCCCCAGATAGTCACAGGTGTAGCCAGCACCAACTCAACCCAGTTTTGCGTGCTGCCATGTAACAGCGGCATGGCATGCCCCGCCATGGCTAGTACCGTAACCACCACGGTGAGCGGCAAGGTCCACCAAAACCGGCGTGATAAGTCGATTAACTCGGGGTTGTCTTCCTCTTCCAGCTCCGGCAGCACAGGCTCCAATGACATACCGCAGATAGGGCAATTGCCTGGGCTGGCTTGGCGAATTTCTGGGTGCATGGGGCAGGTATACAGCGCGCCCAGCGGCGCCTCAGCAGGCGCTGCCGAGCGAGACGGTTCAGACGCCGCAACATACTGCAGCGGCGCGGCCTGAAACTTGGTTAAGCACCTTGCACTGCAAAAGCGGTAATGCACCCCAACATAGTCTGCGCTATGCGGGCTATCGTCTTTCACCGGCATGCCGCACACAGGGTCATGCTGCTGTGTTGAGGCTTTCTGCGCAGCGCCGTCGTGGTGATGGTGACAAGAGGAATGGGGCATCGCGCTACGCTCCTTGGTCGTCTTTCGGGGCTCGCTCTTCATGGCGATGAGCGTGACCATGACCACCATGCTGATGGCCAAAGAGGTGCATCAGCGGGCACAGCAACAACAGCGCATACGGCCAGATTTGCGCCAGATGTTCATAGTGTTCGCGCCACACATAAAACAGCGCGATAAGCACCAACATACCCAGCGCAATGGCTTTTTTACTACGCCAGCCCACGGCGCTGGATTGCTCTTCGGGCTTGCTGTCACGCATAACGATGTTCTCCTCTGCTGCTACCTTTCAGCCTAGTCAGGGGCGACGGTTAGCGCTTGACCTGTAGCAATGCCTTATCGCGCACCCTGCAAAAAATGACGGCGCCAACAGGCGCCGTGAGACTCAAGGAGCAACCAACGCTGGTCTCTAGTGGGGATGGGTAACCGCCGACGTTACCCTGCGCACATCACCCGTCAGTGATGGCACTCGTTCGCCTGCATCATCAACTTGTGCTCACGCAGCATCTGCCCCAACACGTCATCCACGAGGCGGTCATGCTTTTCCATCCACGCCAAGTGTTCTTCAGGGGTCATATCCGCTGGCGGATGTTCACTGTGTAGTTCTTGCATGATGCCTTCGAGCATTTGCATGTGTTCACGCATGTGCACATGGCGTTCAGCGGCTGGCGCTTTCTCGGCTTGCAGCAACACGCTCTCGGCCTTATCACGCAACTTTTCGATACGCTCCAAGGCGCGATCACTACCGCCCTCTGCCCAGGTTAATGAAGACAGCAGTAGCGAACCCATCAGCACCAGCGTTTGTAGCGATTTCATAGCGATAATCTCCATCAGGTCATCTCAGGCCGCCTTCGTTATGAAGGCCATGCCCATCTCGTACTTGCAGCTTCACCTTAAGCTGCACACCCTGTTGGCGAGCTGAAGCGAACATTACATTTATGTCAGGTGCTGGCCTCACCCTGTTGTTCTCGGCACACTCGTCAGCATTCAGCTCAGCCAATGAATTCAATAGGTCACGCGAACGATGAAACTACTGGTCGCCGAAGACGAACCTAAAACGGGCGCGTATCTCCAGCAAGGTTTAAGCGAGGCAGGCTTTACCGTTGATTGGGCCAGCACAGGCACCGAGGCACTGCAACTGGCGCTCGACGACAGATATGACTTGCTGATTTTGGACGTGATGATGCCGGGGCTAGACGGCTGGGAAGTGCTGCGCGTGCTACGCACCGCGCACAACCCAATCCCCGTGTTGTTTCTCACCGCTCGCGACGGTGTCGACGACCGCGTCAAAGGCCTTGAGCTAGGCGCCGATGACTACCTCATCAAGCCCTTCGCCTTCTCCGAACTACTGGCTCGCGTGCGCACCCTATTACGCCGCACCAATACAGCCCCCAGCTCACCGCTAATGACCTTGGCTGACTTAGAAGTCGACCTGCTAAAACGCCGCGCCAAGCGGGGCAATAAGCGCATTGACTTAACCGCTAAGGAATTTTCCCTGCTTGAGTTACTACTGCGCCGGCGCGGCGAAATTTTGCCCAAGTCGCTGATTGCCTCGCAGGTATGGGACATGAACTTCGACAGCGATACCAATGTGATTGAGGTGGCCGTGCGCCGCTTGCGCGCCAAAATTGATGACGACTTCGAACTCAAGCTCATCCATACCGCACGGGGCATGGGCTATGTCATGGACGCCCCGGAATGAGCGGCAAACGTGTATCGCTCACCACCCGCATGACGCTGATGTTTACCAGCGCGGTGTTGGTCGTTTTGCTGCTCGCGGGGCTCAGTTTCAGCGTATTAAGCCAGCATCATTTCAAGCAGCTCGACCAACAAACACTCAATGAGAAACTCGACGCCATTGAAAACATGCTTAACCACCCCAGCACGTCACAACACATTGATACGTTACGCCTGCGCTTAACCGCACTGCTGGGTGGCCACCAAGATTTAGCCGCCATTATTCGCAACCAACACGGTGAAATAATCTTTTCCGCCGCCCATGCACTTGAGCCACCCCGCACCGCTAACAACAACGCCCCATCGTTACTGTTTGATTGGCAGCACAACAACAAAAGCTATCGCACCCTAGCGAGCCTGATAAACACGCCCACGCAACAATCGCTCACGGTACAGTTGACCTTAGACATCACCCACCACAGCGATTTTTTTGCCACCTTACAGCGCTGGTTATGGGTAGGTTTAATTATCTGCGCGTTGCTCAGCGCCGCCATCGGCTGGTGGGTTGCGCATCGCGGCTTACTGCCACTGCGCCAAATCGCCATCACGGCGACAACTATCTCCGTTAGCTCGCTGCAAGAGCGCATCCCATTAGAACCCATCCCGTTTGAATTACAGCGTTTAGCCTTAGCCTTCAATGCGATGCTAGAACGCTTAGAAGACGCCTTTGGCCGTCTTTCGAATTTTTCTTCCGATATTGCCCATGAATTAAGAACACCAATCAATAACTTATTAACCCAAACAGAAGTTACCCTCAGCAAGCCGCGTGACAATGCCACCTACCAAGACAACTTGCTCAGTAATCTTGAAGATTTAAAACGCATGTCGCGCATTATCGACGACATGCTATTTCTCGCTAAAGCCGATAACGGGCTGATCACTCCTGAACACAAACCGGTCGCGTTGGATAAGACCGTGCGCAAGCTCTTTGAATACTTCTCTCTGATTGCCGAAGAACGCAACATTCAACTCAAGCTCAATGGCAGCGGCACGACTTACGGCGACCAGTTAATGCTCGAGCGTGCCATTGCTAACGTGCTGACCAACGCGGTGCGCTATTCCACCGCCCAGCAGTGCATTAATGTCGAGATCTCGCAGCGTGCCACCGAGATTCAGCTCAGCATTAGTAATCAGGGCCCAACCATCAACCCCGAGCACATCAACAAGCTGTTTGATCGCTTTTACCGCGCCGACCCTGCGCGCCGCGAAGGCAGCACGTTAAACGCTGGCTTAGGGTTAGCCATCACTCAGTCCATCCTGCGAGCCCACGGCGGTAGCATTCGCTGCCACTCTCAAGACGGGCTCACCACCTTTACCTTGGTATTACCTTTAGCGCCATAACGGCCAACGCTCACTCATGCTGCGCGATAAATTCAGCGCGCCGAACAGCACCAAGCCGGCGTGACAGCTAACCCACCAGAGCAGAATCACCACCACGGCGCTTTGTGCATCGCGCAGGCTGAGCCACAGCAGCGCCGGCACCAGCAGCAAGCCCAAACCGGCGGCCAAACTGAGCTTAATTGCCACGCTTAGGTGGCTTAGCGCATACGGCGCGCCGTGTTCGGGCGCGCGCCAATACAGCCACAGCAAGGCAAAAAAACCAGCCCCTGGCAGCAGTAATAAATTCACTAAGTAGGCGGCCCACGCCTGCTTGGCGAGGGTTTGTTCGGTATCGGTTAGCGTCATTGTGCGGCGCTCCATAAGCCCACGAGTAAAAGCCCCAACAGCAGCGGCCACAGCAGCAGGGCCATACGCCACAGCTTAGGCGCGTGGCGCAGCTCCATAAACTGCTCGCTGATCAGCCAGCTTTTACCCAGCACCATGAGCAACACCCAAGCCGCCCAGCCAACCGCGCCCAACCCCGAGGCCGGCAGCACCAGCACACTCAGCAGCACTAAACACAGGGTCGCTACACACAGCGCACGCGAAGGCATGACGGGCCTACAGCAGCAGATAAAACAGCGCGAACAGCATTACCCACACCAGATCGAGCATGTGCCAGTAGATGCCGGCGCTTTCTAGCGTGCTCAGGGCTAAGGGTTTGCGCCATGCCAAGTGCACGCTTAACAGCAACAACACCAGCAAGCCCAGCAGCACATGCACAAAGTGAAAGCCGCTGATCAGCCAGTACTGGGTAAAAAAACCGCCACTGTCGATGCTTAAACCTTGGCTGGCCAAGTGCTGGTATTCCTGCGCTTTAAGCACGATATAGCCCCAACCGAGGCCTTGCGCGGCCAGCAACCACAGCGCTGCCCTACTCGGCCGCTTACCTCTGACTTGCTCCACGGCGGCCGCTACGCAACTGCCAGCACCGAGCAAGCACAGTGTTAGCGTCACCCCATCGGTTAGCCCCAACGCCTCTGGCCCGGCACTAAAACCTGCCGGATCAAGAAAGCGCGCCACGGCAAAGCCGGCGATCAGCAAGGCAAACACCGAAAGCTCGGCCAGCACAAAAAACCACAGCGCCACATCACCGGGCAGGCGCTGGGCCTGGGTGGTGTTGGCAGGGTTAATCGGCGAGGTGAACATCCACCACATCCATCAACGCGGCAACGGTTTGCAGGTCATCCGACAGCGCCTCACCCAAACACGCCAAGGCGGCTTCGCGCGCAGGCAAACCGGCTTGAATCAAGCGCGCGCAGTAAATCAGCAAACGCGTAGAGGCCACCTCTTCTAAGTCGTGTTGCTCCAAACGCCTCAGCGCCGTGGCCAGTTGCACCAGCTTGGCGGCCAAGCGTGGGTCGGCGCCAGTTTCAGCCTGAATAATCTGCTGTTCTACGGCGCTGTTGGGGTAATCAAAACGCAGCGCCACAAAGCGCTGGCGGGTGCTGGGTTTCATGCCCTTGAGCAGGTTTTGATAGCCGGGGTTGTACGACACCACCAACATAAAACCCGGCGGCGCCTTAAGCAGTTCGCCGGTGCGCTCGAGCGGTAATTCGCGGCGATCATCGGCCAGCGGGTGCAATACCACGGTGGTGTCTTTGCGCGCTTCGACCACCTCATCCAGATAGCAAATACCGCCTTCGCGCACCGCGCGGGTTAGCGGGCCGTCTTGCCACCAGGTGCCTTCACTGCCGACCAAATGACGGCCGACTAAATCAGCGGCGGTTAAGTCGTCGTGACAGGCCACGGTAAACAGCGGCAGGTTTAAGCGCGCCGCCATGTGCTGAATAAAGCGCGTCTTGCCGCAGCCTGTCGGGCCTTTGATCAACACCGGCAAGCCGTGCTGCCAAGCCTGTTCAAACAGCGCCACTTCGTTGGCTTGGCTGGCATAAAACGGCAGCTCGCTGGGTGTTTTTGCGTGCGCATTCATTAGCAAATCCTCTCTCTGCACGGGGCGTAGAGCAGAGGCTAAGGCACTGCTGTAGACGGTGAAACCCCGATCTAACAAGGGCTTGATTCAGATCAAACGCGCTTGAGGGGCTGGCGGTTTAGGGTGTGAGCCATTGCAGATGTTGCTGAATGTTTCCCCCGCTCAGCCATCGCAAAGGTGTCAGGGAGTGCTTGTTGCACCGCCTGGTTGGCAAGGACGCCAGCAAAGGACGCTCCCGCCCTCGAGCGACGCCGTTGGTGATTTGCACACAACAGCCGGGCCGCCTGACCCGCTAAGGAGCGCATTACATGAAAGCCCTTCAACTCAAGACCTTGGCATGGTCTGTCGCTGCCGCCCTGTCGGCCGCCAGCGGCATTGCCATGGCCAACACTGCCCCGGCGATAACCGAGGCCGAGTTCGAGCAAGGTAAAAAAATCTACTTCGAACGCTGCGCCGGTTGCCACGGTGTGCTGCGTAAAGGTGCCACCGGTAAAAACCTTGAGCCGCATTGGAAGAAAACCGATGCCGACGGCAAGGTCACCGAAGGCGGTACCTTAAAGCTGGGCACTAAGCGCCTAGAAAGCATCATCGCCTACGGTACCGAAGGCGGCATGGTGAACTACGACGACATCCTCACCAAGGATGAAATCAACCTGATGGCGCGCTACATCCAGCAAACCCCGGCGATTCCGCCAGAGTTCTCGCTGAATGACATGAAAGACAGCTGGAAACTGCTGGTGCCTAAAGATCAGCGGCCGAAGAAGCAGCTGAACAAGGTCAACCTGAAGAACGTCTTCGCCATCACCCTGCGTGACGCCGGCAAACTGGCCTTGGTCGACGGCGACAACCACAAGATCTGGAAGATTCTCGACACCGGCTATGCGGTACATATCTCGCGTCTGTCGGCTTCGGGCCGCTACGTGTACACCGTGGGCCGCGATGGTTTAACCACCATCATCGACCTGTGGTTTGAAGAGCCCAAAACCGTCGCGACCGTGCGCTTGGGCTCCGACGCCCGTTCAGTGGATACCTCCAAGTTCAAAGGTTACGAAGACAAGTACCTGATCGGTGGCACCTACTGGCCGCCACAGTACTCGATCATGGACGGCGAAACCCTTGAGCCGATCAAAGTGGTGTCCACACGCGGGCAAACCGTGGATGGCGACTACCACCCAGAGCCGCGCGTAGCCTCGATTGTGGCCTCGCACATCAAGCCCGAGTGGGTGGTTAACGTGAAGGAAACCGGACAGATCATTCTGGTGGACTACACCGACCTGAAGAACCTCAAGACCACCACCATTGAGTCGGCCAAGTTCCTCCATGACGGCGGCTGGGATTACTCCAAGCGCTACTTCATGGTGGCGGCGAACGCCTCCAACAAAGTGGCCGCGGTGGATACCAAAGACGGCAAGTTAGCGGCCTTGATTGACACCGCGAAGATCCCCCACCCAGGGCGCGGCGCCAACTTCATTCACCCGCAGTTTGGCCCCGTGTGGACCACCGGTCACTTGGGCGATGCCGTGGTGTCGTTGATCTCCACAGCCTCGGATGAAGCCAAGTACGCCAAGCACAAGGAACACAACTGGAAAGTCGTGCAAGAGCTGAAAATGCCCGGCGCCGGCAACCTGTTTGTGAAGACCCATCCGAAGTCGAAAAACCTCTGGGCCGATGCGCCGATGAACCCCGAGCGGGAAATCGCTGAATCTGTCTATGTCTACGACCTCAATGACTTGAGCAAAGAGCCGCGTCGCCTCGACGTTGCCAAAGACTCGGGCCTGCCAGAAAGCAAGGCGATCCGTCGCGCTACTCACCCGGAATACAACGAAGCCGGTGACGAAGTGTGGATCTCCCTGTGGGGCGGCAAGACCGATCAGTCGGCCATCGTGATCTACGACGACAAGACCCTGAAGCTGAAGAAGGTGATCACTGATCCAGCGATCGTGACCCCCACTGGCAAGTTCAACGTGTTCAACACCATGCAGGACATCTACTGATGCCCAGGCGGCGGGCCTAACCGGCCCGCCTCCCTTCTAGCCTGCAATAGCCGTTACCCACGGCTAAGGACGCAACGATGAAACTGCAACGCCTCTGGGCCCTGTTAAAGAAACCCTCCGCGCGCTACTCGCTGGGCAGCTTGCTGACCATCGGTATCGCCATCGGGATCATCTTTTGGGGCGGTTTCAATACGGTGGTCGAAATGACCAACACCGAACAGTTCTGCCTGTCTTGTCACGAGATGCGCGACAACGTGTATCCCGAATACAAGGAAACCATCCACTACAACAACCGCACCGGCGTGCGTGCTGTGTGTGCCGACTGCCACGTACCGCGTGACTGGACCTACAAGATGATCCGCAAGGTGCAAGCCTCGCGTGAGCTGTGGGGCAAGATCACCGGCAGCATCGACACCCCGGAAAAATTCGAAGCCAAGCGCCTAGAACTGGCCCGCCGCGAATGGGCGCGCATGAAAGCCGCCGACTCACGCGAATGCCGCAACTGCCACGGCTTGGCCTACATGGACACCGCCAAGCAAAAACAACGCGCGCGCAAGCAACACGAAATGGCCCGCGAAGACGGCATGACCTGTATCGATTGCCACAAGGGGATTGCTCACCACAAACCCGAAGGCATGACCGAAGAAGACGAGGAATAACGCTTAGTGAGCGTTTAACCCAGCATGAGGATTAGCACGATGAACAAAAGCCTAATTGCTACCGCCATTGGCGCCGCCCTGAGTGTAAGCTCCGGCGCCTGTCTGGCGGCCGCCCCTGCTGATTGGAGCCAAATCAGCGCGATGGACGTCACCTTGTTCTACCCTGGCGTATCGCCGGTGGAATGGGTCACTAAAGGCGTCGAGCACGGTGGTGCCCGCGCGTTGAAAAAAGGCGAACGCTGCGCCGATTGTCACAGCGAAGAAGCCGCCGATATTGGCCAGCTGATTGTCAGCGGTGAGAAAAACGAACCCAATCCGCCGGCCGGCAAAGCGCCAGCGATTAACGCCAAGGTACAAGCCACCCACGATGGCGAGAACCTTTACCTGCGCTTTACTTGGCAGCAGCCAGCAGCCTCTGGCGGCGCCAAGATGGATGAAACCAACCCAGTCAAAATCGCCTACATGCTCGAAGACGGCAACAAGGTTGAGCTGGCCGAGCAAGGCGGCTGCTGGGGTAGCTGCCACATGGGCGTGCGCACTATGCCCGAGGGCGACGCGCAGAAAACCAAGTACGTGAAAGGCGGCTCGTTGGCCGATGGCGTGTTCTTCGACCTTAATCAATGGCGCAGCGGCGAAAACAAAGCCTACGACGGCTATGTGGCCGAGCAGCGCGTGATGGAAGGCGGCACCGCACTGCAGGGCGCCGAAGGCAAGAATGACAACGGCAACTGGAGCGTGGTGTTCACCCGTAAGTTCGCAGGCGGCGAAGGCGATGTCAGCCTTGCGGCAGGCAAGGTGTACAACTTCGGCTTTGCCATCCACGACGACAGCAGCGATGGCCGTTACCACCATGTATCACTGGGCCTGACCTTAGGCATTGATGCCGAGGCGGATATCAACGCCAAAGCGCAGTAATGCCGGTTAACTAACTCCCGAATAAGCGCTGTGGTCTCCCTGCAGCGCTTTGAGGGGCTGCGGCTCACCCTCGCAGCCCCTCGGTTGTGTGCACGAGCACACCCTCCCATTTCAAGCCGACGTGCCTGCACCTCGGCTTGCTTTTTATCCGCATAACCCTAGCTGTGACATGGTTTTCGGTTGACCCCAATCAAGGAAGCCGCAGTTCGGCCTCGGCATTCTGTACCGGCATGTTGCAGCACACGCTGCGTTAACCCCCGAGCCAAGCCTTGAGGATGGAACGATGAAAAAACTACTACTGCCCCTGATCGCTGTCGGTGTGCTGATTGCCCAGCCGGCACAAGCCGAAGACGGCGCCGCGCTGTTTAAAGCAAAAAATTGTGTGGCCTGCCATAACGTCGAAATGAAGCTGGTCGGCCCTGCGTTTAAAGAAGTGGCGGCCAAATACGCCGGCCAAGCCGATGCCACCGATGTGCTGGCCGCCAGCATTAAAAACGGCGTGAACGGTAAGTGGGGCCCGATCCCCATGCCGCCAAACAATGTCAGTGAGGAGCAAGCCAAGGTCCTCGCCAACTGGGTACTGCAGCAGCAGTAACGGAGCATGGGCATGCACGTTAAACGGCATCCCCACGCACTGTTGATGGTCGCCTTGCTCGGGGCGGTGACCATCGGCAGTTACGGCCACGCCGAGGTGCCGGATGCACCTCGGCAGGCCGACTTAAAGCACCTGCTTAAACAAGACTGCGGCTCTTGCCACGGCACCCGCTTAACCGGCGGCCTAGGCACCCCGCTCACCCCCGAGGCGCTGGCTAATAAGCCTGCCGAAGGGCTTATCGCGACCATTCTGCACGGCCGTCCCGGCAGCGCCATGCCCCCGTGGCAAGGCTTGCTCAGCGAAGACGAAGCCGCCTGGCTGGTCGAGCAACTGCAGCAAGGAACAGCCCTACCATGAACACCCCGAGCATTACTCAGCGTCTGTTGCGCCTCGTTACCCTAGCCAGTGCCATCGGCTTAACCGCCTGCGTCAACACGCCAACGCCGACGCACTCGCTCGGTAGTGGCGACTTTGGTGTGGTGATTGAGCGTGACCACTCCAGCGTGTTGCTGGTTAGCCAAGCACAAATGCGCAGCTTGGCGCGTATCGAAGGCTTGGGCGATTTGTCGCATGCCTCGTTGGTCTATTCGCCCGACCAGCGCTACGCCTATGTGTTTGCCCGCGATGGCGGTTTAAGCAAGCTTGATTTAATCGAGCAGCGCTTGGTCAAACGCATCATACAAGGCGGCAACAGCATCGGCGGCGCGATTAGCCAAGACGGCCGCCTGATTGCCGTAAGCAACTACGAGCCCGGCGGCGTGAAGGTGTTTAACAGCGACACCCTAGAGCTGGTGGCCGACATTCCCGCCACCGCCCTGCCGGGGCAAAACCGCAATGCGCGCACCGTGGGCTTAGTCGATGCCCCCGGCCAACGCTTTGTGTTTAGCCTGTTTGACTCGGATGAAACCTGGCTGGCGGACTTCAGCCAAGCCAGCGCCAGCAACGACTATCAGCCGCAACTGCAGCGTTTTACCGGCATTGGCAAGCAGCCCTACGACGCCCTGCTGACCCCCGACGGCCGCTATTACATCGCCGGCCTGTTTGGTGAAGACGGCATGGCCAAGCTGGATTTATGGCACCCCGAACGCGGTATCGAACGCGTGCTCGATCACTACGGGCGCGGCGAGCAAAAGCTGCCGGTATACAAGATGCCGCACTTAGAAGGCTGGACGGTGGCTGGCGACAAAACCTTTGTGCCCGCCGTGGGCCATCACCAAGTGCTGGTGCTGGACAGCCAAAGCTGGCAGCAAAAAGGCGCCATCGACGTGCTCGGTCAGCCGGTGTTTGTTATGACGCGCCCCGATCACCGGCAAATCTGGGTCAACTTCGCGTACCCCGATAACAGCAAGGTGCAGGTGATCGACAGCGAAAGCCTAAAAGTTATCGCCACCTTAGAGCCCGGCCCTGCCGTGCTGCATATGGAATTTGCCGCACGCGGCCATCGCGTTTGGCTATCGCTGCGCGACGGGCACGAAGTGCAAGTGTGGGACCCCTACACCCTGAAAAAGCTTGCCAGCCTGCCGGCACACAGCCCCAGCGGCATCTTCTTCAGCCATCGCGCACAACAGCTGGGCCTCTGAGATGGACCGCCATAGCCTGATGTGCCAACTGCTGGATCGCTTCCAGAAAGGCCTGCCGCTGTGCGCCAAACCCTATGCGGCAATGGCCGACGAACTAGGCGTTAGCGAAGCCGAGGTACTGTCCTGCCTAGCTGGGCTTGCCGACAGCGGCGTGCTGTCGCGTATTGGCCCGGTGTTTGAGCACCGCCGCGCCGGCGCCAGCACCTTAGCCGCGTTGGCCATCGCCCCGGCTGAGCTCGACCAGGTTGCCGCGCTGGTCTCGGCGCATCCGGCGGTCAATCACAACTACGCCCGCGAGCATCGCTACAACTTATGGTTTGTGGTCACCGGCTGCGACCGCGCGGCCATCGACAGTGCCTTGGCCGATATCGCCACGTTGGCTGGGCAAACGCCGCTGGATTTACCGATGCTGGAGTCCTTCCACATCGACCTCGCCTTTGCCCTCGACCACGCTGCCATCGCCTTAAGCCAACCCAGCCACCGTGCGGAGGTACGCGCATGCCTGCCTTAAGTACCGCACAGCAACTGCACCTGCGCAGCTTGCTCGAACAGGGCCTGCCGCTAACCAGCGAGCCCTATGCGCAGCTGGCCGAACACATTCACAGCGACAGCCACAGCGTGTTGGCCGCCGTGCAGCAGTGGCAAGACGAAGGCTTGTTTCGCCGCTTTGGTTTAGTGGTGCGCCACCACCAACTGGGCTACAAGGCCAACGCCATGCTGGTGCTGGATATTCCCGACGACGCCGTGACCGCCGTGGGCACGCAGCTGGCCGAAGAGCCCCGCGTAACCCTGTGCTACCGCCGCCCGCGCCGTTTACCCGACTGGCCGTATAACTTGTTCTGCATGATTCATGGCCGGGCCCGTGACGAGGTCGAAGGCGAAATCGCCGCCTTGCTGGCCCGCCACCAACTGCACAGCTATCGCCACGACTGGCTGTTCTCCACCCGTGCCTATAAGCAACGCGGCGGCCACTTTGCCGCGTCACCGACACAAGGCCACGGCCATGGATAACGCCGCCCGCGCTTTGCTCAACCGTTTGCAACTGGGCCTGCCGTTGGTGGCAGATCCATGGGGCGCGCTGGCTAGCGAGCTAGGGCAGGAACCCGAGGCCATGCGCCAGCACGTCGCCGACTGGCTGGCCGATGGCACCCTCACCCGCTTTGGCCCCCTGTTTGATGTGGCACGCATGGACGGCGCCTTCACCTTAGCCGCCATGGCCGTGCCCGAAGAGCGCTTCGAAGCGGTACACCAGCAACTACTCACGCTACCCGAAGTGGCGCACAACTACCGCCGCGAGCACGCCTTAAACATGTGGTTTGTGCTGGCCTGCACCGACGCCGAGCAGATCGCCCCAAGCCTTAAGCACATCGAGCAAATCACCGGCCTTGCGGTGTTTAACTTCCCCAAATTGCGAGAGTTCCATGTCCAGCTCTACTTGCCCGTATGACGCCGCGCTGGCCGAGCGGCTGGTAGCCCTCAGCGAAGGCGGTCTGCCACTGGTCGCTAATCCGTGGGCGTGGCTGGCCGAGCAACTCAAGGTCAGCGAAGAGCAGGTCATCGCCCTGCTGCAAGCCATGCAACAACAAGGCGCGCTACGCCGCGTGGCGGCGGTGCCCAACCATTACCGCTTGGGGTATCTGTTTAACGGCATGACGGTGTGGGATGTCGCCGATGAGCACGCCCATGCGCTGGGCGAGCAACTGGCCCAGCTGCCTAATGTTAGTCACTGCTATTTGCGCCCACGGCACCTGCCGCAGTGGCCCTACAACCTCTTCGCCATGCTGCACGCCAAAAGCCGTGCCGAGCTAGATAACCAACGCGCCGAACTGGCTGCCTTGCTCGGCCCCGCCTGCCAGCGCAGCGACATGCTGGTCAGCAGCCGCATCTTAAAGAAAACCGGCCTGCGCACCCGCCGTCCCGCCACATCTGAAGGAGACTCCCATGCTGCGTCTTAGCCATTACCTGCGCCAGCTGCACAGTGCTCCCAACCCGCAAAGTGCGCGCAAACCGCCGCTGATTAACCGCGACAGCCCCGTGGTGATCTGGAACCTCATCCGCCGCTGCAATCTGACCTGCCGCCACTGTTATTCAACCTCCACCGATACCGACTTCGCCGGCGAGCTATCGACCGCCGAAGCCCATGCGGTGATCGACCAGCTCAACGAGGCCGGCGTGCGGGTGCTGATTTTATCCGGCGGCGAGCCACTGCTTCGTCCGGATGTGTTCGAGCTGGCCGATCACGCCCGCGAACTGGGTTTTTACGTGGCGTTGTCTACCAACGGCACACTGATCGACGAGGCCATCTTGCCGCGCATCGCCGCTGCGCAGTTCGACTATGTCGGCATCAGCTTGGATGGTCTGCGCGACACCCACACCTACATGCGCCGCGACCCGACCGCCTACGACAAGAGCCTTGAGGCCGTGCGCCTGTGCCGCAGCGCAGGCATAAAAGTAGGCCTGCGCACCACGCTCAATCAGCACAACGCCAGCGAACTACCGGCGGTGCTGGATTTAATGCACGAGCTGGATGTGCAGAAGTTTTACCTCTCGCACCTCAACTACAGCGGGCGCGGCAAACACCACCGCAAACAAGACGCCCACCTGCGCATGACCCGCGAAGCGGTGGATTTACTGATTCAGCGCGCTTGGTCGGATATCTGCCACGGCCTGAATACCGAATACGTTACCGGCAATAACGACGCCGACGCCGTGCGCCTGCTCGACTGGGCCAGCCAGCATCGCCCCGACGACTACCAACGCCTGCACGCCATGCTCACCCGCTGGGGCGGCAATGCCACGGGCTCGAGCATCGCCAACATCGACAACGTGGGCGAAGTACACCCCGACACCTACTGGTGGCACTACAGCGTGGGCAATGTGCGCAAGCGCTCGTTCAAAGACATCTGGTTCGACCAGCCCGACGTGCTACTCACCGAACTGCGCCGCCGCCCACGCCCGCTCGGTGGCCGTTGCGGCAGTTGCCAATGGTTGGAGGTGTGCGGCGGCAACACCCGCACCCGCGCTTGGGCGACCAGTGGCGAGCTGTGGGCCGAAGACCCCGGCTGCTACTTAACCGATGCGGAAATCGGTTTAACCGACAAGCGCATCGCCGCCGTGCAAAGCGCCACCTGAGCCGCACTTGATTTAACACAAGGCCGCGCGCGGGCTGACATGCGGATCATAAGCCAGCACCGTGACGCGCCGACAAGGAGCCCCCGATGAACGCTGTGCCCCCGAGCTTTACCCAAGATGCGCTGCGCTATGGCGAAGTCGCCCTGATTGGCGCCGGCCCCGGCGACCCCGGCTTACTCACCCTGCGTGCTTGGCAACTGATGCAACAAGCCGACGTGGTGGTCTATGACCGCTTGGTGAGCGCCGAAATCATGGCCATGCTGCCCAACCGCTGCGTGCGCCGCTACGTAGGCAAAGCCTGTGGCGCACACAGCCTGCCGCAAGAAGAGATCAATCAACTGCTGGTCGATTTAGCCCACGAGCAAAAGCGTGTGGTGCGCCTAAAAGGCGGCGACCCGTTTGTATTTGGTCGCGGGGGCGAAGAGCTCGAACACCTGCTGGCCAATGGCGTGCCCTGCGTGCTGGTGCCCGGCGTTACTGCCGCCAGCGGTTGCACCACATTGGCGGGCATTCCGCTCACCCATCGCAAACTGGCGCGCAGCTGCCAATTTATTACCGGCCATCTTCAAGCCGATGGCGAACTACTGCTGCCTTGGGCGCAACTGGCCGCACCGGAGCAAACCTTAGTCTTCTATATGGGCTTAGGCAGCCTGCCGATTATTCGTCGCCAGCTGGTCGAGCACGGCCTGAGCGCCACCACCCCCGCAGCGCTGATCAGCCACGGCTGTAGCGAACGCCAACAAGTGCTGCGCGCCACCCTCGACACCTTGCCGCAGCTGGCTGCCGATGCGCAGTTAAAACCGCCCACCTTGATTGTGATTGGTGCCGTGGTCGGTCTGTTTGAACAGGCCGACGTACAGCACCCCGGGCGCATTCGCGCCGCAGAACCTGAATTTATTGCCGTAGGAGCCAGCTCATGCAGCGCTTAAGCCTACTGGCCGCGGTTTTACTGCCTCTGGTAGCCCATGCCGAAAGCCCAAAGGTAGACGCCGAGGCGCTGTATCAGCAGCACTGCCAAAGCTGTCACGCCCCAGGCCGCTTAGGTGCGCAAGGCCCTGCCTTGCTGCCAGAAAGCCTCGCGCGCTTACCGCAAAAAGCTGCCGTGCAGGTGATTCGCGATGGCCGTCCAGCCACGCAAATGCCGGCCTTTGCCGAGCAGCTTTCCAGCACGCAAATCGACCAGCTGGCCGCTTACTTATATCAACCGCCCGCCGAGCCGCCGCACTGGGACAAAGCCGCCATCCGCGCCAGTCATACCGTCTTCACCCCGCGTGCCGAGCTACCCGCTAAGCCAGTGTTTAAAGCCGACCCGCTGAACCTGTTCGTGGTGGTGGAAAGCGGTAATCACCATATCAATATCCTCGATGGTGACCGCTTCGAGGTGATCACCCGCTTCCCCACTCACTACGCCCTGCATGGCGGGCCAAAATTCTCCCCCGATGGGCGCTTTGTGTTCTGGGCTTCGCGCGATGGCTGGGTGACGCAATACGACCTGTGGAACTTAAAACCCGTGGCACAAATTCGCGCGGGCATTAACACCCGCAATATCGCCAGCAGCCAAGATGGCCGCTACCTGATGGTGGCCAACTACCTGCCCAACTCGCTGGTGGTGCTCAACGCCGAAGACTTAAGCCTAAATCGCATCATCGAGGTCAAAGACCAACAAGGCACCCCGTCGCGGGTTAGCGCTGTGTACACCGCCCCGCCGCGCAATAGCTTTATTGCCGCGCTAAAAGACGTCGAAGAAATCTGGGAAATCCCCTACGACCAAACCGATATGCCGCTGCGACGCATCCGCGCCGGCGATTACTTAGACGACTTCTCGTTCGACCCCGACTATCGCCATCTGCTGGCCACCTCGCGCGACAGCCATGGCGGTCAAGTGATCGACCTCGACGCCGGCAAAGTGATCAAAAAGATCCCCCTCAAAGGCATGCCACACTTGGGCTCGGGCATCACGTGGCAGTGGCAAGGCCGCCCCGTGATGGCCACCCCGAATATCCAGCAAGGCCAGCTGTCGGTCATCGCGTTGGATAACTGGCAGATCATCAAAGAAATCCCCACCGAGGGCCCGGGCTTCTTCCTGCGCAGTCACGCCAATAGCCCCTACGCATGGACCGATGTTTTCTTCGGCCCCAACCAAGAAGTGGTGCAGGTGATCGACAAAGCCAACCTAAGCGTGGCGAAAACCCTGCGCCCCATGCCGGGCAAAAACGCCGCGCACGTCGAGTTCGACCGCTACGGCAAACACGTGCTGCTGAGTGTGTGGGACAAAGACGGCGCGCTGATCATCTACAACGCCGACACGCTGGAAGAAATCAAACGCCTGCCGATGAACAAACCCTCCGGCAAGTACAACGTGTTCAACAAAATCAACTATGCCGAAGGCACCTCGCACTAAGCTAAGCCAGCACAGGGCCGCGCTGCTCGGCGCCGTCCTGCTGCTGGCCGCAACGAGTGCTAGCGCCGCCTGCCCCAATCCCGCCCTGCCCGTGTTAGAGCACGCCGGCGCCGTGTACCTACAAAGTAAACCCGGCTACTTAGTGCTCTGCGATGGACAAACAACCCGCGAACACCCACTGCAAAACCGCGACGCCAGCCAAAGCACACGCTACATAAATGGCCATTGGCACTTCAGCAACCGTACAAGTTTTGTGGTGCTGATCAGCGCCATCAATGAAGTTTGGGAACTCAGCTACAACCCGCGCACCCCGGACATCCCCAGCGGCAAAATCCACGACTTCCAATACCGCGAAGGCGCATTCATCCCCGGCTACCTAAACCCACAACGCGGCCGCCTAACGCACCCCGCGCCCACGCAAGCACAAGCAGAGCTCACCGAGCCTGTGGCTCGACTACGCCAGCCAGCGCCGCTTCTATCATCTTGATGTGCGGAAACTGATACCCGCCTCCGCCACCCCGCGCTAATCGCTTTGCAGCCCAGCGCTCGACACTTGCTGATAAACTGGCCGCCCTGCTTAACCCGCACCGCACAAAGATCGTCTGCATGTCGTTAGAAAACACCGCCACCACCCCCACACTATCGCGCCGCTTCTGCGTGGCGCCGATGATGGATTTGACCGACCGTCATTGCCGCTATTTTTTGCGCCAGCTCTCGCAGCATGCCTTGCTGTATACCGAGATGGTCACCACCGGGGCCTTGTTGCATGGCGATACCGAGCGTTTTCTGCGTTATCACGCCGATGAGCACCCGCTAGCCATTCAGCTGGGCGGTAGCAACCCTGCTGACTTAGCCGCCTGTGCCAAGCTGGCTGAGGCTGCCGGTTATGCCGAAGTGAACTTAAACGTCGGCTGCCCTAGCGATCGGGTGCAGAACAACATGATCGGCGCATGCTTGATGGCACACCCGCAGCTGGTTGCCGACTGTGTGAAAGCCATGCGCGATGCGGTGCAAACGCCGGTCACAGTTAAGCACCGCATTGGCATCAATGGCCGCGAGAGCTATGCCGAGCTGTGCGATTTTGTCGGCAGCATTGCTGACGCCGGCTGCGAAACCTTTATCGCCCATGCCCGCATCGCCATTCTTGAGGGCCTATCGCCAAAAGAGAACCGCGAAATTCCGCCGCTGAAATACGACTTGGTGTATCAACTCAAGCGCGATTTCCCGGCCCTTGAGATCATCATTAATGGCGGCATTAAAACCCTCGCCGAGTGCCAAGCGCACCTGCAGCACTGCGACGGGGTGATGCTCGGCCGCGAGGCCTACCATAACGCCTACCTGCTGGCCGAAGTGGACGCCGCACTGTTTGACGCCCAGCACCCTGCGCCGACGCGCGAGCAAGCCTTGCGCGCCCTGCGCCCGTATCTTGAGCAGCATTTGGCCGAAGGTGGCGCGCTGCACCACGTCACGCGGCATGTGCTTGGGCTGGCGCAAGGTTTTCCCGGTGCGCGGCAATTCCGCCAACTGTTGTCGACAAACGTGCATAAAGCTGCCGACCCACTGGGCCTGTTCGATCAAGCCTGTGCCTTGCTGGAAGGCCGCTAAACCCTGAATCTGGCCTAAAAAGCGGCGCTAACACCACGATTTATCAGGTTTTTCTGCGTCACGATTGTCTTGTTCATGGCGCATCCGTTATGGTCGAGCAAAGACCAACAACAAGGCCGTTGTATGACCAGCAAGCTCGACCAATTACGTGCCATGACCACGGTTGTGGCCGATACCGGCGACCTCGACGCCATTGCCAAACTCACCCCTGTCGATGCCACCACCAATCCGTCGTTATTGCTCAAGGCCGCGCAGCTGCCGCGCTATGCGCAAGCCTTAGCCGAGGCACGCAGCCAAGCTGGCGGCGATGTCGCCAAAGCGTGCGATCTATTTGCGGTGCGCGTGGGTGAAGAGATTCTGCGTCTGATTCCCGGCCGCGTATCGACCGAAGTGGATGCGCGCCTGTCGTTTGCTAGCGAAGCAACCTACGCCAAAGCGATGAACTTGGTTGAGCTGTATAACCAGCGCGGCATTGGTACCGAGCGCCTACTGATCAAGATCGCCTCCACGTGGGAAGGCATCAAAGCCGCCGAGCGCTTAGAAAAAGCCGGCGTGCAGTGCAACCTCACCCTGCTGTTTGCCTTTGCCCAAGCCAGCGCCTGTGCCGATGCCGGGGTGACGTTAATTTCACCGTTCGTGGGGCGCATTTACGATTGGTATAAACAGCAAACCGGCATTGACTATCAAGGCAGTGAAGACCCCGGTGTGCAGTCGGTCAGCCGTATTTATCGCTACTACAAGCAAAACGGCTACAACACCGTGGTGATGGGCGCGAGCTTCCGTAACACCGGGCAGATCGAGGCGCTAGCCGGTTGCGACCGCCTGACCATTAGCCCAGCATTGTTAGAGTCTTTGGCTGCTGATCAAGGCTCGCTGACTCAGCAACTGCAGGCCGGGCAAGCTGGCGAGGCGCGCCAAGTGCTGGATGAAAACGCCTTCCGCTGGGCACTGAATGAAGATGCCATGGCTACCGAGAAGCTTGCCGAAGGCATTCGCTTATTCGCCGCCGACCAGCTAAAACTAGAGGCGCTGCTGGCCTGATAACCGGCATAAAAAAGCCCGCTTGATCAGGCTGTGTCAAAACGTCGCGAGCGTAGGCTAGGCAAGGCAAAAACAGGCGAAAAAGCGCAGTTTACGTGTGGTAAATGAGCATTTTGAGCCTGTTTTTAACGCCGCATAGCCAAGCGCAGTAGTTTTCACACAGTCTGTTGATAGCGGGCTTTTTGCAGCGTGTTGGCTGCGCTTAATGCTCTAGCGCGTGCACTAAATCACTAAAGGCGGCGCGGTTGTTGGCATTCAGGCCCATCAAAATCTTGTGTGCTTCCAGTACTTTGGCTTTGACCTCGGCTTCAGACACGTCTTGCTCAGGCAAGTCGGCACAATCGATACAAGGCGCCGGGCCATTGATCAGGTTAAACACTTGATCAAAGCCCATCGACAACAACAAGCGGCTGATATCTTCACTGTCGCTGACGATGGTTGGCAGCAAGCCAATTTTCTCGCGCGACAAAATAGACAGCTTGGCCAATAGGCCCAGCGAGGTACTGTCGATGCACGACGTTTCGGTGAGATCGATAATGATGGCGCGAAATTTCAACGCCGAGAAAATCTTCTCGATGGTGTAATCCAGCGTCGCGCACAGCGTCAGGCGCACATCACCTAGAAACTTGAGGACGAACATGCCGTCCTGCTCGGCAAACTGGATTTGCCCGGTACTCATTGCAGGTTCCTGCTCAACACCAGCAAGGCAATATCATCTGGGATATCTTTCAATTTGGCCAGCCCCAATTCACTGCGCAGGCCATCCAATGTGCCCCCAGAACGTTCAATCAAGCCCGGCAGACTGGCCTCTTTGGCTTTTAAGGTATCGCCGGGAATCAGCTCAAGAATGCCGTCAGACATCATCACCAAGGCGAATTCCGCCGGCAAGCTAACGCTGTGATCGTCGTATTTGGCCTTGGCGAACAAGCCAACCGGCAAGCCACGACCCGGCAAAAATTCGGCCTTGCCCTGCTGCAACAGCACGGGCAGCGGCAAATGACCACCAACGCTGTAGTGCAGCGTATTGCTACGCAAATCGATAACCCCGCCGAGCATAGTCACGTGCTTGCCCAATTTGCAGTTGATCAGGCCGCGGTTGATGCTATCGAGCACCTCGGAAGGCGCAAAGGTTTCGCGATCGTTACGGCGAAACTCATACAGCAAACGCGTGGTCATAAACTTCAGCAGCACCGTCGCGAACGCCGATGAGGCACCGTGCCCAGAGACATCGGCCAGATAAAACGCCAGCAAGTGATCATTGACCTGAAAGTAGTCAATAAAATCGCCAGACAAATACAACGACGGGGTGATCTGGTGACTGAAGGTAAAGCCGCTGGCCTGCCAAGGGGTGGGCGGCAGAATGTTCATCTGCAGCTGACGGCCTGCGGCCTGATCGTCTTCCAAAACACGCAAGCTGGCTTTCAATTCGCGATTGGCAGCTTCTAGCTCATGCCGGTAGCGGGCATTTTCAGCCTCTAGCCGTGCATGCTCTAACGCTTTATTTACCGCGTGCTCGAGCATGCTCAAATCATGTACCGGTTTGATCAGGTAGTCGCTGGCACCTAAGCGAAGCGCCTGCACAACGTCGCCCATCACACCGGCGCCAGAGATGACAATGACCGGCAACTGTGGGTAATGCTCCTTGACCTGTCGAATCAGGCTTAGGCCATCCATCTTGGGCATTCGCAAGTCGCACAAGAGCAAATCAAACGTTTGCTGCTTGAGCACGGCCAAGGCTTGGAGGCCATCGGCAGCTTGTGCAACCTGATGGCCGGAGTCTTCGAGGTAGGCCGCCAAACTGTGGCGTACCACCTCTTCATCGTCCACCAACAGCAAGCGTGCGTGCGGTGCTTCGGTTATCGGCAAATCCAGCCCTACCCTGTCCAGTGGCTATCGCGTTGCGACACTACTCCCATGCCAAGCATGGTTCAAGGCAATCATAGTCGCTGTGAGGGTGTGACATAGCCGATCTTCATGACGGCTGCATGGCCAGTCGTCGGCTCTAACCTTTACAGCCACCATATATGGGGTTTAATTGAAAGTAGGAGCACAACAACGAGGACAGCGTCCATGAGTATGACGGATCGAGCTTACAGCGAAAAACGCGATTTCATCCGCATGCAGGTCGAAGCAGCCGCCACCCTGAAATATGCGGGGCAAAGCGTGAGTGCCACTTGCCGAGACCTATCCAGCACAGGCATGCAGCTTGAGGCCGCTTGCGTACCCAGCGTGGGTGAGCATGTGGAAGTCGCGATTGAGTCAGACCACCCTTCATTACGCGGCTTGGAAGTCACGGGGGAAATCAAACGCGTGGAAGAGTTAGACAATGGCAATAGCCTGATCGGCATCCATATCACTGCCATGCGCTGACACGCGTAGGCACTCAACAGCCATAAAAAAGGCGGCTACCTTTCGGAGCCGCCTTTTTTGTACCTATTTTTGTGGCTAACAGCTGCGTGAAGAAACCTTAGAAATCGTCTTCGACCACGCCGTCGTTGATCAGGTAATCACGGCGCTGCAGGTAGGCATTACGAATGAAGGTGTACTTGTCGCCGGTGATGAGTTTTTCCGACTCCAGCAGATCGGCACGCGTGTCGATTACGTTGGTAGCGGTAATGCTGTTACGGGTTGGCACGTGACCAATATTGCCGACCATGATGCGCGTGGTGTCGGCCAGTGTGCCGGTGAAGTCACGCGGGGTGCTGGGGCCTAAGAACGGCACCATTACGTATGGGCCACTACCTAAGCCCCAAACGGCCAAGGTTTGGCCAAAGTCTTCATTGCTGCGAGTTAAGCCGGCATGCGTGGCTACGTCAAAGAAACCCAGCAAGCCAACGGTGGTGTTAATCAGCAAACGGGCGGTGTCTACACCGGCGTTGTGCAGCTTGCCTTGCAGCAGGTTGTTAGCCAGGTTATTCACCTCGCCCACGTTATCAAAGACATTGCTGATGCCATCGTCGAGAATCTGCGGGGTGACATAGTTGTAACCCTTGGCGATGGGGCGCAAAGCGTAAGTATCTAAGGTGTCGTTAAAGGTGAAAACCGGACGGTTAAAGCTCTCCCATGGATCAACATGCTCGTCAGCATGGGCGCCAACAGAAAGCACGCCGGCTGATAAGCTCAGCAGCAGCGCAGAAAGAGTGAGGTGAACACGGCGCATAGGAATTATTCCTCCATGAGATGATGCGTACACGGCATAAGTGGCGGCAAGTATAGTCAGCTAGCCCCCCAATCGCCACGCACACCCGCCCTTAGACTGCCCTTTAACGGCCGCTTAAGTGTAAAAAACTGTTAACCATCACAGACTTGCCTGCCCAGTATGTCGAGCGACTATCAGCTGCGTTGCCTTGATGAGCAGCGCTGGCCACTGTTAAACAAATTTTATAAAACCCACCACACCAAGCTGCGCGCCAATAAGCACAGCCAGGCCTGGGTGCTGATGGCGAACGAGCACTGGTTAGCCGTGCTGAATTTAGCGCCCTGCTCTGCTGGCGCCTTTCTCGGTGGTGTGTTTGTGCCGCCGACGTTGCGTGGCAAAGGTTTCAGCCGCGAGCTAATTAGCCGCGTGCAAACACAGGCCGAGCAGCCATTGTGGTTATTTTGCGCGCCAGAACTTAGCGCCCTGTACCAACGCTGCGGCTTTCTTCCCTGCCAAGACTTGCCGGCAGATTTACAAGAGCGCCTCACGCGTTATCAGCAGCACAAATCGCTGATCGCTATGCACTGGCAAAAATAAACCCCGCAGGGCGAGCCATGCGGGGTTTATTTTCACTACGGTCGTTAACGCTTAGCGCTTGAAGCCTGGGCGGCTACCGCTGCCACCGGTACGCGGGCGGCGCGGGCCAGCGGGCTTGCCACGATTATCGAAATCGCTCGGGCGCTCGGCGATATCGGCACCACGCTCACGACGGCGCGCGGCTTCTTCGTGACGACCGGCATCGCTGCGCTTGTTCTTCGGCCCACGACGCGGTGCGCTGGGGGTGGCCGATTTGCGCTGCAGGCGCTCGATTCGCTCGCGGAACTTGGCCTTCTCTTCCACCATGGGAATCGGCGCTAAGCCCACTTCAGCGCTTAAGATATCCACTTCTTGCTGGGCCATTTCGCGCCAGCGGCCTACGCTCATGTCGGCGGTTAAGAACACCGGGCCAAAGCGCACGCGCTTCAAGCGGCTCACCACGCAGCCAACGGCTTCCCACAGGCGGCGTACTTCGCGGTTACGGCCTTCCATCACCACGCAGTGGAACCAATGGTTAAAACCATCGCCGCCGGGGGCTTTTTTCAAGTCGGTAAATTTCGCCGGGCCGTCTTCGAGCATCACGCCAGCTTTAAGCTGGTCGATCATCTCGTCGGTGACTTCACCACGCACGCGCACGGCGTATTCGCGGTCCATCTCGTAAGACGGGTGCATTAAGCGGTTGGCCAACTCGCCATCGGTGGTGAACATCAACAAGCCGGTGGTGTTGATGTCCAAACGGCCGATATTGATCCAGCGGCCGCCACGTACACGCGGCAGGCGATCAAAAATGGTGGGGCGGCCTTCGGGGTCGTCGCGGGTGCACACTTCGCCTTCGCGCTTGTTGTAGATCAGCACGCGGCGCTGCACTTGCGGCAGAGTTTCTTGCCGCAGCGGGCGGCCGTCGAGTTCGATTTTCTCGTGGCCTTCGATACGTGCGCCAAGGTTGGCGACTTCGCCATCCACACGCACACGACCAGCACTGATCCAGCCTTCAATTTCGCGACGCGAAGCTAGGCCTGCGCGCGCCAGCACCTTTTGCAGCTTCTCGCCGCTGGGTGGGGTTAGGTCTTCGGGCTGATCGTCGTATTGGTCGTGGGTAAATTCTTCGCTCATCTGGGCACCTCCCGGCGTGACTAGCAGCGGCACCGCGCCACTGCGTTTTAAGCGGTCGCGCATGATACGCGCTTGCTCCGCCGCATGCACGCAGGCTAGTTGATTTGCAGGCGAGTGGGCGCACCGGCGACCAATGGCAGCCGCGCTACGGGGCTGAGTTGAAGACCCTTATTTCCCCAACCTAGAGTGATGTTGCCTACTCTATTCAGCCCCGCAGCGTATTTGCCACCTGCGTTGCACCACACAACGCAGGCACTGACTCTGGCGATGCCGCGCCAGAATCACATTGCCCCGTGCACCACCACACAGGGCCAGCTCTGGCTGGATGAGGAGCTCAACCAGAGCTTATGCGCGAAAATCTATGCCTAGCCTCGCGCATTTTCACTGACTCAACCGTAAATCGCCGGCTCGCGGTAATGCCGTGCGCAAGCTTGGCCGTCGGCGCGGAACAGATGGCACTTGTTCACATCAAGGCCAGCGGCAAAAGTCTGCCCTACCGCCACCTTGCGGTTGCCATCGCAGCGTAGGGTGATGATGTCTGGCACGCCTTCGACGGTCAGGTACAGCAAGTTCTGATCGCCCAAACGCTCGGCAACGGTGATTTCACCGTTGAAGATAAAATCGGCTTGCTCAGGATCGGCAAAGTGCTCGGGACGCACTCCCAACGTCAGCGGCTCACCGGCTTGCACGCCAGTGCCATCGACATTCACGCTGAGCTTGAAACCGTTAGGCAGTTCGACCGTGACGTGATCGCTGCTGGCCTCTACCGCGCGCACCGCTAAGAAGTTCATTTGCGGTGAACCAATAAAACCGGCGACAAACTTGTTTTGCGGATAGTGATACAGCTCCAGCGGCTGACCAACTTGGGCAATTTGCCCAGCGTTAAGCACGACAATCTTGTCAGCCATGGTCATGGCTTCCACTTGGTCGTGGGTGACGTAAATCATCGTCGACTGCAAACGCTGGTGCAGACGGGAAATCTCGATACGCATTTGCACGCGCAAGAAGGCATCGAGGTTGGACAGCGGCTCGTCGAAGAGGAACACCTTAGGCTCGCGCACCATAGTGCGGCCGATGGCCACACGCTGACGCTGACCACCGGAGAGGTCTTTGGGCTTACGCTCCAGCAGCTGATCGAGCTGCAAGATGCGCGCGGCTTCGTCCACTCGGCGGGCGATTTCTGGCTTTTTCTCTTTGGCCAGCTTCAGGCCAAAACCCATGTTTTCCGCCACGCTCATGTGCGGGTAGAGGGCATAGCTTTGGAACACCATGCCGACCGAGCGCTCCATCGGCGGCAGGTCGTTAACGCGCTGGTTGCCGATGTACAGATCGCCGGAGGTGATGTCCTCAAGCCCAGCAATCAAGCGCAGCAAGGTGGATTTACCGCAGCCGGATGGGCCGACGAAGACGACGAACTCGCCGTCTTCGATATCCAAGTTAATGCTGCGGGTGATCGGCGTGCCGTCGTAACTCTTACAAATATTGCGCAGGGTAACGCTAGCCATGGACTACTCCTTCACTCAACCCAACAGGCGGGCGTAACCAAAACTGTTGGCCGCCAAGTGTACGCGGCCACCTTGGAAGTCCGCACGGGCGGCGGGTACGCCTTCCAGCGGCTCAACCATCACCGGCAGGCTGTAAAACTTATCGTCGCTGCCCATGTTGAACAGGCACAACCAACCCTCATCACCCACGCGGCGCTCAAACACCAGCAGGCTGTCATCGGCATGCCAGAGGCGAATGCTGCCGTCGATGAGCACCGGCTGTGTGCGACGCCAGGCCAAGAAGGCGCGATAGGTATTGAGCAGCGAATGCTCGTCGGCTTCTTGCACATCCACCGCCAGCGCTTGCTGGGCGGGCGATACCGGCAGCCAGGGTTTGCTGCTGCTAAAACCGGCTTGTTCGATATCGTGCTGCCACGGCATGGGCGTGCGGCAACCGTCGCGGCCTTTAAATTCCGGCCAGAAGGCGATGCCGTAGGGGTCGACTAAATCTTCAAACGCTACTTGCGCTTCCGGCAGGCCCAGCTCTTCACCTTGATACAGACACACGCTGCCCCGCAGCGAAAGCAACAAGGCCATCAGCAGGCGACCGCGCTCGGCGTCCGGCACTGGCTTGCCGGCTTGTTTCCAGCGACTGAGCACGCGCACCACGTCGTGGTTACCCACCGACCAGCACGGCCAACCATCAGCCAGTTCACCTTCGATGCTCTGCACCGTGTGATGAATAAATTCCGGGCTGCACTGCTCGGTAAGCAGGTCGAAGGAGTACGCCATGTGCAGCGTATTGCCGCCCGCGGTATAAGCCGCCATGGTGCGCAGGCTGTTATCGCAGCCAATTTCCGCCACGGTGGTGCTGCCCGGGTAACGGTTGAGCAGCCCGCGCACCTTGCGCAGAAACGCGAGGTTTTCCGGCTGGGTTTTGTCGTACACATGGCGCTGATAGGCGTAAGGGTTATCGGCACGCACGCCGATGCCGCCTTCTTTGATATCCAGATTCGGCGGGTTATCGCGCAGCTTGGCATCGTGAAAGTAGAAGTTCGCCGCATCTAAACGGAAACCATCCACGCCGCGCTTAAGCCAGAACTCCATGTCATCGAGCAGTTGTTGCTGCACCGCTTCGCAGTGGAAGTTCAAATCCGGCTGGCTGCTTAAAAAATTGTGCAAGTAGTACTGCTTGCGGCGGCTATCCCACGTCCACGCGGGGCCACCGAACACCGACAGCCAGTTATTCGGCACGCTGCCGTCGGCCTTAGGATCAGCCCACACGTACCAATCGGCCTTGTCGTTATGCCGACTGGCGCGACTTTCGGCAAACCACGGGTGTTGGTCGGACGAGTGATTGAGCACTTGGTCGATGATGATTTTCAGGCCGCGCTCATGGGCAGCGGCAATCAAGGCTTCGAAATCGGCCAGCGTGCCGAACAGCGGGTCGACATCGCGGTAATCGGCCACGTCATAGCCGAAGTCTTTCATCGGCGAGGTGAAAAACGGCGACAACCAAATAGCGTCGACGTTGAGGCTGGCAATGTAATCGAGCTTGGCCAGCACGCCAGGCAAATCGCCGACGCCGTCGCCATTGCTATCGAAAAAGCTGCGCGGATAAACCTGATAGATGACGCCTCCGCGCCACCAGTCATTACGAGGGGCAGGCATGTGCGCAAGTTCCTTGTTGTTCTGTTTACACGTTGGCCACTTTACGGGGGCCTGCCTACGCCAACCTCATCCCCTACGCCCTTTTGCTGGGCGTACAAATTAGGCGTAGTACGCCCTACCCTTGGCTTGTCGCATAAATGTAAAAACGCCGTGCTTACGCCCCGGTTAGCGGCGGTAAGCACGGCGTTTTGGTGCCCTGTCTATCAATCGCCCTGAATTTTACTCAGCAGATTTTTCGCCAACTGCACCGCTTCGCTACGGTGGGTGATGTTGAGTTTTTGATACAGGCTGCGGATATGCGTCTTGATGGTGGTGGGCGCCACGTTGAGCTGCTCGGCAATCTGCTCGTTAGAGATACCGGCGTGAATCAAGCTCAGCACCTGCCATTCGCGCCGTGTGAGCGGTGAATGACGGATCAGCTCCGGCACATCGGGGCGGTTGATGATGTCTTGGATCACTGCTTCATCGAGGGTAATGCGAATCGCCCGGCTGAAGTCGCGCTGCTGCTGAGCCAGCTGAATCAGCCTCTCGGCGCGTTGGTTTTCCAAGTCTTCCAGCGTGCGCTCGTGCTGTACGGCCTTGAGCATCACAATCAGCGGCTTGCCGGTACGCAAGAAACTGCCCACGGCGCCGGTACTGCTGGCCAAGGTCAGCGCCTTGTGCAGATGATCGAGCGCACTCTGGCGTTCTTCACGCTGCCAAAACAGCTGGGCTTGCAGGATGTGGTTGCGGTTTTGGTCCATCACTAAGCCGTAACGCTCGGCGTCGTTTTGTAACTGACGCAGAATCGGCAGGGCTTTATCCATTTGCCCCAATGCCACATGGGCACGGGCATGGTTGCGCGCGTTGCATTGGGTGAAGTGGTTGGTGCCGGGGCGCAGCGGCGGCGCACTGGTCAGCCAACGGCGCACGGCCTCGGTGTCGCTGGTGGACTCCCAATAATTGAGCATCACCGCGTGGGCATTGGCCAACCAGTCGATGTGGTAGTTGTCATCGGCGAGCATGCTCTGCATTTTGCCGATGTAATCGGCGCACACTTCTTGCTGACCACGAGCAAACGCCACCCGCGCCAGCAGCGCATAACACTGCAAGAACCAGCGCTGACCGACTTGGTCGAGAATCGCAATGCCTTGCAGCGCGGCGTGTTCGGCGGCATCTAAGTGGTGCCATTCCCACAGTAACTGGCCGCGCACACGGTGGATAAACTCCATGATCGGGGTGACCGGCAGGTGCTCTTGGTCGATGTATTGCAACGCCCGTTCTTGCAGGTTGTAGGCCTTTTGCAGCTGGCCGCGCGCCATGGCGATTTCCGACAGCTGGCCCAAGCTCCACAGCACCGGTTGCGAGGCATGAATTTCCCGCGCGCGGCGCTCGGCTTGTTCGTGTTCAGCTTGCGCTTCGAGCAATTCGCCCTGCACAAAGTGCGCTTCGGCCAATACCGACATCGCCGCCACGCGCGAGGTGCGCATGGTCATGGGCTCGAACGGCAATGCCTCGCGCACCAGTTCGGTGGCTTTTTGGTGTTGGCCTTGGTTCATCGCCACTTGTGCACGCACAGCTTTAAATTCGGCCTCGACGCGCTGCCACTCATGCGGCGAATAACGCGCCTGCTGCGCCGCTTCACCGGCTTTAAGCCAGCGCTCCACCTCATCGAAACGGAACTGCGCCTGCATCACCCAAGCTTGCAGCAAGGTGAGCAAGGTGGAGTCGGCAATCATGTCATCGCTGACATGCTCTAAGCAGCTTTGCAGCAGGCTGAGCAGCCCCTGGCGATAAAACTGCCGGCCGTACTGGTCCAAAATCGCTTTGATTTGCTCCGGCGCCTTGGCCTGCACTGCATGGCGGGCCGCCTCGTCGGGCATCTGTTCTTCCAGCAGCGCTTCGGCAGCGGCCAAGTGCAGCTCTTGAATACGCCCCGGTTGATGGGTGCGCAGCTCACCTTGCAAGAAGGTGGCAAACAAGGGGTGGTAGGTAAACCACTGGCGCAGGCTGTCGGCAGGCTGAATAAACAAGCCAGCGCGCTCGAGCATTTCTAGGCGCTCGCGGCCGTTACAGCTGGCCGTGAGGCGATCCGCCAAGGGCGCACTAAAGCGCTCCAGCAGGCAGGTCGAAAACAAAAAGTCTTGGGTGGCGGCATCTAAGCCGGCCATTACTTGCTCGCGCAAATAATCGCGAATAAACGGATGGCCGAGCTGCAAGCTGTCGAGAAAGATATCCATAGCCCGGCCACTGTGCGCCTCTTGCAGGGCCAGTTGCAGTGCACAAGGCCAACCACCGATGCGGCGATTGAGGCGCTCCACTTGCTCGCGGTTCACGGCAAAGTTGAGCCCATCTTCCATCAACGCTTGCACTTCGTTGTCTTCAAAGGCCAGCTGGCTGGCATCCAGCGCTAACAGTTGATGTTTTACGCGCAGCTCGGCAACGCCCAAATCCGGCAGGCCACGACTGCATACCAACAAGGTCATCCACACCGGCATATGGCGCAAAAATAGCCGCAAGCCTTGAATGGCCTCGCGGTTGTGTACGCACTCGAACTCATCCAGCACCAACAGCAACGGGCCGTGGCTGGGCGGTAATTCGGCCAGCAAATGGGTGAGCAACGCCTCTAAGGGCATAGCGCCCTGCTCGGCCAAAGCTTGGCTGCGCGGGCAGCCGCCATCCAACTCGTTGTGCAGCGCGTTGACCAGATAGCGGCCTAACTGCGCAGCGTCGTTATCGCTGCTATCGAGGGTTAGCCATGCGGTGGCGCCGTCGTAGTCTTGTGCCCATTGGCAGGCCAAGGTGGTTTTGCCAAAGCCGCTAGCCGCTTGCAGCACCAACAGGCGGACATGCCCGAGGCGGCTTAGGTATTCATCAAAACGTGGGCGACGAATCACTCCGTCGGGCAGGTAAGGCAAGCTGAGTTTGGCGGGTATCAGCGGTAAAGCCGTCGGCACGGCTGACGTCATATCCATCTCCCCTTTTTTGTTATATCGCCGGCAAAAAGTTGGATGCGTGCCGGCGTGGGTGGCTGGAGTGTACGGAATTTTTAAACAGCTGCACGCCACAACCTCGCGGTTTGGCGTGCAGCGGGCGGCAATCGGATTAGCGGTAACTAGCCCTTTACCCCACCGGCGGTTAACCCACCGACGATCCACTTCTGGCAATAGAGGAACACTAAGGTGATCGGCAAGCCTGAGAGCACTGCCGCGGCGGCGAAGTCGCCCCACAGGTAGTTCTGCTCATAGAGGTATTGCTGCGCGCCGACCGACAAGGTGAGCTTGTCGATATCCATCAGCAGCACCGAGGCCATCGGGTATTCGGTGATGCTGGTGATAAACGCGAGGATGAACACCACGGCCAAAATCGGCACGCTCATCGGTAGCAGAATGTGCACAAAGGCTTGCCAGGTGGTGGCGCCGTCGACAATCGCGGCCTCTTCTAGCGAGGCGTCGATGCTTTCGAAGTAGCCCTTGATCGTCCAGATATGCAGCGCCATGCCACCGAGCGAGGCCACAATCACCGCGCCGTGGCTGTTCACGCCCAACCAACTGACATGCTGGCCCAAGCGGTCAAACAACGCATAGATGGCTACTAAGGTGAGCACCGGCGGGAACATCTGAAAAATCAGCATGGCCTTTAAGATCGGCCCCTTGCCGGCAAAGCGCATGCGCGCAAAGGCATAGGCGCTGGTGGTGGACAGCAACAGAATCAGCACCGAGCTGATAAAGGCGATCTTCAGCGAGTTCCACAGCCAAGTCACCACAGGGAACGGCGGCTTAACCACAGTGCCATCGGCCAAGGTGTACGGGATGCCCAGCGCCAGCGACCAGTGCTCGAGCGTGGGTTGATCGGGGAACAAGCTACCGGTGGCGAAGTTACCTTCACGGAAGGAAATCGACACCACCATCAGCAGCGGGAACATAATCAGCAGCACAAAGCCCAGCAAGCTTAAGTGGGTGAGCCACACCCGATAACGGGTCGACTTGGGATAAACCATAGCCATTGTCGTACTCCTTAAACCTTAACCTTGGTGAGCTTGAGGTTCAGCCACGCCATAGCGCCGACCAGAATGAAGATCAGCGTGGCAATGGCCGCCGCCAAGGCGAAGTTCTGCCCCGAATCTTGGAAGGCAATGCGGTAGGTGTAGCTCACCAGCAAGTCGGTGGTGCCGGCGGGCGTGGTGGCGCCAATGATGTCCGGCGCACCGCTAGTCAGCAGGGTAATCAGCACAAAGTTATTGAAGTTAAAGGCGAAGCTGGCGATCAGCAGCGGCATCAGCGGCTTGATCAGCAGCGGCAAGGTAATGCGCAGCAGGTTATCCACCGGGCTGGCTCCATCAATCGCCGAGGCTTCGTACAAGTCACGCGGAATCGCCTGCAACAAGCCCATGCACAACAGCAGCATGTAGGGGTAACCCAGCCAGGTATTGACGATCAGAATCATGCTGCGCGCCAATGTGGGGTCGCTAAACCAGTCCGGGCGCACGCCAAATAGACTGTCGAGCACTAGGTTGATCTCACCAAAGTTCTGGTTGAACAAACCCTTGAACACCAGAATCGAGATAAACGCCGGCACCGCATACGGCAGGATCAGCATCATGCGGTAGAAGGCTTTACCGCGGACTAGCTCCCACTGCAGCAAGCTGGCCAGCACTAGCCCCACGGCCAAGGTAAACACCACAGTCAAGGCGGCGAAGGCCACCGTCCAGGCGAAAATCTGTAAGAACGGGCCGCGAATGCTTGGATCGGTCAAGACGCGGGAGAAGTTGTCCCAGCCGGTGTACACGGTAAAACCCGGCGCCATGGTGTTGCCACGACTGTCCACATAGAAGCCTTGCTGAGTGTCGAGGGTTAAACGCTCGCTGGAGCGGTTATTCAGCAAGTCGCCATTTTCTAGCAGGCGATACAGCGGGCGCACCGCGGCCACTTCACGCAGGCCATACAAGCGCAGTAACTCGCCATTGGGCTCGACAAATACCCATTGCTCCAACTGCTTACGCAGGGCAATCACTTCGCGCAGCGGCAGGGCTTCACCCAGCGAGCTGTCTGCTGTGCTGAGCGATAGCTCTATTTGCGCGGGTTCAGCACCTTGAGCCAGCACCTCGCTGACTAACACGCTGCCATCAGGCTGGGCGACTTGCAGGCGCAAGCCGCCATCGTTGCGATGCACGGTAAACGGCAAACGCGCGCCGCTGACATAGGTTTGCTGCAGGTGATAAGTCTGCGCTTGTTGCAGGCTCAGCAGGTTGCTGCCGCTGTAGTTGGTAAAGCCAATGCCTACCGTGTACAGCAGCGGAAAAATCACAAAGATCAGCATGCCCGCTACCGCTGGGTAAATATAGCGGTGAGCGTAAGCACGCTTACTGATAAACACGTAACTGGCAATGCCGGTTACCACTAACCCCAACAGGGCAAAGGCCGTCTGTTGCTGGGCATAGAGCACCACCACCAGATACAGCGCAAAGGCATTGAAGGCTGCCCACAGGCCCCACTTCAACACAGACTTCAGTACAGCGTTCGATCGAAAATCAGTCATGGCGGGGGTATAGGCTTCAGCGGCATTCACGGCAGACATCTTGTTATAGCCTCATAAAAGAGCACCGTCAGGGCAGCGTGGCTGGCCGGCCCTGACGGTTGGCAGGTTTACTTGGCGATGCGCTTGGCGGCGTCGTCCAGCGCTTCTTGCACACTCTGGCGACCAGAGGTGATGTTCGACAACGCCGGGCCCATGGCCGACCAGAAGGCGCCCATTTCCGGCACGTTGGGCATCGGGCGGCCTAGCTGGGCGTTTTCAAAGGTGGCTTTGATGTACGGATCGGCGGACAGCTCTTCCATATAGGCCTTGTTGGCTACCGCGCCCAGCGGTACATCGGCGTTCACGGTTTTCAGACCGTCGACTTGCAGCAGGTAGCTCTCGAGGAACTCCACCGCCAACGCTTGGTTGGGGCTTGCCGCGTTTAAGGTGGCGGCCATCACGCCGGTAAACGGACGGCTAATCGCATCGCCCACTGCCGGAATGGCGGCCACACCAAAGTCGATGCCGCTTTTCTTGATGTTCGACCACGCCCACGGGCCGTTGATCATCATGGCCGACTCGCCCTTGTTAAAGGCCGCTTCAGAAACGCTGTAATCGGCGCCCTTGGGCATTACACCTTTATCCACCAGCGCCTTCAGCACTTCGGCGCCTTGCTTGGCACCGGCGGTGTTCACCCCGGTGTTTTTCACGTTGTAGCCTTGCTCGGTGGTTTCAAACACATAGCCACCGTTGGCAGCCATGAGCGGCCAAGTGAAGTAGGTGTTGTTGTAGTCCCACAAAATGGCGCGCTTGCCTTCTTTCGAAAGCTCGGCGTTGAGCGCAATGACGTCATCAAAGGTTTTCGGCGGGGTTGGCACCAGCGCCTTGTTGTAGATCAGGCCGACAGCTTCAACGGCAATCGGGTAGCCCCAGGTTTTGCCTTTAAAGCTCACCGCATCCCAAGCGAAGTCGGCGATGCTGTTTTTGGTCGCCACACTAGGGTTGATCGGGGTGATCAAACCACTCTGCGCCCACTCGCCAAAACGGTCGTGCGCCCAGATGAAGATATCTGGACCGTTGCCGGTAGCAGCTGCCTGCTGGAATTTATCGGTAGCGCTATCGGGGTGCGCCACTTCCACTTTAATGCCGGTCTCGGCGGTAAACTTCTCGCCGACTTTAGCCAGGCCGTTGTAGCCCTTGTCGCCGTTAATCCAAATAACCAGCTTGCCTTCTTCAATGGCCGCATAGGCGGTCATCGGCAGGTTCATGGTGGCGGCAAGGCCAATGGCGGCAGCTGCCAACAACTTCTTGTTCATTCGTTTGTCCTCGTGGCTTCTTATTGTTGATCCACAACACTGGCGCGACAGCCAGCTTTACTACCCTGGCGGATTTCGCGTTTAGGGATACTCAAACAGCGCCGCCAGCCCAGCATCATCCCCGCCCCCTACCCCTGGGGCGTAGCATTAGGGCGTAGCCTTGCCTGATCCCCCAAGTCAAAAGACCCTCTACGCCTGCACAAGCCTGTTTGCCAAGGCCAACAATGAGCGCACTAAAACAACAACGCCAAGGACTTGTCATGCCCGCCTTCACCCCGGTTTTGCAGCGTCTCGCCCTGCTCGGCTGCCTTATCAGCGGCAGCGCCTACGCCAACCCACCCTTAACCTTGTGGCTGGATAACACGCCGCTGGCGGTGAGCTGGCAAAAGCGCGGCGCCGGGTTTGAAGGGTTGGTGAGTTTAACCCCCGGCCAGCTGCATGTGCGCGGCGAGAACGCACAAGCTACCAGCACCCCGCTGGCGCCGTATCGCAAACAAGCCTGGCAACCTAATAGCCACCTGAGCATGAAACTGCATGAAGGCGGGCAATACCGCGTGCTGTGGTTCGCCGGTGACGACAGCCATCTGCGCCTGCTGCCAGAGCCCCGCCAAGCACAGGCCAGCGGCCCACAAGACTGCCAAGCCGATACCGGCGCGCCGCTGACGGTGAACGTCAGCAAGGCCTTTGCCGACGGCACTGTGCTGCGCGATGCACTCAGCCAACAAACCGCCACGGTGGCTAATGGCAGCATTACCCTCACACCGGCTGCCGGTAGCCAAGGCTTATTGCTGCTGGAGCGCGCCGAAGCACAACCGGCCGCCGCGCCATTCAACTGGCGAAACGCCACCGTGTATTTCGCCCTTACCGACCGTTTTTCCAACGGCAACCCGGATAACGACCACAGCTATGGCCGGCAAAGCGATGGCCAAGAGGAAATCGGCACCTTTCACGGCGGCGACCTTAAAGGCCTGACCAACAAGCTCGATTATTTAGCCGAGCTTGGCGTGAATGCGCTGTGGATCAGCGCGCCGTATGAGCAAATCCACGGCTGGGTAGGCGGCGGCGATAAAGGCGATTTTCGGCACTACGCCTATCACGGCTATTACGCACTGGATTACACCCGGCTGGATGCCAATATGGGCACCCCTGATGACCTCCGTGCGCTGATCAAAGGCGCTCACCAACGCGGCATTCGTGTGCTGTTTGATGTGGTGATGAACCACCCCGGCTATTCCACCTTGGCCGACATGCAAAAATTTAATTTTGGCGGCCTACGCAGCGGCATGCAGCAATACCTGCCCAACCAGTGGAGCGACTGGCAACCAGAGAGCTACGAAAACCTGCACGCTTATCACAACCTGCTCGACTACGATCACGCTGGCTGGGCGCAGTGGTGGGGCAAAGACTGGGTACGCGCCGGCATTGCCGACTACGACAACGCACCTAGCGTGGTGGTCGACCCAGTGAAAGGCTCACTGGCGTTTCTGCCGGACTTTAAAACCGAGAGCAACCAGCCTGTCACTCTGCCCGCCTTTCTTAAAAACAAAGCCGATACCGGCGCTGTAGCGCGCGAAGGCTATAGCGTGCGCGATTACTTAGTGGAATGGCTGAGCGAGTGGGTGGCGGAATACGGTGTCGATGGTTTTCGCGCCGACACGGTTAAGCACGTTGAGCCCGAGGCCTGGGCCGCACTGCGCCAAGCTGCCGATAAAGCACGCGCTCAGTGGTCAGCCGCTAACCCCGACGATCCATTGGCCGGCACGGATTTCTGGATGGTCGGTGAAGTGTTTGGTCACGGCCCCGAGGAAAACCTCTACCAAGACCACGGCTTCGATGCGCTGATTAACTTTGCCTTCCAAAAAGACGCCGCCGGCCAAGCCAGCGAATGCCTGCGTAAAGCCGAGCCCAGCTACCAACACTACAGCGCACTGTTAGCCAAAAATACCGAGCACAACTTTTTAAGCTATGCCTCCAGTCACGATACCTCGCTGTTCTATAAGACCACCGGCGATGATCTGGCCCGCCAGCAAGGCTTAGCCGCCGCCCTATTGCTCGCCCCCGGCGCGGTGCAAATCTATTACGGCGATGAAACGGCGCGGCCTATGGGGCCGTCAGGCTCTGACCCGCAGCAAGGCACGCGCTCGTCGATGAACTGGGCCGAAATAGATCAGCCGCTACACAGCGCGCTGCTCAAGCACTGGCAGGCGCTTGGCCAGTTTCGCGCCCATCATCCGGCTATTGGCGCAGGGCAACATGAGCAGCTTTCCAGCAGCCCTTACAGCTTTATGCGCAAGCTGGGTGACGACACTGTGGTCATCGTTCAGGCCCGCTAAGGCAACGTTGATTTAATGCCTGTACACCACAATCACTGCGTTGCGCGGTACTCGCAAACTCGCCTACCAGACGGTATGTCTCGTTTGCTGCGCTCCGGGCGCCTTGTGCTTGAGTCGTTCGCCGATTAAAGCAGCGCTTCCTTATTTCTCAGGCATAAAAAAACCCGCATCCAAGGATGCGGGTTTTTCTTACCGTCTAACGAGTGCTTACATGCGCTCGAAGATGGTGGTGATGCCTTGGCCGAGGCCTACGCACATGGTGGACACACCGATGGTGCCGCCATGTTGCTTCATCACGTTCAGCAGGGTACCGGAGATACGTGCACCCGAGCAGCCGAAGGGGTGACCCAGGGCGATCGCGCCGCCGTGCAGGTTCACTTTGGCTTCCATCTGGTCCAGCAGCTTCAGGTCCTTCAGAACCGGCAGTGCTTGAGCAGCGAAAGCTTCGTTCAGCTCAACGTGGTCCACGTCAGCGATGGTCAGACCAGCGCGCTTCAGGGCCTTCTGAGTAGACGGTACTGGGCCGTAACCCATGATCGCCGGATCAACACCAGCAACCGCCATGGAACGGATCTTCGCCAGCGGCTCCAGACCCAAGTCTTTAGCACGCTGAGCAGACATCACCAGCATGCACGAGGCACCGTCGGTGATCTGCGAAGAAGTACCGGCAGTCACGGTACCACCTTTGGGGTTAAACACAGGCTTCAGAGCGCCCAGGCTTTCCACGGTGGTTTCCGGACGGATGGTTTCGTCGAAGTCGAACACCTTCAGGAAGCCGTTCTCGTCGTAGCCTTCCATCGGGATGATTTCGTTCTTGAACCAGCCCTTCAGCGTGGCTTCGTGAGCCAGCTTGTGCGAGCGGTAGCCGAACTGGTCTTGGGCTTCACGGCTGATGCCGTGCATTTTGCCCAGCATTTCAGCGGTCAGACCCATCATGCCCGACGCTTTAGCAGCGTACAGCGACATGTGCGGGTTCGGATCTACGCCGTGCATCATGCCAACGTGGCCCATGTGCTCAACACCACCGACCACAAACACATCACCGTTGCCGGTCATGATGGCTTGCGCTGCAGTGTGCAGGGCGCTCATGGAAGAACCACACAGACGGCTAACAGTCTGGCCAGCGGCAGTGTGCGGGATTTGGGTCATCAGCGACGCCATGCGCGCGATGTTCCAGCCCTGCTCCAGAGTCTGGTTTACACAGCCCCAGATCACGTCTTCGACTTCAGCCGGGTCAACCTTAGGGTTGCGCGCCAGCACGCCGCTGATCAGGTGGGCGGACATGTCTTCAGCACGGGTGTTGCGGTGCATACCACCCTTGGAACGACCCATCGGGGTACGACCGAAGTCAACAATGACAACGTCTCTCGGATTGAAGCTCATAAATCTAATCTCGCTCTCTTGAGGTCCGCATTAACCGAAGAACTTCTGGCCCTTCTCAGCCATCTCACGCAGCTTGGCGGTCGGATGGTAGAGGGCACCAAAGTCGGCGTACTTGTCGGCGATTGCTACGAACTCAGCCACACCCAGGGTGTCGATGTAGCGCAGCGCGCCGCCGCGGAAGGGAGGGAAACCAATACCGTAGATCAAGCCCATATCGGCATCGGCAGCACTGTCTACGATGCCTTCTTCCAGGCAGCGAACAGTTTCCAGGCACAGCGGAACCATCATCATTTCGATGATTTCTTCATCGCTCAGCTCGCGCTGCTCGTAAACCACCGGCTTGAGGATTTCGTAAGCCTGAGCGTCAGAAACTTTCTTCGGCTTGCCACGCTTGTCCATTTCGTAAGAGTAGAAGCCCTTGTTGTTCTTCTGGCCGAAGCGCTCAGCTTCGTACATAGCGTCAACAGCGGTCTTCTTGTCTTCTTTCATGCGATCCGGGAAGCCTTCGGCCATCACGTCACGCGCATGGTGAGCGGTGTCCATGCCCACAACGTCCATCAGGTACGCTGGGCCCATGGGCCAACCGAATTTCTCCATGATCTTGTCAACGCGCTGGAAGTCGATGCCCATGCTAACCAGCTTGGCAAAGCCACCGAAGTACGGGAACAGTACGCGGTTAACCAGGAAGCCCGGGCAGTCGTTCACAACAACCGGAGTCTTACCCATCTTCTTGGCGTAAGCCACAGTGGTAGCAACGGCTTTCTCACTGGACTTCTCACCACGGATCACTTCCACCAGCGGCATCATGTGTACCGGGTTGAAGAAGTGCATACCGCAGAAGTTTTCCGGACGCTTCAGCGCTTGGGCCAGCAGCGAGATGGAGATGGTAGAAGTGTTGGACGTCAGAACGGCGTCTTCCTTCACCAGACCTTCGACCTCAGACAGTACAGCCTGCTTGATCTTCGGATTCTCAACCACGGCTTCAACAATGATGTCGACATTGCCGAAATCGCCGTAAGACAGGGTCGGACGAATCGCGTTCAGGGCTTCGGCCATTTTCACGGCGCTCAGCTTGCCCTTAGAAACACGCTTGTCCAGCAGTTTGGTCGCTTCGTTCAGACCCAGCTGCAGGGCTTCCTCACGGATATCCTTCATCAGGATCGGAGTGCCTTTAACAGCCGACTGGTAAGCAATACCGCCGCCCATGATACCGGCGCCCAATACAGCAGCCAGTTTCACGTCGCCAGCTTGTTCGTCGTAAACCTTGGCCTTTTTCTTCAGCTCTTGGTCGTTGAGGAACAGACCGATCAGGCTAGACGCCACAGTGGTCTTGGCCAGCTTAACGAAGCCTTTAGCTTCCGCTTCCAGAGCCTTGTCGCGGCCAAAGTTGGCAGCTTTCTGGATGGTCTTGATCGCTTCAACCGGCGCCGGGTAGTTCGGGCCAGCTTGGCCAGCCACATAACCTTTGGCGGTTTCGAAGCACATCATTTGTTCGATGGCGTTGAGCTTGAGCTTTTCCAGCTTCGGCTGACGCTTGGCTTGATAGTTCAGCTCGCCAGAAATAGCGCGCTTGACCAGATCAATGGCCGCGTCTTTGAGCAGCTCAGGGGCTACCACAGCGTCAACAGCGCCTGCTTTCAGAGCGTCGTCAGCACGGTTTTCTTTACCGGAAGCGATCCACTCGATGGCGTTATCGGCACCGATCACGCGCGGCAGACGTACGGTACCGCCGAAGCCCGGGTAGATACCCAGCTTAACTTCTGGCAGACCAACTTTGGCCTTGGCAGACATGACACGGAAGTCACCGGCCAGACACATTTCAAAACCACCACCCAGAGCGATGCCATTGATGGCCACTACGGTCGGGAACGGCAGGTCTTCGAAATCATTGAAGATCTGGTTGGCTTCGAGGTTGCCAGCCAACAGCTCTTCATCGGGCTGCTGGAAGTTGTCGACGAACTCAGTGATGTCGGCGCCAACGATAAAGACGTCTTTACCACTGGTGACAATCAGGCCCTTAACCGAGCTGTCAGACTTGACGGCGTCAACCGCGGCACGCAGTTCAGACAGCGTCAGGCGGTTGAATTTGTTGACGGACTCGCCCTTGAGGTCGAAGGTCAGTTCGACGATACCGTTCTCAAGAGGCTTTACCGTGATGGCTTTACCTTCGTAAATCATCAACAGATCTCCACGCGTTGGAAGAGTGAAACCCAGGTTCATCCCTGTGTTATATGGTCCTACGGCACTACTGACAGAGTCAGCACAGCCAGTGCTCGCTTACCCTAGCGTCGATGAATCTCATGGCGCATACCAAACGCCCGATTCATACGCTTGTTTGATTTGGGTGCGCACACCTTCGGGGAAAAGCCTGCAAATGTCAATCTTGACCTTGTCAAAGCGATATTCGCCGATTCGTGTTGCCAATGCGCCGCCAAACAGGCGTTACACAGTGTAGCTGGGCTTGCTCAGGTGCCTGCATTTATCGATCAAAGGCTTTTCAGGCATTGGCCAATTTGCGCCAATTCGGCCTCGCTGCCGCGCTCAGCCCAGGTGACCTGCACGGCTGCAGGACCGGCGCTGATGCTCCACACATCGGCGGGCAAATGCGCCAAATGCGCTAGCAGTGCGGGCTCTTCTAACGGCTCACGCCACTGGTTATGCCAAACACCCGGCGCTACTTGCCAGTATTGCCAGTCTTTACACGCAGTGTTTTTGCGCAGCCACAGGTACTGCGCCACCTCTTTAGCGACGAGGTCTTGCATCCAGTGCGGCCAATCCGGGCGCACCATAGTGACGCGCAGCCCTAGCCTGCCAGCAGCCAAACGCAACTGCATCTGCGCCTGCTGCCTGCGCGAGGGCAACAACCAAAAAGCCGGGCTAATAATTAAAAACAAGCCCAAGGCCACCCATAGCCAAGTGAGATTCATGGCGTATCCTTAAGTTAATCGTTAGGCAACATTATGAGGCGCCGCATGCCCTACCAACACATCCTGGTGGCTGTCGATTTAAGCGAAGAGTGTCATGACGTGGTGGAGCACGCCATTGCCCTTGCGCAAACCCACAAAGCGCGCTTGTCGCTGTGCCACGCGGTCGAACCGATCGCCATGGCGTTTAGCGGTGAAGTGCCGATGGATCTATCGCTGCTGCAGCAACAGCAACAACAGCAAGCGGAAGAACTACTGGGCACTTTTAGTAAGCACTACCCCAGTGTCGAGCGCAGCGCTTGGCATTTAACCTACGGCCAGCCACGCGCGGAAATTCACCGCTTGGTGGCCGAACTGGATTGCGACTTGATCGTGGTAGGCAGTCATGGCCGGCACGGCCTAGCGCTACTTTTAGGCTCTACCGCCAATGACTTGCTGCATGGTGCCCCGTGCGATGTGCTGGCCAAGCGGCTAAACACCTGAGCCAAGCAACTCTCAGCAAAACTAAGCAACGCAAAACAACGGGCCGGAAAACACCCCGGCCCGTTTTTTTACAAGCCTTCACGCCCCATGATCAGCGGGCGGATTTTCTGCAGTTGCGTCTCTAGTGAGTAAGACACACTGGAGGCCATGGAGAAGAAGTTCAGGAAGGCCTTAAGGTTGGAGTCACCGGCGCACTCGTCATGTATCCGGTGCCAAAACGCCTGATTGACCAGCTGTAATTGCTGGAAGACTTTCACCAAGCCTTTTAGCTCCCAATCCGGAGTTAAGCCGTCGCGCTGATTAAAGTACTGCCGCGTCAGGTATAGCGATACCGCACGCATGACGAACTCTTGGTTATTGGCAAACGGCAAATGCTGGATGGCCATCGGCTTGAGCACCGACATATGCGGGCAGGCGCTGGTCGCCATAATCACGCCCATCAACGCGCGCAGCCCCTCTTCCAAGCCCACCAGTTTGACGTATTCACGCTCAGGGGTGATGACCTTAACGGTGGACTTCTTAAAAGCCGGCAAGCCTTTGAAATCCTCGATCACCGGGTACAGATCTAAAGCAGCGGGGCAATGCTTGTGCTCTTCACTTTTCAGCGGGCAATTGCTGCATTGATTGTTCGCTAGACGCGTCCAAGCCGGCGCACCATTGCCTTGCTCAGGGTCGAACTCTCGGTCCAGCTCAATGCTGTACAAAAGCTCAATATCGTCACCTAGGTTAAAACGGTACTCGATGGCCATCTAAGCTCCTTACACGTCTACGACCACCAGGGCTCAGCCCTGCATATCCTCCAACTCAGCCCAACGCTCTAGGCACTGGTCCAATTGCTCCTGCAAGCCTTGCAAGTGCGCTAGGCGCCCCTGCACATCGGCATGGTCACGCTGGTAGAAATCATGACTACTGACTTCTGCCTGAACTTCAGCCAACTCACTCTCCAGCGCTTCAATCTGCGCCGGCAACGCATCCAACTCACGCTGCAGTTTGTAGCTTAGTTTGTTTTTCTTCGCTGGTTCGCTCACCTGAGCGGGTGAAGATAGTGGCATTGTGACACCGTTGGCAGATGACGCAGTAGTCTCTTCTGCTGCCCCCCGGTCACCCAACAAAGCCACGTCGCCACCTTGGCGCAACCAGTCGTGATAACCACCGAAAAACTCACGCACCACGCCCTGACCTTCAAACACCAACACGCTGGTGACCACGTTATCGAGGAAGGCCCGATCGTGGCTGACCAGCAACACAGTGCCAGCAAACTCCGCCAGCACCTCTTCCAATAATTCGAGGGTTTCTACATCGAGATCGTTGGTCGGCTCATCGAGCACCAAAACGTTGGCTGGCTTGCTAAAGAGCTTGGCCAGCAAGAGGCGTGCCCGCTCACCACCAGACAGCGCTTTCACCGGCGTACGCGCGCGCTCAGGGCTGAATAAAAAGTCGCCGAGGTAGCTTAAAACGTGGCGATTCTGGCCATTGATGCTAATAAACTCGCGCCCTTCGGCGAGGTTATCCACCACCGACGCGTCGGGGTTTAACTGCTGACGTAATTGGTCAAAATACGCCACCTCAAGACGCGTGCCGTGTTCCACACTGCCTTCGCTGGGCTGCAAACGACCCAAGAGCAAGCCAAGCAAGGTGGATTTACCGCAGCCGTTTGCGCCTAACAGACCAATGCGGTCGCCACGCTGCACCGTTAGCGATAGATTGCGAATCAGTGCTGGCTGCCCAGCGGCATGGCGGAAGCCCATCTGCTGCAGCTCAATCACCCGCTTACCGCTTTTATCCGCCGACTCCATTTGAAACGTAGCGCGGCCTTGCTGGTTGCGCCGCTGCGCGCGCTCGTCACGCATGGCTTTCAGCGCCCGTACGCGGCCTTCATTACGCGTGCGGCGGGCTTTAATGCCTTGGCGAATCCACACTTCTTCTTGGGCGAGCTTTTTATCGAACAGCGCGTTGGCGGTTTCTTCCGCCGCCAGTTGTTCTTCTTTATGTATGAGGAAGCTGGCGTAATCGCCCTTCCAGTCCAGCAACCAGCCGCGATCCAGCTCCAGAATGCGCGTCGCTAAGCGCTGCAAAAAGCTCCGATCGTGAGTGATAAATACCACGGCGCCGCTGAAATTCAGAATGACTTGTTCCAGCCAGTCGATAGCGCCGATATCCAAGTGGTTGGTCGGCTCATCGAGCAACAGCACATCCGGCTCACTAACCAAGGCTTGGGCCAAAATCACCCGCCGGCGCCAGCCACCGGACAGCTCGCCCATGGTTTTTTCCGCCGGCAAATTCAAGCGGCTAATCACTTGCCCCACTTGCTGCTCCAGTCGCCAGCCGTCTTTGGCTTCCAGCGCCTGCTGCACGCGGGTTAGCTTGGTGAGATCGTCATCGCCCTGAATGTTTTGGCTTAAGCGGTGGTACTCAGCAATCAGCTGACCTACTTCGGCCAAGCCATCGGCCACCACGTCATATACCGTGCGCTCGTTGGCGTCGGGCAGCTCTTGTGGCAGCTCGCTGATTTTTAGCGTCGGCGCGCGCCAGATTTCGCCATCGTCAGCGTGCGCACGTCCGGCCAGCAAGCTCATCAAGGTGGATTTGCCCGCGCCATTACGACCGATCAAACACAGCCGATCGCCCTTTTCCAGCTGAAAACTGGCCTTATCCAGCAGCACATGGGTGCCATAGGCTAAGGAAACGTCGGTGAATTTCAGCAATGTCATGGGCAATCTCCTAGGCGGGCCGGCATTCTAGGCCATGGCCTAGCGCCATCCCAGCGCTTTCGTCGCGCCAGCCAAGCCGTTAAGCTAACGCCACGTCGCAGGGACGCTTACTTCTTCTGGTTAATGCCGCATCATGATTCTTCCGCGCTCTCGCTTTTCTCGCCTGCTGGCTGTGTTCGCCGCAGGTGCCAGTTTGTTGTGCACCACCAGCTTTGCCGCCAACCTAAGTCAGCAGCGCCAGCAGTACGATTTAGCGCTAAAAGCCCTTGAACGTGGCGACAGCAGCGTCTACCAACGCTATGCCAGCAACCTGCGTGGCTACCCGCTGCAGCCGTATCTGGACTACCAACAGCTAACCAACCGTCTGCCGTCGGCGAGCGATGCAGAAGTCGAAGCCTTTTTGCTGGAACACGGTGATTTGCCGCAGATCAGCTGGCTCAAGCTGCGTTGGTTACGCGCATTGGCTGAGCGCGGGCAGTGGCCGTTATTTCTTAAGTACTACTCGCCCAAGCTCAATTTCACTGAGCTGGATTGCCTGCACGCCGAGTACCTAATCAAAACCGCACCCGCCGAAGGCCGCGCTAAAGCCGAACAACTCTGGGCGGTAGGCAAATCGCAGCCCAATGCCTGCGACCCGCTGTTTGATACCGCCAAAGCCCGCGGCTGGCTAACCGACGCGCTGATCTGGAAACGCTTACGCCTAGCGGGCGACAACGGCCAGTTCGGTTTAGCCACCTATTTAAGCAAGCAACTGAACAACCCCGCCGAAGGCGAGCGCTTAGTCGACTTAGCGCAAAACCCGCGCAAGCTGGCCAAACCCAGCGGACTCAAAAGCACCCGCGAAGCGGATGCCGTGGGTTTGGGCCTACGCCGCCTCGCCCGCCAAGATCCCGAGCTAGCCCTTAGCCTGCTCAACCGCTACGAAGGCAGCTTGCCGTTTTCCCGCGAAGAAAAAACCGCCATCGCGCGCAGCATTGGCCTGACCTTCGCCAAGCGTTTTGATAGCCGCGGCCTTGAAGTGATGAATCGCTTCGACCCGCAATTAAAAGACAACACCGTCAGCGAATGGCGTGCGCGCCTGTTAATGCGCCACGGTCGCTGGGCCGAGCTGAATCAACTGCTGCGCCAGTTCCCTGAAGACTTAGCCAAGCAGCCGCGCTGGCGTTACTGGTATGCGCGCAGCCTGCAAAGCGGTAACCCGCAGCACGCCGAAGCGCTGCTGAAACTCGACGAGCTGGCCAAAGAGCGTGATTTCTATGGCTTTCTCGCCGCTGACTTAGTGGAAAAGCCCTACCACCTCAACCACAAGCCCTACCCGCTCAAGCCGCAAGTCATTCAGCGCGTGCGCAACTCTGCCGGCATCCGCCGCGCCATGGAGTTTCACGCGCGTGGCGAAATCATCAATGGTCGTCGCGAGTGGTATCACATCAGCAACCTGTTCGATAAAGAGGAGCTGATCGCCCAAGCCCGCCTTGGCTACGAGCTGGAATGGTATTTCCCGGCGATTCGTGCCATCAGCACCGCGCAGTATTGGGATGACCTCGAAGTGCGCTTCCCGATGCCCTACCGCTCAAGCTTTGTGAATGCCGCGCGCCAGCACAACCTGCATCCCAGCTGGGTGGTGGCCGTCACTCGGCAAGAAAGCGCCTTTATGAACGATGCCCGCTCCGGCGTTGGCGCCATGGGCCTGATGCAGCTGATGCCCGCCACCGCCAAAGAAACCGCGCGGCGCTACAACATTGCCTTGGGCAATGTGCAAAACGCCTACCTGCCGGAAACCAACATCAAACTTGGCAGCGCTTACTTGCACCAAGTGCTGAATCAGTTCAAAGGCAACCGCGTGCTCGCCTCAGCGGCTTACAACGCCGGCCCGGGGCGTGTGCGTCAGTGGCTGCGTGGCGCGGAAAAGCTGTCGTTCGATGTTTGGGTGGAAAACATCCCCTTCGACGAAACCCGCCAATATGTGCAGAACGTACTGACCTACTCGGTAATCTACGGCGACAAACTCGGCGCCCCACAACGCATTGTGGAATGGCACGAGCGGTATTTTGATCAAGTGCAATAACAGAAACAGTAAGCCCCGCGATTGCGGGGCTTACTTTTTAAGCGAGCACTTCCACCGGCATACCCAGCTGCAATTGGCCCACAGCGTGGTGAACCAGGTTCTGGCCAAAGAAGATCTGCCCATCGCGGCGGCGGTAGGTTTTTAACGTGGTCAGCGGTTCACCATCAGGCTCTGCCAGCAAGGTGAACGGATCACGGGTAGGAATCACGCAGCGGCTGCACGGCTTAGCCAGCGAGAATTCAATATCGCCGATGCGGATACGCTGCCAAGTATCTTCGGCGTACGGCTCGGCACCGCTAACAACCAGATTGGGACGAAAGCGCAACATCGACATCGGCCGGCCAATCCGCGCGCTTAAGTCATCCAACGACGCTTGGCCAATCAGCAGCAGAGAAAAACCATCGGCAAAACCGACTTTGTCACCCGCTGCGGCGTACTCTAGGGCTACCTGACGTGCGCGTGGCTCATCGACATATACCAAGCGACAATCACGCCCCAGCCGATGGGTTAGCCACTGCGCAGCGGCCTCGCCGGCATCCAGTGCCTGTAACGTGTCGCCCCAGACTTGCACTGTGCGCTCTGATTGAGCGCCATTCGGCACATCGATAGACAGCTGCTGGCCCTGAGCGTCACGCAGCAACAGGCTATCCTCAGCAGCATGGACTGCACTGAGCAAGCCCATGCTGGCAACCTGCCGTTGCGTGATAAATTTGCCCGTTTGCGCATCCACTACCATCCAACGACGGTCGCCTGCGAGCCCCAAGGCATCTACTGTGCTGTGCTGCAACGCCACACCAGCCATAGATTTCACCGGAAACTGATACAAGCCACTGAGCGTAATCATGATTATCTTCCCTGCACGAAAAGACGCCACTCTAGGCAAGCAAGCCGTCTACGGCAAGGCTCTTACCCTGATAGTCAGCACCCTACTGCTGACCGCCTGCAGTGGCAGCCTGCCCAATAACCTCGGTGTGGCAGATGGCCGCTTCAGCGCCTGCCCGGACAAACCCAATTGTGTGAACTCGCAAGCCAGCGACGACGAGCACCGCATTGCGCCGCTGCCGTTACCCAAAGGCGACGCACTGGCGGCGCTCAAAAACGTCATCGAAGCGCAACCGCGCACCGCGATCGTTAGCCAAAGTGACAACTACCTGCATGTCACGTTCACCAGCGCACTGATGCGCTTTGTCGATGACGTGGAGTTTTTCATCACCCCGCAGCACATCGAGGTGCGCTCTGCCTCACGCTTGGGGCACTCCGATCTGGGCGTTAACCGCGAGCGTGTAGAAACCCTGCGTAACGCCCTGCTCGCCGAATAAGAGCCTGGGGGGCCGCTCAGCGCACCTCAAAATGCTCTTCGAGCAGCTTGCGCGGCCCCTGAAACACCAAAAAACGCCACTGCCCCGGCACCACTTCACCTTGCTCGCTGAACTCAAACGCCATCACTTCATGGCGCGTGTGCGGCTGCAAGGCTTGCTGTACTTCAAAGCGGTCAAGTCGCTGACCTTGGCCATCAATCACGCCCGGAGTCAGGTACAAAAAGGTCAGCGGCTGATCGCCTTGCTGCTTACCCGCTAACGAAAAACGCACCCCGAACTTGCTGCCCAGGCGGGCCGGAATGCTGCGCGTCGGCTCAATCGGCTGATCATTACGCAGCAGCACGCGCTCGCCTTCTTTAAGGTCGGTGTGCTGGTGAATAAACAAGCCCGCTTCTACCTCGCCCTGCAGGCTCACTTGCGCCTGTGCCAACACCGGCAAACACAAACCCACCGCCCAAATTACCTGTCGCATACGTCATCCATCACTGCTGAAAATCAGCCGCCACGCTAGCGCCGAGTGATGACAATTTGCTGACCAACGCATGACAACGGCGCCGCACTCGCCAAGTTGTGACTGACCTGATTGCCATCGCCCCGCCGCGCCTGCGCCAAAGCCCTGCGTGAGCCCTGCCCTTATAACTGCAAGCCACAGCCAATGACTGCACGAGGATGAGCATGCCTGCCTATAAGGTTCCGCAGCGCGAAATGCGCTTTTTGATGAATGAAGTGCTGGATTACCCGGCGCATTACGCCGGCTTAGCGCAAGGGAGCGAAGCCACCCCAGATGTCGTCGAGGCCATCGTGCAAGAGTGCGCCAAACTCTGCGAAGAAGTGGTCGCCCCGCTGTATCAAAGCGGTGACGAACAAGGCTGCCAATTTAACGCCGGCGAAGTGACCACCCCACAAGGCTTTCGCGAAGCCTACGACGCCTTTGTTGCCGGTGGCTGGCAAGGCTTATCGCACCCGGTGGAGTACGGCGGCCAAGGCTTGCCCATCTCACTGGGGCTGATCAAGCAAGAAATGCTTGGCACCGCCAATTGGCCGTTCTCGATGTACCCCGGCCTGTCGCTGGGCGCGATGAACACTATCTTGATGCACGGCGACGAAGCGCAGAAGCAAACCTATTTAGTGCCCCTCACGGAAGGCCGCTGGGCCGGCACCATGTGCCTCACCGAGCCGCAGTGCGGCACCGATTTGGGCCAAGTAAAAACCACCGCAACTCCGCAAGACGATGGCAGCTATCGGCTTAACGGCACGAAGATCTTTATCTCTTCCGGTGAACACGACCTGACCGAGAACATTATTCATATTGTTCTGGCACGCCTACCGGACGCGCCCAAAGGCACCCGCGGCATCAGCTTATTTATCGTGCCTAAGTTCACGGTCAATGCTGACGGCAGCCTCGGCGAGCGCAACCCGGTTAGCTGCGGCGCGCTGGAGAAGAAAATGGGCATCAAAGCCTCTTCCACCTGCGTGATGAACTTCGATGGTGCCGAGGGCTATTTAATCGGCGAGCCCAACAAAGGCCTCGAGTGCATGTTCACCTTTATGAACAGTGCGCGCATCGGCACCGCCATCCAAGGCGTTGGCAGCGCCGAGCGGGCTTATCAAGGTGCCTTGGCGTATGCCAAAGAGCGCCGCTCGATGCGTGCGTTGTCTGGCACCAAAGAGCGCGAGCAGATTGCCGATAGCCTGCACCATCATGGCGACGTGCGACGCATGCTGCTGACGCAAAAGGTGATCGCCGAAGGCGGCCGAGCCCTGCTGTATGAAGCCGCGCAAAAAGCCGACTTCATGATCGAAGGCCTGCTCGCCGGCGACATGCGCACTTACGAAGCCTGGGACGACAAACTGGGCTTTATCACCCCGATCCTCAAGGGCTGCCTGACGGAACTCGGTCTGGAGAGCGCCAATATCGGCATGCAGGTATTTGGCGGGCACGGCTATATCCGCGAACACGGCATGGAGCAAATCGTTCGCGATGCCCGCATCAGCACCCTTTACGAGGGCACTACCGGCATTCAAGGGCTAGACCTGTTGGGCCGCAAAGTGCTGTTGCTCACCCAAGGCAAGGCGGTGCGCCAATACACCCGCGACATGCTTAAGGTAGCCCTGCCGCTGGTCAAACAGCCACGCCTGCGCCGTCATGCGCTGACGGTGCTCAAGCTGGCCGCGCAGTGGAATTGGCTCACCGTGCGCATCGCCTTAAAAGCGCGCAAAGAACGTGAGGTAGTATCCACCGCCTGCCACGACTTCTTGATGTATTCCGGCTATGCCGCGCTGGCCTTTATCTGGCTAAAAATGGCTGCCAAAGCCGCCGAGCGCCTAGAGCAAGGCGGCGAACAAAGCGCCGATTTCTATCGCACTAAATTGGCCAGCGCCGACTTTTACTTCGAGCGCCTGTTACCGCGCGGTAAAGCACACGCGCAGAGCATGCTGAAAAACGCGCAAAGCCTAATGAGCACGCCGATTGAGCACTTTGCCTTCGACTAATTGCTCGCCCTAGACGCGTGGCGCGCTGAATAACCCGCAGTGCGCCACGCCGTCGACAAAGCCCAACAAGCATTCGAACCGCGCGGCACAAGCCCTCTGCGGATGAGGCCGTGCACGAAAAAAACCGGCAAATCCCTGAGAAGCTTGCAAAACCTGTCGCAAAAAGGGCTAGACTGTGCCAAAAAAGGCATCTATGTGACCTTTTTTGCCAACAAGATCACACTTCCCGGCCGTTATACGGCATGTTTTTGGCGAAATGTCGCCAAAACGTCGGTCATCGTGTGGCTATTGTTAGACAACGTGCTGAGGCTGGAACTCACCAGCGCCGCCGTACAGACGGATCTGCAATGCTAGAAAACTTGCCGTTCTTCAACCGTTTAGCCTTGGCCGCCCACCGGCCTACCGCTATTGCTCGCGCTGCGGCCACCTTGGCCGTGCAGCCGGTTGACCCATGCTGGGGCAATGGCAGCGTTTTTTGGGAATCGGCCCTACCCCTGCAGAACCTGCTTAACATGCCGAAACGGCGCCTTAGCGGCCCCGTTAAAGAAGTGAAAGATGCTGCCTGGCAAGTGCTCAACGGCTTAGTCAGCGAGCACACCGTGCATGAAGAGCATTTTGACTTACGCCGCTTGGGCGGTTTGGTACACAGTGCCGAATTTGCCGATCACGATTTCACGACCCTAGAGCAATTAGCCAATAGCCCCTTGGCTGCCGACTACCGGGTGAACTCTTACGGCGACTTTATGCAGGTGCTCGGGCGCGCTTTTAGCGCCGTCGGCACCGCTAGCTTCTTGGAGCTGTATCAAGCCAGCTGGCAAGGCGACCGCCTCTTCTGGGGCTTTAGTAAAGGCGGCTTGGCCATGGCCAGCGCCGTCACCTATGCCCGCACTCACGAGCTAGAACAAAGTGTGCCGGCCAATATTCATCAGCTGCAGCTAAGCCATGAAGGGCTTAATGAGCTAGAAACCCAGTTCATTTGCCTGCTGCTGGAGAAAAAACTCTTCGCCGAGAAGCCGCTCGTGCAACTGCTCGCCGAACATCATGTGCTGTATGCCCGCTTGGTGCTCAGTACCGACCCCAAACACCCTGACTTACTGATGCTGCCGCTCAGCTCCGCACCGGCTCAAGCGGTGGGCGAAGGCTTGCTGCAAGCGGGCGCCACTGCGATGGGTGACTGCCTGCGCGCCTGCTGCAAGCCGCACTAACCACGCCGCATCAAGGCTGAGTCACCTGCGCACTTAAGCGTTGCGCGACCTGCGCCAACGACTCACTCATCGCCACCAACTCCAGCTGCGCACTCAACAACGCCGCACTGGCATCGCGCTGCCGCTCGACCGCCGCCAGCTGTACTTGGCTATGGCTTTGCAGCTCTAGCAACTGCGCCTGACTGCCGCTAAGCACCTGACTGTGTTCAGCCATACCCTCAGCCACATGACGGGTTTGCCCCACATTACTCAGAAGCGCCTCAGTCACGCCGGTGACTTGCTGCACGCCACGCGCCACCGAGTTTTGCGCCTGCGCCAGTAACCCCTGCACCTCATCGGCGGTGCGATTACTGCGCTGCGACAAACTGCGCACCTCATCGGCCACCACCGCAAAGCCACGCCCATGCTCGCCTGCGCGAGCCGCTTCAATGGCTGCGTTTAACGCCAGCAAGTTGGTTTGCGCGGCAATATCGCTGATCACCTGCATGGCCTCGGCAATCTGTGCATTGCTGTGTTCAATGGCCTGCATGCTGTGCTGCGCCGCTTGCATGCCTGCAGCACGTTGCTCCACTTGTGCCGCACTATCTTGGGTGCTGGCGGTGAGCCCTTGCATGTGCTCGGCGCCTTGCTGCAAACCGGTTAACACCGACTGCAAGGCCACATCGAGCGACTGCATATCGGCACTTTGCTGCTGCACATCGTTATCGATACTCACGCAGCGCTCACGCACGGTGATCAGCGTACCATGCAGCTGGCCGGAGAGCTTCTGCAAGCCCTCTACGCTGCTGCGCACTTCTGTCAGCAGGTGGCTCAAGCTCGCGTGATTGCGCTCAGCGGCAGCGCTTTGTTGTTCGGCTTGGCGCCAGTGCTGCTCGGCATCTTTGAGCGCCTTTTCGCGCAGGCCGGCGCTATACCACTGCGCCAGCCACACGGTGAGCACCGGCAACAAATAACCCGAGTATTGGTTCACCATGGCATCGCGCGGGCTCAACTCAAACTGCGGCAAACTGGCACCACTGCGCTCTAGGCGCAGCAGCCAAAAGACAAACACTAGCTGGATTAAGCTCCAAAACATGGCGCTGCGTTTACCCGCTAACAAATAGGCAAACACGATCATCGCCAGCGGCCAATAGACATGCGCCGACTGCAAGCCACCCAGCTGATAGACCAAGATCATCGCGTAGCTGCTCATGCACGCCAGCGCTAGGTTGGCCACTGCCTGAACTGGCAACCACGCTTGGCGCAGCATCAACAGCGCTAATGGCATGCCGATAATCAGCAAAAAAGCGCCTTGCGCCAGCGCCGCATTGCCCATGCCCCCCCATTTGATGGCGCTGTAGAGGCCAATAATCACCCCACACAAGCCACAAAACGCCACCGTACGGCTTTGCAGCCACAGCGCTTCATCGTCGCACGCACTACTGGGCATAAAGTGCCCGAGAAAACCGCCGGTTTGGGTCATACGCCTCTCCTACTGCCATAGCGTTTCGGCCAGAGTGATAAACACTTAAGGCTGCCGAGCTTTCTTATAGCGCAAAAAAACGCCCCCGCAGAACCAGCCTGCGGGGGCGTTTTTTTAAGCCAGCGCTACAGCTTACGCGCTTAACTCGACCAGCAATTGGTTGAGACGACGCACATAAGCGGCCGGATCTTTCAGCGAATTACCCGCTGCCAGCGCTGCCTGATCGAACAACACCAGGGCCAAATCGCTAAAGCGCTGCTCGCCTTGCTCGGCTTCGAGTTTGCCCACCAGCGGGTGCGCCGGGTTGATCTCGAAAATCGGCTTCGACTCAGGCGCTTTCTGCCCGCTAGCTTCCAAGATACGGCGCATCTGCAAGCCCATATCTTGTTCGCCGATGGCCAAGATCGCCGGCGAGTCGGTTAAGCGGTGTGACACGCGCACTTCGCTCACCTGCTCGCTCAAGGCTTTTTTCAAGCGCTCCAGCAAGCCTTCTTTGGCTTTGCTGACTTCTTCTTGGGCTTTCTTGTCTTCTTCGCTATCCAATGCGCCAAGATCAAGATCGCCACGCGCTACGTCAACGAACTGCTTGCCATCGAACTCGGTGAGGTAGCTCATCAGCCACTCATCGATACGATCGGTGAGCAACAAGACTTCGATACCTTTCTTGCGGAAGACTTCCAAGTGCGGGCTGTTTTTCACCTGATCGTAGCTTTCGCCAGTGAGGTAATAGAGCTTGTCCTGCCCTTCCACCATGCGTGCGATGTAATCGGCGAGGCTGACGGTTTCTTCCGCGTTACCCGCATGGGTCGAGGCAAAACGCAGCAGGCCGGCGATTTTCTCTTTGTTGGCGAAATCTTCCGCCGGGCCTTCTTTGATCACACTGCCAAAGGCTTTCCAGAACTTGGCGTATTTCTCGCCATCGTTCTTGGCTAGCTTCTCCAGCATGTCCAGCACGCGCTTAGTCAGCGCGCCGCGCATAGCGTCGATATTCGGGTCTTTTTGCAGAATTTCGCGTGAGACGTTCAACGACAGATCATTGGAATCCACCACGCCTTTGATAAAGCGCAGGTACAAGGGCAGGAACTGCTCGGCCTGATCCATGATGAACACGCGCTGCACATAGAGCTTTAAGCCCTTGGGTGCTTCGCGGTGGTACAAGTCAAACGGCGCACGCCCCGGCACATAGAGCAGCGAGGTGTATTCCAGCTTGCCTTCAACCTTGTTGTGGCTCCAAGCCAGCGGGTCTTCGAAGTCATGGGCGATGTGCTTGTAGAACTCGCCGTACTCTTCGTCTTTCACCTCGGTGCGCGCACGCGTCCACAGGGCGCTGGCGCGGTTCGCGGTTTCCCACTCGGGCTCTGCCGGCTTGTCGTCTTCGCCGCTGGCTTCTTTGGGCAGCTCGATCGGCAAAGCGATATGGTCTGAGTATTTTTTGATCAGGTTACGCAGGCGCCAACCATCGGCATATTCGGCGCACGCTTCTTTTAAGTGCAGCGTGATACGCGTGCCACGCTCGGCACGTTCGATGGCCTCGATGGTGAATTCGCCCTCGCCTTTAGACACCCAGCGCACGCCGCTGTCGGCACTCGCACCAGCACGACGGGTTTCTACGCTCACTTCATCGGCAACGATAAAGGCGCTGTAAAAACCGACGCCGAATTGACCGATCAGGTGGGCATCTTTCTTTTGATCGCCCGAGAGCTGCTTGAGGAAGTCCGACGTGCCGGACTTGGCGATAGTGCCTAAGTTGGCGATGACTTCTTCACGGCTCATGCCGATGCCGTTGTCTTCGATGGTCAACGTGCGTGCAGCGCTGTCGAAGCTCAGGCGGATTTTTAACTGCGGTGACTCTTCGAGCAGTTCAGGCTTGGCCAAGGCCTCGAAACGCAGCTTGTCGGCGGCATCCGAGGCGTTGGAAATTAACTCGCGCAGGAAAATTTCCTGATTGGAGTACAACGAGTGAATCATCAGGTGAAGCAGCTGCTTCACTTCGGTCTGAAAACCTAATGTTTCTTTTTGAGCGCATTCCATAGGATGTCCAAACTCCAGTGACAACAAAACCAGTGCTTACTGAAGTGGGGACGGCCTTAGGGCATTTCAAGGCTCGAGCAATTCGAGCAAAACGATCTCACGACGACTGAAAGAGAACAGCACCTCGCCGGCGTCATCGCGCACTTGGCGAATTTGCAGCTGGCCTTCCTCATTAATACCGGCAAACAAGCCGCTCGCCTCGCGGCCACGCTCATTCACCACACGCATTTGCGCGCCGTGATAGCGCTCAGGGGTGGCCAACAATTGCGGCAAAGAAAAACCCACGCGACGATCATTGGCGGCACTCGGTGCTGGCGCGGGCTTAGCCTCAACCACCGGCGCAGGCGTTAACGGCGCGGCGGGTAACGGCGCGTAGTTGTCATCCAGCACACGCCAGCCTTTGATGCTGTGCTTTTTTAAAGTCAGCGGCAGCTCGGCCAGCTCATCACCTTGGTGATAACGCACGGTTTGCGTCACTTCGCCATCGCGCCACTGCGCCGCGCTTGGCGGCAGCATGGGCACCACACGAATATCGCGGCGCTGCCAACGGCGCTGCAGGTAATCCAGCACCACGGCTTGCAAGGTATCCAGCGAGTCGTGGCCGCGGTCAAGCTGGCCATCCACATAACGCAACTGGTCGGTGTACAGCTCCAGTCGGCCACTGATGCTGGTTTGGTATTCATTGGGCAGTATCAAATGAAAGTCGCCCTGCAACTTATTCGGCGCCACCGGCTGCATGTCTAGATGCAGGCTGTAACCACGGCTTAGGCGCCAAAACTCCGGCAAAGGCGAGCCTTCGCTCTGCCAGCTGATTTCTACCAAAGGCAGTGGATCAGGGTCGGTGGGCAGCACATCCATGCGCAGCGGCCCGCTGGTATAGCCCTTGGGCAAATGCAGACTGATTTCGTGGCGGGCAAAGAAGTCGCCGCCTTCACGCAGGCTCAGCACGCCATTGAGTAACTCGGCAAACTGCGGGCGGAACTCATGCCCGTTGATTTGCCCGCGTAGCTCAATGGCTAACTCCGGGCGCGCCTCTGGCTCGGGCGTCAGCCATTGCCACGAAAGCAGCTGCGAGAGGCGTTCAGGGTTCCGCTGGGCCATCATAGTGACCCCGACCACCAGCAGAATCAGCCCCATGCCGGTGAGCAGCAGCACGCGCTTGCCACGCTTCCAGTGGGCCAACAGATAGATGAGGTTAAACGGCGGAATCAACGTGCTCCAGCCCCACAGCAGGCCGGTAGAAAACGCCTGCATGGACAACCACACCATGCTGAACACAACCAGTAACAAGCCACCAAGAATTAACAGGGCATCCATTGCGGGTCCTTATAACGACTGTCTTGGTGGCGTTGTTTCAGTCCACCTTAAAGTGCGCGCGTGCGGTGGCGATGGGTTCAGACTGCGAAGCCTGCCAAGCGGTGATGGCCACGTTAGCCACCCGCCGGCCCTGCCGCCAAACCTGACACTGGGCAAAGGTGTCACGATATAACCCTGCGCGCAGGTAATCTATCGAGAAGTCGATGATTTTCGGCAAATGTTGCCCGCCCATGGCGGCAATCAAGTGCAACTGTGCGGCGTGTTCCATAAACCCGGCGATCACTCCGCCATGCAGCGCAGGCAAGGTCGGATTACCCACATTGCCTTCGAGCGCTGGTAGGCGAAACACCAGCTCGTCACCTAATTTGATGCACTCCACGCCAATCATGCGGGCGTAGGGCACCAGACTGATTAACTCAGAGTAATCACCGGACTGCGCCGCCTGACGGGCTTTTTCCGTGAGGTTTAAAGGATTCATGCGCGGCCCTCATTGATGGCCTTATTCAGTGCAGCGGCCTGTGTCACTTTGCCCATGCGCATAAAAGCCCCAACCACATGGGCGATCGGGTTGGCACGATCATCCTGATAGGCCACGCCACGGGTGAAGATCACGTTGGGGGTCACGCGGTAGCACTCGGCAAAGCCGTAGATGGCTTTACCCGGCTCAGCGGGGTGCATGTAGTCAATGCGCAGATCCAGCGTGGGGCAGATTTCAAACTCCGGCAACACACACACGGTACTGATGCCGCAGGTGGTGTCCATCAAGGTGGTGATGGCGCCGCCGTGCACCACGCCGGTTTCCGGGTCGCCAACAATGCCGTCGCTATAGGGCAGGCGCAGCACCAAACCCTTGGCGTCGGCCTGCTCCACCGTCATGCCGAGGTTCTGACAATGCCGCAGCACAGACAAGAAACGCTCGGCGCGGGGCAAGATAGTCGCCTCACTCATGCTTAGCTCTCCCATAAAAAAGGCGGCGATGATACGGCCTTGTCAGCACTTGCTGGCGACCAATGGCATGGCGCCCCTGCCACACTAGCCGGCTAAACCGCCAGAGCCGTTAGCTTTGCTTAGGTTCAGGCTCTGCTGGGGTGGGCTCTGCGCTGTTTTCTGCCTTGACCTCGGTTTGCGGCGCTTGGCTGGCCATCATCACTTCCAGCACGCTGGAGTGAAATTCGCGGTGGTACAGCACAAACAACACGATGGTCGATGCCAGCATGAACAGCCACGGATTGATAAACCACACCATCATCGCCAAACCAAAATAGTAGGCGCGCAAGCCTTGGTTGAACTGGTTAGCCGCCGAAGAAATCACCCGCGCCGAACGCTGCACAAACAGTTTGCGCTCTTGCTCGCTGACATTGCGCTCGGCCACCAAAGGCGCCGAACCCAGCAAAATGGCGGAAAAGTTGTACTGGCGCATACACCAGCTAAAGGTGAAGAAGGCGTACACAAACACCAGCGCCAAACCTAGTAGCTTGACCTCGGACACCGAGCGGTCGGCTTGCTCCACCAATGGCAGCGACGATAGCGCCGTGAGGGCTTTTTCCGAGGCGCCAAACACGGTGAAGATACCCGCCAAGATAATCAGCGTGCTGGAGGCAAAAAACGAGGCATTGCGCTCTAAGTTGCCAATCACACTGGTGTCGGCGATGCGGTTGTCGCGCATCAGCATGCGGCGCATCCAGTCCTCACGATAGAGGTGCAGCACACTCGCCAAGCACGGGGTTGTTTTAGCTTTCACCCCGGCGTAACGGGTGTAACCCAGCCAGCAGGTGAGAAACCAACCAACGGCCAACACATGCGGCCAGTGACTCCAATCAATCAGGTTCATTGCACCCCCTTCACTAGGGCGCATTATAGCCCTGCCCAACCAAAGCGCGGGGCATGCAAAGCGGCGAACACGCCACAATGGGCAGAAAAAAAGGACACCCCATGCTGCGCCTGCTCGCCATCACCCTGCTCGCTTGCTGCCTTAGCGCTTGCGCCAACGCCCCCGCCTTCACCGCCCGCTATCTCACCCCGCCTGCTCCGGAGCCGATTGCACAAGCGCATTTCGAAGCCGGCATCAGCGAGGTAGATATCACCCCGCCACCGGGGCTACCTAAAGCCGGTTTTGCCACGTGGGCAAAAGATGGCCAAGGTTTTCGTACCCGCCTAAAAGCCCGCGCGTACTTTTTACGCAATACAGCCGGCGCTAGTGTGCTAATTCTGCAAACCGACCTGTTAGCCGGCTCACCGTTACTGCATGCAGCGCTGCGCGAACGTTTAGCTAAAAGCATTCACCTACCGGCCCACAGCCTAGCCATTACCGCCACCCACACCCATGCGGCCCCCGGAGGCTTTTGGGGTGATGACTTTTATAACGGTCACGCGGCCAATGCCGCCGGGCTTGAACCGAGGTGGTTCAACTTTTTACTAGAGCAGCTGAGCAAAGCCAGCGAGCAAGCCTATGCCGCGCGGCGCCCCGCGAAAGTGGCGCTCGGCCAACAAGAGGTCTGGGGACTAACCCGTAACCGCTCGCTAGCGCCACACCTGAATAACCCCGGCATAACCGGCCGCAGCGACGATGCCGCGCGGAAATACCGCGCCATCAACCCTAAGCTCAGCCTGTTGCGCATCGACCAGCAACAAGCCGATGGGCACTTCAAACCCGCTGGCGCGTTTATGAGCTTTTCGATTCATGGCACGGGTATTCCCTCGGCCAGCCCCGACTACCATGCCGACATCTGGGCCTATCTGGCCATCGGCAGCGGCCGCTTGCTGCAAGCGCATTACGCCCTCGATCAGCCACCAATCATGGGCGCCTTTGAAGCCAGCCATGCCGACGTCGCGCCCAATGCCGTGCCGGGATTATTGGGCTTTGGCGAAGCACGGCGGATTGGCCTAGGCATCGCCGAGCAGGCCGCCGCCTTGTTTCAACGCTTAGATAGCCAGCTGCAAGACGACCTGCCCCTGCGTAGCGCCATCACGGAAGTGAACGTGCTTAGCGAGCCCAGCCTCGGCGCGGTGAGCCTGTGCGAACCGGCTGTGGGTGCGGCGCTGGCCGCCGGCGCGCATGAGCACCGCTCACCGGTGCTGTGGCATTTGCCGTTTATTCGCCCCGGCCAGCCACGCACCTTCTTTACCGACACCTGCCAGGGCGGCAAACACTGGCTCGGCACGCGCTGGTTACAGCCGCTGATATTGCCCCAAGAGGAATTCCCCCATCGCTGGCTGATTCAAAGCCTGCACCTAGGCCATACCGCGTGGACCCTGCTGCCCTTCGAAGTGACCGTGCAAGCCGGACGAGAGATAGAAGCCGCCGTGGCAGACAGCTTCCGCACACAACAAGCCCCGCTGGCGTGGCAAGTGATTAGCAGCGTGGCCAATGGCTATACCGGCTACGCGACCACCGCCGACGAATACGCCCTGCAGTACTACGAAGGCGGCCACACCCTTTACGGCCCCAACACCGCCCGTTTTCTCGCCGCGCATGCTCAGCAGCAAAGCCGCACATTGCTCGCGCAAGGCTCATTCCAAGAACTACCGCCGACCAGCAACTATCGCTTACGCACGGGCCTTTACTGGCCAGAAGCCGCAGCCCCTTCAGGCGCAGCGAACGTGAGCACACCGACCTATCACGACCCCAGCATTGGCCAAGAGGATTACTGGCAAATCATCTGGCAGGCTGAAGCGCCTATCGACTGGCATCAGCCTTTAATCAGCATCGAAACCCGCCATGGCAAACAAGCGGCCTGGCAACCGCTGCGCCGCGATGGCGCACTGGTCGACGACCAAGGCTTTGATCTCGGCATTCGTCAGCTCGATGCGCAGCATTATCAAATCCGCTGGTATAACCCGGCATTTAACGCTGATGATCAATTCCGTTTTCGCATAACAGGGCATAATGGCGCGGCAACCCGCTTTAGCCCTGCATTCCCTTAAAGCCTTAGTGCAAGGACACCTCGTGAGTCATTACAGCTTTGCCGAAGAAACCTTCAATGCCATCACCCACGGGGTTGGCGCGCTCGCCAGCGTCGCGGCCGGTGCGGTGTTGATTACCCTCGCCAGCTTGTACGGCGATGCTTGGCAAATCACCAGCGCGGCGATTTTTGTGGCCACGCTGATTCTGCTTTACAGCGCCTCGACGCTGTATCACGCCATCCCCCATGAGGCGGCGAAAAAACGCCTAAAGATCTTCGACCACTGTGCGATTTATCTACTCATCGCCGGCACCTACACACCGTTTACCTTGGTGAGTTTGCGCGATGACTGGGGCTGGCTACTGTTCGGCCTGATCTGGACGCTGGCCATCAGCGGCGTGGTGTTCAAATTGTTTTTCACCGGACGCTTTAAGCTGCTTTCCACCCTGCTCTACATCGGCATGGGCTGGCTGGCCGTGGTGGCGGCCAAACCGCTACTGGAGGCACTCTCCAGCGCGACGCTGAACTGGCTGGTCGCCGGCGGCCTGGCCTACACCTTGGGCTGCGTGTTTTACCTCTCGAAGCGCCTGCCGTTTAGTCACGGCATTTGGCACTTATTTGTGCTCACCGGCAGCGTGTGCCACTTTGCCGCGGTGCTGCTGACCGTCACTGCTTAATCCAACCCGACCATCAACAACAAAGCCCGCCGGGATCACCGTGCGGGCTTTGTTGTTGCTGCCTTCACGCTTGTTACGCGTTGGCCACCACCTTCGCCACCTTCGCACTCGGCGCTAAACGATCCAGCGCTGCACAGGCGAGTAACAACACAGCGACCGGCAGCAACCAACCCAACGAGCTATCGGCCAGCGGCAGTTGCTTGATCAGCGCAGGCACGGCAAAGCCTGCGGTAGCTAAGCCATCAAACACGCCAAATACCAAGGCACCGAGCATGACCGGGCGGAACACCCACTCCGGACGCTGCCACAACGGCTTCAGCAGGTTCAGCGCGACCAGCACAATCGCCAGCGGATACAGGCCAACCAGTACCGGAATCGACAAGGCAATCAGCTGACTCAAGCCTTGGTTCGCCACCAGCAAGCTGAACACCGCCAAGACAATCACCAAGGTGCGATAGCTCACTGGCAAGAGGCTGGCAAAGTATTCGCCACAGGCGGTGAGCAACCCCACCGCCGTGGTCAAACAGGCAAGAATAATCACGCTGGCCAGTAACACTAAGCCGGGCATCCCTAAGGTGTGCTGCACATAGGCGGTGAGCACCGCCACGCCATTCTCGGCACCGGCCGCAATGCTGTGGCTCGCCGCACCTAGATAGAAGAAAGCCAAGTACACCAACGCCAAACCGATGGCGGCGATCACGCCAGCGAAGATGGTGTAGCGACTGATCAGCGCATCGTCTCGAATGCCTCGGTCGCGAATCGCTGTGGTGATCACAATGCCAAACACCAAGGCACCTAAGGTGTCCATGGTCAGATAGCCTTCCAAGAAGCCCTTAATCGCCGGGCGGGTGGCATAGGCCTCCGCCGGCGCCGCGATCTCGCCTGCCGGAAACAACAACGCAGCACCGCCAAGCAGCACCAGCGAGAGCAGCAATAAGGGGGTAATCCACTTACCAACGCGGTCCAGCAGCTCGCCGGGGCGCAGCGACAACCACAGCACCAAGGCAAAGAAAACCAGCGTGTAAACACCTAAGCTCAGCGCCGAATTACCAACAAACGGGGCAACGCCCATCTCGAACGACACCACCGCAGTGCGCGGCGTGGCGAACAGCGGGCCAATGGCCAAGTACACCGCCACACCAAACACTGCCGCCGCCACTTTGCCCAGCGGCGCGGTGAGCTGCTCCATACCACCGCCCACTCGGGCAATGGCCAGCAAGGTAATCAGCGGTAAGCCCACGGCGGTAAGCAAGAAGCCAAAGGCGGCCTGCCAAAGATTTTCACCGGCGGCCAAGCCTGCAGCAGGAGGGAAAATGATATTGCCAGCGCCCAAGAACAGGGCAAAAGTCATAAAACCGAGTGCCAGAATGTCCTGGCTTTTTAAAGCGTTCATCTAGGAATCCACAAGCCAATAATCGTCAAGAGGCTTCCCCAGGGGTGGTGGGAAACGCAAATAGCCGCGCTTGGCGGCTATTGGTCAGACCAGTTTGCCTTGTGAGCAAAATGGCGCGCTGACCTTAGCGGATAACCGCTGTGGAAACGAGCGCAGCAGGTCGATGTGTCCGCTGGCTATAACTGGCTGTCGCCTGTGGCGATCAAATGCGGAACTGCCCCACCAGCTTAGATAAACGCTGCCCCAAACGCTCCATCGCCTCGGCTGTACCGCGCGCTTGCTCGACGGCGGTAAAGGTACGCTCGCCGCTGTCGGAGAGGCGCACTACGTTGGCACTGACCTCCTCGGCGACCTTGGCTTGCTCGTTAGCTGCCGTGGCGATTTGATGCACCGCTTGGTCAATCGAACGCACGGTCATGGCAATCTGGCTTAACGCCTCACCGGCTTGCCGCGCGCTGTCGAGGGTTTTATCCACCGCCTCACTGCTGGCTTGCATCATTTCTGTGGCGGTGCGGCTGCGTTGCTGCAAGCCCTGAATGATCTCTTGGATCTCCGCCGTGGAGGTTTGCGTGCGCTGCGCCAACGAACGCACCTCATCGGCCACCACGGCAAAGCCGCGCCCTTGCTCACCGGCGCGCGCGGCCTCAATCGCGGCATTTAAAGCCAACAAGTTGGTTTGCTCGGCAATCGCGCGGATCACATCCAGCACCGAGCCAATGCGGGCACTGTCTTGCTGCAAGGTGTCGATCACCTGCGCTTGCTCTTTAACTTTGGCGGCTAAGCTGCTCATCGCTTGGCGGCTACCCTGCACGACATTCAAGCCGGCTTCGCCCGAGCGATGCGCTTCGCCGGATAAATCCGCAGCTTGGTGGGCGCTATTGGCCATTTCCTGCGCACTGGCGGCCATCTGCGTCATGGCCGAGGCAATTTGATTGCTCTCGTCTTTTTGTTGCTCAACCTCATAAAGCACTTGCGTCACGGTGTGATTGAGCTGCCCCGACACTTGATCAAGCTCACCCGTGGAGGTAGAAACTTCGACCACAGTGCCATGTAGCTTGCCGACGAAGGTGTTAAAGCGCTGCGCCAAGCGCCCCAAATCGTCTTGGCTAATCACCGGCAACAACTTGGTCAGGTCGCCCTCGCCTTCGGCGATATCCGCCAAGCGACGATTAATCCGGTTCAGCCCCCGGACGATAAAGCTACTGACCACCACAGCCACCGTGGCCCCCAACAGCAAGGCCAGCGCAATCACCGCCCACAGCACACCGCGACTGGCACGCACCTGTGTTTCGGCATCCTGCGCGGCCAGCTGCATGCTTTCCTGCAAGTCCTGCTGCATGCGGGTGGCCAAATCGGCAATCTTCGGTTCGATAGCATCCATCTCGCGCAGCACGCTTTCACGCTTTTCCAGCGTGCTGACTAACTGATCGGCGGCGGCACGGTAAGCGGCAAGACTGGCCAAGGTTTTTTCCAGCTTGCTCTTGGTGCTTTTGCTGGAGCTGCGTTCCATCAGCACACTGGTGGTACTACGGGTGTTTTCTAGCTCACGGCGAAAATCATCTGCCAGCTGAGGGGCCGGGTCTTGCAGGTAGCGGTACACCCCTTGGCTACCCAGCAATAAATGCCGCAAGGCGGCGCTGGCATAAAACACCGCGTCCAAGTTGAAATCCATCTGGCCGTTTTCCAGCACTTGGCTGAGCTGCTTTTCGACCGCCGGGCCATTGGCTTCTAAGCCTTCGGTTTGCAAACGGTTTTGCTCTTGCCCCAGCGGCACCAGCGACTGCAAGAACAGCTGCGAATAGGCTTGTTTCAAGCTGAGCATTTGCTCGAGGAGCTTCTTCTGCCGCGACTCACTGGCGTCTTTAACCGCCGCATTGAGTAAATCATCCAGCGCCTGCGCTTGGCTGTTAACCCGCTCTAAGGCGCTATCCGAACCAGAGCGCACATAGCGGCGCACCGCCTGCTGCAACACCTCCATGCCATCGGTGACTTGGCGAACTAACTCCAGGCGCGGCACTTGCTCCTGTGTGACCACCTGCATGCGTTCGGACACCGCCGCCAATGACCACACCGCAAACAACCCTAGACCCACCAACAAGACGCACAACACCACCGGCGCAATGGCAATTTTCTTGGCAACCCCCAAATCGGCGAACAGTCGCATAAGCAATCCTGCGGTCATGGCATGGCTTTTTATTCAGCGTAGACGGCCAATGCTGGGTTAGCCGCTAACACCTCGCTTGTTCTTGCTTATCGCCCGGGCTGCGGATTTCTTAATGGCCAATTACAGGCATAAAAAAACCGCGCCGAAGCGCGGTTTTTAGGTTGGCTGAAGAATTACTTCTTCATTTCCCAACCAGTGATTTCCGCCAGCGCTTTGCCGATGTCGGCCAGCGAGCGAACAGTCTTCACACCGGCGTCTTCCAGTGCGGCGAACTTCTCAGCGGCAGTACCTTTACCGCCAGAAATGATCGCACCGGCGTGGCCCATGCGCTTACCAGCCGGCGCAGTAACGCCCGCAATGTAAGACACCACAGGCTTGGTCACGTTGGCTTTGATGAAGGCGGCTGCTTCTTCCTCGGCAGAACCGCCGATCTCACCGATCATTACGATCGCTTCGGTCTTCGGGTCTTCTTGGAACAGCTTGAGGATGTCGATGAAGTTAGAACCCGGAATCGGGTCACCACCGATGCCCACGCAAGTGGACTGGCCGAAGCCGGCGTCAGTGGTCTGCTTCACGGCTTCGTAAGTCAGGGTGCCGGAGCGCGACACGATACCGACTTTGCCCGGCAGGTGAATGTGACCGGGCATGATGCCGATCTTGCACTCACCGGGGGTGATCACGCCCGGGCAGTTGGGGCCGATCAGGCGCACGCCCAGCTCGTCGCACTTCACTTTAGCGTCGAGCATGTCCAGCGTCGGGATGCCTTCGGTGATGCAGACGATCAGCTTGATGCCGCCGTTGGCTGCTTCAAGGATGGAGTCCTTACAGAACGGAGCCGGTACGTAGATCACCGAGGCGTCAGCGCCCGTGGTTTCTACAGCTTCTTTAACGGTGTTGAACACCGGCAGGCCCAGGTGAGTGGTGCCGCCCTTACCGGGGGTTACACCGCCAACCATCTTAGTGCCGTAAGCAATGGCTTGTTCGCTGTGGAAAGTACCCTGCGAGCCAGTGAAGCCTTGGCAGATAACTTTGGTGTCTTTATTGATCAGGACGCTCATTACTTACCCTCCGCGGCCTTAACAACCTGCTGAGCCGCATCGGTCAGGCTGGTTGCTGCGATGATGTTCAGGCCGCTTTCTGCCAGCACTTTCGCGCCCAGTTCAGCGTTGTTACCTTCCAGACGCACGACCACCGGCACTTTCACGCCGACTTCTTTCACTGCGCCGATGATGCCTTCGGCAATCATGTCGCAGCGCACGATGCCGCCAAAGATGTTAACCAGTACGGCCTGCACATTGCTGTCAGACAGAATGATTTTGAACGCTTCGGTAACGCGCTCTTTGGTGGCACCGCCGCCAACGTCCAAGAAGTTGGCCGGCTTGCCGCCGTGCAGGTTCACGATGTCCATGGTGCCCATGGCCAGACCAGCGCCGTTGACCATGCAGCCGATGTTGCCTTCCAGCGCTACGTAGTTCAGTTCGAACTTAGCGGCGTGGGCTTCACGGGCGTCGTCTTGCGACGGGTCATGCATCGCGCGCAGCTTGGGCTGGCGATACAGAGCGTTGCCGTCGATGTTGATCTTGGCATCCAGGCAGTGCAGGTTGCCGTCGGCCTTGATCACCAGCGGGTTGATTTCCAGCAGGGCCAGATCGTAGTCGGCAAACAGCTTAGCCAAGCCAACGAAGATGTTGGTGAACTGCTTAACTTGGTCGCCCGACAGGCCCAGTTGGAAAGCCAGCTCACGACCTTGGAACGGCTGCGCGCCAACCAGCGGGTCAACGGTGGCCTTAAGGATTTTTTCCGGGGTGTCGTGGGCGACTTTTTCGATTTCCACGCCACCTTCGGTGGAGGCCATGAACACAATACGGCGGGTCGAACGGTCTACCACCGCGCCCAGGTACAGTTCTTTGGCGATGTCGGTGCAAGACTCAACCAGGATTTTGGAAACCGGCTGACCATTGGCATCGGTCTGATAGGTCACCAGGTTCTTGCCCAGCCAGTTGGCGGCGAACGCCTTGGCATCTTCGGCGCTCTTGACCAGCTTTACGCCACCGGCCTTGCCGCGACCACCGGCGTGAACTTGGGCTTTAACCACCCACTCACTGCCACCAATTTTTTCGCAGGCTGCTGCGGCGTCTTCCGGGGTGTCTACAGCGAAGCCTTTGGATACAGGCAGGCCGTATTCAGCGAAAAGCTGCTTACCCTGATACTCGTGGAGATTCATGCTTTATCTACCGTCTTTCGTGTAGGTCTTGCGTGATTAGTGCGGGGCTTTTGGCCGGCGCACCACCTATGACTGCCCGAAGGCTGTCTGGCGGGCCAAACTGCGGCCCGCCCGGGTTCTTGATTAACGCTTCTTGCGGTTGGCGATGTGAATCGCGTGACCATTGGCCGCCAGCGCTGCTTCGTGCAGGGCTTCGGACAAGGTCGGGTGCGAGAACACAGTCAGGCCAAGGTCTTCGGCACTGGAGCCAAACTCCATGGCGATCACGCCTTGCTGCACCAACTCGGCAGCACTGGGGCCGATCACATGCACGCCCAGTACGCGGTCAGTCTTGGCATCAGCAATCAGCTTCACCATACCGCCGGTGTCGTTGGCCGCCATCGCACGGCCGCTGGCCGCGAACGGGAAGACGCCCACTTTGTACTCAACACCTTCAGACTTGAGCTGCTGCTCATTCTTACCAACCCAGGCGATTTCTGGGTGGGTGTAGATCACGGAAGGAATCAGGTCGTAGCTCATCTGCGGCTTCTGACCAACGATGCGCTCGGCAACCATGATGCCCTCTTCCGAGGCTTTGTGAGCCAACATCGGGCCACGCACGATGTCGCCAATGGCGTAAACTCCCGGCACGCTGGTGGCGCAATAGTCATCAACAAAAATAAAGCCGCGCTCATCAATGGATACGCCTGTGTCGGCGCCCAATACTTGGTCGGTCACCGGGCGACGACCTACAGCGACAATCAGCTTGTCGAAGGTCATTTGCTGCTCGCCATCGGCGTCGGTGAAGAACACGGTCACTTTGCCTTTCTTCACTTCAGAGCCGGTCACGCGTGCACCCAAACGGATGCTCAGGCCTTGCTTGGTGAAGGTCTTCAGAGCGTCTTTGGCGATCTGGTCATCTACCAGCGAGAGGAACTTGTCCTGCGCTTCCAGCACAGTCACTTCAGAGCCCAAGCGGCCCCACACTGAGCCCAGTTCCAGACCGATCACGCCAGCGCCAATCACGCCGAGTTTTTTCGGTACGGTTTGGAAGTCCAGCGCGCCGGTGGAATCAACGATGGTGTCGTGGTTCAGCTTAGCCGGCGGAATATCGATCGGCGTCGAGCCACTGGCGATGATCACGTTTTCAGCATCGTAGACAGTCACTTGGCCATCGGAGCTAGTGACTTCCACTTGCTTGTTGGCCAGCAGCTTGCCGTGGCCTTCCAGCAGGGTGACGCCGTTGGCTTTGAACAGAGTAGCGACGCCGCCAGTCAGGTTCTTCACGATCTGGTCTTTACGACCGACCATGGCCGGCACGTCGATGCTCACGCCTTTGGCGCTGATACCGTGTACATCCAGGCCGCCGTCATGCGCTTCGTGGTATTTCCACGAGCTGTCCAGCAGCGCCTTAGACGGGATACAGCCCACGTTCAAGCAAGTGCCACCTAGGGCTACTTTGCCGTCTTTGCCGATGTACTTTTCGATACAGGCGGTTTTCAGACCCAACTGGGCCGCACGGATGGCCGCTACGTAGCCGCCTGGGCCCGCACCGATCACCACCACATCAAATTTCTGGCTCATTCATCAATCCTTATCGTGCAACGAGTCGGGCGGCTTGTGGCCGCCCTTGTTCTCTATCAGATGTCCAGCAGCATACGTGCCGGATCTTCCAGCAGGTCTTTGATGGCAACCAAGAAGCTTACGGCTTCTTTGCCATCGATCAGACGATGGTCGTAAGACAGTGCCAGGTACATCATCGGCAGGATTTCTACCTGACCGTTCACTGCCATGGGGCGTTCCTGAATCTTGTGCATACCCAGAATCGCAGTCTGCGGCGGGTTGACGATCGGGGTCGACAGCAGCGAACCAAACACACCACCGTTAGAGATGGTGAAGGTGCCGCCCGTCATGTCTTCGATGGTCAACTTGCCGGCTTTGGCTTTCTTGCCGAAGTCGCTGATGGTGCCTTCTACTTCTGCCAAGCTCATGAACTCGGCGTTACGCAGCACCGGTACCACCAAGCCACGGTCGCTAGAAACGGCCACGCCGATATCTTGGTAGCCATGGTAGACAATGTCGTTACCGTCGATGGAGGCATTCACTGCCGGGTAGCGCTTCAGCGCTTCGGTAGCGGCCTTAACGAAGAACGACATAAAGCCCAGACGCACACCGTTGTGAGTCTTCTCGAACAGGTCTTTGTAGCGCGAACGCAGCTCCATGACCGGCTTCATGTTCACTTCGTTGAAGGTGGTCAGCATGGCCATGCTCGACTGTGCTTCAACCAGACGCTCAGCCACTTTGGCACGCAGGCGGGTCATCGGTACGCGCTTCTCGGTGCGGTCGCCGGTGGCCTGAATCGGCGCAACCGGGGCAGCAGCTTGAACCGGTGCAGCAGCGGCAGCAGCAGGCTTGGCAGCGGCAGCAGCAACCACGTCTTCTTTGGTCACGCGACCGCCTTTGCCCGTACCAGCGATGCTCGCCGGGTTCAGGCCGGCTTCTTCCGCCAGCTTGCGCGCCGCCGGTGACAGCAGTGGTTCTTCGCCAGCAGCAGCCGGAGCAGCAGCGGCGGTCGGTGCAGCTTCCGCTTTGGCAGCCGGTGCAGCGGCAGCGGCGCCTTCTTCGATGATGGCGATCAACTCTTCGGAAAGAACGGTTTCGCCCTCGCCTTTGATCACTTTGGCCAGCACGCCGTCAACCGGAGCCACCACTTCCAGAACCACTTTGTCGGTTTCGATATCGACGATCAGCTCGTCGCGGCTAACCGCTTCGCCGGGCTTTTTGTGCCACGTGGCAACGGTACCGTCAGCAACCGATTCTGGAAAAGTTGGGGCTTTGATTTCGATGGACATAAATAATGATCCTTGTGTCTTCTGCGCGCTTGCTTAAACGGTGAAAGCGTCTTGCAGGAGTTTTTCTTGCTGTTCGGTGTGCATCTGCGAGTAACCACAAGCCGGTGCGGCGGAAGCTTCGCGACCTGCATACTCGAGGAATAGCTTGCTGTTGTGGGCGCTCAGAACACGACGCATATGGTGCTGCGAGCAGTACCAAGCGCCTTGGTTCATCGGTTCTTCTTGGCACCACACGGCATGCTTGAGGTTCTTGTACGGCGCAATCACCGCTGCCAAGTCCTCTTCCGGGAACGGGTAAAGCTGTTCGATGCGCACGATGGCGATATCGTCACGTTCCTCAGCGCGGCGCTTCTCCAGAAGATCATAGTAGACCTTGCCGCTACACATCACGACGCGGGTAACCTTCTTGGCATCCAGCGTGTCGATCTCAGGGATCACAGTCTGGAAGCCGCCTTCGGCCAGCTCTTCCAAGGTCGAAATCGCCAACTTATGACGCAGCAACGACTTGGGCGTTAGGGCGATGAGCGGCTTACGCAGCGGGCGAATCACCTGACGACGCAGCATGTGGTAAACCTGCGCCGGGGTGGTCGGCACACAGACTTGCACATTGTGCTCAGCACACAGCTGCAGGTAGCGCTCAAGGCGCGCCGAGCTGTGCTCAGGACCCTGACCCTCATAGCCGTGCGGCAACAGCATGGTCAGACCACACAGGCGACCCCACTTATGCTCACCCGAGGTAATGAACTGGTCGATCACCACCTGGGCGCCGTTAGCAAAGTCACCGAACTGCGCTTCCCAGATCACCAGCGCATTCGGCGTGGTGGTGGCATAGCCATATTCGAAAGCCAACACGGCTTCTTCCGAAAGGAAGGAGTCGTAAATATCGAATTCTGGCTGGTCATCAGCCAAGTGCTGCAGGGGCACGTAGACCGAAGCGTCTTTCTGGTTATGCAGTACTGCGTGGCGGTGCGAGAAAGTACCGCGACCAATGTCCTGACCAATCAAGCGAATCGAGTGCTTTTCATGCAACAGGGTGGCGTAAGCCATGGTCTCAGCGAAGCCCCAGTTAATCGGCAACGCACCGGCGGTCATCTTCTGCCGGTCTTCGTAAATCTTGCCGACTTGACGCTGAATAACGAAACCTTCGGGGGTTTTCAGCAGGCGCTGGGAAAGCTCCTGCAGGGTTTTCAGGTCGAAGCGCGTGTCGTGATACGCCGTCCACGCATGCCCCAGGTATGGACGCCAATCGACGAACATCTCTGAGTTTGGTTCTTTAACCAAGCTCTTAACGACGTGCAGACCGTTATCCAGCGCATTGCGGTATTCGTCGACTTTCGCCTGCGCATCTTCAGCGCTTAACGAGCCTTCAGCAATCAGCGCTTCGGCATACAGCTCACGGGAAGTACGCTGCTTGGAGATCTGCTGATACATCAAAGGCTGAGTACCGGACGGCTCATCGGCCTCGTTGTGGCCGCGGCGACGGTAACACACCAAGTCAATCACCACGTCACGCTTAAACTGCTGGCGGTAATCCACCGCAATTTGCGTAGCGAACAGCACGGCTTCCGGGTCATCCGCATTCACATGCAGAATCGGCGCCTGCACCATCTTAGCGATGTCGGTGCAGTACTCTGTCGAACGCGCATCTTCTTGCTTGCTGATGGTGAAACCAACTTGGTTGTTGATCACGATGTGGATGGTGCCACCTGTCTTGAAGCCGCGCGTTTGCGACATCTGGAAGGTTTCCATCACCACGCCTTGACCGGCAAAAGCCGCGTCACCGTGACAAATGATCGGCATAACCAAGGAGCCGTCGACGTCTTCGCGACGATCCTGACGGGCCCGTACCGAACCCTCGACCACTGGCGCAACGATCTCAAGGTGCGACGGGTTAAACGCCAGCGCCAAGTGCACTTCGCCACCGGCGGTCATTACGTTGGAGGAGAAACCTTGATGGTACTTAACGTCACCAGAGCCCAAGGTAGAAGACAAATGCTTGCCTTCAAACTCATCAAACAATTCACGCGGGTTTTTACCCAGCGTGTTGACCAGCACGTTGAGGCGACCACGGTGGGCCATGCCGATAACCATTTCGCGAATACCGCCAGCACCACCGCGCTGAATGATTTCATCCAGCATGGGGATCAAGCTTTCGCCGCCCTCAAGACCAAAGCGCTTAACGCCCGGATACTTGGAGCCAAGGTATTTTTCTAAGCCTTCTGCGGCGCTCAAGCGCTCCAGCAAGTGAGCTTTCACTTCCTTAGAGAACGCTGGGCGACCACGCACAGATTCCATGCGCTGCTGGAACCACTGGCGCTGCTCGGAATCGACAATGTGCATGTACTCGGCACCGATGGAGCCGCAGTAGGTAGCTTTGAGCGCGTCACGAATTTCGCGCAGCGAAGCTTCTTCCTTGCCGATATACAAAGCACCGGCATGGAAGGTGGAATCTAAATCTGCGTTGGTGAGGTTGTAGTAGTTAACCTCAAGATCCGCCGGCTTATTACGCTGCCACAAACCCAACGGGTCGAGCTTGGCCTGCTGATGGCCGCGCATCCGGAAGGCTTGAATCATACGCAGGACTTCAACCTGCTTCTTCTCATGCTCGGTGCTGACCGAACCGGTCGCCAACGGTTGTGCGCGACGCTGATTCTTCGCCAACAAGCGGAACTGGTCACGTACCGTCGAGTGAGAAATATCGGGGGCGACGCTCCCGTCAATCGGGAGTTGCTGGAAGAAGCTGCGCCACTGTTCAGGCACAGAGTTAGGATCGTGCAGATAGAGCTCATAGAGCTCTTCGACGTAGGCAGCGTTACCACCGGATAAGTGGGAACTGCTCCACATGCGCTGCATAGCGCTTTGATGCATGCTTGGTCACCCTCGATCGGGGGACACCACCTGGCGTGGACCGCATCGGAAGCTTTGGTCAAGTGCAGCGACTTGGGTAAAGCCACCACGGTTACGCAGATAGTCCGGTCACTTCCGGTAGTCCCTGCTATTACTTTCTTTTTTCAACTAAAGCCGTGGCTTTGTGGGCTACGGCTCGATAACAAACTGCTACGAGAGGCGGGTATGCCCCCCGCAGCAGGTACAGCTTTTCAGTGTAGCGGAACTATCAAGTTCCGCTTTGCAGCAGCATGTTACGGATATGACCGATAGCCTTGGTCGGGTTCAAACCCTTCGGGCACACGTTCACACAGTTCATGATGCCGCGGCAGCGGAAGACACTGAACGGGTCATCCATGGCTGCCAAACGCTCTTCGGTTTTACTGTCACGGCTATCAGCCAAGAAACGGTAAGCCTGCAGCAGCGCTGCCGGACCGAGGAACTTGTCAGGATTCCACCAGAAGGACGGGCAGCTGGTGGAGCAGCACGCGCACAGAATGCACTCGTACAGACCATCTAGCTTCTCGCGATCTTCAGGCGATTGCAGACGCTCGATAGCCGGCGCCGGCGTGTTGTTTTGCAGATACGGCTGCACCTTCTCGTATTGCTTGTAGAAGATGCTCATATCCACCACCAGGTCACGAATGACCGGCAGGCCCGGCAACGGACGAATCACCAGCTTGCCGCCTTTAAGGCCAGCTTCGGACAACGGTGTGACGCACGCCAAACCGTTTTTGCCGTTGATGTTCATGCCGTCAGAACCACACACGCCTTCACGGCAGGAACGACGGTAGGAGAAGGTCACGTCCTGTTCTTTGATCAAGGCCAGTACGTCAAGCACCATGATGTCTTTGCCATCGGTGTCGACCTGGAACTCTTGCATGAACGGGGCGGCGTCCTGCTCCGGGTTGTAGCGATAAACACTGACTTGCAACATAGTCATTTCCCCTTAGTAAGTACGCACTTTCGGCTCGAAGGCCGGCACAGTCTTAGGCGCAAAGTTCACAGCACGCTTAGCAACGCGCTTCTCCCCCGGGAAATACAGGCTGTGGCACAACCAGTTATCGTCATCGCGATCTTCGAAGTCTTCACGCGCGTGAGCACCACGGCTCTCTTTGCGCTCTTCGGCGGCAATCGCGGTGGCTTCGGCCACTTCCAGCAGGTTCTGCAACTCCAGCGCTTCGATACGCGCGGTGTTGAAGGCCTGACTCTTGTCTTCGATTTTTACTTTGGCGATGCGCTCACGCAGATCAGCCAATTGCGCAATACCCTTCTGCATGTATTCGCCAGTACGGAATACACCGAAGTAGTTCTGCATGCACTGCTGCAGCTCTTTACGCAGCGGCGCAACGTCTTCGCCACTGCTGCGCTCGTTCAGGCCCGACAGGCGAGCCAGCGCAACGTCCAAATCGGTATTGCTAGCGTCGCGACGCTCAATACCTTCTTTAAGAGCTTTTTCGAGATGCAGACCAGCCGCACGACCGAACACCACCAAGTCGAGCAGCGAGTTGCCGCCCAGACGGTTAGCGCCGTGTACTGATACACAAGCCACTTCACCCACGGCGAACAGGCCATCAACAACGGTGTCGTTGCCGTTTGCGTCTTGAGTGATCGCCTGACCATGAATATTGGTGGCGATACCACCCATCATGTAGTGACAGGTCGGGATAACCGGGATCGGTGCTTTAACCGGATCAACGTGCGCGAAGGTCTTGGACAGCTCACAGATGCCTGGCAGGCGGCTGTGCAGCACTTCTTCACCCAGGTGATCAAGTTTCAGCAGTACGTGGTCTTTGTTCGGGCCAACACCGTTACCGGCGATAACCTCTTTAACCATCGAACGAGCTACCACGTCACGACCGGCCAAGTCTTTGGCGTTCGGCGCGTAGCGCTCCATGAAACGCTCGCCATGGGCGTTGATCAGGTAGCCACCTTCACCACGGCAACCTTCGGTCACCAGCACACCGGCACCGGCAATACCGGTCGGGTGGAACTGCCACATTTCGATATCTTGTACCGGCACGCCAGCACGCAGCGCCATGCCGACACCGTCACCGGTGTTGATCAATGCGTTAGTGGTCGAGGCGTAGATACGACCTGCACCGCCAGTGGCCAATACGGTGGCCTTCGAGCGGATGTACACGGTTTCGCCGGTTTCGATACAGATGGCGATAACACCCACTACCGCGCCGTCTTGGTTCTTCACCAGATCAACGGCGTACCACTCATTGAGGAATACGGTGCCGTTCTTCAGGTTGGCTTGGTACAGGGTGTGCAACAGCGCGTGACCGGTACGGTCAGCTGCGGCGCAAGTACGCGCTGCCTGAGTCGGATTATCCGGGCCCTTCGACTGGCCGCCGAACGGACGCTGGTAAATACGACCCTGCTCGGTACGCGAGAACGGCAAGCCCATGTGCTCAAGCTCAAACACCGCTTCTGGGCCTACGGAACACATGTATTCGATCGCGTCTTGGTCACCGATGTAATCGGAGCCCTTAACGGTGTCGTACATGTGCCAGCGCCAATCATCATTCGGGTCAGCCGAAGCGATGGCACAGGTGATACCACCCTGCGCAGACACTGTGTGCGAGCGCGTCGGGAAAACCTTGGTAACTACAGCGGTCTTGTGACCAGACTGAGCCAACTGCAGTGCGGCACGCATGCCCGCACCACCACCACCAACAATGATGGCGTCAAAAGAAAGTGTACGGATATTAGCCATGGATCATGCACCCCAGAAAATCATTACGCCCCAGACGAAGAATACGAACATGGCAACGCCACACGCAGCCTGGAACAGAAAACGAATAGCGGTCGCCCAAGCGCCAAAGGCCATTGGGGTCAGGTAGTCAGTGGAAATCGTCCACATGCCAACCCATGCATGCACAGCAATGCTTACCAACGCCAACAGGCTGAAGATACGCATCCAGTTGCACGAGAACAGCTCGCGCCATTCGGCGTAACCCAAATTCGGGTTGAACACCAAAAAGCCCAGCAGGAACAGGAAGTACGCAGCCAGCACCACCGCCGACACACGCTGCGCCATCCAGTCATACAGACCTGAACGGGAAAAGTTAGTGACGTTAGTTACCATACCCACACCCCCAAAAGCACGATCAGAACGGCCGAAACCACAATCACAATCTGCGAGCCGCGCTTACCGCCTTCCAGCGTTTCACCAACGCCCATATCCATCACCAGGTGGCGCACACCGGCGACCAAGTGATACAGCAGCGCTGACAACAAGCCCCAGATCACCAGCTTGGCCAATGGGCTTTGCAGGCACTCTTTTACCTGCGCAAAGCCTTCTTCAGAGGCCAGCGACAAATCCAACGCATAAAGCAGGACGGCAACGCCAATAAACAGCAGCACGCCACTGATTCGATGCAGGATCGAGGTATAGGCAGTAATGGGGAGTTTGATGGTCCTAAGGTCAAGATTGACAGGTCTTTGGCTATTCACGGCTATCTTTCGCTTTAGATGCCTCTCTAGCGGAGGCGGAATTGTCGGGATATCTCGGGCAGGCACCCAACACCGGAAAGTTGACGAGCCAGACAGGCGCAAACCCGTCTTTCAGTCGGTCGCAGAGTATAGTCAGTTAACTTGCTGAAAACAATGAAAACGCCTGCGCCAAACGGCTAATTGCTTAGACAAACCAATAATGAAAACTATGCTCTTTTTTGGAACCTCTCGCCCCACAAACGGGCATTCCAGAGAGCAGAGACGGCGAATTGACAATCCGCCATATCACCTTATAGTGATGCCGGCCCTGCGTGGGGGGCAGTTCACAAGGTTTAAAGAATTAAATAAAGGAGGCCATCAATGGCTGACAAGAAAGCGCAGTTGAGCATTGACGGTGCTGCGCCTATCGAGCTACCAGTGCTATCCGGCACTATGGGCCCTGATGTTATCGACGTGCGCGCCCTGACCGCCGAAGGTCGCTATACCTTTGACCCGGGCTTCATGTCCACCGCCTCCTGCGAATCAGCTATCACCTTTATCGATGGCGAAAAAGGCGTTTTGCTGCACCGCGGCTACCCGATCGAGCAGCTTGCCGAAAACTCCGATTACCTAGAAACCTGCTTCCTGCTGCTGTACGGCGAATTGCCGACTGCCGAGCAGAAAGAAAAGTTCGTCAACACCGTGAAGAGCCACACCATGGCTCACGAGCAGCTGAAGAACTTCTTCAACGGTTTCCGTCGCGACGCACACCCGATGGCCATCATGTGTGGCGTGGTGGGCGCACTGTCCGCCTTCTATCACGACTCGCTGGACATCAACGATTACAAGCACCGCGAAATCTCCGCGATTCGCTTGATCGCCAAGATCCCGACCATCGCCGCCATGTGCTTCAAGTACTCCAAAGGCGAGCCGATGATCTATCCGCGTAACGACCTGGGTTACTCGGAAAACTTCTTGCACATGATGTTCTCCACTCCGTGCGACGGCCCAACGCCGAAGATCAGCCCAGTACTGGCCAAGGCCATGGACAAGATCTTCATCCTGCACGCCGATCACGAGCAGAACGCCTCTACTTCTACCGTGCGCCTGGCTGGCTCTTCGGGTGCCAACCCGTTCGCCTGTATCGCTGCAGGTATCGCCGCACTGTGGGGCCCCGCACACGGCGGCGCCAACGAAGCCGTACTGACAATGCTGGAAGAAATTGGCGATGTATCGAACATCGACAAGTTCATCGCCAAGGCCAAAGACAAGAACGACCCGTTCAAGCTAATGGGCTTCGGTCACCGCGTGTACAAGAACTTTGACCCGCGCGCCAAAGTGATGAAGCAGACTTGCGACGAAGTACTGGCCGAGCTGGGCATCAACGACCCGCAGCTGGAACTGGCTATGAAGCTGGAAGAGATCGCCCGTAACGATCCCTACTTCAAAGAGCGCAACCTGTACCCGAACGTCGACTTCTACTCAGGCATCATCCTGAAAGCAATCGGCATTCCGACCAGCATGTTCACCGTGATCTTTGCTCTGGCACGTACCGTCGGCTGGATCTCGCACTGGAAAGAAATGCTCGCCGGCCCGTACAAGATTGGCCGCCCGCGCCAGCTGTACACCGGCAAGGCACAGCGCAACTACGTCGAAATCGACAAGCGCTAAGCCAAAAAACAACAAGCCCCGCCAATGCGGGGCTTGTTGTTTTTACGGCAGCTTGAAAGCCTACAGCTCAGAGCGAGTCGCAGCATGCCTAGCCTGCCGCTGCATATAGCGCTCAACGTAAGAGCACGACGGTATCACCTGAAAACCTGCGTCATGCGCATAATCTAAGGCAGCCTGACTCAAACGACTCGCCAACCCCTTACCGCGCAAAGCGGTGGGCACAAAGGTGCGATAGATATCGAGCGTATTTTGGCCCAAATTCATATAAGACAAATAAGCCTCAACGCCATCGCAGTTAATGGCAAAGCGGCACGCCTCTTGGTCATGCTCTATTGTCAGGGTCAAACTCATTGCAGCGACTACCTACGGCAAACTGGTTATTAACCTTAGCAGGCACAACCCAGCTAAACACCTGCTTTCGAACACCGCACTTGTTCATTTTTTAACCAAAACAAGCCAGCCCTGCTAAGACCTTGCAATAAATCTCTTTTTTTTTGCGCAAACTTGCATCAGCCCCGTTTACTTACTACAAGTAATCGGTACTATTTACGCCGGCGAATGTCCCGCTCGGAGCGGGAATAGCTTTTGTGGAAATACCACCTTAGAGGGGAACATCATGACCAACGTAATCAAATTCTCTGCTCTGGCTCTGGCTGCCGTTCTGGCTACTGGCTGCTCCAGCATGTCCAAAGAAACCGAAGCTCGTCTGACTTCTGCTGAAGACGCTGCTGCTCGCGCTCAGGCTCGTGCTGACGAAGCTTACGGCAAAGCTGAAGAAGCTCTGTCTGCTGCTCAGAAAGCTCAGATGACTGCTGACGAAGCTAACGAGCGCGCTCTGCGCATGCTGGAAAAAGCTAGCCGCAAGTAATTGCTGCTGGTTCTCCAGTTCAAATGCCCCGCCTAGGCGGGGCATTTGCTTTTCTGGGCTTTAACTTTTTGCTTTACGGCGCTCGGCAAAGAAACGACTTAACAGCGCACTGCACTCCTCAGCCAACAAACCACCTTCAACCAGCACCTTGTGATTAAGATGATCTTGGCGCAAAAACTCGCCCCGACTAATCACCGCTCCTGCCTTAGGCTCGGTGGCGGCATACACCAGCCGCGCGATACGCGCATGCACCAACAAACCGGCACACATAGGGCACGGCTCTAACGTGACATACAGCGTGCTACCCGGCAGACGGTAGTTTCCCTGCGATTGTGCCGCTTGGCGAATCGCCAGCATTTCAGCGTGAGCACTCGGGTCGTGCAGCGAGATCGGCTGATTAAATCCTGCGCCAAGCACCTCGCCATCGCGTACCAGCACCGCACCCACCGGCACCTCGCCCAAGGCGGCGCCCTGCTCGGCTTGCGCCATGGCAAGACGCATGAACGCCTCATCACAGCTACGGTCGATAATTAGCGGCTGTCTCGCCATCAGGCCACCTCAATAGCCGTCATCAGGCCTGTTTCCATATGGTCGATCACATGGCAGTGGAACATCCACAATCCCGGATTGTCCGCCACCAACGCCACCTTGGCGCTCTCATTGCGCCCCAGCAGGTAAGTGTCGGTGAAGTACGGCGTAATCGCCTTACGGTTGGAGGAAAGCACCTTAAAGGTCATGCCATGGATATGAATCGGGTGCTGGTACTGACTCAGATTACGCATTTCGAAAATATAGCTTTGCCCTAAGCGTAAGCGCGCTGCGGGACGATCTAAGCAGCTTCTATCGTTGCCATCCCACGCCACACCATTGACCTGCCAGAAGCTAAAGTCGCCCGTCTTGCCGGCGCTTTTTGACAAGCCACCGACCCACTCAAAATTAAAGGTAAGCCGCTCCGCACGCTGCAGATCAGGCTCAGCCACGGGGTTGGCTGGTAATGCGCGCGGCCACGGCGCCTGCACCAAAGCGGTGCTTGAGCCATGCACAACAAAGTCCGCCAAGCGGAAAAGACCATCGCGCAGCACCACCGCCGCACCGTTTTGCGGCACTCTGACCGCCAAGTCAATGCGCATACCGGGGCCTAACCAGTACTCTTTGAACGGCACTGGCACGATGGGATTGCCATCTAGCGCGTAAATACGGCTTTCTGCACCGGCTAACTTAAGCCGGTAAGTCACTGTGTTATCTAAATTAAGCACCCGCAGCCGGACGATCTCGCCGGCTGGCAGATCAATACTCGGCAAATGCTGGCCATTGACCGTACTCAGCCTGCCTCGTGTGCCGCCGCGTGCTGCTTCGCGCGGCACTGAGAAGTCGGTAAAGGCGCCCTGCTCATCGATGTGCCAGTTTTTTAGCACCAGCACGCGTTCATGCTGAAACTCGGTCGGCTCGGCCTCATCAACAATCAGCGGGCCGACCAAGCCCCGCCCCAGCTGCTCGCCACTGGCTTTGTGCGGGTGATACCAATAGCTACCGGCATCCGGCACGACGAAGTCGTAATCGAAGGTTTCGCCAGGCAGCATGGGCAATTGCGAGACATACGGCACGCCATCCATCTCAATAGGCAGCCGAATACCGTGCCAGTGAATCGTGGTGGCTTGCTCTAGCTGATTAGTAAAACGCACCCGCAGGCGCTCGCCCTGTTTAGCACGCAGCAACTGGCCGGGCGCTTGCCCACCATAACCCAAAGCTTGGGTGATAAAGCCGGGCACCAGTTGCAGATCCAGCGGTGCTGCCGACAACTGATAGGCATAACGCGGATCAAGCGAGGGCCGTTGCAACCACTGCCCCACACCCGCACCCAGCCCGGCTAAACCGGCCAAACCAGCCCCACCCATCAGTAACTGCCGACGCGAAATACTCACCGCCATCACTCCATTATTCGAACGCACAAACAATAAAGGCAGCCTCAGCTGCCCTTATTGTCGCAGATCATTCTTATTCCCATTCGATCGTCGCGGGCGGCTTGCTCGACACGTCGTAAGCCACGCGGGAAATACCACTGATCTCGTTGATGATGCGGTTGGAGACTTTTTCCAGCAACTCGTACGGCAGGTGCGCCCAGCGTGCGGTCATAAAGTCGATGGTTTCTACCGCGCGCAGCGATACCACCCACTCATAACGGCGACCATCGCCCACCACACCGACCGACTTCACTGGCAAGAACACGACAAATGCCTGACTGGTCTTGTGGTACCAATCGGCTTTGTGCAGTTCTTCCAAGAAGATATGGTCGGCTTGGCGCAGGATATCGGCGTACTCTTTCTTCACCTCACCCAAGATACGCACACCCAAGCCTGGGCCTGGGAACGGGTGGCGATACACCATGTCATAGGGCAGCCCCAGCTCAAGACCCAGTTTGCGCACTTCGTCTTTAAACAACTCGCGCAGCGGCTCAACCAGCTCGAACTGCATGTCTTCTGGCAGGCCGCCCACGTTGTGGTGGCTCTTGATCACATGCGCTTTGCCCGTCTTGGCCCCAGCAGATTCGATCACGTCCGGATAGATGGTGCCTTGTGCCAAAAACTTCACTTCGGTGAGCTTGGTAGCTTCTTCATCGAACACCTCGATGAAGGTGCGGCCGATGATTTTGCGCTTTTGCTCAGGATCCGCCACGCCTGCCAGACGGCTTAAGAACTTGTCTTCAGCGTTGGCGCGAATCACTTTAACGCCCATGTTTTGCGCAAACATGGTCATCACCTGATCGCCTTCGTGCAGACGCAGCAGGCCGTTATCCACAAACACGCAGGTCAGCTGATCACCAATGGCTTTGTGCAACAGCGCAGCCACCACCGACGAATCCACACCACCGGATAAGCCCAGCAGGACTTTCTTGTCGCCCACTTGCGCACGCACGGTGGCAATGGCGTCTTCCACGATATTGGACGGCGTCCACAGGGTTTCGCAGCCACAGATATCTACCACGAAGCGCGACAGAATACGGCCGCCCTGCTTGGTGTGGGTTACTTCTGGATGGAACTGCACACCGTAGAAACGACGGTTTTCGTCGCTCATCGCAGCAATCGGGCAGCTCGGGGTGCTGGCTACAGCGTGGAAGCCTTCTGGAATGCTCACCACCTTGTCGCCGTGGCTCATCCACACGTCCAAGGCCAACACACCGTCTTCACCCATGTGGTCTTCGATGCCGTCAATAAAGGCGCTCTTACCCACCACATCCACACGCGCATAGCCGAACTCGCGCAGATCGGAGCCCTGCACTTTGCCGCCCAGCTGTTCGGCCATGGTTTGCATGCCGTAGCAAATGCCCAGCACCGGCACGCCCAGCTCAAACACCAGCTGCGGCGCACGCGGCGAACCGGCTTCAGTCACCGACTCAGGGCCGCCAGCGAGGATCACGCCACGCGGGGCGAACTCACGAATCGCCTCGGCTTCCATATCCCACGGGTGGATTTCGCAGTAAACGCCAATTTCGCGCACGCGGCGGGCGATCAGCTGGGTGTACTGGGAGCCGAAGTCGAGAATCAACAGACGGTGTGCGTGAATGTCTTTGTGAGCCATAACAGCCTCTGACTAAGTAAAGAAAGCGCGCCTTAGGCCCGCTCCAGATAAATCAAAGCCGGAAGTCCTGAATCAAAGAAACCTGACTTCCGGCTTAGTGAGCCCCCATTAACCGACGCGGTAGTTCGGAGCTTCCTTGGTAATTTGCACGTCGTGCACATGCGACTCAGCCATGCCGGCGCCAGTGATGCGCACAAACTGCGGCTTGGTGCGCATGTCCTCGATACTGGCGCTGCCGGTGTAACCCATGGCAGAACGCAGACCGCCCATCAGCTGATGGATAATCGCCGCCAGCGAGCCTTTATACGGCACGCGGCCTTCGATACCTTCCGGCACCAGCTTCTCGGCACCGGCGGAGGCGTCTTGAAAATAACGATCGGAAGAGCCCGTGCTCTGTGCCATGGCGCCCAACGACCCCATGCCACGGTAAGCCTTGTAAGAGCGGCCTTGGAACAGCTCGACTTCGCCCGGCGCTTCTTCAGTACCGGCAAACATCGAACCCATCATCACGGTAGAAGCACCGGCGACGATGGCTTTGGCCAAATCGCCGGAGAAACGAATGCCGCCGTCGGCAATCACCGGTACGCCGCGCTCGTTCATCGCCGCAGCCACGTTAGCAATCGCAGAAATCTGCGGCACGCCGACACCGGCAACGATACGCGTGGTGCAGATCGAGCCCGGGCCAATACCGACTTTCACCGCATCGGCACCGGCTTCAGCCAAAGCAATGGCGGCTTCTGCGGTGGCGATGTTGCCGCCAATCACTTGTACCTGCGGGAAGTTTTCTTTGGTCCAACGCACGCGATCAATCACGCCCTTGGAGTGACCGTGGGCGGTATCCACCACAATCACGTCCACACCGGCAGCGACCAGCGCAGTGATACGGTCACCGGTTTCCGCGCCTGTGCCCACGGCGGCGCCCACACGCAGACGACCTTGATCGTCTTTGCTGGCATTGGGGTAGGCCTTGGCTTTTTCGATGTCTTTAACCGTCATCATGCCTTTTAAGGCAAAGGCGTCATCGACGATCAGCACTTTTTCGATGCGGTGCTTGTGCAGCAGCTCGCGCACCTCTTTCGGATCGGCACCTTCTTTGACGGTGACCAGCTGATCCTTAGGGGTCATCACTTCGCTGATTTTCGCTTCGAGGCGGTTTTCAAAGCGGATATCACGCGAGGTGACGATGCCGACCAGATCGCCGTTGAGCAGCACCGGTACGCCCGAGATATTGTGCTGACGGGTCAGTTCCAGCAGATCACGCACGGTGGCTTCGGCTTCGATGGTGATCGGATCACGCACCACGCCGGCTTCGAACTTCTTCACCTTGCGAACTTCACCAGCCTGCTGCTCGATGGTCATGTTCTTGTGGATGATGCCGATGCCACCTTCCTGCGCCATGGCGATGGCGAGGCGCGCTTCGGTCACGGTATCCATGGCCGAGGATAACAGCGGGATATTCAGCTCGATGCCACGGGTGAGACGGGTCTTTAATGACACATCTTTGGGCAGAACTTCGGAATAACCGGGGATCAACAGAACGTCGTCGAAGGTAAGAGCTTCTTGGCTGATACGCAGCATGGCGGGCTCCCAAGCGGGAAAATTAAGAAGCGCGGCATTATACCCAGCCAAAGCCGCTCGCTCAACGCAATCAGACGGATAAAACCACTAGATATTGCGGTTTCTTGCCCTTAGCAGGCGCAACACACAGGGATAACAGCGCCGCACAGGTACGCGCTTAGGTATGATGCGCGCATGATGAACGATCCTTTTCAGCGCTTGGGCCTCGAACGTGAGGTGCTGAGCGTCAGCCAACTCAACCAGCGCGCGCGCAGCCTGCTGGAAGATGTGTTCCCGCAGGTTTGGGTCGAGGGCGAGATTTCTAACCTTGCGCGGCCGTCCTCTGGGCACGTGTACTTCACCTTAAAAGACAGCCAAGCGCAGGTGCGTTGTGCGTTCTTCCGCCAGCACGCCAGCCGCGTGCGCCAAGCGCTGCGCGATGGTTTGGCGGTAAAAGTACGCGGCAAGGTGTCGGTGTTTGAAGGCCGTGGCGACTATCAGTTAATCGTCGATTCGCTGGAGCCCGCCGGTGACGGTGCTCTGCGCTTAGCCTTTGAGGCATTAAAAGAAAAACTCGCCGCGGAAGGCTTGTTCAGCGCCGAGCGCAAACAGCCACTGCCCAGCCGCCCGCAACGGGTGGGCTTGATCACCTCGTCCAGCGGCGCAGTGATTCGAGACATGATCCATGTGTTCGCCCGCCGCGCGCCGGGTATTGAACTGACCTTAATCCCCACCGCCGTGCAAGGCCGCGAAGCGATTGGCCAGATCGTGCGTGCCTTACAACTGGCCGACAGCCAAGGCTTTGATGCGCTGATCCTCGCCCGTGGTGGTGGTTCGCTGGAAGACCTCTGGTGCTTTAACGAAGAACCCGTGGCCCGCGCTATTGCCGCCTGCCAAACGCCGATCATCAGCGCCGTGGGGCACGAAACCGATGTCACTATCGCCGACTTTGTGGCCGACGTACGCGCGCCCACGCCTTCGGCCGGCGCCGAGCTGCTGGCGCCCGATCAGCGCGAAGCCCAGCAGCGCCTTGATCAGTTACGCCGGCAACTGTGGCTACAGATCAATCAGCGCCTACAACGCGAACAACTGCGTTTAACCAGCCTAAGCCAGCGCCTGCGTCACCCGCGCGAGCAATTGCAGCGCCAAGGCCAGCGTTTGGATGACCTTGAACTGCGCCTGCAGCGCGCCATCCAACAGCAACTGCAACGCAGTCAGCAACAGTTCGAGCGCCAGCAGATGCGCTTGCAGGCGCAACACCCGGCTCGCCAACTGCAAGCGCTGCAAGAACGTTTGCAGCACCTCAGCCAACGGCTACCCAGCGCTATCGAGCGGCGTCTGCATAAACACGCAGAGCGCCTGCACGTACTGGCCGCCACGCTGCAAGCGGTCAGCCCACTGGCCACTTTGGGGCGGGGCTACAGCATTTTGCTCGACAGCCAAGGCCGCGCTATTCAGCGTGCCAGCCAAACCGAGCCCGGCCAACGCCTAAGCGCACGGTTAGGCCAAGGCGAGCTTAGCTTGCGCGTGGAAGACAACGGCATCAGCCCCAGCACGGCCTCACTGCTGGATTAACCGCATAAATAAGCCCTCAAGTGCAGACTCAGCAAGCCGACCTATACTGCTGATACGTCTGCCTTGAGGTTCCCCCCATGCTTCAGTCTCTGCGTGGTCAGCTGCTGACCTTAATTGCTGGCGGGCTGATCGCCGCCATTGTCATCGCCCTACTCTGCTTTAGCCTGCTAGCGGGCGATGTGCGCGCCTACCGCACCTTGCTCGACGAAGAAGTCGCCGCCGCCACCCTGGCCGACGAAGCGAACCTGAACTTTAAAATTCAGGTGCAGGAATGGAAAAACGTACTCCTGCGCGGCGCCGACAGCAGCGCCATGGACAAGTACTGGGGCGCCTTCCAAAAACAAGAAGCCGAAGTTCAGCGCAGTCTTGAGGCGCTAAGCAGCACGCTGCGCAACTACCCTAAACTGGCCAGTCAGGCGCAAGCACTCAAACGTGAACATGCGAGCATGGGACAGGCCTATCGCCAAGGCCAACAAGCCTTCGTGCAAGCCAATTTCGATGCCGCCGCCGGTGACGCTGCCGTCAAAGGCATTGACCGCGCCACCAGCGACCAACTCTCGGCCATCGTCAGCGAGCTGCATCAGCAAGTAGCCACCAGCGCCGCAAGCATTTCCCAACAAAGCCGCAAGACCAACTGGATTGGCAGCCTAGCGCTGATTCTTGGCTGCGCACTGGTGGGCATGGTTAGCCTGTGGCTGATCAACCGTCGGGTGATCGACCCCACCCGCGATCTGATCGAACATATTCACGACTTAAGCGAAGGCCGCTTTAGCCAGACCCTCACCTTAGAGCGCAGTGACGAGCTGGGCCGTCTCGCCCAAGCGGCAGAAAAATTGCGGCTGTTCCTCAGCGACACCGCCGAGAGCCTGAACAACAGTTCTCGCAGCCTGAGCGAAAACAGCCAAGTTCTCTCGCGCATCGCCCAACAAATGCGCCACGGCACGGAAGAGCAATTCTCGCGTACCGATCAAGTGGCCACCGCCATGCAGGAAATGTCCGCCACCGCGCAAGAGGTGGCACGCCATGCCAGCGACGCCGCAGGCGCCGCCGAAAAAGCCAATGGCGCGGCGCAGCAAGGCGACAGCGTGATGCGTGCGACGATTTCCACCATCACCAGCATGTCGGATGAAATCAGCCATACCGCGCAAGTGGTTAGCGCCCTCGAGAGCGACAGCGAACGCGTAGGCAAGGTGCTGGAAGTCATTCGCGGGATTGCCGAGCAAACCAACTTGTTAGCACTTAACGCCGCGATCGAAGCGGCCCGTGCTGGCGAAGCGGGCCGTGGCTTTGCTGTGGTTGCCGATGAAGTGCGCACCCTCGCCCAGCGCACGGCGGAGTCCACCGCGGAAATTCAGCAAATCATTGAGTCCGTACAAAACGGCGCGGTAAATGCGGTGAAAGCGATTGAAAGCGGCCAGACCCGCACCACCGAAGGCGTTACCCAAGTCAATCAAGCCGGGCAGCAACTCAAGCAGATCAGCCAAGCGATTGGCGCAATTTTGGACATGAACCGACAGATCAGCACCGCTGCCCATGAGCAAACCAGCGTGGCGGAAGAAATTGCCCGCAGCCTTGAGGAAATCACCGCCATCGGGCAGAGCAATATGGGCCACGTCGAAGATACCCACGAATCGAGCCTTGGCCTGTCGCGCCTTTCGCAACAATTGCAGCAACTCACCCATCGCCTCAGTGCTGGCTAAGCCAAGCCGAGGCTGTTTTAATCAAGTGCTATACGCTAAGCGGCCACCCTCGGTGGCCGCTTTACTTGACTAGAGAGAAGCTCACTTAACCGCTGCACAACTCGCAGTTAGCCTTAGTTACGCAGTGGTTGCGCAGTGATTGCCGGATTGCAGCAGCGCTGCCCAAGCTTCTAGACACTTCTTGCAATATTTTTTGACGACGTAAATTTGACCAGTCATTCAGCGGCTGGCACCGTGCATTGTTTATTGCAGGCCTACATAAGGACATACCCCCATGCTCACGCGGCGCTTGCTGATTACTTTTGTTGCTTTACTCGCTGTTGTTGGCGGGTTGGCGTTTCTCAAATACCAAAGCATCAGCGGCATGATGGCCAAGCTCGCCACGCCGAAACCGCCGATCAGTGTCAGCGCCAGCGCAGCCACAGCCAAAGACTGGCAATACCGGCTGCCGGCCATTGGCACGCTGACCGCCGCGCAAGGCGTGGAAGTGTCTAGCGAAGTGAACGGCACCATCAGTCAGCTGAACTTTGAATCTGGCCAAGCCTTGAAGAAAGGCCAACTCATCGTGCAGCTGGATGACGCCGTGGAGCGCGCCAGCCTCGCCACCGCGCAAGCAGAGCTGAAACTAGCGCAGCTGGAATTCACCCGCGGGCAAAATCTGGTCAAGCGCCAGACCATTTCACGCTCCGAGTTCGACGCCCTGCAAGCCCGTTTAGAACAAGCCAAAGCCAATGTTGCCCAGCTGCAAGCCACGCTGGCGAAAAAAGCCATTCTGGCCCCGTTTGATGGCCAAGTAGGTATTCGCAAAGTAGACCTCGGCCAGTTTTTATCCCCCGGCACCAGCATTGCCACCCTACAAGACTTGAGCGTGCTGTATGTGGACTTCTTCTTGCCCGAGCAAGACTTCCCCAAACTCAGCCTTGGGCAAACGCTGCACGCGCAAGTGCCGGCCTACCCTGATAAAGACTTTATTGGCCATGTGGTGGCCATCAACCCGAAAGTGGAAGACAGCACCCGTAACCTGCAAGTGCGCGCCGCCATTGACAACCCCAGCGGCCAACTGCTGCCGGGCATGTTTGCCCGCCTGAACTTACTGCTCGCCCAGCAAGGCCAAGTGGTTGTGGTGCCGGAAACCGCAATCACCTACAGCCTGTACGGCGACTCGGTGTATGTGGTGAGCAAAAACGCCGAAAACCCCGAGCAACTGACCGTAGAGCGGCTGTATGTCACCGTGGGTGAGCGCCGCGACGGCGTGGCGGTGATCGAAAAAGGCCTGCAAGGTGGCGAAACTGTGGTCACCGCTGGGCAACTGAAACTCGATAACGGCAGTCACGTCACCCTCGTGGATGACGTTGCCGCCCACGCCGAGTAAGGAGTGCCCATGCGCTTTACCGACCCGTTTATCCAGCGCCCTGTGCTGGCCACGGTGATTAGCCTGTTGATCGTGCTCTTGGGCTTTCAGGCCTTTAGCTCGTTGTCGATTCGCCAATACCCGAAGATGGAAAACGCCCTGATCACGGTGACCACCACCTACGCCGGGGCCAACACCGAGACGATTCAGGGCTATATCACCCAGCCGCTGCAGCAGGTGCTGGCCGGTGCCGAAGGCATCGACTACATGACCTCCAGCAGTCGGCAGAATGTTTCGACCATCAACATCTATGCTCGCCTAGGGGTAGACACCAACCAGCTGTTTACCGAGGTGATGGCCAAGGCCGCCGAGGTTAAAAACCAGCTGCCCAGCGAAGCCGACGACCCTGTAATCACCAAAAAAGCCGCTGACTCTTCGGCGTTGATGTACATCAGCTTCTCCAGCGATGAACTCAGCAACCCGCAGATTACCGATTACCTGTCGCGCGTGGTGCAGCCCAAACTGGCCACCCTGCCGGGGATTGCCGAAGCGCAGATTCTCGGCAACCGCACCTTTGCCATGCGCTTATGGCTCGACCCAGCGAAGATGGCCGCTTATGGCGTAACGGCGAAGGACATCAACGAAAAGGTTCGCGCCTATAACTTCTTGTCTGCCGCCGGCGAGACCAAGGGCGAATTAGTCGTTTCCAGCGTTAACGCGCAGACCGAACTCAAAGACGCCCGCTCGTTTGCCGCTATTCCGCTGAAAACCCAAGGCGACAGCCGCGTGCTACTCGGTGATGTGGCGCGGGTAGAGCTGGACTCAGCCAGCTATGACTCGGTGAGTTTCTTCGGTGGCGTGCCGGCGGTGTATATCGGCATTAAAGGCACCCCCACCGCCAACCCGCTGGAAGTGATCAAACAGGTACGTGAGCTACTCCCGCAGCTGGAACGGCAGTTACCGCCAGCGCTGAAACTGGATATCGGCTACGACGCCACGCTGTTTATTCAGGCCTCCATCGACGAGGTGGTGAAGACCCTGTTTGAAGCCGTGCTGATCGTCATCGTGGTGGTGTTCTTATTCCTCGGTGCGTGGCGTTCGGTGCTGATTCCGGTGATCACCATTCCGCTGTCGATGATCGGCGTGCTGTTCTTCATGCAGATGATGGGCTACTCGATCAACCTGCTCACCTTGCTGGCTATGGTGTTGGCCATTGGCCTGGTAGTGGATGACGCGATTGTGGTGGTGGAAAACATTCACCGGCATATCGAAGAAGGCAAAACGCCCTTCCAAGCCGCCATCGAAGGGGCTCGCGAGATTGCCGTTCCGGTGATTTCGATGACCATCACCCTAGCCGCCGTGTATGCACCGATTGGCTTGCTCAGCGGCTTAACCGGCGCGCTGTTTAAAGAATTCGCCTTTACCTTGGCCGGTGCTGTGGTGATTTCCGGCATTGTGGCGCTGACGTTGTCGCCGATGATGTGCGCCAAGCTGCTGCGCCATGAAGAAAACCCCAGCGGTTTAGCGCATAAGTTGGACCAGCTGTTTGAGCACCTCAAGCGGGTTTATCAACGCGCCTTACACAACTCGCTAGACACCCGCAGCGTGGTGCTGCTGGTGGCTGGCGTGCTGATTTTGGTGATTCCGGCGCTGTTTAAGTTCAGCAAAAGCGAACTGGCCCCCAGTGAAGACCAAGGCGTGGTGTTCGTCATCGCCAGCGCGCCGCAAACCGCTAACTTGGAATACCTAACCCGCTATACCGATCAGTTCACTGCGGTGTTTAAGCAGTTTCCCGAGTACTACTCGGCCTTCCAGATTAACGGCACCAACGGTGTGCAAAGCGCCATCGGCGGCATGTTGCTCAAGCCTTGGAACGAGCGCACACGCACCCAGCAAGAGCTTCTCCCGCTGGTACAGGCCGAGCTGAACAAGATCCCCGGCATCAAGATTTTCACCTTTAACCGCCCTAGCCTGCCGGGCAGCGGTGAAGGTTTGCCGGTGCAGTTCATCATCAACACGCCGAACGATTACGAGTCGCTTTTGCAAGTCACCCAGCGCATCAAAGAGCGCGCGGTGGCCAGCGGCAAGTTCGCCTTCTTAGATATCGACTTGGCGTTCGATAAGCCCGAGATCGTGATTGAAGTCGACCGCGAAAAAGCCGCGCAAATGGGCGTGGCCATGCAAGACATCGGTAGCACCCTAAGCACCTTGCTTGGCGAAGGCGAGATCAACCGCTTTACCGTGGACGGGCGCAGCTACAAGGTGATCGCCCAAGTGGAACAGCGTTTCCGTGATAACGCCGGCTGGCTGAATCAATACCACGTGAAAAGCAGCAGTGGGCAGATGGTGCCACTGGCCACGGTGATCAGCATTCGTGATCGCGCACGGCCAACTCAGCTCACCCAGTTCCAGCAGCTGAACTCGGCGCTGATTCAGGGTGTGCCTATGGTCAGCATGGGCGAAGCGCTGGAAACCTTGCAGCAAATTGCCGACGAAGAAGCGCCGCAGGGCTTTACCTACGACGTGGCTGGCCAGTCGCGGCAATACGCCCAAGAAGGCACTGCGCTGTACATGACCTTTGCCTTGGCACTGGCGATTATCTTCTTGGTGCTGGCAGCGCAGTTTGAAAGTTTCCGCGATCCGTTGGTGGTGCTGATTACCGTGCCGTTATCCATCTGCGGCGCGCTGGTGCCGATCTTCTTGGGCTACGCCACGCTGAACATCTACACCCAAGTGGGCCTCGTCACTCTGATTGGCTTGATCAGTAAGCACGGCATCTTGATTGTCGAGTTCGCCAACCAACTGCGTGACGAGCGCGGCCTGAGCCTGCGTGAAGCGGTTGAAGAAGCCGCGTCTATTCGCCTGCGCCCGGTGCTGATGACCACCGCCGCTATGGTGCTCGGCGTGCTGCCGCTGATCTTCGCCGAAGGTGCCGGCGCGGCCAGCCGCTTTAATATCGGCTTGGTGATTGCCACGGGGATGACCATTGGCACCTTGTTCACCTTGTTCGTGTTGCCGGCGCTATACACCTATCTGGCCCGCGAGCGGCAAAACGTACCTGCGCTCGAGTAAACCGCTAGCCCAACAAAAAGCCCCTGCGCGCACATGCGGCAGGGGCTTTTTGTTGGCGTCTAGGCGTTAGGTTTACTGTTTAGTGATCGCACTGATCACGCCATTCATGCCCTTGGCGGTGAACTTAAAGCTCACCTTGTCGCCCACGCTTAAGCCCTCGAGCAACTTGGCATCGGTGACGGCAAAGCCCATGGTCATCTTCGGCCAGTTGTGGCTAGCCACCGGCTCATGGTCGATCACCACTTGCTGACGGTCAGGCAGCAGCGCCTTAATCACGCCCTCGCCTTCGCCGGCCATGCCCATATCGCCATGCTCCATGGACATTTTTTTATCTTGCATGCCATTGACCATGCCATGACCTTCGCCGTGCATGTTGTTATGCATATCGGCCATGTCACCCATGCCCTCGTGCATGTTGGCCATCTTGTCTTGCATGCCCGCTTTCATGCCCTCTTTCATCCCCGCAGCCTGGCTGGCAGCTTCCTGCACGGCGGGGGCCGTAACCGCCTCGGTACTGTGGTGCGCTGCTTCTGCTAAAGCGTGCAACGGTAAAGCTGTACCCATCACTAAAGCCAATACGATTGTTTTCATGGTGTTTCTCCTTAGGGTTGCTCTTGCTGCGGGGCGCTGACGGATTCAACGCTCCGTTGGGCCTCGCGGCCATGCCATAGGCGGTAAGCCGCCGGTAAAACGAACAGGGATAACAAGGGCGCGCTGAGCATGCCGCCGAGCATAGGTGCGGCAATGCGGCTCATGATTTCGCTGCCGGTGCCCGAGCCCCAGAAGATCGGCGCCAAGCCCGCGACGATGGTTGCCACTGTCATAGCCTTGGGGCGAATGCGCTGCACCGCGCCCTCACGAATAGCCGCCAGTAAGCCATCTGGTCCGGTGTGACCGAGGCTCTGGTGGTCGTGCCAAGCATTGCGCAGGTACAACAGCATGATCACGCCAAACTCAGCAGCCACCCCGGCCAAGGCAATAAAGCCCACCCCGGTAGCCACCGACAGGTTGTAGCCGGCCAAGTAGATAAACCAGATGCCGCCAATCAGCGCGAACGGCAGGCTGGCCATAATCAACACGGCCTCGCCGACGCGGCTAAAGGTTAAGTACAAGAGCACGAAGATGATCATCAGCGTGGCCGGCACCACCAGCTTTAGCCGCGCATTGGCCCGCTCGATAAACTCGAACTGCCCCGAGAACGCCACGCTGACGCCTGCGGGCAATTCGACCTGCTCAGCCACTTGCGCGCGCAAGTCGTTAACCACCGACACTAAGTCGCGCCCGCGCACATCGATATACACCCAGCCCGACAAGCGCGCGTTCTCGCTTTTCAGCATCGGCGGGCCATCGGTGATCAGTACATCGGCCACTGTACCTAAGGTGATTTGCGCGCCGCCGGGGGTGAAGATCGGCAACTCTTTCAGCGCCGCAGGCGAGTCGCGCCACTCGCGGCCATAACGCAGACTGATCGGAAAGCGCGCCAGCCCCTCGACGGTTTCGCCGATGTTCTGCCCGCCGATAGCACCGCTGACAATCGCCTGCACATCAGCAATGTTCAGCCCGTATTGCGCGGCGCGAGCGCGATCGATACGCACATCCAAGTAGCGGCCGCCGGTTAAGCGTTCGGCCAAGGCCGAGCTTACCCCCGGCACTGTGCGGGCGATTTTCTCCACCTGCGCGCTGACCTTATCGATCTGATCCAGATGATCGCCGGCCACCTTCACCCCAATCGGGCTCTTGATGCCGGTAGCTAACATGTCGATGCGGTTACGAATCGGCGCAATCCACAGGTTAGCCAAGCCCGGCACTTGCACGGCGCGGTCGAGTTCTTCCACCAGTTTTTCCGGCGTCATGCCCGCGCGCCACTGCTCACGCGGCTTAAACTGGATAATGGTTTCAAACATCTCCAGTGGCGCCGGGTCGGTGGCACTCTCAGCGCGCCCGGCCTTGCCAAACACGCGGTGCACCTCAGGCACGGTTTTGATCAAGCGGTCGGTTTGCTGCAACAGCTGCGCGGCCTTTTGCGCCGACAGCCCCGGCAAAGCACTGGGCATGTACAGCAAGTCGCCTTCATCCAGCGGCGGCAAAAACTCGCCACCGAGTTTAGACAGCGGCCAGGCGGTGGTCGCCAGCAACAAGGCCGCCACCACTAAGGTGGTTTTCGGCCAGGCCAGCACCTTGTCGAGCAGCGGCTGATACACACGAATCAAGCCACGATTAAGCGGGTTGGCGGTTTCGCTAGGAATTTTGCCGCGAATCCAGAAACCCATCAGCACCGGGATCAAGGTCACCGCCAGCGCCGCCGACGCCGCCATGGCGTAGGTTTTGGTGTAGGCCAACGGGGCAAACAAGCGGCCCTCTTGCGCCTCAAGGGTAAACACCGGCACGAACGACAGGGTAATGATCAACAGGCTGAAAAACAGCGCCGGGCCGACTTCTTCCGCCGCTTGCATAATCACTCGCCAGTGCGCTTCGCCTTTCAGTACCTCGCCGGGATGGGCGTGCTGCCAGGCTTCGAGCTTTTTGTGCGCGTTCTCGATCATCACCACCGCGGCATCCACCATGGCGCCCACGGCAATCGCGATGCCGCCGAGCGACATGATGTTGGCGTTAATGCCCTGCGCCTGCATGACGATAAACGCCACTAGCACGCCAACCGGCAGCGAGATAATCGCCACCAACGACGAGCGCAAGTGCCACAAGAACAGCGCGCAAATCAGCGCCACCATCAGAAACTCTTCGAGCAGCTTGCTCTTGAGGTTGGCCACCGCGCGGTCGATCAAACCGCTGCGGTCGTAAGTGGTGACGATTTCCACACCCTCGGGCAGGCTGCTTTGCAGCTCGGCCACCTTGGCTTGCACGGCGGCCAAGGTGCTGCGGGCGTTTTTGCCGCTGCGCAAAATCACCACACCGCCCACCGCCTCGCCCTCGCCGTTCAACTCGCCAATGCCACGGCGCATCTCCGGGCCTAACTGAATATGCGCCACATCGGCCAAGGTCAGCGGCACGCCGTTGCTGTCGAGCCGTAGCGGAATAGCACGGAAGTCCTCCACGCTTTGCAAGTAACCCGAGGCGCGCACCATAAACTCGGCCTCGCCCAGCTCCAGCACACTGCCGCCAGCCTCTTGGTTAGCGTTGTTGATCGCTTCGGCGACTTGCTGCTGACTCACCCCACGGCTAGCCATGCGGATCGGGTCGAGCAGTACCTGATACTGACGCACCATGCCGCCAATGCTGGCCACTTCGGCTACGTTTTCCAGGCTGATCAGCTCGTAGCGCAAGAACCAATCCTGCAAGGCGCGTAGCTGCGCCAGATCGTGCTTACCGCTGCGATCCACCAGCGCGTATTGGTAAATCCAACCCACCCCGGTGGCGTCTGGGCCCAGGCTCGGCTGCACGCCCTCCGGCAGGCGCCCTTGCACTTGGTTGAGGTACTCCAGCACCCGCGAGCGCGCCCAGTACAAGTCAGTGCCGTCTTCAAACAGCACATAGACAAAGCTGTCGCCGAAGAAGGAAAACCCGCGCACCGTGCGCGCCCCCGGCACCGACAACATGGTCGAGGCCAGCGGATAGGTGACTTGGTTTTCCACTAACTGCGGCGCCTGACCGGGGTACGAGGTGCGGATGATCACCTGCGTGTCGGATAAATCCGGCAGCGCGTCGATGCCGGTGTTTTGCACCGACCACACGCCCCACACGCAGGCAAAAATGGTCGCCAGCAGCACCAGCAGGCGGTTATGCACCGACCAGCGAATCAGCGCGGCAATCATGGCTGCACCTGCCGGTTTTCATGCTCTGCGTGCGGGTCTTGGCTGAGCTTGTCGATCTGCATCAGGGTTGGCCCGGCATCACCTAGGCTCACCCCCACGCGTACTTTGTCGCCCACCTGCAGGCCTTGTTTCAGCGCGGAGTCGGCCAGCGGAAAGCCCATGATCATGCCCGGCATATTCAAGCTTTCAAACGGGCCGTGATCGAGTAGCAGGCTGTTCTCTTCAATGGCCAGAATGCTCGCCTCGGCCTCGTGCAGGGTTTGCCCATGACTGGCGGATTCCTCCAGCGACTGGGCCAAAATACCGCGCAGGCTGGCCTCCGAGTCGATCAGGAATTGCCCCGAACGCACCACGCGCTGTCCAGCCTTGAGCCCGGCCAGCACTTCGACGCCTTGGCGAGTTTCGCGGCCAAGCTTGACCTCCAATGGGCGGAAGCGACCATCGTCTTCGGCAAGCATCACTAAGGTGCGCCGTCCAGTGCGGATCACCGCCTCGCTGGGGATTGCCAACGCCTCACCTTCGTCACGGCGCAAACGCACTTGTGCGGTCATGCCCGGGCGCAGTTGTCGTTCGGGGTTGGCCAGCTCCACGCGCACGCGTACGGTGCGGCTGTCTTGGTTGGCTTGTGGCAGCACGGCGGCAATCTTGCCTTCCAACACGCGGCCCGGCAGTGCCGCTAGGCGTGCGGTCACCGCTTGGCCGCTGGCTAAAGTGCTGGCCTCGGCCTCGGGCACAGCGACTTCCAGCCACACGCTGGCCAGCGCGTTAATTCGCGCTAGGGTTTGCCCGGCGCTTAAGGTCATGCCTTCGCGCACCTCTAAGGTTTCAATTACCCCGGCCAAAGGGCTGCGCACGGTCCATACACTTTGCAGGCGGCCGGTTTTCTCCAGCTGGGCAATCATCTCGGCAGGCAAACCGGCCAAGCGCAAACGCTGCCGGGCAGCACTGAGTAATTCGGCCTCGCCTAAGCCACGCAGGGCTAAATACTCCTGCTGCGGGGCGCTCCAGGCCGGCACTAACAAGTCCACCAACGGCTCGCCAGCGGCGATCACGTCTTCCGGTGCATGAGGGTAGATGCGTTCGACAAAACCTTCGGCGCGCGCCTGCACCACGGCTAAATCACGGGCGTTGAATTGCAGGGTGCCGACCACATCCAGCTCGCCGCCGAGCGCCATGCGCTCGACAGTCGCCAAGCGCATACCGAGGTTCTGGGTGATGCTCGGGTCGATACGCACGCTGGCGCCGTCGCCGCCTTCATCGGCGTAACGCGGCACTAAGTCCATATCCATAAACGGCGACTTGCCGGGTTTGTCGAACTTTTGCTGCGGGTACATAGGGTCGTACCAATACAGCACTTCGCGCTCGGCCTTAGTGGCCGCTGAGTTGCCGTGAGCGGCATGCGGATCAGCGGCCAGCGCGGCGCTAGCCATGAAACTGGCGAGCAGTGCCAGGGCGATACGATTGAGGCTCATGGCTGGCCCTCCATAGCAGTCTGTTGGCTGGGGTCGAAGGCAAAAAACAGCGCGGCGTTAGCCAGTGCGCGTTGTTCACGCAGGTCGATATCACGCAGCTGCGCCTCGATATGCTCGCTACGCGCGGCTATCACCTCACTTAAGCTGCCCTGCCCGCCGCGATAATCGGCCAGCGCCAGCTTGGCGCGCTGGGCGGCCAGCGGCAGCATGGTTTGCTCGCTACGGCGCACGGCCAATTGCAGGCGCTCCAGCTCGGCGAGGCCTTGCTCTAACTCGGCCTGTAGTTGCAGGCGCAGGTCGTCACGCTGCGCTTGGGTTTGGCTGAGCCGCGCTTGCTCGGCGGCAATGCGTGGGCCTTGGCGGCTGCCGATAAAGAGCGGCAAATCCATCGACACCTGCAGGCTAACCATGTCGCCAAATGCCGGATCACGGTTTTGGTAGGCGACTTCCCAGCTCCAGTCTGGGGTTTTCTCTGCCACGGCTAAGGCCACATTGGCTTCGGCTTCGCGGGTTTGCGCCCCCGCCGATTGCAGCGCCGGGTGGCTGAGTAGTGCTTGGCGATAGGTTTGCCGCGCCACCGGCCAGCTGGGCCAGTCGCCCGTTAAGCGACTAGCGGGCTGGCCAAGCCAGCGGCTCAGTTGTGCTTGGTTTTGCCGCAGTTGCGCCTGCAAGGCATCTTGCTGCTCTTGCAGCAGTGCTAATTGCTGGCGTGGCACTAAACGCTCGGCGCTAACGCCCTGCCCCGAGGCCAAGCGCGCTTGCACGGCCTTATCGAGCAGCTGGTTCTCTTTAATCAGCGCCGGAAACAACGCCAAACGCTGCGTGCTGGCCCAACTGCGCAGCCACGCTGCGGCGGTTTGCGCGGCAATTGATTGCGCTTGGTAATGCGCCGCGGCGTGCGCACTGCCCAACGCGGCATCGGCCTGTTGCTGCCATGCCTCGCGCTTGGCACGGCTGGGCATTTCTTGCATTAAGCCAACCATTTGCATGGTCATCGGCTCGCGGTTTAAACGCAGCCGATCATCGCTTTCAATCGGTACGTTTTGCAGGCCCAAGCGCAGTTGCGGGTCGGGCAAAGCGGCGGCGGGTATCCGCGCTTGTTCCGCTGCCTGCACACCGGCAGCGCTGGCCTTTAATAACGGCGCCTGCTGCGCTTGGCTTAAAGCTTGCTCAAGAGTCAGTGCCTGCGCTGGCAGCACGGCCATAGCGCACAGCAGCACGGCCAGTGCACGCACCGGTTTGGGTAAATCAATAGGTTGCATGGTGCAAACATCCTGAAAAGTGCGGCAAGGCCGCGCTTGAATGCTGAGTTAACTCGGCATTCCCCTGTTAGGTCGCAGGGTTCAGGCTTGTGGGGGGCGTAATAAGCTGGCCGCAGGCGCTGCTGGCCAGTACGGCAGGAAAGAACTCACCAGCGCTTGTGAACTCGGCACCATCAGGTTGAGCGGCTCCAGCACTAAAACACTGTGCACTGGCTGGCAATCTAACCCCATAGGGCAGCTGTCATCGGGGTTGTGCGTGCTGCTTGGCGGCGGCTCTGCCATGTCGCAGCAAGCATGTGCGTTGTCTTGCGCTGCGAGTGGCGCCATGTGGTGCCCGGCGTGCTGCGCCGGCATCGCCTGCATGGCCGCTTGCATGCTGCCGGGCATTTGGCACTGACCCACAGCCGCCAACGCCTGTGCCACCACATTGGTAGACAGGCACAGGGCAAAGAGGATCGCAGCCAAATAGCGCACCAGAGCACACTCGCAAATAAGACGATGAACGCAGGCTAACCCTTACCCTAGGTGAAGCTCAACCCGTTGTAAGCGACAAAAATCAGCCGACGGAATCCACACTGGACAGCCGCTTGCTCACGGCATCCACCAGTTTGTCGGGCTGGAATTTCGATAAGAAATCGTTACAGCCGACCTTCTGCACCATGGCCAAGTTGAAGTTGCCCGACAGCGAGGTATGCAGCACCACGTACAAGTCAGCCAAGCGCGGGTCGCTGCGAATTTCGGTGGTCAGACGATAGCCGTCCATCTCCGGCATTTCCGCATCGGTGATGATCATCAGCAACTTGCGCGGCACATCTTCGCCGGCATCGGCCCATTGTTTGAGCAGCTGCAAGGCTTTTAGGCCATCGCTGACGGCATGAATCTTTAAGTTCAGCTGGCGGAGGGTGTCGCGCATTTGCATCAGCGCGGTGCTGGAGTCATCCACCAGCAGCACTTCGCGGCCTTGTGCAGCGGTTAAGGTGGGGTCTTGCAGACGCTCGCTGGAAACTTTGGTGTTGTACGGCATGATCTCGGCCAACACCTTCTCGACGTCGATGATCTCCACCAGCTTGTCTTCGACTTTGGTGATCGCCGTCAGGTAGTGATTGCGCCCTGCGCCGTCGGGCGGCGGCATGACGGTGTCCCAAGTGAGGTTGATGATGCGATCAACCCCACCAATCAAGAACGCCTGCACCGAGCGGTTGTACTCGGTGACGATAATGGTGCTGGTGGGCTGTGGCTCGATCGGGCGCATGCCAATGGCCTGCGACAGATCGATCACCGGGATGGTATGCCCGCGCAAATGCACCACGCCCACGACGCAGCGGTGGCGCTGCGGCATCTGGGTCAGCTTGGGCATTTGCAGGACTTCCTGCACTTTGAACACGTTGATGGCAAACAGCTGGCGGCCACTGAGCTGGAACATAAGGATTTCCAGCCGGTTTTCACCCACCAAACGGGTACGCTGATCAACGTTATGCAGAACGCCTGACATACTTCACCCTCCAAGGACTACCACAAAGTGTAGTCGCAACCTTTATTAAGCGTGCAAATCGGCGGATGAAGGGCTTTCTTGAGTATTAAGTCGGCTAACGCGGGTAGCCGGTGATATCGCGAATGCTCATATACAGCGGCTTGAGCTGCTTATACATGCGCAGATACACCTCTTTATACAGGCGGTCGTAGGTTTTGCTGGCCTGCGGATTAGGCTGGAACACATCGCCCACCCGCGTCATGGCTTTAATCGCGCTGGGGTAGTCGGCGTGCAAACCAAGCCCGACGGCGCAGTCGATAGCAGCACCTAAGCCCGAGGTTTCATAAATATGCGGGCGCTCGGCAGGAATACCGAAGATATCCGCCGTTAGCTGCATGGCCGCATCACTCTGCGAACCGCCGCCAGATACCCGCAAGCGGGTAATCGGCGTGCCAGAGCGCTTCTCGATTTTCTCTTTGCCTTGCCGCAGGGCGTAGGCCAAGCCTTCGAGAATGGCGCGATAGACATGCGCACGGGTGTGCACATCGCCAAAGCCGATAATTGCGCCTTTGGCCTCTGGCCCCGGCTCACGCACACCCGGCGACCAATACGGCTGCAACATCAAGCCCATCGAGCCCGGCGGCACCGAGTTGACTAAGGTGTCGAACAACTGCTCCGGCGCCACGCCCAGCTCTTTGGCTTTTTGCTGCTCGCGCAGGCCAAATTCGCGCTTAAACCAACTGACCATCCAAAAGCCGCGATAGATCATCACCTCGGTGTTGTAGTGATCCGGCAGCGCCGCTGGGTACGGCGGCATAAAGGGGATGGTTTCTAGGTAGCGTTTGGTGGTGGTGTTGATCGTCGCGGTGGTGCCATACGACAGACAGCCAATCGACGGTTCGATGCCGCCGGCGCCGAGCACTTCGCAAGCTTTGTCCGACGCCGCCGCTACCAATGGCAAGCCCTCGGGGATGCCGGTATGCGCGCTGGCCTCTGCGCTGATCAGCCCCAGCACTTCGCCGGGCTTGTGCAGGCGTGGCAAGTGGCTGCGCTTAACCGGCAGCGCTTGCCATTTCCAATCGGAATCTTTCGCCCAGTTCAGGCGTTTGAAGTCGAACGGCAGATAGCCCACGCAGCAGCCGACGGAGTCCACATATTCGCCGGTCAGGCGGTAGCTCAGGTAGCTAGATAGCAGCAGGTATTTGTCGGTGTTACCCCACACATCGGGCTGGTTTTGCGCCACCCAGTTAGCCGGTGCTTGAGCGCGAAAAGCGTTGATGGTGTCAGACAGCCCGGCCAAACGAATCAGCCAACCCCACGGGCCGCGAATCGACCCGTTTACCTCGGCATGGCGTTGATCCATCCACACAGTAGCTGGGCGCAGCGGCTGGCCCTGTGCGTCAAGATTGACCAAGGTGCCGCGCTGGGTGGTGAGCGCCACGCCTTTGAGCGTGCTGCGGTCGATATCGACGCTATCCCACAACTGCTGGCAGGCCTGCCCTAAGGTTTGCCAATAGTAGTCCGGGTGCTGCTCAGCCCAATTGGGCTGTGCGGAGAAATATGGCTCGATCTCCACCTTGCCTTTGCCGAGCAAGTTGCCGTGCAGGTCGAACAACAAGGCGCGCACGCTTTGCGTGCCATTGTCGATTGCCAGAAGGGTTGCATCGCGCTGCATAAGCATCCTTAAGCCGGTGTGTGGCGGGCGGGCACGCTGTAGCAGCGGCGCCAGAGGGTTTGGTAGGCGGCGACTTCGGCGTCCCAGCGGGTGTCATCCCAGCCGAGCACCGCTTGGCAGCGCTCACGAATGCTCGCCATCAGCGGCAGGCCACCTTCGGGCAACAACAGGCCCAAGCGCGTGCGGCGCAGTAACAAGTCATCCAAGTGCAGCACCAGCTCATGTCCGGCGGCCCACACCAGCTCCGCCCACAGGGTTTGCGTATGGGCCACGCGGGCGGTGCCAAGGCTGGTGATAAGCTCCGCCAGCGCTGAGCAATCGCGCCCATAGCGGCCGTGCAAACGCTGGCTGGCCTGCGGGCTGAGCGGCAGTTCAGGCATTGGCGTTGCCGCAAATACGCGGCTGCCGTGGTCGGCCACGGTTTTACCCACCATCGGCGCACAGGCGCTGAGCACCTCCAACGCCAACAGACGGAAGGTGGTCAGCTTGCCGCCAGACAGCGTCACGCAGCCGGGCTCTACCCACAGGGCATGCTCGCGGGTTTCGTCGGAAGGTTTTTTGCTCGGCGTGGCCTCGTCACTCACCACCGGGCGCACCCCGGCCCACGTAGCGGTGATGTCGGCTGCGCCAATCTGCGCAGCGGGGAATTGCTGCGCGCAGGCAGCTAATAAATAGTCGACTTCACTTTGGCTGATTGCCGCATCGCTATCCAACGGGCTGCGGTGATCCAAATCGGTGGTGCCCACCACCGTCACCCCTTCCCACGGGAAGACGAACACCGGGCGCTTATCTGCGCGGTGCATAAAGCTAAAGGCATGCGCCACCGGCAAACGCCACGCTGGCACAACCAGATGGCTGCCGCGCAGCGGGCGAATATGTTCGGCGCTGCCTTGGCGATTCCGCAGCTCATCGGCCCACGCGCCGGTGGCCAGCGCCACGGCTTTGCTGCGCAGGGTGAATAGGCGGCCGCTTTCGCGGTCTTCCACGCTTAAACCGGTAACACGCTCGCCTCTCTCACCACCAGCAGTGCGCTGTAGCTCTTTGACCTGCATGGCGTTGAGCGCCACGCCGCCTTCGGCGCGCGCCTCGCTGAGCACACGCATCACCAGCCGGGCATCGTCGGTGACGGCATCCTGAAACTCGGTAGCGCCTTGCAGCGCCTGAGTATTCAGCTGCGGGGCCAAAAAGCTCAGCGCTTGCGGCGGATGAAAGCGGTGCAGGCGCTGCCCGGCCAGCGCGTCATACACGCTGAGCAAGCCGCCAAACACCCGTGGGCCGGGAAAGCTGCCTTGGTAATGGGCAAACAAGAACGGCAATGGCTCGATCAGCCCCGGCGCCTCGCTGAGCAAGCGCTGGCGCTCGCGCACCGAGTCGCGGGTCAGGCCCAGTTGGCCCTTGGCGATATAGCGCAGCCCGCCGTGAACCATTTTGGACGAGCGGCTAGAGGTGCCCCAGGCGAAGTCGCGCTGCTCCAGCAACAAGCAGCGCCAGCCGCGCCGTGCGGCCTCACGCAGAATGCCCGCACCGGTGATCCCGCCACCGACGACGATCAAGTCCCACTCAGGCTGCTCCAGCTCGCTCAGCGTACGATCGCGCCAAGCGGCATTCCAGACGGTGTGCGGCATGTTCAATCCTGCAACAGTTTGCCGGGATTCAGGCGCTGCTCGGGGTCGAAGTGCTTGGCCAGCGCCTTGAGCGTGGCGATGCCCAGCGGGCCCTTCTCAATCGGCAAATACGGCGCGTGGTCAGCACCGACGCCGTGCTGATGGCTGATGGTGCCGCGGTTGCGCACGATCAGTTCACTGGTGGCGTACTTGAGTTTCTTCCAACGCGCCAACGCGGTGGCGTAGTCGCCGCCGGGGCGGTACACGTACGAGGTGTAAATGCTCGAGCCTTGACCATACACGTGCGACAGATGAGTAAACACATGCACGCGTTCGCCTTCATCTTTCAACGCGTCGCGCAGGCTGGTTTCGATCTTGTTCAGCAGGCTATCGACATTGCACCAGTCGGTGGCGGTTTCTAGGGTGTCCACCACGTAACCGGCCTGCCACAGGGTTTCACGCAGATACGGCAGGCGGAAACGCTTTTCCGCCCACTTGCGGCCCAGAATGGTGCCGGTAAACACGCCCCGATACGGCTTACACAGACGCTTAACCTGCTTGTACGACGCCGCGTTTTGCGTGCGATTGCCAGTTAAGCCGAACATCAGCATGCACTTGCCTTCACCTGCGCCGCGCAGCTTGAGGTATTTCTCCAGCAAGCCGATTTCGGCCGGGTGGCCGGCCAACGCCAGCTGGGTTTCTGTCTCAATGGCGTTGGACAGGCGCAGCATCGACAGCGGCACTTTGGCTTGGGTCAGCGCACGAATGGCGCCTAAGGCCTGCTGCCAGCTGGGCAAAAACACCGCGTAGAAGTTTTCTTGCTCGGCCAAGGGCGTTACCCGCACTTTAACCTCGGAGATAATCCCGAAGCGCCCTTCACTGCCAAGCACCACTTCGCGCAGATCCGGCCCCGCTGAGGAGGCGGGAATGGTGGGGATTTCCAGCGGACCGGCAAAGGTTTCTAAGGTGCCACCGGCAAACAGCTGCTCGATGCGCCCATAGCGCAGCGACTGCTGACCGCTGGAGCGACTGGCCACCCAGCCGCCCAAGGTCGACAACTCCCACGACTGCGGGAAATGCCCCAAGGTGTAACCCTTGGCGCGCAGCTGCGCTTCGACTTGCGGGCCATTGACGCCGGGGCCGAAAGTGGCCAGCTGGCTTTCGGTATCTAAATCGGTGAGCTGGGTCATGCGCTCCAGCGATACGGTCAGTACCGGCTTGGCGCTTTCATCCGGGTTGATGTGCCCGGCTACCGAAGTGCCACCGCCGTAGGGAATCACAATCACATCGTGCTCTTGTGCATAGGCCAGCAGCGCGCGGATATCCTCAGCGCTTTGCGGGTAAGCCACGCCATCGGGGAACACGCCAAAGCGCCCTTCGCGCACCGCCAGCCAGTCCGGCAGGCTCTGCCCGCGGGCATGGCGCACGCGGTCTTCGGCATCCAGCACCACCAGCGGGTGCGCGACTAGGCGACTGGCCGGCACCTGCTCAAGCACCTGCGCCAAACTGGCATCGGGCAAATGCTGGCCGGCGCCAATGCGCTCGGCGACAAACTGCTGGCCGTGCTCTGGCAACGGCATATCGTTAGCTTCATCACCCCAACCATTCCAACGGCGCATGGCAACTCCTTAAATTAAAAAAATCTGCTGCTTATACTAAGTCGCGCTAAAAAACCGTCACTGTCCTATCACGACAGCACTGGTCACCAATAACGACAAATGACACCGCACATGCAATCACTGGGCTACACCTCGGTTCCTGCCGTTCACAAATACTTACGCCAAGCCGAGCACTTAGGGCTCGACAGCCAAGCGGCGCTTTTGCGTGCCGGTATCGACCCGCAAATACTCAGTGACAACGGCCAGCGCATCAGCGGTGAAGCCCTAGAGAAGCTGCTGCTCGACTTGCTCGAGCAAGGCAAAGACCCGCTGTTTGGCCTGCACAGCGCGCACTTTGTGCAGCCGGGCTCGTGGAGCGTGCTGGGCTACATCACCATGAACTGCGCCAATTTAGGCCAAGCCATCGAGCGTATCGCGCCGTACGAAAAGCTGGTCGGCGATATGGGCACTAGCCATATCGAGCCACACGGCGACGCCATCTTGCTGTACTGGCAGTGCCGCCACCAACACCCGCTGGTGCGCCGGCACATGATTGATAACGTGATGGCCAGTTGGCTGCTGTATGCCCAGTGGATTGCCGACATGCAGCGCTCGCCGCAAGCCGTGTGGCTGGAGCACGCCCTGCCCGATGGTGCTAGCGAACAAGACTATCAAGCCGTATTTGGCTGCCCCGTGCTGTTTAACCAACCGAAAAGTGGTTTGTTGATTCCGCAGGAATACCTCAAAGCGCCGCTACGCCAAGCCGACGCCAACCTGCTGCGCACGCTAGAAGAACACGCACTCAGCCTGATGGCCGACTTAGATGACGAAGAGCCCCTGCCGGTGCGCGTGAAGAACACCCTGCGCCTGTTATTAAAAGACGGCGTGCCGCGCAAAGAGAAAGTCGCCGAGCGCTTTAACATGACCGTGCGCACCTTACAGCGTCACTTGCAGGCGGCCGACACCAGCTATCAGGTGATTCTCGATCAGCTGCGCCAAGAGCTCGCCGAGCACTATTTATTGCACACTGACTTGGCCATTCAGGACATCGCCCACTACCTTGGTTTTAGCGAACCGCGCTCGTTTCACCGCAGCTTTAAAGGCTGGACGGGGCACACCCCAGGCGATTTTCGCCAGCACGGCAAAGGCCATTCTGCGCCCTAAAAAAACCACCCTAACCCCTTGTGCGCTATTACTTTTTCTGTAAAATGCGCGCACACAAACGGAGTGTAGCGCAGCCTGGTAGCGCGTCTCGTTCGGGACGAGAAGGTCGCTGGTTCGATTCCAGTCACTCCGACCATATTGAAAAACCCGCTTCTTAGAAGCGGGTTTTTTATTGCCTAAATTTTAGCTTTCGACGGCACTCGCACAGAAAAAAGCCTGACGCCAACAAGCAACGTCAGGCTGTTCTTTTTAAGCTGTTATAAAAGCGCTGATTTAATCGTCGAACGATTCAAGCACAAGGCGTACGGAGCACAGCAACTGAGGCATACCACCTGGTAGACGAGGTTGCAAGCACTGCACAACACAGTGATTGGACCGTGCAGGCATTAAATCAGCGTTTCCTTAGGGTGACGATTTAGCGTAAGGCAGGCGCTGCCCCATTAACACCCATCCACATCGCCAGATGCTCAGCCACGCTGGCACCTAAGCGTTTGGCGAAACGGTCAAACGGGGTTTCCTGCGGGGTGAAGTCGACGATGTTTTCTTCGCCAATCACTTCGCGCGCCACATAACTGGTGCCACCGAACTTATCGATTAAGCCCAGCTCTAAGGCTTGCTCGCCCGACCACACTAAACCTGAGAACAGCTCAGGATGCTCGTCGGCTTTCAAGCGCTCGCCACGGCCCTTCTTCACGCTGGCAATAAATTGCTGATGGGTGGTTTTCAGCACACTTTGCCAGAACTCGGTTTCGCTGTCTTTTTGCGGCTGGAACGGATCCAAGAAGGCCTTGTGCTCGCCCGAGGTGTACACGCGGCGCTCAACACCGACCTTGCCCATCGCCTCGACAAAGCCAAAGCTGGCCGCGGTCACGCCAATGGAGCCCACCAAGCTGGCCTTGTCGGCATAAATCTCATCCGCCGCACTGGCAATGTAATAAGCCCCGGAGGCGCCTAGGTCGGTAATTACTGCGTAAACCTTGATATCCGGGTGTTTTTCGCGCAGGCGCAAAATCTCATCAAACACATAACCGGACTGCACAGGACTACCACCGGGGCTATTGATGCGCAACACCACGCCTTTGGTGTTTTCATCCTCAAAGGCCGCGCGCAGGCCGCCAATAATATTGTCGGCGCTGGCCTCTTCCTGATCGGCGATCATGCCGCGCACTTCAATCACTGCCGTGTGCGGACCGGTTTTTGCCGAGCCGCCTTTAAGCCCCGCCATCGGCGAAAACAGCGCAATCGCGATGAACAAATAGGCGAAGGTCAAAAACTTAAAGAAAATGCCCCAGCGGCGCGCGCGCTTTTGCTCTTGCAAGCCCGCTAAAGCGACTTTTTCCAACAGCTGCCAAGCCTTGCCGTCATCCTTTGCGCCTGAGCTGCGGTTGGGCTGCTCATTCCATTCATCAGAGTGCATGTTCACTAGCCTTTTCGGTCTCAGTGGAGTGGTGAGTGAAGAAATTGCCAATCTCGGTAAATTGCTGCAAGAGGCCATCGGGCTGTTCAGCCAACAACACCGGCGCCGGCATGGCCCCGTAAGCGGCAGCAAAGGTGCGCACCCCGGCGTTTTTCCCCATGCGCAGGTCAAATACCGAATCGCCAACCATCGCCGCGTGCTCAGGCTTAACGCCGCAATAGGCCATTAGCTCATGCAGCATTAAGGGGTCTGGCTTGCTCGCGGTTTCATCGGCGCAGCGCGTGGCCACAAAGTAATCCGTCAGGCCTTTATTGCTCAGCACGCGATCCAAGCCACGGCGGCTTTTGCCGGTCGCCACGGTGAGCAGCACGCCCTGCTCGCGCAGCTGCTCCAGCATCTCAAACGCACCGTTAAAAAAAGCCGACGGCGAGGCTTCAAGCGCCATGTAATGATCGCTGTAGGCGTCTTTAAACGGCGCATAGCGACTATCGCCAAGCAGTTCCGGGTGCAGTTCACGGATTGCCTCAGGCAGGCCTAGGCCGATAATGCCGCGAATCGCCGCGTCATTCTGCGGCGCAATGCCCACATGGCGCGCGGCTACCTGCATGGACTCAACAATGCGCCCGATGGAATCCACCAAGGTTCCATCCCAGTCGAGCATCAGGAGTTTAATCGGCTCAGTCATCCTTGAGCTGCCCCATCACCGCATCCCACATCTCATCCACGGGCGCTTCGAGCTTCAGCTCAGTGCCATCGGGCAAGGTGATATTCAATGACACAGCGTGCAAGAACAGGCGCTTGCCACCCAAGTCGCGAATTTCTTTATCGAAGTTTTCTTCACCGTATTTCGCATCACCGGCAATCGGGCAACCGGCGTGTTTGGCGTGCACACGAATCTGGTGAGTACGCCCGGTAATCGGGCTGGCTTCCACCAACGTGGCGTAGCGACCAAAACGGCGCAGCATGCGGAACAGGGTCAGCGCTTCTTTACCTTCGGGATTGACCTCAACCATGCGCTCGCCGGAACGCAAGGTGTTCTTCAGTAGCGGCGCATGCACCTTGCGCGCACTGCTCGGCCACGAGCCACGCACTAAAGCCCAGTAGCGTTTATCTACCCCGCCCTCGGCACGCAGCGCCGCGTGCAAGTGACGCAACATGCTGCGCTTCTTGGCGATCATCAGCAGGCCCGAGGTATCGCGATCGAGGCGATGCACCAGCTCCAGCTCTTTGGCATCGGGGCGCAGCTGACGGAAGGCTTCGATCACCCCGAAGCTCAAGCCGCTGCCACCGTGCACGGCAATGCCGGCGGGCTTATTGACCACCAGCAGGCCTTTGTCTTCATAGACGATGGCTTGCTCAAGGCGCTCCAGCAAAGGCTGGGCGACCACGGGCGGGTCGTTAGGCTCGGGCAAGCGCATGGGCGGCACACGCACCACGTCACCGGCTTGCAGGCGATATTCGGGCTTAACGCGGCCTTTATTCACCCGCACCTCGCCCTTACGGAGAATGCGATAAATCAGGGTTTTCGGCGCACCTTTAAGCTGGGTACGCAGATAATTGTCGATACGCTGGCCGGCCAGTTCTTCAGGGACCTGAAGCATCTGCACCGACTGCGTGTTTTGCGGCTTTGAATTCATCGCGGCATGATACTTTTTTCTTGTAATTGAAGCACTTCCTATTAGCTGCTAAGCTGCCGGCACCCGCCAAAAGTGGGCATCCGCAGGTTTTGCACGGCAGTATTGATTGCCGCTCGTTTCAACCCGCGACGAAACACAGGGTCGTGGCTTCGATCCGCAGGAAAGCCGGCAACTGCCGAGATACCCGCTACCCAAGCCCCCAAAAGTAATGAAAAGCGCGCAGGTTTAACCTGCGATTGTTAACCGCTCCAATAAACCGTGAGTGGCACCCGATTCTCCAGGGTTTCGTGCAGGTGGAGATGCACAGCTGGCCTTTGCGTAGCACTCAAGCGTTGACGACGTGAGTTACTCCGTCCCGCTGGCCCGCTGATTCCTCCCCCTGACTGAGTGCTTCTGTACTGATTGATTTACAGAGAATCAGGAACGTAAGTCGCCGCAGCATTAAACGCGGCACGACAAAACGAGCAGCCTAGGCTGCTCTACGGCCTGACACGCGACCGTAAGGATCGTGTGTGCCGTCGCGGTTTCCGTGAGCCCGGAAACCTAACGGTAACGCATGAAAAGAATGCTCATTAACGCGACTCAGCCTGAAGAGTTGCGTGTTGCACTGGTAGATGGCCAGCGCTTGTTCGACCTCGACATCGAGTCGGGTGCGCGCGAACAAAAAAAGGCCAACATTTATAAAGGCCGCATCACCCGCGTCGAGCCCAGCCTTGAGGCTGCCTTCGTCGATTACGGCTCAGAACGTCACGGCTTCCTGCCGCTGAAAGAAATCTCCCGCGAATACTTCAAGAAGGGCGCTGAAAACAGCCGCAACATCAAAGAGCTGCTGAGCGAAGGCCAAGAAGTTATCGTCCAAGTCGAGAAAGAAGAACGTGGCAACAAGGGCGCTGCCCTGACCACCTTCATCTCGCTGGCCGGCCGCTACATGGTGCTGATGCCCAACAACCCGCGTGCCGGTGGCATCTCGCGCCGTATCGAAGGCGAAGAGCGCAACGAACTGCGTGAAGCGCTGAACGGCCTGAACACCCCCGCCGACATGGGCCTGATCGTACGCACCGCCGGTCTTGGTCGCTCGACCGAAGAGCTGCAGTGGGATTTGGACTACCTGATCCAACTCTGGCAAGCGATCAGCGAAGCCTCGACCCAACGCGCCGCGCCTTTCCTGATCTATCAGGAAAGCAACGTGATCATCCGCGCCATCCGCGACTACCTGCGTCAGGACATCGGCGAAGTGCTGGTCGACACCCACGCTGCTTACGAAGAAGCCTTGGCCTTCGTGCAGCAGGTGATGCCCAACTACCAGAACAAGATCAAGCTGTACCAAGACAGCGTGCCGCTGTTTAACCGCTTCCAGATCGAGAGCCAGATCGAATCGGCTTTCTCGCGTGAAGTGAAGCTGCCGTCTGGCGGCTCGCTGGTGATCGACCCGACTGAAGCCTTGGTGTCTATCGACATCAACTCGGCGCGCGCCACCAAAGGCGGCGACATCGAAGAAACTGCGCTGCAAACCAACCTGGAAGCAGCCGAAGAAATCGCTCGCCAACTGCGCCTGCGCGATATCGGCGGCCTGATCGTGATCGACTTTATCGACATGACGCCGGCGAAAAACCAGCGCGCCGTGGAAGACAAAGTGCGTGAAGCGCTGGAAGCCGACCGCGCTCGCGTACAGATCGGTCGCATCTCACGCTTTGGTCTGCTGGAGATGTCTCGCCAGCGTCTGCGTCCGTCGCTGCGTGAAACCAGCGGTGTGGTGTGCCCACGCTGTAACGGTCAGGGCACCATCCGCGATGTGGAATCGCTGTCGCTGGCAATCCTGCGCCTGATCGAAGAAGAAGCGCTGAAAGAACGCACCGCCGAAGTACGCGCCCACGTGCCGACGCAAGTGGCGGCCTTCTTGCTCAACGAGAAGCGCAACGCGATCACCCGCACCGAGCTGCGCACCAAAGTTCGCATCGTGATTCTGCCGAGCGATCACCTAGAAACGCCGCACTTCGAAGTGCAGCGCCTGCGTGATGACAGCCCAGAAGTGCAAACCAACCAGCTCAGCTACGAAATGGCTGACGTTGAGCACGAGCACCATCACGAAGCCCCGGCTGCAGCGACCCGCACACTGGTGCGTCAAGAAGCTGCTGTGAAGAGCTTGGCCCCAACCCGCACTGCTCCACCGGCACAGGCCAGCGAAGAAGAAGCACCTGCTGCGCCGGCAGTGGCTGAGCAGCCCAGCCTGTTCAAAGGTTTGATCAAGTCGCTGGTCGGCCTGTTCGCCCGCGAAGAAGAGCCCAAGGCCGAGCCAGAAGAGCAAAAGCCGAGCAAAGACAACCGTAACGAGCGTCGCCGCGAAGGCCGCAACAACCGTCGCAACCGTGACGAGCGCGGTGGTCGTAACCGTAAGCGTGGCGAACGCAGCGAGCGTAACGACAGCGAACCGCGCGAAAGCAAGCCGGCCAATGACGAAGTGAGCGAAGCCGAGCGTCAAGCCCGTCGCGAGCGCAACGAGCAACGTCGGGCCGAGCAACGCGCCCGTCGTGAAGCCGAGCGCGCTGAACGTGCCGAGCGTCGTGCCGAGCAGGCCAAGGCCGAGCAAGACAACGAGCGTGCCGAGCAAGCTGCAGACGATACGCAAAACAACGCGCAAGACGCTGACGACAACAACGATGACAACAACGAGCAGCAGCGCCCGCGCCGCCGTTCGCGTGGTCAGCGTCGTCGCAGCAACCGTCGTGAGCGTATGCGTGATGCCGGCTTAGACGAAGGTCAAGAAGACGACCAGCAAGACGCGCCAGCGGACAACAGCGAAGCTGCCGCGCCTGCCAAGGCAGAAACCACTGCCGAAGCGAACGTCGCGACCAAGGCTGACGCTGACGCACAAGCTAGCAACAACCAGCAGCAGCCTGAGCGCGCCCCGCGTGAACGCCGCGAGCGTCGTGAGCGCAAGCCACGCGAAGCGCAAGCGGACAACAACGAAGCCGCCGCACCTGTGGCCGCCGTCGCCGCTGAAGCGGTTGAAGCCACGGTTGAGGCTGTTAGCGATGCAGCACCGCAAGTTGCTGCGCAAGTGACTACTGAGCCTGCCGTTGCCGTTGCGGCACCTGCGGCTGAACCAGCAGCAGAAACGCCGAGCGAAGCGCCCAAAGCCGCTGAAGCCAGCGAGGCCGAGCAACCAACCAGCGCACCTGCTGCGGATGCTGACGCTGCGGCTACCGAAGCCGGTGGCCGTGCCGCCAACGACCCGCGCGAACGTCGCCGCCGTCGTTTAGAGGCCGAGCGTCAAGCCAAACTGGCCGCTGAAGCCGCTGCTGCGCCTGCGCCGCAAGCACAAGCTGAAGCAGCCAGCCCAGAGGCTAGCGAGCCCGCTGAAACCGCAGCAGAAACGGCAGTCGCCGCTGACGAAGCACCTGTTGCCTCGCCTGCCGTGGAAAGCGCAGCCGCTGCCAACGAGGCGTCTGCAACAGAAGCTCCGGCAGCTGAACAAGACGCCACCGAGGCAGAGGAAACGGCTAAGCCACAAGCTTAAGTCAGTCCAACGCTTCACCAACAAGCCGGCCTAGTGCCGGCTTGTTGCTTTTTACGCCTAAAGCGCAGCCATAACCGTACACCAGTGCGCGGGCTAAGCCGCGCCATCAAGCTAAGCTAGCTGCGGACACCTAATTGCAACAAAATTTGCAATTAAATAGCCACTAAACCGCGTGTTTGGTTATATGAAACAAGCGCCCTGCTTGTCAGCCTGCTTAGCTATGCCTACCCTGTGCCGATTACAAAACAATCAAACACGGAAGTCTCATGCGCCTTTTTCTTCGTTTAATCGTGCTGCTCTTAGTGCTGCTCGGCGTCGCAGTGGCCGTGCTGGTGCATTACATCAAGAATCCACACGTACCGGCTTATCAAACCCCTGACGAGGTGATTTACCTTGAACAGTGGGATGAACAAGCCCGACAGCTGTATTACTACACCCCGCAAGGCACCACGCTCAAAGGTTTGCGCTACGACTGGTTGGTCGCGCTAGAGCAACCATTCAACCAAAACGCCTTTATTGCCGCCGATAACCTCGGTCGCTACGGCCTGCTGTTTGACCCAGCGCAGCAACCCAGTGACAGCAACCCCGGCAACTTGCCCGTGGGGTTGGCTCGTCACCAAGATACCGACAGCGGCATCTGGTATGTGGATATCACCTGCGCGGCCTGCCATACCGGCGAACTGCGCTACCAAGGCACGGCCGTGCGCATTGATGGCGGCGCAGGTATGCACGCCTTGGCCTCGACAGTGCCTACCCTGAAGGGCGGCAGCTTCGGTCAAGCGCTCGGCGCCAGCATGGCGCTGACCTATTACAACCCAAGCAAGTTCAAGCGTTTTGCGGCAAAAGTATTGGGTGACAACAGCGCCAACAACAAGGCCTACAAGCGCCTACGTCGGGACTTTAAACAGGTATTGGATGCCTTCAGCGACACCGCCATCAACGACTGGCGCCGCGGTTTGTACCCCACCGAAGAAGGCCCCGGGCGTACCGATGCCTTTGGCCGCATCGCCAACACCGTGTTTGGCGACCGTATCGATGCGAAGAACTACCACATCGCCAATGCGCCGGTGAATTACCCGCACCTGTGGGACATCTGGAAGTTCGACTGGGTGCAGTGGAACGGCTCGGCCATGCAGCCCATGGCACGCAATATTGGCGAGGCCTTAGGGGTAGGCGCCAGCCTCACGCTGTTTAGCGATAGCGGCCAACCGGTGCCGATCAACGAGCGCTATGCCTCCAGCGTGCGCGTGCATGATATGTACGCCATCGAAGAAACCCTAAAAACCTTAAAGCCGCCGCGCTGGCCAGAAGCGCTGTTCGGCGCCATCGATTTCAAAATGGCCAGTAAGGGCCGTGCGCTGTTTGAAGAAAACTGCGCTTACTGCCATGCACCACGCCCGCAGCCGGTGGACAAACGCTTAGCCCCCAGCCGCGACCCAGAATGGAAGCTTCGCGTAGTACCCACCCGCATCATCGGCACCGACCCTAACACCGCCGACAACATTGCCGATCACCGCTTTGATGTGCGCCGCCTAGGCTGGACACGCGGCCAACTCAGCGATCAGGACGTGCGCTTAGTCGGCGATGGCACGCTGGGGGATGTCGATCTGGCTTCGGTGTCATCGGCCAAAGGCTTGGCCTATCTGACCGCTTATGTGGAAGACCGCGCCTACCGCGATGCCGGCATTAAAGGTGCCGATAAAGCCCGCATGGATGGCTTTGGTCTGCCGATTGGCGTGCGCGAGCTGCGCGGCTACAAGGCCCGCCCGCTGGATGGCATCTGGGCGACGCCGCCGTTCTTGCACAATGGCTCGGTGCCTAACCTGTTCCAGCTACTGTCGCCGGTTTCCGAGCGCGACACTAAATTCCACATTGGCAATTTAGAGTTCGACCCCAAGCAAGTCGGCTACCGCACCGAGGCCTTCGAGGGCAGCTTTGTGCTGGATACCGCGATCAGCGGCAACAGTAACCGCGGCCACGAGTTCCGCGACGGTTGCCGCCAAGGTGGCGTGATTGGCCGCTACTTGAGCCCGGTAGAACGCTGGGCGCTGATCGAGTACCTCAAGGTGCTCGGCCACAGCGATTTAGAGCAACAACTCACCCCTGTTCCCGCCAAGCCCTGGACGCCCGGCCCAGACTGTGACGCACTGATTTCACGCCAAGAGGCCAACTGATCATGCTCAAGCGTTTATTCACCAAACTGCTGCGCTTTGTCTTCAAGCTGCTGTTATTGCTGGTTGCCCTTGGCTTACTCGGCTGGGGCGTAGCTGAGCTGTATTACCGCATCGCGTGGCAGGGCCCAGTATCGACCGAAGAAGAAATCCCTGTAGGCGAAGCGGCGATGACGCAAAAAATCATCGCCGATGCCATCACCATTGTGGAAACCCACAAAGACAACACCCGCATCATGCGCGACGCACACGCCAAAGCGCACGGCTGTGTGCGGGCCGATGTCAGCGTGCGTGAAGACTTGCCGGAAAACTTACAGCACGGCGTGTTTGCTAAGCCCGGCCAGCAGTATCCGGCGTGGGTGCGTTTTTCTAACGGCAACGCCTACCCGCAATTTGACAGCATGCGCGACGCGCGCGGCATGGCTATCAAGCTGATGAACGTCGAAGGCAAAAAGCTGCTGCCCAGCGAAGCCGATGCACAAACGCAAGACTTGGTGATGTTCAACCAGCCGCTGTTTTTTGTCAGCGACGTGGCGGAATACCAAAGCAACTTTGCCGCGCAGGCCGAAGGCAAAAAGGTGCAAGCCTTCTTCCCCAGCTGGGACCCACGCACCTGGCAATTCCGCCATCTGTTGATTGGTTTACAAACCCTTGCGCCGCCGCCGGAGTCGCCCTTTAGCGCGCAGTACTTCTCCATCGCACCGTTTAAATACGGTCCGCACAACAGCAAATACCGCACGGTACCGGCACCGGAGCAGTGCCCTGACTATGCGCAACCAACACTGAACCAAAACCTGCCGAACTTCTTACGCTCGGCCATGTATCAGCAGTTAAGCGTCGACCGCGTACCGGCCTGTTTTGCCATTCAGGTGCAACTGCAAGACGCCGAGAAATACATGCCGCTGGAAGACACCAGCATCGAGTGGCGTGAAGAAGACTCGCCGTTTGTCACCGTGGCGCATTTGAAGATCGAGCCGCAGGACTTCGATACCCCAGAGCAGAACCTGTTCTGCGACAACCTGTCGTTTACCCCGTGGCACAGCATTGAAGAGCACCGCCCGCTGGGTGGCATTAACCGCTTGCGTCGCGCGGTGTATGAAGCCGTCAGCGTGTATCGTCACGAACGCAACGGCGCCCCGCGCCAAGAGCCCACTGCCGACACGCAGCCGCTAACCGGCGACCTTGGCCCGCAGCAACCTGACACCAACGAGCAAGGTGAATAATCGCCAGCCATAAAACAACAAGGCGCCCTAGGGCGCCTTGTTGTTTTAGCCACTCACGTTTTAGCCGTTTAACGCCTCACGCAGCTGCGCTGCACGCAGGCGCACATCGGCCATCACCTTGGCACGCCCCAAAGGCACAAAGCGCACCACGGTGCGCCAGAGTAGCGCTAAGGTGTCGCCCGGCTCGCGGGCAATCTGGTGCATGTGGCAATGCGGTACATGCTGATTGGCCGCCGGGCCGTCATTGAGCAACCAGTTAATCCCCTGCTGCCCCCAGCCGAGCTTACGCTGCGCCTGCATCACCCGTTGCGAAAGCGTGAACATCGCCTCACGCACCGCTTCAGGCGCCAAGTGCAGGTAGGGATAATGCTCGCGGCTGACCACTAACACATGTCCCGGCCGCAGCGGGTAAATATCCATTAGCACCAAGCAGTGCTCATCCTCATACAGCAGCTCTGCCGGTAACTCTCCGGCGGCAATGGCACAAAACACACAATTCATTGCCCGCTCCTACGCAGCATCAAGGTCGGCGCGCCGGCCTCATCCAGCTCAAGGCGCGTAGGGCTTACGCCTTCGGCCAGCAAAGCGTCATACCAAGCTTGCGCACCCGGCCCTTGCACGGTTAAGCGCAAAACAAAATCGCGGCGCAAGGTGTTTTGCAGGGCGCCTAGCCACGGTTGTTGCGGCTCAGCCGGCCACTGCGCCAAGTTCACGCTGCCCAGCTCTTTTAATTGCAGCAGCAAGGTGCCGGCATCCGGCGCCAGCACGCCCAGCGGCTGTGCGGGGAAGAACTCATCCATATGCAGATACACACGGCGATTGCCACGCGTGATGCTGTACAGCACCAAGACGCGATCACGGCCATCGAGGCTGCCACGCAGCACCGCAAAGCGCTGGCCGTCATCCGGCCCGTAGAGCCGTGCGTTATCCAGCACGCTATTAGCAATCAGGTTGCTCGCGCCACAGCGGCGCCCTTTGCAGGCGTACAGCAAGCTATAGCCCTGATCGAGCCACTGTTGCTCAGCATGCAAAAACGCCTCATCGGCGCTATGCCCGGTGGGAATCTGCCAACTTAACCGCTGCAAGGTGCCTTCGGCTTGTACGGTGCGATCGGCCCGTAACTGCCCACTGATGCGCTGCGGGGCACTTAAATACACAGTGTAATCGGCCGGCGCAGCGGGGCTATGGGCACGTAAGTCAGCCCGCGGAAACGGCGCAAAGCCCTGCACCAGCGGCGTCTCTGCCAAGGCCAGCAGCGGCATTAAACCGGCACACACAGCGGCCACTAGGCCACGGATAAAGCTCATGAAAGCTCCTTAGCGGGTCAGCATGGATTGCGCCGTTTGCACCAGTTTTTCGCTTTCTTTAGCGCGTTCCGGCACGGCTAAACCGCGCTGCACCGCTGGGCGCTCGGCCATGCGTTGCATCCACGCTTGCAGGCCAGTTAAACCATCGACACTCACCCCGGCCCATTCATGCACACGCACCCACGGGTAGGTGGCGATATCGGCAATGCTGTAATCACCGGCCAAGAAATCCACGCGTTGCAGACGGCTATCGAGCACTTCGTACAAGCGCCGGGTTTCGTTTTGGTAGCGCGCAATCGCCGAGGGAATCTTCTCGTCAAAATAACGGAAGAACACATTGGCTTGGCCTTGCATAGGGCCAACCCCGCCCATTTGGAACATCAGCCACTGGATAACCTGCGAGCGCCCTTGGACATCTGCCGGCAGCAGCTGGCCGGTTTTTTCCGCCAGATAGAGCAAGATGGCACCGGACTCAAACACAGCAAAATCGCCGGCATCGCGATCAATAATCGCCGGAATACGGCCATTGGGGTTGATCTTCAGGTAGTCCGGGGCTTTTTGTTCTTTCTTGTTAAAGTCCAGCGGGTGGACGCGGTACTCAAGGCCCAACTCTTCTAGCGCGATAGAGACTTTATGGCCATTGGGGGTTGCTGCGGTGTAGAGCTCAATCATGCCAACCTCAGAACAAGAACAGTGCCCTGAGGCTGGCGCGCAGCCTAAGACAAGTCAAGGCAATGACTCGTTTTTCGCAAGAAATTTGAGCATTTGCTCGACCACCAACTGACCACCTTCGGCGCTGTCTAAATGCAAATGATGGCCGCCGGGCAAGTTGTGATGCTCGATGTGCGTACCGGCTAACACAGTTTCTAGCTGCTGTTTTAACGGCGTGAGCAACATGCCTTGCTCGGCCAACAACAACAGCGTGGGCGCCTCAATGCGCTGCACAAACGCCAAGGCATGCGCGCGGCTTAAGCGCAGCGGCGACGGCAAGGTTAAGCGCGCATCGCTACGCCAAGTAAAGCCGCCTTCTACTGCCTCTAGACCACGCTCACAGAGGTGCTCGGCAGCCTCATAGGTGATCGAGCCCACCCCTTGCATACGCGCCTTCACAGCCAGCTCGCGCTCCGGGTACACCGGCTTACGTTTGCCGCCTAAGGCCTCTTGCGCGCGGAGGAAGTCGGCCAGTTTTTGTGGTGCTTCGTCGGCCTCGGCGGTGTATGGCAACAGCCCGTCGATCAGCAGCAAACGCTGCACACGCTCAGGCAAACTGGCGCTTAACAACACGCCGATGATGCCGCCCATGGAATGCCCAGCCAAAGTGAACTGGGTAAAGCCCAAACGGTCGGCCGCTAGCAACACATCGCTGACGTAATCCCACAGCCAATAACCGCAGCCGACGGCGCGATGATCCGACAAACCGTGCCCGGGCAAGTCCAGCGCCACCACGTAGTAACCTGCCGCAGCGAGCTGCGGCGCGACATGCACAAAAGTCGCCGAGTTATCCAACCAGCCATGCAGCAGCAAGATTGGCGGTAGCTCAGGATTGCCCCAGGCTTGCGCCGCGAGGGTTAAGTGGCCCAAGTCCAGACGTAACTGCTCAGCCGGCATGGGCAACCTCCACGGTATGGCGATGCATTTCTTGCAGAATTAACTCGGCGGTGGCCAGCGGCTGCTCCAGCGGGAACATATGCCCGCCTGGCATGCTCCGCACCGCACCGCGCTTAAGGCCTTTAGCAGCACGCAAGTGATGTGGCATGACCACCCGGCTTTGCCGGCCGCGCACCACCGTCAGCGGCACTTGCAGGCTATTGAGCGGCGCCGGCTGGGTATGCGGCACATGGCGGAAAATAGCGATTTCCTTGTCAGGGTCGAACGACAAGCGCAGGCCTTGCTGGTCGGCGACAAAGCCGTGATCGACATAGTCACTTAAACACTGCGGATCGAAGTGGCGGAACAAGGTTTTACCCGCGAAATAATCCCGCGCATTAGCAGCATCGTCGAACACCGCTTTACGCCCTAAGGTACGCCCCGCCGGGGTAATGCGATCTATAAAGCCCATGCGCTTAGCGGCCCGAATCACCCATTGATCAATGGTGCCCAGTAGCGGCGAGTCCAGCATCACCAAGCCCCGATAGCGTTCGGGCTCGCGCAGCGCGGCATGCAAGTGCAGTACACCGCCCAGCGAGTGACCTACCCCCCACACCGGCTCAGGCTGCTGGCACAGATGAAACAGCAGCTCATCCACTAGGCTGGCCCAGTTTTCATCCACCGGAAAGCGCGCATCGTGCCCGTGCATCGGCAGCGAGTGAACATCATGCACTGCGCTGAGCGGCGTCAGCAGCTTGCTGTAGGTCGCCGTGGGAAAACCATTGGCATGAGTAAAGAAGATGGACTGGCGCATGCGGCACTCGAAATCAAACAACTGTTTGTTTTTGATAGCGCATGCGCGGCTTGATCACAATCAAACTTTTGATTACACGCCAAAAACGCCGCAACGATGGCGGATTTAGCACCACCACTGCGCGTTAAGCGTGCCGATTAACTGTCGCTACGCACACGCCGCACAGCGTCTTGCCAGCCGGCGTAAAGATCGTCGCGACGGGCTTCGGCCAGCTGCGGCTGGAAACTGCGCTGGCAGTGCCACTGGGTGGCAATCTCGTCGAGACTGGCGTAAATACCAGCCTTAAGCCCGGCCATATAGGCCACACCCAGCGCCGTGGTTTCGGTGACCTCTGGGCGCTCTACGCTAACGCCTAAGATGTCGGTCAAGAACTGCATCACCCAGTTATTCACCACCATGCCGCCATCGACCCGCAGGGCACTGGGCGCCGCACTGCCGTCCGCTTTCATCGCTTCCAGTAAGTCGCGGGTTTGGTAGCACACCGACTGCAAACCCGCGGTGACGATTTCTTTGATGCCGGTATCGCGGGTTAGGCCAAAAATGGCGCCACGCGCTTTCGGGTCCCAATACGGTGCGCCAAGGCCGGTGAAAGCGGGCACCAGATACACGCCGCAATTTTCGCCGGTCGCCTCGGCCATGGCTTCGGTGTCTTTGGCATGGCTAATCAGCTGAATACCATCGCGCAGCCATTGCACGGCGGCACCCGCGACAAAAATGCTGCCCTCCACGGCATAGGTGACTTGGCCGTTTAGGCGGTAACCCACGGTGGTGAGTAGGCGGTTTTGCGAGCGTACCGGCGTGCTACCGGTGTTCATCACCATAAAACAGCCGGTGCCGTAGGTGCTTTTCACCATGCCGGGGGCAAAACAGGCTTGGCCAAGCAGTGCCGCTTGTTGATCACCCGCCATGCCGAGCACAGGAATGGGTGCGCCAAGCAACTCGGCATCACACACGCCGAAGTCGGCGGCGCAATCTTCTACCTGTGGTAACAGGCTGGCGGGAATCTCAAACAGTTTCAGCAGTTCGTCATCCCAGCACTGCTCATGGATGTTAAACAGCAATGTACGCGAGGCATTGGTGGCATCGGTTTTATGCGACTTGCCGCCGGTTAAGCGCCACAGCAAAAAGCTATCCACGGTGCCAAAGCGCAGTTCGCCTTTTTCGGCGCGCTCACGAGCACCGGGCACAGTGTGCAAAATCCAGCGCAGCTTGGTGGCCGAGAAGTACGGATCAATCAGCAAGCCGGTCTTGTCACTCACACGGCTTTCGTGGCCGGCGGCTTTTAGCTCGGCGCAGTAGTCGGCGGTGCGACGGTCTTGCCAAACAATTGCCGGGTGAATCAGCTTGCCGCTTTGCGCATCCCACACCAAGGTGGTTTCGCGTTGGTTGGTGATGCCGATAGCCGCCACTTGCTCGGCGCCAATACCGGCATTGGCCAGTGCTTCGCGGCAGACTTTTAACGTGGTGAGCCAGACTTCTTCGCCGTCATGCTCTACCCAGCCATCCTGCGGAAAGTACTGCTTAAACTCCTGTTGCGCCCTGGCCACAGGTAAACCTTGCGGACTAAACACTATCGCGCGGCTAGACGTGGTGCCCTGATCGATGGCAAGCAAATAACGGCCCATAACATGCTCCTGATGAGGTCTTGGCTAGCTGTGGCGCATGGCCCACGCTGCCCTTTGTTGTGTTTATTCGCAGTGGTGTTTATTCGCAGGCGCTTAATCGCCACGGCCAATATCGGCCCACTCAGCTTGAGTTAAGCGCTGCAAATCCGCAGGCGCTAACGCCACATCTAAGCCGCGCTTACCGCCGCTCACGTATATCTGCGCCAAGTATTGCGCGCTGCTGTCAATAAAAGTGCGCAGGCGTTTTTTCTGCCCCAGCGGGCTGATGCCGCCAACGCGATAACCGGTGGTTTTTTCGGCCAGTTTGACATCGGCCATCTGCACTTTCTTAACCTTAGCGGCTGCGGCCAAAGCTTTTAAGTCTAAGGTACCGCTCACCGGCACGACGGCAACCAGCAGCTCGCCTTCGGCATCGGCCAACAAGGTTTTAAACACGTGGGCTGGTTCAAGGCCTAATTTGTCGGCGGCCTCTAGGCCGTATGACGGCGCCTTAGGGTCATGCTCATAAGGCATGGCACGGTGGGCAACGCGCTGTTTCTCAAGTAGCTTTAGGGCCGGCGTCATGGATGCGCTCTGTTCTTATCTATGTTCGTTTGCGAAAATCGCAGGCAGCTTATCGACCCGCCCGCCATCGGGCAAGACCAGCGGAGACCTTATGCACCTCGCCCCCCGCCAGCGCGACATCCTTGAGCAGGTTCGTGAACGCGGCTACGTCAGCATTGATGAGCTAGTGCAAGCTTTTGCCGTAACGCCGCAAACCATCCGTCGCGATATCAACCAATTGGCGGAAAAGGGCCTGCTGCGGCGCTTTCATGGTGGCGCGGCGAGCGACTCCAGCACGCAAAACACCGCATACGCCATGCGCGCCACGCAAATGCGCGAAGAAAAACGCCGCATTGCCGAAGCTGTTGCCGAGCAGATCCCCGATCATGCCTCGCTGTTTATTAACATCGGCACCACCAACGAAGCGATCGCCCGCGCCCTGCAAAACCACAAGGGCTTAAAGATCATCACCAACAACCTGCATGTCGCCAGCCTGCTCAGCAGCAAGAGTGACTTCGAGGTGCTGGTCGCCGGCGGCACAGTGCGCGCCGACGGTGGCGTGGTAGGCCAGCCAACCGAAGACTTTATCCGTCAGTTTCGCGCCGATTACGCCATTGTCGGTATTAGCGGTATCGACGAAGACGGCAGCTTGCTCGACTTCGACTATCAAGAAGTGCGCGTTTCGCAAGCCATTATCGACAACGCACGGCAAGTCTGGCTGGCTGCCGACTCGAGCAAATTTGGCCGCAATGCCGTGGTGCGCTTAGGCCCGCTGAGCGTAGTGGACGCCCTGTTCACCGACGCCGCGCCGAGCAAAACCATCAGCCAGCAGCTTAAGCAGCACAAAATCGCCCTGCATTTGGTTTAAAAGCCCCTCGCCCTTAATGAGCTGACTCTCCTTCCACCACAGGCGCGCTACAGCACGCCTGTGCGCTTTGCCGTGGCCGTTTAGCAGAAAAATCATCAAACAGTGTTCCAGCTTGATCTTTTTGCGCTACTCTATTTTCGGAAACGAAAACAAACTCACCTTTTTCTCAACCAAAACCCTGTAAAAGACTCACCAGAAGTCAGGCCTGAAATCAGGAAGGATGCGCCGCATGCCCATGTTCACTCCCGCACAAACAGCCGAAGACCAGCCGGTTTACGACCTGCTGATTGTTGGTGGTGGCATTAATGGTGTCGGCATTGCCGCCGACGCCGCCGGACGCGGCCTAAAAGTGTTGCTCTGTGAGCAGCATGACTTGGCGCAGCACACCTCTTCAGCCAGCAGCAAGTTGATTCACGGCGGCCTGCGCTACTTAGAGCATTACGAGTTCCGCTTGGTGCGTGAAGCCCTGGCCGAGCGCGAAGTGCTGCTGGGCAAAGCGCCGCATATCGTCAAACCCATGCGCTTCTTGCTGCCCCACCGCCCGCATCTGCGCCCTGCTTGGATGATTCGCGCAGGCCTGTTTCTGTACGACCACTTGGGCAAGCGCAAAAAGTTACCGGGCTCCAATGGCGTGCGCTTAAGTGCCGACAACCCGCTCCAGAGTTCGATTAAGCGCGCTTTTGAATATTCCGACTGTTGGGTAGATGACGCCCGCTTGGTGGTACTCAACGCCATGCAAGCGCGCGAACTAGGCGCCGATGTGCGCACCCGCACCCGCTGCCTGAGCGCCAAGCGCGAAAAAGGCCTGTGGAAAGCCACCCTGCAAAATGCCGACGGCAGCGAACAAGCGGTGAGTGCCCGCGCACTGGTCAACGCCGCCGGCCCGTGGGTGGCGCGTTTTATTCGCGAAGACTTGAAACAACGCTCGCCCTACGGCATCCGCCTGATCAAAGGCAGCCACATCATAGTGCCGCGCCTAGAAGGCACTGAGCAGGCCTACATTCTGCAGAACGAAGACCAGCGCATCGTGTTCGTCATTCCGTATCTGGATCGTTTCAGCATGATCGGCACCACCGACGTGGAATACCGTGGCGACCCCGCTGAGGTTGCCATCAGCGAAGAAGAAATCGACTACCTGCTGCGCATCAGCAACGCGCACTTCAAGCAGCAGATCAACCGCGAAGACGTGTTGTCGACCTTCTCCGGCGTGCGCCCCTTGTGCGATGACGAGTCGGACGAGCCTTCCGCCATCACCCGCGATTACACCTTGTCGCTGGCGGTTAACCCCGGTGAAGCGCCGCTGTTATCGGTGTTTGGCGGCAAGCTGACCACCTATCGACGCTTGGCCGAAAGCGCGCTGGCACAGCTGAAGCCGTTCTTCCCGCATCAGCGCGGCGAGTGGACTGCTTTTGCCCCACTGCCCGGTGGCGAAAACATTAGCGATGCTGCTGAGCTTATCCAGCAACTGCAGCAGCGTTTCTCTTGGCTGACGCCGAGCTTAGCGCAGCGTTGGGCCACCACTTACGGCAGCCGTGTATGGCAGTGGCTCGATGGCGTGCAATACCTCGAAGACCTAGGCCAACACATTGGCGCCGGGCTTTACAGCCGCGAGGTCGATTACCTGTGCCGTGCCGAATGGGCAGTCAGTGCCGACGACATCCTCTGGCGCCGCACTAAGCTGGGTCTGTCAATGAGCCGCCCGCAACAACTGGCACTGGTGCATTACTTGGAAAAACACCCGCATTGCAACGCAGCCTGATAGGTCCCTGTCAGGTTCTTTCCCGCCCGCCGCCTTACCACCGGCGGGTTCTTTTTTTCTCCGCCCTGCCCTGCGGTTATCGCTGCCGTTGAGCACAGGTGATAGCATCCGCGCCCCATGCGTATTGCCGACTTACACCAGACCCTCGCGCAGCTAGGCGCCCTGCCTGTCCACCAAGGACGGATCACCCGTGCTTGGCTTAACGGCAAAGCGCTGGACACCGGCACGCGCCATCAAAAAGCCGAAAACTTTTTACCCTTGCGTGTGCGTGAGGGACTGCCAGCAATAGCCACCCAGCTTGAGCAACTGGCCAGCATCAGCGAACGCCACCCCGGCGCCGATGGCTCGGCACGCTTGCTGGTTAAGCTGCACGATGGGCAGCTTGTGGAAAGCGTGCTGCTACCGCGCGATGGCTTGTGCGTATCCACCCAAGTGGGCTGCGCAGTGGGTTGCGTGTTCTGCATGACCGGCAAGAGCGGTCTGATTCGCCAAGTAGGCAGCGCCGAAATCGTCGCCCAAGTGGCACTGGCGCGGCGCGAACGCAGCGTGAAAAAGGTCGTGTTTATGGGCATGGGCGAACCGGCGCATAACCTCGACAACGTGCTCGAAGCCATCAACCTACTCGGCACCGAAGGCGGTATTGGCCACAAAAACTTAGTGTTCTCCACCGTCGGTGACCCGCGTGTGTTTGAGCGCCTACCGCAACAAGCCGTTAAACCGGCGTTGGCGCTGTCGTTACACACCACCGATGCCGCTTTGCGCGCTCAGCTATTGCCGCGCGCACCGGCCTATGACCCTGCTGAGCTGATGGCCCTTGGCGAAGAGTACGCGCGCGCCACTGGCTATCCGATTCAGTACCAATACACCCTGCTGGCCGGGATTAACGACAGCCAAGCGGAAATCGATCGGTTGCTCGAACTGTTCAAAGGCAAGTACGCAGTACTTAACCTGATCCCCTACAACAGCCTGCCCGACGACGACTACCAGCGCCCCAGCGGCGAGCGCATCGTGCAAATCGTGCGCTATCTGCACAGCCGTGGCGTACTCACCAAAGTGCGCAACAGCGCCGGCCAAGATGTGGATGGCGGCTGCGGCCAACTGCGCGCCCGCGCGGATAAGCCCGAGCGCATTCGGCCACTACGGCAATCGGCGATTTAATAAACCCAACGGTTTACCCAAGCCCTCGACGCGGCTTACCCTAGCCCCTCACTCAGGCGGGTATGGCGAGCAGGCATGGTCGAGCGTCAACGTTTAAGACAAATCCTTTTGCTGGGCCTGCCAATTATTGGCGGCATGTTGAGTCAGAGCCTGCTGAACTTGGTTGATGCCGCGATGGTTGGTGAACTGGGCGCCACCGCGCTGGCCGGCGTGGGCGTGGGTAGCTACGCCAACTTTGTCGCGGTGTCGCTGGTGATGGGTTTAGGCGCTGGCGTACAAGCTTTGGTGGCGCGCCGCCGTGGTGAAGGCAAACTCGACCAGCAAGCGGCGCCGCTGAATGCCGGGCTCTTGCTGTCATTCGCACTCGGCATACCGATCACCTTGCTGTGCTGGTGGCTGGCCGAACCGATTATTGCCTTGCTCAGCGAAGACGCTGCCGTACAAGAGGTCGGCAGCGAATACTTTGTCTGGCGCTGCTTGGCGGTGGTAGCGGTAGGCGCCAACTTCTCTTTTCGTGGTTATTGGAACGGCACGCACCAATCCGGCGTGTATATGCGCACGCTGATCATCATGCATGTGATCAACGTGCCGCTCAGTTATTGCCTGATTCACGGCCTGTTCGGCCTGCCGCAGATGGGCGCTGCCGGTACGGGGTTAGGCACTTCACTGGCTCTGTGGTTGGGCAGCCTGATTTACCTCGTACAAACCTGGCGTGTAGCGCGTGGGGAAGGATTTCTTACCCGCCTGAATATCGCGCAAGGTTTGCGCCCCTTACTGCGCCTGTCGATGGCCAACTCGCTGCAGCAATTCTTCTTTGCCCTGGGGATTACCACCCTGTTCTGGATCATCGCGCAGGTCGGCACTGCGGAGCTCGCGGTGGCGCATGTGCTGATTAACCTCGCGCTGTTTTTGATTCTGCCCGGCGTGGGCATGGGTATGGCGGCCACCACGCTGGTCAGCCAAAGCCTTGGTCAAGACAAGCCCGAAGAAGCCCATCGCTGGGGCTGGGAAGTGGTGCGCGTGGCGGCACTGGGCTTATTCCTCCTCGGCACGCCGTTTTGGCTAGCGCCCCAGTTTGTGCTCGGTTTGTTTATTCACGAGCAAGCGCTGCTTGAGCTTGGCGAGCTGCCGCTACGCTTAACCGGCCTCGGCATGGCATTGGATGCCACAGCTATAGTGCTCACACAAGCGCTGCTGGGGGCCGGTGCGAGTCGCACCGTCATGGCCGTCACGTTAGCCAATCAATGGCTATTCTTTCTCCCTAGCGCCTACTTAGTAGGCCCGCTGCTAGGCGGCGGCCTGCTGGCTATTTGGTGCATGCAAATTGCTCAGCGCGTGGTCGCCTCAGCCGTGTTCAGTGCGCTCTGGCAGCGCCGCCACTGGGCCAGCATACGTTTATAAAGGAGCACAACATGCCGCAGGATGACGAGCCACTGAGCTTCTGGCAGGTACTACTCAGCGTGCTGGCTGCCGCGTTTGGCGTGCAGAGTGATAAAGCCCGGCAGCGCGACTTTCGCCACGGCAAACCCAGCCAATTTATTCTGATTGGCCTTTTGTTTACCGGCGTTTTTGTCTTAGTGCTGTTTGCTGTGGTGCAACTTGTGCTGCACTTTGCCGGCGTCTAAACGCCGATAAAGCGCGCGACTAAGCTGTCGTAATTCAGCGCCACATACAGCAGCGTGGCGAGGTTGGCGAATAACACAATCGGCACCAACCAAAGCGCCAACACCAGCAACGAGCCCTCGTTTAAATAGATGATGAACATCATCAAGATCAGGCCAAGATAGAGGTCTAGGCCGATCTGTCGCGCCCAGTGCAGCGGAAAGATCCGTTTAATGGTTTTGAAGATATTTTCTTGCGTGCTGCAGTAATACGAGTAGCCAACAAAACCAAAAAATATCAGCCACAGCAGCGGCTTGCCCAGCGGATAAGCACCTTGACTGACAAACAGCGGCTCGCCCTGATGAAACACCATCGCCAGCGCCACAAAGGCAAAAAACAGCACCCACGGTGCCGCACGCTTAATCGTCATAACTGCCAACCTTTTTCTTGTTATGGATTGCTCAACAGATGCTTAAGGCCAAAGTCATAGCGCTTAAGGCTAGGGTTATGGGTCGCGCTGAGCGCTTTAAAGTTCAACTGGGCGTAGTCCGCTGCGTTTAAATGACCACGCAGTTGCTTAGCCATCGCCGGGGTAACTTCTTCAAATAAGGGGTAGCGCAGCTCAACACCTGCGCGCGGGGCAAAGTCATGGCCATTGGCATAATCGTAGAGCAGCACCATCGCCCAACCGCCGGCGGTGAAGTGCCCAGCCATCAGCACGGCAAATTCGTTATTGATGCGCGCATTAAAAGCCGCATCAGAATTATTCAGCGCCGCAACCAGTACATCTTGCCCCGGCACTTTTTCCTGGCTGCGTAACGCATCTAAGGCGCCAAAAGCCATCTGGTCATTGGCAGCCCAAATCAGCTGCGCTTGCGGATAACGCTTGAGCAAAAACAGGCTTTTACTCAGCGCTTTATCCCGCCGCCAGCGGGCATACACCAGCTGCTGCAATTGCACATTGGGTTCACTCGCCAGCGCTTCACGCAAACCTTGCTCGCGCTCTAGGGCGGCCGGCGTCACGTTATCGCCGGCCAGCGCCAACAGCTGTAAGGGCTCAGTAAAGCCTTGGCGACGGGCTTGCTCGATCAAACGCTGGGCCATCAGGCGGCCGGCAGCGATGTTGTCCGGCACAAGTGCACCGATCCATTGCGGATGTTTTTCCCGAGGCCGCCCCGTCTGCGCCTGCTGCGCCAGCGTAAGGTTGTTCAGCAGCATAAACAGCTTAACCGGCTTGCCTTGGGTTAAGCGCAGCAACTCCGGGCCCACGAATGTTTCGTTGACGACCACCAAGTAGTCTGGCGGCTCGGCACTGTTCAGCACCTCGCGCGCTTGCTGCACCATGCGCTGATGATCGCGTTCGGCGTAAAGCACCGTCAGCTGCATGTCTAAGTCATCAGCCGCCGCCTGCATGAACTCGCTGACACTCAGCCAGAACAGCTCATTGCTATAGCCCGGATTAAGAAAGGTCACTCGCGGTGCGCTGGCCATTGCCCAGCCGGGCAATAGCAGTACCACCAGTAAGAAAGCTCTACGCCACATCATATCTGCGCAACTACTTGGCTTAACGGCATCTTTAATGAAAACCCGCCGGTGACTGCCAAAGCGTTCATCCGGCGGGCCTGTAGGTTACTGGCTACTGACCCAAAAAACAGCCGTAGCCACCACCAAGAGAATCAGCGCCACAGCAGCCCATGCATCGGCGCGGCTGTCGCTATCACTCATGTCGCTCATAGTCCCCCCATTTTGCTCTCTGCACCATTGATCCGTTCACAACAAGGGTTTCGCCAAGCTCTGGCACACTTCAGTAAAGACAACCACAGCACGAAACGCCAACCGGGGTTATGGAAGCCCCTCTTTTTAGATCAAAAACTTATCAATATATGAGCAAACATTACTTTTGCGCATAAACATGACCTGCTATCTTCCCCACCCACTCTAAAAGGGAGTGCGCCGCCGTGGGCGCAGTCTTTGATTAGCCCGAGACAGGACCCTAAATGTACGTTTACGACGAGTACGATCAACGGATCATCGAGGACCGCGTCAAGCAGTACCGCGATCAGACCCGCCGCTACCTAGCCGGCGAGCTCAGCGAGGAAGAATTCCGCCCGCTGCGCCTGCAAAACGGCCTGTACGTTCAACGTTACGCGCCCATGCTGCGTGTCTGTGTGCCGTACGGTCTGATGTCGTCGCGCCAACTGCGCAAAATGGCGCACATTGCCCGCCAGTATGACAAAGGCTACGCGCACATCAGTACCCGTCAGAACGTGCAGTTCAACTGGCCAGCACTGGAAGAAGTGCCGGACATTCTCGCCGAGCTGGCTGAAGTGCAGATGCACGCCATCCAAACCAGCGGCAACTGTATTCGTAACGTCACCACCGACCAGTTTGCTGGTGTTGCACCAGACGAAGTGATCGACCCGCGTCCGTGGTGTGAAATCGTTCGTCAGTGGGCTACTTTCCACCCGGAATTTGCCTACCTGCCGCGTAAGTTCAAGATTGCCATCAACGGTGCGCAGAGCGACCGCGCGGCGATCGAAGTACACGACATTGGTCTGGAGCCGGTACAAAACGCCGCCGGCGAACTGGGCTTCCGCGTGCTGGTCGGTGGCGGCTTGGGCCGTACGCCGATCGTCGGTGCCTTTATTAATGAATACCTGCCTTGGCAGCATCTGCTGACTTACCTAGAAGCCATCCTGCGTGTGTACAACCGCTATGGCCGCCGGGACAACAAGTACAAGGCGCGCATCAAGATTCTGGTCAAAGCGCTGACGCCGGCAGTGTTTGCCGAGAAGGTCAACGCCGAGTGGGCACACCTCAAAGATGGCCCCAGCACCCTGACCGTCGATGAAGTGCACCGCGTGGCGGATCATTTCGTCGATCCAGCTTACCAAGCCCTGCAAGATCAAAGCGCCCTGCTGGCCGAGCAGCAAGCCGAGCACCCCGGCTTTGCCCGCTGGATGGCGCGCAACGTGAACGGCCACAAAAAGCCGGGCTACGCCGCTGTGACGCTGTCGCTGAAAGCCACTGGCTACGCGCCGGGCGATATCACCGACAAGCAACTGGATGCCGTGGCCGAGCTGGCCGACCGCTTCAGCTTTGGAGAAGTGCGTTCCAGCCACGAGCAAAACCTGATTCTCGCCGATGTTGAGCAAACGCAACTGCTGGCCCTTTGGAACGAGCTGCGCGAACTGGGCTTTGCCACACCGAACATTGGCCTGCTGACCGACATCATCTGCTGTCCGGGCGGCGATTTCTGCTCGCTGGCCAACGCCAAGTCGATTCCGGTGGCCGAGGCCATTCAGCGTCGCTTCGATGATCTGGACTACCTGTTCGATCTGGGCGACATCGACCTGAACATCTCCGGCTGCATGAACGCCTGTGGTCATCACCATGTTGGCCATATCGGCATTCTGGGCGTGGATAAGAAAGGCGAAGAGTTCTATCAGGTCTCGCTCGGCGGCTCTGCCAGCCGTGACGCGAGCTTGGGCCAGATCCTCGGCCCCTCGTTCGCCCAAGACGACATGCCTGATGTGATCAGCAAAATCATTAACGTGTTCGTTGAGCAGCGTCACGCCGACGAGCGCTTTATCGACACCTTCCGCCGCATCGGCATGGCCCCCTTCAAGGAGCGCGTATATGCAGCGAATCATTAAAGACGGCGCGGTGGTGCTGGATAACTGGCACCTGCTGGATAAAGACACCACCCTCGACGCCCTGCCCAACAGCGACAACCTGATCGTGCCCTTTAAGCTGTGGGCCGAGCACGCCCATGCGCTGAAAGCGCGCGATGGCAAGCTCGGTATCTGGCTGGACAGCGACGAGCAAGCCGAAGACATCGCCGATGATCTGGCCAACTTCCAGCTCATCGCGCTGAACTTCCCCAGCTTTGCCGATGGCCGCAACTACTCCAACGCTCGCCTGCTGCGTGAACGCTTCGGCTACACCGGCGAGCTGCGCGCGATTGGCGATGTGCTGCGCGATCAGTTGTTCTTCTACCTGCGCTGCGGCTTTAACAGCTTTGCGGTGCGCGCCGACCGCGACGCGGAAGATGCCTTAGGCAGCCTGAAGGACTTCAGCGAGGTGTATCAAAGCGCCGTGGATCAGCCACAGCCGTTGTTCCGCCGTCGCGGCTAATACGTTAGCCCTACACACAAAAATGCCGGTCATTTGACCGGCATTTTTTATCCGCTGGACTTCATTCAGCCAGCAGCGCGTTAAGCGCGGGCGCTATTAATCGCCTCGATATACGCCTCGGCATTACGCTGATCGGCAATAAGGGCAACAAAGTCGCGGCCTTGCAGATCGGTGGCATTCAGGTCCAAACCGGCGGCTTTGAAGTAACCCAGAAAACGCTCGAAGTCGTGCTCACGCAGACCACGGTAAGCGGTGACCAGCACATGCAGATCACGCGAAGTACCATCGGCCGGCGCCTGTACATCCAAGAACACTTTCACTTGGTCATCGGTCATCGGCTCGCCGATGATTTGGCGCTTCTCTTTAGCCATAGGGCCTCCGCTCGTTGAGGGGTATTGGGGGCGGCAAGTTTATCCCGCACAGCGCGGAACGCAAAGTCAGCGTGCCTTGACCATGCCGGTGTGCAAATCGGCCCAGATATGCCCATTGGCGTAACGAATAAACTGCACATACAAACGCTCGTGGCGCAGCAGGTCGAGCAGCACGGCGTACTGGCTGGCGGGGTACTGCAAGCTCAGTGTGCGCGTTGCGGCGTTAAACGCCGGCTTCTTCAGGCTTTTGCCTTCGCCGTCAAAGCTAATGCGCACCTGCATCACGCTGGCACCGCGATTAAGCGGCTGCCCTTTGAGCAGCAATAGAGTGTGCGCCGTGATGGGAATCGGCTGCACATCCGAGGGACGCTGAATCGAGGTCGCCACATGGTAGTGGGTGACTTGTAGCAATTGCTGCTCCAGCGGCTCGCCGCTGCGTAAAGCGTCTTTATCGTCGGGCAAAAACTGCCCGTGCATGGGCTCAACCGCCCAAGCGGCGCCACTGACAACCAACGCACATAGCAGCAACCACTTACGCATCTAATACCTCGGCAAAGGCTGCGCACTCGGCAGCCAAAAACTCGCCCACGCCGGCCTCGCCTTCACGCGGCGCCCAGTGGGCAAACTCGTGTTCTGCCAGCGGCACATAAGGCCCGGCTTTGCATTCAAAAATCAGGCACTGCGCATCGAGCGCAATCAACGAGTGAAACTGCTCTGGCGGCACATCCACACCCAAGGTGCCTTCAGGGCTTAGCAGCACACGTTGCTGCACTTGGCCATCGGCACTCCACAGGGTCAACCCTACCCGGCCACGCAGGGCCAGTAGGGTTTCGGCTTTGCTGGCAGAAAAGTGCGCATGCGGGGCTATGTAGGTGTCGCTAGTGAGCACCACCAACAGGCGATGGCACGGCTCGTCCATCGCATGCAGGTTGTGGTGTTGGCGGCCGCGCGGGTTGCTCGCTGCCTGCGCTTGTAGCTCAGCGAGCAAGGCCGGCTCAAGCAGCTGCACCGGCATCAGTGACCTTTCAGGGCGAAGATGCCCGCGGCGTTACGCCAGTAGCCTTTGTAATCCATGCCGTAACCGAAGATGTAGCGGTCTTCGCACTCCAGACCCACGTAGTCGGCCTTCAGATCTGGGCGGGCTTTGCGGTCGTGCTGTTTATCGACCAGCACTGCGGTGTGCACGGCACTGGCGCCAGCGTGTTTGCAGAACTCGATAATCGCCGCCAAGGTGTGCCCTTCGTCGAGGATGTCGTCGATGATCAGCACTTCGCGGTCGATAAAAGAAATCTCCGGTTTGGCCTTCCAAAACAATTCGCCGCCAGTGGTTTCGTTGCGGTAACGGGTGGCGTGCAAATACGACAACTCCAGCGGGAAGTTCAGCTGCGAGACCAGCTTGCCCGAGATAATCAAGCCGCCGTTCATCACACAGAACACCACAGGGTTACGCTCGGCCAGTTCGGCATTGATCTTGGCCGCCATTTGGCTAATCGCCGCTTCTACGGTGGCTTCATCAAACAGGCAGTCAGCTTCTTCCATCACCTGACGAATGTGGGCGAGATCGGCAGACATAGGTGTCCTCCAAAATTAGCGGCATGGGGCCGGAAAAAACCGCCAAGGCTAGCGGCAGATCAGCGCAGCAGCAAGCCGATCGCAACAAGATGTCGCAGTTTAGGTGTCATCTGCCGCGATGATCAGATAGCCTTTGGCCGTTTGCCTGCCGCTTGTTGGAGTTTTGCATGCCTGTTCGTGAGATTCGCCACCCCCTCGTCCGCCATAAACTCGGCCTGATGCGCCGTGGCGACTTATCAACGAAAAGTTTTCGTGAGCTAGCCCAAGAAGTCGGCACCCTGCTGACCTACGAAGCCACCCAAGACCTGCCTCTTGAGGATTACACCGTGGCTGGCTGGTGCGGGCCGATCAAAGCCGAGCGTATCGCCGGCAAGAAAGTCACCGTGGTGCCGATTCTGCGTGCCGGTTTAGGCATGCTCGATGGCGTACTGAGCCTGCTGCCGAGTGCCAAAGTCAGCGTGGTGGGCTTGGCTCGTAACGAAGAAACCCTCGAAGCCCACACCTATCTTGAGAAGTTAGTAGGCGAGCTGGATCAGCGCATGGCACTGGTCATCGACCCTATGCTGGCCACCGGCGGCTCGATGATCGCCACACTGGATCTGCTGAAAAAAGCCGGCTGTAAAGAAATCCGCGCGCTGGTGCTGGTCGCCGCGCCCGAAGGCATCGCCAAAGTGGAAGCCGCGCACCCTGATGTACAGATTTTCACCGCCTCTGTTGACCAGCGCCTGAACGAGCACGGCTACATTTTGCCGGGCCTTGGCGATGCCGGTGACCGCATCTTCGGCACCCAGCAGAAGGACGTTTAAGCATGAACCACGAACTGCCCCGCGACCCGCTGTGGAAGCAAGCCCTAACCGGCGCGCAGATGCTGTTTGTCGCCTTTGGCGCACTGGTACTGATGCCGCTGATTACCGGCATGGACCCGAACGTCGCGCTGTTTACCGCCGGCCTCGGCACTGTGCTGTTTTACTTCATCACCGGCGGGCAAGTACCGATCTTCCTCGCCTCCTCGTTTGCCTTTATCGCACCGATCATGGCCGCTAAAGCGGACTTTGGCTTGCCGGCCACCCTCGGCGGCTTACTCGCCGCCGGTATGGTTTACGTGCTGCTCTCGGCACTGGTGCGCATCAAGGGCACCGGCTTTCTCGACCACATCCTGCCGCCGGTAGTCATCGCCCCGGTAATCATGGTGATTGGCTTGGCCTTAGCGCCGGTGGCGGTCAACTTGGCGATGGGCAAAACCGGCGATGCCAGCGCGCAACTGGTGCCCTACACCACCGCGCTGGCGATCAGCATGCCCGCGTTGCTAACCACCTTAGTGGTGGCCGTCGCGGCCAAGGGCATTCTGCGTTTGATCCCGATTCTCTGCGGCATTACCGTGGGCCTCGTGCTGTCGGCCTTCTTCGGCGTGTTGGATTTATCCGCAGCCGCCCAAGCCCCCTGGTTAGCAGTGCCGAACTTTGTTGCCCCCGAGCTGCACTGGGGCGCGATTCTGTTCATGCTGCCCGTGGCCATTGCACCCGCTATTGAACACGTCGGCGATGTGCTGGCAATCGGCAATGTTACCGGGCGCAATTACCTGCAAAAGCCTGGCCTGCACCGCACCTTGCTGGGTGATGGCGTGGCTACCTCGGCCGCCGCGCTGCTCGGCGGGCCGCCAAACACCACCTATTCCGAAGTGACTGGCGCGGTGATGCTGACCCGTAACTTCAACCCAAAAATCATGCTCTGGGCCGCCGGCATCGCCATTGCCTTAGCCTTTATCGGCAAGTTCGGCGCGCTGCTGCAAAGCATTCCGGTACCGGTGATGGGCGGGATTCTGTGTTTGTTGTTCGGCACCATTGCCGCGGTGGGCATGAACACCCTGATTCGTCATCAGGTGGACTTGTCCGAAGCGCGTAACTTAGTGATTGTCTCCGTCACCTTAGTGTTTGGCATCGGCGGCATGGTGTTTGGCGTGGATGGCGAGTGGACACTTAAAGGCATCAGCCTGTGCGCCCTAGCAGCCATCGTGCTCAACCTGATTCTGCCCGGCGCCAGTGGTTGGGGCGGCCACGACTATCCGAAAGACCACTAACGTATCCACTCTGATACAGAGCGAGCCTTGAGCGCCCTGCCTTGGCTCGCCACACTGTTCACTCGACAACAACAATAAAAAAACCATGGATTCTGCCCAGCCTGTGCACATCCTGGTGGTCGATGACGACGAAGAAATCCGCGAACTGCTCGCCGAACACTTGCAGCGCGGCGGTTATCGCGTGACCACCCTAGCCGATGGCGTAAGCCTGCTCCCGACCCTGCGCCGCGAGGCCGTGGGGCTGCTGATTCTGGATGTCATGCTACCCGGCGAAGATGGCTTTAGCCTGTGCCGCAAAGTGCGCGAACACAGCGCCGTACCGATCATAATGCTCACCGCCAGCGCCGACGAAGCCGACCGCGTGATCGGCCTAGAACTCGGTGCCGATGACTATCTGGGCAAACCCTTTAGCCCCCGCGAGTTACTGGCCCGGATCCGCGCCCTGCTGCGGCGCAGCCAAGGCAGCCTTGGGGCGGCACAACGGCAGCTGAAGTTTGCCGATTGGACGCTCGATGTAGTCAGCCACCAACTCAAACACCACAGCGGCCAGCACCTGAGTTTGTCCGGCGCGGAATTTGCCCTGCTGCATTTGTTCTTGAGCAAAGCAAATCACGTGCTCAGCCGCGACGACATCAGCCAAGCCCTGCATGGCCGCGACTGCGCGCCTTATGACCGCAGTGTGGATATCCAAGTCAGCCGCTTACGCCAGCGCTTAGGTGGCATCGACGGCGGCGGGCAGTTAATTCGCACCCTGCGCAACAAAGGCTATCTGCTCGCGTGTGATGTGCATGCGGCCAGTTGAGCGCTACCTGCCCGACAGCCTGTGGGGGCGCATGGCCTTGGTGCTGCTCGGCAGCATTCTGCTCGCCGAACTGGTGCTCACCGGCCTATGGCGCAGCCAAGCCGCCGAACGCGACGAGCGCCTACTGCGCGAAGGCACCGAGTCACTGGCGCTGAGCCTAGCCAGCACGGCGCGTTTTTTTACCTCGCTGCCCAGCGAATACCGCCACCTAACCCTTAACCAACTGCGCAGCATGGGCGGCACGCGTTTTTTTGTTTCGCTGAACCGCGAGTTCTTGGCCATGGACGACCTTAAAGGCCTGGAACGCCGCGCACTGGTGCAAGACACCGTGCTCGCCACCCTGCGCCAACAGCTTGGCAGCGAGCCAAAAATTCACGTCAACTTCACCAGCCAAGACGACCTGCGCATTCTTAACCCCACCACGCGCCTGCGCGATTTACCGCCTTCGTGGGTGGAGTATTCCCTCACCCTAGAGCCGCTCGACCCGCCGATTTTAGTGGTGCAAATCCGCCTGCAAGACGATGAATGGCTGTATCTCGCCGCCGCCATGCCCATGCCGCTCTGGCCGCTGGAAACCCCGTATTTACCGCCGCGTGAATGGATGCTCTTGGCACTGCTCACGGTGCTACTGCTACTGACCAGTATTGCCCTAGCCCGCTCACTGACCCGCCCGCTGAAACAACTGGCCCGCCACGCCCGCCGGCTCGGGCAAGAGATCGAACAACCGCCGCTCAACGAAGACGGCCCACGGGAAATCCGCGAAGCCGCTCGCGCGCTGAACGCCATGCAGCGCCAAGTGCAGCGTTATATCCGCGACCGTGCGCAAACCTTCTCGAGCATCTCGCACGACCTAAAAACGCCCATCACCCGCCTGCGCCTGCGCGCCGAACTGATCGACGATGACAGCCAACGCAACGCCCTGCTGCGCAACCTCGATGAGCTAGAGCTGCTGGTCAAAGGCGCTTTGCAGTGCATGAAAGACACCGACATCCACGAAAACACCGAAGCGGTGGATATCTCCGCCCTGCTGCAAAACATTCAGGTCGAGCTGCCCGAGCCACACCGCTTGAGCCTGCGCTGCCTCGCCCAAGGCGTGTACCCCGGCAAACCGTTCGCCCTTAAGCGCTGTCTCACCAACCTGATCGACAACGGCATCAAATACGGCGAGCACGTGCATATCACCCTGCTCGAAGGGCAAACCGGCCTGCATTTATCCCTGCGCGACGAAGGCCCCGGCATTCCCCACACCTACCGCGACCAAGTGTTCGAGCCCTACTTCCGCCTACCCGCCAGCCGCAACAAACCCGGTGACGGCTTAGGCCTGGGCATCGCCCGACAAATCATCCACGCCCACGGCGGCACACTGAGTTTGTCGAACTACTCAGGGGGTGGGTTGTTGATACAGATTGAGTTGCCGCGCTAACAGCTGGCTAGCTGCGTAGAGCCTGTAGGCCGGGTTAGCCAACGGCGTAACCCGGCAGGCTGGCCGCTAGGCCCACCCGAGCGACTCACCACCTCACGGCATATGCCATTGCACTTTGTGCGGCTGCGCCATCCAGTGTTCGAAGTGCTTGCGGTAGGCCTCTTCCACCACGTTGCGTTTAATCTTTAACGTGGGGGTGAGAAAGCCGTTTTCTACCGCCCAGGCATCGCCCACCACCACCAGCGCATGCAGTTGTTCGTGTTTATCCAGCTGGGCGTTGGTGGCATGCAGCAGTTGCTCAAGGCTCTGGGCAAGGGATTTGCGGCCCTCTTCGCTGCGCGCTTGTTCGCGGCCGCTGTCGGACAGCACGCACAAGCCCAATGCCGAGGGCAGGTTGTCACCAGCAACGCACACTTGCTCTAAGCGCTCGTGCGCGGCTAAGCGGTTTTCGATTGGCGCTGGCGCGACATATTTACCTTTGCTGGTTTTGAAGATGTCTTTGATGCGCCCGGTCAGCCGTAGCCAGCCCTGTGCGTTCTGCTCGCCTTTGTCGCCGGTGCGCAGGTAGCCGTCCTCGGTGAGGGTTTCTGCCGTGCGCTCGGGGTCTTTGTAGTAGCCCAGCATGGTGGCGCCACTGTGTACCTGCACCTCACCCAGCTCGCTGATGCGTACCGTCACGCCGGGGTTAGCCGGGCCAATCCAGCCTTGTTGCAGGCTTTCTGGGCGGCCGATATGCGAATAGCCGCAGTTCTCGGTCATACCGTACGCCTCAATCACATTCAGGCCCAGCTTGGCGTACCACTGTTGCAGCGGCTCGGGTAATGGCGCGGCGCCAGACACCGCATAGCGCACGCTGTCCAGACCAAGGCCGGCCAAAATTTTGCGTTTCAGCACACCGCCCAGCAGAGGCACGCTGAGCAGCACATTGAGCTTGCGCGCCGGCAACTTGTCGAACACGCCCATCTGAAACTTGGTCCAGATCCGCGGCACGCCGAAAAACACCGTCGGCCGCGCGCGCTGCAAATCACTTAGGAAGGTTTCCAAGCTCTCGGCAAAAAACACTTGCTGGCCGGAATACAGCGACGCCAGCTCGACAAACACCCGCTCAGCCACGTGCGACAAGGGCAGATACGACAACACCCGATCCGCCGGATTCACGTCGAACAACGCCACCGCGTGCGTGCCGGTGAAGGCAAAGTTGGCGAAGTTATGCATCACCCCTTTGGGCGTGCCGGTGGTGCCGGAGGTGTAAATCAGCGTAGCCAAGTGCTCGGCCTGACACGGCGCCACTCCGGTGAACGGTGGCGTGCTTTGCAGGTCTTGCCAGGTGCGGTCGAACGCGCCTTCCGGGCATAGCGGCAAGGCCACTGTGGTCACCCCTTCCGGCACGCCCGGAGCCATGCTGGGCCACGCATCCAGCTTGCCGACAAACGCCAGCTGCACCTCAGCGTGCTCCAACACTTGGCGCACCGAGTCGGCGGTGAGGTTGGGATACAGCGGCACCGAAACATGCCCGGCCATCCAGATCGCCAAGTCAGCGATCAGCCAGTGCGCGCAGTTTTTCGAGATGATGGCGATGCGGCTGCCCTGCGGCAGCGCCAAGCTGTTTAGCCAGGCGGCAGCGCGCCTGACTTGGTCATCGACCTGACGCCACGTCAGGGTTTCTAAGCGCCCCCCCGGGTGCGGCTGGGTGAGATAAACCTGCTCAGGCATCTCCGCCAAACGCTGTGCAAAAGCCTGCAAGGGAAGTAAAGGCTGATCAGACATGATCCGCTCCGTATTGTTGTTATTAACCAAGCAAGTGCTTGGTCAATATTCCACGAAGCGCCAGCCGCAACAACGGCTATATCGGCCAAATAATGACCAAAATCCCTGCGCTTTGGCTAAGCATCTGATTTCTCTGAGATCTTTTTTGCCTGAACTCACCCCTTTGGGTGACAAACACATTATCACCCAGACAAATAATCACCCTGCCGCCCGCCTTTGCCCGTCTGCACCTACACTCAGTGCTTTGCTGTTCACTGCAAGGAATCACTGTCATGTTGAAAGCCGAATACCAACAGCGCGGGCCCGTACCACAAGACGTTATCAGCGCCGTGCCCCTGCAACTGCCAGCCTTAGGCGCCACGCAGGCACGGGTCAAAGTCTTGGCCAGCCCGATCAACCCTTCTGATGTGCTAACCCTCACCGGGCAATACGGCATGCTGCCGCCGCTGCCGGCGATTGGCGGCAACGAAGGGGTCGGCGAAGTGACCGAGCTGGGCAGCGAAGTAACACACCTGAAAGTCGGGCAAACCGTCCTGCTGCCGGTGGGTTCCGGTACTTGGGTGAGCCAGTTGCAGGCCGAGGCTAAGCAGTTGATCCCCCTGCCCGCTGGCGATGCCAAACAGCTGGCGATGATGACCATCAACCCGCCCACCGCGCTACTGATGCTCAATGAGTTTGTCGACTTACAGCCCGGCGACTGGGTGATCCAGAACGCGGCGAACTCTGCCGTCGGTGGTTACCTGATCCAACTGGCGAAAATCAAAGGACTGAAAACCGTCAACGTCGTGCGCCGCGACAGCGCTGTGGCTGCGGTAGAAGCGCAAGGCGCCGACGTGGTGTTGGTCGATGGCCCAGACCTGCCCAAGCGCGTAGCCCAAGCCACCGGCAAGGCAGCGATCAAGCTGGGTATTGATGCCGTGGGTGGTGCCGCTACCGACCATTTGGCAGCGTCACTCACACAAGGCGGTGTATTGGTTAACTACGGCATGATGAGTGGCGAGCCCTGCCAAGTGTCGCCAGCGTCGTTTGTGTTCCGCGATGTGACCTTAAAAGGCTTCTGGTTGGCACAGTGGTTCCAAAAGGCCAGCCAAGCCGAGCAGATGAAAGTGTTTGGCGAGCTAACCGGGCTGATTGCCAGCGGTAAGCTGGTCAGCCGCATTCATGCCTGCTACCCGCTGGAGCAGATCAAAGACGCGGTGGCCGCAGCGGCGGCGGGTGAGCGTGAGGGAAAAATCCTCGTCACCCCTCACTAAGCACATCAGCAGCGCCCGCCTGCTTAGACGGGCGCTGCTGGATTGATCTGCCGCTGACGGCGCAACACAAACAAGCTGTCGGCAACACTGATGAGCACCGCTAACCAAATCGGCCCGTAGGTCAACAAGCTTTGCCAGCTCAGGCTCTCGCCCAACCACAGCCACGCCAACAAAAACAGCAACACTGGCTCGACATAACTCAAGATGCCAAACAGGCCAAACGGCAGTAAGCGGCTGGCGCTCAGGTAAAGCACAAACGCGGCGGCACTGAGCACGCCCAACCCTGGTAGCAAGAGCCACAACGCAGGCTTACTCAACAAAACCTGCGCCATATCCGGCAGCCACAGCAAGTAAGCCAGTGCTAGCGGAATGAGCAACAGCATTTCCAAGGTCAGGCCCACCAAAGGCTGTAACTGCAAGTGGCGACGCAGCATGAAATACGGCGGATAACCCAAGGCCACCAGCAAGGTCACCCAAGAAAACGCCTGCGTCAGCCAGAGTTCATGCACTACGCCAACCAAGGCCACCCACACCGCAATACGCTGCAAAGGCCGTAAGCGCTCGCCATAAAACACCCGCCCGGCCAGCACCATGGTCAGCGGCAACAAGAAATAACCCAGCGACATTTCCAGCGTTTGCCCCTGTAGCGGCGCCCACAAAAACAGCCACCACTGCACCGCCATCAAAGCGGTTGCCAGCGCAATCAACAGCAGGCGCCAGGGCTCGCGCAGCACGCGGCGTAGCTCGCCGAGCAGCTCAGCTACTCGCTGGCACCACACCACCAAGAGCAACACCGCAGGCAATGTTCCGACCACGCGCCAAGCCAAAATGGCTTGCCCGTCTAACGGCGCCAGCCAAAACACATACGCGGGAATCAAGGCAAACAGGCACGACGCCAGCACCGACCACAACACGCCTTGCCCGGATAAAGGAGCCATGCTTATGCCTCGCGATGGTTACCCCGTGGAGAATAGTCGTCGAGAGGCTGGACGACAGTGCCAACGTGGCCTTTAAGCCGAAGCGGATTTACGAATCCAATACAGGTAGCTGCCTTTATCCTCGCGCTGCTCAAGCAACTCGTAACCGAGGAAATGACAAAACTTGGGAATGTCCCGGCGTGTCGACGGGTCGGTAGCGATCACTTTCAGCAAACCGCCAGCGGGTAACTCACGCACTTTGCCATGCAGCAGCATCACCGGCTCAGGACACATCAAGCCGCTGGCATCAAAAATCATATCCGGGTTATCCACGACAACATCCTGCGCAAAAAACAGCGCGGTTATTGTCGCACAAGCCGCTGCGCTTAGCCGCCAACAGATGTAAAAGCATAAAATTTTACAAAATAGAAAAAATACGCAATAAACAAAAAACAGCAGCACCAACACCAACAACATTCGCAACAATAAAGCCCAGCCAAAAGCATAGACTTTCAACCCATCGAAGCTCACACCGCTTTGGTACTAGGGGCCGCCACAAGCGGCCCCGACCTTGATGCTCCGCAGCTATCCGCTGCCTTGTCATCCGCTTAAGGCCAACCGCAAAGCGCACCACCACGAGAGCCTAGCCATGTTCAATGCCTGCAAGTACCCCCGCTACCATCCCATTCAGTTGAGCGACCGCACGTGGCCGAATCAACGTATCAGCCGTGCGCCGATCTGGTGTGCCGTTGACCTACGCGATGGTAATCAGGCGCTGCTGGAGCCCATGGACGTGGCGCAAAAACAACGCCTGTTCGACCTGCTGGTTAAGCTCGGTTTCAAAGAAATCGAGGTGGGTTTTCCGTCAGCCAGCCAGCCGGATTTTGATTTTGTTCGCCAGCTGATCGAACAGAACCGCATCCCCGATGACGTAACCATTCAGGTGCTGACCCAGGCCCGCGAGCATTTGATTGCCCGCACCTACGAAGCCCTGCATGGCGTTAAGCGTGCGGTGGTGCATGTGTACAACTCCACCAGCACGGTGCAACGCGAGCAAGTCTTTCAGCAAGATAAAGCCGGCATCCGCGATATGGCCGTGCAAGGCGCGCGCTGGGTGCGTGAATACGCCGCACAAAACCCGGCTACCGAGTGGATTTTCCAATACAGCCCAGAAAGCTTTAGCGGCACCGAACCGGATTACGCGGTTGAAGTGTGCAATGCCGTGCTGGATGAGTGGCAGCCCTCTGCCAGCCAGCGCTGCATTATCAACTTGCCTGCCACGGTAGAAATGACCACGCCCAACGTGTTCGCCGATCAGGTGGAATACGTTTGCCGGCACATTCGCTACCGCGAGCACATCGATATTTCCATCCATACCCATAATGACCGTGGCTGCGCCGTAGCGGCGGCTGAGCTGGCCCTGTTGGCCGGTGCCGACCGCATTGAAGGCACCTTGCTGGGCAATGGCGAGCGCACCGGCAATATGGATTTGGTCACCATGGCGATGAATCTGTACAGCCAAGGCATTGACCCTGAGCTGAACTTGGCCGATGCCGACGAGATTATCCGCACCGTCGAGGCCTGCACCCAATTGCCGGTGCACCCGCGTCATCCGTGGGTCGGCGAATTGGTGTTTACCGCCTTCTCGGGCAGCCACCAAGATGCCATTAACAAGTGCTTGCAGCGCCGCCAGAGTGACGACGAGCTGTGGCAAGTAGCTTACCTGCCGATCGACCCCACCGACTTGGGCCGCGATTACCAAGCGGTGATTCGCGTTAACAGCCAGTCGGGCAAAGGCGGCGCGGCGTTTATTCTGCAGCGTGAATACGACCTGCATCTGCCGCGTTATCTGCAACTGGCGTTAAGCCCGCTGGTGCAGCAAGCGGCCGAGCGCGCCGGCGGCGAGCTGCGTGGCGAGCATATTCACGCCTGTTTACAAGCCTCGTTTGGCGCCACCAATGCGCACAGCATCAAGCACCTGCGCTGGGATGACCAACAGGGCTTGCAAGCCACCTTGCACAGCGACGGCCAAGACCTGCTGCTACACGGCAAAGGCAATGGCCCGCTGGATGCCTTCAGCCAAGCGCTGGGGCAACACATCGGCCAAAGCGTGGTGATTCAACAGTTTGACGAACATGCCTTAGGCAAAGGCAGTGATGCCCGTGCCGTGGTCTACATGGCGATCAAGGTTGCCGCAAAAGACTACTACGGCTACGCCGAAGGTGAAGACAGCACTGCTGCAGCGCTGTCGGCAGTACTCAATGCGTTAGCGCACAGCCAGCTGCTGCACCAGCAAGCGCAAAGCGCCTAATACCTGCCGTAAAGTAAAAAGCCCCGCCGACTTGCTTTAGTCGGCGGGGCTTTTTTGTTTTAGGCGTAGTAGTCGACTAAGCCTAAGCCCTGCGTCACCCGCGCACTGCTGGCGGCTGCCACGGCACCGAGGCCTGATTCATCGCTAGCGCTGGCTAACAAGCCGTCATTACGCTCGCCACGTCCGCCCTGCCCTTGGCCTTGCGCGGATTGCTCACGCTGCGAATGGCCCGAAACATTCACATCCACCAAGTTCATCCCTTGGCTGGCGAGCATTTCCCGTAGGCGATGCACTTGCCCTTCCAGCGCTTCGCGCACCGAAGCATTGGGGCTGGTGAAGGTCACTTGCGCTTGGTCTTTGCCATCTAAGTTGATGCGAATCTCCAACTTACCCAGCTCGGCCGGATCCAGATGCAGCTCCGCCGACTTAAGGTTCTGGCTCGACAACCACATGACTTTATTGACCAAAGCCTCGCTAGCGCCGGCCTGCTGAATCGCCACTGCCGCGCCCGGCACCTGCGGCAAAGCGCCACGGTTATTAACTTGCGCTTGACCGGCAAGCAGCGCATTGAGGCTCGAGATGCGTGAGGACAACACATCGGCTTTGACCTCGGGCACCACCTCAGCTTGCGCTTCGCCCATGTCGCCTAAGGCTTGCGCAAAGCTGAGCTTATCCAGGGGCGTATCTTGCTCGGGGGATAAATCCATCAAGCTGGCCAACGCTGTGCTGGGTTGCACGCTCTGCGCCACGGCTTGTTGCGGGCTATTACCCTGCACTTGCGCTTGCACCTGTTGCTTAAGGGCGTCTTTAAGGGTTTGGCTGTCGTCGGTTAAGCGTAAACCCGGTAGCTGCAACACATTGACGCTTTGCTCAGCAAACTGCTGCACAAGCGGCAGCAACGCATTTTGCTGCTGCGGCGAGAGCTTTTGCATGAATGCCGCTAACGCTGCTGGGTCTACCTCGTCGGCGCTTAAGATAGCTTGCAGCTCCTCGGCAAGCTCCGGCTCTAACTGCAGGTCATCCGGCAGCTGCGCCAAGAGCGCCACAGGGTCGACCACCGGCGTTGGCGTCATGCCCGTGGTGCTCGCGCTTGTTTCCGTTTCGCTGCTAGTTGGCTCAGTGCTTTGCTCGGCCTTGCCCGTGGCCTGACTGGGCGTTGTGTCCTTACTGGCATTGCTAGCCGTGGGCTTTTCTGGCCGGCTGCTATCTGGTTTTTTTACTGCCTGCTCTTGGCCACTTTTCTCTTTGGCATACACCTTAGAGAAAGCGCCGGGCTCAGACGATGAGCGTTGAGCAGCGCGCGGCGGAGGACTGACCTCAGCCGGCTTCATGTTAAGCAAAATATCAGGGGCGACAGACATAGCCTTAAGTCTCCGCTACGGGGTTAGTCACCCTGTTAAAGCAAACCTCAGGCCAAAACACATAAAATCTTTAAAATCAGATAGTTAGCTATATTTTAGACAGAAAAAAGAAGCCTTTCGGCGAGCCCTTGCCGCCAGCGGCAAGACTGCCTTGCCGCTCAGTGCGGGGCCTGCATCAGTTCGCGCACAGCAGCGAACTCAGCCTCAATCGCGCTCAGCAGCGCCGGCGCTTGTGCAAGTTGCGCAGTGCGCCCAGCTTCTTCGAGTTGCTTACAAAACCCGGCCAACAACGCCGCGCCCATATTGCTGCAGCTGCCTTTAAAGCTATGCGCAGCATTGCGCACGGCCGGCGCATCCTCATTGGCAATGGCTTGTTGCAACAAGCGAATGCGCTCTTGGGAGTCGCACAAGAAGGTCTCCAACAGCAGCGGGTACTCGTCTTCCATGACTTCTTTAAGTGACATCAACACCGACTCGTCCAAGCGGGGTTCACTCATAATGGCCTTACTCCTCTGCCAAAGTTATTCATGCTGCCAACGTACGCGAATATTCAAACTGCCATCGCCCTCTTCACGCCAGCACTGATCGGCCAGCTCGTGTAACAGGCGTAAGCCGCGCCCAGAAAAAGGCGTCGACGGTGTGTTCATTTGCAGCACATGCTGCGGTATGCCGCCGCCACTGTCACTGACTCGAATGGTTAAGGCGCCGCCTTGCTGATCGGGGCGGTGATCAAACGACAAGCGCACCCAGCCTTCTTTCAGCTGCTCTAAGCGCTGCTGACGCTCGTGGTAATAGGCGGCAAAGCCATTGGCGTCGGCCTTGAGCGCCGAGTCCAGCCCCAGCACACCGTGCTCCAGCGCATTGGAGAACACCTCGGTAAGAATGGTGTGCAAAGTACCGGCCAAGGGGCGCAGCTCCTGCACCTCAAGCAACCACTGCATCAGAAATGGCAGCGGATTAAACGCCTGCAAGGTACTGGCGCGAAAATCAAAACTGGCCGACCAATCCAGCGGGCTTTGTTTGGTGCTGCCAGACACTGGCATGCTTTGCCGTGGCAAGCTGGCCTCATCGACAACGGCGATTTCCACCAAGCTCATATCGTCTTGTTGCTCGCCGGAGAATGCCTGCAAGCCATCACGCACGCTGTCGTAAAGGTTCTCATGCCGTGATGCGGCGATTAGCTCACGCAGGCGCTCTTCACCAAACATTTCCCCCTGCACATTGCTGCACTCAGGCACGCCGTCGGACCACAGCAAAATGCGGTCGCCTTCTTCGATGGCGAACACTTCGCAGTGATCGTTAAAGCGCTCCGCCTCGACAATCCCTAACGGCAAATTGCGCGATATCAACGCATGCTGCGTACCGTCACGCTTGCGCCGTAACACCCCGGCTGGCAGGCCGCCATTCCAGACTTCCAACACCCGTTGGTGCAAGTTCAAATGCAGTAGCGTTGCGCAGCAAAACACCCCAACCGGCAAGATGCGCTTGAGCTTTTGGTTCATCTCGCGCAGCACATCGGCAATCGAAAAGCCCTTGGCGGTCATGCCGTAGAACACTTCGGCCAGCGGCATGGCGCCCACGGCAGCCGGCAAGCCGTGGCCGGTAAAGTCGCCCAAGAAAATATTCATCCCGCCGGAGGGAGTAAACGCGGCGAGCAACAAATCGCCGTTAAACAAGGCAAACGGCGATTGTAAGTAACGAATATTCGGCGCGTGCAAACAGCCGGCGTGGGCAATGCGGTCGAACACCGCCTTGGCGACGCGCTGCTCGGTGAGCAGATGCTCGTTGTGCTTAACGATCAAATCGCGCTGCTGCAGCACAGTGCTGTGCAAGGCGCGCATACGCAGCATGGCGCCGAGCTTGGCCTGCAAGATCACCTTGTTGTAGGGCTTGGAGAGAAAGTCGTCACCGCCAGCATCCAAGGCGCGCACTAACGCTTCGGTTTCGCTTAACGAAGTGAGAAAAATCACCGGGACCAGTTCGTCGCCGGCCAGTTGTTTTATCTGCCGGGTGGCCTCGAAGCCATCCATCACCGGCATCAAGGCGTCCATCAGCACCAACTGCGGGCGCTCTTGCTGGAACAGTTCTACGGCTTCGGCACCATTGCCGGCCACCAATACGCGGTGGCCTTGCTTAGACACAATAGTGGACAGCAGCAGGCGGTCTGCAGCGTTATCTTCGGCAATCAGAACCGTGCAGGCCTCAGACATGGCAAGTAATCAGCCGATCTGGAACAGCTGCTCGAAATTAGAGATAGAGAGAATCTTGCGCACATCACTATTGCAATTGAGCAAGCGAATGCGGGCATTGTCGCCACCGGCATGATCACGCAACAACAGCAGCATACCCAGTGCCGAACTGTCGAGATAGGTCGCACCCTTCATGTCAATGACATAGCTTTTCGGGGTTACCGCCACCTTCTCATAGGCATCACGAAACTCCTGATGCGCACCGAAGTCAAAGCGCCCCTGGATACTGATGGTCAGCTCTTGGCCATCGGCGGAGGCGATTGATGATATGGGCATGGAACGTCCTCAACATGTTGTTTTTATCGTTGCGAAAGACAGGCGAGCGCAGTCTTAGAGCACTGCCGCTTAAGCAAGAATCCCTTAAAAGATGTAGCAGGGGCAAGCGCATCAGACAACTTATTGGCCGTAAAACAGCGATTTTAACCCTTGCTCTGCCTCAGGGCTGGCGATTACGCCAATGGCTGCGGGCCACTAGCTCATCCAACTGTTTCTGCTCGGCCAATGCGCCTTTGTGGGCCGCTTCGGCACGGTAACGTTCGATAACCTTACGCAAGGCCTCAAGACGACCCTGCCGCGCACGCCATTGCAGCGCGGCTTTTTCTTGATGGTTACGGCGCAGGCTAACAACCTGCTGCTGTTGCATGATGGCGGTATCCAGCTGGGCCAGAAAGCGCTGGTAGCGCTGAATCCAGTCGGCGCTCACGCCCTTGCGGCCACTCTCCAGCCAGTTGGCTTGATACTCGCCGCGGTATTGTTCCAGTTCTTCGAGCTTATTCAGCGCGCCTTGCAGCTGCTGCTGGCATTGCCCCAGCACGCGTGCGGCCTCGCGTTCGGCCTTTTCTGCCAGCATGACCGCTGGCATTAAGCGCTGAATACGCGCGTCGGCCATGCGGGTTAACCGTTACCGGGCTGCTGGCCCGGCGCAGCAAACAACGGCCCCAGCGGCGCCACGCTGTCGGCAAAGCCATGGCTGTTATTCAAGCCCTGGTGCAGGTACTGCTTCATCAGGCCTTGGCGGGCAATGGCTAAGTCGGTTTCCGGATCGCCGCCCGGCACATAAGCACCCACGCTGATCAAATCGCGGCTTTGCTGATAGCGCGACCACATTTGCTTGAAGCGCTGCGCCTGCTGCAAGTGCTCCGGGCTAACCACCAGCGGCATCACGCGGCTGATTGAGGCCTCGATATCAATCGCCGGGTAATGCCCCTCTTCTGCCAAACGCCGCGACAACACAAAGTGGCCATCCAAGATGGCGCGCGTGGCATCGGCAATCGGGTCTTGTTGGTCGTCCCCTTCAGACAGAACGGTATAAAACGCGGTAATCGAACCACCGCCCTCAGCACCGTTACCGGCACGCTCAACCAACTGGGGAATTTTCGCAAACACCGACGGCGGATAACCCTTAGTGGCTGGTGGCTCGCCGATGGCCAAGGCAATTTCGCGCTGGGCTTGGGCATAACGGGTGAGTGAATCCATCAGCAACAAGACGTTTTTGCCCTGATCGCGAAAATATTCAGCGACTCGCGTGCAATACATGGCGGCACGTAAGCGCATCAACGGCGCATCATCCGCTGGTGACGCGACCACCACGGCACGCGACAAACCGGCGGCACCTAAGGTGTGTTCGATGAACTCTTTAACCTCGCGACCACGCTCACCGATCAAGCCCACCACAATCACTTCGGCCTCGGTAAAGCGGGTCATCATGCCCAGCAGCACGCTTTTACCCACGCCGGAGCCAGCGAACAAACCAATCCGCTGCCCACGACCGACCGTCAATAAACCGTTAATGGCCCGAATGCCGACATCTAAAGGCTCATGAATCGGCTGGCGGGCCAAGGGGTTAATCAAGGGGGCATCAAGGCTTAGCCAGTCTTCGGCGGCAAACGGCGGCAGGCCGTCCAGCGGTCGGCCAATGCCATCCAGTACACGGCCCAGCATGCCTTTACCCATCGGCAGACGCCCGGCATCCGGCAAGGGCACCACGCGCGCGCCCGGCGCAATGCCGGCCAGCGAGCCCACCGGCATCAGGTACAGTTTGTCGCCAGCAAAGCCCATGACTTCGGCTTCTACTTCTGTGCTGCCACTGGCTTCTTCACTGATCACCCGGCAGCGGCTGCCAACGGAGGCGCGTAGGCCTTCAGCTTCTAGGGTTAAGCCGACCATACGAATCAGCCGCCCGGCCACGGCTGGGCGCTCACTGAGCTTGGCCGCTTCGCTGTAGCCGCTTAAGCGTTTAGCGAAGCTAAGCCGCTCAATCTTCATCGTTATCGTCTGCCGGCTGGTTTTCAGTAGCCGCGCCTTGCTCGCGCAGCGCTTGCGCGAGGCCATCGGCCTGCTCGTTACGTTCTTCGCCGTCAGCCAGTTGTTGTGCTTCTGCTGTTTGTTCTGTTGCGTCTATTTCTTCTGCCTCGCCCTGCGGTGCTGCTGCGCCAGCCTCCAGCGCCGCACCCGGCGTTGGCTCGTCTAGCGCCGATTCAGGCAAGCTTTCTTCAGCTGCGACCTGCTCTGCCGCTGCACTTGTCGACTCAGCTGGCGGCGCGTCTAAGACTGCTTCCTCTGCCAATTCTTCCGTGGCCTCAGGCGCATTGGGCGCCGCTTGCGCGGTTTGCTCAGCCGCTGGTGCCGGTACCGGCGCCGGCGGCAAATCATCCAGATCAATCTGCACATCGGGCTCGGCAGGGTGCGCTTGTTGCGCCTGCGCTTGTTGGTCGAGCTGCAGCATGATCTGCTCAAGACGACGATCGACACTGGCGTCAATCAAGCTATGCCCGGCTTCAATGCGGCAGCCGCCGGGTAGCAAGGTGTCGTCTTCGAGCAGTTTCCATTGCTCGTCATGCCGTGCGCGCAGGGCCTTGATGGTGTCCATGTCCTGCGGATTCAGGTAGATACGCACATGCTCCGCGCCCATCGGCAGCGCTTTGAGCGCCTCACGTAGTACATGCGCGATCTGGCTAGAGTCGGTTGTCAGCTCGCGACGAATCACCGCCTCGCTGACCTGTTTTACCGTACTCAGTAGCGCCTGCTCGATAGCCTGATCTTGCTCGGCGATGGGCGCCAACAATTGCTGCATGAGCAACTCTAAACGCTGCTCCATATCGGCTAATCGCTGCTGATACTCAGCCTCGGCTTTGGCTTGCCCGGCGGCATAGCCGTCTACCTCGCCGGCGTTGTAGCCTTCTTGATAAGCCTCTTGGGAGATTTCTTCGAGCTGTTCTAAGGTCAGCGGCTGCGGCGCTTCGTCAAGCTCTTCGCTGTGGCTGTGCACAGCCTCATCGGCAGATTCACTGGCGCTGCTGCTTTTCTCAGCGCCGGCCTCTGCGCTTTGCGCGGCCTCTTCGTGATCGACCTCCACCACATGGCCTGGGGCGTCATCAAAGCTGGGCAGGCTCCACAACCCGAAGCTGCCGACATCCTCCCCACGCAACAGCTCTGATGCTTGCTTGGCCATGGTTTAGATCATCTCCTCGCCACCCTTGCCGCCCAGAACAATTTCGCCCGATTCGGCCATACGGCGGGCAATGGTGAGGATTTCCTTCTGCGCGCCTTCCACTTCGCTGACCTTGACCGGGCCTTTGGCCTCGAGGTCGTCACGCAACAGCTCGGCAGCACGCTTGGACATGTTCTTGAAGATTTTCTCTTTGATCGCATCGTCGGCACCTTTCAGCGCCAGCACGAGGATATCCGACGACACTTCGCGCATCAGCGCCTGAATACCGCGGTCGTCGACATCGGCCAAGTTGTCGAAGACGAACATCAGGTCTTCGATCTGCCCAGAGAGGTCTTCGTCCACTTCGCGGATCGAGTCCATCAGCGGGCCTTCGACCGAACTGTCGAGGAAGTTCATGATGTCGGCCGCACGCTTCACGCCGCCCATATTGGTGCGCGTGGAGTTGGCGTTGCCGGAGAATTGCTTCTCCAGAATCAAGTTCAGCTCTTTCAGCGCCGCCGGCTGCACGGTGGTCAAAGCTGCTACCCGCAGGACGATATCCAAGCGCACTTTAGGGTCGAACTGGCCGAGAATTTCCGCCGCTTGGTCGGGGTCGAGGTAGGCCACCACAATGGCTTGAATTTGCGGATGCTCGTAGCGAATCACATCGGCCACGGCCCGCGGCTCCATCCACTTCAGGCTGTCGAGGCCGGTGGTTGAGCCGCCCAGCAGAATCCGGTCGATTAGGTTATTGGCTTTATCCTCGCCCAAGGCTTGAGTAAGCATGTTGCGGATATAGCCATCGGCGCCGATGCCCAAGCTGGTTTGCCCGCCGACCACGTCGACGAACTCGGCCATCACCTCTTCCACTTGCTCTTTGTGGATATTGGTCATGTGCGACATGGCCACGCCGACCTTCTGCACTTCTTTGGGCCCCATATGCCGCAGCACTTGCGCGGCATCGGTTTCGCCTAACGACAGCAGCAAAATGGCGGCCTTTTCGACGCGCGATAATTTGGCGGTTGGGCGGGCGACGTCTTCACTCATCGGCGTTAATCCACTCTTTCACGACCTGTGCCACACGGCCTGGATCTTCAGCCACCAAGCCTTTGATGGCATTTAACTGGGCGTCATAGCCCTCACTAGGACTGGGCAGCATGATGGCGTCGCGGCCACCGATACTCACGCGATCATCGGCGAGGTCACCGGACAGCCCGGCCATATCGCCCAAGTCGATGTCGTCACCACGACCACTGCCACCCTCACCGTGGCCTTTGCCACCGTGAATGATGTTGTGGAACACCGGCCGCAGTACGGCATACACCAAGACCAGAATCAGGATAATGCCCAGCAGTTGTTTGATGATGTCCCAGAACCACGGTTGCTGCCAGAAGGGAAACAGGCCTTCTTCTTCCAGCTCGGGCGTGGCGAATGGAGTGTTCACCACGCTGACGCTATCGCCACGGCTGGCGTTGAAACCTACGGCGTCTTGCACAAGGCGGGTAAAGCGCGCCAAGTCTTCGGTTTTCCACGGCGTGCGGGTCACTTCGCCGCTTTCCGGGTTGACGATGACTTTGTCATCCACCACCACGGCCACCGACAAGCGAGTCAGGCGACCTTGCTGCTGTTTGGTGTAGCTAATCGAGCGATCCAACTCATAGTTGCGCGTAGCTTGCGCGCGGGTGTCGCTCGGCGGTGGCAATTGCACCGGCTGGCCAGTGACCGGATCAATCGGCGCTTGGGCGACCGCTTGCTGGGCTCCTTCGGCGGTTTCTGGTGCTTGCGCCGCACCCGGTGGTTGGTTCGACAAGGCTCCCGGAATGCCTTGCACCGGGTCGCTGCTTTTGCGTTTTTCTTGCAGGGTTTGCTCGCTGCGCAGCGCCGGCTGATCGGGGTTGTACATCTCCGAGGTGGATTCGACGCTATTAAAGTCGACATCCGCCGAAACCTCGGCCTTAAAACGGCCGTCGCCAAGCACGGGGCCTAAGATGCTTTGCACCCGCTGGGTGAGCATGCTCTCAACCCTACGCTCGTAATCATATTGACGCGAGGCGACCGTCAAGCCGGCGAGGCTTTCCTGATCTGAGAGCAGATTGCCTTTTTGGTCGACCACCGACACATGGGCTTTTTCCAGCTCCGGCACGCTGTTGGCGACCAGATTGATGATGGCGCTGACCTGCCCTGCCTCAAGGCTGCGACCGGGATACAGATCAACCAGCACCGAGGCGCTGGGTTTGCGGTTATCACGCACGAAGACGGAGCTTTTCGGAATCGCCAAATGCACCCGTGCGCTCTTCACGCCGGTTAAACCGCCGATGGTACGCGCGAGCTCGCCTTCTAGGCTGCGGCGCATGCGCTGGCCTTCCATAAACTGGCTGGTGCCCAGCGGCTGGTCGCGGTCCATGGCCTCATAGCCGACTAAACCGTCCTGCGGTTTTACCCCGGCTTGGGCGAGTTTCATTTGCGCGCGCGAGTAGTCGGTGGATTTGACCATCACCACGCCGGTATCGGGGTTCATGCGAAAACCAATATCCGCAGCGGTCAGCACCTCAAGCAATTCGGCGCTATCGACACCGGCCAGACTGCCCGACAGCGGGCGGTAATCCGGCTGCTGCGACCACAACACCACGGCAAAGCCCACCGCTACGCTAGCCGCCAAGCCAACCATCAGGCCGAGCTGACGCAGCAGACTCATCTCCGAGAGGTTTTCTAAGAAGCGCAAACCAAACAGCGGCTTGCTTTCTAGCGGGCCAGCAGCGCTGGCGACCGGGGCGTTTTCAGTTGCGGCAGCCATCAGGCATTACTCCGGATCAAATCGGCATCTTCATGATGTCTTCGTAGGCGGCAACCAGCTTGTTGCGCACCTGCGTCATGGCCTGAAACGACACACTGGCCTTTTGCGACGCCACCATCACGTCGGTCAGATCAACGCTTTTATCACCCATCTCAAACGCGGTAGCCATTTGGCTGGCGGCTTGCTGGGTTTCGTTAACCTTGTTGACGGCTTGGCTGAGCATGTCTGAAAAGCTCGGCGCTGGTGCCTGACCTTCGGCCACTTCGGGCTTAGCCTGTGGCTTGGCCATGGCCTCCATTTGCATGGCGCGCATTTCCAGCATCAGTCTGTTGAACTGTACACCCTGGCTCATGCTTGATCCTCCGACCACGTTTTTTTGACGCGTGTGGTTTGCTTAGCAGGTATTTAGCAAGCACGGTGCCAACATGCCGCGAGCACGTTAGCCACTGCATCTGAGCCATTGCGCCTAAAAACCCGCTGTCAGAAAGCCGCCAGCAAAACGCTGCACGCCAAAAGCACAAAACCCGCCACTCGGTGAGAGTCAGCGGGTTTTGTAGACGTGCGGGGTAAACCGCTGGCCGAGTTAGTCGTCCAGCTGCGCCATGATCTCGTCGGGGATCTCGGCGTTGTGGTAGACGTTCTGCACGTCGTCCAAGTCTTCCAGCATGTCGATCAGCTTGAGGACTTTCTGCGCGGTCTCTAGATCAGTTACTGGCGCGCTGATGTTCGGCACCATCGCCACTTCCGATTCTTCACCTTTAAAGCCGGCTTCAGTCAGCGCTTCATTCACGCTTAAGAAGTCAGCAAAGCTGGTGGACACCAAAGCCGAGCCGTCGTCACCCATCTCGATGTCTTCAGCGCCGGCTTCCAGCGCCGCTTCCATCAGGGCTTCTTCGTTCACGCCGGCGGCAAAGCTGATCTGCCCTTTGCGCTCGAACATATAGGCCACTGAGCCGTCGGTGCCCAAATTGCCGCCACACTTACTAAAGGCATGGCGCACTTCGGCAGCGGTGCGGTTGCGGTTGTCGGTCATCGCTTCGATGATCAGCGCCACGCCGCTCGGTGCGTAGCCTTCGTAACTCAGCTCGACCATGTTGTCGGCTTCGTTATTACCCGCGCCACGCGCAATGGCGCGGTCGATGGTGTCGCGCGGCATGTTGGCGGTCAGCGCTTTATCCACCGCCAAACGCAAACGCGGGTTATCGCCCGGGTTTGGCCCGCCGTGTTTGGCAGATACGGTCAGTTCGCGGATCAGTTTGGTAAAAATCTTGCCCCGCTTGGCATCTTGGCGGCCTTTGCGGTGCTTGATGTTGGCCCATTTAGAATGTCCGGCCATAACGCACTCCGTTTTTCTTAACAAACCTCAGCACATTGAGCACCGAGGTGAGAACCGTTGCGAGCGCCACTCAGGCAAGACGGCAGGTAATGAGCAAGCGCAGTTTGCAAATGCAAATGAGCATTGCGAATCGCCTGCCAACACAGCCTGAGCAAGCGCAGCAGGTTATCACTCAGCCTTGGGCTGTTCGCGCAGCTTAATGTGCAACTCACGCAGCGCCTTGTTATCTACCAACCCCGGCGCCTGAGTCATCACACAGGCAGCGCTCTGAGTTTTCGGGAAGGCAATCACTTCACGAATCGAGCTAGCGCCAGTCATCAGCATCACCAAGCGATCCAGACCAAAGGCCAAACCACCGTGCGGCGGTGCACCGAACTTCAGCGCATCGAGCAGGAAGCCGAACTTCTCTTGTTGCTCGTCTTCGCTGATGCCCAGCACGTCGAACACGGCTTGCTGCATCTTCTTGTCGTGGATACGAATGGAACCACCGCCCAGCTCAGTGCCGTTGAGCACCATGTCATAAGCGCGCGACAGAGCGCCGGCCGGATTAGCCTTGAGCTCTTCAGGGCTGCAGTTTGGCGAAGTAAACGGGTGGTGCATGGCGGTCAGACTGCCGTCGTCGTTTTCCTCGAACATGGGGAAGTCCACCACCCACAGCGGCGCCCACTCACAGGTGAACAACTTAAGATCGTGGCCAAGCTTGATGCGCAGGGCACCCAGCGCCTCGGAGACGATCTTGGCCTTGTCAGCACCGAAGAACACGATGTCGCCATCCACGGCACCCACGCGATCAAGGATCACATTGATGTTGTCCAGCGGGATGTTCTTGACGATCGGCGACTGCAAGCCATCGACCCCAGCGGCACGCTCGTTGACCTTGATATAGGCCAAGCCTTTAGCACCGTAGTTGCCGACAAACTTAGTGTAATCATCGATCTGCTTACGCGGCATGCTCGCCCCGCCCGGTACGCGCAGCGCAGTCACGCGGCACTTGGGATCGTTGGCCGGACCAGCAAATACCTTGAATTCAACCTCTTTGAGCTGATCTTCGACATCGACCAGCTCCAGCGGGATACGCAGGTCCGGCTTGTCCGAACCGAAACGACGCATGGCCTCAGCCAGGGTCATGTGCGGCAACTCGCCGAACTCGACGTCCAACACTTCCTTAAACAGGTTGCGGATCATGGTCTCGGTCAGACCCATGATGTCTTTTTCATCGAGGAAGCTGGTTTCGATGTCGATCTGGGTGAATTCCGGCTGACGGTCTGCACGCAGGTCTTCATCGCGGAAGCACTTGGCGATCTGGTAGTAACGGTCAAAGCCCGACACCATCAGCAGCTGCTTGAACAACTGCGGCGACTGCGGCAGGGCAAAGAAGCTGCCGGCGTGAGTGCGGCTCGGCACTAAGTAGTCACGTGCGCCTTCCGGGGTAGCGCGGGTCAGGATCGGGGTTTCGACGTCGAGGAAGCCGTTGTCATCTAAGTAACGACGGATGCTCGAGGTGATGCGCGAACGCAGCTTGAGCTTGGCGGCCATTTCCGGACGGCGCAGGTCGATAAAGCGGTAGCGCAGGCGGGTTTCTTCACCCACGTCGCTGTACTCATCCAGCGGGAACGGCGGAGTTTCCGCTTGGTTCAGCACGGTCAGCTCGTAGCCCAGCACTTCGATGGCGCCAGACGCCATGTTGGCGTTGCGCGCGCCTTCTGGGCGCAGACGCACACGGCCTTTAACCTGCACCACGAACTCGCTGCGCACGCGGTCGGCCTTGGCAAAGGTGTCAGCGCGATCGGGGTCAAACACCACTTGGGCCAGACCTTCACGGTCACGAATATCGAGGAAAATCACCCCACCGTGGTCACGGCGACGGTGTACCCAACCGCACAGGCTGATTTCCTGACCGTCGAGGCTTTCATTCAGTTGGCCGCAATAGTGGCTGCGCATCATCTTAATAATCTCTCGCGTGTGTTCCGAGGTTTAAACGTAAGGGCCTTCAGTCTTGCGCGGCGCAAGCGCCGGCGCCACAACCACCGGCAGCGCAAGCCGAAGCGCTGTCGCTGGAGGCCAAATTCTTCTTATTGCCGGTTTTAAAATCAGTTTCGTACCAACCCTGCCCGCCTAAGCGAAAACCCGGCAGCGACAGCAGCTTTTGCAACGCGGGCGCCGCGCAAGCTGGGCATTCGAGCAGCGGCTCAGTGCTGACCCTTTGCAGCTTTTCAAAACGATGCGCGCAGGCTTGGCACTGATATTCATAAATAGGCATACAGCGCCCCAAGCGTGGCAGCCAGCTGCCGACAAAGCCGCGAATTATAGACTGATTCCAACGCCGCATGCAGCCATTGGGCGCACCGCAAATCGCCACGGGCTTTCTATACTGCAAGCAAGCCCTCAATCGCGCACCGAGTTTTGCCATGCATGTCGCTCGCCCGGAAGACTTAGAAACCGATCTACTTGATGAGTTTCGCTACGAATGCGCAGAGCAATTCGCCCTCTGCGAAAAACTGCTGCTAGAGCTGGAACATCAACCCGGCAACACCGAGCTACTGCGGCAGTTATTCCGCGCCGTGCACACCGTCAAAGGCAGCTTGGATTACGTGGGCCTGCACACCCTGGTGCCGCTACCGCAAGCCATTGAGGAGTTACTCGAACCCCTGCGTAGCGGCGACATCGAATTCGACAGCATGCTTGGCGATGTCTTACTGGTGGGCCTCGACCGCCTGCGCAACATGATTGCCCTAGGCCTTGCCGGGCAAGACATTGGCATCGGCGAAGCGGCATTTAAAACCCTCTGCCAACGCTTTATTGATTTAGCCCACGCCAAACAGGCTAACCCCGCCGAGCGTCGAGAAACCTTAGTCGCCCTCGACCCGCAAACCCAACTACCCAGCCAAGCGCAGGCACAAGCGCAAAGCCAGCAAAGCGCCAATCCGCTAGCCGATTACCAACTGCAAGACGACCCCGATCTAACCTTCTTTCTTGGCATGATTGAAAGCGCCGAAGCGCGCTCGCATTTCTGGGCGGGGCGTTGTCGACGGCAGCTGGCGCTTTGCCTAGCGATGAACGATATCGCCGGCCGCCCCATTCCCATGGAGCAACTCGCCGCAGCAGCGCTTCTGCATGACTTCGGCATGGCTTTTCTGCCGCTGGAGCTGCTGCATAAAGATGGCAACTTCAGCAGCGAAGAACGCCGCATGATCCAATGTCACCCACGGCAAACCCATGAAATGCTCCGCCGCATGCCGCGCTGGCAAGAAGCCGCCGACATCATTCTTTGTCACCACGAACACGCCGATGGCAGTGGCTACCCCAAACATCTGCACGAAAATGACATACCCGCTGGCGCGCAAATCATCGACATCGTCGACACCTTTGAAGCGCGCACGCACGAACGCGCCCATCAAACCCTCAGCAAAAGGCCGGTGATTCGGGCCATTTTAGAAATCAATAACCAAGCCGGCCGCCAGTTCAGCCAACATTGGGTAGAAATCTTCAACCAAACCCTGAAGAGTCGCCCGGAACTCGCTCGTGATTAACGCAAAGATGGCTAAATAACCTTTGATTTATTAAGCTCAATACATACCGCCCAGCCCACCTGTTGCCAGAAGCTCACGGATGTCAAAAGCCAAATCACGGAACCTGATGGATCTCTTCCCGGAAGAAACTCGGGATGCGGCGAACCTGCTCAAGCAGGCCGTGCCCAACATGGTGCGTCACGACATCCCGCCCAATCCGATTCACTATGCGCTCTGGTACAGCTACGCGCAGGGGCACAATAACGAGCTCAAGCAGCGTCTGGATCGCATCGTCAGTAACTTTGCCGTTTTCCCGCCCGAGGCAGCCCTCAAGCTGTACCGCGAATACATCATCCAAAACGAACTTGAAGAAGCCCGCGGCGGCCAGCAGCAAGTGATTGACGTAGTGGATGACCTCGAGCATGAAGTCACCCGCTCGCTGGACGACAGCAAGCACTACGAAAAAAGCCTGAAACACGGCCTTGAAGTGCTACACGAGCCGGTGATGGACGAGCTGCCCACCGTGCTGGAAGAACTGCTCGATAGCACCTACGCCATGCAAGAGCAGCAAGAGAAATTTCTCTACCGCCTGCAGGCCGCGCAAGCTGAAGTGCAGTACCTGCGCAACCAACTGAAAAAAACCCAGATGGCGGCCAGCCTCGACGCCCTCACCCAAGTGTTTAACCGTTTTTCGTTTAACCGCTTTCTGGAACAAGCGCTGGCAGAGAAACACCCCAGCGCCGCATTGATCATGCTGGACTTGGATCACTTCAAAGCCTTCAACGATCAATACGGCCACGTATTGGGCGACCGTGTATTGCAAACCGTGGCGCAAATGCTGCGTGAGCAAACGCCGAGCAATGCCATCTGTGCGCGCTACGGCGGCGAAGAGTTCGCCATTATTTTGAACCCCTGCGGCAACCTCAATGAAGCCCAAGCCTTGGCCGAAACCCTGCGTGCCAAGCTGCAAAGCCTACGGGTAAAAGTGCGTAACACCGACAAAACCCTCGACAACATCACCGCCTCTTTCGGCGTTGCCTTAGCGCAACCCGGTGACAGCCTCGACAACCTGATCCACCGCGCCGACCAAGACCTGTATCGCGCCAAACGCAATGGTCGCAACCGCGTCAGTGGCCCGGGTAATCAACGCAAACCCTCCTCCTGAGTATTTGAGCCCACCGCGCCTTTACGGTTAAATATGCGCCGCCAAGTTTGGCGAACAGTTTCTACCGTTTTTTATCCCGTTTAAGGTGCTACTCCTTTGAAAAGTCTCAAGATTATTCACTTGGTTACCGGTGCTGCGGCACTGCTTTTGTTTGTTATTGGCGCATTCCGCGATGGCGCCAGCGGCTTGGCTGGGGCAGACACCCTGCTGTTGGCCATGCTCGGTATTACTCACCTGTTAATGGCCCCCCTGCTGCGCGGCAGCAGCAAAGCCACCCTCGTACAGCAACTGGTCAGTGCTTTTCTGGTGCTGGCGGTGATTCTGCAAACCGCCACTGTGTTAGCTCCGCTGGGCACACTCGCCGGTAATGTGCCGGCCGCTGCACTGGCACTGGGCGCTAGCCTGCTGGCCGCCATTGTCGGCCTGATCGGTGCCGGCCAGAGCAACAGCCAGGTTGCCAGCCAAAACTACCCAGAACCTGAGGAAGGCCGTGAGCAAGGCACCGTGAAGTGGTTCAACACCTCCAAGGGCTTTGGTTTTATCAGCCGTGAAAACGGTGACGATGTGTTTGTGCACTTCCGCGCGATTCGTGGCGAGGGCCATCGCATCCTGATCGAAGGCCAGCGCGTTGAGTTCGCGGTTGCCAACCGCGAGAAAGGCTTGCAAGCCGAAGACGTGGTGATCTTCGCCAGCTAAGCAGATGTGAAGCACAAAAAAGCCCCGACCAGTTCGGGGCTTTTTATTGCCTGAGCGTATTCAGGAGGCGTACAGATAGCCTTCCACATCAAAGCCTGCATCACGCATTTGCGCCAACTTGTAGCGCAAGGTACGCGGGCTGATACCGAGCTTTTCTGCGGTTTCTTTGCGCTTACCGCGCTCGGCACGCAAGGTGTCGATAATTAATTGGTACTCGCGCTGACGCAGATCGTCCTCTAACGCACCGCCTTCGCTGGTATCAGGCGTCGAAGGCATAGTCTGTGGCACCGCCAAGTTTGAGCTAGGCACCGCCATCAGCGGCGCCATGCCAATCGGGCTCGATAGACACAAGTCTTGCGGCTGAATCTGCCCGCCCTGCTGCAGAATCAACGCCCGCTGAATGGCGTTATCCAGCTCGCGCACATTACCCGGCCACGCATGGGCCATCAGCGCTTGTCGGGCAGCTGGGGAAAACTGCACAGGCGGCTGGTTCATTTTCTTCGCGTGTTTTTGCAGCAAGCGCTCGGCCAGCGGCACGATGTCCGCAGCACGTTCGCGCAGCGGCCGCCAACCGATAGGGAAGACTGACAAGCGATAGTACAAGTCCTCACGGAAGCGCCCTGCGCGCACCTCTTCGGCTAAGTCGCGGTTGGTGGTCGCCAGCACCCGAATATCTAACGGCAGCGGCTTACGCCCACCCACACGCTCGACCTCTCGCTCTTGCAGCACGCGCAGCAACTTGGCCTGCAAGGCCATGGGCATTTCGGAGATTTCATCGAGCAAAATCGTACCGCCATCGGCCAACTCGAACTTCCCCGGCGATGCGGCAATAGCGCCGGTAAAAGCGCCTTTTTCGTGACCAAACAAGGTGGCTTCCAGCATGTTGTCCGGTATCGCCGCGCAGTTAATCGCCACAAACGGCGCATTGGCACGCGGCGATTGCTGGTGAATGTAGCGTGCCAAAACTTCTTTACCGGTACCCGACTCCCCCGAGATCAGCACGGTAGAGTCGCTCTGCGCCACACGCTGCGCCAACTGCAATAGCTGTTGACTGGCAGGGTCACACGCCACAGGGCCGTTGTCGGCACTGACCTGCAAACGCCCCGTCGTATGCTCTGCCACCACATCCAGCAGGGCTTTAGGCTCAAAGGGTTTCACCAAATAGTCTGCTGCCCCTTGGCGCATGGCCTCTACTGCTCTGTCTACTGCACCGTAAGCCGTCATCAGCACCATAGGCAGCTGCGGATACTGCGCACGCACGTGCTCGAGCAGCGCATGGCCATCCATACCCGGCATGTTCACATCACTAACAATCAAGCTGTACGGCGCTTCTTTTAGCGCCAATAGCGCATCCTCGGCACTGCCGACGGCATCGAAGGCGTAACCGCCGATCTCCAGCGTGTCGCTCAAGGCTTCGCGCAGGGCGCGGTCATCTTCAACTAACAACACCTTGCTCATGCGCATGCCTCCAGATTCTGCGTGCTATCGAGCAGCGGCAGGATGATTTCCATACAAGTACCCAAGCCTTCACGCGACCAGACTTTGAATTGCCCGTGGTGCGCGCGCACCACCGCCTTAACTACCGCCACGCCAAGCCCTGTGCCTGTGGCTTTACTGGTGAAGAAGGGCTCGCCAAGACGCTTTAGCGTGGCGGCCGACATACCCGGGCCGTTATCGGTAATACGCAGGCACAGCTGCGTATCGCGCACCAGCAAGCTGATCTTCAGCTGCGCCTGCTTGCCGCCGGCTTGCAAGCTGTTTTCCAAGAGATTGAGCACCGCACCGTTTAAGGTGTCGCGGTTACACTGCAAACGCGCCTTGGGCGCCCGACAGCGCCAGCGCACGGGCACATCAAGCAGCAATGGCTCGGCGGTTTGCTTGAGACTAATAAACCAATCGTTAACCGTTAAGCTGTCGGCCAACGGCAGGTCGCCACGAGCAAACACCAGCATGTCGCGCACTTGGTGCTCCAGCTCATGCAGGCGCTGCTTAAGCTTGCCGGCAAAACGTTGTTGCTGCTCGTGACTGAGCTGTTGTTCGGTCAGGTGACTGGCGTAGAGCATGGCGCTCGACAACGGTGTGCGCACTTGATGCGCCAGCGAGGCGACCATACGGCCCAGTGCCGAGAGCCGCTCATGGCGCGCCAACTCGTCTTGCAGGCGGCGCGTTTCGGTTAAGTCATTGAGCAGAATCAGCTGCCCCGGCTCACCATGCAGCGCGCGGATGGCCAACGACACACGCCGACCATCGCGCAGCGATACTTCGTGGCCATCATCGGCACGCGGGGCAAAATCGCGGCGAATCACTTCTCGCCAGAGCATGCCTTCCAGCGGCTTGCCCAGCAGTTGCCGGGCGGCGGGGTTGGCTTCACGCACTACACCGCGCACGTCCAAGACAATCACCGCACCGGGCAATAAATCCAGCAGGCTTTGCAGGCGATTGGCAAGGCGCTCTTTCTCGGCCAACTCTTGCATGCGCTGCGCACTGACCAAGGCCAACTGGCCTTTCAGCTCGCTGACGCGCTCTTCAAGTACGCGGTAAGAGTCGCTGAGTTGCGCCGACATCTGATTAAACAGCGCGAAGGCTTGCTCAAGCTTGGCGCGATCCGGTTCACCATGGCTGGTTAACAGGGTTTCGCTAGCGGCAGATTGGGGCTGTGGCGTTACAGCATTCATGGCAACCTCTCGTCACAGAACCGTCGGTACAGTTCGTTACTAAGAGGTCTTCAGCAAAGACCATGCCTGATTTAATTTTCCTTTTAAATCAGGCAATTACAGGAATACAACGAGGGTACGCGTCAATCTTCCGGCTGATCGTCGCGACGGCTCATGCCGTACTTACGCATTTTTTCCACTAAGGTTGTGCGACGCACGCGCAAGCGCTCGGCGGCTCGCGCCACCACGCCTTCGGCATCATCCAGCGCCTGCTGGATTAGCGTCTGCTCAAGGCCGGCCAAGTACTCTTTCAAGTCCAAGCCTTCTTCCGGCAAGACTGCCGGTGAGCTGACACTGGTCTGCCCCGGCGCAGCGAGCATGCTGCGCGCTTCTAAGTCTTCGCGCAGGGTCTCGACCAGACGCTCACTTTCATCATCCACATGACGAAACTTCGGCGGCAACTCAGCCACGCCAATCACCCCATAGGGGTGCATGATCGCCAAACGCTCCACCAAGTTGGCCAGCTCGCGTACGTTGCCCGGCCATTCATGGCGACACAGAGACATGATCGCCGCCGAGTTAAAGCGAATTGAGCCACGCTTTTCTTGCTCAAGGCGGGTGACCAGCTCATGCAGCAGCACGGGAATGTCTTCACTGCGCTCGCGCAGCGGCGGCATATCGATGGGGAACACGTTTAAGCGGTAGAACAAATCTTCACGGAAGCTGCCTTCGGCAATCATTTGCTCAAGGTTTTTATGCGTGGCGGCAATAATGCGCACATCGACTTGCTGGGTTTTATTGCTGCCGACCTTCTCGAAAGTGCGCTCTTGCAGCACACGCAGCAGCTTGACCTGCATGGGCAGCGGCATATCGCCGATTTCATCGAGGAACAGCGTACCGCCATTGGCCAGCTCAAAACGCCCAGTGCGGCTGCTGATAGCGCCGGTAAAAGCGCCTTTCTCGTGGCCGAACAGTTCGCTTTCTAACAGCTCGGCAGGAATAGCGCCGCAGTTAACCGGCACAAACGGGCCATCGCGGCGGCTTGAGTGGTAATGCAGATTGCGCGCGACCACCTCTTTACCGGTGCCGGACTCACCCAGAATCAGCACGCTGGCTTCGGTGTCTGCCACTTGCTGCATCATCTGCCGCACGTGCTGCACTTGGCGACTGGTGCCCACCAAGCTGCGGAAGAGGTTGAGTTCACGCTGTCGACCGCGCTCACGCGCTTGGTCGTACATTTCGCGGTACACCTGCGCACGGTGCAGGGCGTCGAGCAAAGGGTTGTAATGCAGCGGGCTGCCGAGCGTACCTAGCACGCGCTGCCGCTCATCATCGTGCCACTCGTTATGGCCATGATCTTCTAACAGCAGCACCGGCAAAAAGGCGTCCCACGCCCCTAAGATTTTCGCCAGCTCGGTAGCGCCGCCTTTGCTGTCCACTTGGCCCAGCACTACACACAGCGCATCGCGGCTACTGGCTAAGCTGTCGGCTTGCTTGCGCCAATCGGCGCTGCTGCAGCTTAAGTAATTCTCGTCAAGAAAATCCAAAATGACGGCCAAGCCACTGCGGCGCGCCGCGTCATCATCAATCAATAAAATCTTGGTTTCACGCCACATAGATTTTTCTTATTCCTAATGGGAATGCCGATGAAAGCAAACCAGACTTCCCCAAAAAACATCGGCCTACGGCTGTAGTTAAGCCAATAGGCCGGCGCGAGTCAATTTAATGGCGTTGATTTTTGTAAAGAGAGGGTTCAACCGAACAGTTGATAAACCTGAGCGCCCTTTTGCGCGCGCTTGAGTTGATTTAACTCGGCGGCAATTTCCTGCTGCTGTTGCTGGCAGGCGCTGATCAGGTCGCGATAAACACCAAGCATTTGTTCGAGGGTGCCGCGCAGTGCTTCAGCATCACGCGCGTCGTCCTCCATGGCTTGGTCAATCTGCTCGCGGCACAGGCTATCCAGCTGGGCAACGGTCAACCAATCTTGCTGACCAAGGGCCAAGCTGAGCGCTTCGCCGGTTGTCTTAAGTGCCTGTTGGGCCTGATTCATAACCACCTCAGTGCTCGATACCGTCCCAGCCTTCTTTGATTTCACGCAGCAAACTCACGGCTTCATCCAGCGGTGCGAGCTGATTATTGCGTGTTACATCCAGTAAACGCTGGGCAATGTAGTCGTAGAGTGAATCTAAATTGCTGGCGATTTCACCGCCTTGTTCAAAGTCTAATGACTCACGCAGAGCCATAACAATCGCAATGGTCTTGCCGAGCATTTCGCCTTTCAGAGCCAACTGCTCACGCTCAATAGCACCGCGTGCTTTGGCCAAGCGATCCAAGGCACCCTCAAGCAGCATTTGAATCAAGCGGTGCGGGCTGGCCTCAACCACCTGCGCGCCGGTATTCACATTTTGGTATTGGCGCAGCGCTGACATGGCATTCATAGCAACTCCCGAACAGGTTAGCGGTGTGTTTCGCTGTTACCTCTGTATCGGCAATGGCTCGAGTATCTTTATGTTTTTATTCGCCAGAAGTGGCCGGCTCGACCTGCGGGGCAATGGCATCCCACGCTTCGTTTAAGTTTTTCAGCAAGGCCTCAACTTCATCCAGCGAGCGCGGCGTATCGTCCAGCGCTACGCGGGATAACTTGCGAGTCATATAGTCATAAAGACTGTCGAGGTTCTCGGCAATATCGCCGCCTAGGTCTTTATCTAGGCTTGCCTGCAACACACCCAAAATCGTGATGGTGGTGCCCACCGCCAAACCGCGTTCGGCAGCATCGCCCTGTGCCTGCGCCGCCCGCGCGCGCTGCACACGCTCAAGCGCACCTTGTAATAGCATCTGCACGGCACGATAAGGGGTAACTTCCAGCTGGGTGTTGACCTGCCGGTAGGTGTCGATGGGCTTGCTCATAAATAATCCTTAGGACTTAACAGAGCCAGGCAGGCTAGCTAATTGCTGAGTAAGGCGCTCACTGGTTTTTTGCAGCTGAGCAACCAAGGTATCCATCGCCGTAAAGCGCGCGACCAAACGCTCTTCAACTTTGGCCATGCGCAAATTCAAGGACTCGCGTTGCTTATCGACACTCTTAATCGTGCCCTGCAGGCTATCGAGACGTTGCTGAATAATGCCGGTGGTATCGGTATAGGGCTTCACGCGATTTTCTAGACGCGTCATTAGGCCGGTATCGCCGGTGAAAAAGTTGCTCAAAGTACCGAAATTATCCGCGACAGCCTTGCCCAGCTTGTCACTATCGACTTTGAGGGTGCCATCTTTCTGCGCGCTGATGCCTAACTCTGCCAAAACCTGAATACCTTCCAAGCCACTGGCAGAGACCAATTCGGCGCGCACGCCAGAGATAAGATTGCGCGCAGTAGCGTCGCCAGCCAAGGGCCCCACGACGGGGTTACTTCCACTCACAGGAACAATAGAGGTTAATTGATTCGCCGTTCCGAGCAGCTTGTTATAAGCCGTTACAAACTTATTGATCTCAGAAACAATCGCACTGGTGCCCTGCTCCACCTTCACAGTGACGGCTGATGTGGTGGTGTTAGCTAAGGTGAAGGTTACATCCGATACCGCATTAGCCACGCTATTGGTGGCACTCTCCATAGCAAGGCCATCAAGCGTGAACTGAGCATTCTTAGCTTGCGTGATATAACCCGCCGCACCGCCGGTTTGGGCGATGGAAGCGTCCACGTTCAAGAGCGTTAAGCTATTACTGGCTACGCCGCCAGTATCCGCACCCACTACGTTCAGATCACGCCCATCGCCACTCTTATCTGAACTCAGCACTAAACGTGTCTGACCTGTGGCGGGATCGTTGATCAAATTGGCGCTGATGCCCTGATCGGCAAATTGACTGTTGATGTTGTCACGAATGGTTTGCAGGGTATCGCCGTCAGCAACATCTAGAACAAAGGACTCGGTGCCACCTTGGCCGTCACCGCGGGTCAAAGTTAACGTGCCGGCCTGAAAGTCAGCCGTAGAGCCTCCAGCAATCACCTGTGTAGAGACTTTGCTGGTGCTCGCCAAACGGCTTACTTGTAAAGAGTAACTGCCCGTCGAAGCGGTATTACCGGCAGTCGCCGATACAGCGGCTTTATCGCTGCTGGTGGTGGAGCGCTGATTAAACGTTTCGGTTTTTTTTAACGTTGCCAGCGCAGAGCTAAAGTCGCTAACCGCGCTTTTTAACTGACCCAAACCGGTGAACTTAGTGGTTGTGGCCTTCTCTAAACGCGCCAGCTGGGCTTCTTTGGGGGCTTTTTCAGCGTTGACGAGGGCCTGGACCAGCGCGGCCGTATCAATGCCGGAGCCAATTCCTGAGATACCTGCCATAACCCACCTCGTCAAAAAAGCATCAGTGCATTTGCTATAGCCACCTTACAATCAAGTGCCATGCCAACTCACACCGATGATTCAGGCTTTCGCCTCAAACAAAACGCTACCCGCACTGTTTAAGTTTTCAGCTAAGGCCAGCGCTTCTTCCGAAGGTATCTGGCGCACCAAGTCACCGGACTCAGAGTCAATTACCTTCACCACAATGCGCCCAGACGTGTCATCAACACTGAAGTTGATGTTACGGCGCACCGATTGCACGAAATCGCTAATACTTTCGACTGCTTTTTCAACCTGCTCACGGGACGCTTCGCTGGCCTTTTCCGTTTTAGCGGAAGACGGCTCAGAAGCCTCGACGTTAGCCGCCTGAGGCAGTTGGTTATCGGTGGGCTTGAGCGTAACCACTTGCGCCTTAGCTTGTCCGGCACTCGAGTTTTGCAGATTACCGATGTCCATTTGCATCACCTCTATAGGCTAAACGGGAGGAAGGCTATCCCTTCCCCCCGTGACTCACCATTATGAGCCTATCACTTCAGTTTAGCGCAGCAGACTCAGAACAGCCTGCGGCAACTGGTTGGCCTGCGCCAAGATCGCGGTACCGGCCTGCTGCAGGATCTGGTTCTTGGTCAGCTCAGAGGTTTCTGCGGCGAAGTCGGTATCTTTGATCCGGCTACGGGCTGCTGCAGCGTTCTCTGAGATGTTCTGCAGGTTAGAGATGGTGTTATCGAAGCGGTTCTGCACCGCACCGAGCTCGGCACGCGAGGCGTCGATGAAGGTCAGCGCTTGGTCGAGTACATCCAAGGCTTTCTGCGCACCGATCGCCGTGGTGATGTTCACATCACTGACTTTCTGCAGAGCAGCCACGTTCACGCTGTTAGCGGTAGTACCGTCAACGGTGGCCGTGCTGGCCGAGGTAGTGAACGACTTAGAGCTATTGAGCTTCACCGCACCAATCGAGCGCACCGAGTCGTTTTCGCCCAAGGTGCCTGTAGAGGCAGTCAGCGCATTTTCACCGGTGTAGTCGTAGGCGGTTACCGTGAAGTCACCTGCACCAGCGGAGCGGAAGTTGGTGATTACCACGTCATCACCTGCCTCGTTGACCAACTTGATGTTGGAGCCGTCAACGGTAGCCGTGATGCCGGTTTTACCCACTTCGGCGTTGATCGCGCCAACCAATTCCTTCAGGTCGCCATTGGCCACTGTGGCACGAATGGTGGTTGCGCTGCCTGAGTTGGCACCTTCAAGGTTGAAGGCATAGGTGTCGTTCTCGATCGAAGACAACTGCACAACGGTACGTGCGTCAGCCGACACGCCGGTGGTGCCAGTGTTGTTGTTGATCGTGGTAGCGACTGATTTTGCCGAGCCAGAAACCGCGAAGGTAGCCGACTTAAGGCCGTTAACAGTCAGGTTACCGGTTACTGCGTTAGCCGGGGCGGCAACACTTGGGTCGGTTGCACCGTCAGCACCAGTCGAAACGGCCAGACCACCCAACTGGTTAGCTGAGGCAGCACCCGTAGTGCCGTTATTCAGGTCACGCGAATAGGAGCCGATAGCGTCCGCGCGGAAGTTGCCCAAGGTCACGTTGATGGTTTCAAACGCGTTGGCACCAACCTGGAACTGCTGGGAGCCAAAGGTACCGTCGAGCACTTTACGACCACCGAAGCTGGTGGTGTCAGCAATACGGTTCAGCTCGCTTTGCAGCTGAGTGACTTCTTCTTGCAGAGCGCGGCGTTCAGTCGCGGAGTTCGAGCCGTTGGCCGATTGCAGGGAAAGGTCACGCATACGCTGCAGCAAGTTAGTGGACTGCTGCAAGGCACCTTCAGCGGTTTGCGCCAGAGAGATACCGTCGTTGGCGTTACGCACAGCCACATTCAGGCCGCTAACCTGCGAAGACAGACGGTTGGAAATTTGCAGACCAGCCGCATCGTCTTTTGCACTGTTAATGCGAAAACCAGTCGACAAGCGCTGCAAGGAAGTATCAAGAGCCTTCGACGACCCATTCAGGTTACGCTGGGTGTTGAGTGAGGCTACGTTGGTGTTAACTGTCAGGCCCATGGTGAATTCCTCCAAAGGACGTGGCTGATTGCCTTAATGTGCGATCTCTAGCCTTGCACACTGGCAACCATTGAGTTCGCATTCAGTGTTTGTATCGGCGCTCGCCACAGAACCTTTAGAAAAAATTGCTTGATTTTTTTACAAACGCAGAATCAAGCACTTAGCCATGTTTCTTGATAGTTAGCCTTGGCAATAGAGGTAGCCTTCAGGGGCTACGGTGAGCAAAAGCTTGTCCTCCAGTGCTCGGTCGACGCGAAAACGCTGCCCTGCCTCGCTGGCCAAAAACTCGCGCACCGCGGTTTTCGGGTTATTGCCAGGCCCCCAGGGGCGGTCAGGAAAGAAATCCGCCGGCATATCTTCAACCACAGTATCGAACACCACGCAATAACTGCCCGGCTTGACCAAATCACTGTATAGCTGAAGTTCGGCCAACACGTGCTCGTGGGTGTGATTGGAGTCGAGGATCAACAACACCCGCTCGGCGTGACTGGCGCGTTCGCGGACTTGGGCAACGATATCCTCGCCAATCGACGAGCCTTGCAGCATTTCGATACGTCCGGGTGTCAGCGGATGTGCCTCGATTGCCGCGCGATTGTGCGCGCGGATATCAATGTCTATCCCCAGCACCTGCCGCGGCGTAGTCCGCCCTTCGCACAAATCCAGCAAAGCCAACAGTGAGGCATTAAGAATCAACGAGCCGCCGTGCGCGATGCCGGTTTCGATAATCAAATCCGGCTTGACCTGCCAGACCAGCTCCTGCAAGGCCATCACATCTTGCGGATACTGGATGATCGGCCGGCCCAGCCAAGTAAAGTTGTAGGAGTACTTGTGCCGGCAGGTATGCACCAGCCAATCCACGGTTTTGGCCTTTAGGGCGAGGTCTTGCCCGGCCTGCGCGGCATTGGCTGCACACTCCTCACGAAAGGTCTGGTGCAGCGTTTGATCGCTGTTGTCAGTCATGCAAAGACTCCTCAAGACAAGGCCGCTGCCCAATGCAGCGGGCCGGATTACCCACCATCACTTGGCCAGAGGCAACATCGCTGGTGACTACCGCGCCGGCGCCAATCACCGCCCAAGCGCCTATCGACAGGCGCGGCAGAACAACGCAGCTGGCCCCCAAGAACACCCCTTCAGCCACCGTCACCTTGCCGCACAGATTGGCGCCGGGGGCGACAAAACAAGAATCGCCGAGGCTGGTTTCATGATTAACGATGGCCCCGGCGCTAACACTGACATTGCATCCCAGCTGCACCGCGCTTTGCAGCAGCGCGCCTTGCTGAATGTAGCTACCTAGGCCTAGGGCCACCTCCAGCTGATTCACCTCGGGGTGGATAAACTGCCCGAGCGTGCCGCCAGCCTGCAGAATTTGCCGGGTCACGGTGTGCCGCGTGGCGCAGTCACGGGTGATCACATTGACGAATCGTGCGCCTTGGGCGGCGAGCGCCGGCACTGCGTTTAAGCCGCCGAGCAGAGCAAAACCATGAAAACTGCCCTGCTGCTTGGCCGGGTCGTTATCCAGAAAGCCCAACACCGGCTCGCCGCTGGCCGCTTGCCAAGCCCGCGCGAGACGAGCCACCTCGGGATTATTGGCACCGAACAGGACCAGCCCGCTCATCGTTTGAGGCCCTGTAGCACAGCAGCGATTACTCGATCCTGTTCGGCTTCAGTCAACTCGTGATAACTGGGTAAGTTCAGCCCGCGCAGGGCCAAACCGGCGGCTTGCGGGTTGCTCGCTTGCGGCGTAGCGGCGAATACTGGGGTGCGGCTTAACGGCTGAAATACCAGCCGCGCATCCACACCGGCCTCGGCTAGGCTGTGCAGCACAGTATCCCGCGCGCCTGGGCAATCCTCAGGCAGCATCAGGGTGGGCATCCAATAGCTGTTTAGCGTGTCGGGCGGCTCGGGGTTCATCTGCGCGCCGTCAATCACCGGCAAAAGCGCCCGGGCGTAATAAGCAAAAATTGCCCGCTTGCGCGCCAGCAGTTCGTCCAGACGCTCTAGCTGGGCACAGCCCAGTGCCGCCTGAATATTCGACATCTTGTATTTATGCCCCAGCTCCGCCGGCCAGAACTGGCGCAACTCGCCGGCGGCGCGGCCGTGGTTGTTCAGCTGCTCAACCCGCGTGCGCAATGCCGTGCTGTTGGTCACCAGCATGCCGCCTTCGCCGGTGGTCATCAGCTTAGTGCCATGAAACGAGAACACCGCCAGATCGCCCCAAGCGCCTGCACCGCGGCCTTGGTAGCGTGAACCCAGGGCCTCGGCGGCATCTTCGATCAACGCCAAGCCATGCGCTGTAGCCAGCGCGCGCAGCTCGGCCAGCGCCGCCAAGTTGCCGTACAAGTGCACGGCAATAATCGCTTTGGTACGCGGGGTGATCGCCCGCGCCACGGCCGCCGGATCAAGACACCAAGAATCCGGTAGCACATCCACCAGCACTGCTTGAGCCCCGACATAGCAGACCGGCGCTGCGGAGGCGATCCAGTTCATGTCGGCGAGAATCACCTCATCCCCCGGACCAATATCCAGGGCACGCAGGCCTAAATGCAGCGCGCCGGTGCAGCTAGAGGTAGCCACCGCGTGGGCCACGCCCAAACGGGCGGCAAACTCGCGTTCAAACCGCTGGATATAGGCGTAACACTGCTCGCCCCAGCCGTTAGCCACGGCATCGTTAACATAAGCGCGCTCCAGCTCACCAATGCTCGGTTTGGTGTAGTAGATCTTGCTCATAGACACCTCAATTGCGGCACCGCCACCCACAGGCGCGCCCCCCAACGTTGGGTATCGGCCAACAGTTCGGTTAATTCAGCCTGCAAGTTCCACGGCAGCAACAAAATATCGCTGGGCTGCTCGGCCCAGATGCGCTCTGGGGCCACGATGGGAATACGGCTACCGGGCAGGTACTGCCCCTGTTTATGCGGGTTGGCATCGGCCACCCAAGCGAGCAGATCGCTGCGCACCCCGGCATAGTTGAGCAAGGTATTGCCCTTGGCCGCCGCGCCATAACCCACCACGCGACGCCCGGCCTGCTTGGCGTCGAGCAAAAAACGCAGCAAGGCGTGTTTGATCTGCTCGGCCGCCGGGGCCAAGCTGGCGTAATAAGCGGGCGTGGTTACCCCCGCGGCCTGTTCTTCATGCAGCACGCTAGCCACCGTCGGCTGCACAGGCTGCGCGCCGTTTTGCCGCTGCACGTAGATACGCAGCGAGCCACCATGGGTCGGCAAGCGCTCGACATCGAACAGCTGCAAGCCATTGCGCTGCAACAAGCCCTGCACGGCGGTGAGCGACAAATAGGAATAATGCTCGTGGTAGAGGGTGTCGAATTGCGCCTGCGCCATCAGCGCCAGCAAGTGCGGAAACTCGAAGGTCGCCACCCCCGTGGGCTTGAGCAGCACGGCAAAGCCCTGGAGGAAATCGTTGATGTCCGGTACATGGGCCAGCACGTTATTGGCAGCCATCAGATCCGCTTGCCAGCCGCGCTCGGCCAACTGCTGCGCGCTGGCCCGGCCAAAGAACAGCTCCTCGATCTGCAAGCCCTTACTGCGCGCCGCTTGCGCGGTGCTGGTGGTGGGCTCCACACCTAGACAGGGAATGCCGCGCGCCTGCACGTATTGCAGCAGATAACCGTCGTTAGCGGCGACCTCCACCACCTTGCTCTGCGCATTCAAGGCAAAGCGCTGCACCATAGCCGCCACATAAGCCTCGGCATGCGCCAGCCAAGAACGGGAGTAGGAGCTGAAATAGGCATAGTCATCGGCAAACAGGCTGTCGGCGGCACGGTAATCTTCGGTCTGCACCAACCAGCACTGCTCACAGACCAGCACTCGCAGCGGTAGCCAAGTCTCGCTGGCATCCAATTGGCTGGCCTTGAGATAAGCATTGGACGGCGGCGCGGTGCCTAAATCGATCAACGGCAAGGTGAGCGCACTGGCGCAAGCACGGCACTTCATAGCGCAACCCCCGCGAAGCTGGCATCGATAAACGGGTGCTGCTGGTCACGCGCCGATAACTGAGCGATAGGCAACGGCCAAGCGATTGCCAGACGCGGGTCATGTACTGACAGCGCGCCTTCGTGCGCTGGGCTGTAATCAGCGCTGTGCAGATATAAAAGCTCGGCATCGTCACTCAAGGCTTGAAAGCCGTGCGCCAAACCCGGTGCCAGCAGCAAGCTACGGCCATCGCCCGCGCAGAGGCGCTCTGCATGCCAATGCAAGAAGGTCGGCGAGCCGGCACGCACGTCCACGGCCACATCCCACACTTCGCCGCGTAGGCAGGTAATCAGCTTGTATTCAGCCTGCGGCGGCACTTGATAATGCAGGCCGCGCACTGCGCCGCGCTGGCGCGTCACGGAATGATTGATTTGCCGGATACTCATCGCCACCCCGGCGCTGGCCAAGCTGGCCTGACAGAAAAGTCGGGCAAAGCCGCCACGCTCATCGCTGTGCCGCGCATGCTGTAGCTGCCACAAGCCCTTCAGCGGCAAGGCATGCAGGCTCAATTCGGACATGCGGCCTCCCGATAGGCAGCCAATTGCGTCAGACACACGGCGCGCACATCCTCGCCACCTTGCCACGCTTGGTGCCACGCCATAGTGGCTTGCAGGCATTGACTTAACGACCAGCGCGGCTGCCAACCCAACAAGCGGTGCGCTCGGGTACTGTCTAGGCGCAGCAGGCCTGCCTCGTGTAAATCGCTAGGCTGCTGCTGTACCCCGGGGCACGCCGGCCAAGCCTGCGCAAGTTGGCTGACCACCTCGCCAACCGGGCGCATATCTTGCTCGGCGGGGCCAAAATTCCAGGCCCCGGCTAACGCTGGGCCTTCGTTGTACAAGCGCTCGGCGAGCAGTAAGTAGCCCGCCAGTGGCTCTAAAACGTGCTGCCACGGGCGCACCGCCTGAGGATGGCGCAGCACCACCGGCTGGCCCGCCTGCCAGGCCGCCAAGCAATCGGGTATCAGGCGGTCACGAGCAAAGTCGCCACCACCGAGCACATTGCCGGCCCGCGCGGTGGCCAACGCTAGGCCGTGCTCGCCATAACGCGCCGGGTTAAAAAACGAGGCAGCGTAAGACTGCGCCAGCAGCTCGCAGCAAGCCTTGCTGCTGCTGTAAGGGTCGTGACCGCCCAAGGGCTCATCTTCGCGGTAGGGCCAGAGCCACTCGCGATTGGCGTACACCTTGTCGGTAGTCACCAACACTAAACTGCGCACCCCGCCCTGCTGGCGTACCGCCTCCAGCACATGCAAGGTGCCGTTGAGGTTGCTGGTGTAGGTGCCGATGGGGTCGCGGTAACTGTCACGCACTAAGGGCTGCGCGGCCAAATGCAGCACCAGCTGCGGCTGTACCTCGGCAAACACTGCTTGCAGGCGTGGTAAGTCGCGCAGATCACCGCCATGGTGATGCACATCACCCGCCACCTTGGCCAGTTCATACAGGCTCGGCTGGGTAGGCGGCGGCAAGGCATAGCCATGCACCTCGGCGCCCAACTGCTGTAGCCATAGGCTCAGCCAGCTGCCCTTGAAGCCAGTGTGCCCGGTGAGCAGGACGCGCTTGCCCTGCCAAAAAGCATTGTTCATGCCCACACCTTCCACGGTGCCTGTCCGGACTTCCACAACTGGTCGAGGTAATTCTTATCGCGCAGGGTGTCCATCGCGTGCCAAAAGCCGGTGTGCTCGTAGGCGCGTAGCTGCTGCTCTTTGGCTAAGCGCACCAGCGGCTCGGCTTCCCATGCGGTGGCGTCGTCACCGATATAACCCAGCACCTTGGGCGATAACACGAAGAAGCCACCATTGATCCAGCCACCGTCGCCACGCGGTTTTTCGATAAAGCCACTGACGCTATCACCATCGCGCATCAAGGCGCCATAGCGGCCCGGCGGTTGTACGGCGGTCACTGTGGCTAAACAACCATGCTCACGGTGAAAGGCCACAAGGCCTGCGATATCAATATCGGCAACGCCGTCTCCGTAGGTGAAGCAAAAGGCTTCTTCGTCTTTCACGTACTCCGCGACCCGTCGCAGACGCCCGCCGGTCATGCTGTCGGCGCCGGTATCGACCAAAGTAACGCGCCACGGCTCGCTGTAGTTCTGATGCACTTCCATGCTGTTGTTGCGCATGTCGAAGGTCACGTCAGAGGTGTGCAGAAAATAGTTGGCGAAGAAATCTTTGATCGCATAGCCCTTGTAACCTAGGCAGATCACGAAATCTTGAATGCCATGCGCCGAGTACAACTTCATGATGTGCCAGAGAATCGGCATACTGCCGATCTCGATCATTGGCTTAGGTTTTAAATGCGACTCTTCGCTGATTCGCGTGCCTAAACCACCGGCCAAAATCACCGCTTTCATGCGCTGCCCTCCTCGGCGTTGACCTCGCAAAAACGCTGCCACATCTGTTGATAGGCACTCTCAAACTTGGCGGTGAACGCGGCGCCATTACACAACAGCGACGCCTGCATCTCTTGCCGCAGACTGCCGTGCAAGTCCCCCAATGCTGTGGTGTCGCCGGCCAGACGTTCGGCAATCGCCAGATATTCCTCAGGCGTATCGGCAATCCACTCATCGCGCCCCAAACCATGCAGGATGGTCGCGCCCATGCGCCCCATGGTCGGCCGGTGCCGCAAGGTGACAAACGGCAAGCCCTGCCACAGCGACTCAAACAGGGTGGTGCCCGAGTTATGCGGAAAGCAATCTAGGATGATGTCGATATCTTGCATGGCCACATAGGCCGGGCTGGAATAGCCAAACAACAAGCGCTCGCGGGCCACGCCGCGCTCGGTGAAGAAGGCGGCAAAGCGCTCAGCCACCTCTGGGTCTGCCAGCGTTTTGGTATTTAGCGCCAAACGTGATTCCGGCACCCGCTGTAACAGCTTGGCCCACAGACCGAGGTCGTGCTTGTTCAGGCGAATGGTGCGCGACAGGCAACCGAAGGTGACATAGCCATTGCGCTTAAAGGGCGACTGCTCAGCCAGCGGCCAGTCGTTGCCTTGGTAGCAAAACAGGGGGCTGTCGACGAACCAAGGCTGTTCGGCAATCGCGTCTTCATAACCCTCAGGCAGGAACTGCCGGTCGCACATCAGGTAGTCGATCTGCGTCAGGCCGGTGGTGTAGCCATAACCCATCCACGACAGCTGCACCGGCGCTGGTTTCAGCGCGAAGGTATGCAGGCGATTACCGGCGGTATGCCCGGCCAAGTCGACGAGGATATCGATGCCATCGGCGCGAATCCGCTCGGCCAACTGCTCATGGGATAACCCCGGCGCATGGCACCAGTGATCCACCATGCCCTTGAACACCTCGGTGATGTCATCGGGAAAGCGCACATCCGAATAGGCATAGATCTCGAAACGCTGGTGATCGTGATGACGCAGCAAGGGGTCGATAAAGTAGCGGCAGGCATGCCGGCGAAAATCTGGCGAGACGTAACCAATCTTCAGCCGACGGCTCGGTGAGCGCGGGTTGGCATACGCCTGATACCGCGCCGGTGGATACACAGGCTCAACCGCTCGCCGGTAGCCGGCCAACACCTGACGATGATCCAGATCGGGGCTGTAGTTAAGCGTAAACAGATAATTACTGTAAAAACCGCCCGGCTCACCCAAGTGGCTTTCCAGAATCTCCAACGCCTGCTCAATACGCAGGGTTGACGAGTACAAACCTGCCAGATTAATCAACGGGCCGCTTTGCTGCTCTGCCTCGGCCAAGCTCAAGGCCTGATTGAAATGCCGTTCAGCTTCCTCACACTGGTCCAGATGCACGCACGCTAGACCCAACACATTGTAGGTATAGCTGTTTGCCTCTAACGCCAGCGCGGCTTCGGCATAGCGCTTTGCCAAAGCCGGTGCGCTGGCCTGAATGTGCTGACTGGCCAACTCCAACCAGCCACCGGCGTGCTCCGGCTGCAGCGCAATGGCCCGTTGCAAGCAGCCTTCGGCATCCACATGACGGGTCGCTAGGCCGTACACCAAACCCAGATTGCGCCACGCCGAGGCGGTGTCCTGCTTGAGCTGCAAGATCCGCAAGAAACACTGCTCTGCCTTATCCAGCAGCCCTTGGCTGCGGTAGCACACGCCCAAGTTATTCAGGTAGTCGGTATTGCTGATATCGCGCTCAACCGCCTGCTCGAAGCACTGCGTGGCTTCAGCCAAGTCGTGCCGATACGTCAGCAACAAGGTGCCCAAGTTGTACCAAGCCGCTGCCTGCCGTGGATCGCGCTGTAAGGCCTGACGAAATACCTGCTCAGCCTCGGCCAAGCGTTCGGCTTGCGCATAGAAACCGCCCACCGCCAACGCCACTTCAGGCTCTTGTGGGCAGTCCAGCAACAGCTGTTGATAACACTTTTCGGCGCGTTCTGTGTCGTGCTGCGCATACCACACCGCCTCGGCTAGGCGCACGGCCACATGGCTGGCATCGGCCTGCTGAGCACGCTGTAACAAGCGTTCAGCATGGTTCAGCTGCTGCTCTTCAAGGCTGAGCACCACTGCTGCGGCAAGGCACTCGGGATCACGTTCTTGCGCGGCCAACGGCAGCCACAGCTGTTGCGCCTCATCACGCAAGCCCAGGTAAAAGGTCGCCAAAAAATAGGCGCGCTGGCCCTGCGCATCACGATCACGGGGATTGGCCAGCAGCTCACGCACCTGCTGCCACGCTTTGTTAGCCACCGCGTCGTTAACCGCTTGGGTTAGATTTTGCGCCGGCGTCTGCGCCTCGGCACCAGCAGCCACCGCCGTTTGCATGCGCTCGACCGCCGCCAGGCTTTGCTGAATCTCCGCCACTTGCGGTGCTAGCGCCTGTGCTTGGCGCAAAGCCTGCTCGGCGGCAGGCCAGTCGGCCAGCTGAATCTGCGCCTTGGCTAAGTTGAACCAGGCCTGCGCATCTTGCTGATTAGCGTCGACACAGGCCTGCCAGCAACTGCGCGCAGTAAAACTATCGCGCACAGCCAAGGCAGCCTCACCGAGCATGGCCTGTAACTGCAACTGTTCAGGCTGTTCGTGCAATACCCACTGACAACAAGCGCGCACACGGGTGTAGTCGCCTTCCTTGAAAGCCTGTTCGGCTTGGGAAGTTAAAAAGCCGCACATCCACTCGCGGATCATGCCTTCTCCGTCAATTTCTTGTTACTGACAGAGTAGATGCACTAACTAGGCCAAGCGACTAAAAATTATCTGAGGACATCAAACAAGCTCAGGCTGCTGATGCGCACAAAGCTTTGCTGCGAGGCCTGCAAAATGATCTCTTGGTAAGACAAGCGCGACAGCGCATCGGCATAGTCGAGATCACGCAAATCAGACTGCACGCCTTGGTTGATGAGGGTGACGTCTTGATTAAAAAACTCGGTGGACTCCACCACATTCAGCCGCGCACCAATCTCACCACGCCCCTCAAGCACTTTGCTGTAGACGTTATCGACATTGGTGATGGCGACCGCCACCGCATCACGCACGGCCAGATTGCCCGCCGGATTATCTTGGGCGTTTTCCAGCGCAACGCGCAGGTCGTACACCGTATTGAGCAAGCTGCGCTTTTCTAAAGTGGGGTTGCGATTGATCGTGAAGCTATCCCCGGCAACCGGCACCCCATCAAACTGCACCCGCACGCCACCGTAACGAATCGTATCCGACTCATTGGGATTGTCATCCAATTGCCCCACCTGTAACACGTTGGCATCCGGCAGGGTTGGCGGCAAACCAGAAAGCGGCGGGTTAGCCTGATCGTAAATCACATAGTCACGGTCGCTGGTGAAGTAAACCGCCATGCCATCGGTGGCAGCCGGCGGGTTACTGCGTGGGAAAACGCTGTCGTAGGCAATTTTATCTTCAACAATACCCAGCGAAATGCGGCCGGCGCCGGTGTTTGCCCCTGCTGCTGCCGTGGTCACCCGGTTGGCGTTAAAGCTGTTCTCAAACAACACCTTGCCGTTGTCGTTAATCGGCACAAAGGTGCTACTGGCAATTTGGATTTCGCGCTGCCCTTCATCGCCCTGATACAGGTAGGGGCCGGCAGAGTTAGTGCCATCAAAAAAGAACGGCTCGGTTTTGCCCAAGTTACCGGCAAACAAATACTCGCCACGCGCATTGCGGCTATTGAGCAGGTTCAGCAACTCTTCTTCACGCTCGCGCAACTCTTTGGCCAGCGCCGCTTTATCGGTACGGTCTTGCGCACCATTGCCTGCCTGTACGGCAATTTCGCGCACCCGCTGCATCACGTTGTCGATGGAAGTAAGGATGCTTTCTTCTTGGGTCAGGCTATTATTTGCCGCGGTCAGATTGGCTTGAAACTGGTCATACAGCGACTTCTCTTGCTCTAACTGCAGCAAGCGTGCGGCGGCGACCGGGTCGTCGGCGGGGGTCAGGATGCGTTTGCCGGTGCTGATCTGCTCTTGCGAGCGGGTGAGATCGGCGTAGTTACGCTGCAAGCCTGAGATGGCGTTGTTAAAGGCCTGAACCGTGGAGATACGCATAGCGGGCCTCGTTACCTAAAGGTGCCAATAAGGGTATCGAACGTTGAGCGGGCAACTTGAATCAACTGCGCCGCCGCTTGGTAATACTGTTGGAACTGCACTAAGTTGGCGGCCTCTTCATCGAGGTTCACCGCCGACAGCGAGTCGCGGTTATCCGCCGCTTGCTTAAGGATGATCTGGCTCGCCTCGTTATTAATGCGCGCCTGACTGGTGAGCGTACCCACGCGCTCGACCAAATCGCCGTAACCATCGGTAAAACTTGCCCCAGTGGTATTCGGCGCTAACGGATCAACCCCAATGGTGGCTTTGGATTGCAAACCCACCAACTCAAGACCATTTAAGTTATTCGACACACCATTGGCGTTGAAGTTAAGGCGGAAGGTATCCGCCGTTTGCGGCACGCCGCTTAGGGTGAATTCAAAGGTGTAGGTGCCGTCGCTCACCGTCAGAGTATTGGTCTGCCCGGGAGTAATGGTGGTGGTCGCACCGCCGGGCACAAAGCCCGCGCCGGAGCCAGAGCCGGCTAAGGTCAGCTGATTGGTGCCGGCATCAAAGGTTAGGTTGATGCCGCCAGTGCCAAAGAAGCCGGCCGCGCCGGTTAATTGGCTGATCACAATCGGGCTAGGGCCACTGGTGAGTTTGACCGGGCCCAGCGTGCCATTGCCGCTATTGGTGATGGTTGCCTCACCTTTGCCGGGGCCGGCAAAGGCCAACTGATCGGCTTGATCGAGCTGCCGCGCAATGTCGGTGGCACCGCGCCGAGTGGGCTGCAAAGTGAACTGATCGCCGACGTTAAAGGTGCCACTTTGCAGGTTAAGGCTCACGCCATCAAAGGTGATGCTACCGGGTATCGCCGGCAAGGCACCGCTGGACACCGCCGACTGATCGCTCAGACGGCGCACGGTGTAACCCGTGGCAGTCACTTCGAATTCGTAATCACTGAGGGTCAGCTGGCTGGAGTCCGTGATGGTCAGATTCAGCTGGCCGGTGCCGGTGTTAGCCGGTTGCGCCAGCACCCGCAAGCGCGCCGCCAGTGGGTCATTCACGCTACGAAATAGCTCGGCACCCGGCTGACCGCGCAGGTCGATGCCCTGCCCCAGCTGATCATTCACCCGGTCGGCAATGGCAATCGAAAGCCGCCCGAGGCTGTTGTAGGTTTCATCCAACACTTCGGCACGGAATTGCAGCAGGCCGCCGATTTCCCCGCCCGAGCCGGTCAGCAGTGAGGTGACATCTTGCGTACTGGCGCCGGAAATAAAGTTAACGTTGAACTTGCTCGGGTCTTCGCGGCTGGGTGTCGCGCTGAGCTTGGCGGCGGTGGTGCCGACCACTAACGGCTGGCCGGAACCGACGAAGATATTCATCGCGCCGTCGTCTTGCTCCACAGCATTGATGCCGACCAACTGCGACAGCTGACGCATGACTTCTTCGCGGGCGTCGAGCAAGTCATTGGGCTCTTTACCGTTGGCTTTGGCCAAGGCAATGGCATCGTTGTACTGGGCAATGCTCTCGGCAAAGCGGTTGACCTTGTCGGTCACGGCCACTAACTGCTGATTGACGAAGCTGTTTTGCTTATCCAGCTGCTCGTACACGGTATTAAAGCGCTTGGCCAAGCCTTGCGCCTCGGACAGCAGCAGCTGGCGCCCGGCGACTGAGCCGGGGTCTTCGGCGGCCACTTGCACGGCGGAGAAAAATTTCTGCAAGCCGGGAGTGATGCCGGTTTGACTGTTAGCCAGCAGCGAGTCGATCTGTTCGATTTGGCTGCGATAGTTGGCCAGCTGGCTGTCTAGGCTGGTGGCGCTGCGCAGCTGGCTGACTAATAACTCAGAGGCAATCCGGCGGATATTCGCCGTGCTTACCCCTGAGCCCACGTAACCGGCGCCGGAGAACTGCGGCAAGCGCGTGGCGTTTTGTGTTTCTTGGCGAGAAAACCCAGGCGTGCTGACGTTGGCGATGTTATGACCGGTCACCGTCAGAGAGTTTTTGCTGGCTGCCAAGCCTGACAAGCCGATATTGAGTAAGTCCGCCATGGTTTAGTCCTCAACCGGCCGGCGTGTTGCCAGTGGCAGCAGCGATCTGGGTGTAAGTCTGCATCTGCCGGGCGATTTGAGAGATCTTGCGCGCGTACTGCGGGTCGGTGGCGTAGCCGGCCTTTTGCAGTTCGCGTGCGTAGACATCACCGTTATCGGCCAGGCTCAGCGCTTCTTGATAGCGCGGATTGCTCTTTAGAAAGCTCACGTAGTCGTTAAAGCTGTCGGCGTAGCTGTCGTAGGCGCGGAACTGCGCTACTTGCCGCTCGCGCTTACCGCCAACGAACTCGGTGGTCACCACCCGCGCCGAATCGCCTTCCCAACTGTTGTGGGTTTTGATGCCGAACAGGTTATGGCTGCTCTTGCCTTCGCCAGTGCGGATCATGTGTTTGCCCCAGCCGGTTTCTAGCGCCGCTTGGGCGACTAAGAAGCGCGCCTCGACACCCAGCTCCTGCGCGGCTTGCTCGGCCATCGGCAGCATGTGCTGAACGAAATCTTGCGGCGAACTAAACGCCGACTTACTCGGCGCCAACGGCGGCTGGGCCAGGCGACGACCTTGGAAAATATCGCTCGAGCTGAGCGCTGGCTCTTTTGGCGCGGCAAAGGCTTGTGCGGCATTGGGGTTAGTTGCCGCAGCATCGGCGGCTTGTTCTGGCGGCACAATGCCGGCCAACAAGCGATCGGTCAGTTTGCCCGGCAAGCTCAAGCGGCGCTGATTAAGCAAACCCGAGTCATCGCGGCCGCTTTCTGGCATAGCCACCAGTTTCTTGCGGCTAAGGTTTTTGCCGCTATCGGCCACCGCTTCGGGGGCAGTGCCGCTGGCCATCTGCGGGAACGGATTAGCGCGCTTCACGCCTTCTTGCAGCTGGCTCATCTGCCGCACCAGCACATCGGCCAAGCCAATACCGGGCTTTTGCGCCAGCGACACCGACAGCTGCTGGTCGTACATGTCTTGGTAAAACTTGGTTTCTTTGCTGTTGAGGTAGTTGTCTTCGCTAAAGACTTCGTTGGCCTTACGCATAGCCTTCATCATTTCGTTGACGAACAGCGACTCGAACTCACGCGCCACGCGGGTGATGTTCTCCAGCGAGTTTTTGCCGTCGCCGACCTTGAGCTTATTAAGCCGGTTGAGGTCGGTGTAGCTGGCGTTCACGTCGTAGTCGATGCTCATAACAAGTACCTCAGATCACAATCAGGTCGGCCTGTAGGGCACCGGCCTGCTTCAGCGCTTCGAGAATGGCCATCAAGTCGCTGGGGGCAGCGCCGACCAAATTCACCGCGCGCACAATTTCGTCCAGCGTGGTGCCGGGGCCGAACTTGAACATCGGCTTGGCCTCTTCATCCACACCCACCCGCGAGCGCGGCACTACGGCGGTTTGCCCGCCTGATAAGGCATCCGGCTGACTCACCAAGGGGTCTTCGGTGATGGTGACGGTCAGGCTGCCGTGGGTGACGGCGGCTGGCGAGACGCGCACGTTCTGGCCGATCACTATGGTGCCGGTACGCGAGTTAATAATGACTTTGGCCATGGCTTGGCCGGGCTCGACTTCGAGATTTTCCAGAATCGACAGGTAATCAACCCGCTGACCGGGGTCACGCGGCGCGCTGACGCGAATCGAAGTAGCGTCCAGCGCCTGTGCCACGCCCGGGCCTAGCAATTCGTTAATCCGATCGACGATGCGCTTGGCGGTGGTGAAGTCGGCACGATTAAGGTTCAGCGTCAGGCTATCGCCTTGGGCAAATGGGCTGGGCACGGCGCGCTCTACCGTGGCACCGGCAGGAATGCGCCCGGCTGAAGGGATATTGGCGGTGATGCGCGAGCCATCGGCGCCGCTGGCATCGAAGCCGCCGACCACTAAATTACCCTGCGCGATGGCGTAGACATTGCCGTCGATCCCTTTAAGCGGGGTCATCAGCAGACTGCCGCCACGCAGGCTCTTGGCGTTACCAATCGAGGAAATCGTCACATCGATGGTCTGCCCCGGCTTGGCAAAGGCCGGCAGCTCAGCATGAATCGACACCGCCGCGACGTTTTTCAGCTGCGCGTTGCCGCCGGTGGGCACCTTAATGCCGAACTGCGCCAGCATGTTGTTAAAGGTTTGCAGGGTAAACGGCGTCTGCGTGGTTTGGTCGCCGGTGCCGTTTAAGCCCACCACTAAGCCGTAACCAATCAACTGGTTACTGCGCACGCCTTGGATGCTCGCCAAGTCTTTTAGGCGCTCAGCCTGCACGCTGGGCACGAGGCTCAGCGACAACAACACGGTGCACAGAAAACGCCACATGAGCATGTCCTCAGAACGGCCACAGCGGGCTTAGGAAGAAACGGTCCAGCCAACCCGGCTGGCTGGCATTGGCAAACGCGCCGGTGCCGGAATAGGTGATGCGCGCATCGGCCACGCGGGTCGAGGGCACAGTGTTGTCTTGCGCGATGTCATCGGCACGCACTAGGCCTTGAATACGGATCAGCTCATCGCCGGTGTTCAGCGTTAGCCACTTCTCGCCGCGTATCGCCAGCACGCCATTGGGCATCACATCGGCCACGGTCACCGTGATCGAGCCAGTCAGGCTGTTGCTCTGCCCTGCAGCACTCTCGCCCTCGAAAGCACGCGTACCGGTATAACTGCTGTTAAGCCCCAAGCGGTCGTTTTCCGCGCCCAAAAAACCTAAGCCTGAGAGCGGGTTTTTCGGCGCTACCGTCATACCTAAAATGGTCGGCACGCCAATGTTGGTGGTGCTTTTCTTGTCGATTTCCGAGTCGGCTTTTTTGCTGGCGGCCATTTTTTCATTCAAGGTGATGGTGATGATGTCGCCCACGCGATAGGCCTTACGGTCGTCGTACAAGTTCATGCCAAAACCGGCTTGATAAATAGCGCCGTTATTCACCTCCGGCGCCACCGGCGTGCGTGGTAGCACAGGCGCCCACGCAGGATCATCAGGCTTAGGTGGCGGGCTTACGCAGCCAGCCAGCGAGGCAATCAGAGCAATAACAACAAGTACACGGTTCATGGCCTTCACCTACTCGTTACGCCTTACAGGTTCTGACTGATGTAAGCCAGCATCTGGTCGGAGGTGGAGATCACCTTGGAGTTCATCTCGTAGGCGCGCTGGGTGGTGATCATGTTCACCAACTCTTCCACCACGCTGACGTTGGAGTTTTCCAAGGTGTTTTGCAGAATCTGCCCCAAGCCATTTAGGCCGGGGGTGTTGGGCTGCGGCGCGCCGCTGGCAGCGGTTTCTAAAAACAGGTTATTGCCGTAGGCCTGCAAACCGGCCGGGTTAATAAAGTCGGCGGTTTGAATATTGCCGATCACCTGCGGTGTGGGGTTGCCGAATGTGGTGACCGACACAGTGCCGTCTTCACCCACGGTAAAGGTTTGCACTTCTGGCGGCACGACAATGGCCGGCTCCAGCGAGAAGCCTTGCGAGGTGACCAGCTGGCCGTCGGAGCTCAAATGAAAACTACCGTCGCGGCTGTAACCCAAGGTGCCGTCAGGCAACAGAATCTGAAAGAAACCGCGGCCGTTAATCGCCAGATCCAGCGGCTGCTCAGTGGTTTGCAAGCTGCCGGTGGTGAACACCTTTTGCGTGCCGGTCACGCGCACACCGGTACCGAGCTGCAAGCCGGAGGGCAACTGGCTGTCTTGGCTAGACTGGCCGCCGGGCTGACGACGGATCTGGTAGATCAAGTCTTCAAACTCGGCGCGATCACGCTTAAAGCCGGTGGTCGAGACGTTAGCCAGGTTGTTGGCGATGGTGTTTAAGTTGATGTCTTGCGCTTGCAGACCTGTCTTACTCACCCACAGTGCCGGAATCATGTTGAACTCCTTGCGGCGACGTTTTTCTGTCAGCCGAATTGGTTAATTAGCTAATCTGCAAGACCCGTTCCATCGAACGTGCGTTGTCTTCGGCGGTGCGCATCATCTTCACGTTCAGCTCGAACTGACGTGACAGCGAGAGGATCGAGGTCATCTCCTCCACCGCATTCACATTGCTGCTTTCTAAGAAGCCGGACGTCATGCGCACCGCGCCGTCGGCGAGCAGTTCGCCACCTTCTTTAAGGCGCATCAGGCCATCGGGGCCTTTTTCCAGCTGGTCGTCTTCGGGCATCACCAACTTGATGCGCTCGACTTCCGACACCACGCTGGGTGCTTCGCCAGCGCCACGAATGCTGATGGTGCCGTCTAAACCGATCTCGACTTTCTGCTCCGGCGGCAACGCCACCGGGCCGGCATTGCCCATCACCGGCAAACCATCGCCGGTGCGCAGCATGCCCACGGCATCGATGATCATGCTGGCGGTGCGCACGTAAGCCTCGCTGCCATCCGGCGCCTGCACGGCCACCCAGCCTTTGCCGCTGATGGCAATGTCCAGATCGCGTCCGGTTTCTTGCAAGCTGCCGGGCTGTAAATCGGTGCCGGGGCGCTCGCTCATGCTCATCACGCGGCTGGGGTAGCCGGGGCCAAATACCTGCATGGCGCGCGCTTGCTCGAAGTCGCGACGAAACCCTGAGGTATTTACGTTGGCCAAGTTATTGGCATGGGCACGTTGTGCCAGGGTGTTTTGCTGGGCGCCGGTCATGGCTACATAGAGCATTCGGTCCACGGCTTGTCCTCCTCGTCAGCCCACGGGCTGGAATCACGTACAAGGAGTAGAGCAAGGCCTATGCCAATGCCGAAATATTTCGCAACGTGCTGATTTATATGGATTTATTTCAAGGAATGACGCCAGCACAGGCAGTCACAGCGAGAAAGGCGGCAGGCGTCTGCCGCAAGCGGCAAGCCGTTTCAGGCGAGATAAATAGAGCAGAGAAAACGCCCTAGGCACTGAATAACCCAGCACCTAGGGCGATTGTGGCTTAACGAATGTTAATCAGCGTTTGGGTGACGGTGTCTTCGGTCTGGATGGTTTTGGCGTTGGCCTGATAGTTACGCTGGGCGACGATCAGGTTGACCAGCTCATCCGACAGCTCGACGTTAGATTGCTCCAACGCACCAGACTGCAAAGCACCCAAGGTGCCGGTACGCGGAGTGCCCTCTACAGCGGGGCCAGAACTAAACGACTCGGCCCAAGCAGTTTTACCAATCGGCGTTAAGCCCTGCACGTTGGCAAAACTGGCCAAGATGACCTGCCCTTGCACGCGCGACTGACCGTTGGTGTAACGGGCAAACACAATGCCGGTGTCGTCAATTTCAAGCCCCGACAACTCACCGGTGGTGTAGCCATCTTGCACCACACGGTTGACCGCAAACGCCGCCGCATACTGACTGCTATTGCGGATATCGAAGTTAAAGGTCAGCGGCGTAGCCGCACCGTTAGTCAGCGGCGCGTTAATGCCAATGATGCCGGCCGCCACACCCGCCGAGGCATTGGCTGAAAGCGGTGTCGTTGCCGTGATCGCACCAGAGGATGAGTACTGCGTGGTAAACATCGGCACCTGCGGCGCGGTGTCGTGCAGCGCCGTGCCATCCAACGTCATGTACACATCCCAGGTATTGGTGGTGCCCGGCTGCAGCACGTAGTACTGCGACAACACGTGGGAGTTACCTAAACTGTCGTACACATTAACGGACGTCGCCGAGTTATAGGTTTGCGGGTTGGTCGGGTCAAACACCGCGCGCGCTGCGGCTAAACCGGCCGCACCACCACCAGCGGTGGTGTACGCATCGTTATACAAGGTGGGCACCGTGCTGGCGGCATTCAGGTTCATACCTTGCGTAACGCCTGTGGTCGCTCGCGGCGCTTGGCTGGCGGTATCCACGCGCAAGTCGGTACGCACGCCGTTGATCACGTTGCCGTTGGCGTCGGCCCCGTAGCCCTGTAAGCGATAACCGAAGTTATTCACCATGTAGCCTTCGCGGTCGGTACCAAAATAACCAGCGCGGGTGTAGGTGACCTCACCGTTGTTGCTGGTGACAAAGAAGCCGTTGCCGTTAATCGCTAAATCAAGGCTGTTCTGAGTGAAGTTAATGTTGCCTTGGTTAAACAGCTGCGACACATCCGAGAGCAACACGCCACTGCCCTTAGGAATGCTACCGCTGCCCGTGGTGGACGCCGCATACACATCGGCGAACTCGGCCCGCGACTGTTTAAAACCCACGGTGCCGGCGTTAGCGATGTTGTTACCGGTTACGTTGAGGTCACTGGAAGCAGCGCGAATACCGCTTAAACCTGTATTAAATGCCATGGTTCTATCCTCTTACTGCCCGATCACTGACCGATCACTTGTACTTTTGACAACGGCACTAAGCCGATGCCCGCCAGATTCAACTGCATCTCACCGCCGTTCTGCCCCAAGGTGACGCTATCAACGTTGGCCGGCAGGTAGGTCTGCAAGGCATAGGGCTCGCCTTCGATATACGCCTCGGCCTCGAAGCGGTATTTGCCGGGCGGCAGCTTATTGCCGCTGCTATCCATGCCGTCCCACATAAAGCTGACTTGGCCAGCTTGCTGGGCACCTAAGTTGACTCGGTTCACCACTGAGCCTGCGCTGTCGTAAATATTCACGTAGGCATTGGGGCTGTAGTACGGCAGGTTCATCGAGCCCTTAAAGGTGTTCTGCGTGTCTACTTGCGCCGTGGTGGCCGGCACGATCACCGAGCGCCCCACCAGACTGGAAGCCTGTAGCGCCTGCGATGAGTTGAAACTGCCGAGCATGCTGGTCATGGTCTTGTTGAGGTTTTCGATCCCCTCAAGACTGCTGAACTGCGCTAACTGGGCGATAAATTCGCCGTTTTCCTGCGGCGACAGCGGGTCTTGGTTATTCAGCTGGGTGACCAGCAATTCCAAGAACTCGTTCTTGCCCAGATCGCCGCCTTTTTGTTCACGCTGCTGAATCGCAAACTGATCGAGCACTGAACTGGTGGCATTTACCGATGTCATGGCCGGCTCCTTACTGACCCAATGTCAGCACACGCTGCATCATGCTTTTGGCGGTGTTCATCATTTCCGCACTGGTCTGAAAACTGCGGCTGGCGGAGATCATGTTGGCCATCTCTTCCACCACATTCACATTCGGGTAATACACGTAGCCTTGTTCGTCGGCCGCTGGGTGATTGGGCTCGTAGCGCGGCATCAAAGACTCGTCGGACTCCACCACACCCAGCACCTGCACGCCGCGCCCGGCTTGCTCGTCGCGGGCAAACAGCGACTGCGAGCCGCCGTTTAACGCCTCTTGCATCTGCACGGCAAACACCGGGTGGCGCGCGCGGTAGGTTTCGTCGCGATTGCTGCTCACCGACTCGGCGTTGGCGATGTTGCTGGCGGTGGTGTTTAAGCGCACGGTCTGCGCGCTCATGGCGCTACCGGCAATATTGAAGACGCTGGACAGGCTCATGGCTTAACTCCTTACTCGCCGCGCAGGGCGCTGATCAGCCCTTTGAACTTACTGTTTAAAAAGGTAAAGCTGGCTTGAAAATCCACCGCGTTTTGCGCGTAGGCCGCTTGCTCCACGTGCACATCCACACTGGTGTCATCCACCGAGGCGCCCAACGGGTTGCGGTAGCGCAAGGCGCCTTCGCCGGTGGGCAGGCTTTCTACGCTTAAGTGCCGCGCGTTGGTGGTCTGCATGGCAAAACCCGGTTGACTGCGCTTGGCGGCTTGCTCGGCCAGCACGGCCGAGAACTCCAGATCACGGGCACGGAAATGCGGGGTGTCGGCGTTGGCCAAGTTGTTGGCCAATACACCAGCACGCTGCGAGCGGAAAGACAGTGCCTGCTGATGAATACCAAGGGCCTTGTCGAAAGAAATGCTCATTGCCGTCATCCTGTTGCCGCAAGGGCTAAGTCGCTGTTAGCAATGATTTAGCAACCACCGTGCCACAAATATTTATGCTTATTTTTCAATCTGTTAGCTGAAATGCATAGCCATTTATGCGGCAAAGCGGCAAGGCCTTTCCGCCCTCGGCAAGGCTTGGGTGGCAAGGATTGCGGTAAAGCATTGCCGCTCAAGGCCGATGACACTACATTGCCAGTACTTCCCTAATAGACCGCACGGCATGGCCTACAAGCGCATTCCCAAAGACGCCGTTATCCAAGGCATGTACATCCACGAACTGTGTGGCGCGTGGATGGATCACCCGTTTTGGAAGCCGCGTTTTCTGCTTGATAACCCGCGCGACTTAAAACGCCTGCGCGGCAGTGCACTAAAAAGCGTGGTGATCGACACCCGCAAAGGGCTCGATCTCGAAGACGACGACCTCGAACTACCACCGCTACCCGAGCCATTACCACGCGCGATAAATGGCAAACCCGAAGCGCCGAAAGTAATCGAGTTTGCCGACGAGCAAGACCGCGCCATGCGCCTGTGCAGCTTTGCCAAAAGCGTGCTGCAAGAAAACTTCAACCTGGCCCGCGCTGGGCAGCCCTTAGATAAAGCCCTGCTGGATGAGCTATCCACCGGCATTTGCGCCTCGCTCGACCGCCATCCGCATGCGCTAATCAGCCTTACCCGCCTGCGCCGCGCCGATGAATACGCCCAGCTGCATGCCTTGGGCGTGAGCGCCTTAATGGTGTTGGTAGCCAAGCGGTTAGGCCTGCCAGAAGCCCTGTGGGAACGCATTGCGCTGGCCGGACTACTGCACGATTTGGGCGAAACCCTGATGCCAGCCAAGCTGCTTAACAGCCCCGGCGAATTGAGCCGTATCGACAGCCTGATGCTGCAAGAGCACACCGCCCGTGGTGCAGAACTGCTCGCCCAACTGGGCATCGACGACCCAGTTTTGCAAGACGTTTGCCTGCACCACCACGAACAAATGGACGGCGGCGGCTACCCCGAACACTTAAGCGGCGAACGCATCAGCCTGCTGCCACGCCTGTGCCATGTGTGTGATGTGTACGACGCCTTAACCTGCGACCGGCCGTATAAAAACGGCTGCTCACCAGCCAGCGCCCTCACGCAAATGGCCAAATTCGCCGGTCACTTTGACGAGAAAATGTTTAACGCGCTGGTTAAAGCCATGGGCGTGTACCCCACCGGCTCGCTGGTCAAACTCAGCAGCGGGCGCTTAGCCGTGGTGCTGGAGCAACATAACGACTCGCTGCTCACACCCAAGGTGAAAGTGTTTTTCTCCAGCACCAACCGCACCGCGGTGCCGCAAGAAATCATCGACTTAAGCCGTGGCAACAACCCAGAGAAAATCATCAGCCGCGAAACGCCCGAAGACTGGGGTTTTCCGCATTTTGATGAACTGTGGAGTGGTGCAAGAAAGGGGCGGATTTCGCTGTTTGGTTAGGCCTACTCTTCACCCGTCATACGCAGTGATTGAGCCGTGTAGCCCTTAAATCTAGCGCTCCAGCAAATCGCGCTCACGATCAAAAGTAATAAAGTACTTATTCACGCTGCTGACATAGCTCACGTTGCCCATGCCGAGCTGCTCCATGGCCACGCGCTCGACATGGAAGAACCAGCGATCCGGGTTCAACCCACGCCTACGCGCCTCAGCCCGTAAGCCCTGTAAGCGGTGCGGCCCCATATTGTAGGCGGCCAACATAAAGGCCAAGCGCTCATGCTCGGGTATCTTCGAGCTTTGAAAAAACTCTTTGCGCAACTTGGCTAAATACTTAGCACCGGCCAAGGCGCTGCCCTGTGCGCTGGCGTAGTCGCCCACACCCACCGCTCGCGCGGCCGCTGGCGTGACCTGCATTAAGCCCGTCGCCCCGCCTTGCCCACGGGCCGCCGGGTTAAGGCTCGACTCTTTATAGGCCACCGCCGCCAGCGCTAACCAATCGATGCCGGTGGCTTTTTCCGCCGCCTGTAATGCCGGCTGCACCTTGGCCAAACGCGCCCGGTCGTTACGCCCCAAGGGATAATGCACGCGGTATAGACGCTGATATACCTGCTTAAACGCCGCATCCTGTTGCGCGCTGGGCTGATAGTCGCGCAAAAAGCGGTCGATCTGGCCCTGCAACGCCGTGGCACTGTCGGGGGTAATCCACACCATATTGTGCGTGCCCGGCAGACTTAACCCGGTATCGATACGCAGCTTTTTCAGTACGCCCTGCCAGCGCTCGGCAATCGGCTGCTCAACCCAGGTGTGGGCAAGAATGCCGGCGTGCACCAGCTCCAGCACATCTTCCACCGCCAGCGATGGATCGGCTTGATCGAGCAACACAGGGTCAAGGCCCTGCTCTTGCAGCGAGCGGTTGAGGCGCTCGACGCCAGCCACCGCGACACTGCCACGCGGCAAGGTCATCACCTTGCCGGCCAGTTGTTCCAGACGCTGATAACGCCGCGTGGTGTAGTGGCTGACCAACACCATCGGCACTTGAATTTTGTACGGTCGACTGGGGCGCAATTCATCCGGCAGCTTGCGCAAGTCCATTAGCTCGCCAGGGGCAAGCAGATCGCCACGGTGCTGCTGCAAGGCTTTGACCAGCTCATCTTTGGGCAAGGGAATCAGCCGCAGGCGCACCTGTTTATGCGCAGGCTGGCCGCTGTTTAAAAAGGCGACAAAGGCTTCCGCACGTTGGCTTTCCACCCCAATGGTTTGCCCACGCACTTTGCCCGAGCTGTTGCGGCTTTGGTTAACCAGCACGCGCAATTCGCCGCTCTGGCGAATACTGGCCAAATCACGAAACTGCCACTGACTATTGCGTTGCCACGGATCGAACGGCTCGACCACCCGCGCCTGCGCAGGCCATGCCACGATTACCGCCAGCAACAGGCCCAACCATGCCCGCATGCGCTCATCCACGTTGCGATTATTCACCCGCCACGCACAGACACCTATGCGCGACGCAAGTTCAGCCAGCGTGAGCCTATGTGCCAGCCGGTTCACGGCGTTTGCCGTGCTAAGCTGCCGCACTTTTTAAGCCCACTTCCCTGCCGGAGCGCACCATGCACCTGATCGACATCGGCGTCAATCTTAGCCACAGCCAGTTTCATGGCCGCGAAGCCGAGATGCTTGAACAGGCCATAGCCGCCGGGGTTAAACAGTGGGTACTCACCGGCACCAGCCTTGCCGAAAGCCAAGCCGTGCTCACGCTGGCCGAACAACTCGACCCACACGGCCAGCACTTGGTCTGCACCGCCGGCATTCACCCGCACGATGCCAAAGACTGGCACAGCAGCACCTTAAGTGACCTTCACGCTTTGCATAGCAACGCACGTGTCACCGCGGTAGGCGAATGCGGGCTGGACTTTAACCGCGACTTCTCGCCGCGCCCGCAGCAAGAAAGCGCCCTGCACGCCCAGCTAGAACTTGCCTGCCAATTGAACAAGCCGGTGTTTTTGCACGAGCGCGACGCCAGCGAGCGCCTGCTCGGCATTCTGCGCGAATACCGCGACAGCCTGCCCGCCGCCGTGGTGCATTGCTTTACCGGCGAAAAAACCGCGCTGTATGCCTATCTCGACCTCGACCTGCACATCGGCATCACCGGCTGGATTTGCGACGAACGCCGTGGCCTGCACCTGCAAACACTGGTTAAGGACATCCCCGCCGGGCGCCTGTTGCTGGAAACCGACGCCCCCTACTTGCTGCCACGCAGCCTGCGCCCTAAGCCGAAGTCCAACCGTAACGAGCCGCGCTACCTCACGTGGATTGCCAGCGAAGTCGCCCGCCTGCGTGGCGAAAGCCTTGAGCAGCTCAGCGCGCACACCACACAAGCGGCGCAAAGCTTGTTCCGCTTACCGGCGCTGTAAGCACTACCCAACGCCCGTCCCAGGCTGTGTGAAAACGTCGCGAGCGCAAGCTAGGCAAGGCAAAAAGAGGCGAAAAAGCGCAGTTTACGTGCGGTAAATGAGCATTTTGAGCCTGTTTTTAACGCTGCGTAGCCAAGCGCAGTAGTTTTCACACTGCCTGCTCCGAAGGTCTAAAGGCGCGTGACTATACGGTCATGCTTAACTGCCTGCGCCAATTATTGCGCTGCTCGCAGCGCGTTTATCGATCGAGGAGAACAACAAGATGCAACGATCCCCCTTGGCACGTGCCGTGGCCCTAGGCCTTGCCGGCGCAGGCTTACTGTTACCCACCGTGAGCCACGCCGACTTTATTGACGACAGCAAAGCCAGCCTGCAACTGCGCAATTTTTACTTTAACCGTGACTTCCGCGATGTCGCCCCCACCGCGCAATCCAAACGCGAAGAATGGGCGCAAGGTTTTATCCTCAAAGCCGAATCCGGCTTTACCGAAGGCACCGTGGGCTTTGGTGTCGATGTCTACGCCGGCCTTGGGGTGAAGCTCAGCAGCAGCGACGACCGCGCTGGCTCCAACCTGCTGCCCAGCAGCTTTGGCGATGAAGGCCCGAGCAGCTACTCCGAAGCCACCGGCGCGGTGAAAGCCAAACTGTCGAAAACCGAGCTGCGTATTGGCGGTTTAATGCCCAAGCTGCCCATCGTCGCCTCCGGCGACTCGCGCCTGCTGCCGCAATACTTTAATGGCGGCCAATTAAGCTCGCTGGAGATCGAAGGCCTGAGCCTCAACGGCGGCCAGCTGCGCGAAGTGAACTTCCGTGACTCCACCAACATGGAAGACATCCGCGCCAGCAACTACAAAACCAGCAAAGGCAGCGACCGCTACAACTTCGCCGGCGGCGACTACGCCATCACCGGCAATACCAAAGTCGGCGCTTGGTATGGCGAGCTGGAAGATATCTACGACCAAAAGCTGCTTAACCTGATCCACAACCAACCCATTGGCGACTGGACACTGGCCGCCAACCTCGCGTGGTTCGACTCCAGCGACAACGGCAATCAACTCGGCGGCAAAATCGACAACCAACTGACTTCAGTGAACTTAAGCGCCGCCACCGGCGCGCATAAATTCACCCTCGGCTATCAAGACAGCGACGGCGATAACCCCTTCCCCTTCCTGCAAGAAACCGATCCGTACATCGTCAACTACATCCAGATTCTGGATTTCACCCGCGCCGACGAACAATCGTGGCAAGCGCGTTACGACATTAACTTTGCCGACTACGGCGTACCGGGTCTAACCGCCTTCGCCCGCTATGTGACAGGCGATAACTTCTCAACCGCCAAACACCAAAACGCCCAAGAATGGGAACGCGATATTGATATCAGCTATGTGATTCAAGAAGGCACTTTTAAGAATCTCGGTTTCCGTTGGCGCAATGCCATGGTGCGCTCGGATGCTGCGGGGGATTTGGATGAGAACCGTTTGATTGTTAGCTATACCATTCCGCTGTTGTAAGCGACTCAATGAACAACGCCGCACTGAAAGAACGGTGCGGCGTTTTTTATTTAGATGACTTCTAAGTCACCGAGCCAAACAACGTCGCCAAGCTAGTTACTGAGCATACCGAAGCTTTTTGTTCCGCCCACCCGGGCGGCGCACTTTTGTCTTGGCAAAAGTACGCAAAACCGCTCGCCCCACTATCCGATCCAGATGCGCTGGATACCTTCGCTCCGGCAGGCTTTCATGGGGCCACGGCGAAGGGCTATCCCCAGCCCATCGCTGCTTGCGCCGCATCCCTGCGGCTTACCCCACTACAGCCAGCCTGCACTCAGCCGGATAAAAGGGGCAGTTGGTGCAAATCGCACCATCAGTGATGGCTTCGCTAAGTATTTTTTGTAGCTCAACCTGCAAACCGCCAAGCCATCGACTTGCACTAATGCCCCCTTCAGCAGGCCGAGTGGAAGGTTTCTGGAAGAGGTTAAGCGGCAGGGATGCCGCGCAAAGCCCGATGGGCCATGGATGGCCCTTCGGGCTGGGCCTCTGGACGACTGCATGGATGCAGGAGTTAGGGCGACGCAGGATGCCAAAGCCGAAGAAGCCTGGAGCGAGGGAACCCGGCGCAGCCGGGCCAATGGCGGGGGCCTGTTTCTTGTGCTTACTATTCTTTCGCAAAGAATAGTAAGTCGCCGGGAGGCGAAATCAG
>NZ_FOAS01000002.1 GCF_900109735.1 Atopomonas hussainii
CAGTTGCAAGAGCAAATAGAACGCCTGAAAGCCAAAGTGCGCGCCAAAGTCGAGCATCCCTTTCACGTGGTTAAAAATCTGTTTCATTACCGCAAAACGCGCTATCGCGGTCTGACGAAAAACACGGCGCAGCTGTTCAGCCTGTTTGGCTTCGCGAATTTGCTGCTATCCAAGCGACATTTGATGCGTGCTCACGGGATAAATCCGTCTTGCTGACGGGAAATGGCCTCTACGGAGGCTGCGCTAACGCCAAAAGGCGCTAGTCATGCGGGGAATCGAGCTGGTTTTCTGATTTTGCGCTGCGAATCGGCACTGGTGCTGGTGTGAGGCTTAATAAATCAGCGTTTCCTTAGCCATGCAAATAAGCTGATGCAAACGAGCGTATTCGGACTGGATGTGATCGCTACTTATATATGTAGCGATCAGCTTGTGTTGAAAGCTTCTCGTGATCGTTAATGCGCAGGCTTGTCTGTGGCCTTGAGCAGGTCTGCCAGATGCTTGCGTGATAGCGCCAAATAGCGCGGCGTTTGGCCGATGTCTTCATACAGTGGGTCGCCTAACTCATCGGTGGCGACTACCTTGCTGCCTTGCACATAGGGGAAGCTGCCTTCGAGCTCCTCCAGTGCGGCGCTGACTAAGTCGCCGAGCAAGTCTTCGGGGCTGCGTTTGGGGTACATCTCACTTAAGGCGGCTAGCCGGGCGGCGTCTTCTAGGGTTAGGGGGATGGCGTAGTCGCGGCGGGTTAAGCGGCCTTGGTCATGGGCTTGCCACTGTTCGACCAATTGACGAATTTTCATCGTCCTACTCCTCGGGCACTCCGGCCCTGTTTGCCTAGGCGGGCGGATGCCTTGCTTGCACAAGACATCCATAGGCTAAGGTTAGTCAGCATTATTCAACGCTGCTTGCTGGTGTCGCGCCCTTGTAAGGGGGCGTCGCGGTGGGCAAGCTGGTGTTCTTCTGCCCTGTCGCAACAAGGAGCTGTGCATGTTTGAGATTGATGCCCACCTGCGCGAGAACGTCCGTCAGCTGGGCGAGTTGCTTGGCGAGGTGATTCGCAGCCATCTAGGCGCTGATATGTTGGCGCGCATCGAGCGGATTCGCTTGGGTGCCAAGTCGGCCCGGCAGGGCAGCGACGAAGGCGCCAAAGTACTGCAACAGGCCTTGGCCGAGCTGGATGACGAGCAAGTGGTGCAAGTAGCACGCGCGTTTAACCAGTTTTTGAACTTGGCCAATATCTCTGAACAGTACCAACGCATCCGCCGCTTGCGCGATGGCGAAGAAGCGCGTTTTGAAGACCGCGTGCTGAGCGAGTTGTTAGCGCGCTTGCAGCAAGCAGGGCATGAGTCCTCGGCGCTGGCGCAGCAACTGGCCAAGTTGGAAATCGAGTTAGTGCTCACCGCGCACCCCACCGAAGTGAGCCGCCGCACGCTGATTCAAAAGTACGATGCTATCTCTGAGCAGCTGGCGTGGCGTGACCATAACGACCTTACCCCGGCGGAGTTATCCCGCTGCCGCGACCGTTTAGCACGGTTAATCGCCAGCGCTTGGCATACCGACGAAATTCGCCACGAACGGCCCACCCCGGTGGATGAAGCCAAGTGGGGGTTCGCGGTGATCGAAAACTCGCTCTGGCAGGCGGTGCCCAATTACCTGCGCAAGATCGATCAAACCCTGCAAGACAGCATCGGCGAGCGCTTGCCGCTAGATGCTGCGCCGGTGCGCATCGCCTCGTGGATGGGCGGCGACCGCGACGGCAACCCGAACGTCACCGCGACCGTCACCCGTGAAGTGCTGCTATTAGCGCGCTGGATGGCGGCGGATTTGTACCTGCGTGATGTCGATGGGCTAGCGGCGGAACTGTCGATGCACGCCGCCAGCAAGGCGCTATTGGCGCAAGCCGGTGACAGCCGCGAGCCTTACCGCGCGGTGCTCAAACAGCTGCGCGAGCGCCTGCGGGTAACCCGCCAATGGGCGCAAGACGCCCTGCATGCCGACATCCCCGCCCCGGCACAGGTGCTCAGCGACAATGCCGAGCTGCTAGCACCGCTGCAGCTGTGTTACGACTCTTTAAAAGCCAGTGGCTTAGGTTTGATTGCCGACGGCCATCTGACCGATACCCTGCGCCGTGTCGCCACCTTTGGCTTGTTCTTAGTGCGTTTGGATTTACGTCAGGAATCCACCCGTCACAGCCAAGCGGTGAGCGAGATCACCCAATTTTTGGGCCTTGGCGATTACAGCCAGTGGACGGAGGCCAAGCGCCAATCCTTCTTGCTCAAAGAACTGGAAAACCCGCGTCCGCTGCTGCCAGGGCATTTCCGCGCTACGCCGGATACCGCTGAGGTGCTGGCGACCTGCAAAGTGGCGGCCGAGGCGCCCGCTGGCGCACTGGGTTCGTATGTCATCTCTATGGCGGGCGCGCCTTCGGATGTGCTCGCTGTGCAGCTGTTGCTCAAAGAAGCTGGTTTGCAACGGCCGATGCGCGTGGTGCCCTTGTTTGAAACACTGGACGACCTCGAGTTTGCCGGTAAATGCATCAACACCTTGCTGGGGCTGGATGGCTATCGCCGTCGTTTAGCGGGCCCGCAAGAGGTGATGATCGGCTACTCGGATTCCTCCAAAGATGCCGGCACCTTGGCCGCCACATGGGCGCAATACCGCGCGCAAGAGCGCTTAGTGCAAGTCTGCCGCAACCATGAAGTAGAGCTGATCCTGTTCCACGGTCGTGGCGGTACGGTGGGGCGTGGCGGTGGCCCAGCGCACGCGGCGATCCTTTCGCAGCCGCCGGGTTCGGTGGCAGGGCGTTTCCGCGTGACCGAGCAGGGCGAGATGATTCGCTTCAAGTTCGGCCTGCCCGAGCTGGCTGTGCAGAGCTTGGAGATGTACGTAGCGGCGGTGTTGGAGGCAACGCTCGCGCCGCCCAAGCCGCCTAAGCCTGCGTGGCGCAAGCTGATGGACCAGCTTGCCGAGCAAGGCGTCGAGGCTTATCGCGGCGTGGTGCGTGGTGAGCCAACCTTTGTTGACTACTTCCGCCAAGCTACGCCGGAGCAAGAATTAGGGCGTTTGCCGCTGGGTAGTCGCCCGGCGAAACGCCGCGCCGGTGGTATCGAATCGTTGCGCGCCATTCCGTGGATCTTCGCGTGGACGCAAACCCGTCTCATGTTGCCCTCGTGGCTGGGGTGGGAAGTGGCGCTGGAGCAAGCGCTGGCCGATGGGCATGGCAAAACCCTGCAAGCCATGCGTGCGCAGTGGCCATTCTTCCGTACCCGTATCGACATGCTGGAGATGGTCTTGGCCAAAGCCGATGCCTCCATCGCACGTCTTTACGACGAACGGCTGGTAGCCGACGAGCACAAAGCTTTGGGAGAATCCCTGCGCCAGCGCTTACAGCGCATGCAGCAAGTGGTGCTGACCCTCACCGGGCAAACCGAATTGCTGCAAGCGTCGCCGGATATTCGCGCGGCACTGACCGTGCGCGATAGCTATCTGGACCCGCTGCACTTGCTGCAGGCCGAGCTGCTGGCACGTTCACGGCAGCAACAAGGCGCGTTGGATAGCCCCGTGGAACGGGCGTTGTTAGTGACTGTGGCGGGCATTGCCGCAGGCCTGCGCAACACCGGTTAAAAAACCTGACTGTGTTGCTGGGTTAAAGTGCATTTGTGACTGATCTATAATGTGCAGTCACAAATGCCATGTTTTGGGGCTCTACTGCCCAATGCTTGTGCAGAACGGGGGCGCTGTGTATCTTGTCCGGCCTTTCGCGTTTTGTGACTGCGTACCGAATTCCGGGAGTTCGCCTTGTGCCGGCGTGCTCCTTAGTCTTTAGCACACTTGAGGAGCACACCCATGCGCGTAATCCTGCTGGGAGCACCGGGCGCCGGTAAAGGTACCCAAGCCCGTTTTATCACCGAGAAGTTCGGTATTCCGCAGATCTCCACCGGCGACATGCTGCGTGCTGCCGTTAAGGCTGGCACTGAGCTGGGCCTGCAGGTGAAAGACATCATGGCCACCGGTGGCTTAGTGTCCGACGACCTGATCATCGCCCTGATCAAAGACCGTCTGGCTCAGCCGGACTGTGCTCAAGGCTGCCTGTTCGATGGTTTCCCGCGCACTATTCCGCAAGCCGAAGCGCTGCAGGAAGCCGGTGTGGCCATCGACAACGTGCTGGAAATCGCCGTAGACGACGAAGAAATCGTTCAGCGTATTTCGGGTCGCCGCGTGCACGAAGCCTCTGGCCGCGTGTACCACGTCACCTTCAACCCGCCGAAGGTAGAAGGCAAAGACGACGAAACTGGCGAAGACCTGCTGCAACGTCCTGACGACAGCGAAGAAACCGTGCGCAAGCGTTTGGCCGTGTACCACGAGCAAACCAAGCCGCTGGTTGATTTCTACGCCAAGCAAGCTGCCGCCACCGGCGCGCCGAAGTGCAGCAAGGTTGAAGGTGTCGGCTCGGTTGAAGCCATTACCGCCAAGGTGCTGGCTGCGCTGAGCTAAGCGGTTTTGCGTTACCCTACAACGGCCCGTCAGCGGGCCGTTGTTGTTTCTACTGTTTGAGATTGCTCTATGACCACCTTGTTGGCCCTCGATACCGCGACCGAAGCGTGCTCGGTGGCGCTGCTGCATAACGGCGAGCGTTACAGCGATTACGCGGTGATACCGCGTCAGCACGCGCAGCAGTTGTTGCCGATGATTCAAGCTTTGCTGGCGCAGGCGGGTGTGCCGATGAGTGCCGTGGATGCACTGGCTTTTGGTCGTGGCCCCGGCGCGTTTACCGGCGTGCGGATTGCCACCGGCATGGTGCAAGGCTTGGCGCTGGCGCTAGATCGCCCGGTGCTCGCGGTATCCAACTTGGCCTTGCTGGCCCAGCGTGCTTGGCGCGAGCACAGCGCGCGTGAGGTGGCCGCGGCCATTGATGCACGCATGGATGAAGTTTACTGGGGCTGTTATCGCCTCGATGAACACAGCGTGATGCAGCTGCAAGGCCTTGAAGCCGTGCTGCCGCCGGAGCAAGTCAGCCTGCCGCGCGAAATGCTCGCTGAGCACTGTTTTGGTGCTGGCACCGGCTGGGCCTATGCCGAGCGTTTGGCGGTAAAACCGGCGCAGTGTGATGCCAGCCTGCTGCCGCATGCCGAAGACTTGCTGAGCCTAGGCTTAGCCGCTTGGCAACGCGGCGAAGCGGTAGGTGCCGCCGATGCGCAGCCGGTGTACCTGCGCGATAAAGTGGCCACGCCGAAAAACGCGCCAGTGTAATTCTGGGCGTGTTGTCCTGATTTGCCGCTCCCAGTGGCCGCTTATAACAGCGCGTTGGCGTTAAGCACTGGCTACACTGGCGCTTTAATCAGAACAAAAAGGACTCGCCCCATGCGCCTTCGCCTGTCTGCGTTGTGCCTCGCCGTTTGCCTGCCGTTGGCGGCTGTGGCGCAGGCTGCCGACAAAACCTTCACTATTCTGCACACCAACGACTGGCAATCGCGCCTGCTCGGCTTTGGCCCGAATAACGAATTCACTCCAGCCACGGTCAATGATGACGACACCGTTGGCGGCGTGGCGCGCTTGGCCAGCTTGTTGGATGCGCGTCGTGCGGCTGCAGGGGATACCCCGGTGCTGCTGCTGGATGGCGGCGACTTCACCATGGGCACGCTGTTTCACACCGTGACCCGCGAGGTGGGCGGCGAGCTGCGCTTGATGAGCGAGCTGGGCTACGACGCTGCGGTGCTGGGTAACCACGAGTTTGATTTCCGCCCGCACGGTTTGGCGATGATGATCAGCGCCGCCGCTAAAGCGCGCTCCGGCCAGCTACCGCAGTTGCTCTCCAGCAATATGCAGTTCAGTACTGACAATAAAGCTGATGACAGCCTCAAGGTGCATTACGACGCCGGCCTGATTGCGCCTTACAAGGTGCTGGAGCGCGGCGGCATCCGCTTTGGCTTGTTCGGCCTGCTGGGTGAAAACGCTGTGGAAGTCAGCCCTATGACTAAACCGCTGCACTTTGTTAAGCCGCTGGAAGCCGCGCAGGCGATGGTCAAGCAGCTGCGCGAGGTCGAGAAAGTCGACGTGGTGATCCTGCTCTCGCACATGGGCATCAAGCAGGAGGCCGACGGCACTTGGCGCGGTGAAGAAGTCGAGCTGGTCGAGCAAGTGCCGGGCATCGATATTGTAGTGGGCGGCCACTCGCACATCGCCTTGCCGCAGCCGATTATGGTCAACGGCAAAACCCCGGTGATGCAGGCCGGTTCAGAAATTCAGCACCTTGGCGAGCTACGCATGAAGCTCACCGCCAATGGCCCCGAGGTGATTGATTACAGCCTGCACGCCATCAACGACACACTGCCGGGCAAGCCGAGCATCACCGCTGAAGTGGATAGCTTTAAACAGGTGGTGACCGAGCAGATGCTCGCCCCCAGCGGTTACGAGTTCGATCAACCGCTGGCCAAGGCGCCGCGCACGTTAACTCGCGCTTACGACGATCAAGCACTGGGCAACCTAGTCACCGACGCCATCCGCCACGCCACCGGCAGTGATGTGGCGTTTACCGGCAACGGCACCATCCGTGATGATGTGATCCACGGTCGTGACGGCGTGCAGAGTGTGTCGGATTTATTCCGCATTGCCCCGCTGGGCATCGGCGAGCTGGACGACCAGCCCGGCTATCCGCTGATGAAGGCTTACGTCACCGGCGAAGAAATCAAAAATGTGCTGGAAGTGCTGCTGGTGGCGTATCAGCTGCGCGATGACAGCTACTACCCGCGTTTGTCGGGGCTGAAGTTCACCTACAACCCCTACCGCGTGCCGTTTGATCGGGTCGAGCAGGTGTGGCTGGGTAATCCGCAAGACGGCTATCGCGAGCTGGATGTTTCGGCTGCCAACACCACGCTGTACAGCATCGGCGCGACCACCTATGTGGGCAGCTTTACCTGGCTGATTCCGGATATCTCTAAGGGCTTGCTCAGCGTGGTGCCGAAAACCGCCGACGGCCAACCGCTAGAGAACGTGCAAGCCGCGCTGATCGACCGTGATGCCAGCACAGACGGCGTGCAGGAATATAAAGAGTGGCAGGCGCTGCTCGATCACCTGCGCAGCCTGCCGGACAGCAATGGCGATGGTTTGGCCGATATCGCCGATGATGACGCCGCCAACGAGCTGCGCATGATTCGCCACGCCAGCCTCGATCCGCGCAGCCTGCTGCGTAATGCCGGTGCGTTGCAGTGGAGTGTCAGCGTCGGCGGTCTGCTAGTGCTCCTGCTGCTAGGCTGGTGGTTATATCGCCGTTTGCGTGCGTGACTTTGGCGTGGGCTGTCTTGTCACACTGCCACTGGCTGCCTAAAGTGGCGGCGGACAATTAAGGCTTGGAGCTAAGCGATGAATGAATTGCAGGAACTGTTCAATAACAACGTGCGTTGGGCAGAGGCCATCACGGATGAAGACCCGCAATTCTTCGAAAAACTCGCCAAGCAGCAAAGCCCTGAGTACCTGTGGATTGGCTGCGCCGATTCACGGGTACCGGCCAACGAAATCGTCGGCATGATGCCCGGCGAGCTGTTCGTGCACCGTAATATTGCCAACGTGGTGCTGCATACCGATATCAACTGCCTGTCAGTGATGCAGTTCGCCGTGGAAGTGCTCAAGGTTAAGCACATCATCGTTACCGGCCACTACGGCTGTGGCGGTGTGCGCGCGGCGATGAACAATCGCCAATACGGCCTGATCGACTGCTGGCTGCGCAATATCCGCGATATTTATTACGAGCACAGCGATGAGCTGAACAAGCTGCCCACTGAGGAAGAGCAGGTGGACCGCCTCTGTGAGCTGAACGTGGTGCATCAAGTGGCACACGTGAGCCACACCAATATCGTGCAGAACGCTTGGCACCGTGGCCAGCCGTTGTCGGTGCATGGTTTTATCTACGGCATTAAAGATGGCCGCCTGAAAAACCTTAACGTGACCATTACCGGCCCCGAGCAAGTAGCGCCGCAATATCGCGTGTTACCGCTGGGGCAATAAACGTGGGTGTGTCGCCGCGCAGCACAGCGGCGCTGTGGCTGCTGCTGGCGATCAGTAGCTGGGCGGGTAATGCCTTGGTAGCGCGCGCTTTAGCTGGCAGCGTGCCGCCGATGGCCATGTCTTTCTGGCGCTGGGCCGGCGCCTTTCTCATCTTGATTCCGCTGATGGCGCTGCCGCTGTGGCGCCAGCGCGCCTTGCTGCGCCAAGCCGGCTGGCGCTTGGTGGTGCTGGCGCTGCTGGGTATCAGCGCGTTTAACAGCATTCTTTACCACGCGGCGGTGAGCACCACGGCGATCAATATCACCTTGGTTAACACCAGCCTGCCGATTGCTGTGTTTGCCTTAAGTGGCTGGCTGCTGAGTGAGTGGCCGACGCGGCGCAACCTGCTGGGTACCGGGCTGGCGATGCTGGGCCTGTTGTGGCTGATCAGCGCCGGCAGCTGGCAGCGCTTGGCGGCGCTGGAGTTTAATCAGGGCGACTTGCTGATGCTCTTGGCGGTGCTCGATTGGGGCCTGTACAGCGTGCTGCTCAAGCGCTGGGCCACGCACCTGCAAGGTTTTAGCCCATGGCTGTTGTTGGCTGCGCTGGTGCTGATCGGCACGCCGCCGCTGTTGCCTTTGTATCTGTGGGAGTGGCAATCCGTAGGTGGTTTCGCTTTAACTACCGCTAATCTAGGTGGTATTGCCTACACCGCCGTGTTTGCCTCGCTGCTCGCGTATTACGGCTGGAACCAAGGCGTTCGCGTGCTGGGGGCGGGCACGGCGGCGGTGTTTAACTACCTAATGCCGGTGATCACCGCTGTGTTGGCGGTATTGCTGCTTAGTGAGCAACTCACCAGCGCGCATGCCATTGGCGGTGGGTTGATTCTGTTTGGCCTGTGGTGGGGCCAGCGCCGTTAAGGATTTGTTACTCTGGTGGCTCATTTAGCTCACTCGGTCTAGCCATGCATTCACTCTGCGTTATCCCCGGCGACGGTATTGGTCCAGAAGTTACCGAAGCCGCTGTGACAGTGCTGCAAGCCGTGCTGCCTGATCTGCACATAGAACATGCCGAGGCCGGCTGGGGCACGTTTCAGCGCTGCGGTGAGGCGGTGCCGCAGGCGACTTTAGACGCCATGCAACGCTGCGGCGCGGGGCTGTTTGGTGCAGTGCAGTCGCCGACCATGAAGGTCGAAGGTTATCGCAGCGCGATCATCACCTTACGCCAGCGCTTAAAACTCTCAGTGAACGTGCGCCCAGTGCGCAGTCGGCCTTTGGTGTCGCCTAAGCCTGGGGTGGACTTACTGATTCTGCGCGAGAACAGCGAATGCCTGTACAGCGGTCGCGAGCACTTAAGCGCCGAAGGCGTGGCGGTGGCCGAGCGGGTGATCACTCGTGAGGCCTGCTTAGCGCTGGCTGAGCGTGCGGTGAAGGTGGCCAAAGAGCGTGGCGCGTGGCGCATCACCTTAGTGCACAAGGCCAACGTGCTGCCGCTGACCTGCGGTTTGTTTCGCGATACCTGCCGTGCGGTGCTCAAAGATGCCGGTTTCGAGGCGATAGTCGATGAGCGTTTGGTGGATGTGGCCGCCCTGCAACTCACCGAAGCACCGGAGCGCTTTGATCTGATTCTGACCACTAACTTGTTTGGCGATATTTTGTCCGACTTGGCCGCCCACTGGGCCGGTGGCTTAGGCATGGCGCCGTCGCTGAACTGGGGTAATGGCTGCGCCTTGGCCGAGCCGGTGCATGGTTCGGCACCAGATATTGTCGGCACGGGGCGGGCTAATCCGCTGGCAGCGATGCTGAGCGCGGCCTTGTTGCTGCGCCATCACTGGGGCCTGAATAACGAGGCTGAGCTGATCGAAAACGCCGTGGAGCGCTTCTTGGCCAAAGAGCGCCAAGTGGATTTCGCCGGGCAAACCACGCGGCGTATCACCATGGGTGTGCTGGCGGCGCTGGGTTAGCCCAGCGCGAAAGCGAGCGGTGCGGGGCTGCTGTCTTCCTCCACAGGCCCGTAGTGCGCGCGAATCAGGGTGAGAAACTCGTCTTTACTGCGTAGCGAACAGGTGCCGCATTGGCCTTCGCTGTTGCTGCATTGGTATTGCAGGCAGCAACCTTCGCGCTTGGGTAGCCAGTGGCGTAAGCCTTGGCGGCGCACGCCAATCCATTGCAGCTGCTGGCTGATTTTCTCGCCAAAGCTGGCGAGGTAGGCCTGACTGATCTGCCCGAGTTCTTCGCTGGCAGCGGTGTGGCCAAGAATAAAATTCCACGGCATCACTAGGCTTAGCGCCGCATTGCTCCAAAACACCCCAGGGCCAAGGCCCAGTTGTCGCCACAGCGGGTAGCTGTGTTTTAGCTGTGCTTGGCTCCATGCGATGAGTTCGGCATGGCTAAACACGGCGCTGCCTTGCGGGTATGTCCAGAGCCAGCGTTTGTGTGCGGGGCACAGGCCGACCTGCGCGCCCAACTCAAGAGCTGGCTGTTGCAACAAGCTCAGCAGCGCTTGGCGGGCGAAGGTTTGTTGGCAGTACTGTTTATGCAACACGCTGACTAATACCGTAGCGTTGTCGATGCCCAGTTGTGCGCGCAGTGGTGCGCTGGCTTGCCACAAGGCGTCGCGGCTGGCGCTGATGGTTGGCCAATGTTCTTGTCGTTGCGGCGCAGGAAGATCACGCAGCTCGGCTATTTCTTCTTGTACGTGCGCGTCGTTGGGCAATAGCTGGTGGTATAGGGCGGTAAAGTTCATTGGGCGCGCCCTCCGCGTAGGCCAATTAAAAAGTACAAACCGCCGACTAACGTAGCCAGCAGCCCGGCAGGCAGTTGGAAGGGGTAGAGCACGTTACGCCCCAGCCAGTCGGCCAACACCATTAAGCAAGCGCCGATCAGGCTGCCGATCAGCAGTTGTTGGCGCACTCGCTGCGCGCCGAGCAAGCGCGCCATGTGCGGGGCCATCAAGCCAATAAAACTCAACGGGCCGATCAGCAAGGTGGCGCTGGCGGTTAACAGTGCTGCCAAACTCAGCAGGCTCAAGCGGGCCTTGCCGAGATTCAGGCCTAGACCGCGCGCGGCTTCGGCGCCGAGGCCGAGCAGGGTTAGCCAGCGGCTGCCCGCCCAGCACAGCGCACCGAGCACTAGGGCCAGTGCTAGCAGGCTGAGCGACTGAGTGAGGCTAGTGTGATAGGTCGAACCGGCCAGCCAGAACAACAATGGCTGCAAGCGTGGATCACCACTGGCCAGAAGTAAGTGCAGCACGGCATCGAGCAGGGCGGCGATGGCAATCCCCGCCAGTAACAAGCGCTGCGGTGAATATTGGCTGCGCCGCGACAGGCTGAGCAAAAAGCCTAAGGTCAGCGCGCTGCCCACTGCGCCGGCTAGCAACTGGGCGCTGCGTCCAGCATCGGCCCACAGCAACACCAGTGCGATTAAGCCGAGCGCGCTGCCGGCGCTGATGCCTAACACTTCAGGACTGGCCAACGGGTTGTTGGCCAAGCGCTGCAAAACTGTACCGGCCAAAGCCAGCAAGATACCGGCGGCTAACGCGGCCAACACGCGTGGCAAGCGCCACGGCAAGGTTTGCGCCCAGCTAGTGGTGTCGATCAGCCAGTGCGCTTGGCCTGCGCCGCTAAACAATGCGAGCAACAGAATGCCGACCAGCAAAGCGCTTAAACCTTTTAGGCCAATGCGCGCGGGGCGTGTGTTCAGCGCTAGGCTGTCTTGCCCGCCGTTTAAGCCGCGCACCTGCGGCAATAGCCATAACAGCAGCGGTGCGCCGATCAGTGCGGTGGCGGCGCCGGTGGGCAGCCAGCCGCTGCCCAGTTGCTCGGCCCATTGCAGCGCTTGGTCGGTGAGGGTGAGGATCAGCGCGCCGCACAGCGGTGCCCAAAACAGTTGCTGACTAAAGCGTCGTGCGCCCAGCAGGCGTGCTAGCGCAGGGCCGGCGAGGCCAATAAAGGCAAACACGCCCAGTGCGCTGGTGATGCAGGCGCACAGCCATACGGCAGCCAGCAAGGCGGCGAGGCGTAGCCAAAAAAGCGGAATGCCTAGGCCACGTGCTTGTTCATCTTGCAGGGCCAATAACCCCAGCGGGCGGCTGATTAGCACAATGGCTAGTGCGCCGATGAGCAGGCGCGGCCAGAGAAAGCTCACCGCACTCCAGTCTTGCTGATTCAGCGAGCCGGCGCCCCACAAGAACAAGCCGGACAGGCGCTGCTCATGCAGCAAAATCAATGCGCCACTTAAGGCGCCGCAGTACAAGCCCACCACTAAACCAGCCAACACCACGGCCAGCGGCGATAGTTGTCGTCCCCAAGCCAAACTTAGCACCAGCGCCAGTGCGCCTAAGCCGCCGATTAGGGCCAGCCATTCGTTGCCGGGGTTTAGGCTGGCGGGCAGAAACAAGCTGCCGGCGGCCATTGCCAGCTGTGCGCCACCGGCGATGCCCAGCGTGCTGGGCGAGGCAATCGGGTTGCGCAGCACTTGCTGCAACACTAAACCGGCCAATGCCAGCGCCGCACCGGCTAAAGCACCGGCGGTTAAGCGAGGCAGCAGGCTGTACCAGATCAACAGTTGGCGATAGTCGTCGTTACTGGGCTGGCGCAGGCTGGTGAGCCATTCTTGCCACGGCAGCACTTGGCCAACTTGCGCCGCCAAAAGGCCTGCGCAGAGTAAAAACAGGCCGCTACCGAGTAACGGCAAGCGCACGCTGGGGGTCATGGTGTGCTCGTCAGTTGCTCGGTAAGCAAGCGCGCCAAGCGCTCGGCCGCGTGCAGACCGCCAAAGGCCCATACCGGTTCTAGACTGTGCACACGTTGCTCGCGGACAAACTCACGCGCGCGCCATAGTGGGCTGTTGGTCATGATTTCGAGGGTTTTGTCCGGCACCGGCTGGAAGTAAAACAGTGTGCTGTTGGGCTGCACTTGCAGCTGCTCAACCCCTTGAGTGGCGAAACCCCAATAGTTGGTTTCGCCGTGCCACGCATTCTTCAGGCCGAGTTTATCCAGCGTGGCTTGATACAAACCCTCGCCGCCATGCACGCGCAGATGGCGCGGGTCGACGATATTCACCAGCGCCACCGGCCCTTGGGCATCGCCCAGCTGCGCGCGATAGCCAGCGAATTGTTCGTTGATGCGGGTCAGTAGTGCTTGTGCTTCGGCTTCTTTACCCAGCACTTCGCCCATCTGTAGGGTGATCTGTTCGGCACGTTGCCACGGCTGGCGGTCTTCGGTGTAGATAGAGAGCACCATCACCGGGGCGATTTTCTCCAGCTTATCCAGCAGCGGCGCATAGTCGCGCGGCACCAGAATGAGCTCGGGCTTAAGGGCTTGTAGTACTTCGAGATTCGGTTCGCGGCGTGAGCCTAGATCGGCCACGCTGTCGGGCAGTGCTGGCTCGGCGACCCACTCCCGGTAGCCATCGGTTTCGGCCATGGCGATGGGCGTGACGCCTAAGTCCAAGGCGATCTCGCCGAGGCTCCATTCGAGGGTGACGATGCGCTCCGGGATTTTATCCAGCGTGACGCTGCCGTTTTCATGGGCATAGGTGGCGGCGTGAGTGAAGCCAGACAGCGCTAAGCACAGGCCGCCAAGCAGCGCGGGGAAGGGGAAACGAAACATGGGCATTACTCGATAAACGCCAGCGGCAGCGCACTGCCGGGGGCGAAGAGGGTTTGCATAGGCACGCCATACAAGGCGGTGAGCTGCGCGGGCTGGAGCAGATCGGCCGGGGTGCCTTGAAACACCAGCTGGCCTTGACGCAGGGCGATAATGTCGTCGCAAATGCGGCTGGCGAGGTTCACATCGTGCAGCACGATGATGACGCCCAGCTGTAGCTCATCGCACAACTGACGAATCAGCTGCAGCACTTGCAGTTGATGGGCGACATCGAGCGCTGAGGTTGGCTCATCCAGCAACATAAAGCGGCTGTTTTGCGCCAACAACATGGCCAGCCACGCGCGCTGGCGTTCGCCGCCGGAGAGATAGTTCACTGCGGCATGGCTAAGGCTACTTAGCCCCGTGCGCTCAATGGCTTGCTCGACGTGTTGTTGATCGTCGTGGCTAAAACGCCCCAGCGGGCCGTGCCAAGGGTAGCGGCCTAGGGCGACCAGTTCGCGCACCGTTAAACCATCAGTTAGCGGCGGGTGCTGCGGCAGATAAGCCACTTGGCGGGCAAAGGCGCGTGCCGACCAGTTGGCGAGGCGTTGTTCTTGATAGCGAATGTCGCCGCTTGAGGGCGAGTGTTGGCGGGCCAGTAGCTTAAGCAGCGTGGATTTGCCCGAGCCGTTATGGCCCAGCAACCCGGTGATGCAGCCCGGTTTAAGCTGCAACGACAAAGGCGCCAGCAGCGTGCGGCTGCCGGCGCGAAACGTCACCTTATCCAGTTCAAACATAACTAGGCGGCCCCGGCCACAGCCGGGGCGCACTCCTTAGAACGACACGTTGTAGGTGAGGCTGTAGGTGCGGCCACGACCGTGGTAGTCGAACAGGCCGACCGGTGCCAAGGCGCCGTAGAACACTTGCGCACGCTGGCCCCACACGGTGGTGTAGTCCTTGTCGAGCAGGTTCTGGATGCCGAAGGTCAAATCGCCGACCGGCAGCTTTTGCGTGGCCAGTAGATCGAACAAGGCATAACCGTCGATGCTGTTGCTCTTCTCGTCGCTCAAGTTAAAGGAGCGTACGCCTTGCAAACGCACGCTTTGCTCGGCGCCATACCAGCCCACAAACGCACCGGCCTTAGACGGGCTGGCGCTGGTGACGTCTTGCTTATCCCAGCTGCCGTCGGTCTTTTGCTGCGAGCGCAGGGCCAAGCCGTTGGCGCCAATCTGCCAGGCGTCGTTCAGCCAGTAACTGACTTGCGCCTCAAGTCCATAGTTGCGTTTTTTGTCATCCAGCTGCTGCACGGCCAAGGTGCTGCTGTCGTAAGTGATGCTCTTATCGCTCCAGGCGTAGAACAGCGCCGCTTGGGCATCCAAGGCGCCGTCGTTGTAGCGATAGCCCCACTCGACTTGCTTGGTTTTGATGCCGTCCAGAGGGGAGTCATCGACACTTACGCCTTTGTTTAAGCGCCAGTGGCCAGCAACCAAGCTGTAGTTGCCAAAGCCGTAGTACTTGGCTGGGTCGGGCAGCTCGAAGCCTTCCGAGTAGTTCAGCCAAGTCTGTTGTTGGTCGTCCAGCTTGTACACGGCGCCGGCGTTATACAGGGTGACGTCGTAGTCTTTTTCGCCGCCGGGAATCGCATCAGCGCTCACGCCGAGTGCTGTTGTACCCATGGCTTTACCGGCAGCAATGGCGATTTGCTGCTGCGCGCCGACAAAGCTACCGACCTCGGTTTCCATCTTTTGATGACGTACACCGGCGGATAGGGTCAGCTTGTCAGTGGCCTTAAAGCTGGCTTGCGAGAAGGCCGACACGCTTTTGATGTCGATGCCCGGATAGCGGCCCACAGAGGCGTATTTATCAGCGGTTAGACCGCCGCTTTGCGCTGCTTTGTTGAGGTCGAACAGGGTCTGGCTGGAGTCGAAGTTTTCTTTGTCGGCATCCAGTCCGTAAGTCAGGTCGAAGCGATCCCAGCTCTTGTTCAGCACCAGTTTCACGCCAAAGGCATCGGTGTCTTGCTGTGAGGCCGAATAGTACGACTGGAAGGGGTTTACGTTAGTGCCCGAGAAACGCACGCTGGGGAAGGGGTTAAAGGCCATCTCTTCCTGACGGTAATAGGCCTGAATGTAGGCGCTATGACCGAGAATTTCCGGAATGTGGTAAGTGGCGTTGTACATCTGGCGATTGGTTTCTGGGTCGAGATCGCTGTCCCAGCCATCTTCCACGCCAAAGCCTTGGCCGGTGCGCAGAGCGCTGAAGTTCTGCCCCAGATACAGGCCGTCATCGCCGTTGTAGCCCGAGTCATAGATCTGCGCGCCCAAGTTGATGCTGTGGCCGTTGGGCAGCACGATGTCCAAGTTGCCCATGATGTCGGTGGACTGGTTGTACTGCAGGTCGGTCTGGGTGATGTCCATCAGCACGCGGTCGCCGTTGCCATCGTACGCGGCACCGTTTTGTTGATAGGCCACCGACAGGCGGCCAAAGACATTCTCGCTGCCACCGGAGATGGCTTGGGCGGCGCGCCAGTCGAGGTCTTCGCTGGTTTCAAAGCCGCTGCGCAGGCCCACTTGGCTATCAAACTTAGCCGCACCCGGCTGGCCTTTCTTGGTGACGATATTGATGATGCCGCCAGTGGCGCCACCGCCGTACAGCGCATTGGCGCCGGAGAGCACTTCGATACGGGCAATATTGAACGGATCAATCGAGTCGAACTGACGGCTAATGCCGCGCGCGCTGTTTAGGGACACGCCGTCGATCATCACCAGCACGCTGCGGCCACGCAGGTTCTGACCGTTGTTGGTACGGCCTTGTGCGCCAATATCCAGGCCCGGAATCAACTGGCCCAGCGCTTCTTTCAGCGGTACGCCAGCGCGTGCCTGCTGCTGGATTTGTTCTTCTTCCACCACCCACACAGTGCCGGGCAGCTCACTGATTTGTGTTGGGGTACGCGCGCCGACTACAACGACTTCGTCGAGTTGCGTGGCAGCGCTGGCTACCGACGACAAACAAACACCGGCAAGCAGGCTCAAAGCAAAAGGCGGTTTACGCACAGCGGACAGGTACTGCATGAGTTCGATCCCTGGGTGGCTTTAAAGAGGATGCGAAACTTAGTGCAAGTGAGAACGAATATCAACCGTAAATATTTTGCGGTTGTTCTAGCTCATGTTGTCAGGCTCTTGGTGAGTGTGTGTTCGTTTCTCTTGGTTGACGATTGAGGGGCACCCGCGAGCCTTCGCTGGATGCACGATTAGACGCAGGAGCGCGCTGACATCCTCTTCCGTAGGGTGTTGGAGAGGCAACTATATGAGCATGTGCTATGCATAGAGTTTGCTGCCCCACTTGCTGTGGGTGCGTAGGTCCGGTGAAGCCGAGGCGGTCGGGTGATGTTGAGCGCTTGGTGTCGTTAAATCGCAACGTTTATGGAGGAGGGATGCATGGAAGCTTTTTTGGCAGTTATTGGTTTCAGTAACGGCTTGGTGATCAGCGGTGTGCTTGGCGGGGTGTTAGGCAGCTTCGCTAATGCGGTACGGCATACCATTAATTTAGAGGGGCCGCCGCGCCATGAAAGCGAGCTAACTTGGGCATCTAAAGACCTGCAAGAAAAACGAGGCGCTTGGTTATTTCTTCGTTGCTTTTTGGGCGGCGTAATCGGCTTGGTGCTGGGGCTCTATTTCGTCGGCGCACTGCACGAAACCCTTGGCACTTTTGCCAAGGTTGTAGCCCTGTCGATCATCGTGGGATACAGCGCGCCGGTTTTGCTTGAGACTCAAGAGCGCTTAATGAAGGCTCGTTTGGCGAGTTTGTCAGCCAGTGCAGATACAAAGCCAGAGGCAGCGGATTGATAGTGGCGCGTTAGGCTACGGGCGCCTGCTGATTCGCTCGGCTTCGATCGCGCGGGCAATCTCCTGCCACTCTTCGGCAAAGTATTTACGCAAGAACTTCAGTTTGATGTGCCCGGCGATTTTGCCGAGCACAGTGCGCTTTTTACTGAGGTTTTTGCTGATTTCTTCGGCGAGCCACTTTTCATCAAATGCCGCCCAGACGGTAGGGATTACCGCAAATGCATTGGCTGCACACACAGGTGTCACTTCGGTGAAAAACATGTGCTCCAGAACAGGAAGTGGGTAATCACAAATCTGTTTGGCAATGTGCTGGTAGTTAACTTCGGTATCTAGAAATGCGTCTGAAAGCGCGGCCCAAATTTTGATTTGCTCGTCCGGGCTTAAGAGGTCGTCCATGTGTGAGCGTCCGTAGTCACGATGTAGTCACTTCTCCATAAGGCACAAAGGCCTACCCGGAGGTAAGCCTTTGATTTATATGGTAGCAACGAGTGGACTTGAACCACCGACCCCAGCATTATGAATGCCGTGCTCTAACCAACTGAGCTACGTTGCCGCAATGGCGCGCATTATTCGCATCTTGGCTTGGGGTGTCAACCCCTGGAAAAGGGAATAATGCGTTTTTGATCAAGTGCTTAGCGCTAAGCCTATTTGGCCGATGAACGGCTTAACTCATAAGCGCAGATGTTCACTGTGCTGGCGAGGTTGAGCGACTCAATCGCGCCGCTGCCGGCAATGGTAAAGGCCTGCGCGCCCAGTGCAGCCAGTTGCTCGCGGGGTACACCGCGGGCTTCGTTGCCGAACAGGTAGCAGTCGCTGGCGTGGAAGGCGGGGCTTTGTAGGCTGTCGCCGTGCATGTCGAGGCAGGCGATGTGCTTAAAGCGCGCCGGCAAGCTGTCTAGGCTGACATCTAACTCCAAGGGCGTGTGGAAGATCGCGCCCATGCTGGCGCGCACCACTTTGGGGTTGTAGGGGTCGACACTGCCGGGGCTCAGCAGGCAGCGAAAGCCGCCGAACCACGCCAGCGTGCGCAAGATAGTGCCGAGGTTGCCGGGGTCTTGGATCTCATGCAGGTAAATCGCCCGCTCATTGTTGCCTGCAGGGCTGCTGCTCTGCGGCAGCATAGGCACCACGGCGATGATGCCCTGCGGGGTTTGGGTGTCGGCAATGCTGGCCATCTGCTTTTGGCTGATCAGCTGGGTTTTAAATGGACTTTGCCAATGTTCGTAGGCGGCGCTGACATACAGCTGGCTGCGTAGCAGCGCGGGGTTTTGCTGGGCGGCTTTTTCAAGCTCCAGCACTAAATGCTCGCCTTCGAGCAGAAAGTGGCCGAACTGGGCGCGGTACTTTTTCTGCTGCAGTTTTTTGATGTCGTCGAGCTTCATGCCGGTGCCGTATCGTTGTGAGTGGCGAGCATAGAGCGCGCGACGGCTTCGGCGACCTTGATGCCATCCACCCCGGCAGAAAGAATGCCGCCGGCATAACCTGCGCCTTCACCAGCAGGGTACAGACCTTTGAGGTTAAGGCTTTGCAGGGTTTCGTAATCGCGGGTGATGCGCACCGGTGAGCTGGTGCGGGTTTCGATGCCGGTGAGGATGGCGTCGTCACGATCAAAGCCGCGAATTTGCTTGCCGAAGGCCGGCAGGGCTTCGCGGATTGCCTCGATGGCGTAGTCGGGTAACGATGGTGCCAAGTCGCCCAAGCGTACACCGGGTTTGTACGACGGCTCGACTTCGCCAAACTCGCGCGATGCCTTGCCGCGTATAAAGTCGCCGACCAATTGCGCGGGGGCGCAGTAGTCGCTGCCGCCAAGTTCATAGGCGCGCGACTCTAGGCGTTCTTGAAACTCCACCCCAGCCAGCGGGCCACCGGGGAAGTCTTGCTCAGGATTGATGCCCACCACGATGCCTGCGTTGGCGTTGCGTTCGTTGCGCGAGTATTGGCTCATGCCGTTGGTGACCACGCGCTCAGGCTCCGAGGTCGCCGCCACCACAGTGCCGCCCGGGCACATGCAGAAGCTGTACACCGCGCGGCCGTTTTGCGCGTGGTGTACCAGTTTATAGTCGGCGGCACCCAGCTGCGGATGGCCGGCGTATTTGCCCAAGCGCGCTTGGTTGATCAGCGATTGCGGGTGCTCAATACGGAAGCCCACGGCAAACGGTTTGGCTTCAATGAAGACGTTTTGCCGGTGCAGCATGCGGAAGGTATCGCGCGAGCTGTGCCCTAAGGCCAGAATCACGTGGCGGCTGTGCAGGGTTTCGCCGTTGGCTAATACCACGCCTTCAAGCTGACCATCGTTAATCACCAAGTCGGTGACTTTGCTTTCAAAGCGCACTTCGCCGCCCAAAGCGATGATTTCTTCGCGCATGGTTGACACCACGCCCGTCAGGCGGAAGGTGCCGATGTGTGGCTTGCTGACGTACATGATTTCTTCCGGCGCGCCGGCGCGGACGAACTCGTGCATCACCTTGCGGCCGTAAAACTTCGGGTCTTTGATCTGGCTATACAGCTTGCCGTCGGAGAACAGCCCTGCGCCGCCTTCGCCAAATTGCACGTTGGACTCGGGGGTCAGGGTTTTCTTGCGCCACAGCGCCCAGGTGTCTTTAGTGCGGCGGCGCACATCTTTACCGCGCTCGAGCACAATCGGCTTAAAGCCCATCTGTGCCAGCAGCAGGGCAGCAAACAAGCCGCAGGGGCCAAAGCCCACCACAATCGGCCGTTCGCTGAGCGAGTCTGGCGCGTGGCCGACAGGGTAGTAGTGCGTGTCCGGCGCTGGGCGAATGTGTTTGTCATCGGCGAAGCGTTGCAGCAGGGCGGCCTCATCGCGCACTTCGACGTCGATGATGTAGATAAACAAAATCACGCTGTTCTTTTTCCGCGCATCGTAGCTGCGCTTAAACACAGTGAAGTTGATCAGCTCGGCAGCGCTAATCTGCAGGCGGGTAACAATGGCTTCACGCAGCGCGTCGGCAGGGTGATCCAGCGGCAAAGACAGTTCGGTAATACGAATCATAGGGCAAGCCTGGCCGGTGACTCCGGCAAAGGGAATAAGGACAAAAAGCAGGCCGCTATTGTACGCGCCGGATCTGGCGGCTGTCAGTTTGTCGCCTGGGCGATTTAACCTGCAGGCGCCTCTGGGCCTATAATTGCCGCCACTTTGTGGTCGCGCGGTTTCATCGCGTCTGGCCCGCACATTGATTTCGGTGGTTAGTTCGCGAATGAAACGCTCGAAAAGCAGCCGTCGTTGGCTGGATGAACACGTCAACGATCCCTACGTTAAGCAAGCGCAAAAAGATGGTTTGCGCTCGCGCGCCAGTTACAAGCTGATTGAGCTGGATGAAAAAGACCGCCTGATTCGTCCCGGCATGCTGATCATGGATTTAGGCTCGGCCCCCGGTGGCTGGTCGCAAATCGCCGGGCGTATGGTGGGCGATCAGGGGCGGGTGATTGCCACCGATATCTTGCCGATGGATTCGCTGGAAAACGTCGACTTTATTCAAGGCGACTTCACCGACGATAAGGTCTTCCAACAGTTGTTGGATATGTTGGATGGCCGCCAGCCGGATCTGGTGATTTCCGATATCGCGCCGAATATCAGCGGCGTGGCGGTGGCCGACCAAGCGGCGGCGATGTACTTGGTCGAATTGACGTTGGACATGGTGCGTCAAGTGCTCAAGCCTGGCGGCAATTATGTGGTCAAAGTATTCCAAGGCGATGGTTCGGATCAGTTTTTGAAAGACATGCGCACCTCGTTCGACAAGGTGATGATCCGCAAGCCCGATGCCTCGCGCTCACGCTCGCGTGAGGTATACATGGTCGGAAAGGGTTTTAAAGGCTGAGGCTCTGTTGTCTCAGTGTTTGCTAACGCGGCTGCCGCTGGGCGGCTGTTCATCGAATGAATTGAGGAGTTCCCCCATGGCTCGCGCAAGCGCACGTCACATCCTGGTGGCCACCGAGGCCAAGTGCAACGAACTGAAAGCCGCTATCGAAGGTGGTGCCGATTTCGCTCAAGTGGCGAAAGACAATTCCAGCTGTCCGTCTAGCCGTCAGGGCGGCGACTTGGGCACCTTTGGTCGTGGGCAGATGGTGAAAGAGTTCGATGCTGTGGTGTTCAGCGCGCCGGTGGGTGTGGTGCAAGGTCCGGTGAAAACCCAGTTTGGTTATCACCTGCTGGAAGTGACCAGTCGCCAAGACTGAGTTTTTCTAGGCACTAAAAAACCGCCAAGGCGTTCGGCCAAGGCGGTTTTTTTATGCGCGCTGCTTAAGCGCTACGCGCCATCTGGTTTTCTAGGAAGTCTTCTTCTAACAGGTGGTCGGCGTGGCTGATGCCGATGTTTTCTTCACGCTGCGCGGCGGCGCGTTTGGCGCGCAGTTTGCCCATGTGGTGGTCAAGCGCGTGGCTGAGTTTTTCCAGTGCACCGTCTAAGGCGAACTCCAGTGATTCTGCCTTGTGCGTGACGGAGAGCGGGGCTTGCCCTTTGGGGCGGGCTTCGATGTGGCAGCGCTTATCAGTGGCGCCAGACTTGTGGGCGTTTTCGTCGGCTAGGTGCACAACAACGCGGGTGAGATCATCGCCGTAGCGGTCAAATTTGTCGGTAACGGTTGCACTTACCCAATCGGCTAAACGAGCACTGCCTTGGATGTGGTTGTCACTATGAACCTGGATTTGCATAGGGCATTCCTTATTCAACTCAACAACTTAGTCTTCACGTCGGCAGCGCACTTAAGCGCTAACGGTGCGCAGTGATCGCTGCATCGACACTTTCAGCCTACGCCATGTTGCGTGCTTTGGGGAGCTTTGTTGCATTCAGAAATACGTTTGTCTGATCTAAGACAAAAACAAAGCCCCTTGCGGCATTGCCGGCAAGAGGCTTTGTAATGACACTAAGGTGCCGGAATAGCGGCTTAGACGTTAAAGCGGAAGTGCATCACGTCACCGTCTTTGACGATGTAGTCCTTGCCTTCTAGGCGCCATTTGCCGGCTTCTTTGGCACCGGCTTCGCCGTTGTATTGGATGAAGTCGTTGTAGCCGATGACTTCGGCGCGGATAAAGCCTTTCTCGAAATCGGTGTGGATTACTGCGGCGGCCTTCGGTGCGGTGGCGCCGATTTGCACGGTCCAGGCGCGTACTTCTTTCACGCCAGCGGTGAAGTAAGTTTGCAGGTTGAGTAGCTCGTAACCGGCGCGGATGACGCGGTTTAGGCCGGGTTCTTCCATGCCCATGGTTTCGAGGAACATTTGCTTTTCTTCGTCGTCATCCAGCTCGGCGATTTCGGCCTCAATCTTGTTGCACACCGGCACCACCACGGCGCCTTCTTCGGCGGCGATGGCTTTGACCGCATCTAAGTGCGGGTTGTTTTCGAAGCCTTCTTCGCTGACGTTGGCGATGTACATCACTGGCTTGCTGGTCAGCAGGTGAAAGCCGCGAGCAATGGCGCGTTCTTCGGTGCTGGCGTTTTTCAGCAGGCTGCGCGCCGGCTTGCCTTCTTGGAAGTGCGGGATCAGCTGCTCCAGCACGGCTTTCTGCGCCAGTGCTTCTTTGTCGCCGCCTTTGGCATTACGCGTGACGCGCTGCAGTTGTTTCTCGCAGCTTTCTAGGTCAGCGAAGATCAGCTCAAGGTCGATCACTTCGATATCGCGCTTGGGGTTTACGCTGTTGCTGACGTGAATCACGTTGTCGTCTTCGAAGCAGCGCACCACGTGGGCGATGGCGTCGGTTTCGCGGATGTTGGCGAGGAATTTGTTACCCAAGCCTTCGCCCTTGCTGGCGCCTTCGACGAGGCCGGCGATGTCGACGAATTCCATGCTGGTGGGGATGACCTTCTCAGGTTTGACGATCTCCGCCAGCGCGTTCAGGCGGGCATCGGGCATCGGCACGATGCCGCTGTTGGGCTCGATGGTGCAGAAGGGGAAGTTTTCTGCGCCGATACCGGCTTTGGTCAGAGCATTGAACAGGGTGGACTTGCCGACATTGGGTAGGCCGACGATGCCGCAGTTAAATCCCATGGTGTGTTCCTCCGCCGGTGGGCGTGTAATCAGGCTTTTTGGCTGTGCAGGCGTTGCATGGCGGTTTTTAGGTCGCCGTCGAGCAGTTGCGGCAGCACGGCCAAGCTGTTGGCGATGCTGGCTTCGATCAGTTCTTGCTCGTTGCGCGGGGCGCGGCCAAGTACGTAGTTGGAGACCAGCTTGCTGTCGCCCGGATGGCCAATGCCAATGCGCAGGCGCTGAAAGCTGTTCTGGTTGGCCATTTGCGCAATGATGTCGCGCAGGCCGTTGTGTCCGCCATGGCCGCCACCTTGTTTGAGTTTCGCCACGCCCGGCGGCATATCCAGTTCGTCATGCGCGACCAGAATGCTCTCGATGGGGATGCGAAAGAAACCCGCCAGTGCAGCCACGGCTTGGCCGCTGCGGTTCATGTAAGTGGTGGGGATGAGGAGGCGGACGTCCTGATCTTGATGGCGAAAGCGCCCAGTCAGGCCGAAATACTTGCGGTCGGCAGCGAGGGTCACACCCTCGGCCGCCGCCACACGTTCGACGAACCAGGCTCCGGCGTTATGCCGCGTCTGCTCGTATTCGACGCCTGGGTTGCCCAAGCCTACGATCAGTTGGATAGCGGTCACGCGCGGAGCCTAGCCAGTAACAGGCGAGCCTGTTACTCCTCGTCTTTCTGCTCTTCTTCGGCAGCGTCAGCGGCCGGAGCTTCTTCAGCGGTAGTTTCTTCAGCAACACGCGGCTGGTGAACGTTGGCGATAGCCAGGTCGTTCTCGTGGCTCAGTGCTACAGACTCAACGCCTTCCGGCAGCTTCAGGTCAGACAGGTGAACTACCTGGCCCAGCTCTACCTTGGACATATCAACGGCGATGAACTCCGGCAGGTTGCGCGGCAGAACTTCGATTTCAATGTCGTTGGCAGTGTGAGAAATAGCGCCGCCTTGTTGCTTCACGCCCACGCAGTCTTCTTCGTTGATGAAGTGCAGCGGTACGGTAACGGTCAGCTTCTGGCCTTTCACTACGCGGATGAAGTCAACGTGAGTCACGCTGTTCTTCGCCGGGTGACGCTGCAGGTCCTTGATCAGTACGCTTTCTTTGGCGCCGTCGATAGACAGTTCCAGAACGTGCGAGAAGGCTGCTTCGTTTTCCAGCAGTTTAACCAGCTCTTTGAAAACCAGGCTGATCGGCTGGGGGGCTTTGTCGGCACCGTAAACGATAGCGGGAACCAGGTTGGCGTTACGACGCAGGCGGCGGCTCGCACCTTTCCCCATGTCAGAACGCGCTTGAGCGTTAAGGGCAAAGTTAGTCATGTTAAGACTCCTAAAGTAAAAACGCGCCCGCAACACTTGCGACCAGCGTTGCGGGCGTTGATCCTGCCGAGGCAGCGTTAAATCAGTGCGATTAGCGGAACATCGCGCTGATGGATTCTTCGTTGCTGATGCGGCGCATGGCCTCGGCGATCACCGGGGCAATGTCGAGCTGGCGAATGCGCGTGCAATTTTGCGCAGCGGCCGACAGCGGAATGGTGTTGCTGACGACCAGCTCGTCGAGAACGGAGTTTTCCAAGTTCTCAATCGCGCGGCCAGACAACACCGGGTGTGTAGCGTAGGCGCAGACTTTGTCGGCACCGAAATCTTTCAGCGCTTTGGCGGCGTGGCACAGAGTGCCTGCGGTGTCGACCATGTCGTCGACCAGTACGCAGGTGCGGCCTTGTACGTCACCAATAATGTGCATCACCTCAGACTGGTTAGCCTTCGGACGGCGCTTGTCGATGATCGCCAGATCAACGCCCAAGTTCTTCGCCACGGCACGGGCGCGAACTACGCCGCCGATGTCCGGTGAAACGACCATGAGGTTTTCAAAGCGCTGGGCTTGGATATCGTCCACCAGGGTCGGTGAGCCGTAGATGTTGTCTACGGGGATATCAAAGAAGCCTTGAATTTGGTCGGCGTGCAGGTCGACGGTCAGTACACGGTTCACGCCGACGACATTGAACATGTCGGCAATCACCTTGGCGCTGATCGGTACACGCGCTGAACGAGGACGGCGATCCTGACGGGCGTAGCCGAAATACGGCACCACGGCGGTGATACGTGTGGCAGAAGAGCGACGCAGGGCGTCGGCCATCACGATCAGTTCCATCAGGTTGTCGTTGGTCGGCGCGCAGGTCGGCTGGACGATAAACACGTCCTTACCACGCACGTTTTCATTGATTTCTACGGCGACTTCGCCGTCAGAGAATTTGCCAACGGAAACATCACCCATGGGGATGTGCAGTTGACGAACGATTCGGCGGGCCAGATCGGGGTTGGCGTTCCCCGTGAAGACCATCATCTTGGACACGCGGCAGTACCTGTAGGGCTGTGTCAGGGGGATGCTGGAAAATGGCAGGGGCGGCTGGATTCGAACCAACGCATGGCAGGATCAAAACCTGCTGCCTTACCGCTTGGCGACGCCCCTGTAACTTTAAAAATATGGCAGGGGCGGCTGGATTCGAACCAACGCATGGCAGGATCAAAACCTGCTGCCTTACCGCTTGGCGACGCCCCTGTATATCTCTTACTGATGCAAGCTTTGCAGTGCCTTGTGCAACATGGAAATGTTGCTGCCCTTGGCGACAAAGTGCTGCAGGCCACCCTCAAGAGAGCGCGAAACTTTATCAGCTTCTTGCTGGCTTGGAAAGCTTGTAAAACAACAAGCTCCGGTACCTGTTAGCTTGGCTGAAGCAAATTTGTTCAGCTGCATCAATGCGTTACGAATTTCCGGGTAACGCAGCTCAACCACTGGCAGGCAATCATTGTGCCCCTCCTGCGTTTGAGCGGCGGCTAATGTAATGGCGGGTGTGTTACGTGTCAACCGCTCATCACAGAAAATTTCTTTAGTACTTACATGCACTTGCGGCACAGCGACGACAAACCAAGGCTCGTCTAAGGTGACCGGCGTGAGTTGCTCGCCCACGCCTTCGGCAAAGGCCGCGTGGCCGCGCACGAATACCGGCACATCAGCACCCAGTTGTAGCCCCAGACTGGCGAGCTGATCGAGGTCGAACTGGCACTGCCAAATCAGGTTTAACCCCAACAGGGTGGTGGCGGCATTGGAGCTACCGCCGCCGATGCCGCCGCCCATGGGTAAGCGCTTGTGGATGCGTATATCCGCGCCGCGTATGCTGCCGCTGGCTTGTTGCAGCATTTTTGCGGCTTTGACGATGAGGTTGTCGTCGTGCGCGACGCCGGGCAGGGCGTCGTGCAGTTGAATAACGCCGTCATCACGCAGGCTAAAGGTCAGTTCATCGGCGTAGTCGAGAAACTGAAACAGCGTTTGCAATTGATGATAACCGTCGGCGCGGCGACCGAGGATGTGCAAAAACAAGTTGAGCTTGGCCGGTGCCGGCAGGCTGATTTCACGCAGCATGGTTAACGACCCAGCAGGCGAGGTTGCCACTCTTTCACTACCAAGGTGATGTTTAGGTCATGGCCGCTTAGCGTTAGGCGAGCCGGTAAATCGCCCAGCTCGCTGGGTTGATAGCGGGTGTAGCGAATGTCCCAGCCATCTTGGCGCAGTTGGCTTAAGCGGCTGTCGCTGTCGAGGGTCAGCTGGCTGGGGCTGTCTGGGGCCGGTAGGCCACGAATCCACCAGAGTAAATGTGACACCGGCAAACGCCAGCCGAGGCGCTCTTCGAGTAAGGCTTCAGGGCTGGCGGCGCTGAATTGGCCTTGGTTGGCCAGCTCTAGGGTGACTTGCTGGCGATGCCCGTGCAGGCGCGCGGCACCTTGGCCGAGCGGGCCGGCCAGGCGGATGTCGAAATAATCATTGCGTTGCAGCCAAAACAGCGTGGCGCTGCCGGATTCGGCGGGGGTGCGTACGCCCAGTTTGCCGCTGATTTGCCAGGCATTGATGGTCTTGATTTGCTGGCTATGCGCTTGCCAGCGCTTTGGGTCGGCATCGCCTTGCAGTTGTTCTTGCGGGGTGTGAGTGGCACACGCGGTGAGCAGCCCTAGCAAGGCGGCTAGGGCGAGGTGTTGCAACGCTCTCATGGCTGCGCTCCTTGCAGACGTTCGATGGTGCTCTTCAAAACGGGGCTGTCGGGCTTGCCTTTAAGGGCGTCTTGCCAGACTTGCTGCGCTTCATCGCGCTTGCCTTGTTGCCAGAGCACTTCGCCAAGGTGCGCGGCGACTTCGTGGTCGGGGAATTGCTCATACGCTTGGCGCAGTAAGCGTGCGGCTTCATCCAGATTGCCAAGGCGGTAATTCACCCAGCCAAGGCTGTCGATGATCGCCGGGTCGTTGCCGTTCAGTTCGTAGGCTGCTTGGATTAGCTCCAGCGCTTCTTGGTAGCGCGTGGTGCGGTCGGCCAAGGTGTAGCCCAGTGCGTTGAGCGCCATGGCATTGTTCGGTTCGCGGTCGATGATAAAGCGCAGATCTTGCTCAAGACCGGCAAGGTCGCCGCGTTTTTCCGCCAGCATGGCGCGGGTGTAAATCAGGTCGAGGTTGTCGGGGTTTTCCAGCAGGGCCTTGGCCAAAATGCGCCAGGCACGCTTGATTTGCTGGTGCTCGGCCAAGCCTTCGGCCTCAATCAAGTACAGCTGAATGGCGTAGTCGGGCTGTTCTTGACGGGCGTGGGCGAGAATTTGCTGCGCTTCGGCAAAGCGTGCGGTGGCAAACAGTTGATTGGCCAGTTGCATTTGCGCAGGCAGGTATTCGTTGCCGGGGCGCACTTGGCTGAAGTGTTCGATGGCAAGGTTTGGCTGCTTTTGCTCCACGGCAATCAGGCCCAGATTGTAGTGGGCGGTATCCAGATGCTCACCACGGTTGAGCAGTACGCTGAGTTGCTCGCGGGCGCTGTCGAGGTTGCCTTGCTGCATTTCCAACAGGCCCAGCGACAACAGCAGGTCATTATCGCCGGGGTACAAGTCAACCAAGCTGGCGAACTCGTCGCGGGCGAGGTCTTCTTTACCTTGCTCGATCAGTAGGCGCGCGTAGGTTAAACGCAAGCGCTTGTTGTTAGGCTTGGCTGCGACGGCGTCGGCCATCAGCTGGCGAGCGGCTTTGCTGCGTTTTTGCTCGTTCAGCAGCTGGGCGCGGAGGATGATCGCCGGGGTTTCCTGTTCGCTCGCCGATTGGCTTTCTAGCAGGGTTAACGCGTCGGCTTTTTGTCCGCTTTGCTGCAGCAGCAGGGCTTTGGCAAAGATCAGTTGGCTGTTGTTGGGGTGTTTTTCCAGTAGGCGCTCGAAGCTTTGCAGCAAGGCGTCGCGAGTGTCTTGGTCGGTTTCTGCGGCAGATAAGGCGAGAAAATCGAAATGGGTTTTGCCTTGTGCGTTGAGCACCACTTCCATGTGTTCCAGCGCTTCGTCTAAACGACCGGCACGGGCCAGTTGCACGGCAGCAGCACGTTGCGCGGCGATGTTGTCCGGCGCGCGCTTCACCCAAATCTCGGCGCTATCCAGCGCGGCTTGATGGGCGCCTAGGTAATCGGCGATGTGATAAGCGCGCTCGGCCACGCCAGCATCTTGGGTCAGGTGGGCCTGTTGCACATAGTTGCCTAAGGCAATGTCGAAGCGATTGCGCTGCCCGGCCAGTTCGGCCACCAGCAGGCTATACAAGGTGTCGCGCTCGAAGTTGCGGTAGTGCTGGGGCTTGGCGTCGCTACTGGTGTTGTTGTTGGCTGTGTCGGTGAGCGGTGCCGTCACCGGCGCCTGTGGCGTGGTGAAGCTTTGGCAGCCAAACAGAGTGAGACTGGCGAACACTAACGCGAGAGGTTTAGTCATGATGCGGTGGGGCAGGCTGTCCTTAAGAATGCTTGAATGATGACATATGCGCTGCATTCTTGCCTGCTGACATGTGTTTGATTGATAGCCGTCAAGCGCGGGTGGTTGTAGGGCGTGCGCTTAACGGGGAAAATACCCCGCTTATAAGTAGGTTAGGTCTGTAGCGGCTGCATGGCATTTCTCGCCCTTGGTATCAATCACAAAACAGCCTCGGTTTCGGTGCGCGAAAAAGTGGCGTTTGTGCCTGAGCGTATGGTTGAGGCGCAGCAGCGGTTTTGCAGCGAAACCGGCAGCCACGAGGTGGCGATTCTCTCCACCTGCAATCGCACCGAGCTGTACTTGGCTCACGAGCATGCTGACCCGCAGCCCTTGTTGCACTGGCTGGCGAATTATCACGGCGTGCCGCTCGGTGATTTAAGCGCCTGCGCCTATGCCCACCCGGCAGAGCACGCGGTGCAGCACATGATGCGCGTGGCTTGCGGGCTCGACTCTATGGTGCTTGGCGAGCCGCAGATTCTCGGTCAGATGAAATCGGCCTATGCCGTGGCGCGCGAGGCCGGCACCGTTGGCCCTATGCTCGGGCGTCTGTTTCAGTCGACGTTTAATGCCGCCAAGCAAGTGCGCTCCAGCACGGCGATTGGCGAGAACCCGGTCTCGGTGGCGTTTGCCGCCGTTAGCCTGTCGCGGCAGATTTTCAGTGATTTACGCCATAGCCAAGCGCTGCTGATCGGCGCGGGCGAAACCATTACTTTGGTTGCTCGGCACCTGCACGAGCAGGGCATTAAGCGCATCGTGGTGGCCAACCGTACGCTAGAACGCGCGCGTGCTTTGGCCGAGCAGTTCGGCGCGCATGCCGTGCTGCTCTCAGAAATCCCGCAAGAGTTGGTCAATAGCGACATCGTGATCAGCTCGACCGCCAGCCAGTTGCCGATTTTGGGCAAAGGCATGGTGGAAAGTGCGCTGAAAAAGCGTAAGCACCGGCCGATTTTTATGGTGGATATCGCCGTGCCGCGCGATATCGAGCCGCAAGTTGGCGAGCTGGATGACGTGTACTTGTACAGCGTCGATGACCTGCAAGAGGTGATCAACGAAAACCTCAAGAGCCGCCAGCAGGCCGCGCAAGCCGCCGAAGAGCTGGTCGCGCAATGCGTTGCCGACTTTATGCAGCAAATGCGCGCGCTGTCGGCGGTGGATGTGGTGCGCAGCTACCGTGAGCGCGCCGAAAGCCTGCGTGATGAAGAGTTGGCCAAGGCCCTACGTGCGCTGCGTAATGGCTCGTCTGCCGAGCAGGCACTGCAACAATTAGCCCGCGGCCTGACCAATAAGTTGGTGCACTCGCCCAGCGTGCAGCTGAAAAAACTCTCCGCTGCGGGGCGCCAAGACGCCCTGACCCTAGCGCAAGAGTTACTCGCGCTGAACACTCCCGATTCCCTGACTTGAGGTGCTATGAAAGCCTCGCTGTTAACCAAGTTAGATACGCTGGCTGAGCGCTTTGAAGAGCTCGCCGCGCTGCTGGCCGATGCCGAAATCATCATGGATCAAACGCGCTTTCGCGCTTACTCCAAGGAGTACGCCGAGCTTGAGCCGGTGGTGAAAGCCTATGAAGCCTTCCGCGCCGCGCAGGCCGATTTGGCCGAGGCGCACGTGCTGAGCAAAGACAGCGACGCCGATTTGCGCGAGATGGCCGCGGAAGAAATCCAGCGCTGCGAGGCGCTGATTAGCGAGCTGGAAGTCGAGCTGCAAAAGATGCTCTTGCCGCGCGACCCTAACGATGGCCGCAATGCCTTCTTAGAAGTACGCGCCGGCACCGGCGGTGACGAGGCGGCCATTTTTGCCGGTGACCTGTTTCGCATGTACTCGCGCTATGCCGAGCGCCAGGGCTGGCGGGTCGAGATTCTCTCCGAAAACCCCGGCGAGCACGGTGGTTATAAAGAAGTGATCAGCCTAGTGAGTGGCGATGGCGTGTACGGCAAGCTCAAGTTTGAGTCTGGCGCGCACCGCGTGCAGCGTGTGCCGGCCACCGAGTCGCAGGGGCGCATTCATACCTCGGCGTGCACTGTGGCGGTGATGCCCGAGCTGGATGAAGCAGCTGCCGTGGAGATCAACCCGGCGGATTTGCGCGTCGACACCTACCGCGCTTCCGGTGCCGGTGGTCAGCACGTGAACAAAACCGAATCGGCGATTCGCATTACTCACCTGCCGTCTGGCTTGGTGGTGGAGTGCCAAGAAGAGCGCTCGCAGCACAAGAACCGCGCCAAGGCCATGTCGCTGCTGGCCTCGCGGCTGCAAAGCGCACAGCGCGAAGCGGCTGATCGTGAGCAATCGGAAACCCGCCGCTTGCTGGTCGGCTCGGGGGATCGCTCCGAGCGTATCCGCACCTATAACTACCCGCAGGGCCGCGTGACCGATCACCGTATCAACCTGACCCTGTACAGCTTGGATGACATCGTTGCCGGCGGCGTAGACGCGGTGCTCGAGCCGCTGCTGCAAGAGTACCAAGCCGACCAGTTGGCTGCGTTGGGCGATTAAGCGTGGCGAGCATTGCCGAGGCATTAGCGCAGGCTCACTTGCCGAACTCGGACAGCGCCGCGTTGGATGCCGAGTTATTGCTGGCCCATGTGCTGCAGAAGAACCGCACTTACCTCCGCACGTGGCCAGAGCGTGAGTTATCGACTGAACAGGCAGCGGCGTTTCAGGCGCTGTTAGCGCGCCGCCAACAGGGCGAGCCGGTGGCCTATTTGCTCGGCAGCCAAGGCTTTTGGAGCTTGGACTTAGCCGTAGCGCCGCATACCTTGATTCCCCGCCCCGATACCGAAAGCTTGGTGGAAGCCGCGCTGGCGCTTAACTTGCCCGCGCTGGCCCGTGTGCTCGACTTAGGCACCGGCACCGGCGCGATTGCCTTGGCGCTGGCCAAAGAGCAGCGCGGCTGGCAGGTGTTGGGTGTCGACCGTATCGCCGAGGCCGTGGCGCTGGCGCAGGCTAACGCGCAGCGCAATCAGGTCAGTAATGCGCAGTTTGCGTTGAGTAATTGGTTTGCCGACTTAGCGCCGCAGCGGTTTGCGCTGATCGTCAGTAACCCACCGTATATCGCCGAGGCCGATCCGCACCTTGAGCAAGGCGATGTGCGCTTTGAGCCGCGCTCGGCGCTCACCGCCGGCCACGATGGCTTGGCCGATATCCGCCAGATTATTGCCCAAGCGCCATCGTGGTTAAGCGCTGGCGGTTGGTTGTTATTCGAACACGGCTACGATCAAGCCGCCGCCGTGGCTGCACTGCTGGTCGAGCAAGGCTTTGTGCAGATTACTCAGCGGGAAGATTTAGCCGGGCACATCCGCGTGACGGGAGGGCAGTGGCCGCATGCAACTGAATGACGAAGACCTGCTGCGCTACAGCCGGCAGATCCTGTTAAAGCAAGTGGATATCGAAGGTCAGCAGCGCTTGGCCGCTGGCCGCGTGTTGCTGATTGGCTTGGGCGGGCTTGGCTCGCCAGTGGCGTTGTACTTGGCCGCTGCCGGGGTCGGTGAGCTGCATTTGGCCGATTTCGATCGGGTCGATTTAACCAACCTGCAACGCCAAGTGATTCACGATGGCGACTCGCTCGGCCAGTCGAAGGTGATTTCTGCCAGCAGCCGCATTGCCGCGCTGAATCCGCAAGTGCGCTGCGTGTTGCATGAGCGCGGTTTGGATGCCGACAGCCTAAGCGCTGCCGTGGCGGCGGTGGATGTGGTGGTCGATTGCACCGATAACTTCACCACCCGCGAAGCGATCAATGCCGCGTGTGTGGCGGCGAAAAAACCATTGGTTAGCGGCGCGGCGATTCGTTTGGAAGGCCAGCTCAGCGTGTTCGACCCGCGTGAGGCAAGCAGCCCCTGCTACCACTGCCTGTACGGGCATGGCAGCGAAGAGCAACTGACCTGCTCCGAAGCGGGCGTGCTTGGCCCGGTGGTCGGCACTATCGGTTGCCTGCAAGCGCTGGAAGTGTTGAAACTGTTAGCCGGTTTCGGTCAGCCCTTGGTAGGTCGTTTGATGTTATTTGATGCACTAAACAGCCAGTTCCGCGAGCTAAAAGTGCGTCGCGACCCGGCCTGCGCGGTGTGTGGCGGTGATGGTCACTAACGCGCCGATTGGCGTGTTCGACTCCGGCGTCGGCGGTTTGTCGGTGCTGGGCGAAATTCGTCAGCAGTTGCCACACGAGTCGTTGTTGTACGTTGCCGATTCGGGCTTTGTGCCTTACGGCGAGCGCACGCCGGAGTTTATCCGCGAGCGCTGCGCACTGATCAGCCAGTTTTTGTTAGCGCAAGGCGCCAAAGCGCTGGTGGTGGCTTGTAATACCGCCACAGCCGCTGCCGTGGCGGCGCTGCGCGAAACCTATCCGCAGGTGCCGATTGTTGGCATGGAGCCCGCGGTTAAGCCCGCCGCGCAGGCTACGCGCAGCGGTAAAGTGGGTGTGTTAGCGACCACCGGCACGTTAAAAAGCGCCAAGTTCGCCGCCTTGCTCGACCGTTTTGCGCAAAACGTTGAGGTGCATACCCAGCCTTGCCCAGGCTTAGTGGAGCAAATCGAAGCGGGTGAGCTGGACAGCCCGCGCACCGCTGAACTGCTCACCGCCTTTACCACGCCCTTGCTGGCGGCCGGTTGTGACACGCTGATTCTGGGCTGCACCCATTACCCCTTCGTGCGGCCTTTGCTCACGCGGTTATTGCCCGCTGAGATCAGCCTGATCGATACCGGCGCTGCCGTGGCGCGGCAGTTACAGCGTCAGCTCAGTCAGCATGGTTTGTTGGCCGCCGCCGAGCCGCTGCCTGCGGCAACCCGCTTTTGGACCAGCGGCGAACTCGCGCCACTGCAGCGCGCCTTGCCGCTGTTGTGGGGCGAGGCGGGCGAAGTGGCCAAACTGCCGGTCTAAACCACGTAAGACCAAGCTTGCCTGCGCCATGTACGGCGATCGGGGCTATAGTTGTAGAGCAAGGTTTTGACTGACAAGGAGTGGGTTATGGCCAACCAATCAACACTCTCGTTACTGCTGGTTGCTGCCTTAGCGGCAGGCAGTGCTCAAGCAGCGGATATTTCTGTCGAGGCCGGCAGCAGCAGTGAATCGACCACCACCTTGCGCGCGGGTGCGCAGTGGGCTTTCGACAGCCAGTGGTATGCCACTGAAACGGGGCATTTAAGCGGCTATTGGGATTTGGGTTACACCTATTGGGATGGCGATGACGCCAGCAGCAACCACAGCGTGTCGTTTAGCCCGGTGCTGGTGTATGAGTTTGCCGGTGAGTCGGTCAAGCCGTACCTTGAGTTCGGCATCGGCGCGGCTGTGTTTAGCTCTACCGAGCTGGAAGATCAGCGTTTGGGTTCAGCCTTTCAGTTTGAAGATCGCTTAGGTGTCGGCCTGCGCTTTGGCGATCAGCATGACCTTGGTTTGCGCGTGTATCACTACTCTAATGCGGGCATTAAAGACCCCAACGACGGGGTAGAGAATGTCACCCTGCGCTATCGCTTGAGTTTTTAAGCCTGTTCCGCAACGGGCTTGAGCCAATAAAAAACCGCCGATGATTCGGCGGTTTTTTATGGCTGGCAGGCAGTGGATTTAATCAGCGAGCAGCTCACATACAGCGTTGAACTGCGCAGCCATTAAATCCTTAGCCGCCCAGATAGGCCTTACGCACATCCTCATTCACCAGCAGCGCTGCGCCGGTGTCTTCCATAACGATGCGGCCGTTTTCCAGCACGTAGCCACGGTCAGCCAGCTTCAGCGCTTGGTTGGCGTTTTGCTCGACCAAGAAGATGGTCATGCCTTCGCTGCGCAGTTTTTCGATGGTGTCGAAAATCTGCTGGATGATGATCGGCGCCAAGCCCAGCGACGGCTCGTCGAGCAGCAGCAGTTTGGGTTTGCTCATCAAGGCGCGGGCAATGGCGAGCATTTGTTGTTCGCCGCCAGACATAGTGCCGCCGCGCTGGTCGTAACGCTCTTTCAAGCGCGGGAACAGCTCCAGCACGTGCTCAAGGGTGGTGTCGAAGTCGCTCTTGGCGGTAAAGAACCCGCCCATGGCGAGGTTCTCTTCCACGGTTAAGCGGGCAAAGATGCGTCGGCCTTCCGGCACCACGGCGATGTCTTTGCGCATGATCTCGGCGGTGGACAGCTGCGTGATGTCTTCGCCGTTGTAGCGAATCTGTCCGCTGGCGGCGCGCGGGTCGCCACACAGGGTCATCAGCAGGGTCGATTTGCCTGCGCCGTTGGCGCCGATCAGGGTGACGATTTCGCCGCGATCGACTTTAACGCTGACATCGTGCAGCGCCTGCACTTTGCCGTAGAAGGTCGAAACCTTATCGAATTCCAGCAGCATGCCTTACTCCTCACCCAGATAGGCTTTGATCACCGCCGGGTTCTGACGAACTTCGTCCGGCGTGCCATCGGCCAGCGGTGTGCCTTGGTTGATCACGTAGATGTAGTCAGAAATGCTCATCACCAACTTCATGTCGTGCTCAATCAGCATCACAGTGACATCGTGCTCGTCACGCAGCAGGGCGATCAGGGCTTTGAGGTCTTCGGTTTCTTTCGGGTTTAGGCCAGCGGCGGGTTCGTCGAGCATCAGGATGCGCGGGCGCGTCATCATGCAACGGGCGATTTCCAAGCGGCGCTGTTGGCCATAGGCCAAGGTGCCGGCGGGGCGGTTGGCAACATCCACCAGATCCACTTCTTCCAGCCAGTGGGCAGCGTATTCCATGGCGGCTTTTTCGCTGCGACGGAAGCTCGGGGTCTTCAACAGACCGCCCAAGAAGCTGGTGTTGAGGTGACGGTGCTGGGCTACCAAGAGGTTTTCCACCGCGGTCATCTCTTTAAACAGACGCACGTTTTGGAAAGTACGCACCACGCCTTTGCGGGCAATCTCGTGGCCGGCCAGTTGGTGTACCGGCTCGTCGTCAAGCAGGATCACGCCGCTGGTGGGCTGGTAGAAGCCGGTCAGGCAGTTAAATACGGTGGTTTTACCGGCGCCGTTGGGGCCAATAATCGACACCACTTGCTTGGGCTGCACGCTCAACGCGACATTGTTGACGGCCAGCAGACCGCCAAAGCGCATGGTCAGCCCGCTGACTTCTAGAATCGGGCGGCTCATGGTTTTAGCTCCAAGTGGGGGCGCTGCATGGGCAACAAGCCCTGCGGACGCCAAATCATCATCAGCACCATCAGGGCGCCAAACATCAGCATGCGGTATTCGTTAAATTCGCGTGCCACTTCTGGCAGCAGGGTGAGCACCGCTGCGGCGAGAATCACTCCCAGCTGCGAGCCCATGCCGCCGAGCACCACGATGGCGAGAATGATTGCCGACTCGATAAAGGTGAACGACTCAGGGGTCACCAAGCCTTGGCGAGCAGCAAAGAAGCAACCAGCGAAACCGGCAAAGCTGGCGCCTAAGGTAAAGGCCGAGAGCTTGATGGTGGTGGGGTTCATGCCCAGCGCACGGCAGGCGATTTCGTCTTCGCGCAGCGCTTCCCACGCGCGGCCAATCGGCATGCGCAGCAGGCGGTTGATCACGAACAGGGTAATCAGCACCAGCAGCAAGGCGATCAGGTAGAGGAAGATCACCTTGTTCACCGAGTTGTAAGCAATGCCGAAATACTCGTGGAAGGTCTGCATGCCTTCGGCGGCGCGGCGGTCGAAGCTCAGGCCAAACAGGGTCGGCTTGTCGATGCCGCTGATGCCGTTAGGGCCGCCGGTGTATTCGGTGAGGTTACGCAGCAGAATGCGGATGATTTCACCAAAACCGAGCGTCACGATGGCTAAGTAGTCACCGCGCAAACGCAGCACCGGGAAGCCCAGCAGGTAGCCAAAGATGGCCGCCATGATGCCGGCAATCGGCAGCGCGGTCCAAAAGCCGAAGCCTGCGTATTCGCTGAGCATGGCGTAGGTGTAGGCACCCACGGCGTAGAAGCCCACGTAGCCTAAGTCCAACAGGCCGGCCAAGCCGACCACGATGTTCAGACCGAGACCGAGCATCACGTAGATCAGTACTAGGGTGGCCAAGTCGACCGCGCCACGGCTGGCAAAGAACGGCCAGATCAAGCCGATCACGATCAGCGCGACTAAGCCCCAACGCTGGGTGGATGGCAGGGTCAGGAAGTTGCTGACGCCCTCCGGCACAAGCGGGCCTTGGCGCTGCGGGATCAGACCGGCAATGCCGTCACGCAGCAGCTGCCAAACAAAGATACCGATGGCGCAGGCAACGATAGACCACTGCACTTTAGCGCTGGCGCCGGTGACCACGAGGGTGATGCCGTCGAGGGTTAAGCGCAGGTTGAGCACTGGCACGGCCAGCGCAAATACCAGCAAGGCGCTGAAGAAGGCGAACTTGAAATTCTTGGCCATCAGACTTTCTCCACTTCCGGACGGCCGAGAATGCCGGTGGGACGGAACAACAGCACCAGAACCAGCAGGCTGAAGGCCACCACGTCTTTGTACTGATCGCCAAACAAGTCGGCGCCGAAGGCTTCGGCAACGCCTAGCAGTAGGCCACCGAGCATAGCGCCGGGAATGCTGCCGATGCCGCCCAATACCGCAGCGGTAAAGGCTTTAATGCCGGCCAAGAAGCCCAAGTGCGGGTTGACCACGCCGTATTGAATGCCCAACAGCACGGCGGCTACCGCTGCCAGCACAGCGCCGATGACAAAGGTCAGGGCGATGATGCCGTTGGTGTTGATGCCCAGCAGGTTGGCCATCTTCAAGTCTTCCGCGCAGGCGCGGCAGGCGCGGCCAAGGCGCGAGCGAGAGATAAACGCGGTCAGGCCGGCCATGCAGATAAAGGTCACGACAAAGATCATGATCTGCATGTAGGAGATCACCACGCCGGTGGCCTCGTCAGCACCAATCACCACATTGCCGGTGATCAGGCTGGGGATGGCCATGTTCTTCGAGCCTTGCGCGAGGAGTACCTCGTTCTGCAAGAAGATCGACATGCCGATCGCTGAAATCAGGGGGATCAAACGGTTGCTGCCGCGCAGCGGCCGGTAAGCAACCCGCTCGATGCTGTAGCCGTAGGCGCTGGTGACGATAATCGCCGCGGCAAAGGCGCAGGTGACCAGTAAGGGCACGCTGTCTAAGCCGAACATGGTCATGCCAGCGATGACGATAAAGGCTACGTAGGAACCGATCATGTACACCTCGCCGTGGGCGAAGTTAATCATGCCGATAATGCCGTACACCATGGTGTAACCAATGGCGATCAGCGCGTAGGTGCTGCCAATGGTCAAACCATTAATCAGCTGCTGTAAGTAGTGATAGTGCTCAAGCATCTCTAAACCTCGGGGGGTGCCCGCAGTAAAGGTGTTACGTGCAGAGTCCGTGCTGTACGCAAGGTGTTGCAGGGGTGCTGCAACGTCTGGGCTGAACCGGTGCGGTTCATCGCGGCTCATCGTGAGCCGTCGGCAGCTGTATTTCTGCTGCCTTGGTTAAAACAAAGCCCACTGCAGGGTCGCAGTGGGCTTTGTTGGCAGGCTGAGATTACTCGGTCAGAGCAGTCTTAGTGCCGTCGGCGTGCCACTGGTACACCACGAAGGAGAAGTCCTTCAGGTCGCCTTTTTCATCAAAGGCCAGGGTGCCAGTCGGGGTGTCGAAGCTGTTGGCGCGCAGCGCAGCAGCGACTTTCTCGGTGTCGGTGCCACCGGCTTTGGTCATGCCTTCAGCCATCACTTGTACCGCAGCGTAAGCCGGGAAGACGAACGGGCCGCTTGGGTCATCGCCTTTGGCTTTGAATGCTTCAACCAGCGCGGCGTTCTTGGCGTCTTGGTCGAACGACTTCGGCAGGGTTACCAGCAGGTTTTCCGACGCTTCGCCAGCAATCGCGGAGATCTCTTTGTTACCTACGCCTTCCGGGCCCATGTACTTGGCGCTCAGGCCTTTTTCCGCCGATTGACGCAGGATTAGGCCCAGCTCTGGGTGGTAGCCGCCGTAGTAAACGAAGTCGACGCCTTCTTTCTTCAGCTTGGCGATCAGCGCGGAGAAGTCTTTGTCGCCAGCGTTGATGCCTTCGAACAGGGCAACCTTGATGCCAGCGGCTTCAACGGTTTCTTTAACGGCGGTAGCGATACCTTCACCGTACTGCTGCTTGTCATGGATAACGGCCATGACTTTCGGCTTCACGGTGTTGGCAATGTAGTTACCGGCGGTCGGGCCTTGCAGGCTATCCAGACCGATGGTGCGGAATACCAGCTGGTAGCCGCGGGTGGTGATTTCCGGGCTAGTAGAAGCCGCGGTGATCATCAGGATGCCTTCGTCTTCGTAGATGTCAGACGCTGGCTGAGTGGAGCTGGAGCACAGGTGGCCAACCACGTAAGAGATGCCATCGTTAACGATTTTGTTGGCAACGGCTACGGCTTGCTTAGGTTCGCAGGCGTCGTCGTAGATCACGCCTTCGAGTTGCTGGCCGTTAACCCCGCCGGCCTTGTTGATTTGTTCGATGGCCATCTTGGCACCAACGAACTGCATTTCGCCGTATTGCGCTACCGGGCCGGTTACCGGGCCTGCCAGAGCAATTTTGATGGTATCGGCGGCATAGCCTTGGGCGGCAACGCCAGCCAGGGCAATGGCGGCAAACAGCTTGGACAGTTTGGTCGCTTTCATGCGTGCTCCACTCTCTTTTTTTAGTGTTTGAATCGTTTTTATTGTGGTTGGGAGTAACCCTCGTGCCGGCGTCCCAGCAACCCCCAACAACTGTACCGGAACAGTTTAGGGGCGAGGGCGCAGGCTGCCTAGCGCTTGGCAGATGGCCAGTGTCGGCATGTCGCATGGCTGTAAAAAAGTTACAGCAAAACGGCGTGGCGGTCGTGGCGGTCTACCGGGCATACACTCAACCTTGTTCGACCGGCGGCAGGGGCTATCATGGGCGCCCTTACCGCAGGAGTCGCAACATGACTGAAGAAGTTAGCACGCTTTACGCCAATCTGCTGGGCGAAACCGCGCGTATTGGCTGGGCTGAGTTGATGCCGTTTTTCGCCAAGGGCCAAGTTTTGTGGGTGGCGCCAAGCTTAGATTTAGTCGGCGTGGCTGAAGCCATGGCTGAAGATCGCGGCCAAGAAGTGGCTGCGTGGATGCAAGCTGGGCAGCTGCAGCGCTTAAGCGATGAGCACGCAAGCCAGTGGAGCGAAAACGACCCCGATAATCTGTGGGCCGTGGTGCTATCGCCTTGGGTGTTAGTGCAAGCGCGCGAGGCTAGTGCGCAGCAATAAAGGCTGCGCTAGCCTAAGCGTGTTCAATCAAGAAAGGAGTTCGCCATGTTTCGCCCCGGACATTTACACCGCAGCCTTATTGCTGAGGGCGACCGCCCAGCATTGGCGCTGACCTTTGAATACACCTTAGGCCATGATGAGCGGCAGGGCGAAGGTGTTGACTTTGTGTTGTTTGGCACCCTAGGCACGCAGACGCTTAATGAGCGGTTTTTTTTGCCGCGTGATTCGGCGTTTAACTTCGCTCACGAAGTTAATCTGATTTTGACCAAGCATGGTTTGCCTAGCCGTGGCGGGCCGGTGATGTTCTTCCATGATGAATATGATCAGGTGTTTGCCGATGTGCGCCGCTTAGTGCACGGCGAAGCGGGTGAAGCAGTAGATCTGCGCGAGTTCGAGTAACGCCGCGTTGCGCACTTAGCGCACCACCCAGCGTTGGCGCAGCCATTGGCTTAAGCCGTCGACGCCGATCACTAACAGCAACATGGCCAAGATCACCGCGCTGGCGTGGCTTTCTTGAAACAGGCTTAGGTGCACGTAGAGCATTTGCCCTAAGCCGCCGGCGCCGACAAAACCCAGCACGCTGGCCATGCGGATGTTGTTCTCCCAGCGATACAAGGTATACGCCAACAACTGTGGCCATAGATTCGGCAAGGTGCCGTAGATAAAGGCTTGCAGGCGACTGGCGCCGGCCATACGCAGTGCATCGGCGCTGCTACTGGGGGTGTTTTCTAGGGCTTCGGCAAATAGACGGCCGAGTACCCCGGCGGTATGCAGGGCCAGCGCCAGGGTGCCGGCATTCGGGCCTAGCCCCGCCGCCAATACCATCAACATGGCCCAGACCAGTTCGGGAATCGCCCGCAAGGCATTCAGTAGTAAACGGCTGATGGCTAGTGCGGCAGCGCCCCAGCGGCCGCTGGCCGGCAGTGCCAGGGCTAAACCGAGCAGCGCGGCAGCTAAAGTGCCGATGGCGGACATGGCCAAGGTTTCGAGTGCGGCATTCAGCAGCCCTGTCCATTGCCCGCCGGGTAACGCCGGTGGCCAGAAGCGTCCGGCGTAGTCGACTAATAGCGCTGGGGTGCGGCTAGCCGCCAACTCGCTCAGGTTCAGCGGCAAATAGGCATAGGCGCTGGCCACCGCGAGCAGAATAAAGAGCAGGGCTAAGCCCGCGCGGCGGCTCATGTCAGCAGCGCCTTGCGCAGCACGCGGCTCAATCCATCGGCCAGTGCGACGAGCAGAATAAAGGCCAGCAATAAGGTGGCGACTTCTGCGCCGGCAAACATGCGTAGCGACAGCTCCACCTGCTGGCCCAAGCCGCCGGCGCCGACAATGCCCATCACCACCGAGGCGCGCAGTGCACATTCCCAGCGGTATACGCTGTACGACACCAGTTCATCGCCAGCGCTGGGCAGCACGCCGTAGCAAAACGCTTGCAGGCGTGAGCTGCCGGCGGCGAGCAGGGCGCGCGCGGGCTTGGGGTCGGTGGATTCAAAAATCTCCGCATACACCTTGCCGAGCATGCCGCCGTAGGTGATGGCGATAGCCAATACGCCGGCCGTGGGGCCAAGGCCGACGGCGCGCACAAACAGCAAAGCCCAGACAATTTCTGGAATGCTGCGCAGCACCACTAACAACAAGCGCAGCGGCGCGCGGACAAAACTGCCCGCGCTGGCCGCACGGCCGCTGAAGTGCCGGCGCGATAACACCCGCGTCACTAACAGCGCCAAGGGCATGCCGAGTAAAAACGCCAGTGCCATACCTACGGTGGCCATAGCTAAGGTTTCTAGCGTGGCGTGCAGCACTAAGGTTAAAAACTCGCGATCGTGCGCCAGTGGCCAAAAGCCGTCGAGAAACTGGCCCATGTTCTGCCGGTTCTCAGCCGCTAACAGCAGGGCAGGATTGAACTCGCTCAGTTGCAGGCCCGGCCATAGCAGCACGATGGCCAATAGGCTGATGGCAAGGCGCGGCAAACTGGCGGGGTCGCGGAGCGTGGCCATATCAGCAGCGCGGAATGTGAATCACGGTGGGGTTGCTCGGCACAGGGCTGCCAAGGCGCTCGTTGGCGTACAGCGCTTTCAGTTGTGCGGGGCTGACTTCGTTACTCGGCAGATCAAACGCCACCACGCCATCGCGCAGGCCAATCACCCGTGGGAACAGGCTTAACGCTAAATCGACGTTATGCAGGCTGGCCACCAGCGTGGCGCTGTGCTTGCGTGCCTGCTCGGTGAGGGTGCGCAAGGTGTGTTGCGCGAGGTGTGGGTCCATCGCCGAGACGGGTTCGTCGGCCAAGATTAACTGGGCTTGCTGATACAACACGCGGGCGATGCCGACGCGTTGCAGTTGGCCGCCGGAAAGCTGATCGCAGCGCTCGAAGAGTTTTTCGCTGATATCCAGCTGGGTGAGGATGCGGCGCGGGCCGTCGAGGTCTTGCGGGCTAAACCAGTTGCGCAGGCTGTGCAGTAACGACCACTGCCCCAAGCGTCCAGCGCCGATCGCGCTAATCACCCGTTGCCGGGGCGGCAGCGGCGGTTGCTGATGAATCAAGCCAATGCGGCTACGCAGCTCACGCAGGCCACGTGCGCTGAGTTGCCACGGTGCTTGCGCATCGAGCAGGTATTGCCCTTGGGTGGGCTTCAGTTGGCAGCCGAGCAGGCGTAGCAGGGTGGTTTTGCCCGCGCCGGAGGGGCCAATAATCGCCACGTGTTCGCCGTGGGCGATGGTTAAATCCAGTGGCGCAAGGCCAGCACGGCTGCCGGCATGAGTAAAACCCATGCCGGTCAGTTGTAGCTGCATGGCTTACTGCAACAGGCCTGCGCTGCGCGCGGCGTCTTCAATGCCTTGGTAGTTTTCTGGCGCAGTCTCGATAAAGCGGCTGGCCGCTTGCAGATCGAGAATCGCTTTGTGCTCGGGGTTAGCCGGATCTAAGGCCAAAAACGCGGCTTTGATCTTGGCGGTTAGAGCCGGGTCTAAGTTGCCGCGTACCGTCCAGTTGTAGTCGTAGTAGGGCTTAGTGGTGGCAAATACTTGTACTTTGTTGGTGTCGACTTTGCCGGCAGCGACCAGCTTGTCCCAAACGGAAGCATTCAGCACGCCAGCGCTGACCTTGCCGGACTCGACCCACGCGGCGGTGGCGTCATGCGCGCCAGAAAACGCGATGCGCGAGAACAGTTGCTCCGGCACTTGGCCGTCTTGCTGCATAAAGTAGCGCGGCATCAGGTGGCCCGAGGTGGACGACGGTGAGCCAAAGGCAAAGGTCTTACCTTTAAGGTCAGCAACGCTTTTTACGCTGGCATCGCTGGTGATGAACTTGCTGGTGAAGGTGGCGTCTTGCTCACGCTGCACCAGTGGGATGGCGTTGCCGGTTTTGATCCGCGCCTGCACAAAGGTGAAACCGCCCAGCCACGCCAAGTCCACACGATCACTGGCCAGTGCTTCAACCACGCCAGCGTAATCGGTCACCGGGGTGAACTTCACCGGCATGCCGAGCTGTTGCTCAAGGTAGGCGCCGAGCGGTTTGAACTTGCGCAGCAGTTCAGTGGGGGCTTCGTCAGGAATCGCCGAGACGTTTAAAACATCAGCGGCCAGCGAGAAAGAAGAGGACAGGCATAGGGCTACGCCCGCAGCCCAAGACAGGGTACGACGGATCATCACGGTATCTCCGGTTCAATAGCGGAAAAGGCCGCTAGTGTAAGGGTTTTACCGTCAATTGCCACCGCACGCCCTGCCTTACGGCGACTTAGCCGTGGCTCGCTTCGATGGTTTGCATGGCATTGCGTGCCGCTTGGGTTAGCGCGCTGCGTAGCCATTGCAGGGCGGGTTCTTGAGTGCGACCGCTGTGCCAGCTTAGGTAAACGGGGAAGGGTCGGGTGGGCCAGGGTAGCTCGAATTGGCGCAGGTTTAATGCTTGGCCAAAGTGGTGGTAATGCCAGCGCGAGGTGACGCACAGCCAGTCATTCATGCTGGTTAATAACAGCAGGGTGCTCATCGAGTCGCACTCATAAGCCACGCGGCGCGGCGGCAGGTTTTGATCGGTGAGCGAATTGAGCAGCCAAGTGTTATGCCGGCGCGTGCTCCAAATGGTGTGCGGCTCATCGAAGAACTGCTCATAACCGATTTTCTTGCCAATACGCGGGTGTGCCTTGCGGCAGACCACGACCATTTCGTCTTTGAGCAATAGCTCATCGACAAAACCACGGGTTTCAAACGGTACTGAGGTCAGCGCTAGATCCACCGCGCGCATGCGCAGGGCGTGGTGGCGGTCGTCGTCCATGATCTTGTCGTTGACCCACTCGATGGTGATGTGCGGCGCTTGCTCGCTGATGATCTGTTGCAAGGGGCCGACCAAGCGCGCGTCGATATCCGCATGGCTGGCAATGCGAAAATGCCGTGGGCTGCTTGCCGGGTTGAACTGGCTATTCAGTTCAATGCCGCGTTCTAGCTCTTGCAGTGCGCCTTGCACTTGCTCATGCAAGGCCAAGGCGGTGGCAGTGGGCGCAATGCCCCGGCCATGACGCACAAACAAACTCTCGTGGATGTGTTCTTGCAGACGGCTTAACGCTTGGCTGATCGCCGGGGCTGTCATGTGCAGCTGCTCGGCGGCTTGAGTCACGGTACCGCAGGTCATCACTGCGTCAAAAACACGCAGCAGGTTGAGGTCAAAGGCGCGCATGGTTGTGTTTGTCGGTGGCGGAATGACTCGCTCACTGTAGCAAAACGAATCGCGCTCTTAGTCATGGCTTATTGGTGGCCGAGATTGGCTAGTGGCGGGCGTTGCCGCGCTTAGCCTGTTGGGTGTGCCGTTCAACCGATTAGCCGATGGCTGCGCATGAAAACGCTGAACCCAAGCTTGGGCTCAGCGTTTTTGCAGGGAAAGACAACCACGGCGGGTGGTTAGAACACGGCAGACAGGTTGGGCAAGATCAGTAGCAAGTAAATCGCAACAGCCACGACGCCAACCTGCCGCACAGCTTTTTGTTGTTGCTGGCTCATAGACGTATGCCTTTGTTGTTGTTGGCTGCTGGGCGTTGGCTGGTGGTGTCGGCCCGCTCGGCAGTGGCATTAAACGGTGAAAGCAAAACACCGCTGGATGATTGTGCAGACCCTCGGCAAAGCCCCGAGCGGTCTGGTTATTAGTCTAGTTCGGGGGCTGTGCAGGCTTAGAACCAATCGCAACAAAAGCGCATGGTTTGGAAAATAGCCGCTCTGGCATGCGGGCTTGGCGCGGCTTTTTGGCCAATAGCTGGGCTGCACGCGTCACGCGCGGGGTTTGCAGGCAGGCCAATTTGGTCAATGGCCTTGAGCTGATCTGTCATTGTCGGCTGCCATCGCTAAGCGCAAGGTAAATGGCACGGTGCGTCTGTCGCGCTGCATAACCATAACCAAGCCTGAGGATTTTGATTCCCATGAGCGAAGCCTACATTTTCGATGCCGTGCGCACACCGCGTGGCAAAGGCAAAAAAGACGGCTCCCTGCACAGCGTTAAGCCCGTGGACTTAGCGGCTGGCCTGCTGCGAGCCCTGGTCGAGCGTAACCAGTTAGACACCAGCCATGTGGATGACGTGGTGCTCGGCTGCGTGACCCCGGTGGGCGACCAAGGTGCCGATATCGCCAAAACCGCTGCCATGGTGGCCGGTTGGGATGAGAGCGTGGCGGGCGTGCAGATCAACCGTTTCTGCGCCTCGGGCCTTGAAGCCGTGAACCTCGGCGCGATGAAAGTGCGCTCAGGCTTCGAAGATTTAGTCGTGGTCGGCGGGGTGGAATCCATGTCGCGCATCCCTATGGGCTCGGACGGCGGCGCTTGGGCGATGGACCCGGCCACTAACCTGCAAACCGAATTCGTGCCGCAAGGTATTGGTGCCGACCTGATTGCCACGCTGGAGGGTTTCAGTCGTGCGGATGTGGACGCCTTTGCCCTGCGCTCGCAGCAAAAAGCTGCCAAGGCCTCGGCCTCGGGCGCATTTAGCAAATCTTTGGTGCCGGTGCGTGACCAAAACGGCATCACCTTGCTCGATCACGACGAGTTCATCCGTGGCGACTCCACCTTAGAGGGCCTCGGCAAGCTCAAGCCGAGCTTTGAAATGATGGGCCAGATGGGCTTTGACGCCACCGCGCTGCGTAAGTACTCGCACGTTGAGGCCATCAACCACGTGCACACCCCCGGCAACAGCTCCGGCATTGTCGACGGTGCCGCTCTGATGCTGATCGGCTCTGAGGCCAAGGGCAAAGAGCTGGGCCTAAAAGCCCGTGCGCGCATTGTCGCCACCGCGGTGACCAGCACCGACCCGACCATCATGCTCACTGGCCCCGCGCCGGCCACCCGCAAAGTGCTGGCCAAAGCCGGTTTGTCGGTGTCGGACATCGACCTGTTTGAAGTCAACGAAGCGTTCGCCTCGGTGGTGATGAAGTTCATGAAAGACATGGGCGTCAGCGAAGACAAGGTCAACGTCAACGGCGGCTCCATCGCCATGGGCCACCCGCTGGGCGCCACCGGTTGCGCCATTCTCGGCACCCTGCTCGATGAGCTGGAAGCGCGTAAACAGCGCTACGGCCTCGCCACCCTTTGCGTGGGCGGCGGTATGGGTATTGCCACCATTATCGAACGCGTGTGAGCCGGGAGAAGAAAATGACTGACGCCATCCGTTACGAAAAAGGTCAGGACAACATTGTCGTGCTGACCATGGATATGCCCGGCCAAAGTGCCAACACCATGAACGCGACGTACCGCGCAGCCATGGCCAAGGTGGTTGAGCGCCTTGAGGCGGAAAAAGACAGCCTCGCCGGGGTGATTGTCACCAGCGCGAAGAAAACCTTCTTCGCCGGCGGCGACTTGAATGAATTGGTCAAAGTGACCAAAGCCGACGCCGAAGCCTTCTACCGCATGATTTTGCAGGTCAAAGGCGACCTGCGCCGTTTGGAAACCCTCGGCAAACCGGTGGTCGCCGCCATCAATGGCGCGGCGCTGGGCGGGGGTTGGGAGATTGCCTTGGCCTGTCATCACCGCATTGCGCTGAACAACGCCAGCATCCAGTTGGGCCTGCCGGAAGTCACCTTAGGTCTGCTGCCCGGTGGCGGTGGGGTGGTGCGTATGGTGCGCCTGCTGGGGATCGAAAAAGCCCTGCCGTATTTGGCCGAAGGCAAAAAAGTGCGCCCTGATGCGGCGCTAAAAGCCGGTTTAGTCCACGAATTGGCCGACAACACCGATGACATGCTGGCCAAGGCCCGCGCCTGGATTGCCGCCAATCCGCAAGCGGCGCAGCCGTGGGATGTGAAGGGCTACAAGATTCCCGGTGGCACGCCGAGTACCCCGGCGGTGGCACAAATGCTGGCGATTGCGCCCAGTGTGCTGCGCAGCAAAACCAAGGGCTGCTTCCCGGCGCCGGAGAAAATTCTCGCCGCCGCCGTGGAAGGCGCGCAGGTCGACTTCGACACCGCGCAGCTGATCGAAGCCCGCTACTTCACCGAGCTAACCACCGGGCAAGTGGCGAAGAACATGATCAACACCTTCTGGTTCCAGCTCAACGAGATCAACGCCGGCCAGTCGCGTCCGCAAGGTTTCGACGTGCGCCCGACCAAGAAAGTCGGTGTGCTCGGCGCCGGCATGATGGGCGCAGGCATTGCCTATGTGTCCGCCGCAGCGGGTATCGAGGTGGTGCTCAAAGACGTGTCGGTGGAAGCGGCCGAGAAGGGTAAAAACTACTCTGCCAAACTATTGGAGAAGAAAGTCGCCAAGGGCCACATGACGGCCGAGAAACGCGATGCCTTCTTGAGCCTGATCACGCCAACCGCCAGCGAAGCCGACTTTGCCGGTTGCGACTTGATTATCGAAGCCGTGTTTGAAGACCGCGACCTGAAAGCCAAGGTGACTTCGGCGGCGGAAAGCGCAGCGCTCAGTGATGCGGTGATTGCCTCGAACACCTCGACCTTGCCGATCACCGGCTTGGCCACGGCCGTTAAGCAGGCTGAAAAGTTTATTGGCCTGCACTTCTTTAGCCCCGTGGACAAAATGCCGCTGGTGGAAATCATCCGTGGCGCGCAAACCAATGACGAAACCTTGGCCCGCGCCTTCGACTACGTGTTGCAGATCAAGAAGACGCCAATCGTGGTCAACGACAGCCGTGGCTTCTTCACCTCACGCGTGTTCGGCACCTTCACCAACGAAGGCTTGGCCATGTTGGGCGAGGGCGTGTCGGCGGCGATGATCGAAGCCGAAGCGCGCAAAGCCGGCATGCCGGTTGGCCCGCTGGCGATCAGCGACGAAGTGTCGATGAGCCTGATGGCGCACATCCGCCAGCAAACCGTGGCCGACCTGCAAGCCGAAGGCAAAGCCGTGCCCGAGCACCCTGCGTTTGCCGTGATCGACCTGATGCTGCACGAGTTCAAACGCCCCGGCAAAGCCGCTGGCGGTGGTTTCTACGACTACCCAGCAGGTGGCAAAAAGCGCCTGTGGTCGGAGTTGAAACAGCGCTTTGAAAAAGCCGAGGCGCAGATTTCTGCCGAAGACGTGCGCGACCGCATCCTGTTTATTCAGGCCATTGAAACCGTGCGTTGCGTGGAAGAGGGCGTGCTGAAAAGCGTGGCCGACGCCAACATCGGCTCGATCTTCGGCATCGGCTTTGCTGCGTGGACTGGCGGTGCGCTGCAGTTCATCAACCAATACGGCGTGAAAGACTTTGTCGCCCGCGCCGAGTACTTGGCTGAGCAGTACGGTGAGCGCTTCCAGCCGCCAGCACTGTTGCTGGAGAAAGCGGCTAAAGGCGAAGGCTTTTAACGGAGCCTTTAGCGCCTACAACGACAACGCCCCGGTTGTGGTGACCGGGGCGTTGTTGTTTTTGCGAGTTTTAGCTTCTGTTTAGATAGGCGCTGATTAAATCGGCGCCTGCTTAGAAGCTGTAGATCAAAGTGGCACGTGCGTTCAACGGAGCGCCGGGCACGATGTTGTTATTGTTGTGCGCGCTTTGCGCGTATTCCTTGTTGGTGAGGTTTTCCACGTTCACTTGCAGCGCTAAGTCTGCGCTGATGGTGTGGTAAACCGCCGCGTCAAAGCGGGTGTAGCCCGGCAGCAGAGTGCTTTGCGAGGCGGTGGGCACCGCCGCGTACATTTGCGCACGGCTGATCATGCCCAGCGCCACGCCCCAACGGTCGTTCAGGTCGTAACGGTTCCACAGCGAGAAGGTTTCTTCCGGGGTTTGTGCCAGCTCGGCGCCTTCGGCAATCGCGCTGCTGCCGGTGCCTTGGGCTTCGGTGATTTCACCGTCTTGCCAAGCGTAACCGCCGAACATACTCCACTGCTCGGTGATATTCCCGCTCACGCCCAGCTCAAAGCCTTGGGTTTGTTGGCCGTCGACCAAAATGCTCTGGGTCGGATTGCTCGGGTCTTGGATGGCTACGTTCTGGCGCTCCAGTTGATACAGCGCGGCGGTCACCGCCAGTGCTGGGGTGATGTCCCACTTGGCGCCCACTTCATGGTTGATGAACTTCTCCGGGCTCAGTGCGCTGCTGCTGGGGGTGAGATCCACCACTTGATCGCCGGCGCGCGGCACGAAGGTTTCGCTGTAGCTGGCGTATAGCGAGACGTTCTCAATCGGCTTGAAGATCAAACCGGCACGCGGCGACAGTTTGTCGTCGGTGGTGTTGGTTTGGGTGTTGGCCAGATTGTCGCGGTGATCCACCTTGAAGCGGTCTTGACGCAGGCCCAGCACCAGTTCCCACTGGTCCGACAGCACCACTTGGTCTTGCAGGTAGACGGCGGCAATGTCGGCCTCGCTCTGACGGTCGCGCGACAGCTTAGTGAAGCTCACCGGGCCGTTATAGGTAGGGTTAGCTGCAGTGACGTTGCCGAGGGTTTCGCCGCTTTGCGGAATCAACCGGCGGTTATCGGTGTCTTGCTGGCCGAACTCAGTACCCAACAGCAGTTTGTGGGTGATGCTGCCGGTGTGCAGGGTGTAGAGCAGGTCGGTTTGGTTGATCAGGTTTTCCCGCTCGGTTTCGTCGCGGTAGGCACCGATCCGCACGTTGCCATCGTTCTGCATGGCGCGGGTGATGTAGACGTTCTGGTAGTACTTGTCGTAATCGGCGTAGCGCAGGCGGTTACGCAGGGTGACGCCGTTATTGAACTCGTGCTCGACCAATGCGTTAAACGCGTGGGTGTCAGTTTCGTTGGGGCTTTGTGCGGCGTTACCCCAGAAGGTGTCGGTTTCCCCCAGCTGCCAAGGGCGGTTGCCTAAGCTGCTGTTGCCCGCGCCGTTAACCGACGGCACGCCACGGTCACCAATGCGCTGGTCATTAAAGTATTCGGCGCTCAGCACTACCTTGGTCTGCTCGCTGGGGCGCAGGGTCATGGTGGGGGTGAGGCCGTAACGTTTGAGATCAACGCCATCGCGGTAGCTGTGGCTGTCTTCGTAGACGGCGTTAAGGCGCAGGGCGACGTTGTCGTTGACTGGACTGCCAACGTCTAGCGTGCTGCGGCGGTGATCCCACGAGCCGTACGACAAGCTGATTTCGCGCACTGGGTCCCAGCCGGCTTCTTTGCTCACGCGGTTGATCACCCCGCCGGCGCCGCCACGGCCAAAGATCATCGCGTTAGCGCCTTTGAGCACTTCGATGCGGTCGGTGTTGTACAGGTCGCGGTAGGTTTGTACGTCGTCGCGCATGCCGTCGAGGTAGAAGTCGCCGGTGCTGACGCCTGCACCACGGAAGTTCACCGCGTCGCGGTTGCCTTCGCCTTGCGAGGCCTGCACGCCCGGCACGTATTGCACCACTTCGCTGACGCTTTGCAACGACATGTCTTTGATCAGGTCTTGCGGCACTACGGTGACGCTTTGCGGTACGTCGATCAGCGCGGTGTCGGTCTTGGTCGCGGTGCGGCTTTGTTTGGCGTTGTAGCCTTTGACCGGACGGGTGTCGCTTTGTTGTTCGCCGACGACATCCACAGTACCCATGCTGTGGGTACGCTCAGCAGCATGACTGGACAACGAGACAGACACAGCACACAGGGCCGCGGCCAAAGGCAGCAGCTGGAAAGCAGGGCGAGACATGGGCGAAGCACCTCAAAAAGGCGGGGGAGGAAATTTCGCCGCTATTCTTCACAATCAAGAATTATTAGCAATATCACTTAGATATTATTTAGCTTTAATTTTCAGTCTTGCCCTTGGTCAATATTGGCCTGTCATAGGTGTGTTGGGCTGTGCTGCTTTGCCGCGTGAAGCGGTTTAGTGCTGCAAAGAAAAACGCCTGCACAGGGCTGTGCAGGCGTTTTGCGCTGGCGGGTGGGGCTTAGCCGTGGCGGCGTTACACCTTAAAGCGCCCCAGCAGTTTGTTTTGCTGGCTCACTTGGTCGCCCATCAGGCCGCATTGCTGCACTTGCTGCTCGGCACCACCGGCGACGTCTTGGCTGATGTCGCGGATATTGGTGGTGTTGCGGTTGATCTCCTCGGTGGTGGCGCTTTGCTCTTCGGCGGCCGTGGCGATCTGCAGGTTCATGTCGTTGATGCGGGTAATCGCGTCGCGAATTTTGTGCAGCGATTCGTTGGCCGCGCTGGCTTCTTCGGCGGTTTGCGTGGCGCTGTCGCGGTTGATGCGCATCTTCTCTTCGGCTTGTTTCACGCCGCTGGACAGCTGGTCGATCATCTCGCGAATTTCGCGGGTGGATTCTTGTGTGCGCGAGGCCAGCGAGCGCACCTCGTCGGCCACCACAGCAAAGCCTCGGCCAGATTCACCGGCGCGCGCCGCTTCAATCGCCGCGTTCAAGGCCAGCAGGTTGGTTTGTTCGGCAATGCCGGTGATCACCGAGAGAATCGACTCGATGTTATGGCTGACTTTGGCCAGTTCGTTAATCGCATGGCTGGTGTCGTCCATGTCATTGGCCAGCTGCTTGATGGCGTCGGTCGAGCGTGACACCACGCGCACGCCTTTGGCGGTTTCTTCGTTGGCGGCATTGGCGGCGCTGGCGGCTGCCTGCGCGTTACGCGCCACTTCTTCGGCGGTGGCGGCCATTTCGTGCATCGCAGCGGCCAGTTGATCAAGCTCTTGCAACTGCTGCTGCAAGTGGCTGGAGGCATGCTCGGCGGCGTTGGAGGTCAGCACTGTGCTTTGGCGCACTTGGCTGGCGCTGCCCAGCACTTCGCTGATCAGTTTCTGCAAGCTTTCGAGGAAGCTGTTGAACTCTTGCGAGACTTGCGTCAGCTCGTCGTTGCCGGTCACTGGCAGGCGGCGGGTGAGGTCGCCTTCGCCACGGTTGATCTCCGACAGCGAGCGCTGCAACTCAGTCAGTGGGGCGAGCAATTTGCTCATCAGCAGGGTCAGCAGGCCAATGCTGATCAGCACGCCGACTACAGTGCCCACCACGGCTTTCCAGCGCAGGCTGTTGGCCGAAGCCATGACGATGTCTTCATCCAGCACCACGCCGATATACCAGTCCATGCCTTGCAGGTTATCGAGGTGGGTAAAAGACACTAAACGGTCGCCGGCTTTGGTGCTCACTTCGGTGAGTTCGGGGTTAAGCGCCGGGCGCTGACCATCGAACAACTCGCTATAGGCTTTGCCGTTTAGCTTGGCATCGGGGTGGGAAATGATGTTGCCGTTCTTGCTCAGCAAGAAGGCATAACCGGCGCCGTTGAAGTCCAGCGTGTTGACCGCTTTGGACACCGTTTGCAGCGACAGGTCACCACCAAAGGCACCCATAAACTGGCCCTTGTCGGTGAGCTTGGCGGTGGCGGAAATCAGAATTTCGCCAGTGCCGGCATCGGCATACGGTTCGGTCAGCACGGCGCGGCTGGCTTGCTTGGCGGTGCTGTACCACGGCCGCTGACGGGCATCCCAGTTGGTGGGGTTCCACGAGGTGTCGTTGGTGATGCGTGCGCCATCGGTTTCTAGACCACCAAAGATGAGCAAGAACTCACCCTTCAAAATGGGCCGGTCAAACACGTATTGAATTTGTTCGGCGCTGAAATTGCCGTCGATGCTCTGCGCCATCATGTCGATGAGGTGCAGTTTGCCGTTCAGCCAGTTTTCGATCTGCGTGGCCAGCGCGCTGCTGGATTCGCGAATGGAAGAGTTGGCTTCGGCGCGCAAGGTGTCACGCACTTGGCTGACTTGCGACCACGACAGCAAAGCGGCGGTGAGAAACAGCACTGTCGCGGCGGCAAGGCCCACTTTATGGGTGATTTTCATCGGGGTGCCCTGTTGGTTGGATGTCTTAGATGCCGTTTAAATCGGCATATACCGCACTTCCTTGAGGGCGCTGCACGGTTTTTGTGCGTGGCGCCTTGGCACTCCTTCGCAGCAGAACGTGCCGCATCAGCAGCGCGCTTGTGTATTGAGCCTAGACGCTAACGGCGCATTGCGCCTGCAAGGGGGTTAAACGCGCGACTGATTATTTATTGATCAAGGTCAATAAGTTTTCGGGCCTCGCGCCTTACTGTGAGCCCATCGCAAAGCAAGCAGGCAGACATCCTAAGGAGCGAGCCATGTTTATTGATGAAGTGGTTTTAGCCGGTGTGATCACCGTTGGCCTGATGATCGGTTTTCTCGGGGCTGTGGGGTATTTCGTGTGGAAGGATGCGCAGGGTAAGCGTAAGTCTTAACCGGCGTTTTGGAAGCACAGGTACACCCACGCAAGGTTTGGCGGGCTCATGGAAGCCCGCCTTTTTTCGTTTTAGCGCCGCGTTTGGCGCAGGCGAAATTGCTGCTCGTATAACTGAGCAAAGCCATGCAGCAGGGGCAGGGCAATGGCCCAGATAATCGCCAATAAGCCTAAGGTGAAGGTTTGCCCCAATGGCAGGCTAACCCCGGCGATTTGGCTGCCGGCGTAATACGCCGCAGGGCCGCCGACAGCGCCGAGCAGGCTGGCGCGCCACCACGGTTTGGCGCTCCAGGCGAGGCAGTGATTGAGCGTGGTGGCCAGCAAGGCCCACATCAGCGCTAGCCACACGGGCAGCAGGCGGCGTTCTTCGCCAAAGTCGAACACGCCCAGTTGCAGCAAGAAGCTATCGAGCGCGCTGCCGGCTAACAGCACACTAACCACTAGCTTGCCCTCGCGTGCCCAACTGCCGATGAAGATAAAGTGGCAGAGCAGTGCCAGCACCGCCACGCCGATTAGCGCCGGGTAGCTGGTGCTAAACACGCAGGCAAACCAGCCCAGTTGAAACAACGCGGCATTGGCCAGCGTGCGGCGCAGCTCGGTGCTGAGCAGGGCCGTGCTCGGCAGGGGTTCAGGCATTGAGTTTTTCCAACAGCGGTTGTGGGCGCGCATCCGGCTTGGCCAACAGCAGTTGCACGGTGCCAATGGTGCGCTCAAGAAAACCGCCCTCACAGTAACACAGGTAAAACTGCCACAAACGGCGGAAGTAGCTGTCGTAACCCTGCGCCGCCAGTTGTGGCCAAGCGGCTTCAAACTGCTGGTGCCAGAGCTTTAAGGTGCGCGCGTAATGCTGGCCGAAGTCTTCGAGGTGGTGCACGTTCATATCGCCATGCCGGTGTGCGGCATCCAGCAACACGCTGGGCGAGGGAAGTGCACCACCGGGGAAGATATAGCGCTGAATAAAGTCGACGCTGCGCTTGGCTTGCTCGAAGCGCTGATCGCGAATGGTGATGGCTTGCAGCAGCATCAAACCATCGGCCTTGAGTAGCTGCCCGCAACGGGCGAAGTAGTCGGGTAAAAACTGATGGCCGACCGCTTCGATCATCTCAATCGACACCAGCTTGTCGTATTGGCCTTCTAGCTCGCGGTAGTCCTTAAGCAGCAGGGTGACTTGCTCGGTTAAGCCCAGCTGTTCGAGACGGCTTTGCGTGTAGGCATATTGCTCGTGCGACAGTGTGGTGGTGGTCACGCGGCAGCCATAGTGGGTGGCGGCATAGATGGCCAGGCTGCCCCAGCCGGTACCGATCTCCAGCAGGTGATCGCTGGCTTTAAGCTCAAGCTTTTGGCAGATGCGTTCGAGCTTATTCAGTTGCGCCTGCTCTAGGGTGTCGTCGGGGGATAAGAACTGCGCGGCGGAATACATCATGGTGCGGTCGAGGAAGGCCTCAAACAGCTCGTTGCCTAAGTCGTAGTGCGCGCGAATGTTGCGCTGCGAGCCGCGCCGGGTGTTGCGATTGAGCCAATGCAGCCAGTGCAGCGCCGGGCGGGCGAGGGTGGCGAGGCCGCGTTCCATGGCATCCAACACATCGAGGTTTTGCACAAACACGCGCACCACGGCGGTAAGGTCAGGCGTCGACCAATGACCCAAAATGTACGCTTCGCCTGCGCCAATCGAGCCATTGCTGGCCACCATGCCCCACAAGGCGCTGTCGTGAATCTCGATCCGCGCACGCAGGCCGGCGCTGCTGTTGCCATAGCCGGTGACTTGGCCGTTGTCGCAAACCTCTAGAAAACCATGTTGTAAGGCATTCAGCTGGCGCTCGACCAAACGCTTGAGCAAACCGCTGCCGAGCCCTTGGCTGGCCAACGGCAGGGCGGGTTTTACTTGGTAAACGGGGCTCTTATCCGAAGCGTTCATGGTGCCTCCTAGGGCTTGCGCTGCAAGGGCAGATGCGGAATGTCGGTGAGTGCTTGGTGATCGGTAATCGGGATGCGCTTGATCAGTAGACGCAGGGCTTGCCAGTGAATGCGCCATAAGGTGGTCAGCGCATTGAGCGGGTAGCGGCGCAGATAAGCGTGCACGCTGGCGCGGGTGAGTGGCTGGCGGCTTAGCTTCAGCGTGGCGTCGAACTGCTTGTGCTCAGGCTGGCCATCGGGGTGATTAGCAATGTGTAAGCCAAGGCGCTCGACCGGCTGGCTAAAACGCATGTGGTAGTGCATCTCGCGCGGCAAAAATGGTGAGACATGCATGGCCTTGGCGACTTGCCCGCCTTGATGGCCGTTGTCACTACAGGCCAGCGCGTAATAGGCACGCTCACGCCACGGGGTGGAGCAGACCTCTAGCACAATCGCGCCTAAACGCTGGTCGGCCTCAAACAGATAAAACACCGACAGCGGGTTAAACCACAGACCAAAACTGCGCGGCTGGGTAAGCAGGCGCACCGGCCCTTGCGGGGCAAAACCTAAGGTGGCGGCGCAGCGCTGGCGCACTGCCTCAGTCAGGCTTAGGCCTTGGCCGGTTAAGTCCGGCAGGTAATCGGTGTGGCGAAAGCTCAGCGGCTTGCCGCTTGCGCCGCACAGGGGGGATAGCTCCAGCAGTGCCTGTTCTTCGGCTAAATCCAGATACAGCAAGCTGATCGGGTAGTCGAAGGCATGCGCGCGCGGGCTAAAACGGCGGTGTTGTACCTCGCCATGGTACAGCGCGCTGTGGGTGAGCGCGTTCACAGGCGCTCCCCAAAGGCTTGCGCAACACGCAAGGCGCTGACCACACCATCTTCATGGAAGCCATTGGCCCAATAAGCCCCGCAGTAGAAGGTGTGCTGCGCGCCGCACAGAGCCTTCCAGCGCTGCTGCGCGGCCTCAGCGGCCAAGCTGAACTGCGGGTGCGCGTAGCGGTAGCGGGCGAGAATCTGCGTCGGGTCAATCGCCGCGGTTTGGTTAAGGCTCACGCAGAAGGTCGGCGCGTTAGTAAAGCCTTGCAGAATGTTCATGTTGTAGGTCACCGCCGCCGGCTGATCGCTCGGCCCGCCCAGACGGTAATTCCAGCTGGCCCAAGCGAGTGGACGTTTGGGCAGCAAGCGGGTGTCGGTGTGCAGCACCACATCGTTATCGGCATAACCGATGGCGCCCAAGATGCTCTGTTCATCGGCACTTGGTTCGGCAAGCATGGCCAAGGCTTGGTCGCTGTGACAGGCGAGCACCACCTTGTCGAAGCGCTCGCTATTGGCCACGCCACCGTAGCTGCTGTGCACGGTTACACCTTGCTCGTCGCGTTCGATACGCGTGACCGGGCTGCTCAGGCGAATGCGCTCGGCAAAGCTGGCGGTCAGCGGAGCGATATAACTGCGCGAGCCGCCTTCGACTACATACCACTGCGGGCGGTTATTCACCGACAACAGCCCGTGGTTTTTAAAGAAGCGCACAAAGAACTGCAGCGGAAAGCCCAGCATGCGCTCCAGCGACATCGACCAAATGGCGGCGCCCATCGGCACTATGTAGTGATCGATAAAACGCTGGCTGTAGCGCTTGGCACGCAGGTAGTCGCCCAATGTGGTACTGGCGTCGATGCTGGCGCGTTCTAGGTCATCCAGCGCCTCGCGGTTAAAGCGCAAAATGTCGCGCAGCATGCGTAAAAAAGCCGGCGAGAACAGGTTGCGGCGCTGCGCGAACAAGGTGTTTAAGTCATGGCCGTTGTATTCCACGCCGGTGACTGGGTCGCTGACCGAGAAGCTCATCTCGGTGGCGCGGCGGGCGACACCTAATTGGTCGAGCAGTTGGATGAAGTTGGGGTAGGTCCAGTCGTTAAACACGATAAACCCGGTATCCACCGCGTAGTCGCGACCTTGCACGGTGACATCCACGGTATGGGTGTGCCCGCCCACCCAGTTGCTGGCTTCAAACACATGCACTTCATGCTGGCGGCTGAGTAAATAAGCGGTGGTTAGACCACTGATACCGCTGCCGACAATGGCGATTTTCATCACGGGTGCTCCTTGTTGGATTGGTCTTCCTTGGCATTGCGCGATAAATACTGGCCCACCGCCAAACGCAGGGCGGCCGGTAGGTGATTGAGCAGCTTGAGAATGGCGATGAACACACGGGGGAAATTGATTTCTTGCGGCTGCGCCGGCAGGCGTCGGGCAATGTGCCGCGCCGCTTGTTCGGCGGTTAACTGCATGGGCATGGGGAAGTCGTTTTGCGCGGTTAAGGGCGTGTCGATAAAGCCGGGGCTAACCAGGGTGACGGCGATGTGCTCGGCGGCCAGATCAACGCGCAGCGATTCCATCAGATAGCGCAGCGCCGCCTTGCTGGCGCCATAGGCCTCGGCGCGCGGCAGGGGGAAGAAGGTCGCCGAACTGCCGATCGCGACTAAATGCCCGTGAGCACTGCGGCGCAGCAGCGGCAGCAGGTGTTCGATGCACAGCGAGGCGCTGAACAGGTTGGTGCGCACCACGTGCTCAAGCAGCGCATGTTGGTAGTGCTGCACGTCCATGTATTCGCAGGTGCCGGCATTTAATATCGCCATATCCAGCTGCGCCCAATGGTGTTGGAGGGTCTGGGCCAGCTGCGCGACGCTGCTGGCGTCGGTGAGGTCGGCCGGCAGCACCAGCACTTGGCCGGGAAAATCACCGGCTAGCGTCTGCAGCGGTTCGGCGCGCCGGGCACTGACTGCCACTTGGTGGCCGTCGCTGAGTAGTTGCCGCGCTAAGGCTAAACCTAAGCCGCTGGATGCACCGCTGAGCCAGATCTTCATGCCAAACGCGCCTTTAAGTAAGCAATCACCCGGCCGAGCAGCGGGATGTTTTCATAGAGCAACTGCCCGGCATCGAAGTAGTCACGCTGCTGGCAGACCTTGCCGCCTTCCCAACGCAAAAAACTGCAACCCTGTACGTTGATTGGCTGGCCGCCGCGCAGCTGCGGGTGGCAGAAGGTCATTTGCCAGCGGATCACGCCATCGCCGTTACTGTCGTCACCTTTGCCGTGCAGATAGTCATCAAACTGCCAGCGCAATTGGCTGATGCGGCTGTACAAGGTTTGGCAGTAGGTCTGTAGCGCACTTAACCCATGCAGGGTGTGCAGCGGGTCTTGGAACAACACATCGGCGCTATACAGCTCGCCCAGGGCGTGCAGGTTGTTGGCGTCGAGCTGCGCGAAACGCTGTGCAAAGTACGGCAAGAAGGCGTTCATCAGGCTACCTCGCTGGCTTTGGGCAAAGCCTGAAACGCGGCTATGGCGCGCTCGCGGCTGCTGGCCAGATCAACGATGGGCGCCGGGTAGCCGCTGGGGGCAAACAAGCCTTGCGGCGGCTGGTGAATGGCTTTGTTGTCGAGGCTGTTTAGCTCGGGCAGCCAGTGACGAATAAACGCCCCGTCGGGGTCGTTACGCTGCGATTGGCTCACTGGATTAAACACGCGAAAGTACGGCGCGGCATCGGTGCCGGTGCTGGCTGACCACTGCCAGCCGCCGTTGTTGGCGGCCAGGTCGCCGTCGATCAGGTGCTGCATAAACCAGCGCTCGCCCTCACGCCAGTCGATCAGCAAGTTCTTGGTCAGGAACATGGCGCTGATCATGCGCAGGCGGTTGTGCATCCAACCGGTGGCAAGCAGCTGGCGCATGGCGGCATCGACAATCGGCACCCCGGTGCGGCCTTGTTGCCACGCGGCCAGATCATCTGGCGCATCACGCCACGCCACCAGCTCGGTTTCCGGGCGGAACGCCCGATGCCGCGAAACCCTTGGGTAACCGGCGGTGATGTGCAGATAAAACTCGCGCCAGATCAGCTCGCTAATCCAGTGCACCGCGCCGGCGCTGCCATCGGCGTAGTGGCCTTGGTTGGCCATCTGCGCGCTGTACAGGCACTGGCGCAGCGACAGCACGCCGGCGACTAAGTAGGCCGACAGTTGGCTGGTGCCGGGCAGAGCGGGCAAATCGCGCTGGTCTTTGTAGGCATGCAGGTGCTGCTCGGTAAACTGGCGCAGCCGCTCATGCGCGGCCGCACTGCCTGCTGGCCACAGGTCGATTAAGGCCTGGCTGGGCTTAGCAAAACCAGCCACCTGGCTAGGAACTGCGTCACTGCTAATAGGCAGCGGCGCTTGTGCCTGCGGGTAGGGCAGTGGTGTGGGGGTGCCGCTGATTTCCCAGTGTTTGAACAAACACTTGCGGAACTGGCTGAACACTTTAAACACGCCGCCGGCGTTGGTCAGCACGCTACCGGGCGCGGCCAATGCGTTGCCATGCTGAGGATAAAAGCCAATCCCGTGCTGACCCAGAGCCTCGGCGCAGCGGGCGTCGCGGGTTTGCTCATTAACCGGGTATTCGTGATTAACGTGCACTGCACTGATTTCGTGCTGCTGACAAAAGCAGAGCAGGGCGCTGGGCAGGTCTTGCCAGAGCGGGCAGTCGAGCAGTTTTAGCGGAATATTCAGCGCGGCCAGCTCAACTTGCAGCGCGGTTAAGTTGCGTAGCCAGAAATCCACTTTGCAGGCCGCATCGTCGTGCTGTTGCCACTGCGCAGGGCTTAGTACGAAACAGGCAATCACCGGGCCTTTGGCCAGTGCGGTGTGCAGGGCTGGGTTGTCGGCGCAGCGTAGGTCGCTACGCAGCCAAACCAATTGGCGATTCATAACGCGATTTCCTTGTCGTTCAGGGCACTTAAACCCAGCTGCTGCAAGGCGCTGAAAGCCTGTAGCGGGTCGCTTAAGTGTTCTTCCGGGGGCAGTTGCTCGGCATAGATGCTGCAGCAGGGGCCGGCCAGTAACACGCTGGCTTGGCAGCGCTGACGCAGGTCGTCCAATTGCTCTAGGGCTAACGGGCTGGTCAGCTTGCCGCTGGCGTACAGCACCATGGCGTGGGCGCTGCGTTGCTCTTGCCATTGCAGTAATTCGGGGGCGGGCAGCGGCCAGTCGAGTACTTCAACCCGTTGCCCGCGCTGCGCCAGTAGCCAAGCCAGTAGCCAGAGCTGGGGCTCCAGCACGGCATCACCCATGTTGACCAAGAGCACTGGCGCTTCTTTTAGCGGCAGGTTGAGCTGATACACCCGCAGGCCTAATTTGCTGCGCAGCCAAGTGTGGAAGAACACCGCTTCCAGCTGCCGGCCACTGCGGCTGGGGGTGAGTTCCTCCAGCAAGGGCAGCAGCAGTTGCGCACACAAGGTGTGGGCGGGGTAGAGGCTCAGAGCTTGGTTGAAGGCATCGTCCAAGCGGCGTTCGTTTTGCGTTTGCACGGCCTCCAGCAATTGCAGGCGCTGCGCGTGCCACGGGCTGTCTTCCGACCACTGCGGGGCGTCGCGTTCGAGCAGTTCGCGCACTTGACCAACCGGTACGCCACGGTTGATCCACAGCATGATCTGCTGCACGCGCTCGATTTGCTCGCGTGGGTAAAGACGATGGCCCTTGGTGCTGCGCACCGGCTGGATTAAGCCGTAGCGGCGCTCCCACGCCCGTAAGGTGACGGGAGCAATGCCGCATTGGCGCGCCAAGGCGCTGATGGTCATGGACTCGCTCACGACGCACTCACAGGCTATTGCGTAGGGCCAGCGATTGCGGGTGCGGTTGCAAATATGCCTGCTGACCTATGTAGTCATGCGGGTGCTGGCGGAAGTGGTGCTTGAGCAAGGTCAGCGGCACCACTAACGGCACGAGGCCAGTGCGGTATTGCTCGATCAGCTCGTTCAGCTCTTGGCGCTCGTCGCCGCTTAAGGCGCGCTTTAAATAGCCGCTGATGTGCTGCAACACATTGCAATGGCTGCCACGGGTGGCGGGCTTTTTCAGCGCTTGCATCATGCCGTGAATGTACAGCTCGGCCACTTCTGCCAGCGGTTGGCCTTTGCTTTGTGCCAGTAGGCGACCAAGGCTTTGGTACTCGGCCGGCGCGGTGGCCATCAGCTGATACTTATAGCGGGCGTGGAATTGCATCAGGGTCTTACGCTCGAATCCCTGCGCTTGCATGGCGCGAAAGTTGGCCAGCGCAAACACGCGGGTGATGAAGTTCTCACGCAGCACCGCATCGTTTAAACGACCGGCTTCTTCCACCGGCACCAGCGGATGCCGCTCGATAAAACGTTTGGCGTAGATGCCCATGGCACCTTCTTCATGCGGTGCGCCGTTGTCGCGGTAGAGCTTGACGCGCTCAACGCCGCAGCTCGGTGACTTCTGCATAAAGATGTAGCCGCAGATATCGCCCAGCTGATCGGCTTGCTGGTCGGCGTAGTCTTTCAGCGCTTGGGTGACATTGCGCTCGCGATGCACGGTGCCCACCGCTTGCGGGTCGTGCGGGTCGCCGACTAAGCGAATCGACTCACGCGGAATGCCCATGCCGATACCCACCTCTGGGCACACCGGGGTGAAGTCGAAGTACTCACTGAGCACTTGGCTGCACAGGCGCGACTCTTTGTGGCCGCCGTTAAAGCGCACCTCTTGCCCGAGCAAGCAACCACTGATGGCCAGCTTGATCTTGCCGTTAGCCAGAATGTCATGGGGTTGGAAGGTGCGCTGCATGATGTGCTCCTTGGTGTACGGATTTGGTTATTTGTACAACCTTGATGCATAACATAGCGGCAATAAGTGTACAGATGCAAATGTCTGTACAGTTAATTTTGCGTTAAGCAGCGGTTTTTTTATTGCCAGCCTTGTTGCCAGGCGCTGCTGTCGGTCAGTTCGCGCCACTTTAGGGTGCGCTGGCGCTTAGTCAGCACAGCCTCTAGCACCACCGCATCCACAGCGCCAAGCTCCCCCGTGGGGGCTTGTTCGCGCAGCAGTTCGACCACTAAAAAATGCTTCTCCCGAGCGATGACTTGGCGTGCTGTCCACTTGCTGAGCAGCAGCTTCTCGGGGTTTAGCCGCGCGCTCACCGCTGTGCCAACAGCAAGCGGGCGGCTTCGCGCCCGGACAGCCAAGCACCTTCTACCCGCCCACCGAGGCACCAATCGCCACAGGCATACAGGCCCAGTTGCGGGTCGCTTAAGGCGGCAAACTCATGGCTGTGCGCGGGGCGGGCGTACAGCCAGCGATGCGCTAGTTGCTCGCTGGGTGCGCCGATGGTGCAGCCCAACACTTCGGCCAAAGCACCGCGCAGGTGCTCGCACACGGCGTCTTTGTCCAGCTCTAGGTGGGCTTGCGTCCAGTCGCTGGAGGCATGGCAAATCCACACGTCGCCGCTGTGTTCGCGGCCCGGTTTGCTTTGGCTGCGGGCGATCCAGTCGAGCGGATTGTTCTGCACGAAGCAGGCCTCCACCGGGGTATCGAGCGCTTGGGCAAACTGTAGGGCCACCGCCCAAGTCGGCAGCATAGTCACACCGGCGGCGGTGCTTGCCAGTTGTGGGCTGGCGCTGAGTAAGCTGGCTGCTTGCGGCGCCGGCGCGGCGACAATCACTTGGCTGAACGGGCCGTGTTGTTGGCCGTCGGCGTCGAGCAAGTACCACGCCTGTTCGCCACGAAAAACTTCGCAGATGCGTGTTTCAAAGTGGCAGTCCAAGCCCTTGCACAAGGCGCGGGTGAGGGCGCTCATGCGCGGCGTACCAACCCAACGGTGCTGTTCGTCGGCGGAGTGGCTGAGGCCTAGGTGGTTGCTTTGGTACAAGTGCGGCTGCCAAGTGTCGATCAGGCCTTGCTGGTGCCATTGCTCGACTTGTGCGCTGAAGTTGCGCTCGCGGGCGGTGAAGTACTGCGCGCCTAAATCCAAGCTGCCAAAAGCGCTGCGTTTGCTGGCCAAACGTCCGCCGCTACCGCGACTTTTATCAAACAGACTGACTTTGCAGCGTGCGCTGCGTAGTACTTGGGCGGCAGACAAGCCGGCAATCCCGGCACCGATAATGGCAATGGACTTGGCCATGAACCACACTCCTTGCATCGCGTTATTTATACGTTAGCAGTCGGCTAACTTGTACATGTGGTTTATCATGTACAAAATAGAGTGGCTTGTACAAGTCGAATCGCAGGCTGACCCCAAGGAGGCCATATGCACATCCTCATCACCGGCGGCACAGGGCTGATTGGTCGTGCGCTGTGCCGGCATTTTGTTGCCCAAGGCCATGAGTTATTCGTCTGGTCGCGGCGCCCTACGCAAGTGGCTGAGCTGTGTGGCGCCGGTGTGCATGGCTTAGCGCGCTTGGCCGATTACCCACAAAGCTTGCCGCTGGATGCGGTGATTAACCTAGCCGGCGCGCCGATTGCCGATCGGCCCTGGACGGCCGCGCGGCGCAAAGTGTTGTGGGATAGCCGGGTAGGGCTGACCGAGCAGTTGATCGACTGGCTGGCCGAGCGTGAACACAAGCCCGAGGTGTTGCTCAGTGGCTCGGCGGTTGGCTGGTACGGCAATGGCGGCGATGTGCCGCTGGATGAGCAGGCCGGGATACAAAGCGAAGACTTCGCCCAAGAGCTATGCGCCGCTTGGGAGCTTGCCGCCAGCCGGGTACGCACGCTGGGCATACGGCTGGTGTTGTTGCGTACCGGCTTAGTGCTGGCGGCCGATGGCGGCTTTTTGCAGCGTTTGCTGCTGCCGTTTAAATGCGGGCTCGGCGGGCCGCTAGGCTCGGGCCAGCAATATATGCCGTGGATTCATCTGGCCGACCAAGTGGCGCTGATTGACACGCTGATCAATACACCGGAGGCTTGCGGCCCTTACAATGCCTGTGCGCCAGAACCTGTGACTAATCGCCAGTTCGCCACGGCGTTAGCGGCTGTGCTGCACCGTCCGGCCGTGTTGCCGGTGCCCGGTTTTGCGTTAAAAGCGCTGCTGGGCGAGCTGAGTGTTTTACTGCTCGGCGGCCAGCGGGCCGTGCCAGCAAAGGCACAAGCGCTGGGCTACCGTTTTCAATACACCGACTGTAAGGCGGCATTAACGCAGCTACTGCACCGTGCAGAGTGAAGGTTTCATCACCTAGCTGGCTTAAGCCGATAAGAGAGTACGCATGACACGACGCGCCCTGTTGCTGGTCAACCTGGGTTCACCCGCCTCGCCGCAAGTGGCTGATGTGCGCCGTTACCTGAATGAATTCCTCATGGACCCGTATGTGATCGATCTGCCGTGGCCGGTCCGTCGCTTGCTGGTCTCGCTGATCTTAATCAAGCGCCCCGAGGCCAGTGCCCATGCCTATCAGAGCATCTGGTGGCCGCAGGGCTCACCGCTGATCGAGCTGACGCGCCGTTTGCAGCAAGCGGTGTTGCCGCAGTGGTCGCATGGCCCGGTGGAAATGGCCATGCGTTATGGCGAGCCGAGCATTGCCAGCGCGCTGCGCCGCCTTGCCGAGCAAAAAGTGCGCGAAGTGGTGTTTATGCCACTGTATCCGCAGTTTGCCGACAGCACAGTGACCACCTGTGTTGAAGAAGCCAAGCGGATCATCGTCGAGCAAGGGCTGCCGCTGAGCTTGCAGGTAGTGCCGCCGTTTTATGCCCAGCCCGCCTACGGCAAAGCCTTGGCAGCCACGGTGAAGCCTTACTTGCAGGATAACTTCGACCATTTGCTGTTTAGCTACCATGGCTTGCCCGAGCGCCATTTGCACAAAGCAGACCCCAGCAAAAATCATTGTTTGCGCGGTGCCGACTGCTGCCAGCAAGCCTCCGGGGCGGTGTTAGAAAACTGCTACCGCGCGCAGTGCTACGCCACCACGCAAACCGTGGTGAATCAGCTGGGGCTTAGCGATGACTTTTACTCGGTGGCCTTTCAGTCGCGCTTGGGCCGCGCTAAGTGGATTGAGCCCTACACCGAAGAAAGCATCGATGCCCTGGCTGCCCGTGGTGTTAAACGCCTGCTGGTGATGTGCCCTGCATTTGTCGCCGACTGTTTAGAGACGCTGGAAGAAATCGGCGACCGCGCGCGCGAGCAATTCTTAGCCGCTGGTGGCGAGGCGTTCGAATTGATTCCCTGCCTGAATGACCATCCCACTTGGGTCGAGGCAGTGGTGAAAATCGCCGGTTATCGCGTAGAGCCCTAAACGCTCTTTAGCGCTTCTGCACAGCCTCGGTCAGTGCCGCTGATCGAGGCTTTCTGCCTTGACGCAAAACAACTTCGCTAAGCCTGCGCACACGTAGAGTGTGGTGCTGGGTTTTGCGTTTTTTTTAGACCGCCGGGCATCTTTTGGCGATTGTCCCGGTCACCATTTTGCGGTTAGCATTTTCCTCATAAAGCACTATATGTAGTGCTTAAGAATTATTATTAATCTATCTGTGGTGCATGAGGCGCCGCAGTGTTAGGAGTTTTTATGAATCAACCGGCCAAGGTTCAGCCGCTACGCGACGGGGTAGGCAGCATTCCCCTGCAGTCGGCTTCGCAAGATATTTGGGACAAGAAATACCGCCTAAAAAGCAAAGACGGCCAGCCGATTGACCACACTGTGGATGCCACCTACGAGCGTGTGGCGCGTGCCTTGGCCGAGGTCGAGCCAAAGAAACAGCGCGAACATTGGTACGAGCAATTTCTCTGGGCGCTGCGCCACGGCGCTATCCCTGCTGGGCGGATTACCTCCAACGCCGGTGCGTGGGAGCACAAGCCGGCCACTTCGACGATCAACTGCACTGTGTCAGCCACCATTGGCGATTCGATGGACGACATTCTCGCCAAGCTGCACGAGGCGGGGCTGACGCTAAAAGCCGGCTGTGGGATTGGCTACGAGTTCTCCACCCTGCGCCCTAAAGGCGCGTATGTGTCGGGTGCGGGGGCGTATACCTCCGGCCCGCTGTCGTTTATGGATATCTACGACAAGATGTGTTTCACCGTGTCGTCCGCCGGTGGCCGGCGCGGCGCGCAGATGGCCACCTTCGATGTCGGCCACCCGGATGTGCTGGACTTCATCCGCGCCAAGCGCGAAGGCGGGCGTCTGCGCCAGTTCAACTTATCGCTGCTGATTACCGAAGAGTTTATGCAGGCCGTAGAGGCCGATGCAGACTGGGCGCTGGCCTTCCCGCTGAGCTTGGAAGAAGCCGCGCAAGATGGCCTCGATGTAAACAACCCCGAGCAGGTGATCTGGCGCGAATGGGCCAGCCGCGATGGCTATATCAGTCGTGACGATGGTTTAGTGGCGTGCCGCATCTTCCGTGTGATGAAGGCGCGGCGCATCTGGGACGTGATCATGTCCTCCACCTACGACTTTGCCGAGCCGGGTTTTATCCTCATCGACCGCGTTAATGCGATGAACAACAACTGGTTCTGCGAAGAAATCCGCGCTACTAACCCCTGTGGCGAGCAGCCGCTGCCGCCGCACGGTGCTTGCCTGTTGGGCTCAGTGAACCTGACCTTGTTCGTGCGCGAGCCGTTCACCGAGAACGCCCATTTTGATTGGGACGAATACCGCAAAGTGGTGGCCATCTTCACCCGCATGCTGGACAACGTGGTGGAAATCAACGGCCTGCCGCTGGAAGAACAGCGTCAGGAAATCTTCCGTAAGCGCCGTCACGGCATGGGCTTCTTAGGCCTAGGCTCGGCGATGACTATGCTGCGGATGAAATATGGCGAGGCCGAATCGTTGGCCTTCACCGAGCAAGTCTCCCGTGAGATGGCTCTGCAAGGCTGGCGCACGGGCCTTGAGCTGGCGCACGAGAAAGGCGCTGCGCCGATCATGCTGGAAGACTTCACCGTGAGCGAAAAGATGCTCGCCCAGCGCCCGGAAATGCGCGCCGACGGCATCAAAGCTGGCGACAAACTCCCCGGCCGTGTGCTGTGGGCACGTTACAGCCGCTACATGCAGCAAGTCGCCGAGGTTGAGCCGGAGTTGGCCGCGCAGCTGGCCGAGCATGGCGCGCGTTTTACCCACCACACCTCGATTGCGCCCACCGGCACCATCTCGCTGTCGTTGGCGAACAATGCCTCCAATGGTATTGAGCCGAGCTTCGCCCATCACTATTTCCGCAATGTGATTCGTGAGGGCAAAAAGTCCAAAGAGAAGGTCGATGTGTTCAGCTTCGAGCTGCTCGCCTACCGCCAGCTGATCAATGCCGAGGCATTGCCGAGTATGGACGCGGCCAAGCGCAACCTGCCGGATTACTTCATCGCCGCCGATGACGTCACCCCCATGCAGCATGTGGATGTGCAGGCAGCGGCGCAAAAGTGGGTGGATTCGTCGATCTCGAAAACCGCCAACGTGCCGACCGACTACGCCTACGACAGCTTTAAAGATATCTATCAATACGCCTGGAAGCAGGGCCTCAAAGGCTGCACCACCTTCCGCTTTAACCCGGAAGCCTTCCAAGGCGTGTTGGTTAAAGAAGAAGACTTGGCCAACACCACTTACCGCTTCAAGTTAGAAGACGGCAGCGTGATCGAAGCTAAGGGCGGCGACGAGATTGAGTACGACGGTGAAACCCATACCGCGGCCAATCTGTATGACGCATTGAAAGAAGGCTACTACGGCAAGTTCTAAGCTGAGAATTTGGCATTTATTAAGGCTGGCGCGGGTGTTTTGCTTGTTACCCCGCGCTTAACCGCAAGGCGGCAGAGTAGGCCGCTACTGACTAAGGTTTATTGATGATGGCTATCAAAATCGCCAGCAAGATCGTCGGCTACGAAGTGGCTAAGCCCGACGCCCCCGCGCCTGCCGAGGCGCCCACCACCCCAGCGGTGGAGGAAATGCACGAGAAGCTCAAGCGCCCCGATAACCTCGAAGGCGCTACCTACAAGATCAAGACACCGCATTCGGAACATGCGCTGTACGTGACCATCAATGACGTGGTGCTGAATCCCGGCAGCGATCACGAAATGCGTCGCCCGTTCGAGATCTTTATTAACTCCAAGAACATGGAGCACTACCAGTGGATTTCGGCGCTAACGCTGATTATCTCGGCGGTGTTCCGCAAGGGCGGCGACTGCACCTTCTTGGTGGAAGAGCTACGCAGCGTGTTTGATCCCAAAGGCGGCTACATGAAGCGCGGTGGCCGCTGGATGCCCTCGCTGGTGGCTGAAATTGGCGATGTGCTGGACATGCACATGAAGAAAATCGGCCTGCTCAAAGACGAGCTGGACGAACACCAGCAAGCCTACTTGGCGCAAAAGCGCGCCGAGTTTGAGCAAGGCGCTAAAAGCACTCAAGCACCGGCAGAAGCCGATGCACAGTGCGACGACAGCACCGCGCAATACCCCGAAGGCGCGCAGCTGTGCGGCAAGTGCCACACTAAAGCGATGATCCAAATGGACGGCTGCCTGACCTGTCTTAACTGCGGCGACAGCAAGTGCGGCTAAGCCGTTAAGCCGAACGCTAGAACGCAAAACGCCCCGTCACTGACGGGGCGTTTTGTTAGCGCAAGGTGGTGAGCTTACTCATCCATCTGCGATTGCAGGTAGTTTTCCAGTCCCACTTTTTCGATCAGGCTGAGCTGGGTTTCCAGCCAGTCGACGTGCTCTTCTTCGGACTCAAGAATGTCTTCCAGCAGCTCGCGGCTCACGTAGTCGCCCACGCTTTCGCAGTAGGCAATCGCTTCACGCAGATCGGGAATGGCCTTGAGCTCAAGCTTCAGGTCGCTTTCGAGCATTTCTTTGGTGTGCTCGCCGATCATCAGCTTGCCGAGGTCTTGCAGATTCGGCAGGCCTTCGAGGAACAGGATGCGCTTGGTCAGGGCATCGGCGTGTTTCATCTCGTCGATCGACTCGTGGTACTCGTGCTCACCCAGACGCTTCAGACCCCAGTCTTCGTACATACGGGCATGCAGAAAGTATTGGTTAATAGCCACCAGCTCATTGGCAAGAATCTTATTCAGATGCTGGATGACTTTCTTGTCGCCTTTCATGGTGCTGTCCTGTCTCGGGGTGGGTAAAACACCAGTCTGGGCTGCTAAGGTGGGGCTGTCAAACGCTAAGCTATTGATTTTGTTATATAAAAATTAATGAATAGCGATTGCGGCTAAGAAGGTTTCTTATCTTTGCGCTAAGTGATTGAAAACCTTAGTAAGCACCGTGCGCCGCTTTACAGGCTGTGTGAAAACTACTGCACTTGGCTATGCGGCGTTAAAAACAGGCTCAAAATGCTCATTTACCACACGTAAACTGCGCTTTTTCGCCTGTTTTTGCCTTGCTTAGCCTGCGCTCGCGACGTTTTCACACGGCCTGTTTAATCGGCTTTTAATTCTGTACTGGCTTACACTACGCGGCCTTTTTTTAAGGAAGCGCTGATTTAATCGTCGAACGGTTCGAGCACAAGGCGTACGGAGTGCAGCAGCCGAGGCATACCGCCTGGTAGACGGGCTTATTAGAAGAGTCTACGAGCACCGCACAACGCAGTGATTGGATCGTGCAGGCAATGAATCAGTGTTTCCTTAGTGCTGTGCTGTTTAACCGTGGAGATTGCCGCTGTGCATGCTGTCGAGCGACTGCGCCAACAACTGATCCGCCAAGCCACTAAGCCGTTTCTGGCTCGCGGCATGCGCTTAAAGCGTTGCCCCACTTGCTTGCTGGCCGAGCGGTTTTGTTTGTGCGGCTGGCGGCCGCAGGTGGCCAGTGATGCGGCGTTTTGCTTGCTGATGCACGCCGCCGAGCCACTCAAGCCGACCAATACCGGGCGTTTAATGGCCGAGCTGTGGCCGGAGCAAACGCAGGCGTTTGTTTGGTCGCGTACCGAGGTAGACCCAGCACTGCTGGCTTTGCTGGCCGACCCTAGCTGGCAGCCTTATGTGGTGTTTCCCGCCGAATTTGCCCCAGAGGCAGAAATCGTCGAGCACTTAGAGCAGTACCAAGCTGCGCACAACCCAGCGCGCAAGCCGCTGTTTATTCTGCTCGATGCCACTTGGCCGCAGGCGCGCAAGATGTTCCGCAAGAGCCCGTATTTGCAGGGCTTGCCGATATTAAGCCTGAACCCCGATAAGCCTTCGGCCTACCGTTTGCGGCGCAGTAACCGTGAGGAGCATTTATGCACCGCCGAAGTGGCCGTGCTGTGCTTAGAGCAAGCCGGCGAGGCGGATGCGGCGCTGGCCTTGGGGGCGTATTTCGAGATTTTTTCCAGCCGCTATCTGGCGGCGCGCCTCACCCGTGAGGTGGATGAAAACGCACCGCCGTATCAGCTGCTTAAGCGCTTTCTGCCAACGCCTTCGGACGTTTAAACAGCATCGGTAGCAACTGCGCTACCAGCATGCCGGCGAACATCAAGCCGCAGCCGATAAAGCCGCGTAGGGTGAGGGTTTCATCCATCATCACCCAGCCGGCCATGGCGGCGAACACCGCCTCTAGCGAGAGAATAATCGCCGCGTGCGCCGGCGGTGCATCACGCTGTGCGACCAATTGCAGGGTAAAGCCCACGGCCACCGCCAGTGCGCCGCCGTACACAATGGCCGGCAAGGCTTGGATGATTTTCTCCAGCACCCACGGCTCGAAAGCTAACGCCAGCAGGCTGCTGATCACCGCGCAGGTGATGAACTGCACATAGGCGATCAAGATCGGGTCGTGACGGCTGGCCATGCGCCCGGCGAGCAACACGTGCACGCCCCAGATCACCGCGCCGGCCAGTTGCAGCCAGTCGCCGGAGGCCACGCTGAAGTTCTCACCGACACTCAGCAAATACATACCGACCACCGCTAGCGACGCGCCTAGCCAGGTGCCGGCGCCGGTGCGCTGGCCAATCAACAGGCCCAGCAGCGGCACCATGATCACGTACAGGCCGGTGATAAAGCCTGAGTTGGTCACGGTGGTGAACATCAAGCCGACTTGCTGCAGGTTAATGCCAATGGTCAGCACCACGCCTAAGGCAATGCCGCCGAGAATCGCAGAGCGATTCACCGGGCTTACCGCGTTTTGCGCACGGCGGCGCAGGCTAAACCAGTACAACACCGGAATCAGCAACACGGCGCCCAAGGCGAAGCGTAAGCCGGTGTAGAGGAACGGGCCGATCGCATCCATGCCCATTTTTTGTGCGACGAAAGTCGTACCCCAGATCAGCGCGGTGAGCAGCATTAACAGGTCAGCGCGCAAGGAATGGCGGGCCATTGCGAGGAATCTCCTTGAAGTAAACCGGGAGCATGCCTCAAGGCCGCGTGCTTGACCAGTTCCGCCAATCTCAGCCACCCTTGCTCATGGGCCGATACAACAACACAGGACATAAGCATGGCCGCCTTGCATATCTTGATCGCCGACGATCACCCGCTGTTTAGAAGTGCCTTGCACCAAGCCCTGAGCCGTGGGCTGGAAGAGGAAGCCCAGTTGGCCGAGGCGGAAAGCATCGCCCAGCTGGAAGAGCGCTTGAATGAGCGCAGTGACTGGGACTTAGTGCTGCTCGATTTAAACATGCCCGGCGCACGGGGCTTTTCTGGCTTAGTGCTGCTGCGCGGGCAGTTCCCGCATGTGCCGGTGGTGATGATCTCGGCACAAGAAGAAGCCGCCGTGGTGCAGCGCGCTCGTGAATTTGGTGCCAGTGGCTTTATTCCCAAATCCAGCTCGTTGGAGGCGATTCAGCAGGCCGTGCGCGCCGTGTTGGATGGCGAAGTGTACTGGCCTGAGGTGACCGACACCGCGCCGGCGTTAAGCGCCGAAGCACGCGCCGCCAGCGAAGGCTTGGCGAGCCTCACGCCGCAGCAGTTTCGGGTGTTGTCGATGGTCTGTGAGGGCTTGCTAAATAAGCAGATTGCCTACGAGCTGAATGTCTCGGAGGCCACCATCAAGGCGCATGTCACGGCCATCTTCCGCAAGCTCAATGTGCGCACCCGCACGCAAGCAGCGCTGTTGTTGCAGCAGTTGGAGCAAGTGGAAGGCTGATTAATCGCGTTTAACCGCCAAGCGCTGCTGCTCGCGCAATTGCTGCAACGCGGGCATCAGGCGGGCGTAGTGGTCGATCAGCTCCCAGCACAAGCTCAGCTCGCCGGTGTTGCGGTCGTACCACGCATCGGCGGCGCCGCAGTTTTGCACGCGAATCTGTAGCGCGCGGGGCAGATAAAACAAGCTGCTGGCGCGCTGGGCAACGTTTTCCAGCACTTTACTGGCGCGCACGCGGCTGAGCAGCTCAGGGCCGTGCTCGATGCTGTCCAGCGGCTCTTCGTAACTCACGCGGATGGCCTGCCCCTGATGCTCGGGGCGTTCGCGCTGGATGCGGGTGAGTAACCACTGTACGGCTTGCTCGACTTGGGCGTATTCCTGATCGCAATACAGCGCGCGCTCGATGGGCAGGCCGGTGACTTCCAGCACCCATTCCAAGTGATCGGGATCGCTGCCGTAAATCAGGCAACTTAGGTTGTAAAAGCGTTGTTGATCGAGGGCGTGGCTGTCCCACACCACACTGGCGCCGCCATTGGCTTGGCTGTGTTGCCATTGCAGACGCCAGTAATCGGCGACATCCAGCAGGCGGCCATAGAAGTTTTTATCCAATTGCTCGCGCTGCATGAGCAGCAGGCCGTAAAAGCCCAGCTGGTCGGCGGCGTCTTCTTCGCGGCCGAGTACCGGCAAATGCAATTCGTGGATCAGCAAGTGACCCATTTCATGCATTAGGGTGAATTCGGCATTGGCGGTGACAAAGCGCAGTTGATCGACCGCCAGTACCCCGCTGGGCGTGCCGTGCTCGGCCTGCACCGGCAGGCAGAACAGGGCCAAGAGCAGGGTCAGTAAGCGGGCTGGCATAAAGACGCCTCGTGGTGATGTGTCTTTAAGTGTAGTTGCGCAGAGCTTAAACCGGCGCTGCACTGGCCAACGCTTAGCCGCGGCGTTTGAGTTGGTCGCGCAATTGGCTGGGTACGCCGCGAATAATCAGGCGGTCGCTTTCTTCGTCGAACTCGATCATCTCGCCGAGCAAATGTGCCTCAAAGCTGATCGATAGCCCCTGCGCGCGGCCAGTAAAGCGGCGAAATTGCTGCAAGGTGCGTTTGTCGGCGGGGATTTCCGCCGACAGGCCGTAGTCTTTGTTGCGGATGTAGTCGTAGAAGGCGCGCGGCTGGCTTTCGTCGAGCAGGCCCGACAGCTCATCCAAGGTGACCGGCTGGCCTTGGCGGTTTTGGCTTTGTGCGTAGTCGACCAAGGTTTTGGTTTTCTCGCGGCTGCTGTCGGTGTCGAGCGCTTCTTCCTCTACATAGTCGCTAAAGGCTTTGAGCAGGGTGCGGGTTTCTTCCGGCGCATCCACGCCTTCTTGGCAGCCGATAAAGTCGCGGAAGTAATCCGATACCTTCTTGCCGTTGCGCCCGCGAATAAACGAGATGTACTGCTTGGACTTCTGATTCTGCCGCCACTCCGACAGGTTAATCCGCGCCGCCAAGTGCAGCTGGCCCAAATCGAGGTGGCGTGCGGGCGCGACCTCTAAGCTTTCGGTGACGGTCACGCCATCGCTGTGGTGCAGCAGGGCAATCACTAAGTAGTCGGTCATGCCTTGGCGGTAATGGGCAAACAGCACATGGCCGCCGACTGCCAAGTTGGACTCTTCCATCAAGGTTTTTAGCTGCTCGCAGGCCTTGCCGGTAAAGCGCGGGAAGTCGCTTTCTTCGTTCAGATAAGCCGTTAGCCAACCGCTAAATGGGTACGCGCCAGATTCTTCATGGAAGTAACCCCAGGCTTTGTTGGGCTTGGCGTTGTAGCTGTCATTAAGGTCGGCGAGCAGGTTTTCCAGCGCTTGTGAGCCGGGCAGTTCACCGTCGCGCAGGTGTAGCTGTGCCGGTTGGCCGTCGGGTTTCTTGTCAATGCGATGAACAGTGCAGTGCAGAATGGGCATGGAATAACCGTGTACGTGAGCAATCTAAGGCCGCCAGTGTACTGGACTGCGCCGGCAGGCCGAAGTGCTGGCAAGCAGAATGGCCAACGCTGGCTAAACTCAAGCGAAAGACTCACAAGCAGCATAGGCAAGGCAATGCAGAAAACACGGCAGGGTAGCTGGCAGTGGCACGCGGTGGCGTTGAGCATGCTGTTTTACAGCCAGCTTGCGCAGGCCTTAGAAGAGATTACCTTGCGCTTGCGTTGGGTGCCGCAGTACCAGTTTGCTGGCTACTACATGGCGCTGGAGAAAGGCTTTTATGCCGATGCCGGCTTTGACGTGCGCATTGTGACCCCAGAGCAGGGCATGCCCGGCACCATCGAGCATGTGCTCAGCGGTGGCGCTGAATTTGGTGTGGCTAACTCCGGCATTGTGCGTGAGCGTGCGGCCGGCAAGCCGCTAGTGGCCTTGGCTGCCGTGGGCCAGCACGCGCCTAGCGTGTGGTTGGTGCGTGCCGATTCGGGGATTGCCAGTTTGGACGACTTGGTCGGCAAACGCTTGATGTCGATTGCCGCCAATCACTTTGAAAGTATCGAGCTGTTTGCGCCCTTTTTGCTGGAAGGCATTAGCTTGGATCAGCTCAAACTGATCCCCACCAGTTACCAAGCGCAAAGCCTGATTAACGGCGAGACCGACGCGCTGAACGCCTACATCACCAACGAGCCTTTCGAGATGATGCAGGCCAACGTCGATTACCGCATCATTCGCCCCAGCGCCTACGGGGTCGATTTTTACAGCGACATTTTGTTCACCACCGAGCAGCAGATTGCCGAGCATCCCGAGCGGGTGCAGGCATTTTTGCAGGCCAGCCTCAAAGGCTGGCGTTATGCCCTGGAGCATGTGGATGAAACTGTTAACGTGCTGCATCGCAAATACGCCACACACCGCTCACTTGAGCACCTGCGCTACGAGGCGCAGAGCTTTCGCGAGCTGATCAACCCCGATGTGATCAGCATTGGCCACATGAACCTTGGTCGCTGGCAGCATATCGCGCAAATGCACCGCGAGATGGGGCTGTTGCAGGGCGAAGTGGATTGGCAGCAGTTTATCTACCAAGGCCCTGCGCCTAATGGCGGGGTGGATCTGCGTGCGCTGCTCAGTGTCGCGGCCGTGGCTTTGTTTATGGGCTTGCTGGCGCTGTGGTATTGGCGCTGGAATGCCCGCTTGCGCTACGAGATTAGCGAGCGGCGCAAAGCCGAAGACCTGTTGCGTATGCTGGCCACCACGGACGAACTCACTGGCTTGGCCAATCGACGCAACTTTTTTGGCCATGCGGTGGATGAGTTTAACCGTGCCAATCGCTATACCCGACCGTTGTGTTTGCTGTTGCTGGATCTGGATTGGTTTAAGCAGGTCAACGACGACTATGGGCACCAAATGGGCGATCAGGCGCTACGCCAGATGGGCCAAGTGTTCAAAGTGGTGTTGCGGCATAGCGATATAGCCGGGCGCATCGGTGGTGAAGAGTTTGCGGTGCTGTTGCCAGAAACCGAGCTGGCGGTTGCCGAGCAGGTGGCGGAGCGTTTACGGGCCACGGTGGCTAACTCCACGGTGGAGTTACCGGGCAGTGCACCCTGTCAGATCACCGTGAGCATTGGGGTGACGGCATTTGCCAGCAGTGATGATGAGTTTGAGCAGATGTATAACCGCGCCGACACGGCACTCTACGCGGCCAAAAATAACGGGCGTGATCAGGTGCAAGTGCAAACCTGAACACGCCCTGAGGGTTTAGATCAGCCCTTTCATCAGCATGAACACCGCCGCACCAGCGATATAGCCAAGAAATGCCAGCCAGGCGATTTTCTTCAGATACCAAATGAAGTTGATCTTCTCCAGGCCCATCGCCGCGACGCCGGCGGCCGAGCCGATGATCAAGCAGCTACCGCCGGTACCGGCGCAGTACGCCAAGAACTCCCAGAACACGCCGTCGACGACAAACTTCGACAGCCACGGGTCGCTGGCCACACCGGCGGCGGCATGCGCACCAACCAGTGGGTACATCTTCATTGAACCGGCCACCAGCGGCACGTTATCCACCATGGAGGACAGCAAGCCGATGGCCAGGTTAATCGCGTAGACGTTGCCCAGGCTTTCCCGCAGGAAGGTAGCCATCTGGGTTAGGTGGCCAGCGGTGGAGAGGCTCGATACCGCGAGCAGAATGCCCAAGAAGAACAGCACGCTGGTGGTGTCGATTTTGCGCAATACGCCGACGACCGATAGCGGATGCTTATCTTCATCGTTTTTGCCGCGATGGATAACTTCTGTCACCACCCACAACACGCCCAGGCCCAGCAGAATGCCCATGTAGGGCGGCAGGTGGGTCACGGTTTTAAACACCGGCACAAACAGCAGCGCGCCGATACCGAGACAGAAGATCAGGTTGCGCTCGTAGGCGCTGGTGGGGTCGCGGCGCTCTTCATCGCTTTGCGCTAAAGCGGGGCGCTCCACTTCGCCTTTAAAGGTGAAGGTCAGTAGCACTAAGGGCACCAACAAGCACACTAAGCTGGGGATGATCAGGCTCACCACAATACCGCTGGCGGTGATTTGCCCGCCGATCCACAGCATGGTGGTGGTCACGTCACCAATCGGCGACCACGCGCCGCCGGCGTTAGCGGCAATCACCACAATGCCGGCGAAGAACCAGCGCTCGTGCTGGTCGGCCACCAGCTTGCGCAGCAGTGACACCATGACGATGGTGGTGGTCAGGTTATCCAGCGCGGCAGACAGGAAGAAGGTAATCAGCGCCACCAGCCACAGCAGCTTGACGCGATTGTTGGTGGTGATGCGGTCGGTGATCACCTTAAAGCCTTCGTGGGCGTCGATCAGCTCGACGATGGTCATCGCGCCCATCAAGAAGAACAGAATCTCCGAGACTTCGCCTAAGTGATGGCGTAGCTCGGTTACCACGCGAGCCGTGGCATCGTCGCTGGCGTGCGCCGCGCCTTCCACAATCGGTAGCAAGGTTTCTGCGCCGAGCACCAAAACAGTCCACGTCAGCACGGCGGTGAGCAATGCTGAGGCAGCTTTATCGATTTTTAACGGGTGCTCAAAGGCGATACACAGGTAGCCAAGAACGAACAACAGGGCCATCAACGCATACATAGCAGCAGTTTCCGGTCAGCAAGTGAGTGAAAGGGCGAGGCGTAAGGCAATCTTTGCGCCAGAGCAGTGTGCCCCAGCGCAAATAATTTGAAATAGATGCAAGTCAAGTTAACGCCGCGTTACGCCGCTTGCTGCTGCTGACAACGCGCTTTAAGCACCTTGTGGCGATGCTTAAACAGCAAGCTGACCAGCAAGCGGGTGCGCAGGCTGGCAAACGGGTAGGGCACGACAGTGACTTCGTCATCCAGCAGGGTGCCGCCGTTGTTGGCGTGAATGCGCCGCTCGTGGCGCCAGTAGCGCACCCCGGTCATGGGCGACTCTTCGACAAAACCGACGCCGGGAGTCAGTTCTTTGAGGGTGACCTTGCTGCGGCCAATCGGCAGTACGCCAAACAGCCACATCCAGCTGGTGAAGATGGGTTGGTCGGGGACGATATCGAGGTTCGCCAGCGACTCGATGCCATCGGGCGCCGACAAGTGCAGCCACGGCTGAAATTCTTCACGCAGCGTGTCGGCGTGGCTGATCCATTCCCAGACGGTTTCTGGGCTGGCGTCCAATTGCGAGGTGAAATGTAGCGTCAACATGCGGACTCCCTCCTGCGCTGTGCGCGTCTAAAAACACAAGGGCCCGCAAATGCGAGCCCTTGATGGTTTACAGCGTGGCGATGCGTGCGCGTTGTTCGCGCAGCTGGCCAAGTGCCTGCTCGGCTTCGGCCAGCTTGGCGCGCTCTTTATCGAGCACTTCGGCTGGCGCCTTGGCAACGAAGCCTTCGTTGGCCAACTTGCCGCCAACCCGCTTCACCTCGCCTTCGAGCTTGGTCAGCTCTTTGTCGAGGCGTGCCAGCTCGGCGTCTTTATCGATCAGCCCGGCCATGGGCACCAGCACCTGCATCTCGCCGACCAAGGCGGTGGCAGACATCGGCGCTTCTTCGCCGGCGGCCAGCAGGCTGACGGACTCCAGCTTGGCCAGTTTGGCCAGCAGGGGCTTTAAGTCGCTTAAGCGGCGCTGGTCTTCGGCGCTGCTGTTGGCCAGTACCACGTCGATGCGCTTGGCTAGCGAAATCTTCATCTCGCCGCGAATCTGCCGCACACCGAGCATAAAGTCTTTCAGCCAGGCGATATCGGCTTCGGCGGTGGCGTCGATGCGTTCTTCGGCGGCGACTGGCCACGGCTGTAGCATCAGGGTGTCGCCTTGCTTGCCGGCTTGAGTCTTGATGCGCTGCCAGATTTCTTCGGTGATAAACGGCATAAACGGGTGCGCTAAGCGCAGCGCGGTTTCCAGCACGCGCACTAAGGTGCGGCGGGTGCCACGCAGACGCTCCACGGAGCTGTTTTCGTCCCAGAATACCGGCTTAACCAGTTCCAGATACCAGGCGCAGTATTCGTCCCAGATGAACTCGTAGAGCGCTTGGCTGGCGAGGTCGAAGCGGAAGGCGTCCAGCTGACGGGTCACTTCCTGCTCGCAGCGCTGCAGCGACGAGATAATCCAGCGGTCGACTGCCGACAGCTCAACCGCTTCGCCGTTGGCGCCGCAGTCTTGACCGTCGGTGTTTTCCAGTACGAAGTTGGCAGCGTTCCACAGCTTGTTACAGAAGTTGCGGTAACCCTCGACGCGGCCCATGTCGAACTTAATGTCGCGGCCGGTGGAGGCCAGCGAGCAGAAGGTAAAGCGCAGCGCGTCGGTGCCGTAGCTGGCGATGCCTTCGGGGAATTCAGCCTTGGTCTGCTTGGCGATCTTCTCGGCCAGCTTTGGCTGCATCATGCCGGTGGTGCGTTTTTCCAGCAGGGCGTCCAGCTCGATGCCGTCGATGATGTCCAGCGGGTCGAGCACGTTGCCCTTGGATTTGGACATCTTCTGGCCCTGCCCATCACGCACTAAGCCATGCACATAGACAGTCTTGAACGGAATCTGTCCGGTCAGGTGCAGGCTCATCATGATCATCCGCGCCACCCAGAAGAAGATGATGTCGAAGCCGGTGACCAACACGTCGGTGGGGTGGAAGGTCTTTAAGAAGTCGGTTTGTTCTGGCCAGCCGAGGGTGGAGAAGGTCCACAGGCCTGAGCTGAACCAAGTATCCAGCACGTCGTCGTCTTGGCGCAGGGCGATGTCGCCTAAGTTGTGATTGGCACGCACTTCGGCTTCGTTGCGGCCGACATAGACGTTACCGGCGTCGTCGTACCAGGCCGGAATACGGTGGCCCCACCACAGCTGACGGCTGATGCACCAGTCTTGGATGTCGCGCATCCAGCTGAAGTACATGTTTTCGTACTGCTTGGGCACAAACTGAATAACGCCACCTTCCACTGCCGCGATGGCTTTCTCGGCCAGCGGCTTGGTGGAGACGTACCACTGGTCGGTCAGCCACGGCTCGATCACAGTGCCGGAGCGGTCGCCCTTAGGCACTTTCAGTGCGTGGTCTTCGATTTTCTCCAGCAGGCCAGCGGCCTCGAAGGCGGCGACGATTTGCTTGCGTGCCTCAAAGCGGTCCAGCCCGGCGTATTGCTCGGGCAGGCGGGTATCGAGGTCGTTATTCACGCTGCCGTCTAAGTTAAACACCTGCGCTTGGCGTAGAACGGCGGCGTTTTGGTCGAAGATGTTGATCAGCGGCAGGTTGTGACGCTTGCCCACTTCGTAGTCGTTGAAGTCGTGCGCCGGGGTGATCTTCACGCAGCCGGTGCCGAACTCAGGGTCGCAGTAATCATCGGCGACAATCGGAATGCGTCGGCCAACCAAGGGCAGTTCAACGAACTTGCCGATCAGCGCCTTATAGCGCTCGTCTTCCGGGTGCACGGCCACGGCGCTGTCGCCGAGCATGGTTTCCGGACGAGTGGTGGCAACGATCAGGTAGCTTTGCCCTTCGGCGGTCATGGCGCCGTCGGCCAGCGGGTAGCGCAGGTTCCACAGCGAGCCTTTCTCGTCATGGTTCTCCACTTCAAGGTCAGAAATCGCCGTGTGCAGCTTGGTATCCCAGTTGACCAAACGCTTGCCGCGATAGATCAGGCCGTCTTCGTGCAGGCGGACAAAGGCTTCTTGCACGGCGGCAGACAGGCCTTCATCCATGGTGAAACGTTCGCGTGACCAGTCTACCGAGCTGCCTAAGCGGCGAATCTGCCGGGTGATGGTGCCGCCGGATTGCTCTTTCCATTCCCAGACTTTGTCGAGGAACTTGTCGCGGCCTAAGTCGTGGCGCGAAATGCCTTGGGCGCTCAGTTGGCGCTCGACCACCATCTGCGTGGCGATGCCCGCGTGGTCGGTGCCCGGCTGCCACAGGGTGTTGCGGCCTTGCATGCGGCGGAAGCGAATCAGCGCATCCATGATGGCGTTGTTGAAACCATGACCCATGTGCAGGCTGCCGGTGACATTCGGCGGCGGAATCATGATGGTGTACGACTCGCCGGCGCCTTGCGGTGCGAAGTAATTGTTGTTCTCCCAGGTTTGATACCAGGAGGTTTCGATGGCGTGCGGCTGGTAGGTCTTGTCCATGGGCAGGCTGATCGGTCCGGAAAGTGTGAAAGCCGGACAGTATAACGGCTGTTAGGCCGTTCTCAGAAGCCGCAAGGATGATTGGTGGCTAGCAGGGTGCCGATTAGCGTTTGTTCGCCGGCAGCAAGCGGTGCAGACGGGCTTCGAGACGGGTTTTCAGCTCGGCCTCGATTTTCGGCACAAAGTCGTCGATGACTTCTTGCAGAATCAGCTGGGCAGCGGCGCGTAGCTCGTTCTCTAGCTTGAGTTGGCTGGCCGATAAGCTGGCCGGCGGTTCGTCGTTAAACGTCGCTGGTGGTTGGATATGCCCTTGGCGCAGCGATTCGGCCAAGGCTTCTTTAATACTGTTGGGGCGTTGCGTAAGTGGGTGGCTGGCCGAACTGCGTGTAGCGGTAATGCCCGGCTCGTTACTCAGCGCCGCAGCGGGTTTGCTGGGCGTGATAGGCGCCGCAGGTGTTGTGCTGGCTGGCGTGGTGCTGAGCGAGGGCGTGCTGGGTTTGACCGGGGCGGCAGGTGCGCTGACGGAGGGGCGCGCCGGTGGCACCACTTCATCCAGCAGGGGGATTTCCAGCTGCTCGTCGTCGAGGTCGTCATCCAGCGAATCGGTCAGTAACGGCGGCTCCATAGCCTGCTCATCCAGCAAGTCGCGGATCGACTCCAGATCATCCAACAACTGATGGGGGGTGTTCGGCGGGCGACGTTGCATAGGGCGGCTTACAGGTTATGACTGTGCAAATCATAGCCTTGTTGACGGTAATGCCGGTAGTTGTCGCGGCCACTTTGAATCACTTCGGGCTCTTGGTTGAGCAGCTCCATGATGCGCGGAAACTGGCCGACAAAGGCCGGGATGTTCGGCGCAAGGTTAATCAGTACATCGGCCTTAGGCGCATCGTCACTGTGCCCAAGGGTGATGGGGGCGTGATAGGGAGGTTGGCTGTCGTGGGCGAAAAACGCTTCGTCTCGCAGCGACCAGAGCAGCTCATCCAGCGTGTTGAGCTGCGCTTGGTCACGGCAATACAGGTGCACGCGCTGGCCGGTGCGATAGGCCTTGCCGGCAATTTGGCAGGCGAGGATCAGGCGCTGCTGCGCCTGATCGCTGCCTTGGATATAAAAGTCGACGCGTGCGCTCACGCTTTGGCCTCGGCGGCGCGGTCGAGCAGGTATTGGGTGAGCATCGGTACCGGGCGGCCAGTGGCGCCTTTGTCCTTGCCGCCGCTAACCCAGGCGGTGCCGGCAATATCTAAATGCGCCCAGTGGTAGGCCTTGGTGTAACGGGCCAAGAAGCAGCCGGCGGTGATGGTGCCGGCTTTCGGCCCGCCGATATTGGCCATGTCGGCAAATGGGCTGTCGAGCTGCTCTTGGTATTCCTCAAACAACGGCAGCTGCCACGCGCGGTCATCGGCAAATTCGCCGGCTTTAAGAATCTGCTTAACCAGTCCATCGTTATTGCCCATCAGACCCGAGACATTGCTGCCGAGGGCCACAATGCAGGCGCCGGTGAGGGTGGCGATGTCGATCACCGCTTTGGGCTTAAAGCGCTCGGCGTAGGTCAGGGTGTCGCACAGCACCAGACGGCCTTCGGCGTCGGTGTTGAGGATTTCTACTGTCTGCCCGCTCATGCTGGTGACGATGTCGCCGGGGCGCGTGGCGTGGCCGCTGGGCATGTTTTCGGCGCAGGCGAGCAGGCCGACGACGTTGATCGGCAGCTCAAGTTCGGCGAGTGCGCGGAAGGTGCCGAGCACGCTGGCGGCGCCACACATGTCGTACTTCATTTCATCCATCGCCGCGCCGGGCTTAAGGCTAATGCCACCGGTGTCGAAGGTGATGCCTTTGCCGACTAAGGCATACGGGGCGTCGTCTTTCTTGCCGCCTTGGTAATGCATCACTACCAAGCGTGGCGGTTGCTCGCTGCCTTGCGCCACGGCCATAAAGGCGCCCATGCCGAGCTTTTTCAGCTCTTTCTCGGTGAGCACTTCAATTTTTAAGCTGGGGAAATCTTTGCCCAGTTGCAGCGCTTGCTCGGCCATAAACGTGGGGTGGCACAGGTTGCCCGGCAGGTTGCCTAAATCGCGGGTAAACGCGGCGCCGTGAGCAATCGCTTGGGCGTGGGCAACGCCGCGCTCAACAGCCGCTAGCTCGGCCTTGTCGGCGCAGAACAGGGTGATTTGTTTGAGTGTCGGGGCATCGGCTTTGCTGGACTTGAAACGATCAAACACATACAGGCTTTGCAGCAGGGTTTCGCTGATCAGGCGGGCTTTGCCATAGCTGTCGCGGCCGCTAACGGTGAGCTCGCCGAGGGTGATCAGCGCATCTTTAGCGCCGAGGGTCTTCAGCACCGCCAGCACGCTGCTGGCCAGTTTGCGCAGGGTACGGTCGTTGAGGGTTTTCTCTTTGCCAGTGCCGACTAGCAGCAGGCGCTCGGCCTTGCAGCCTTCCAGGCCGGGCAGTAAGAGGGTTTGTCCCGGCTTGCCGGCTAAGTCGCCACGCTTAAGCAGTTTGCTCAGCGCGCCTTGGCAAGCGGCGTCCAGCGCTTTGCCTAAGGCATCCAGCTTGCCGCCTTCGGCAACGCTCAGCACCAAGCAGGCGGTTTTGATTTTGCCGATATCGGCGTGTTTGGCATTGATCAACATGGCTTTCCCCAAGACAAAAACGTGGCTTTACCGGATAATGCCGGCCATTTGGCTGCCTACAGGCAGTGGCCCGGGCGCTGCCGGCGCGTAAACACAATGCCGGTATTTGAGCGCAGCAACCATGGACTGACAACCCCGGGGGTTGAGAGTGATTATTTTTCGTTACCTAACACGCGAAGTTTTGCTGACCTTAAGCGCAGTGACTGCCGTGCTGTTGGTCATCATTATGAGCGGCCGGTTTATTAAGTATTTGGCTCAAGCCGCACAGGGTGCGTTAGACCCTAGCGTGCTGTTGCTGATTATGGGCTACCGCATCCCCGGTTTCTTGCAGCTGATCCTGCCGCTGGGGCTGTTCTTGGGCATCTTGCTGGCCTACGGGCGCTTGTATCTGGAGTCCGAGATGTCGGTGCTGACGGCCACCGGCATGAGCCAACAAAAGTTGATGGGCTACACCTTGTGGCCGGCGGCGTTTATCGCCGTGCTGGTGGCTGTGCTGAGCCTCTACGTGACCCCGCGAGGGGTGCAGCAGGTAGAAGGTCTGCTAGAGGCGCAAAAAAGCCTGACCGAGTTCGATACCTTGCAGGCCGGGCGTTTTCAGTCGATGAAAAACGGCGAGCGGGTGACGTATACCTCCTCACTGAGCGAAGAGCGTATCGAATTGGGCGGCGTGTTTATTTCTGAGCGTCGCGCCAGTGCTGGCAGCGAGCGTGGCCCATCGGTATTGGTGGCTGAGCGTGGCCGGCAAGAAATACAGGCCGATGGCAGCCGCTACCTGATTCTGGAAAACGGCTACCGCTATGACGGTCATCCCGGTCGCGCCGATTACCGCGTCATTCAATACGATCAATACGGCGTGCTGCTGCCCAAGCCGGGCGTGGCGCAAGAGCTGTCCGAGCGCGAGGCGTTGCCAAGCCTAGCCCTGCGCGAAAGCACTAATCCGCGTGAGCAAGCCGAGCTGCAATGGCGCATTGCCATGCCTGTGCTAGTCATGGTGGTGGCCTTATTGGCAGTGCCGCTGGCGAAGGTAAACCCGCGCCAAGGGCGTTACCTGAAACTGCTGCCGGCGATCTTGCTATACATGACGTATCTGGGGCTGTTGATTGCGATGCGCGGCTGGATGGAAAAAGGCAAAGTGCCGATGGAAGTAGGCCTCTGGGCTATCCATGCGCTGTTCGCCGGCATTGGCTTGCTGCTGTTGTATTGGGAGCCGCTGCGCTTGAAGTGGATGCGTTTGCCGGAGGTGCGCCATGCATAAGTTAGATCGCTACATTGGCACCACGGTGTTTTTTGCCATTCTGGCGGTGCTGGGGATTATCACGGCGCTGTCGTTGCTGTTCGCCTTCATCGATGAGCTGGGCGACCTTGAAGGCGCCTACGGCACCGTTGAAGCGCTGCGCTACGTAGCGCTGACCGCGCCACGGCGTATGTATGAAATGCTGCCGATGGCGGCGATGATCGGCTGCTTGATCGGTTTAGGCACACTGGCCAGTCATAGCGAGCTGACCGTGATGCGTGCTTCGGGCGTTTCCATTGGGCGCATCGTCTGGGCAGTGATGAAGCCTATGCTGGTGTTGATGCTGGCGGGTTTGTTGGTCGGCGAATACGTTGCCCCGCACACCGAAAGCTTGGCGCAAGGCACGCGCTCGCTGGCGCAAGGTTTGGGCGAAGCGCAAACCGCCAAGCGCGGCGTGTGGCACCGTGAAGGAGATGAATACATCCACATCAACGCGGTGCAACCCGGCGGCAAGCTGTTTGGCGTCACGCGGTATCGTTTTGATGCCGAGCGCAAGTTGCAGGCATCCAGCTTTGCCAAGCGTGCGATTCACCAAGATGGCTACTGGCTGTTGGAAGACGTGAAGGAAACCCGCTTCTTGGGCGAAAGCGCCGAAGTGGTCACTCGTGAGCAGGAGCGCTGGGCGGTGGAGTTGTCGCCCGATTTGCTGGCGACCGTGAGTGCTCAGCCGGACGCGCTATCGATCACAGGCCTGTGGTCGTATATCGGCTATCTGGGCGAGCAGGGCTTGAACAATGGCAGCTACCGCTTGGCCTTCTGGACCAAAGTGCTGCAGCCCTTAGTCACTGCCGCGTTGGTGATGCTGGCCATCTCGTTCGTCTTCGGCCCGCTGCGTTCGGTCACGCTGGGGCAGCGAGTGTTTACCGGCGTAGTCGTGGGCTTCGTGTTCCGCATCGCGCAAGACTTGCTCGGCCCGTCGAGCTTGGTCTTCGGCTTTCCGCCGCTCTTGGCGGTGCTGGGGCCGGCGGCGCTCTGTGCGCTGGTCGGGGCTATCCTGCTCAGGCGAGCGGGCTAAGCGAGACAAAAAACAACAAGGGCTGCGATTGCAGCCCTTGTTGTTTTTTCAGTTACCGTTTTTCTTCGGTAGGCGCACGACCACGCTTTCTGAGTAGCTGTCGTGCCAAGTTAGCTGGTCTTTGCTCCATAGCATCCAGAAAAAGCCTAGGCCGCCAGCGAGCCATGAAGGAATCGCCACTAAGAAGCGCAGCAGTGCCTGCATCAGGCTAATGGCGCTGCCATCGCGGTTCTGCACGCGCAGGTTCCACGCCTGCATGCCGAGGGTTTGCCCGTTACGCGTCCAAAACAGCGCAAAGAAGCCAAATAACCCCATAAACACCAAGCTGGCCAGCAAAGGGTCGCGGTCGAGCATGCCGGCTTGCGACATCTGCATGAGCTGCTCACTACCGTAAATGGCGCGCAAAAAGCCTTGCTGGTAGATCAGGGTGATCACCATGGCGATGGCGGTACAGAGTAAAAAGTCATACAGCGCAGCGGCTAAACGGCGAATCAAGCCGGCGCGGGGGAAATCGCCTTGCAGTTTGAAGTAACGACGCTGCGACATGCTGGCTCCCAAAGTGGCCTTTGGGCTAGCGGGGGTGCCCAATGGGCTAGAGAAAAAGAGGATGGTGCCCGGGGTCGGACTCGAACCGACACGTTGTCGCCAACGGGGGATTTTGAATCCCCTGCGTCTACCAATTTCGCCACCCGGGCTTTGCAAGTGCCTGATTGCGTTAGCGAATCAGTTTGCGAGGAGGCAATGGCGGCGAAGTATAGGGAGGCCATGACGGTCGGTCAATCACCTTGCATGACGAAAAACACGCTTTCCGGTAAGCTTGCCGCCTTTTTTAACGCTGCAAGCCTTTAATCATCATGCGTGTCGCCGATTTTCAGTTCGATTTACCGCCTGCACAAATTGCCCATTACCCCTTGGCCGAGCGCCGTGCCAGCCGTTTGCTGGTGCTGGATGGGCAGAGCGGGGCGCTCAGCCATCGCCACTTTGCCGATGTGCTGGAGTACTTAAAGCCCGGTGACTTGATGGTGTTTAACAACACGCGAGTGATCCCCGCGCGGGTGTTTGGCCGTAAAGCCAGTGGCGGCAAGCTAGAGATGCTGGTCGAGCGTGTGGTCAGTGACACCCGCGTGCTGGCCCATGTGCGTGCCAGCAAGTCGCCTAAGCCGGGCACTGAGCTGCTGCTGGGGGAAGAAGGCGAAGAAATCAGCGTGACTATGCTGGGCCGCCAAGGTGAGCTGTTTGAGCTGGAGTTTCCCGAGTCTGTGCTGCCGCTGTTAGAGCGCATTGGCCACATGCCGCTGCCGCCGTATATCGAACGTGCGGATGAGCAAGATGACCGCGAGCGTTACCAAACCGTGTACGCCAGCCGTGCCGGTGCCGTCGCTGCGCCAACCGCCGGGCTGCATTTCGATCAGGCGTTGTTGGATGCCTTGGCCGAGAAAGGCATCGAGCGTGCGTTTGTAACCCTGCATGTCGGCGCGGGTACGTTTCAGCCGGTGCGCGTAGAGAAGATCGAAGACCACCACATGCACAGCGAGTGGCTGGAAGTCAGCCCTGAGGTGGTCGCGCAAATCGAAGCCTGCCGCGCCCGCGGCGGTCGTGTGGTGGCCGTAGGCACCACCAGCGTGCGCTCGCTAGAAACCGCCGCGCGCAGTGGCACGCTGGCGCCCTACAGTGGCGAGACGGATATTTTTATCTACCCCGGCTACCGCTTTAACGTGGTCGATGCGCTGGTGACTAACTTTCACCTGCCGGAATCGACCTTGCTGATGCTGGTCAGCGCCTTTGCCGGTTACCCCGAGGCGATGCAGGCTTACCGCACCGCCGTGGCCGAGGGTTACCGCTTTTTCAGTTATGGCGATGCCATGTTTATTACCCGTAATCCGGCGCCGACAGGTCCGGAGGATGAGCGTTCATGAGTTTTATGCAGTTTGATTTGCTGGCCACCGACGGCAAAGCCCGTCGCGGTCGTTTGAATTTTCCCCGTGGCGCGGTGGAAACCCCGGCGTTCATGCCAGTGGGCACCTACGGCACGGTGAAGGGCATGTTGCCGCGCGATATCGAAGCCATCGGCGCGCACATTATTTTGGGCAATACCTTCCACCTGTGGCTGCGCCCGGGCACTGAGGTGATCCGCGAGCACGGCGACTTGCACGACTTTACCCAGTGGCAAGGGCCGATCCTCACTGACTCCGGCGGCTTTCAGGTATTTAGCTTGGGCGCTATGCGCAAGATTAAAGAAGAGGGCGTGACCTTTGCCTCGCCGGTCGATGGCAGCAAAGTATTTATGTCGCCTGAGGTGTCGATGCAGGTGCAGCGCGAGCTGGGCTCTGACATCGTGATGATCTTCGACGAATGCACGCCGTACCCGGCGACCCATGAGGAAGCCAAGCGCTCGATGGAGCTATCCCTGCGCTGGGCCAAGCGCTCCAAGGATGCCCACGGCGATAACCCGTCAGCGCTGTTCGGCATTGTGCAGGGCGGCATGTATGAAGACTTGCGCGCGCAGTCACTGGCTGGTCTAGAAGAGATCGGCTTCGATGGTTATGCCATTGGCGGCTTGTCGGTGGGCGAGCCGAAAGACGAAATGATCAAGGTGCTGAATTATTTGCCCGCGCAGCTGCCGGCCGATAAGCCGCGCTACTTGATGGGCGTTGGCAAGCCGGAAGATATCGTCGAGGCAGTGCGCCGTGGCGTGGATATGTTCGACTGCGTGATGCCAACCCGTAACGCGCGTAACGGCCATTTGTTCACCGATACCGGGGTGATCAAGATCCGTAATGCCAAGCATCGTCACGACACCGGCCCGTTAGATGCGGCGTGTGATTGTTACACCTGCAAAAACTTCTCCCGCGCCTATCTGCATCACTTGGATAAGTGCGGCGAAATGCTCGGTAGCATGCTCAATACCATCCACAATTTGCGCCATTACCAGCGCCTGATGGCCGGTTTGCGCGAGGCTATTCAACAGGGTAGATTGTCGGCCTTTGTCGCCGACTTCTACGCCCAGCGCGGCCTACCGGTGCCGCCGTTGGAAGAACCCGCCAGCGAATAATTTGATGACTAAACCCTTAGGAGTTACCCAATGAGCTTTATCCCCGCAGCCTATGCTGAAACCGCCGCTGCAGCGCCTGCCGCTGGTCCTGCCGGTACTGGCATGGAGTGGATTTTCCTGATCGGTTTCGTGGTCATCTTCTATCTGATGATCTGGCGTCCGCAGGCTAAGCGTGCCAAAGAGCACAAAACCCTGATTTCTAGCCTGAACAAGGGCGACGAAGTAGTGACCAGCGGCGGCATCGTGGGCAAAGTCACCAAAGTCACCGACGACTACATCGCGGTAGAAATTTCCGACAATGTCGAAATCAAGTTCCAAAAAGGCGCTGTCGTAGCAGCCCTGCCGAAAGGCACCTTGAAAGGCATCTAAGTCGGCCGCATATCGGTACACCACGGGGCGCAACAGCGCCCCGTGTCATAAGCACGCCAAAAACCGCGCGTGCACGCAATGCGTCGTAAAGCGCCCGCTTTGCACGGAGGCGCCGCCGGACAGGGACCGGCCGCACAGGCTAGGGCAACCTAGTAGAGATAAGAAAAAAGGTCAGTCATGCTCAACAAATACCCGTTGTGGAAGTACCTGATGATCCTGATGGTGATGGCCATCGGGGTGATTTATTCGCTGCCCAACCTGTACCCGGATGACCCGGCGGTACAGATTACCGGCGCGAAAACCACCACCAGCGTGTCGCAAACGCAGGTGGATCAGGCCATTAAAGCGCTGGAAAAAGCCGGCATTGCGGTTAAGCACACCGAGCTTGGCAGCAAAAACGTCCTGCTGCGCTTAAACGACATGGCTGACCAGCTGCCAGCCAAAGAAGCCATTCGCCGTGTACTGGGCGATGACTTCGTGGTGGCGCTGAACTTGGCACCGACCACCCCCGAGTGGCTGCTGGATTTAGGCGCCACGCCGATGAAGCTCGGTCTGGACTTGTCCGGTGGTGTGCACTTTCTGCTGGAAGTGGACATGGACAAAGCCGTGGCCTCGCGCTTGAAAATCGCCGAAGGCGAAATCAAGAGCCTGCTGCGTAAAGAAAAGCTGCGCTACCGCACCCTGCCGCCGGTGGATAACGCTTTCCAGCTGGGCTTCCGCAGCAGCGACGAGCTCGAGCAAGCGCGCCAGTTGATCAGCAAACAGTTTGGTTTGGATTACGAGCTTACCGACAGCAACCGCGACAAGCTCGAAGTGCTGCGTGTGGCCATGAGCCAAGCCAAGTACCAAGAGATTCGCGAATACGCCATTAAGCAGAACCTTACCACCGTGCGTAACCGGGTGAACGAGCTGGGCGTGTCCGAGCCGCTGGTGCAGCGCCAAGGCGCCAACCGCATCGTGGTTGAGCTGCCGGGCGTGCAAGACACCGCCGAGGCCAAGCGTATTCTGGGCAAGACCGCTAACTTGGAGTTCCGTCTGCAAGCCGAGCGCGATGCCAGCAAAGCCAGCACCGAAGACTTCGAACGTCGCGATGGCGGCATGCCAGCCACCCTTGAGCGCGCGGTAATCCTCACCGGCGACCAAGTGACTGATGCGCAAGCCAGCTTCGACGAAAACGGCCGTCCGCAGGTGAACATTCGCCTCGATGGCCGTGGCGGCGACATGATGAACCGCGCCACCCGTCACAATGTGGGTCGTAGCATGGCGGTGCTATTTATTGAGCAGCAGCCGGTTACCCGTTACGTGAAAGAAACCGTCGATGGCGTCGAGAAAGAAGTCGCTGTCACCAGCTTTAAAGAAGAGAAAAAGATCATCTCGCTGGCGACCATTCAGTCGCCGCTGGGTTCGAGCTTCCGCATCACCGGCCTCGACGGCCCGGGCGAGTCTTCTGAGCTGGCGCTGCTGCTGCGCGCCGGTGGTTTGGCCGCACCGATGCACTTCGCTGAAGAACGCACCATCGGCCCAAGCTTAGGTGCCGAGAACATCGCCTTGGGTGTTGAAGCGTCGAAGTGGGGCTTGCTGTTTGTCGCCCTCTTTATGCTCGCGCTGTATCGCTTCTTCGGCGTGCTGGCGAGCGTGGCGCTGGCCTTCAATATGCTGATGCTGGTGGCCTTTATGTCCATCTTCAATGCCACCCTGACGCTGCCGGGTATCGCCGGTATCGTGCTGACCATGGGTATGGCGGTGGACGCCAACGTGCTGATCTTCTCGCGTATTCGCGAAGAAATCGCCAATGGCATGAGTATTCAACGTGCCATTCATGAAGGCTTCGACCGCGCCACCTCGGCGATTATCGACGGTAACCTGACCACCTTGCTGGTTGGCGTGATCCTGTTCGCTATGGGTAGCGGCCCGATCAAGGGCTTCGCTGTTACGCTGTCGATCGGCATTCTCACCTCGATGTTCACCGCCATTGTGGTAACACGCGGCATGGTCAACCTGATTTTCGGTGGCCGTGACCTTAAGAAGCTGTGGATTTGAGGGCCTGAGCATGCAAAAGCGCATTATTAATTTTATGGGCCTGCGCAATATTGCGATTGGCCTGACCTTGTTGTTCACCTTGGTGGGTTTGGGCAGTTTGGCGGTGAAGGGCCTGAATTTTGGCCTCGACTTCACCGGCGGTGCCTTGGTTGAGCTGCAATACGATCAACCTGCCGAGCTGGATGCCATTCGTGGTCAACTGCGTGAAGCCGGTTACCCCGATGCCGTGGTGCAGAACTTTGGTGCCACCACCGACGTGGTGGTGCGTATTCAAAGTGAAGACGCCTCGCTGGGTTACGAAGTGGCCGAGGCCTTGCGCAAAGCTGACACTAGCAAAGCGCTGGAAGTGAAAAAGGTCGAGTTTATCGGCCCGCAAGTGGGTGAAGAGCTACGCGACCAGGGCGGCATCGGCATGCTGCTGGCCATGTTTGGCGTGATGCTCTACGTGGTATTCCGCTTCCAGTGGAAGTTCGCCATCGGCTCGCTGGTCACCCTGCTGCACGACGTGATCATCGTGCTGGGTGTGTTCGCCTTCTTTGGCTGGACGTTCGACCTCACCGTGCTGGCGGCGATTCTGGCCATCATCGGTTACTCGCTGAACGACACCATCGTGGTTTACGACCGTGTGCGCGAGAACATGCGCATTTTGCGTAAGGCGGATTTGATCGAGAACATCAACATCTCCACCACGCAAACTTTGCTGCGTACCACCGCAACCTCGGTCTCGACCTTGCTGGCCGTACTGGCGCTGCTGTTCTTCGGCGGCGAAAACCTGTGGGGCTTCGCCATGGCGCTGACCATCGGTGTGATCGTCGGTACTTACTCGTCGGTGTACGTGTCGAGCGTGTTCCTTATCTGGACTAACTTGACCCGCGAAGACCTGATTCCGCCACAAGTGGAAGAGGTCGACGAGACGCCGTAGATACGTGTGGTCATCGGTTTGTTCTACTGAGCCCTGCGAGGAATTACTCCCGCAGGGCTTTTGCGTTAAATGCTGGTTGCTATTACATGCTTATGGCTTTCCTTATTGCTAAAAGGCATAGTCAAGGCGTGTGAGTGCGCACATTGCCGGTGCCTTGGCGCTGGCAAAGTTACCGCTAGCTGCCATGCTTACAGGCAGCGCCCATCATCGTTTGGCGGTCTGGTCTCACAAGGAGAGTTGCATGAAACCCTGGCGTTTGTTGGTTCTTGGCGTGGCCCTGGTGTTGCAGGGGTGTTTGGTCAGCTTTAAAGAGCCGCTGCCGCAGGCCGAGCGTGCGCCAGTGCATTTGCTGGGTGTTTGGACGCGGGTTGATGAGTGGGGCGATAAGCTGTTTTTAGACCTGCGCCGGGTGGGCAACAACCAGTACCGCGCCTTGGCGTATGTGAACTCACCGAAAAATACGCAAACCCGCGAGCAATACAGCTTCATCGTTAATCATCGTGGCAGCCGCTGGTATTTGTCCGCAGGCTTGCCGAAAAGCTTGGGCGGCAATTATGTCTTGGCGGGTTTCGAGCTGAATAAACACGATGAGTTGGTGATTTATAACCTCGATGTCGATCGCCTGCTGCAAGAGCTGGAGATGGGCACGCTCAGCGGTGAGCTGGTCGAAACACCGCATGGTGATGGCGCCCTGATTAGCGAAGATTGGGACAAAGTGTTCAGTTATCTGGATGATCCCGCCAATGCCGATATTTTTATCGAAGTAGCCCGTTACGAGCGGGTTACTCAGGCCGATCAGGAGTGACCGTGGCCAAAAAGAAATTGAATGAGTACCAGCAAACGGTGCGTGACCTGTCTGATCGCATCGTTGAGGCGCAGTCGCCAATCCGTGTGCTAGACGCGATTAAGTGGGATGACAGCGTAAAGGCTGAGTTTTTTAAGCATAAAGCCAAAGAGCTGCCCAAAATCGACAAAAGCTACTACGCCAACTCGGCGCTATCGTTCGATAGCGAAGCGAAGAAGCTGCAATTCCAAGAGATTGAACGCGACATCACCCGCCAGCTCGGGCAGTTCAATCCGGTAGGGCAAATCATGCGCCGTATGTGCCGTGAGTACCGCATGGTGGTGCGCATGCTGGAGGCACGCGGTACGCCGGATATGGGGCTGATCTCGCAAGAGCTGTATGGCTCGGCTTCCGATGCGTTCCATGCCGGTGACCCCACCCTATCGGACCTAGGCATGATGCTTTCGGAGGCACTGCAAAATATCTCCGACCGCAGCGACTTGGTTGACGAGCCCAAAGACTTAAACGCCAAACAAGCGGTCAAGATGCTCCAAGAGCGTCTGAACAAGAGTTTTGGCGAGGCCGAAGGCACGATTCGCGTGTTTGAGTCCGACGGCATTCTGGCGGATGCCGCAGCCGGTGCCGACTACATCAAGATTCGCAGCGATGCCATGTTCAACGAGCGCGATATTCGCGTACTCGAAGTGCATGAAGGTCTAGTGCACGTGGGCACCACGCTGAATGGCCAAGCGCAGCCGATCTGCACTTTCTTGGCTAAAGGCCCGCCGTCATCGACCATCACCCAAGAAGGCTTGGCGATCCTGATGGAGGTGTTTTCGTTTGCCTCGTACCCGTCCCGGTTGCGCAAACTCACCAACCGCACTCGGGCCATTCACATGGCGGAAGAGGGCGGTGATTTCCTCGATATCTACCGCTTTTACTTGGATGAGGGCTATAACGAGGACGACTCGTTCACCAATGCCAGTCGGGTATTCCGTGGCTCCACGCCGAATGGGCAGCCATTTACCAAAGACCTGTCGTACACCAAGGGTTTTATCATGGTGTACAACTTCATCCAGTTTGCCGTGCGTAAGGGCAAGCTTGACCGCATCCCGTTGCTGTTCTGCGGTAAAACCACCTTGGAAGACATGCGCACGCTGAGCCAATTGGTCGAAGAGGGCTTAGTGGTACCGCCTCAGGTGCTGCCGCCGCAAATGCGCGATTTGAATGCTTTGTCGGCGTGGATGTGTTTCTCCAATTTCTTGAACCATTTGAGCTTGGATCGCATCGAAGCGGATTACGCCAATATTCTTTAAGGGTGCCGCCAAGCCTGCTCTGACGTGCGTTGGAGCAGGCTTTTTGTTGCCCGCGACTGTTTAAAAGGAGACTGCATGCCCGCTCATCAAATTGACTACCGCATCCATGGCGCATCCCTGCAAGCGCTGGAGGTCAGTCTGGATCCCGGCGAAGCGGTGATTGCCGAAGCCGGCTCGATGATTTTTATGCAGGAAGATATTCGCTTCGACACGCGCTTAGGCGATGGCAGTGAATCCGGCATGCTGGGCAAGTTATGGGGTGTGGGTAAGCGCTTGCTCACCGGCGAGTCGTTGTTTATGACTCACTTCAGTAACGACGGCAAAGTACCCCGCAGCGTCGGCTTTGCCGCGCCGTATCCCGGCTCGATTGAGCCAGTCCACTTGCCCGAAGTCGGCGGCGCACTGATTTGCCAGAAAGACAGCTTTCTAGCCGCCGCGCACGGCACTTCGGTGGGCATCACCTTTAGCAAGCGCATTGGTGCCGGCTTATTCGGTGGTGAAGGGTTTATCTTGCAGAAGCTCGAAGGCGACGGCATGGCGTTTATTCACGCCGGCGGTACGCTAATTCGTCGCGAGCTGAACAACGAAACCTTACGCTTAGACACCGGCTGCTTAGTGGCCTTTAGCGCCGGGTTGGATTACAGCATTGCCTTAAGCGGCGGCTTGAAAAGCTTGCTGTTTGGTGGCGAAGGCTTACTCTTGGCCACCTTAAAAGGCACGGGCACGGTGTGGATTCAAAGCTTGCCCTTCGCGCGCTTAGCCGACCGCATGGCGGTGGCCATGGCAGGGCGTGGGCCGCAGGGCGAAACCCGTGCCGGTGGTGATTGATTAAGGAGTTTTACATGGCTGTGAATAACCCGCTGCCGTACATCTTTACCGCGATTGGCAGCGTTGCGGCGACGGTCGTCGCACTGAATTACTACGGCTATATGCATGTGGCCAAACCGCAAGACGCCTTGCTGTTGGCTGAGTTCACCATGCTCAAAACCTATGAGGGCGAAGACTACCGTCTCAGCCTGAAACCAGCCGAGCAAGTGGCCCAGTGCGTCGATGGCGTACTGGTGCTGTTTGACACTAAACAGCAAGGCCTCACCGGCGTGCTGGTGGACGACAAAAAGCGCGCCGTGCGTTGTACACAGGGAAGGCCAGAGCGGCAAGTGCGCTAGCTAGCTGAGTTCAGCTACAGGTTTCCTGTCGTTTAGCACGAGTGGCCCTGTGCTTTCCTGGATCACACCAAACGATGCGTGTGTCCTTTAAAACACCTGCCTTCGTGCTACCCTTGCGGCCATTTTCTGCCTGTCCGCAGGCGCCGGTTTGTTAGTTGCACACGCATGAAAAAGAACGATCAGGACCTCTCCAACCACACCCCGATGATGCAGCAGTTTTTACGCATCAAGCAGCAGCACCCCAAGCAGCTGCTGTTCTATCGCATGGGCGACTTTTACGAGCTGTTCTACGACGACGCCAAGAAAGCCGCCAAACTGCTCGACATCACCCTGACGGCACGCGGCCAATCGGCGGGCCAGCCGATCCCCATGGCGGGCATTCCGTTTCATGCCGCCGAAGGCTACCTAGCCAAGCTGGTTAAGCTCGGCGAGTCGGTGGTGATTTGCGAGCAAGTCGGTGACCCGGCCACCAGCAAAGGCCCGGTCGAGCGCCAGGTGGCGCGCATTCTTACCCCCGGCACGGTGAGTGACGAGGCGCTGCTCGATGAGCAGCGCGATAACCTGATCGCCGCACTACTCGGTGATGAGCGCCTGTTTGGCTTGGCTGTGCTGGATATCACCAGCGGCCGCTTTAGCGTGCAAGAAATCAAAGGCTGGGAAGCACTGCTCGCCGAGCTGGAGCGCCTTAACCCCGCCGAGCTGATGATCCCCGATGATTGGCCCGAAGGCCTGCCTGCCGAGCGCCGCCGTGGTAGTCAGCGCCGCGCCCCGTGGGACTTCGAGCGCAGCAGCGCCTACAAAGCGCTGTGCATGCAGTTCGGCACGCAAGACTTAAAAGGCTTCGACTGCGAAGACCTGACCCTGGCCATCGGCGCCGCCGGCTGTTTGCTCGCCTACGCCAAAGAAACCCAGCGCACCGCCCTGCCGCACTTGCGCAGCCTGCGCCGCGAACGCCTCGATGATGCCCTAGTGCTCGACGCTGCCACCCGGCGCAATCTGGAGCTGGACATCAACCTAAGCGGCACGCGCGACAACACCCTGCAAAGCGTGATGGATCGCTGTCAAACCGCCATGGCCAGCCGCCTGCTGACTCGCTGGCTGCATCGTCCGCTGCGCCACTTGCCCACCTTGCGCGCCCGCCAGCAAGCGATTGCCTGCCTGCTGGACAGCTACCGCTTTGAGCAGCTGCAACCGCAATTAAAAGAGATTGGCGACCAAGAACGCATTCTCGCCCGCGTGGCGCTAAAAAGCGCCCGCCCGCGCGATTTGGCTCGCCTGCGTGATGCACTGGCCGCACTGCCAGCCCTGCAAGATTCGCTAGCGCAGCTGGACGACCCGCATATCGCCGCGCTGGCCGAACAGGTCAGCCAATTCCCGGAACAAGCCGAGCGCTTGGCGCGCGCGGTGATCGACAACCCGCCGGCGGTGATCCGCGATGGTGGGGTAATTGCCGAAGGCTTCGATGCCGAGCTGGATGAGCTGCGCAATATCAGCGAAAACGCCGGCCAATACCTGATGGATCTGGAAGCGCGCGAGAAAGCCCGCACGGGCCTGGCCAACTTAAAAGTCGGCTACAACCGCGTGCACGGTTACTTCATCGAATTGCCGCGCAGCCAAGCCGAACAAGCCCCGGCCGATTACATTCGCCGGCAAACCCTTAAGGGCGCCGAGCGCTTTATCACCCCCGAGCTGAAAGAGTTCGAAGACAAAGCCTTGTCGGCGAAAAGCCGTGCGCTAGCGCGAGAAAAGCAACTGTATGAAGAACTACTCGACAGCTTGATCGACGACCTCGCCGCCCTGCAAATCAGCGCCGCCGCCTTGGCTGAGTTGGATGTGCTGAGCAACTTAGCCGAACGGGCGATGACCCTAGAGTTATGCCGCCCCGAGTTCAGTGACGAGGCCTGTCTAACCATTGAGCAAGGCCGTCACCCCGTAGTCGAGCAAGTACTAGAAACTCCGTTTGTAGCCAACGACCTAACCCTGCATGACGACACCCGCATGCTGGTGATTACTGGGCCAAACATGGGTGGTAAATCTACTTATATGCGGCAAACGGCGTTGATCGCGCTGCTGGCGCATATCGGTAGTTTCGTCCCGGCCAATGCCTGCAAGCTGTCCCTGCTGGACCGCATCTTCACCCGTATTGGCTCCAGCGACGACCTCGCCGGTGGCCGCTCGACCTTTATGGTGGAGATGAGCGAAACCGCCAACATCCTGCATAACGCCAGCGCCGCCAGCTTAGTGCTGATGGACGAAGTCGGTCGTGGCACCAGCACCTTCGACGGTCTGTCACTGGCGTGGGCCGCCGCCGAGCGGTTAGCTGAGCAGCGCGCCTTCACCCTGTTTGCCACCCACTACTTTGAACTCACTGCGCTGCCCGAAAGCCACTCCAGCGTGGCCAACGTGCACTTAAGCGCCACCGAGCACCAAGGCAATATCGTCTTTCTGCACCACGTACTGCCCGGCCCAGCCAGCCAAAGCTATGGCTTGGCCGTAGCGCAATTGGCCGGTGTGCCGGGCCCAGTGATTGGCCGCGCCCGCGAGCATTTGGCCCGCCTCGAAGCGCACAGCTTGGAACAAACCCCGCTGCCGGCCAGCACTGCCACGTCAGCGCATGCACCGTTCCAGTCGGATTTATTTGCCAGTGCGCCGCATCCACTACTGGATAAATTACGCCAGCTGATCCCCGATGATCTTTCGCCGCGACAGGCTCTGGAATTGCTCTATGAGTGGAAAAAAGCGTTGTGATGCTCCTTGGTTAGCGTTATGGCTGAGCCTCTGAGAGCAAATTCAGCGCTTGCAAGATAAAGGTGTACTCCTGCGCGACTTCGCGCAGCGCTTGGTAGCGGCCGCTTTGCCCGCCGTGGCCAGCGCCGAAGTCGGTTTTTAGGTAGATAGGCGCAGTACCTTGGTTGTGCTCAAGTAGCTTGGCTGCCCATTTGGCGGCCTCCCAATACTGCACGCGGCAGTCGTGCAGGCCGGCGGTAATCCACAGGGCAGGGTAGTGCTGCGCGCGCACATTTTCATACGGTGCGTAGTTTTTCAGACGCTCGGCCACGGCCGGCTCGGCAGGGTTGCCCCATTCGTCGTACTCGGTCACGGTTAGTGGCAACTCGGGGCGGCGCATGGTGTTGAACACATCGACAAACGGCACATCGGCAATCGCTGCAGCGAACAGCTCGGGGCGCTGGTTAAGCACATTGCCAATCAGCAAACCGCCGGCACTGCCGCCGCTAATCACCAGCTGCTCTGGGCTGGTTAAGTGCGTGTTAATTAAGTGCTCGGCACAGGCAATAAAGTCGCTAAAGCTATTGGCTTTGTGTTCCAGCTTGCCGGCGCGATACCACGCCTCGCCGCACTCGCCGCCGCCGCGCACATGAGCGATGGCAAACACAAAGCCGCGCGCCAATAGCGATAAGCGCGCGTGAGAAAACCACGGGTCGAGGCATTCGCCATAGGCGCCGTAGCCGTACAAATACAGCGGCGCGCTGTGTGCGGGGTGTTCCCCCATGCAGATCAAACTGATGGGAATGCGCGTGCCGTCGGCGGCCTCTGCCCATTCGCGCCAAACACTGTAGTCGGCCGGATCGAAGTCGCCTTCCACCGGCGTTTCTTTAAGGATGTGCTGCTCACCATCGACCAAGCGCAGCGCGCGGATTTGCGCCGGGCGATTCAGCGATTGGTAATGCAGGCGCATCAGCGGGCTGTGGTACTCCAGCACATCTTGCACATGCCAGCTGCCCAGCGCGTCGGGCTGCGCTACGGCGTAACCCGCAGCGTGCGCCGGTTGCACCCAGATATGCGGCAGGGCGTTGTCGCGCAGGCTCAGTAGCGCGGCGTGTTGGTTGAGGCTCACGCCTTCGAGCATCACCTGTTCGTTGTGCTCGCGCAGGCACTGCCAGTTTGACCGTGCGGGGTTCGCGCTAGCGGCAAAGTACAGCGCGAAGTTAATCCCCGCTTGGTTGCTGCGAATCACCCAGCCTGCTTGGCCTTGCCAGTGGCCGTGATCGGCGTGGTATTCGTGCTCGGCCTCGCGCGGGGCCAAGCATTGCCAGGCGCCCAGCGGCTGGTCGATGGGCAGGTAATGGGTTTCGCTGGTGGTTTTGCTGGCGCAACTGAGCAGGGCAAAACGTTCGTCGCTACTGCGGCCAATGGCGAGAAAAAAGCGCTCGTCAGCCTCATGGAATATTTCCACCGGCGCGCCGCCGTGTAGGTCTAAGCGCTGCAGGGTGGCGGGGCGGTGGCTGTCGTCTAATTGCAGGGCAAACAAATGGCGGTTGTCATCGGCCCAGAGCAGCGAGCCATCGGCGTTATCCAGCGTTAGTTCGCGGGTTTCGTTGCGCTGAATATCCAGCACAAACAGGCGGTACACCTCATCACCGCTGGTATCCAAGCTGTATGCCAGCAGGCGCTGGTCGGGGCTGATCTGATAATCGCCCAGGCTGATAAAGCTGTCTTCGCCAAGACTGTCGGCTTGCTGGTTGAGGTCTAGCAGCAGCACTTCGCTGGCGCTGTCGAGCTCTAGGCTGCCACCGTGCCGGGCGCAGCGGTACAGGCGTGGGTGCTCGTCGCCGGCGCGGGTGCGTTGGTAATACAGGTAGTCGCCACGCGGAATCGGCAGCGATAAATCGGTCTCGCGAATGCGCCCGCGAATTTCCTCAAACAGCTGCTCGGTTAACGCGCTATCGGCAGCTAAGGCGGTCTGCCAGTGTTCGTTGTGCGCGGTTAAATAGGCGAGCACCTCGGGGTTTTCGCGCTGCTCCAGCCACGCATACGGATCAGGTGTGTTGGCTTTACGGGCAACAGGGGCGGGCATCGACGACTCCAGCGGCAAAAGCGGCTATCATAGGCGCCCCTATTTTCGCTGACCACGCCCGATGATGGATCCGCAACAAGATTACTTGCTCGCTTGGAGCGCTTACGGCATCGCCGCCTTTGTGGGGCTGATGGTGTGGTTCAAAATGACCTCATGGATCAGCTGGCGCTGGCTGCGCGAACCGCTGCGTTTACTGGTCGCTATCCTGCTGTTTGTACCTTCGCCGGTGTTGATGGACGAGCCGATTTACGCCCCGTCGATTGCCATGCTGGCGCTGGATATTCTGTTTAAAAGCTCGGCCAATCTGTGGCGTGCCGTGGCGGATTTATCCATGTACGGCGCCATCGCCTTCATCATTTATTTCGCCTTAGCCTTTGTGCGCTTCTTGTGGGAGCTATGGCGCGGCAAGCCTGAGCCTAAGCCCAGCAAAGCCGCCAAAAAAGCCCAGCAGCAGGCTGCGCAAAAGGCCCACAACCAAGCGGAACACGAAGCCGCTAAGCAGGGCAAAGTTGGCGCCCCGCGCTCACGCTACGAAAACGACCCTGAGCTGGACGAAGCCATCCGTATCGACAGCAACGGCGACCGCCGTCTGCGCATCGAGCCAAAGCTGTTTAAGTGATTAAAAGGCCTGAGCTTGTCTCAGGCCTAGCCTGTTTTTTGCTCGCAAGGACGCCGGTGCACATTGCCCTCGAATCGCCCGATCAGCCTGAGGTTGTCGCCCTGATCGCCGCGCTGGACGTATATCAAGACAGCCTTTATCCGCCCGAGGCGCGTTATGCCTTGGATTTAACCGCGCTGATGCAGCCGCAGGTGTTATTTGCCGTGGCGCGTGATGCGGCGGGTGTGGCGCAAGGCTGCGCGGCGCTCGTGCTGAGCGCAGCGTTTGGCGAGGTAAAACGCATGTATGTGCAGCCTGCCGCGCGTGGGCTAGGTGCCGCACATAAGCTGTTAGGCCTGTTAGAGAACAGCGCACAGGCGCGCGGTTGCACGCAGCTGTATTTAGAAACGGGGCCGTATCAGCCCGAGGCTTTGGCGTTTTATGCCAAGCAGGGTTATCAGCGCTGCGCTGCCTTTGGCGATTACCGTGAGCACCCGCTCAGTGTGTTTATGGCGAAAACGCTGGGGTAAAAAACAAGAAGGCCGCATAACAGACTGTGTGAAAATTACTGCGCTTGGCTATGTGGCGTTAAAAGCAGGCTCAAAATGCTCACAAACCCGCAGGAGCGGGTTTGAACAGCTTTAGCTGACCCGCAGGGCGAGCACAGGATGTGCGGAGTATTTACCACACGTAAACTGCGCTTTTTCGCCTGCTTTTGCCTTGCCTAGCCTGCGCTCGTGGCGTTTTCACACAGTCTGGTAAGCGGCCTTCTTGTATATGGGCTGCGCAGATTTAACCAGCGAAGCCCAAGCACAACGCAGTGATTAAATCAGCTGCCCGCCACCATCACCCGCACAGACTCCAGTCGCAATCCCGCTTGGCTTAAATGCTCTAAGCCTTGCTCCAACTGCTGGCTTAGGTGCTGCAGTTCGCTGTCGCGCACGCTGGGGTTAACTTGGCGCAGGGCGGTGAGGCGCGCCAGTTCTTCTTCCAGCTCGGCTTTGAGTTTTTTCACCGCGCTGCCAACGCGCGCGTCGTGGGCGGCTTGTACTTTGCTTTGCGCGTTGGCGATCAGGGGCGTGAGTTGCTCACGCTGCGCCTGAATAAACTTATTGGCGCTGCTGCGCGGTACGCTTTCCAGCTGTGTGTCGAGGGTGTCGAAGCTCACCTTAGCGGCTAAGTCGTTGCCCTTCGGGTCGAGCAGGCAACGCAGCGCTTGCGGCGGCAAGAAACGGCCCAGCTGCAAGTGGCGCGGGGCGATGGCTTCGCTAACAAACAGCAGTTCGACCAGCACAGTGCCGGGCTTCAGCGCTTTGTTTTTCAGCAGCGCCACGGCGGTGTTACCCATGGAGCTGGACATTACCATGTCCATCGCGCCGAGGGTCATGGGGTGTTCCCAAGTAATCAGCTGCATGTCTTCGCGGGCTAGCGCCAAGTCGCGGTCGTAGGTGATGGTCACGCCTTCGTCGCTGCCCAGCGGGAAGCCCGAATCGAGCATCTTCTCGCCGGGGCGCAAAATAAAGGCGTTCTCAGAGTGGTCTTCGCTGTCGATGCCGAACACGTTGAAGATTTCTTCCATGTACATCGGCAGGGCGAAGTCTTGGTCTTGCGCCTTGATCGCTTTGGCTAAGCGTTCGCCTTGGCCAGCGCCGCGCGAGTTCAGCTCCAGCAGGCGGTCGCGGCCGCTGTGCAGTTCTTCTTCTAGCGCGTGACGGCGCTGCACAGCTTCGTCGAGCAGGGCTTGCCACTCGCTGTCGTGGCCGCCTTCCAGCAGCGGCAGCAGGCGGCTGCCGAACTCATGCTGCAGGGCGTTGCCGGTGGGGCAGGTGGCCAAGAAGGCGTTTAGGCCGTGGTGATACCACTGGAACAGGCGCTCTTGCTCGGTGTCTTGCAGGTGCGGCACGTGCAGCTGAATGGTTTGCTTCTGGCCGATACGGTCTAGGCGGCCGATACGCTGTTCGAGCAAATCGGGGTGGCTGGGCAGGTCGAACATCACCAAGTGATGGGCGAACTGGAAGTTACGGCCTTCACTGCCGATTTCCGAGCAGATCAGCACCTGCGCGCCAAATTCTTCGTCGGCAAAGTAAGCCGCCGCACGGTCGCGCTCAAGAATGCTCATACCTTCGTGGAAGGTGGTGGCGGCAATGCCGTTTTTGCTGCGCAGGGCGTCTTCTAAATCCAGCGCAGTTTCGGCGTGGGCGCAAATCACCAGCACCTTGCTGCGCTTGAGCATTTTCAGCGTGTCGATCAGCCACTCTACGCGCGGATCGAACTGCCACCAGCGCTCGCCTAAATCGTCTTGCGCTTGGAAGGCGACTTCCGGGTACAGCTCCGGATGCTCGCCGCGCTGTAGCTCTAAATATTGCATCGGCGCGGACAGCGGATAGCTGTGCAGCTCGCGGCCGGGGAAACCGGCAATCGCCGCGCGGGTGTTACGGAACAACAAGCGGCCCGTGCCGTGGCGGTCGACCAGCTCGCGCACTAAGCGCGCGCGGGCGGCTTCGTCGCCGCTGTCGAGTTGGGCCAGCAGCTCGTCGGCTTCACTCTGCAAGAATCCGGCAATCGCCGTGCGCGCCTTGGCCGATAGCTGACCTTGGTCGAGCAGCTCTTGCACCGCTTCGGCCACCGGCTGGTACTGCGCGCTTTCGTCGCGGAAGGCTTGCAGATCGTGGAAGCGATCGGGGTCGAGCAGGCGCAGACGGGCGAAGTGGCTTTCTTGGCCGAGCTGCTCGGGGGTGGCGGTGAGCAACAGCACGCCAGCCACTTGGCGGGCGAGCTTTTCTACCAGCGCGTATTCGCTGGATACATGCTCGGGGTGCCAGACCAAGTGGTGCGCTTCGTCGACTACCAGCAAATCCCAATCGGCTTTGAGCACGGCTTCTTGCCAGCGCGCGCTGTCTTTTAAGAAGTCGATGGCGGTGAGCACCAGCTGTTCTTCTTCAAACGGGTTGTCGCTGTCTTCGTGGGCGGCGCAGCGCTCGGCATCAAACAGCGCCACTTGCAGATTAAAGCGGCGGCGCATTTCCACCAGCCACTGATGCTGTAGGTTCTCCGGCACCATAATCAGCACGCGGCGCGCGCGGCCCGAGAGCAGCTGGCGCTGAATCACCAGGCCCGCTTCGATGGTTTTACCCAAACCCACTTCGTCGGCCAGCAATACGCGCGGCGCCATACGGTCGGCCACTTCGCGGGCGATATGCAACTGATGCGGGATAGGCTCGGCGCGCGCGCCACACAGCCCAAACAGCTCGGACTGTTGCAGCAAGCCTTGGCGCTCCAGCGTGCGGTAACGCAGGCTAAACCAATGCAGCGGGTCGATCTGGCCGGCGAATAAACGGTCGCTGGCCAAACGGAACTGAATAAAGTTGGATAAGTCTGGCTCGGCAATCACGCGCTCTTGGTTGTCGTTGTCGAGGCCGACATAAACCAAGATGCCTTGTTCTTCGATCACATCGCGCACGGTCATGCGCCAGTTTTCGTAGTGGGTGATTTCATCCCCAGCGGCAAAGCGCACGCGGGTCAGTGGGGCGTTACGCAGCGAGTAACGGCGGGTCTCACCGCTGGCCGGATAGAGCACAGTGAGCATACGGTCATCGAGGGTAAGAATGGTGCCTAAACCCAGTTCAGACTCGCTGTCACTGATCCAGCGTTGACCCGGTGTGTACTGCATGCCGCTTCGCCTCCCGAAAAAAGGCGGGTATGGTAAAGGATGAGCCCGTGCAGGGCCATGCTTAGGTGCTTGCCAGTGGTGCAAATCCGCTTGCCTAGCCAGCAGTTTAGGCAGGCCATCAAGCTGTCGCCGGCTTGGCCGACAAACTGACTAAGGCTTAAGCCGTTATCGACGCAACAGCGCGGAGGTGCGCATGCTGCCACCGATCCCCCAAAGCATACTGCCGCACGGCGTGCAGCTAGACCCGGCCAAACATAAGCCGGACGTGCCGCCGGTGACCCCCGCGCAAGAAAGCGCCAAGGGCGAAGGCGTGAAGCTTAAAGATCGGCCCGACCCCGATGACGGCAGCCAATACCGCCCGCGCAAACGCAAAGCCCGCGAAGAAGACGATGAGCTGGCCGACGAACAACCAGCACTCAGCGATGAGCCCCTACCGCGCAAAGGCCTGTGGGTCGATATAGAGGTGTAATGCGTAGCGACGATTTACAGCCCGGCACCCTGTATTGGCATGACGACTTTGCCAGCGCCGCGCAAGCCGATCAGTGGTTTAGCGCCTTACAAACCGAATGCGCATGGCAGCAACCGCAGGTCAAGGTATTTGGCCGCTGGCACCCCACGCCGCGCTTAGTGGCATGGTATGGCGATAGCGACGCCGCCTATCGCTATAGCGGGCAAACCCACCGGCCACTGGCGTGGACGCCCACCCTAAGCCGCATTCGTGACTTGGTAGAACAACAAACCGGCCGCCGCTTTAACGGCGTGCTGGTCAATTACTACCGCAATGGCCACGACAGCATGGGCTGGCACAGCGATGACGAGCGCGAACTTGGCCCCGCGCCGTGGCTGGCCTCACTCAGCCTTGGCGTTGAGCGGCGTTTTGACCTGCGGCGCAAAGGCAGCACACGTATTGCTGTATCGTTCGCCTTAAAGCACGGCCAACTGCTGCTGATGGACGGCCAATGCCAAGCCGCTTGGCAACATCAAGTGCCGCGCAGCTTGAAAGTTAGCGGCGCACGTATCAATCTGACCTTTCGCCATATTCTGCACCCAGCGTCGTATGACTGATTCCAACCCTGCCGAACCGATTGATTTTGCTGCCGAAAAAGCCAAGCGCGTGCACGACTTAAACGACAAGCGCTTAGCCCAAGTGCGCGCCGCCTTTAGCGCCGCCTTGCCGCTGCCCAAAGCCAACAAACCCCGCAAAAAGAAAACCAAGAAGAAACGCTAAGCAATGAACCCGATTCTGCACGGCGCGCGCGCCGCCCTGTTATGTACCGCTGCGCTGTTGTGCGCAGTTAGCCCGCAAGCACTGGCCAAAGTAGACGTAGAGGCGGGGCAGTCAAAAAAACTTGGCAGCGTGCTGATTGCCAAAATCTCCGAAGACATCGCCCCCGGCAATTACGAAGCGCTGCTCAAAGGCCTGCGCGCTAACCCCGGCAAGTACAACCGCAAAATCGTCATGCTCGACAGCATCGGCGGCAGCGTGAATGAGGCCATCCGTATGGGCCGCCTGCTGCGCGAAACCGGCTTTCATGCCTTAGTGGCTAGCGATGATGTGTGCCAAGGTAGCTGCGTGTATTTACTCGCCGCCGGGCACAGTAAAACCGTGCGCGGCGCGGTAGGCCTGCACCGCCCGTACTTCCCGCAGGGCGACTCAGTGCATTCGGCGCACAGCGCGGCCAGCCGTATCAGCCCGGCTATGTATTTGCGTGATATGGGCGTGTCGCCGCTGCTGTTGGCCGATATGCAAAGCATTGCCCCGGCCTACATGCGCGTGTTGAGCGTGAGTGATTTGCGCCGTTACCGGCTGAATTGACCCGCCGCTGAGCGCGCCTAGTTGGGCGAACTTTGTGGCGCCGGCGATGTACGTTGGTCGGCTGCTATGATGGCACGCTGCAAGCATCGGCTTACACTTCTACACTCAATAGGCATCAGCGCGGCTAACGGATCAGCACCGGCAGCAACACGCAACGCACTGATCAACTGAGCTGTACAGCCATTTAAGCAAGCCTCGTGTTAACGGTTGTGGGGTGCTGCACTGGCGTAACACTGCAAAGGCTTTTCTATGCCCCGTGAACAAAGGCACATACAACGGCAACAGTTGCCCTACTACCTGAAGGTGTATAACCGCATCACCGACAGGCCCATGGGCTATTTGGGCAATGTCTCGAGCGACGGCTTAATGCTGATCAGCCAATTGCCGCTGTTAACCGGTGTGGATTACCAACTGCGCTTAAAACTGCCCAGCTGTAACGGCAGCCTGTGCATGGTGGAGTTTGTCGCCCATTGCCACTGGTCGCGCGAAGAAGCCACGCCGGGCTATTACGATTCGGGCTTCTCGGTGGCCGAGGCACCGGCAGAGTTTGTCCAGCTAGAAGGCTTACTGCGTAACTACTTCACCTTCCGCTTGGCGCCGGAATCGGCGGAAGGCAACGCCTACTAAGCACCCCAACTGATGAGTAAGGGTAACAGCACGGCTTTGCAGCGTGCTGTTGCAGGCTTGGGCGCGGGCACTCTCAGTCGGGAAATTTCAAGTCGGGCTACTCGAGGTCGTAGTAGCCGCAGTCGAGCTGACCGTCGATCAGTTCGCACACGTATACCTCTTCATCCCCTTGGGCGCGGCCTTCAAGCACTTGCAGGCCCATGGCCGAGGTTAGGGCAATCATCTCGTCGAGAAACAACTCCCCTTGGCCATACCCTTGCCAGTGCAAGGTGAAGTGCTGTGGTGTTGGCACAACCGCCTCTAACGTTCTAAAGAGCGGGGCGTAAGAGTCGAGCAGTGCACTAAACGCCGCCTCGGCCACTGGCCAGTGGCGTTCAAAGGTTTCTTCCAGCTCAAACAGCGGGCGGCGGGCGAGCACTTGTTGAAAAAACGCCAGCGCCGACGCCGCCTCGTTGCTGCCGCAGGCTAGTTGCAGCGAAATAGCGTATTCGGTCGACATGTTATTTCTTCTTTTTCTCTTTAGTCAGCTGCCATACCTGCTGGAATAACAGCGGGGCTTGGCCGGTTTCTAAGTCTGCACGCAGACGCTCAACAAACTGTATTCGCGGGGTGAGATCACACTTTAGACCCTTAGGGGGACGGTATTTTTTAAGTAAAATCTTACTTAGACTGGTCAAAAAAAACTGCATATCTTTTTCTCGGCCTCTGCCCCATGGAGAGTCCCTTTCTAATGCAACGAAGCGCCCTTCACGCATAACTAGCGGCGCGGCATTCAGCAACCCATAGGCAAAAGCCACACGATGGGTAGCAACACAGTCGTACATACCCGGCAGTTCAACCTCGCCTACAGCCTCCCCCTTTAGCCACAGCTCAACCTGAGCCAACCACGTTTCAAAATATATGCGGTCATGCCGCAGGTTTCGACACTCAAGACCTAAATAGTCTTGCAACGCTAATTGCTGCTCGATGGACATGCCTGAATATTGATGATCGCACTGCAGTAAAAAGTCGACTGACTTTTTAATAAAATCCTCCGCCCGAGACTCAACGACGCAGCGCTTTCCCTCATAATCAATATAAGCCTTGCGCCCCTCAATCACTGCCTGCCAATGCTCTGTACCTTGCTTGGGCGACCAAAACAATTCCACATCAGTAATAAATTCTTTGGGGTACTCAGCGACTTCACCATCAAAAAACAAGGCGCGCAGCTGTTTATACTCATGCTTGCGGCACCAACTAAAACGATTCATCTCTTCCAGGCGCGCCCACAGGCTTTCGCGGCTGGGATTGATAGGGTCGATGGCGATAGCGCTCATGGGGCAGTCCTTTGGCTTATTAGTTGTTTTTATCTTTAGTGAGCTGCCATACCTGCTGTAATAACAGCGGGGCTTGACCGGTTTCTAAGTCTGCGCGCAGACGCTCAACACACTGTATGCGCGGGGAAGGGTCACACTGCAAGCCCGCAGGCGGCTGATACGGTTTCAGCAAAAACTCACAAAAACTGCTGATTGACTCTTGCAAGTACGCCTCTTTGCCCCCGCCCCAGACAGAGCCGTCTTGCAAGGAGACAAAGTGCCCTTCTTGCAATGCTAACGGCGCGGCATTTAACAGCTCATAGGCAAAGGCCACACGGTGGGTGGCAACACAGTCGTACATACCCGGCAACTCAAACTCCCCTATAGCATCACCCTCGAGCCACCACTCAACCTGAGCCAACCACGTTTCAAAATATAAACGGTCATGCCGTAGCTTTCGCCCCTCAAGGCCCAGAAAGCTTTGCAGCGCCAATTGCTGCTCAATAGACATGCCCGCAAACTGAAAATCACATAACAGTAACGAATCAACTGCTTCTTCAACGTACTCTTTCGCACAACGCTGACTGATATAACGCTCACCCTTATCATTAGTAGCGCCCGAGCGCGCCTCAATCACTGCCCGCCAATGCTCAGAGTCTTGTTTGGGCGACCAAAATAATTCCACATCGATAACACAATTCTCAGGGCGCTCGATCACCTCACCCTCAAAAAACAAGGTACGCAACTGCTTATATTCCCGCTTACGACACCAGTGGAAAAAATTATTCTCTTCCAAGCGCGCCCATAGGCTTTCTCGGCAGGGGTTGATGGGGTCGATGGCGATATGGCTCATGGCAAGTCCCTTTATGGCTTATTTACAACGCCCCAGCGCGTTTCATGGCCAAGTATTGGCTAATTAATTGCGGCCCTAAATGTTGGGGGCGCACGTCGAGTAAGTTGACTTCTTGCAGTTGCAGCTGGCGGTGCAGCAGTTCGCGCGATTGGCGGTAACTCACCGCGCCGCAGTAATCCAAGCTTTGCTCGTAGGTGCCGAGGGGGCTGTGCAGGCTGTCGTCGAGGGCGGCTTCGCGCAGGCTGGCGACCAGCACGCGGTGGCGGCGGCTTAAGCGGCGCAGGGTGGGCAGCAGTTCGTCGTTGCTTTCATCGCGCAGGTTGCTGAGCACAATCACTAAGGCGCGGCGTTTTTGCCGCACTAGCAGTTGTTCGCTGGCGGCGAGGTAGTCGGCCGGTTGCAGGCTGGGTTCGAGGTCGTACACCGCGTTCATCAATTGCATGATTTGCCCTTGGCCTTTGGCCGGGGCAATAAAGCGCGGGGTGTCGCTGGCGAAGGTGTGCAGGCCCACGGCGTCGCCTTGGCGCAGGGCTACGTGGCTGAGCAGTAGCAGGGCATTGAGGGTGTGGTCGAAGTGGCTGAACTCGCCGTCTTGGCTGCGCATTTTGCGCCCGCAGTCGAGCATAAAGATGATCTGCTGGTCGCGCTCGTCTTGGTATTCGCGGGCTATTAGGCTGCGCTTGCGTGCGGTGGCTTTCCAGTCGATTTGCCGCAGGGTGTCGCTTTCGCGGTATTCGCGCAGCTGGTGAAAATCGAGACCTAGGCCACGGCGCGGGCGTTGGCGCACGCCGAGTTGGCCGAGCCACAGCTCTTGCGAGGTGAGCTCGCTGTTATACAGGCGGGCAAAGTCGGGGTAGATCTTGCTGTGCCCGGCCAGCGGCAACAAACGGCGGATTTGCCACAGGCCTAGCGGGCTGGGCAGGCGTAGCTCGCAAGTGCTAAAGCTGCACGCGCCACGGCGCAGCGCTTGGGCGCTATAGCTGACGCGGGTAAAGCGACCGGGCTCTAAGCTGGCGGCCAGCGGAAAGTCGCCGCACGTCAGCGGTTCGGGCAGGTGGTCGTGCAGGCTGATGGGCGTGCTGCGTGAATAGCTGTGATGCAGGGTGAGGGTGATTTTGCTGTCGCGGCCCAGCGGCAGTTGCCCGGGTAGCTCGCGGCTAATCTGCGGGCTGGGCTGTTGCCAGCCAAGCCACGCATCGCCGGCGGCAACCAGCAGGCAGGCCACCACTAAGGCAATCAGCAAGCTGTGCAGCAAGTTAGGCAGGGCGATGCCCAGCAGTGGCAGGCTGCTGAACAGAATGCTGGCGCCCAGCAACAGGGCGCATAGCCAGGTTAAGCGCGCGGTGGGGCTCATAGGCGCGGGGCATCCACCTGTTCGATCAGTTGGGCGAGCACGTGCTCAAGGCCTTGGCCGGCGATTTCCAGCTCGGCAGACAAGCGCACGCGGTGACGCAGCACGGCGGCGGCGCAGGCTTTGATGTCATCGGGGATAACAAACTCGCCACCGCGTAGCAGCGCACGAGCACGGGCGCAGCGCACTAAGGCAATCGAGGCACGCGGGCCAGCGCCTAAAATCAGCCCCGGCCAGTGGCGGGTGGTGCGCACTAGGCGCACGGCGTAGTCGAGTACTTGCTCGTCCAGCGCGATCTCGCTGGTGATCTTCTGCAGAATTTGCACATCTTTAGGCTGCAGCAAGGTGCGCAGCTGCGAGACTTCCAGCGCATCGGCCTGTGCCGAGCGGGTGACTTGGCGCACCAGGGCGATTTCGTCGTCGCTGCTGGGGTAGTCGATGGCGAGCTTGAGCATAAAGCGGTCGAGCTCGGCCTCAGGCAGCGGGTAGGTGCCTTCTTGCTCGATGGGGTTCTGGGTGGCCAGTACCATAAAGGGCTGCGGCACGGGCAGGGCTTCACCTTCGAGGGTGACTTGGCGCTCTTGCATCACCTCGAGCAGCGCGGCTTGGGTTTTGGCCGGTGCGCGGTTGATCTCGTCGGCGAGCAACAAGTTGGTGAACACCGGGCCTTTGCGCAGGTGGAAGGCTTCGCTTTTTAAGTCGAACACGGCATGGCCGGTAACATCGCTGGGCATCAGGTCGGGGGTGAACTGGATGCGCGCAAACTCGCCGCCAAACACCTTAGATAGCGCCCGCACTAGCAAAGTCTTGCCCAGCCCCGGCACGCCCTCAATCAGCACATGGCCGCCGGCCAGCAGGGCGCAGAGCACGTCATCCACCACGGCTTGTTGGCCGATCAGCGCTTTGTTGATTTCGCCACGCACGGCGTGCAACAGCTGGTGGGCCTTCTGCCGTGAGTTGTTGGCCGGTTTGCCTGCGCTGCTGCTGGCGGGCTTGTCGGCTGGGGTGCTGGTGGGCTTGTCGGTATCGCTCATAGTCGGTTCCTCAGGCGTTGCAGGCGCTGGGTATGCTGAATGAAGGTGCGAATGGGCAGACGTTTGCCGCTGGGCGGTTCGAGTGCCGCGCGAATATCGCTGACAGAAAGCTGGGTTAAGCGCGCCAGTTGGCGGCATTGCTCGGCATGCGGCAGTTGGTCGAGGCCGGGGTAATGCAGGTTGGCGCGTTGTAATACGTCGTTTTTGAGCAGGCGCAGCAGGCCGCGTAGGCCGCTTTGCCGACGCAGGAAGTCGGCGCTGGCGGCGAGGTGTTCGCGCAGCTCGCGGCGTTGCTCCAGATTCAGCACGCGCTTAGGCCCGGCGCGCAGCAGGTGCTGCCAAATCAGTAGGGCGCAGAGCAGGGCGCTGAGGAGCAAGGCCAGCGGGTAGTGTTTGTAGAGCAGGCTGAGCAGGCTCGGCCACTCGGCATCTTGAGTGAGCAGCACTTCGGAATCTTGCGCGAGGTACCAGAGCAGCCAAGCGTTGTCGTAATAGCCGATGTCGTCGTTTTGCCACAGGTTGGCATCCGACAGCACAGTGAGCAGGCCATCGCCCAGCGGCAGTTGCAGCAAGTGAATGCCTTGCTCGCTGCTGGCCCACGCGGGGGCGAGGTTTTGGCTGTCGGTGAGCACGCGCCAGTCTTGGAAGTCGAGATAGGCGGGGTGCTGCTCGTTTTCTAGATACAGTTGGGTGAGATCGGCAAAGGGGTCTTTGCGCTCGGCTTTGCCGAGGATTTGCGCGACTTTTTCTTTAATTTCGTGCTCTTGCAGGGCCTCGTTGGCGCTTTCTTCGACGTCTTGTTCTGCGCTGTTTTCTTCTTCGCTATCGTTTGTCTCGTCAGCGTCTTCGTCGTCTTTATCGCGAGCGAAGTTCAGTTGAATGCCCAGCGAGTCGAGCAGCAAGTCGCCGCTACGTTGGCGCTCTTTATTCCAGAACTGCTCGGCGACTACCACCAAATGACCGCCGTGCTCGGTCCAGGCTTTTAAGTCGGCGGCTTGGCGCGGGCTCATGCTGCTGCGCGGGGCCAGATACAGCCAGGTTTTGCCGAGGTTATCGCGCTGCTTAAAGAGTTTTTCTGGGCTTTCTGGGGTGAACACGGCGATGCCTTGGTCACGCAGAAACAGCTCTGCGGCTAAATAACGATTGCTCAGCGCTTCGCCGCTGGGGCCGTCGTCTTTGCTGACTTCGACAATGCGCACTTGCAAACTGGCCCACCACAGCAGCACGCAGGCGCCGAGAATCACGCTGAGCAGAACAATGCGTTGCTGACGGTTCATGCGCTGGCCGCCTGTGTTGCAGGGGCGGTTAATGGTGCGGCGGCTTTGAGCACGATGCGCCACGCCTGACACAGCGCTGGGCCAACGCTGGCGGCGGGCAGTTGATGGCCGTAGGCGAGGTTGATCCAGTGGCGAGTGAGGTTGCTGGCGTAGCGCGCCAGTTGTGGCAGCTGCTGGGCGTTGATCAGGCCCAGCACTTCGTATTCGGTGTGCGAGTTTTTAATCGCCACTTGGTGCTCGTCGAGCAAGTGCACCAACAGGCCGCGATACAGCAGGCTTAGCGCTTGGCGTGGGTCGTTGGGCCACAGCGCTTCGGCGGCTGCGGCGAGGTCATCTGGCAGGCTGTCGCTGTCCAGCTCTAAGCCAAACAGGGTTGTGGGGCGCTGGCGCACGGCGGGTTTGAGGTTTTGCAGGCGGCCAACAAAATCGGCCAGCCAATGGCGGTAATGCCACAGCAACCAAGCCAGTGCCGAGAGCACCACCAGCCACAGCAGAACCTCAAAGGCGCGAGCGATGCCGCCGGAGTTCTTCCAGCTATTAATTAGCCACTTGAGCCACCACGGGGTTTTGCCGTCGCGTTCGGCGGTTTTTTCTTTTTCCGGCTCGTCTTCACCCCATTTCAGCTCGTATTCGGTGGTGGGGTTACTGAAGGGCGGCTCGTCGAGCAGGGCGTGAATGGCTTTCTCGGAGGCTTGGCTGGTGAGGGCTTGGTTAAGCAGGCGCTCTTCGGGCGGCAGCTGCTCGCTGCTGGGCGGCAGGCACAGGCCTTCGGCTGCCAAGCTGCTCGGGCTGTAGAGCGCCGGTAACAGGCACACGGCGCACAGCAGCAGGGCGGCGGAGCCTTTTTGCAGGCGCTCGGCGATGCGCCGGAAGGTGAGCTCGGTGTCCCACGCTTCTAGCTCGGTGCGGCGGTTTAAATACAGGGTAAAACCACCGGCCACGTAAAAGGGCTCCCACACGGCAAGCACCAGCAGGTACAGCCAGTTGGTAAGGTGGGCGAACCACAGTGGCTCGTCATCTAGCCAATCGGAAGGATTGAAATCCCAGCCGTCATAGACCTCGGGCGGCAGCAGCATGCCGACTAAGGCAAACAGGGCGAAATACAGCACGATTTCTAGATGCACGCCGACAATGGTTAGCGCCGCAGCCGGTTGGCTGTTGCGCATGCTCAATACATTTAAGCGGGCGGTGCGGGGCTTACCGTTTAAGCCTTCCAGCTGCGTGACCGGCAGATGAAACGAGCGCCACGGGCTAAAGCGTCGCCAGGTGAGGTTGGCAAACCACTGCGCTTTCATTTGGCTGGGCCAAGCGCGTAGAGCTTGCTTGAGGGTTGGCCGTTCGCCAAACAGGGCGCGCGAGAGAATAAACAGCGGCAGGCGGTCGTACAGCGGCTTGAGCCACCAGAAGATCAGCGCGACCACAGTGGGGTAATCCATCAGCACTAAGCTGAGCACGCCCAGCACAGCGGCCATGGCGAGGAACTGCGCGCTGATCAACAGCCCGGCATGTTGCCGCGCAAGATGGGTGCCGAGGTCGACCGCTTCCCACGGGCTGCGCGGGCGAATCACCACTTGGGCGTTATTCAGCTGCATGCGTGCGCCCCATCCAGCCAAAGTAGGCGGCAACCCACAGCCACATCACACCGCCGACTATCAGTTTGGTACTGAAAGCCAAGTTCATCGATGACCAGAATGCCTCCACAAAGGCGGCAATCAGCAGCAATAAAATCACCCCGTAGACCAGCGTCATGCTGTCGCGGGCGGCTTGTTGCAAGGCTTGCAGGCGCGACAAGTTGCCGGGGGCAATCAGCGACCAGCCGAGTTTTAACCCCGCAGCACCGGCAAAGGTGATGGCGGTCAGTTCAAACGCGCCGTGGGCAATCACAAAACCGAAGAAGGTTTCCACAAAGCCCAGCTGGCTTAGGTAGCCCGCCACGCCGCCAATCACTAAGCCGTTAAACACCACTAAAAACAGACTGCCAAGACCAAAGATGATGCCGGTGGCGTAGGTGCGAAAACCAATGCCAATGTTGTTGCTGATGTAGTGGCCAAACATCACCCAGTTGCTGTCGCTGCTGCGCAGTGCGCCTTCGCCAAAGCGGCGCGCGCTGGGGTCGTACATTTGCTCCATGTCGCGCACTTGCGCTGGGTCCATCAGGCTGTAGATCAGCTCGGGGAACAAGTACACCAATACGCCCAGTAGCAGCGCGGGGCCATAAAAGCAGGCACTGGCGATACCCACGGCGCGCCATTCGCGGCGCACGGCGCGAGGGAAGTCAGCGAGCAAAAACTGCACGATGCGGCTTAGGCTGCGGCTGCGATGGCGGTACAACTGCTGGTGCCCACGGCTGACCAGCTGCTGCAAACGCTCGACCAAGGTGTTGCTGTAGGCGCGGCTTTGCGCCAAGGCTTTGTCTTGGCACAGGGCGCGATAACGCTGAGGAAAGTCTTCGGCGGGGCGTTTGTGTTTGTCGCCTTTTTCCAGCTGCTCCAATTGCTGCTCGAAGTGCAGCCAGCTGTCGCTGCGCAGTTGTTCAAATTGCTGCTGTTTCATGCGTGCCCCCGCAGAAAGCGCGCCATACCCAGCAAGCTGGCTTGAGCATGTTCAGGGCGCAGTTTGAGGCTGGGGCAGAGGATGTCGGCCAGCTCTTGGCGGCGCTCCGGCGAAAGCTGCGCAAAGCGCTCGGCGTAATCGAGAATCGCCAGTTGTTCATCGAGCTGGAGGCTGTGCGGTGGGATCACCTCGGGCGCTTCGGGCAGCGGCGCGCTGTTAAGCGGCGCTTCGCGGTAGACCACTAAGGTGTTGGCAGCTAAATCGCCAATACGCTGCAGGCGTTGGCTGAACAGCAAGCTAATGATGCCGGCGCTGTAGAACAGCGGCAGCATGTCGACCGTGCGTAGCAAGTTGCGGATTAACGAGGCCGACCAGCCAATCGGCGTGCCATCGGCATGCACTACACGTAAACCCATATAGTGTTTGCCCGGCGTGCGGCCCTGCCAGAGCACCTCAAACAGCACCGGATACCACCAGCTGATCAAGAAGAAACAAATACTCCACAAGCCCCAGCCAAACCGCCCCAGCGACACTAAGGCAATCGAGAACAGCAGCACGATGCCACCGCGAATAATCAGGTCGACCAAAAAAGCCAACAGACGCGGCAAAAGGCCGGCGGGCTGCAGCAGCAGGTCCACCCCTTCGGGGGTTTCTAGCGGGTAACGGGTGTCGAGTAGAGCGGGTGAAGATATGGGCAAGGGAAACAGCGCCTTCTTGTTTTAGGGCAAACACCGATGAGATCGACGCTTCCCTAGCTATCCGTGCACAGGCTGCCGATGCTAGAGAGACTTGTCGCCAGAGGCAACCACCAAGCCTGTACACTGGCGCACTTGTTGGCGTTTTAGCGGAGATAACGGCATGGCAGCCAGTCTGTTTTGGTATGACTTTGAATCCACCGGGATTAGCCCTAGCGGCGACCGCCCCCTGCAAGTGGCAGGTGTGCGTACCGATGAAGACCTCAACGAAATCGGCACGCCGCTGAATATCTACTGCCAGCTCAGTGACGATGTGTTGCCGCACGCCAAAGCCTGTTTAGTCACCGGCATTAGCCCGCAAACGGTACAAGAGCAGGGCTTAAGCGAAGCCGAGTTTATTAAGCGCCTGCACGCAGAAGTCAGCCTGCCGGAAACCTGCACGGTGGGTTTTAACAACCTGCGCTTCGACGATGAAATGCTGCGCTACACCTACTGGCGGAATTTCTACGACCCTTACGCCCGCGAGTGGCAAGGCAATAACAGCCGCTGGGATGTGCTGGACATGCTGCGCTGCGCCTATGCCTTGCGCCCCGAGGGCATTCAGTGGCCCGAGGTGGACGGCCAAGTCAGCCTGCGTTTGGAGTTACTCACTAAGGCCAATGGCATTGACCACGGCCATGCCCACGAAGCCTTGGCCGATGTGCGCGCCACCATTGCCATGGCGCGCTTGCTTAAACAGCAGCAACCTAAGTTGTATGACTATTTATTTAATTTGCGCCGCAAGCAGGCGGTAGAGGCGCAGATCACCTTAGGTAAGCCTTTGGTGCATATTTCCGGTCGCTTTTCGGCGCAGCGGCATTTTTTAAGTGTGGTGTTGCCGATTGCCAAACACCCGGTTAATCGCAACGCCTGGGTGGTGGTGGATTTACATCACGATATTTCGCCGCTGCTTAACTTATCGGCCGAGCAGATCAAACAGCGCCTCTACACCCGTCGTGATGAGCTGGCGGAAGGTGAGTTGCCGATCCCGCTAAAGCTTGTGCATATCAATCGCTGCCCTGTGGTTGCGCCGTTGTCTGTGTTGCGCGCGGAGGATCAGCAGCGGCTAGGGCTTAATCTCGCCGAACAATTAGCGCGTGGCGAGGCATTAATGGCGCAGCACCGTGTGGTGCATGAAAAACTGCAAGCGGTATATCGCGAGGGCAGCGACTTTGCTGATAGCGATGTTGATGCCAGCTTGTACCAAGGTTTTTTGGGTAACCGTGACCGTAACTTGGCGCAGCAAGTGCGTGATGCCGATGTGGATACCTTAATGCACGCCCACTGGCCGTTTGACGATGCGCGCCTAGCCGATTTATTGCTGCGCTATAAAGCACGTAATTTCCCCACCAGTTTAACCGCCGAAGAGCAAGCTTATTGGCGCGCTCATGTGGCGAAACGGCTATGGGGTGAGGATGATGTGCCGGGAGCATTAGCCGCATTTAAGCAACAGTGGCAAGAAGAACGTCTAACGGCCGAGCAGCAACACTTGCAGGCGGCGTGGTTGGCGTATGCGGAGCAGCGGGCTAATCAATACCGTTAAGGAAACGTTGATTTAATGCCTGCACGATCCAATCACTGCGTTGTGGGGTGCTCGCAAGCTCGCCTAGCAACTTGGTATGTCTCGCTTGCTGCGCGCCGTACGTCTTGCGCTTGAAGCGTTCGGCGATTAAATCAGCGTTCCCTTGAATAAGCGATTCTTTGGACAATAAAAAAGCCGGCAATGCCGGCTTTTTTGTTCGCTGCTGTTAGGGCTTAGCCCAGAACAGTGCTCCAGCCTTCAACCACGTCGTTGCCGTACTGGGCTTTCCACGCCTTCAGTACTTTGTGGTTGCCACCTTTGGTTTCGATGGTTTCGCCGGTGTTGGGGTTCTTGTACTGCTTGGCCTTACGGGTACGCTTGCCAGCGCCCGCTTTAGCGCCACGGCTGCTGGTGCCTTTCGGGTCCAGCAGGTCGGTGATATCACCCAGCGACTTGTTGTATTCAGCCATCAGGGCGCGCAGCTTGTTTTCGAATTCGATTTCTTTTTGCAGTTTGCCGTCGTTTTCCAGCGCTTGCAGTTCTTCTTGCAGCTTCTGGATGGCCAGCTTTTGTTCACGGTATTGCTTGAGCAGAGACATGGATAAACCTTTGTTGATCGGGAGACAGGTTTTGTGATTTTAGGCAGGCTTGCGCAAAAGTAAACACTGCGTACGCAATAAATGAATAAATAGCGGGTTAAATAAGCCTATTGGCAAGAATAACTAAGCGGCGGCTGAGCAAAATGCTGACGCGCGGCGTACTGAGCAAGAAGTTGCCGCGCGTAGCGGGTAGTTTTTATTGCACTTGGATGGTGCCGTCGGCGCTGACCGATACGGTTTGTTTGCCGGCTTCAATATCCGGGGCTACTTCGGCACTGTCCATGGCCATCATCGCCATTTTGCCGCGATGCATGGGCATCGGTGGTGGGTAGCCGGTGCCGCCTAAGTTAAGTTGCACCAGTTTGTAGTCACTACCGCCTAAGCTTTTTGTGACTTTACTGGCGCGCTGTTTAAACGCGGCGATGGCCTCGTCTAACAATTCTTCTTCATTTTTCTTACGGCTGGCTTCGCTAATCGCAAAGCTCATCGAACCCATTTGCAGGTCTTTAAGCAGTTTGCCGGTCAGTTCCGACAATGAAGCAAAGTCTTGGCTTTCTAGGCGGATTTCTGCACGTTCGCGCCACGCTTGAATGCTGCGCGTGTTGTTTTTGTGGTCATACACGGGGTAGCTGCTGCGGCTGCCTAGTGCGATCTCGACACCGTTAACGCTGCGCGCGATTTTAACCGCTTTATTCAGCGTTTCAGTAATGGTGGCGGCTAATTTGGCCGGGTCTTTATCTTGCTGCTCGCTAAACAGGGTGACTTGCATTAAGTCGGCGGGAATCTCGCGGCTGGCTTCGGCGCGTAAGTTCACTTGGTTGTAATGCAGGGTGTCGGCCAGCGCTGTGCCGGCGGCGAGGGTGAGTGCCAGTGCGCTGGCAAGCGGGGTGAGGTGACGCATGGTGAGTCCTTATCCACAGGTTAAGTGGCTTGGACTAGCGTGCGGGAGGAAAATTCCCGGCTTCAGGGTTGAAGCCGGGGCCAAGGTTTAAGCAATTGTTTCCGCGTGGTGGCAGGCCACCTGACGGTCGTCGAGGCTGCGCAGTGCCGGCTGCTCGCTGCGACAGCGCTCGCTGGCGTGTGGGCAGCGCAAATGAAAGGCGCAGCCTGAGGGCGGGCTCAGCGGGTTGGGTAGCTCGCCTTCAAGGCGAATCTTGACCCGTGTTGGGTCAGGATGAATGTGCGGCGTAGCCGAGAGCAGCGCACGGGTGTAGGGGTGCAGCGGGCGCTGGTAGAGGCTTTCGCTGGGGCCGACTTCGACGGCGCGGCCTAGGTACATGACCATCACCTGATTGGCCACATGACGCACCACCGAGAGGTTGTGCGAGATAAACACGTAGGCAGTGCCGAGCTGTTGTTGCAAATCCATAAACAGATTCAGCACTTGCGCCTGAATCGACACATCCAGCGCCGAGGTGGGCTCGTCGGCGATCAACACTTTGGGCTGTAGCATCATGGCGCGGGCAATGGCGATGCGCTGGCGTTGGCCGCCGGAAAACATGTGCGGATAGCGTTGGTCGTGCTCTTGGCGCAGGCCCACTTGCGCCATCATGGCGTGCACTTTGTCGCGCCGCTCGGCGGCATTCAGCGCGGTGTTAATCAGCAACGGCTCGGCCAGTTGGCTGGCGATTTTTTGCCGTGGGTTAAGCGAGGCGTAGGGGTTTTGGAAAACCATCTGCACCTGCTGGCGCAGCTGCTTTTGCTCGCGCTTGTTTGCCCGTGCGACGTCGATACCGTCGATCATTAAATCGCCGCTGCTGGGTGTTTCGATCAGCGTTAGGGCGCGGGCGAGGGTGGATTTGCCGCAGCCAGATTCACCCACCACGGCCAAGGTTTCGCCGGCATTCACGCTAAAGCTCACGCCATTGAGTGCGCGCACGCTGGCGGCGGGTTTGAATAAGCCTTGCGAAACGCTGTAGTGCTTGGTCAGTTCATCGGCGATCAGTACGGGCACACTCATGCGGGCGCCTCCGTTAACGGAAAGTGGCAGCGCACGGCGCCGGTGGTATGTGCTTGCAATAGCGGGCGGCTGTCTTGGCAGCGCTCTTGGCGATACGGGCAGCGCGGGGTGAGTAAGCAGCCGCGCGGGCGGTCGTAACGCCCCGGCACAATGCCGGGCAGGGTGCTTAAGCGCTCGGCGCCTAAGCTGTGCTCGGGAATCGCTTTGAGCAGCGCTTCGGTGTAGGGGTGCACAGGATGTTGAAAGATCTCCGGCACGCTGCCCACCTCGACCGCTTGGCCGGCATACATCACGCACACGCGCTGGGCCATTTCGGCCACCACGGCGAGGTCGTGGGTGATCATGATCAGCGCCATGTTGCGCTCTTGTTGCAGGCGCAACAGCAGCTGCATGATTTGCGCTTGGATGGTCACATCCAGCGCGGTGGTCGGCTCGTCGGCAATCAGCAGGCGCGGCTCGCAAGCAATCGCCATGGCAATCACCACGCGCTGACTCATGCCGCCGGATAGCTGATGTGGGTAGGCGTCTAAACGCTGCGCGGCACCGGGAATTTCGACCAGCTCCAGCAGCTCGATGGCGCGTTGCCGAGCAGCCGCGCCTTTTAAGCCTTGGTGCTGCTTGAGTACTTCGATCAGCTGATAACCCACGGTGTAGCTGGGGTTGAGGCTGGTCATCGGGTCTTGGAAGATCATCGCGATGTCTTTGCCGATGATCTGCCGCCGTGCGCGGGCCGGCAGGTTGAGCATGTCGTGCTCGGCAAATTGCATGGCATCGGCGGTGACAATGCCGGGGCTGTCGATCAGGCCCATCAGCGCCATCATAGTGACGGACTTGCCCGAGCCCGACTCGCCAACAATGCCGAGAATTTCCCCGGCATCGAGGGTTAAGTCCATGCCTTCCACCACAGGGGTGGCGCTAGGGCTGCCGAAACGCACGCTGAGATTACGCAGGGTAAGTAATGACATGGTGGGGCCCTCAGTCGGCGTTTTTCAGTTTTGGGTCGAGCGCATCACGCAGCCCGTCGCCGACTAAGTTAATCGCCAGCACGCTGAACAAAATGGTTAAGCCGGGCATAGTCACCACCCACCACGCGCGCTGAATATAGTCACGCGCCGAGGCCAGCATGGTGCCCCATTCCGGCGTGGGTGGTTGCACGCCGAGGCCTAAGAAGCCCAGCGCGGCGGCATCCAAGATGGCTGCGGAAAAACTCAGTGTGGCTTGCACAATCAGCGGTGCCATACAGTTGGGCAGCACGCAGATAAACATCAACCGCAGCAGACCCGCACCGGCCAGTTGGGAGGCGGTGACATAGTCTTTTTGCCGCTCGCCCATGGCGGCCGCGCGGGTTAAGCGCACGTAAGCCGGCAGGCTGACGATGGCAATTGCGATCACGGTGTTAAGCAAGCCGGGGCCGAGCACGGCAACAATCGCCACGGCCAGCAGCAGCGAGGGCAGGGCCATCATCACATCCATCATGCGCATGATCACTGGCCCCAAACGCTGGGGGAAAAACGCCGCCAACAAGCCGAGCAAGATGCCCGGCAGCAGCGAGCAGATCACCGAAGACAAGCCGATCAGCAGTGACAAGCGTGCACCGTGAATAAGCCGTGAGAGCAAATCGCGGCCCAGCTCGTCGGTACCGAGCAAGAAGCGCGCTTGGCCGCCGTCTTGCCACATAGGCGGGGTGAGGAGGAAGTCGCGGTACTGCTCAATCGGGCTGTGTGGTGCCAGCCACGGGGCAAACAGCGCACAGATCACCAACAGCGCCATAAACAGCAAACCGGCCACTGCGCCTTTGTTGTGCGCGAAGGCTTGCCAGAACTCGCGCAGGCGGCTGGGTGGCGCCTGCATCACATCATCAAATGTTTGAGTGCTCATGGGTTGTCCTTAACCGGCGTGGCGAATGCGCGGGTTGGCAATGCCGTAGAGCACGTCCACCACGAAGTTAACCAAAATCACTAAGGTAGCGATCAGCAGAATGCCGTTTTGCACCACGGGGTAATCGCGGCGGCTGATGGCGTCGATCAGCCATTTGCCAATGCCGGGCCAGGAGAAAATCGTCTCGGTGAGCACTGCGCCGGCCATCAGCGTGCCGACTTGCAGGCCGATCACCGTGAGCACTGGAATCAGCGCATTACGCAGCGCATGCACAAACACCACGCGTGCCGGCGATAAGCCTTTGGCGCGGGCGGTGCGTACGTAATCTTCGCGCAGCACTTCAAGCATGGATGAGCGGGTCATGCGTGCAATCACCGCCAGCGGAATGGTCGCCAGCACCACGGCGGGCAGAATCAGGTGGTGCAGGGCGTCGAGCCATACGCCTTCGTCATCCACATACAAGGTGTCGATGAGCATAAAGCCGGTCACCGGCGGCACATCGAAAAACAAATTGATGCGCCCGGATACCGGCGTCCAGCCCAGTTGCACGGAGAAAAACATGATGAGGATGAGCCCCCACCAGAAAATCGGCATGCTGTAGCCGGTGAGCGCCAAGCCCATGATGCCGTGATCGAGCACGCTGCCACGCTTAAGGGCGGCGATCACTCCGGCGATAAGGCCGAGCACGCTGGCAATCAGGATGGCGGCGATGGACAGCTCCAGCGTGGCGGGGAATAGCGCGGTGAACTCGCTCCACACGCTCTCGCGGCTGACCAGTGATTGGCCCAAGTCGCCTTGCAGCAACTGGCCGATGTAATCGAAATACTGCTTATACAGTGGCTGATCGAGCCCTAAGCGCTGCATGGCTTGCGCGTGCAGTTCGGGGTCGACTTTGCGCTCGCCCATCATGACTTCTACCGGGTCGCCGGGAATCATGCGGATCAGGCTAAAGGTCAGCAGGGTGACACCAAAAAACGTCGGGATCAGTAAGCCCAGGCGCTTAAGAATGAACGTCAGCACGGGGAATCCTTCTTCTTATTAGTAAAGCCCGCCATGGCGTGAACCATGGCGGGCTACAGGGCTTACTTATTGTCTACGCCGTAGAACGAGTTCAGGCCAAAGGGGCTGACCTTGAAGTCTTCAACGCTTAACCGTAGCGGCTGATTGACCGTGGAGTGGGCAATCGGGGTGATCGGTACATGGGCTTTGAGCACGTGCTGGGCCTTCATGTACAAGGCGGTGCGTTGCTCTTTGTCGGTGAGGCGTTTGCCGTCTTTGATCAGTTGGTCGAACTCGGCGTTACACCACTTAGAGAAGTTGTTGCCGTCCACTGCATCGCAGCCGTACAGCACACCCAGCCAGTTGTCTGGGTCGCCGTTGTCGCCCGTCCAGCCGATTAGCATGGCGTCGTGCTCGCCGGCTTTGGTGCGCTTGATGTACTCGCCCCACTCGTAGGTGACGATCTTGGCTTTAATGCCCACCTTGGCCCAGTCGGCCTGCAGCATCTCGGCCATCAGCTTGGCGTTGGGGTTATACGGGCGCTGCACGGGCATGGCCCACAGGGTGATCTCGGTGCCTTCGGCAATGCCGGCGGCTTTGAGCAGCTCTTTGGCTTTGCCGGGGTTGTAACCGGCGTCTTGCACAGACTCGTCATACGACCACTGCGTTGGCGGCAGGCTGTTCACCGCTTTTTGTCCGGCGCCTTGGTACACGGCTTCGATGATGGCGTTTTTATTCACCGCCATATCCAGCGCTTGGCGCACTTCCAGCTTATCCAGCGGCGCGTGGGTGACGTTGTAGGCGATGTAGCCCAAGTTAAAGCCCGCTTGTTCGATGACTTTTAAGTTCGGGTCGGCCTTCATCGCCGCCAAATCGGCTGGGCGCGGGTTAAGAGTGGCCTGACACTCGCCAGTCTTGAGCTTCTGATAGCGCACCGAGGCATCGGTGTTAATGGCGAAGATCAGGTTATCCAGCTTCACCTCACCGGCTTGCCAGTAATCTTGGTTGCCCTTAAAGCGGATCTGCGCATCTTTTTGATAGCGGCCAAACACAAACGGGCCGGTGCCGATCGGCTTGCTATTGATATCGCTGGCCTTACCGGCTTTGAGCAGCTGGTCTGCGTATTCGGCGCTGTGGATCGAGGCAAAGCTCATCGCGAGGTTTTGGATAAAGGCCGCATCGACGGTGTTGAGGGTAAAGCGCACGGTCATGTCGTCGAGCTTTTCCAGCTTGGCGATGTTGGCGTCCATACCCATGTCGGTGAAGTAGGGGAACTCGCTGGGATACGCCTTACGGAACGGATGCTCGGCGTTGAGCATGCGCTCGAAGGTGAACAACACGTCATCGGCATTAAAGGTGCGGCTGGGTTTGAAGTACTCGGTGCTATGAAACTTCACCCCGGGGCGCAGGTGGAAGGTGTACACCAAACCGTCGTCGCTGATCTCCCATTTTTCCGCCAAGCCCGGCTCTACGGCGGTGCCGCCACGCTCAAACTGGGTGAGGCGGTTAAACACGGTTTCCGCCGCGGCATCAAAGTCGGTGCCGGTGGTGTACTGGCCGGGGTCGAAACCGGCGGGGCTGCCTTCCGAGCAGAAAATCATGTTGCCGGCCGTAGCAGCGCTGCTGGCGCCGGCTAAAGCAACCGCAAGAACCAGCGGGGAAAGTGCATTCCTACGCATGGGTATTCCTCTTGTTTTATTGGTTTGGGAATGTCTGGCGCATCAAAACCCTGCGATGCGCGTGGGCATAACTCACAGCAATGCCCATACCGCTGGCAAGTGCTAAGCACAAAAACTAGCAGGGCTGTCGCATGTTGATTGGTGGATGTCGCATGGCGATAACGGCTAGCTAAAAAGCTGGCCAGTGGCTGCTATTGGCGCTGTGCCAAATGAGTGCGCAGTGTGCGACCGATTGTCGCGGCGCTGGCTTAGCGTGCGTGGTTATACTGCGCGCATGTCTAATGCAGCGTTTCGCCCACCCATTTTGTTGCTCTCGGCCAGCCGGCAGAATTTGCTGCGCTTGGTGTGGCTGCGCCTGTCGGTGTGGTTGGCGCAGGTGTGTTCGGTGGCGGTGATCTGGTGGCAGGGCGATTTCGTTTTGCCCTATGCCGGCATCGCCGTGTGTTTAAGTGCCGCTGGCGCTTTGATCATGTTTACCGTACTGCGTTTACGCGTGCGCTGGCCGGTGACTGATCTGGAATACGGCGTGCACCTCGCGCTGGATATTCTGCTGTTTACTGCGCTGCTGTATTTCTCCGGCGGCGCCACTAACCCGTTTGTGTCGTATTACCTGGTGCCGTTGGCCATTGCTGCCACCACAGTGCCGTGGCGGCAGAGCGTGATGCTCTCGGCGTTGGCGCTCAGCGGTTACTCGCTGCTGCTGCTGTTTTATCGGCCCATTCATGCGCAAACCATCGCCGCGCGCGAGCTGCTGGTGAGCACGCATTTATTCGGCATGTGGCTGAGCTTGGCGATGGCGGCCGGCTTGCTGACCTTATTCGTGGCGCCGATGGCCGCCTCTTTGCGCCGCCAGTTGCGCCAGCAGGCCGAGCGCCGCGAATTATCGCTGCGCGATGAACAGCTGCTGGCCGTGGCCACCCAAGCCGCCGGTGCGGCGCATGAGCTAGGCACGCCGCTGTCGACTATGAGCGTGCTGCTGAAAGAGTTGCGCCAAGACCACAAAGACAACCCCGCCCTGCAAGGCGACCTCGCCTTGCTGCAAGCGCAAGTGGCGCAGTGCAAGCACAGCCTACAAACCTTAGTGCGCAGTGCCGAGCGCGAGCGTCAGCACAGCGCGCCCAGCTTAGATGCCCACGCGTGGTTGGTGCAGGTGTTGGAGCGCTTTAGCTTGATGCGCCCGGAAGCCAGCTGGCGCTTGCAGGTGCAAGCCGGCGAGGTGCCGGTGCTTAGCGTGCCGGCGGATTTATCCCAAGCGCTGCTTAACCTGCTGAACAACGCCGCTGACGCCTGCGCTGACAACCTGCGCCTTGAGCTGAGCTGGGATAGCCGCGAAGTGTGCCTGCGCATTCGCGACCACGGCCCCGGCCTGCCGATGGGCATGGCCGAGCAACTCGGCACGCCGTTTTTAACCACCAAAGGAGGCGGCTTGGGCTTGGGCTTGTTCTTAAGCCAAGCCAGCGTCAACCGTGCCGGTGGGCGCGTGACTTTGTATAACCATGAAGAGGGCGGCACCGTCAGCGAGCTGGTGTTGCCGCGTAAAGGAATCTGACATGGCTGATTTAGACGAATTACTCGAAGGCAACGACAGCCCGCCGCACATCTTGCTGGTGGATGACGATGAGACTTTCTCCCATGTGCTGGGCCGCGCCCTAAGCCGTCGTGGTTTGCGCGTGACCACCGCCGCCGACGCCGAACAAGCCCTAGCCAAAGCCCGCGCCGATGCGCCGGATTTTGCCGTGCTGGATTTAAAAATGCCCGGTGACTCGGGGCTGGTCTTGCTGCCGCAATTGCTCGAGGTGGTGCCAGAGGTGCGCGTGGTGATTCTCACCGGCTATTCGAGCATCACCACCGCGGTAGAGGCGATTAAACGCGGCGCCTGCAACTATTTATGTAAGCCCGCCGATGCCGACGACGTGCTCACCGCCTTGCTCTGCGATGACGCCGACCCCGATGCCTTGGTGCCGGATAACCCCATCTCGGTCGATCGCCTGCAGTGGGAGCATATCCAGCGTGTGCTGGCCGAGCACGAGGGCAATATTTCTGCCACCGCCCGCGCCTTAGGCATGCACCGGCGTACCTTGCAGCGCAAATTGCAGAAGCGCCCAGTGCGCCGCTAAGGCATTGCTTGAAGGGCTGCATCGCGCCAATCCTTTTCTGTAAGGCATGGCGCGAAAACCGCGAACCCTCAATTTTTTCGCTAAGCTGCGGATATCCGTCTATTAAGCCAGTTGTCTGTAACGGGAATCCGCCATGCTTTATACCTCCTCCACGCAAGCACAGCGCCTTTGGGCTTTAGCACACGGCGTTGCCTTGGCCGTTGTGTTGGGTGTGCTGTATCAACAGCAGCTGCTGCAATCGGTGTGGAGTGTGCTGTCGCTGTGGGTACTGGCCTGGCTGCCGTGGTTGTGGAAGCTCTCGCCGGTGGAGATGCGCTTGCCGCCGCACCCGCTGGATGCACAGGTGATCGAAGAGCACGCCGCCCTGCGCGAGCAAGTCGAGCAGCAGCAAGCGCGCGAGGCCGCTGAGTTGCAGCGCGAAAGCCAAGAGCGCGAATTACTGCGCGGCACCCTGCATGCGCAAATCGAACAAGTCCAAGCCGCGCAAGATATTGGCGAGCAGCTGCGTGGCCTGTTGGCCGAGAGCCTGCCGCAAGCGCAAGCCTTAGTGGCTCAGTTAGAAAACTGGCAGCAAGCCAGCGAGCGTGCGCGAACCGCCTTGCAACAGGCCGACGAACAACTTGGCGGCATGACCGAGCAAAGCGAGCAAAGTCTTAAGTTAATCGCCCAGCTCAACCAAACCAGCGAGCAAATTCAGGGCGTGGCGCAAACCATCGACAGCATTGCCAACCAAACCAACCTGCTGGCGCTGAATGCTGCTATCGAAGCCGCCCGCGCTGGCGACACCGGGCGTGGCTTTGCCGTGGTGGCCGATGAAGTACGTAACTTGGCCGGGCGTACCTCTGCCGCCACCAACGAAGTGGGCGGCATGGTCGAAGCCATCCGCGAGCAAGCGCAAGGCGTATTGGCGCAAATCGAAACACAAAATGCCCGTGGCCAGCAGGGCATGCAGCATTTAGACGAATGCGGGGTAATGCTCAGCGCGCTCAATCAGCACAACCAAAGTCTTGGCGAAGGCCTAAGTCAGCTGCAACAACAGCTGGAGTGCTTAATTCCCGGTACAGAAAACTTAAGTGCCTGTTTGGCCAATGTGCCCGATGAGTTGCACAACGGCGTGGAACGCCTCTAGCGACGTCTACGACCAAGGTGCAATAGCCCACGTTGACGGGGCTGCGGCACACTGTACGCATCTTATGGCTTGGCCGTGAGATGCAAGCGTTTCTGTCCATTCCCTGGAATGACCTTTGAGGCAGGCGATACCCACGTGTCGCCTTTTTTTTTGTGTCGGTGATTCCCTGCTATACCCAATAATGCTGGGTGAGTGGCTGGAGAACCGCTATGCGCATGTCTTGGCTGGGTTGGGTCAGCTTTGTGCTGGTGATGCCGGGGTACGCCGAGCAGCAAACGGTGACCATCAGTACTGGGGAGTTTCCGCCGTTTACCTCGGCAGATCTGCCTCACGGCGGGGTGGTTAATCAACTGGTGCAAGAGGCCTTCGCGGCACAAGGCTATTGGGTCGCGTTCCATTACTTACCCTGGCAGCGCGCCAAGCGCGAGGCACGTGCCGGGCGTCTCCAGGCGTCATCGTATTGGCAATGCAATGCAGAGAATGAGAAAGACTTTCTCTGCAGCTCGGCGCTTAAGCATGAGCAGTACGTGTTCTTCTACCATAAGTCCAAGCCCTTGCCCGATTGGCAAAACTTCGCCGATTTGCGCCCCTATCGCTTAGGGGCCACGGCGGGTTACTCCTACTCGCACGAATTTTGGTTGGCCGCAGAAACCGGGTTGCTGCAAGTCGAGCTGGTGCAGGAGGATGAGCAGAACATCGCCAAGTTGTTGCGTGGGCGTATCGATGGCCTGTTGCTCGACCCTATGGTGGCCTACGACATCTTGGCGCGGCGCTTTGCCCCGGGCACCGCGCACCTGCTGGAGTATCACCCCAAGCCCGTGGTGGAGATGACCGGGCATCTGCTGATCTCGCGCAAAGTCCACAATGCACAAGAGTTGTTGGGCGCGTTTGAAGCGGGGCTGAGCACACTCAAGGCCAATGGCCGCTTCGAAGAGCTGTGGGACGCCATGCTGCAGCCGCAGGATGCTCCTGCCGGCAACGGCGCGCCGTAACCTGCGCACATTAAGCCCCCGCCAACGCTGCCCCTGTGCGACCAACGTCCAATGGTCGGCAGGGTGGTGGCGTATGACACTTTTTGCCATGCACAACAAGAACTCCCGACGAGGTGTGACATGAGCGTGGCCAATCTGTATCCCGTTACTGAGGCGTTCGCCGCCCAAGCGCTGATCAACCAGGATAAGTACAAGGAGATGTACCAGCAGTCGGTGATCAATCCCGAAGGCTTCTGGCGTGAGCAAGGCAAACGTATCGACTGGTTCAAGCCGTTCGAGCGCGTTAAGCAGACTTCTTTTGATGACCTGCATGTGGACATCAAGTGGTACTTAGGTGGCACCACCAACGTGTCGTACAACTGCCTCGACCGTCATCTGGAAGCCCGTGGCGATCAGGTGGCGATCATCTGGGAAGGTGACGAACCCGATCAGCACCGCCACATCACTTATCGCGAACTGCACGAAGAAGTGTGCAAGTTCTCTAACGCCTTGCGCGGGCAGGGGGTGAATCGCGGTGATGTGGTGACTATCTATATGCCGATGATTCCCGAAGCCGCAGTGGCCATGCTGGCCTGTACGCGCATCGGCGCCATTCATACCGTAGTGTTTGGCGGCTTCTCGCCCGAAGCGCTGGCCGGGCGGATTGCCGACAGCGAATCGAAGGTGGTGATCACCGCCGATGAAGGTGTGCGTGGTGGTAAGCGTGTGCCACTGAAAGCCAATGTGGATGAAGCGCTGACCAACCCCTCTACCCACTGCGTGAAGCAAGTATTGGTCGTGCAGCGCACCGGCGGCCAAGTGCCGTGGCATAACCACCGCGACGTTTGGTATCACGACGTGATGAAAGTCGCCTCCAGCCACTGTGCGCCGAAAGAGTTGGATGCCGAAGCGCCGCTGTTTATCTTGTACACCTCCGGCTCCACCGGTAAGCCCAAGGGTGTGCTGCACACCACGGGTGGTTACTTGGTGTACGCCTCGATGACCCACGAATACGTGTTCGACTACAAGCCCGGTGAGGTCTACTGGTGTACCGCCGATGTGGGCTGGATCACCGGCCACAGCTACATGATCTACGGCCCGCTGGCCAACGGCGCGACCACCTTGCTGTATGAAGGCATCCCCAATTACCCGGATGTCTCGCGCATTGGCCAGATCATCGACAAGCATCAGGTGAATATCCTTTACACCGCGCCCACCGCGATTCGCGCCATGATGGCCGAGGGCAAAAAAGCCGTAGAAGGCTCCAGCGGTAAGAGTCTGCGCCTGCTTGGCTCGGTGGGTGAGCCGATCAACCCAGAGGCCTGGCACTGGTATCACGAAACCGTGGGTCAGAGCCGCTGCCCGATTGTCGATACCTGGTGGCAAACCGAAACCGGCGGCATTCTGATCAGCCCGCTGCCGGGCGCCACGGCGCTCAAGCCGGGTTCAGCCACACGGCCCTTCTTCGGCGTACAGCCGGCGCTGGTGGATAACTTAGGCAACCTGATCGAAGGCCCGGCTGAAGGCAATCTGGTGATTCTCGACTCGTGGCCGGGGCAGATGCGCAGCGTGTACGGCGATCACGACCGCTTTGTGCAGACCTACTTCAAAACCTTTAAGGGCATGTACTTCACCGGCGACGGCGCGCGCCGCGACGAAGACGGCTACTACTGGATTACCGGGCGTGTGGATGACGTGCTGAACGTCTCCGGGCACCGCATGGGCACTGCGGAGATCGAAAGTGCCATGGTGGCGCATAAAGACGTTGCCGAGGCCGCCGTGGTGGGCTTCCCGCATGACATCAAAGGGCAGGGCATTTATGTCTACGTGACCTTAAATGCCGACGTCGAGGCTAGCGAAGCGCTGCGTCAAGAGCTGCGCCAGTGGGTGCGTAAAGAGATCGGCCCGATTGCCTCGCCGGATGTCATCCAGTGGGCGCCGGGGCTGCCCAAGACGCGCTCGGGCAAGATCATGCGGCGCATTCTGCGCAAGATTGCCGTGGGCGAATACAGCGCGTTGGGTGATATCTCCACACTGGCCGACCCAGCCGTGGTGCAGCAGTTGGTGGATACCCATCAGGGCATGCAAGCCGCTTAACGCGCTTGTTAGCCAAACAAAAGCCCCGCTGAGCCTGTGCTTGGCGGGGCTTGTGTGCTGTGTAACTTGGTAACAAATCGCTACGCATCTGCGTTAGGGGTGTCAACCGACAAAGTTGGCAATTTTGTTGCCAGTTATATACATGTCGCTTTGACGAAACTCGCTTTACTGGCGCATCGCTAAAATGCCTCGCAACGATCATCAGGTGCTAAGCCTGAGATTTCAGTCGCGGCCGTACGTGGACGGTCGATTGGCTCCTGATTGATAAAAAAACTCAAAGGAGAGTTGCGATGAAAAAGTTAATGCTGCTGGGTGCGATGGCCCTGTCTGCGGTTGTTGCTATGCCGGCCATGGCGGAAAAGCCGCTGCGCATCGGTATTGAAGCGGCGTACCCGCCCTTCGCCTTCAAAACCCCCGAAGGCACCATCAGCGGTTTTGACTACGACATCGGCAACGCTCTGTGCGCCGAGATGAAAGTTGAGTGTAAGTGGGTTGAGCAAGAGTTCGACGGCCTGATTCCTGCCCTTAAAGTGCGTAAGTTCGACGCTGTGCTGTCGTCGATGAGCATCACCCCGGAGCGTTTGAAGTCAGTGGACTTCACCAACAAGTACTACCACACCCCCGCTAAGCTGGCGATGGCTGAAGGCGCAGCGGTTAACGACCCGGCTGCCGACCTTAAAGGCAAGAAAATCGGCGTGCAGCGCGGCTCGATCTACGACCGTTACGCCACCGACAAATTCATCCCGGCCGGCGTTGAAGTGGTGCGCTACAGCACCCAGAACGAAATCTTCCTCGACATGACCGCCAAGCGTTTGGACGGCACCTTGGCTGACTCGGTGAACATCGACGACGGCTTCCTGAAGACCGACGCCGGTAAAGGTTTTGCCTTCGCCGGCCCGGACTTCACCGAAGTGGCGTACTTCGGCAACGGTGCTGGTATCGCCGTGCGTAAAGGCGATGCCGAGCTGGCTGGCAAGATCAACAAGGCCATCGCCGCTATCCGCGCCAACGGCAAGTACCAAGAAGTGCAAAACAAGTACTTCAACTTCAACGTCTACGGCGAATAAACCCGCTGTCTGATGCCGGGCGCTTAAGCGCCCGGCGTCCCTTCGATTGTTGTCGGTCTGCGCAAGGTGTTAGCGGCCTCGCTACGCTTGTGTGGTGATTTCCGACCCTCCCTAAGAGGTGCACTCCATGCTGCATGGTTATGGCGCAAGCCTGCTTGATGGCGCTTGGCTCACCCTGCAATTGGCCTTGTCATCAATTGCCTTGGCTGTTGTGTTGGGTTTGATTGGCGCGGCTTTCCGTCTGTCGCCGGTGAAATGGATTGCGTTTTTAGGCGAGGTGTACGCCACCGTGGTGCGCGGCATCCCGGATTTAGTGCTGATTCTGCTGTTGTTCTACGGCGGCCAGCAGGTGGTCAACCAAGTCGCCCCGTTGGTGGGCTATGACGACTACATCGACCTCAACCCGTTTATCTCTGGCGTCGGCACCTTAGGTTTTATCTTTGGTGCGTACCTGTCGGAAACCTTCCGCGGCGCCTTTATGGCCATCCCCAAAGGGCAGGCCGAAGCCGGCGTGGCCTATGGCTTAAGCAGCATGCAGGTGTTTTTCCGCATTCTGGTGCCGCAGATGATCCGCTTCGCCATTCCCGGTTTTACCAACAACTGGTTGGTACTCACCAAGGCCACCGCGCTGGTGTCGGTGGTGGGCTTGCAGGATGTGATGTTTAAGGCCAAGCAGGCGGCCGATGCCCTGCGTGAGCCGTTTACTTTTTATTTGGCTGTGGCGGCGGCCTATCTGGTGCTCACCAGTGTGTCGCTATTGGCCCTGCGTTATCTGGAAAAACGCTACAGCGCTGGCGTTAAGGCGGCCGAACTATGATGCTCGACTTCGACGTAATCTGGGCCAGCCTGCCGCTGTTCTTCAGTGGGCTTAAAGTCACCCTTGAACTGCTGCTGATCGCTTTGGGCGTGGGCCTGCTGCTGGCCGTGCCGCTGGCTTTGATGCGGGTATCGAAGAACCCGCTGATCAACTTCCCAGCATGGCTGTACACCTATGTGATTCGCGGCACGCCGATGCTGGTGCAGCTGTTTTTGATCTACTACGGCTTGGGTCAGTTTGAAGCCGTGCGCGAAAGCTGGGCGTGGCCTTGGCTGTCGCAGGCCAGCTTCTGTGCTTGGTTAGCCTTTGCAATTAACACCAGTGCCTACACCGCCGAGATTCTTGCTGGCAGCTTGAAGGCCACCCCCGGCGGCGAAATTGAAGCGGCCAAAGCCATCGGCATGCCGCGCCTGATGATGTACCGCCGCATTGTGCTGCCCTCGGCGCTGCGCCGTGCGCTGCCGCAGTACAGCAACGAAGTGATCATGATGCTGCACACCACCTCGCTGGCTTCGCTGGTGACCTTAGTGGATATCACCGGCGCGGCGCGCACGGTGAACTCGCAGTACTACATGCCGTTTGAGGCGTTTATTACTGCAGCGGTGTTCTACCTGTGTTTGACCTTCTGTTTGGTGCGCTTGTTTAAGCACTTAGAAGGCCGCTACTTAGCCTACTTGGCGCCGCGCAAGGCCTAACCGTGCAGCGTATCGATCATCCCCTGCCGTGGGGCAGCCTAGGCACCAAGCGCACGCTCAGCGTGTTCCGCTTTGGTGACGCCGCCGCCCCACGCAAGGCCTATATCCAAGCCAGCCTGCATGCTGATGAGTTGCCCGGCATGCGCGTGGCGTGGGCGCTTAAAAAGCGCTTGCAGGTGCTGGAAGCGGCGGGGCAGATCAGCGGATGTATCGAGCTGGTGCCGGTAGCCAATCCGATTGGTTTGGCACAAGCGGTGTACGCCCAGCAGCAAGGTCGTTTTGAGCTGGGTAGCGGCAGTAACTTTAACCGTGACTTTGCCGATTTAGCGGCCTTAGTGGCCGAGCGCCTTGAGGGCCAGTTAAGTGATGAGGCTGCGGCTAACGTCGCGCTGATCCGCCAAGCCATGCGTGACGCGCTGGCTACCTTGCCGCCGGCGGGTAGCGAGCTAGAAGGCCTACGCCGCTTGCTGCTCAGTCACGCCTGCGATGCCGATGTGGTGCTCGATCTGCACTGTGATTTTGAATCCATCCTGCTGCTCTACACCTTGCCGCAGCTGTGGCCGCAGATTGAGCCTTTAGCGCAGCGCTTAGGCGCGGGCATGACCTTGCTGGCCGAAGATTCGGGCGGTTTCTCCTTTGATGAAGCCTGCTCGTTGCCGTGGGCGCGTTTAGCGGCGCGCTTTGCTGAGCAACCGATTCCTTTGGCATGCGCGGCAGCAACCCTAGAGTTGCGTGGCATGTTGGATACTGATGCAGAACAAGCCGCAGCCGATGCCGAGGCGATTTTGGCTTACTTGGCTGAGCAAGGTTTGCTCACCGGGCAATGGCCGGCGCGCGCACAAGACGCCGCCCCGGCGTGCCCGTTTGCTGGCGCCGATTACCTGCTCGCTCCGCATGCTGGTGTGGTGAGTTTTCTCAAGCCGCTGGGCGCCTGGGTAAAGCAGGGCGAGGCGGTGTTTGAAGTGGTAGACCCGATTACCGATCGCGTCAGTGTGGTGACCAGCCGCACCGACGGGGTGCTTTATGCCCGCGAGCGTTTGCGATACGCCTTGCCGGGTTTGTGGCTGGCCAAAGTGGCTGGTGAAAAGACGCTGCGTCACGGACGTCTGCTCAGCGATTAATGCGAGAAATGACCATGTACAAACTCGAAGTTCACGATTTGCACAAGCGCTACGGCAGCCACGAGGTGCTTAAAGGCGTCACCCTCACCGCCAAGGCGGGCGATGTGACCAGCATTATCGGCTCCAGCGGCTCGGGCAAGAGCACCTTCCTGCGCTGCATTAACCTGCTGGAGCAGCCGTACGAAGGGCGCATTGTGCTCAACGGCGAAGAGCTCAAGCTGGTGAAGAACAAGCACGGCGAACTAAAAGCCGCCGATGCCAAACAGTTGGCGCGTATTCGCTCGCGTTTGGCCATGGTGTTTCAGCACTTCAATTTGTGGTCACACATGACCGCGCTGGAAAACATCATCGAAGCGCCGGTGCATGTGCTTGGCGTGTCGAAGAAAGAAGCGCTGGAAAAAGCGGAGTATTACTTGAACAAGGTCGGCGTCGCGCATCGCAAAGATGCCTATCCTGCGCATATGTCCGGCGGCGAGCAGCAGCGTGTGGCGATTGCTCGTGCGCTGGCCGTGGAGCCGGAAGTGATGCTGTTTGATGAGCCCACCTCGGCGCTCGACCCGGAGCTGGTCGGCGAAGTGCTTAAAGTCATGCGTGACTTGGCCGAAGAAGGTCGCACTATGGTGGTGGTCACTCACGAAATGGGCTTTGCCCGCGAAGTGTCGAACCAGCTGATCTTCTTGCATCAAGGCCGTGTCGAAGAACAAGGTTGCCCGCGTGAAGTGTTGGCCAATCCGAGTTCGCAACGACTGCAACAATTTCTCACCGGTAGCCTAAAGTAAGCACATGCCCATTAAACGCATCGGATTCCTCGTTTGGCCTAGCACCCGGCCGCTGACCCTAGCCCTGCTGGATGAAGCGCTGCGGGTGGCTGCGCGCGTGAGCAAGGAGTCGGCGTTGCATTGCAGCTGGTGGGTGGCCGAAGGCGACGCCAGCAGCATGAGCTTTCCGGGTATCGAATTTGCCCCATTGCCCAGCTCGCTAGAAGGCTACGATCGCTTGATCGTGCTGGCTGACGAGCCCATGGCGCAGCTGCCCACCGCCACTGCCAATGCGGTGCGCCAAGCAGCGCGTGCCTCGGTACCGTTAACCGCGATCTCGGCGGGGGTGTACGTGTTGGCCCAGCTGGGCTTGCTCGACGGTGTGCGCACCGCCGTGCACTGGCGTTGGCAAGACGACTTTGCCGAACGCTTCCCTAAGGTGATCGCTACCACGCATTTGTTTGAGTGGGAAAAGCACCGCGTCACCGCCTGCGGTGGCATGGCCACGCTGGATTTGGCACTGGCCTTGTTAGGCCGCGAATTTGGCGGCGAGCTGGCAGGTTCGGTGTCGGAAGAGTTAGTGGTCGAGCGCATCCGCGATGGCGGCGAACGGCAGCGCATTCCGCTGCGCAATCGCTTGGGCTCGTCGCACCCTAAGCTCACCCAAGCGGTGATGCTGATGGAAGCCAATATCGAAGAACCGCTCACCACCGACGAAATCGCCACACACGTGTGCGTGTCGCGTCGCCAGCTCGAGCGCATCTTCAAGCAATACTTAAATCGCGTGCCCAGCCAGTACTACTTAGAGCTGCGCTTAAACCGCGCGCGCAAGTTACTGCTGCAAACCAGCAAGTCGATTATTCAGATTGGCCTGTCGTGCGGCTTCTCTTCTGGGCCGCACTTCTCGAGCGCTTATCGCAATTTCTTTGGCGTCACTCCGCGTGACGACCGTAATCAGCGTCGCGCCAGTGGTGCGGTTGAGGGTGTGGCGGCGCTGCCGCCCGAGCAATAACGCGGCTGAGCGCTGATATGTCGGCGTTGCCACGGTTGGCTTAAATCTCGCTGTTATTGGCCGATCTGCGGTTTAATGGCAGCCCTGCGAGGGGCTGCAGCCTAGGAGGCGCTGATTGAATCGGCGAACGGCTTAAGCACAAGGCGTACGGAGCGCAGCAACCGAGACATACCTTGTGGTAGGTGAGGTTGCGAGCACCGCACAACGCCGTGATTAAGTCGTGCAGGCATTCAAGCAATGCCTCCTTAGCTATTGGCGCGGAAAAAGCCCGCTGTAATAAGTTGTCGCATGGCGGCAAGGCTCGCCGCAAACCAGTCCCTACAATCATTAAATCCACTGTCAACGCTTGCGACAGGAGCTAGCAATGTCCGTATCTGATATGCCGGTGCAACGCGCCGATTTTGACCAAGTAATGGTCCCCAACTACGCCCCTGCGGCGTTTATTCCCGTGCGTGGCGAAGGCTCGCGTGTGTGGGATCAGAGCGGGCGTGAGCTGATCGATTTCGCCGGCGGCATCGCCGTGACCGTGCTGGGCCACAACCACCCCAAGCTGGTGGCAGCGCTCACCGAGCAAGCGAAAAAAATCTGGCACGTCTCTAACGTGCTGACCAACGAGCCAGCCCTGCGTTTAGCCAAGAAGCTGACCAGCGCCACCTTCGCTGACAAAGTGTTTTTCGCCAATTCCGGCGCGGAAGCCAACGAAGCCGCCTTCAAGCTGGCGCGCCGTTATGCGCACGACAAGTTCGGCCCTGAAAAGCACGAAATCATCGCCGCGACGAACAGCTTCCACGGCCGCACCCTGTTTACCGTGACCGTTGGCGGTCAGCCGAAGTATTCCGATGGTTTCGGCCCTAAGCTCGAAGGCATCAGCCATGTGCCGTTTAATGATTTGGAAGCCTTAAAGGCGCAGATCTCGGATAAAACCTGCGCTGTGGTGTTGGAGCCCGTGCAAGGCGAGAGCGGCATTCTGCCGGCCGATGCCGAGTACCTCAAAGCCGTGCGTGAGCTGTGTAACCAGCACAACGCGCTGCTGGTGTTCGATGAAGTGCAAACCGGCATGGGCCGTAGCGGCCACCTGTATGCCTACCAGCATTACGGTGTGACGCCGGACATCCTTTCCAGCGCTAAGAGCCTGGGCGGTGGTTTCCCCATCGGCGCCATCCTTACCACCAACGAGATTGCCGCGCACTTTGGTGTGGGCACCCACGGCAGCACCTACGGCGGTAACCCACTGGGCTGCGCGGTGGCTGAGGCCGTATTCGATGTGGTCAATACGCCGGAATGTTTGGCCGGTGTGGCCGAACGTCATGCGCGCTTTAAAGCAGGGCTTGAGGCGATCAATGCTAAATACGGCGTTTTCCAGACCGTGCGCGGTTTGGGCCTGTTGATCGGCTGCCCGCTGGTCGAGGCCTACAAAGGCCGCGCCAAAGACTTTATGAGCGCCGCCGAAGCCGAAGGCTTGATGGTGCTGCAAGCCAGCCCAGACGTTGTGCGTTTGGCGCCGAGCTTAGTGATCACGAACGAAGAAATTGACGAGGGCCTCGCGCGCCTCGAACGTGCGGTGGCCAAGGTCGTCGCCGGTTGATTTTGCAATAGACCGGGCAGGAGCCAGCGCTCCTGCCCATTTTGGGAGGAATGCCAATGCTGGTGATGCGCCCTGCGCAACTGTCTGATCTGGCGCAAGTCCGCAAACTGGCCGCTGCTAGTTTGATCGGCGTGACGTCGCTGCCGGATGATGACGAACGCCTGCGCGAGAAAATCCTGGCCTCAGAGGCCTCGTTCACTTCGGATGTGAGCTTCAACGGCGAAGAAAGCTATTTCTTCGTGCTCGAAGACTTAACCCGTGGTGAGCTGGTCGGCTGTAGCGGCATTGTCGCCTCGGCGGGGTATTCCGAACCTTTTTACAGCTTCCGTAACGAGACGTTCGTGCACGCCTCGCGTGAGCTGAAAATCCACAACAAGATTCATGTGCTGTCGCTGTGCCACGACCTGACCGGCAATAGCCTGCTGACCTCGTTCTTCGTCGAGCCCGGCGCCGCCGCTCAGCACGATGCCGCTGCCGAGCTGAACTCGCGCTCGCGCTTGCTGTTCGTCGCTACCCACCCGGAGCGCTTTGCCGATTCGGTGGTGGTCGAGATCGTCGGCTTTAGTGACGAGCAAGGCCAGTCGCCGTTTTGGGATGCCGTGGGCAAGAACTTCTTCGACATGAGCTACGAAGAGGCCGAAGTGCTGTGCGGGCAAAAGAGCCGCACCTTCTTGGCCGAGCTGATGCCCAGTTACCCCATCTATGTGCCGCTGCTCTCCGATGCCGCGCAAGAGTCCATGGGCCAAGTGCATCCCGGTGCCGAGATCAACTTCGACATCCTCATGCGCGAAGGCTTCGAGACCGATCACTACATCGATATTTTCGACGGTGGCCCAACCTTGCATGCACGCTGCGACAGCATTCGCTCCATCGCGCAAAGCCGTTTGGCGGCGGTAATGGTGGGCGAGCCGAGTGCCAATGGCCGGCCGTATCTGGTCGCGCACGGGCGCTTGCAAGATTTCCGCGCCATCGTCGCGACCCTCGACTGGGCTCCCGGTCGTCCCGTCACCTTAAGTGCGGCGCAAGCCGAAGCACTGGGGGTGGAGAAAGGCTCCAACGTTCGCCTGGTGGCGGTGTAAGAGGTCCCTATGATTGTTCGTCCTGCCAAACTGAGCGACCTGCCAGCCTTAATTGAGCTGGCCAAAAGCACCGGCGTCGGCGTGACCAGCCTGCCGGCTAACGAAGACCGCCTTGGCGCGCGTCTGGCCTGGGCTGAAAAAGCCTTTGCCGGCCAAGCCGAGATGGCCGACTGCGACTACTTGTTCGTGCTCGAAGACGATGCCGGCAAAGTGCATGGCATCAGTGGCCTGATCGCCGCCGTGGGTTTGCGTGAACCTTGGTACAACTACCGCGTGGGCTTAACCGTGAGCGCCTCGCAAGAGCTGGGCATTCACCGGCAGATCCCTACGCTGTTCTTGGCCAACGACTTAACCGGCCATTCCGAGCTGTGCTCGCTGTTTGTCCATCCGGATTCGCGTACCGGCTTAAATGGCCGGCTGATTTCTAAGTCGCGCTTCTTGTTTATGGCCGAGTTCCCCGAGCTATTTGGCGACAAAGTGATCGCCGAAATGCGCGGCATGTCGGATGAAGAGGGCAAGTCGCCGTTCTGGGAAAGCCTCGGTAGGCACTTCTTCAAAATGGAATTCTCCCAAGCCGATTACCTAACCGGCGTGGGCAACAAGGCGTTTATCGCCGAGTTGATGCCCAAGTTCCCGCTCTACACCTGCTTCTTAGACGAGCAAGCGCGTGAGGTGATCGGCAAGGTACACCCGCAAACCGAGCCCGCGCTGGCCATGCTTAACGGCGAAGGCTTCCGCTATCAGGGCTATGTCGACATCTTCGATGCGGGCCCGGCGATTGAGTGCGAGCGCAGTCAGATTCGCGCGGTGCGCGACTCGCAAGTGCTGGTGCTGCAAGTGGGTTCGCTGGGTGACGATGCCAAACCGTATTTAATTTCTAACCGCAGTCGCGAAGGCTGCCGCATTACTGCGGCGTCGGCGAAAGTGGCTGCAGGCACGCTGGTGGTGGATGCCGCCACCGCACGCCGTTTACAGATGTCCGCTGGTAGCTCGGTGCGTGCCGTGCCGCTGTCAGCGCGGGAGGCCTAATTGATGTCTACGCATTTTATTGCTGGCCAGTGGCAGATCGGCCACGGTGCGCCGCTACAGTCGCTCAACCCGGTTAGCCAAGCCCTGCTGTGGCAAGGGCTGGAAGCCGACAGCACGCAAGTCGATAGTGCCGTTAAAGCTGCTCGTGCCGCGTTCCCCGCTTGGGCGCGCTTATCGGTAGAAGCCCGTATCGAGTATTTAGAGCGCTTTGCCGCCGAGCTGAAAAACCGCAGTGCCGATATGGCGCAAGCGATTGGCGAAGAAACCGGCAAGCCGCTGTGGGAATCCGCCACAGAAGTCACCAGCATGGTCAACAAGGTGGCGATCTCGGTCACCGCCTACCGCGAACGCACTGGCGAGCGTGGCGCGCCGCTGGGCGATGCGCAAAGCGTGCTGCGCCATAAGCCGCATGGCGTGGTGGCGGTGTTTGGCCCGTATAACTTCCCTGGCCACTTGCCCAATGGGCACATCGTGCCGGCGCTGTTGGCGGGTAACACAGTAGTGTTTAAACCCAGTGAGTTGACCCCGCGCGTGGCCGAGCTGACCGTGCGCTGCTGGCAAGCCGCTGGTCTGCCCGATGGCGTGCTCAACTTAGTGCAAGGCGCGCGCGATACCGGTATTGCGCTGGCCAGTCATGCCGATATCGACGGCTTATTCTTCACTGGCTCCAGCAGCACCGGCAAGATTCTGCACCAGCAGTTTGCTGGCGCACCGCAGAAAATTCTCGCTCTCGAGATGGGCGGCAATAACGCGCTGATCGTCGAAGAGATGCCCGATCTGGATGCTGCGGTGTACACCATTATCCAGTCGGCGTTTATCTCCGCCGGGCAGCGCTGCACCTGTGCGCGCCGCCTGCTGGTGCCGCAAGGCGCGTGGGGCGACAGCCTGCTGGCGCGCTTGGCCGAAGTGGCGCGCACCATCAAGGTCGGCCGCTTTGATGATGCCGATGCGCCGTTTATGGGCTCGGTGATTTCCCTTAAAGCCGCTGCCGACTTGCTTGCCGCGCAAAGCCGCCTACAAGCCGCCGGCGCGACTAGCCTGCTGGCGATGACGCAGCCAGAAGCCAATGCCGCGCTGCTGACCCCCGGCATTATTGATGTGACCTCCGTAAAAGGTCGTGAGGACGAAGAGTTCTTCGGGCCGCTGCTGCAAGTGATTCGCTATGCCGATTTCGACGCGGCGATTGCCGAGGCTAACAACACCCGCTTTGGCTTGGCCGCTGGCCTGCTGTCGCCCTCGCGTGAGCGCTACGAGCAGTTCTTGCTAGAAAGCCGTGCCGGCATCGTCAACTGGAACAAGCAACTGACCGGCGCTGCCAGTAGCGCGCCGTTTGGCGGCATTGGCGCCTCGGGCAACCACCGCGCCAGTGCGTATTACGCAGCCGATTACTGTGCTTACCCCGTTGCCTCGTTGGAAGCTGATAGCGTCAGCCTGCCGGCGACCCTGACCCCCGGAGTGACGTTGTGATGAACGCTTATGAAGTGAATTTCGACGGCTTAGTGGGCCCTACCCACAACTACGGTGGTTTGTCGTACGGCAACGTGGCCTCGCAGAGCAACTCGCAGGCGGTCTCCAACCCGCGCGAGGCGGCTAAGCAAGGTTTGGCCAAGATGAAGGCGCTGAAAGACATGGGCTTTCAGCAAGGCGTGCTCGCCCCGCAAGAGCGCCCCGATGTTGGCACTCTGCGCGCGCTGGGCTTTACCGGCAGCGATGCGCAAGTGATCGAAAAGGCCGCAAAAGAAGCTATGCCGCTGTTAGTGGCCTGCTCGTCGGCCTCCAGCATGTGGACGGCCAACGCCGCCACCGTGAGCCCGAGTGCCGATACCGCCGACGGCAAGGTGCACTTCACCGCGGCGAACCTGAACTGCAAGTTTCACCGCTCGATCGAGCATCCGGTGACTTCGCGCATCTTGGGCGCCATGTTCGCCAACGAGCAGCACTTCGCCCATCACGCCGCGCTGCCTGCGGTGGGTCAGTTTGGTGATGAAGGTGCGGCCAATCACACGCGCTTCTGCAACGGTTACGGCAATCCGGGCGTCGAATTCTTCGTCTTCGGTCGCAGCGCGTTTGACCCGCGCTACCCCGCGCCGCAGCGCTACCCCGCGCGACAAACGCTGGAAGCCTGTCAGGCCGTGGCGCGTTTGCACGGCCTTAACGACGCCGGCGTGGTGTATGCCCAACAGAATCCGGCGGTGATCGACCAAGGCGTGTTCCATAACGACGTGATCGCCGTGGGCAATGCCGAGCTGCTGTTCTATCACGAAGAAGCCTTCCTCGACACCGACAAGACGCTCGATGAGCTGCGCAACAAACTCGCCGTAGTGGGTGGCCAGTTCACTCACCTGTGTGTGCCGAGCAGTGCAGTCAGCGTGCAAGATGCGGTCAAGTCGTACCTGTTCAACAGCCAGCTGCTCTGTCGCGCCGATGGTCGCATGATGCTGGTGGTGCCGGATGAGTGCCGGCAGAACGCTAGCGTGTGGGCGTACCTGCAAGAGCAAACCAGCGGCAACGGCCCGATTGCGGAAGTTAAAGTGTTCGACCTAAAGCAAAGCATGCAAAACGGCGGCGGCCCCGCTTGCCTGCGTTTGCGTGTGGCGCTGAACGAGCAAGAGCTGGCGGCGGTTAACCCTAAGGTGCTGATGAACGACCAACTGCACGACACGCTTGTCGCGTGGGTCGACAAACATTACCGTGACCGCCTCAGTGAAACCGACTTGGCCGATCCGCAATTACTTATCGAGTGCCGTACCGCATTGGATGAGCTAACGCAGATTTTGGGCCTCGGTTCGGTGTACCCATTCCAGCGCGTTTAATGAAGAGATTCTGATATGGAAAGCTTGCCGATCCTGCTTGAAGACCAAACTGGCGAACAGCGTTCGACCCACACTGCACGCTTAGGCATTCGCTTGAATGACCGCGACCTGTGGCTGGAGTCCGATGGCAAAGGCGGCTTGGTGATCTACGCCGAAGCCCACGAAAGCGACGACGAAATCCCCGTGTTGGTGGTCAAGCCGCAAGCGGTGAACCAGCTCAACTTAAGCGTGGCGCTGGAGCCCGCCGAAGGTGAGGAGTGTTTGCCCGACTGCGGTTGTGACGATCACCAACATAGCCACTAGACTGATACCTACCAGCCGGCACTCATGCGGTGCCGGCGTTCACTGCGCGGTGCTTGCCGTCAGCAGGCGGCCACCGAGTGACGGGCATTGCCCGTCTGCCAAGGAGGAAGCCCCATGCTGTCACTGGGCAAGTTTCTCGAACTGTCGCTGACTGGCCGTGAGCCGTGCGAAAAAATCCAACTTAATGCCGAAAGCACCCGCCTGCACTGGCGCGGTGAAGGTGTGCTGGAAGTCGTCCCGCCGTCAGCGAGTGACTGCGGTCGCGACTTGATTCTCTCTGCTGGTATTCACGGCAACGAAACCGCTCCCATCGAACTGCTCGACCGCTTGTTGGTGCGCATCGCCAGCAATCAGCTCAAGGTCGGTACGCGGGTGCTGTTTGTGCTCGGCAATCTTGAAGCCATGCGCAAAGGCGAGCGCTATCTGGCAGAAGACTTAAACCGCTTATTTAGCGGCAAACACGAAATGGCCGAAGGCAGCGAAGCGCTGCGCGCCGATGAGCTGGAAAAATACTGCATCGCTTTCTATCAAGGCGTTGAAAGCAACGGCCACGCCCGCGAGCGGTTGCACTTTGATTTGCACACGGCGATTCGTGGCTCGCGAGTGGAAAAATTCGCCCTGTACCCGTTTGTGGAAGGGCGCGAACTGCCAGAGCGCTCTTTGGCGCGCTTGCAAGCCGGTGCGGTGAATACCGTGCTGAAGCAAAATCGCCACGCCAGCACCTTCTCGGCCTTTACCGCCACGCACTTAGACGCCGAATCGTTCACCTTAGAGCTCGGCAAGGCGCGCCCCTTTGGCCACAACGAAGGAGTGAACCTTGAAGCGCTGGAAGCCATGCTCGCCACGCTTATCAGCGGCGGTGATGTGGACGACAACGCCTACCAGCCAGAGCACACCCAGCTCTACCAAGTGGCGCGCGAGGTGATTAAGCACAGCGAATCGTTCCGCCTGCACTTGGCCGATGACGTGGAAAACTTCACCGAGCTGGAAACCGGCTACCTGCTGGCCGAAGACTGCGGCGAGCGGTTTGTGGTCGAAGAAGCCGGCGCGCGCATCATCTTCCCCAACCCGAGGGTGAAGAATGGCCTGCGTGCGGGCTTGCTGATCGTGCCTGCATAGGCTTTGGGCATCTTTAACTGGCAGCCGCATTGGCGGCTGCTGGGTTTGTTAGGCGACGAAAAGCGCTTTTCTCTAGGTTTTCAAGGCTGTTAGGCCCGTGCACGGCTCAACAAAGTACGCCTATAATGCGCGTCTTTGTTTTTTCGCCGCCGTTTGCGCGTGTCTGCTCGGAAAGGATCTATGAAAAGCGCTGAAATCCGTGAAGCCTTCTTGCGTTTCTTTGAAGAAAAGGGCCATGCCCGTGTTGCCTCTAGTTCACTGATTCCGGCCAACGACCCGACCCTGCTGTTCACCAACGCCGGGATGAATCAGTTTAAAGACTGTTTCTTGGGTCTTGAGAAGCGCGCCTACACCCGCGCCACCACCAGCCAAAAGTGCGTGCGTGCCGGTGGCAAGCACAACGATTTGGAAAACGTCGGTTACACCGCACGTCACCACACCTTCTTTGAAATGCTGGGTAACTTCAGCTTTGGCGACTACTTCAAGCGTGACGCCATCCACTATGCGTGGGAATTTCTCACCAGCGAACAGTGGCTGAACCTGCCCAAAGACAAGCTCTGGGTCACCGTCTACGCCAGCGATGACGAAGCCTATGACATCTGGACGCAAGAAGTCGGCATCCCTGCAGAACGCATGGTGCGTATCGGCGACAACAAAGGCGCGCCGTATGCCTCGGACAACTTCTGGGCGATGGGTGACACTGGTCCGTGCGGCCCGTGCACCGAAATCTTCTTCGACCACGGCGAACACATCTGGGGCGGCCCGCCTGGCTCGCCAGAAGAAGACGGCGACCGCTATATCGAAATTTGGAACAACGTGTTCATGCAGTTCAACCGCACCGCCGATGGCGTGATGCACCCGCTGCCAGCACCCTCGGTGGATACCGGTATGGGCCTGGAGCGCATCAGCGCCGTGCTGCAGCATGTGAACTCCAACTACGAGATCGACCTGTTCCAAAGCCTGCTTAACGCCGCCGCTCAAGCCATCGGCTGCGCCAATGAAGGCCAGGCCTCGCTGAAAGTGGTCGCCGACCATATTCGTTCGTGCAGCTTCTTGATTGCCGATGGCGTCACGCCGTCCAACGAAGGTCGTGGCTATGTGCTGCGCCGCATCATTCGTCGCGCTTGCCGTCACGGTAACAAGCTGGGTGCGCAGGGTGCCTTCTTCCACAAGATCGTCGCCGCGCTGGTGGCCGAAATGGGCGATGCCTATGCCGAGCTGAAAAGCCAGCAAGGGCAGATCGAGCGCGTACTGAAAACCGAAGAAGAACAGTTCGCCAAGACGCTCGACCAAGGCCTGAAAATTCTTGAGCAAGACTTGGCCGGCCTGAAAGGCCAAGTGATCCCCGGTGATGTGGTGTTCAAGCTGTACGACACCTACGGCTTCCCGGTGGATTTGACCGCCGACATCGCCCGCGAGCGAGAGCTGTCGATTGACGAAGCCGGCTTCGAGCGTGAGATGGAAGCGCAGCGTGAGCGCGCGCGCTCGGCCAGCAACTTTGGTCTCGACTACAACAGCTTGGTGAAAGTTGATGCCGACACCCGTTTCGACGGTTACACCGCCGTGGCTGGCAGCGGCACCATCGTGGCCCTGTTTAAAGACGGCCAAGCGGTTGAGCAAATCAATGAAGGCGAGCAGGGCGTTGTGGTGCTGGATGCCACGCCGTTCTATGCCGAGTCCGGTGGCCAAGTGGGCGACTGCGGCACCTTAACCGGCGCTGGCGTACGTTTCGACGTGCGCGACACCACCAAAGCCGGCGGCGCGCATTTGCACCACGGCATTGTGGCGCAAGGTAGCCTGAGTGTCGGTGCCAGCGTGAAGGCCGATGTGGCCGCGCAGGTGCGTCACGCCACCGCGCTCAATCACTCTGCCACCCACTTGCTGCACGCCGCGCTGCGTAATGTGCTGGGTGAGCATGTGCAACAGAAAGGCTCGTTGGTGGATAGCCAGCGCCTGCGCTTTGATTTCAGCCATTTCGAGGCCATCAAGCCCGAGCAGATCAAGGCACTGGAAGCGCAGGTGAATGCCGAGATTCGCAAGAACAGCGCGGTAGAAACCGAAGTTACCGATATCGATGCCGCCAAAGCCAAAGGCGCTATGGCGCTGTTTGGTGAGAAGTACGGCGACAGCGTGCGTGTGCTGACCATGGGCGGCGGTTATTCGGTCGAGCTGTGTGGTGGTATTCATGCGCAGCGCACCGGCGACATCGGCCTGATCAAAATTATTAGCGAAGGCGGCGTAGCCGCTGGCGTGCGCCGTATCGAAGCGGTGACCGGCGAAGCCGCACTGGCGTACTTAAACGGCGCCGAAGACACCCTCAAAGAAGCCGCTGGCTTGGTCAAAGGCAGCCGCGACAATCTGCTCGATAAGCTCGGCGCGCTGCTCGATCGCAATCGTCAGCTGGAAAAAGAGCTCGAGCAGCTCAAGGCTAAGGCTGCTAGCGCCGCTGGCGATGATCTGGCCGGCCAAGCTAAAGACATTAATGGCGTGAAAGTACTCGCCGTGCAGCTCGACGGTTTAGACGGCAAAGCCTTGCTGGCGCTGGTCGATCAGTTGAAAAACAAGCTGGGCAGTGCGGTGATTTTGCTCGGCAGCGTGGCTGACGACAAAGTCGTGCTGGTCGCCGGCGTAACACAAGATTTGACCAAGCAATTCAAAGCCGGCGACTTGATGAAGCAAGCCGCTGCCGCTGTTGGCGGTAAAGGCGGCGGTCGTCCGGATATGGCGCAAGGGGGCGGTACCGATGCCGCCGCCTTGCCGCAAGCACTGGCGCTGGCTGAGGCCTTCGTCGCCGGTTGATTTTCTTGCGCTCGGTCTACGCCCGCCGAGCGCGTTTTGCCCAGTAAGGCAGCTGAGGGCGGTGTTGCAAGGGGATACGCAGTGGCACTGATCGTACAGAAGTTTGGCGGCACCTCCGTGGGCTCGGTCGAGCGCATCGAGGCGGTTGCTGAAAAGCTAAAGAAGTTCCGCGAAGCCGGTGATGATCTGGTCGTGGTGGTTTCCGCCATGAGCGGTGAAACCAATCGCCTGATCGAGCTGGCTAAGCAGGTGATGGAACAGCCCGACCCGCGCGAGCTGGATGTGATGGTTTCCACCGGTGAGCAAGTGACTATTGGCCTGCTGGCCATGGCGCTGAAAAAACGCGGTGTACCGGCGGTGTCTTACACCGGTAACCAAGTGCGCATTCTCACCGACAGTGCACATACCAAAGCGCGTATCCAAAAGATTGATGACGAGCGCATTCGCGCCGACTTGGCTGAAGGCAAGGTCGTGGTGGTCGCCGGTTTCCAAGGCGTCGACGAAAACGGCAGCATCACCACGCTGGGTCGCGGTGGTTCGGACACCACCGGCGTGGCCTTAGCCGCAGCGCTGAAAGCCGACGAATGCCAGATCTACACCGACGTCGATGGCGTTTACACCACCGATCCGCGTGTGGTGCCAGCGGCGCGTCGCTTAGAAAAAATCACCTTCGAAGAAATGCTGGAAATGGCCAGCTTGGGCTCGAAAGTGTTGCAAATCCGCTCGGTTGAATTCGCCGGCAAATACAATGTCCCGCTGCGCGTGCTGCACAGCTTCAAGGAGGGTCCGGGTACCCTCATTACCCTTGATGACGAGGAATCCATGGAACAGCCGATCATTTCCGGTATCGCCTTTAACCGCGACGAAGCCAAACTGACCGTACGTGGCGTGCCGGATATTCCGGGCGTAGCGTTCAAGATTCTTGGCCCGGTGAGCGCGGCGAACATTGAAGTCGACATGATCGTGCAGAACGTCTCGCAAGACGGCACCACCGACTTCACCTTCACCGTGCACCGCAACGACTACAACAACGCGCTGGAAATCTTGAAAAAGACCGCCGGGGAAATCGGCGCGCGTGAAACCATTGGCGATACCAAGATCGCCAAGGTGTCGATCGTGGGTGTGGGCATGCGTTCGCACGCCGGTGTGGCCAGCAAGATGTTTGAAGCGCTGGCCAAGGAAAGCATCAACATTCAGTTGATCTCCACCTCAGAAATCAAAGTGTCTGTGGTGATCGAAGAGAAATACCTAGAGTTGGCTGTGCGTGCACTGCACACCGCATTCGAGCTGGACAGCCCCGTACAAGCGGGTTAACGCCAGCAAAAAAGGCGCGACTTCAGGCAGTCGCGCCTTTTTTCTTGAACTGGGCAAACTTTCCTTTTGCCCAGACTCAACGATACTTCTAAGAGGCCGTGTTGAAATGGTCCGCCTGACTGACTTTACTTTTTTTGCAGACTAAAACTTCCCGGGAAGGGAAAGGAGATAAGGAAATGCTGATTCTGACTCGTCGAGTTGGCGAAACCCTGATGGTCGGTGACGAAGTCACCATCACCGTGCTCGGCGTAAAGGGCAATCAGGTGCGCATTGGTGTAAACGCCCCGAAAGAAGTGGCCGTGCACCGTGAAGAAATTTATCAACGTATTCAAAAAGAAAAAGAGAACGAACCAAACCACTAATTTTGTTGAATTTTTTGCTTTGCAATTGGGGTGAACATGAGTATCATGCGCCCCGTTGCGGTGAGGTGGCCGAGAGGCCGAAGGCGCTCCCCTGCTAAGGGAGTACACCTCAAAAGGGTGTCGAGGGTTCGAATCCCTCCCTCACCGCCATCCCTTTTCTTGTTATAGCCAAGTGTTTTAACAAGGGTCGGGAAAGCAAGTTTTGAAGAGTTCAGAAATCACCTAAGTTTCTGAAAAATCTGAAAAAAGTTGCTTGACAGTGAAGCGTAACACTCTATAATGCGCACCACGAAACGCATCCGTAGCTCAGCTGGATAGAGTACTCGGCTACGAACCGAGCGGTCAGAGGTTCGAATCCTCTCGGATGCGCCAAATAGAAAAGGGCTTGCAGCAATGCAAGCCCTTTTTCTTTGTCTGCTGTTTTTGTCACGCGTGCTGGGTATGCTGGCCGGCGTTCAGGTTCGGTTCAGGCATGCTGGCGTAAGCTGCCCGGCGAACCCGTGGAGGCCGTTATGCATCAGCCAGGCAACAATCTCACTCAACAAGCCCGTTTGGATGAAGTGCGCGACGCTTTACTGCGTTTGCACCGTCTGGATGAGTTGGCGCATCGCCAGCATGGCCTGCAACCAGAACGTGTTGAGCTACTCAGCCACCGTCAGGCCCTGGTCGACTTAGAGCGCCGCCTAGCCCCGCTGCATCCAGCGGATATCGCCGATGTGCTGGAAGCCTTGCCGCTCAATGAGCGCTTATTGGTTTGGCAGCATCTGCGTCCAGCGCTGTATGGCGAGGTGCTGCTGGAAGTCTCTGATGCGGTGCGTGAGCATCTGCTGGAGCAAATGGATGACGCCGCCATCCTGCAGGTGGCGGAGCATTTGGCCCCGGATGAGCTGGCCGATCTGGCTCAAGACCTGTCGCGGCGTACCTTGCGTGAGTTGTTCGATAACCTAGATGTAGCGCGCCGTGCCCGATTGCGCTCGGCACTGTCGTATCGCGAGGATCAAGTCGGCGCCTTGATGGATTTCGAGCTGCCGAGCATTCGTGAGGACGTCAGCCTAGAAACCGTGCTGCGCTATCTGCGGCGCTTTAAAGAGCTGCCCGAGCACACTGACAAGTTGTTTGTGGTTAATGAGGGCGGTCAGTTGGTGGGGGTCCTGCCGCTGCGCCGTTTGTTGGTGGCTGACCCCGAACGGCTGGTGAGTGAGGTCATGGCCAAGGAGCCGGTGACATTTGCCCCTGAAGATGACGCCGACGATGCCGCCGAAGCTTTCGAGCGCTATGACCTGATTACCGCCCCGGTGGTCGATCACCAACAGCGTTTGGTGGGGCGTTTGGTGGTCGATGAAGTGCTCGACCATATCCGCGAAGAAAGTCAGCAAGAAGCCCTGCAGCGCGCCGGCCTGCGCGAGGAAGAAGATATCTTCGCCGGCGTGTGGCGCTCGGTGCGCAACCGTTGGGGTTGGCTGGCGATCAATCTGGTCACAGCGTTTATTGCCTCGCGGGTGATCGATGCCTTTGAGGGCACCATCGAGCAATTGGTGGCCCTAGCGGCGCTGATGCCGATTGTCGCCGGCATCGGCGGCAACTCGGGCAACCAAACCATCACCATGATCGTGCGTTCTTTGGCGCTGGACCAAGTCGATACCAGCCATACCCGCCGCTTGTTGCTCAAAGAGCTAGGGGTGGGGCTGGCCAATGGCATGATTTGGGGTGGCGTGTTGGGCTTAGTCGCCTGGCTGTTGTACGACAGCCCCATGCTGGGCCTAGTGATGACCGCGGCGATGACCCTTAACTTGCTGCTGGCGGCGTTGATGGGGGTGCTCATCCCTATGCTGCAGGTGCGCTTGCGCCGCGACCCGGCGCTGGGTTCTAGCGTGATCATCACGGCGATGACCGACAGCGGCGGCTTCTTTATCTTTCTCGGACTGGCCAGTCTGTTCTTGCTCTAACCTGGCGCTGGCTTGGCTAGAAAAAACGCCAAGCCCAGGCGTGTCGTTTTTTCATATGAATAGGTCGAAAATTGATCCAAGAGGTTTGCCAGTACCTAGGGGGTGGGGTAAGGTTCTGGCGGTTTTACCGTTGCGATATTCACCATGGGGTATCGTGCATCGATAAGAAAGTACGGCCAGCGAGCCGTCGCCTTTTGGAGCTTTCATGACTGCCAACGAGCTTCTCCTAGAAGGGTTCGAACTCATGCTGCTTGGCATGGGTATCGTTTTCTCCTTTCTCATTCTGCTGATCTTTGCCACCAAAGCCATGTCGGCCTTGGTGACCCGCTTTGCGCCGACGCCTGCGCCGGTGATTAAAGCGGCACCGAAGAAGGTCGCTGCTGCCGGGGCTGCCGCACCCGAGCAAGATGCCGAACTGTTGGCCGTTTTGCAGGCCGCCATTAGCCAGCACCGCGCACGTCGCGGCTGATCGTTTTATTTTGGGGAGCGTTTAAATGACTCAAGCGAAAAAGCCGCTAGGTATCACCGATGTGGTGCTGCGCGATGCGCACCAATCTATTCTGGCCACGCGTATGCGTTTGGCCGACATGCTGCCGATTGCCGAGAAGCTCGATAAGGTCGGCTTCTGGTCGTTGGAGACTTGGGGTGGGGCGACTTTCGACTCGTGCATCCGCTACTTGGGCGAAGACCCGTGGGAGCGCATCCGCGAACTGAAAAAAGCCATGCCCAACACCCCTCAGCAAATGCTCCTGCGCGGGCAAAACCTGTTGGGCTATCGCCACTACGCCGATGACGTGGTGGAAAAGTTCGTTGAGCGCGCCGCCACCAATGGCGTAGACGTGTTCCGCGTGTTCGATGCGATGAACGACCCACGCAACCTCGACACCGCACTCAAAGCAGTCAAGAAGCAGGGCAAGCACGCGCAAGGTACGATTTCTTACACCACCAGCGCTGTGCATACGCTGGATATGTGGGTTGATCTGGCCAAGCAAATCGAAGACATGGGCGCCGACTCGGTGGCCATTAAAGACATGGCCGGTATCCTCACGCCTTATGTGTCGTTTGAGTTGGTATCGCGCTTAAAGAGCAGCTTGTCGATTCCGGTGCAGCTGCACTGCCATGCCACCGCTGGGCTTTCCAGTGCGGCCATTCTTAAGGCCGTTGAAGCGGGTGTGGATGCGGTGGATGCGGCGATTTCCTCGCTGTCGATGACCTACGGCCACTCGCCAACCGAGTCGATTGTTGCGATGTTCCAAGGTACCGACCGTGACACTGGCTTAGATCTCAACCTGTTGGAAGAGATCGCCGCGTATTTCCGCGATGTGCGCAAGAAGTACGCCAAGTTTGAAGGCAACCTGAAAGGCGTCGATTCGCGCATTCTGGTCGCCCAAGTGCCGGGCGGCATGCTCACCAACATGGAAAACCAGCTGCGCGAGCAGGGCGCCTCGGGCAAGTTTGACGAAGTGCTGCAAGAAATCCCGCGTGTGCGTGAGGATTTAGGTTTTATCCCGCTGGTAACACCAACCTCGCAAATCGTTGGTACCCAAGCGGTGATCAACGTGCTCACTGGCGAGCGCTATAAGTCGATCACCAAAGAAACCGCAGGCGTGCTCAAGGGCGAATACGGCGCAGCGCCGGCGGCTTACAACGCTGAACTGCAAGCGCGCGTGCTGGATGGCGCCGAGGCCATCACCTGTCGCCCGGCTGATCTGCTGGAGCCAGAAATGGACAAGCTGACTGCCGAAGTCACCAGCGAAGCGAAGAGCAAGGGCATCAAGCTTGCCGCCGAGGTGATCGACGATGTGCTGACCGTGGCGCTGTTCCCGCAGATTGGCATGAAGTTCCTTGAGAACCGTGGCAACCCAGAGGCCTTCGAGCCCGTGCCGACTGGCCAAGAAACTGTGGCCCGTGAAGCCGGTAAGCCAGAGGTCTACACCGTTAACGTCAGCGGCAAGAGCTACGTGGTGGAAGTTAGCGACGGCGGCGATATCAGCGGCATCAAGGCTGTGGGTGGCGCTGCCAGTGCCCCGGCGCCGGTGGCCGCACCCAGTGGTGATGGCGAGCCGCAAAGCGCGCCATTGGCCGGCAACATCTTCAAGGTGCTGGTGCAGCCAGGCCAAGAGGTGGAAGACGGCGAGCTGGTGATGATTCTCGAAGCCATGAAAATGGAAACCGAAATCCGCGCCTTTAAGGCCGGCACTGTGGCCAGTGTGAACGTCAAGGTCGGCGATGCCGTGTCCGTTGGCGATACCCTGCTGACCATCGCTTAAGGGGACTGCAGCATGGATAAGTTGTTGCAGCTTTGGCACAACACGGGGATTTACCACCTCGAGTTTGGCCAGTTTTTGATGATCAGCGTGTGCGCGGGATTGATCTGTCTCGCGATTAAAAAGGGCTTCGAGCCCTTGCTGCTGATTCCGATTGGCTTTGGCGGCATTCTGGCCAACATTCCAGTGGCTAACATGGCGGAAGGCGCGGGCTTGCTACACCTGCTGTATGAGGTTGGCCTGCCGACCACTGTGTTCCCGCTGATGATCTTTATGGGCGTCGGTGCGATGACCGACTTCGGGCCTATGCTGGCCAACCCGAAAACCTTGCTGCTTGGTGCTGCCGCGCAGTTCGGTATTTTCGGCACCTTGCTGGGTGCCTTGGCGCTGGCCGCTGCCGGTATTCCGGGCATGGACTTCAGCCTGCAAGAAGCCGCGTCGATTGCGATTATCGGCGGGGCCGACGGCCCAACGTCGATCTTCGTGACCTCGAAGCTGGCGCCTGATTTGCTCGGTCCGATTGCTGTGGCTGCCTACTCCTACATGGCTTTGGTGCCGCTGTTGCAGCCGCCGATCATGCGTGCGCTGACCACTAAGGAAGAGCGCGCCATCGTGATGACGCAGCTGCGTCCGGTGTCGCAAACCGAGAAGATCGTCTTCCCCATCGTGCTGTGCTTGCTGATTGGTATGTTGCTGCCAGACGCCGCGCCGCTGGTGGGCATGTTCTGCTTCGGTAACTTGCTGCGCGAGTCCGGTGTGGTTGAGCGCTTGGCGGATACCGCCCGCAACGCGCTGATCAACATTGTCACCATCGCGCTGGGTTTAACCGTGGGTGCCAAGCTGTCGGCAGAAGCCTTCCTGCAGATCAAAACCCTCGGCATCATGGTGCTGGGTATGGTGGCCTTCTGTGGTGGTACCGCTGCAGGGGTGATCATGGCGAAGATCATGAACAAGTTCAGTAAGACACCGATTAACCCGCTGATTGGCTCGGCCGGTGTGTCGGCGGTGCCGATGGCAGCGCGGGTGTCGAACAAGGTAGGCCTTGAGGCCAACCCGCAGAACTTCCTGTTGATGCATGCCATGGGCCCGAACGTGGCTGGGGTGATTGGCTCTGCGGTGGCAGCCGGTGTGCTGCTGACGTTTGCAGCAGGCTAGTTAATCGCTGGTGGTTATGTACAAGGCGCCTTAGGGCGCCTTGTTGCTTTGGGCGATGCGCTGGCTATTCATCAGATATGTCGATATTAATGATGGTTTTTTTGTGCTTTTTTATCGATATATCGCTAGGTATTGTGGCTGCACAGTCACTGACCGAGGTATCTCGCCATGTCGCAGTTATTAGTCATCGAATCTAGCGCCCGCCATGAGGGCTCCATCTCCCGCCAGCTCACACAAGACTTTATTGCCCAGTGGCAGGCACAGCAGCCGCACGCCCAGGTGGTGGTGCGCGACGTGGCTAAACAGCCCTTGCCGCATTTGGATGGCGATTTGCTCGCCGGTTGGATGTTGCCCAAGGCGGAGCAGACAGCCGCCCAGCAAGCCGCTGTGCTGCGTTCCGATCAGGCCATTGAGCAACTCTTGGCCGCCGATGTTTTGCTGCTGGCTGCGCCCATGTACAACTTCAGTATTCCCAGCACGTTAAAGGCCTGGTTTGACCATGTGCTGCGCGCTGGCGTGACGTTTAAATACACCGAGCAAGGCCCGCAAGGCTTGCTCAGCGGTAAGCGCGCGGTGGTGCTTACTGCCCGCGGCGGCGTGCATGCCGGCTTGCCGAGCGATCATCAGGAGGCTTATCTGCGCCAAGTGCTCGGCTTTATGGGCATTGATGACGTGCAGTTCGTTCACGCTGAAGGCCTAAATATGGGGCAAGACAGCGCCACGCAAGGGCTTAACAAGGCGCAGCAAGCTCTAGCTCGGGTGGCTTGAGGGTAGCCAGCTAAAGGCTGTATGTGACACTTTCGGGCAGGCTGGCGCGGTGCTATCGCCGTGCTGCTGCCCGGCAGCCGGTTACGCCTTGTTTGGCGTGTTTTTTGCGATGCGCTTGGCATCGTTGTTGGGAATTACCGCTATGTCCGCCTCACCACAGCCACTGGTTAATGATTGGGATGCCCTAGAAAAAGAGTCGCACTTAGAGTGGGACTTAGACAGCATCACCAATCGCCGTGAGGCTATCGATTTTCTGCGCCGCTTTGAGAATCGCCTGTGTATTTATTCGGGCTTTGTCGAAAAACTCTACAGCGCTTACAGCTTTGTGGTGCCCGAGGATGACGAGCGTGGTGCGCTGACCATCTTGCCCGACGAGCGCAACTGGCATGACACCTTCCACGATATTCCCGCCTGCGCGGTAGAAGAAACCGGCATCCATATCATGCCCGGCGAAACCATGGGCCATGCTGGGCTGTACTTGAAAATACCGGGTTTAAACCGCCTTGCCGGCTCAAAAGAGCTGCCTTTTCGCGAGGGGCTAAAAGATTTAGTGCAGCGTTATAAAGCGGCGGGGGATACCTTTTTGCCGGTGCTGGTGAAAGGCGACTTGCGCGAGTACGAATCGCGCTTGCCTTCGCTGCATCTGCACCGTGTGCGCTTAGATCGGCTTGAGCATTTATCAGCACTGAGCCGACAAATGCTGCGTCGCGCCATTGCGGATCATCTGATTGCCTTGTTTCAGCACCACAGCTAAGCCAGCATTTCCCTGATTACTGCAGCACCCCATACAACACATCGGCAATCACGCGGGTGGCGGTTTCTACCAGTACCACGTCGGTGCCTGCTATTTCCCAGTCATAACCGGGATAGCGGGGTAGTTGGCTGAGCACGTTGGGCGAGAAGCGCTTAGCAATGCCCGGCGGCAGCGGCTTACCTTTGGCAAGGCGCTTTTGCATACCCGGCGGCAGTGCTTTCACGGGGCCGATGGCCTCACGTTGGCCGAGCAGAATGCGGCGAATCTCTTCGCTGTTAATCAGCGGCGCGTCTTGATGGTGCGCCGCTGCTTCCTGCTTGCCATGCTGGCCTTGATGTTTGTCTTTGTGGTTGCCAGCGTGGGCGTTAAACGCCACACATAGGCTGATAGCAAATAGTGACAGTGTGCGCAGCATAGAAAACCTCAACACGGTTAGTTCATGTCGATGCTGTCGCGGAAATCATCCGGAATCGCATCGCCCAAGGCTTGTTTGCTTTCATCGTGGCCTTCGCCGTTGCTCTTGTCGATGATGATTTCGACGCGGCGGTTAAGTGCCCGGTTCTCTGCTGTGTCGTTATCCACGCGAGGTTTAGTGTCGGCGAAGCCGGAGACACGAAACTGTAACGGGTCTAGCTTTTCGCTAGACAGCAACACGTTGGCCACGGCGGCGGCCCGTGAGGCGGATAAGTCCCAGTTGGACTGAAACATCGCAGTGCTGATCGGGATGTTGTCGGAATGCCCTTCGATGGTGATGGTGCCTTCGATATCGGCCAGCACATCGGCCATGCGCAGCAGCATGTCGAAGAAGGCGTCGGTCACGTAGGCCGAGCCAGACTGGAACGAGCCTTTTTCTTCCACACGCACAATGATGCGCTTGGGCTCTTGCTCGATGGAGATGCGCCCTTGGGCGACTTCTTCTTTCAAGCTGGCGGTCAGCTGCTCGATCTGCTTGGTGATTTCTTCGGTTTCTTGTTGTTCTTTTTCTTTGAGTATTTGGCTGGTGTTGGTTTCCAAGTTGGGCGTTTCTTGGCTAGTCACTTGGCGGACGATTTCCAGCGGAGTTTCTTCGGGCTTACCGGGGGAAAACTTATCGAAAATAGCGCTGGTACCCATCGGCACGTCCATGGCGTACACATCGCGCTGCACACCGAAGGCGACTTGCAAAGAGCCGGCAATTTGCTTGAACTTTTTCGCGTCAATCTCGGCAAATGACAACAGCAGTACGAAGAAGCACATCAGCAGCGACATTAAGTCGGCAAAGGTGGCCAGCCACAGGGGGGCGCCTGCTGGTGGATCGTCTTGCGGCTCGTCCATGGTGGCTCCTTAACCTTCTGCGGCGGGTAGGTCGCGCTTGGCGGTCGGTAGGTAGGCACGCAGCATTTGCTCAATGATGCGGGGGTTGCGGCCTTCTTGAATCGACATAATGGCGTCGATCAGCAGCGCTTGGTTTTGTGCTTCGTCACCGGCGCGTAGGTCGAGTTTGTCGGCGATGGGCAGGGCGAACATATTGGCGACCATGGCGCCGTAAAGAGTAGTGAGCAGCGCTACTGCCATGGCCGGGCCAATCGCCGCAGGGTCGGACATGTTGGCCAGCATCTGCACCAAGCCCACTAGCGTACCGATCATGCCCATGGCTGGGGCTACGTCGCCCAAGGCGCGGAAGATTTTCGCCCCCAGTTTGTTTTCGCCAATGGTCAGTACGCGCTCTTTGTTGAGCAGCTCTTGCACGGTTTCGGCGCTTTGACCGTCGATCAACAGTTGCATGCCTTTCTTTAAGAAGGGCGAGCTGAACTCGCGAGATTCCAGTGCCAGCACGCCTTCTTTGCGCGCAATACCGGCAATTTCAACCAGCTCAGTGATGGTGTCTTCGGTGCTCGGGAGCTTGAACGAGAAGGCCCGCGCAGCCACTTTTACCGCGCCCAAGAATTGCCCGAGGCTGAATTTGGCCATCACCACAAAGAGTGAACCAACAAGCACGATAAGGATGGAGGGCACGTCAACGAATGAGTTGGGGTCACCGCCTAAGAAAATGGCGGCCAGAATGATCCCCAAGGCGCCTATCAGGCCTACTAAGGTTGCGAGATCCACTTGTACTCCTTAACGCGAAAAAGGGCTGATCCACTAAGGCGACCAACGCCCGACTGAGCGCAGTGTAAAGGCTCAGCGGCGACTGTGCACTGTGACCTTAGCGCAGGCCGTGCTTGTGTCGGTCGTGATGCCGATTTCTTTAAAGGATAGAAGTGTGCGTGCGGCTTTGCATGAAGAAATTGTGGCCCGTGAGGGCCACACAGCCTGCCGAGGGATTAAGCGTTGTTGATCAAGTCGGCGGCTTTTTCGCCAATCATGATCGACGGGGCGTTGGTGTTGCCGCCAATCAAGGTGGGCATGACTGAAGCATCCACCACGCGCAGGTTCTCTAGGCCTTTGACACGTAAGGTGTGGTCGACCACCGCCAGCTCATCTTTACCCATGCGGCAGGTGCTAACGGGGTGATACACAGTGTCGGCGCGCTGGCGAATCAGTCGACGCAGTTGCTCGTCGCTGAGATAGGCCTCTTTGTGCAGTGAGCGGCCACGGTAATCGCGCAGCGCCGATTGCTCCATGATCTCTTGGGTCATGCGGGTGCCTTTAAGCAGCAGCTCAAGGTCGGCTTCTTCATTTAAAAAGCCGGGGTCGATCAGCGGGGCATCCAGCGGGTTGGCCGAGGCTAAGCGTAGCGAGCCGCTGCTTTTAGGGCGCAACACGCATACGTGACAGGCGATGCCGTAGTCGTGGTACAGGGTGCGGGCGTGATCTTCCACCAGCGCGGCGCCAAAGTGCAGCTGCAAATCCGGGCGCTTTAAGCGTTTGTCCGAGCGTAAGAAGCCGCCGGCCTCGGCAAAGTTGGAGCTCATCATGCCGCGACCACCGGCAAAGAACTTCGGCGCTTCGCTGGCGACTTTCAGCGCGCTGCCGGCGGTGATGCCGAACACGTCCTTGCGCGGGCATTGGTAGCCCAAGATGTAGTCGATGTGGTCTTGCAGGCCTTTGCCGACGCCCGGCAGCTCGTGCTGCACGGCAATTTGGTGGCGACCTAGCTCTTCGGCATCACCAATGCCTGAGAGCATCAGCAGTTGCGGCGAGCCAAACGCACCGGCACTTAAGATGACTTCTTTGCGCGCCTTAAGGGTGACCGGCTGGCCGCGTTGCAGCACTTCAATACCAGTGCAGGTTTTGCCGTCGAGCAGTAAGCGCAGTGCGTGGCTTTCTGGCATGACCTTTAGGTTGCTGCGCTTTTCTGCTTCGGCGGGGCCTAAGTATGCGCGGGCGGCGCTCCAGCGGCGGCCGTTCTTTTGCGTGAGCTGATACAGGCCAACGCCTTCTTGATCGGCGCCGTTAAAGTCGGGGTTGAACTTGTAACCGGCTTGCACGCCGGCCTCGACAAAGCGGTCCGAGGCGGCAAGCCCCGAGCGACCGTCACACACCGAGAGCGGGCCCGCGTCGCCGTGCCATTCATTGGCGCCGCGCTCGTTGTTCTCTGACTTTAAGAAGTATGGCAATACGTCTTGCCAGCCCCAGCCAGGGTTGCCGGCCGCGGCCCAGTCGTCGTAATCGCTTTGGTGGCCACGGATATAAATCATCGCATTCAGCGAACTACTGCCGCCTAACGCTTTGCCACGCGGTTGATAGCCACGGCGGCCATTTAGGCCCGGTTGCGGTACGGTTTCATAGGCCCAGTTGTAGAGCGGCCGGGGCAGCATGGCGACCACGCCAATCGGCCAGTGAATCAGCGGTGACTTGTCGGCTTTGCCGGCTTCGAGCAGCAGAACGTTGTTACTGGCGTTTTCACTCAGTCGCGCGGCGAGGGCACAACCGGCCGAGCCACCGCCAACGATGATGTAGTCGAACTCCATGCATGCCTCCTTGTTGTTATGTTGGGCAAGTCACTTTTCGCGCTTAACCGTGAGTGCTTTTTTGCCATAAGGCAAGCGCGCTGTGTGTAACAAAACGTCAAGCTGTGCGTTTAAACGCCAGTGGGTGCGCAGTCTGTGCTTTGGATTGGCCGTTATGCCGCAGGGCATGCACGACAATCGCCCAATCCATCATCAACCTGTGCCGTGGTTAGCGGTACTTTGCTGTCGTGCCGCTGAACTGTGGTTGCTGGTTTGCTTAGGCGGCCGCAGGGCTCGTGCACAGAAGGGGAAAGCATGCTCAAGCGACTGTATATCTCAACCTATTTAAGCCTCTTGCCGCTGTTGTTGGCCTATGCCGGCTGGCAGTTTTATCAGCAGGGTGGGTTGGCGTGGCTCGCTGCCTGTGTGGCTTGTGCCGCAGGGTTGGCGTTTTTTCTGCGCTTGTTTTTACAGCCAGCGGCGCGTACCTCGGCCTTGTTGCCCGGTTATTGGTTGGCGATTGGCACAGGTTTGTTGGGCAGCGCGTTGGCGTTGCCCGCGTGGCAGCCTCTTGCGGTGAGTGGGTTGGCGCTGCTCGGCTGGGCCATTTATGTGTTTTGGTATTCACGCCTTGAGCGCCCCGAGGCTGGTGTGGTGGTTGGTCAGCCGTTGCCGGCGTTGGCCTTTCACAATGCCCAAGGCGAGCCGGTATCCAGCTTGGATTGGCAGGGCGAGATTAGTTTGCTGTTGTTCTTTCGCGGCAACTGGTGCCCGCTGTGCATGGCGCAGATTAAAGAAGTGGCTGCGCATTACCGGGCGCTGGATCAGCGCGGCGTGAAAGTGCGCTTGATCAGCCCGCAAAGCCAAGCACATACCGCGCAGTTGGCAGCGCGCTTCGAAGCGCCGATGGATTTTTTGGTCGATACCAATGGCGCCATGGCTAAGCAGTTAGGACTGTTTGCCGAAGATGGCACGCCCGCTGGCCTAGAGGCCTTGGGTTACGACAGCGATACCGTGCTGCCCACGGTGATCATCAGCGATGCCGAGGGCATCGTGCGTTATGTGGATTTGACCGATAACTACCGTGTGCGCCCCGAGCCGGAGGTGTTTTTGCAGGTGGTGGATCAGCTGGCTTTGGCTTAAATCAGCCATCAGCGTTTCCAAGATGCTTGGGAGCAGCGCAGATTAGGGCGACAGTGTTTCGCGCAGGGTCAACAGCCGCGCCACGTTTTCTGCCTGCTGGCTTAACAGTGCCGCGCCGTTAGCGATGGCCGTGGCTAAGTCCATCGGCGCATGGCACAGGCTAAACGCCGCCGTAATGCCTTGCGCGGCCAGCTGCGCAGGCTCGGCGCTTAAGCTGCCGCACAGGGCAATACAGGGAATGCCGTGCTGCTGGGCTAAACGAGCGAGGGCGACGGGCGTTTTGCCGCCAAGGCTTTGTCCGTCGAGGCGGCCTTCGCCGGTGATCAGTAAGTCGCAGTGTTGAAGTTGCTCCGGCAGCTGGCGGCGTTCGGCAATGAGGCTGAGGCCCGCTTGCAGGGTGGCTTGCGGGGCAATCGATAACAGGGCAAACGCCGCGCCGCCCGCGGCGCCGGCACCGGGCTGCGTGCGCAGATCGCGGCCACAAGCTTGGGCGAGTACATCGGCAAAGTGATTGAGTGCACTGTCTAGCTCGGCCACTTCGGCAGGGCTGGCGCCTTTTTGTGGGCCGAACACCGCGCTGGCACCGTGCGGGCCGCACAGTGGGTTATCTACATCGCAGGCAATGGCGATGGGGATTGTTTTCAGCGCCGCAGGTAAAGGCGTTAGATCAAGCGTGGCTAATTGAGTGAGCGCCGCGCCGCCGCGTTTTAGTGGTTGCCCGTGCTTATTCAGCAAACGTGCGCCGAGGGCTTGCAAAATACCCGCGCCGCCATCGTTACAGGCGCTGCCTCCTAAGGTGATCAGCAAAGCGCGGGCACTCGCTTGCAGCGCGGCGTTGATCAGCTGCCCCGTGCCAAAGCTGCTGCTGGTTAACGCGTTGCGCTCGTTAGACGCTATATGCTGAATGCCGCTGGCTTCGGCCAGTTCGATCACCGCGAGGCCGTCGGGCCACAGGCCCCACTGCGCTTGTCGCGGTTGGCCCAGTGGGCCTTCGACTGTGCAATGCTGAGCTTGGCCTTGACCGTCGCTTAACAACACCGCAAGGCTGCCTTCACCGCCGTCGGCCATCGGTAGCAGTACCAGCTCATCGTGGGGTCTGGCGCGTTGCCAGCCTAGGGCGATGGCTTGGTTGGCGGCCTCGGCGCTTAAACTGTCTTTAAACGCATCGCAGGCGATCAGGATGCGCATCAGTGCTCGCTCTGCCGGTAAGCGCCGGGGGTTTGCCCGGTCCATTTTTTAAACGCGCGGTGAAACGCCGAGGGCTCCGAGAAGCCCAGCTGCTCGCTAATCGCTTGCAGGCTTAGTTCGTCGCGTTCGAGCAGGTAAATGGCTAAATCGCGGCGCAGCTGGTCTTTGATTTCTTGAAAGCTGGCACCTTCTTCGCGCAGATGGCGGCGCAGGGTTTGCGGGCTCATGTGCAGCTGTTCGGCGGTTTGTTCAAGGTCTGGCCAGTGGCGGCAATCGCGGCCCAGCAAACGGCGGATTTGCCCCAGCAAGCTGCTGCCGTCATCGGGGCGCGAGAGCAAGTCAGCTGGCGAGTGCTTGAGGAATTCTTTCAGCGTGCGCTCGTCTTGCAACAGTGGCATGTCCAGATAGCGGCGCTGAAAAATCAGCTCGGTGGCGGCGCTGTCAAAGGTTTGCGGACAGGGGAATAACAAACGGTACTCGTCGCCATGCCCAGGGCGCGGATAGGCGAAGTTGGCGGCTGCCAGCTGAATGCGTTGGCCGATAAGCCAGCTGCCTAGGCGATGCCAGATCACCAGCAACGACTCACAGAGAAAATGGTCGGGGTCGAAGCGCCCGGCATCGTTATAGCGCAGGTGCGCCATGTCGCCGTGCAGCTCTAGGCTGATGTGCGGTGCCTCGGGAAACAGCTGATAAAACCGGCTGCCACGCTGCAAAGCGCGTTCTAGGGTGCGGCAGTGAATAATCGCCAAGCACATCATGGCAAAGGTGCCACGCCGGCTGCGGCTGTTGCCAAAGCCCATGTATTCGTCGTCGAGTTCTTCCCACAGCAGTTGAATTAGCCGGGTGTACGGCGCAGGGGCAATGCGTGTGCGCGGGTCGTTTAACAGCGCCGGGCGAATGCCGGCGCGCAGCAGCAGCGCGTGGGTGTCGTGGCCGTGGCGTTCGGCACCGCGCAGGGCGGCACGCACAAAATGTAACGGCACGCTGGCTTCGGGCATGCGGGAGTCCTTGCTGACCGATTGGGTCAATGGGGTTGAGCGCTACTGTCATTGAGCGCACCGGCTACGCTTCATAGTCTGAATGCTGATTCACGCGATGGACTTGGCGCTGGCAAGTCGCAGACCTGCCGGCGCGTTTTTTTGCGTGAGCCCATAACAACAATGCATGTGAAGGCAGGCCGCGGATGGAAACCTTACCCTTGGCGAAGTTTCGCCAGCAAGTCGAACAACACCCCGAGCGTGTTTGGTTGCGTCAGCCGCGCGCCGGGCAGCTGCTGAACCTGCGCTGGCAAGATGTCGATGAGCAAGCCCGCCGCCTAGCCGCAGCCTTACAGGCAATGGGCTGCGCACCCGGCGACCGCGTGGCGATTTGGGGTAAGAACTGCGCCGAGTGGTTTATCAGCGATTTGGCCATCATGATGGCTGGCTTGGTCAGCGTGCCGCTGTACCCGGCGCAGTCGGCCACCGGCTTGCGTTATGTGCTGGAGCACTCCAAGACCAAGGTGCTGATTATTGGTCGCTTGGATGACCTGCCGGATTTAAACAGTGCCGTGCCCGAACAGGTGATCCGCATCGCCATGCCGCTGTGTGATCTGCCTAGCCAGCATGATTGGGCCACTTTGCAAGCCAAGTACGCAGCTCTGCCGTTGGCGCAGCTACACCAGCAAAGCGCGGAAGAACTGGCGACGATTGTGTATACCTCAGGCACCACAGGTAACCCCAAAGGCGTGATGCACAGCCCGCGCACTATGGCCTTTGCCGCTGCGCAGGCGGTGGCGCATATGCAGATTAACGAAGACGATCGCTTCTTCTCTTATTTGCCGCTAAGCCATGTGGCCGAGCGTTTTATGGTGGAAATGGCCAGCCTGTTTAGCGGCGCCCCGGTGAGCTTTGCCGAGTCGCTGGAGACCTTTGCCGATGACCTGCGCGATGTGCAGCCGACGGTGTTCTTCTCTGTACCGCGTTTGTGGACGCGCTTTCAGCAAGGCGTGCTGGAGAAAATGCCTGCCGCCAAGCTGGATAAACTGCTCAAGCTGCCGCTGATTAATCGACTGGTAGCACGCAAAATTCGCCAAGCGCTGGGGCTTAATGCGGCGCGCATCATGATCACCGGTGCCGCGCCGATCTCGCGCAGCTTGCTTACGTGGTACGCGCGCTTAGGCCTGCACCTCAACGAAGGCTATGGCATGAGCGAAAACATGGCCTATGGCTGCTTTAACCTGCCGGGGCAGATTCGCCATGGCACCGTGGGCAAGGCCATGCCGAATAACGAAGTGCGTATCAGCGAGACTGGCGAAATTCTGTTCCGCAGCCGCGCCTTGATGCAGGGCTATTACCTAGAGCCAGAAAAGACCGCCGAAACCTTGATAGACGGCTGGCTGCACACCGGCGATAAAGGCGAGCTGGATAGCGACGGCTACCTAACCATTACTGGTCGGGTGAAAGACATCTTCAAAACCAGCAAAGGCAAGTATGTAGCCCCAGCGCCGATTGAAGGCTTGCTGGCTGCGTCAGAGCTCATTGAGCAAGTCTGTTTGCTCGGTAGCGGCATGGATCAACCGGTGGCCTTGTTGGAGCTGGCGCCAGCCACTGGCGAGCTGGCGCAGGCCGAGATTGAACAGCGCCTAAGCGAACACCTAGGCCACGTCAATCGTCAGCTATTGGCCCACGAGCGGGTGCGCTTTGCCTATGTGGTCAGCCAGCCGTGGACGATTGATAACGGCTGCATGACGCCGACGTTAAAGATTCGCCGTAATCATTTAGAAAGCCTGTTTGCCGAATCGCTCGCTGCGCTTAAGCCCGAGCAGCCGGTACTCTGGCAAGCGCAACACACACAAAAGATCGGAGAGCCGGCATGAGTGCGCCGCTTGCAGGGTTAAAAGTATTGGATTTTTCCACCTTGTTGCCGGGGCCGTTTGCCTCGATGTTGCTGGCGGATATGGGCGCTGAGGTGCTGCGCATCGAATCGCCCACGCGGATGGATTTGCTCCGCGTGCTACCACCGCACGATCGCGGTACTTCGGCCAGCCATGCTTATCTCAACCGCAATAAGCGCTCGCTGGCGCTGGACTTAAAAAAGCCGGCGGCCATCGAGGTGGTTAAGCAGTTGGTGGCTGAGTACGACATCGTGCTCGATCAGTTCCGCCCCGGGGTAATGGATAAGCTCGGCATCGGCTATGCGGCACTAAAAGCGGTCAACCCGCAGCTAATTTACTGCGCGATTACCGGCTACGGGCAAACCGGGCCGTATAAAGATCGCGCCGGGCATGACATTAACTACTTAGCCCTCTCGGGCAGCAGTGCCTACACCGGCCGAAAAGACAGCGGCCCACTGCCGCTGGGCCTACAAGTGGCGGATGTGGCCGGTGGCTCGCTGCACGGGGTGATCGGCATTCTGGCCGCGGTGGTTAAGCGCCAAGCCAGCGGGCAGGGCGACTTTATCGACATCAGCATGACCGACTGCGCCTTCAGCCTGAATGCCATGAGCGCCGCCGGTTATTTGGCCGCAGGCCAAGAGCCTGAGCGCGAAGGCCATGCGCTGAATGGCGGCAGCTTCTATGACTATTACCAAGCCCGCGATGGCCAATGGTTTGCGGTGGGCAGTTTAGAGCCACAATTTATGCAGCAACTGTGCGCTGCACTGGGTAAGCCAGAGCTGGCCAAGCAAGGACTGGATCAGCGCCCTGAGGTGCAACAAGCGCTGAAAGCCGCGATTGCCGAAGCGTTTGCCGAGCATGACGGCAGTCACTGGCAGCAGGTGTTTGCGCCGTTGGACGCTTGCGTTGAACCGGTGCTGAGCTTTGCCGAGGCTTGCAAACATCCGCAACTGAAAGCCCGCGAGCTGACCCAGTCGGTGCCGCTCAAGGCCGGCAGTAGCGAGGTGCAAACACAGCTAGCCTGCCCGATTCGCTTTGCCGAGCCCTTGCCCGCAGCGCGTTTTGCTGGTGCTGCTTTAGGTGCGCATGGCGCTGAGGTGCTTGCTGAGCTGGGCTTAACAGAGGTGCAGATTGCCCAGCTGCGTGCCGACAAGGTACTCGCCTAACGCCTGTGTTAGCGTGGGCCGCATAACAAGGCGGAGTTTCTATGGCAACGCGGCCCATGCTTGGCTTCATTTATGTGCTTAAGGCGCTGCAAACGCTGGGCGAGCCTGTGGAGCGCGTATTGGCCGAGCGTGGTTTGGCGCTGGAGCAACTCGACCCCGCTGGGCAAATCAGCCGGCAATTAGAACTGGCGATTCTCAGCGACTTAGCGCCGAATCTGCGTGACCCCGGTTGCGGCCTAGCCGTGGGCGATGAATACCGCTTTGCCGGTTACGGCGTGCTCAGCATGCTGCTGATGACCTGCACCAATCTGCTGGAAGCCGTGCAGCTCGGCGTGCGCTTTCAGCAGCTGACTTACCTGTATTGCCAACTGCGCTTTGTGCCCGGTCGCGAGAGCAGCCAGCTGCTGCTCGAACCTGCTGGGCTACCGGAGGCACTGCTGCGCTTTCGCGTCGATGCGGAAATGGCCGGCACCTTGCGCTTGGTGAAAGACTTAACTGCCTTGCTGGGGGTGACGGTGCCGCTAGAGTCGGTGCAGCTACCTTACGCTAAGCCGGCGGATGCCGCGCGTTACCCGACGTTTTTTGCCTGCCCCGTGCAGTTTGGCTGTGCCACTGCCGGTTTTACCGTGAGCAATAGCGCGCTGCGTCATAGCCTACCGGTGGCTGATCGAAGCGGGCATAGCCTGTATCTGCAACAGTGCGAGCAGCTCTTGGCGGCGCAAATGCAATCGGCGCAGTACTGGCGCGATCAGGTGCTGGCGCACTTGAGTGTGTTTCAGGGCCAATACCCGGATGCCGATCAGGTCGCGGCCAGCTTAGGCCTCAGCGGTCGTAGCTTGCGTCGCTACTTGGCCGAAGAAGGAGTGAGCTTTCGCGAGCTGCTGGCGCAAGCACGGCGCTATAAAGCAGAGCAGTTGCTGCTACGCAGCCAGCACAGTGTTGAACAAATCGCCGCGCAGCTGGGCTACAGCGAGCCGGCGGCGTTTATTCATGCCTTTAAACGCTGGACGGGCAGCACGCCCTATCAGTTTCGCCTTCAGGCGCGGTAAGCCTTTAAGAACAGCTCAAGCGCTGCGTCGATGTGCTCTTGCTCATGGGGCAGGGCAGGGGTGTCGAGGCAGCCCGTTAGCACGCGCATATGGTTGAGCCCCTTCACCAAGCAAAAGAACTGATCGGCGGCTTGGGCTGGGTCGGCAATCTGTAATTGCTGGGCGGCGCAGGCGTCACGCAGCAGGCGCTCAAGCTCCATGATCAAACGCTTGGGGCCGGCGTCGAAAAACAGCTGCGCGAGGCGATTGTCTTTCTGCGAGGCAGCCACAATCAGGCGGTGCAGCTGAATGGCCTCGGGGTCGTAAATCAGGCTGACCACCGCATAGGCAATGTTGCGCAGCTGCTGCTCAATGCTTTGCTCGGGCTTGTAGTTAAACAGCTCGGAGGGCATTTGCGTTTCGCAGTGCGAGCGCACGGCGTGGCTGAACAGGGTGTCCTTGTCATTGAAGTGGCTGTACAGGGTCAGTTTGGACACCCCAGCGCTCTGGGCAATCGCGTCCATACTGGTGGCGTCATAGCCTTGGCTTAAGAACAGACATTTGGCGGCGTCCAGCACGGCCTGCTTCTTTTCCAGATCCTTTGGCCGACCTGGCTTCTGACGTGGCTTTTTTGTCTTGTTCATGCTTTTGTCTAAAACTGGACTGATGGGTTTTGTAATCTTAGTATACTCGCCAGTATAAATAATCCCGAAACTTAGTTGGGAAGCGCAGCGAAATGTTTAAGTCCATGTTACCCCGTCTGGCGAAAGCCGGTGCTGTTACCTCACTGGCCTTGTTAGTGGCGGCCTGCGGCCAAGAAGAAGTGGTCGAGAAGCAGGTCCGTCCGGCGATTTTTGTTCAGCCCGTGCCCAGTGGCGGCGTGCTGGAAACCTATCCCGGCGAAGTTCGCGCCCGTTACGAGCCCGAGCTGGCCTTCCGCATTGGCGGCAAAGTAGCGCGCCGTTTAGTCGAAGTTGGCGAGCGGGTGAAGAAAGACCAACCGCTGGCTGAACTGAGTGCTGAAGACGTCAACCTGCGTCTGCAAGCCGCGCAAGCTCAGCTGGCGGCTGCCGAGGCAGACATGAGCTTGGCGCGCTCCGAGCGCGACCGCTACGGCAAGCTGGTGTCGCGTCAGTTGGTTAGCCGATCGCAGTTTGAGAACGCCGAGAATGTCTACAAAGCCGCCGCTGCGCGCGTTAAGCAAATGCGTGCCGAGCTGGATGTGGCGAAAAATCAAAACGACTACGCCATTCTGCGCTCGCCGAGCGACGGGGTGATTTCGCGCCGTTTGGTCGAGTCTGGCCAAGTGGTCGGCGCGGGGCAAACCGTGTTCACCTTGGCCACCGATGGCGAGCGTGAAGTATCCATCAACCTGCCGGAGCAAGGCATCGAGGCCTTTAAGCTTGGTCAAGAAGTGGGCGTGGAGCTGTGGACTAAGCCCGGTAAGCGCTTTATCGGCAAGCTGCGTGAGCTAGCCCCAGCGGCGGACCCGGTGACCCGAACCTACGCGGCACGCGTGGCGTTTTCTGACAACCAAGTGCCGGCGGAACTCGGCCAGAGTGCGCGGGTGTACTTCTTAATCGGTGAGAGCGCCGGCCTTGCCGTGCCGCTGTCGGCGGTGAGCGCCGAAGAGGGCGCGGCCTACGTGTTTGTGCTCGATGCGCAAACCTCTACCGTGAAGAAAACTCCGGTGCGCTTAGGCGCCTTTAGTGAGCGCTTAGTGCCGGTACTGGAAGGCTTGAGCGCGGCCGATTACGTGGTTGCTGCCGGCGTGCAATTGCTGCGCGATGGCTTAGAGGTCAAGCCGATTGACCGCGAGAATCGCCCGCTGAATGTCAGCGGCCCCGCCACGGTTGGCGAGGAATAAGCTATGTCGCGTTTTAACTTATCCGCCTGGGCGCTGCGTAACCGCGAGTTAGTGCGCTACCTGATGGTGCTGTTGGCGCTGGCCGGCTTCTTTGCTTACGACCGCTTAGGGCAGAGCGAAGACCCGCCCTTTACCTTTAAGGCCATGGTGGTGCGTACCATTTGGCCGGGTGCCAGTGCTGAGGATGTGTCGCGGCAAGTGACCGAGCGCATCGAGAAGAAGCTGATGGAAACCGGCGACTTCGATAAGATCATTTCCTTTTCGCGCCCCGGTGAGTCGCAAGTCACCTTTATCGCCCGCGACGATATGCACTCGCGGGACATTCCCGAGCTTTGGTACCAAATCCGCAAAAAGGTTAATGACATTCGGCACACTTTGCCGCGCGAGGCGGTCGGGCCATTCTTTAACGATGAGTTCGGCACCACCTACGGCAATATCTACGCCTTGGGTGGCGAAGGCTTCGACTACGCAGTGCTGAAAGATTACGCCGACCGTCTGCAGCTGCACCTGCAGCGGGTGAAAGATGTCGGCAAGGTCGAGATTCTTGGCCTGCAAGACGAGAAAATCTGGATCGAACTGTCCAACGTGAAAATGGCCACCTTAGGCCTGCCGCTGGCCGCCGTGCAGCAAGCGTTGGAGCAGCAAAACGCCGTGGCCTCATCGGGCTACTTTGAAACTCCCAGCGACCGGATTCACTTGCGCGTGTCGGGGCGTTTCTCCTCGGTGGAAGAAATCGAGCAGTTCCCCATTCGCTTTGGCGAGCGCACCTTCCGCATTGCCGATGTTGCCAAGGTGTACCGCGGCTTTGCCGATCCGCCAGCGCCGCGCGTGCGCTTTATGGGTGAGGACGCGCTGGCCATTGCCGTATCGATGAAAAACGGCGGCGACATCCTGCGCTTGGGTGAAGCGCTGGAAGGCGAGTTTGCCCGTCTGCAAGAAACCCTGCCGGTGGGCATGACGCTGGCCAAAGTATCCGACCAGCCGGCGGCGGTAAAAACCGGCGTGGGTGAGTTCGTTCGCGTGCTGTTTGAAGCAGTGGCGATCGTGCTGCTGGTGAGCTTCTTCTCGCTCGGTAAGCGCGCCGGTTTGGTGGTGGCGTTGTCCATCCCACTGGTGTTGGCGATGACGTTTGCGCTGATGTACTACTTCAACATCGGCCTGCACAAAATCTCCCTCGGCGCCTTGGTGCTGGCGCTCGGGCTCTTGGTGGATGACGCCATCATTGCCGTGGAGATGATGTCGATCAAAATGGAGCAAGGCTTTAGTCGTCTTAAAGCCGCCAGCTATGCCTGGAGCAGCACGGCCTTCCCGATGCTCACCGGCACCTTGATTACCGCCGCAGGCTTCTTGCCGATTGCCACCGCGCAGTCCGGCACTGGCGAATACACTCGCTCGATCTTCCAAGTGGTGACCATCGCCTTGATCGTCTCGTGGATTGCCGCCGTGGTGTTCGTGCCGTACTTGGGCGACCGCCTGCTGCCGGATATGACCAAACTGCATGACGGCAAAGAGCACGACCCCTACGGCACGCCGTTTTATCAGCGCTTCCGCCGCTTGGTGGGCTGGTGTGTGGAAAACCGCTTTAAGGTGATCATGATTACCGTGGGCCTGTTTGTGCTTTCGGTGGTGGGCTTTAAGTATGTGCAGCAGCAGTTCTTCCCCGCCTCGGCGCGCCTTGAGGTGATGGTTGACCTTAAGCTCAGCGAAGGCAGCTCGCTGAAGGCCACCGAAGAACAGGTGCATAAGCTCGAAGCCATGCTCAAAGAGCAAAAAGGCATCGACAACTATGTGGCTTACGTGGGTACCGGTTCGCCGCGCTTCTATCTGCCGTTGGATCAACAACTGCCGGCAGCCAGCTTTGCCCAAGTGGTGGTGCTAACCGATTCGCTGGAGAGTCGCGAACGCTTGCGCTTGTGGCTGATTGAAACCTTGCGTGAAGAGTTCCCCGATGTGCGCACCCGTGTGAGCCGTTTGGAAAACGGCCCGCCGGTAGGCTATCCGGTGCAGTTCCGCGTGGCCGGTGAACATATCGAAACCGTGCGTGCGCTGGCCCGCCAAGTGGCTGACAAGGTGCGTGACAACCCGCACGTCAGCAATGTGCACTTGGATTGGGAAGAGCCGAGCAAGGTGATCCGCCTCAACGTCGACCAAGACCGTGCCCGTGCCTTGGGTGTGAGCACGCAGAACCTGTCGAACTTCCTGCAAAGCGCCATCACCGGCGCCACGGTCAGTCAGTACCGTGAAGGCAATGAGCTGATCGATATCGTGCTGCGTGGCCCGGAGAAAGAACGTCGCGAGCTGGAGCTGTTATCGAGCTTGGCGATTCCGACCGAGAGCAACCGTAGCGTCTCGCTGGGGCAAATCGCCACGCTGGAATATGGCTTTGAAGAAGGCATTATCTGGCGCCGCAACCGCCTGCCGACCGTGACCATCCGTGGTGACATCTATGGCGAAGTGCAGCCGGCCACTGTGGTGAACGAAGTCATGCCGCGCTTGGCCGATGTGCAGGCGCAGCTGCCTAGCGGTTACCTGCTGACGGTGGGCGGCACGGTGGAAGACTCGCAGCGTGGCCAAGGTTCGGTCGTCGCCGGTGTGCCGCTGTTTATCGTGGTGGTGCTGACCTTGCTGATGATGCAGCTGAAGAGCTTCTCGCGCGTGCTGATGGTGTTCCTCACCGCGCCGCTGGGCTTGATCGGCGTGACGCTGTTCTTGTTGTTGTTCCAGCAGCCGTTTGGCTTCGTGGCCATGCTTGGCACCATCGCCTTGTCGGGCATGATCATGCGTAACTCGGTGATCTTGGTCGACCAGATCGAGCAGGACGTGAAAGACGGCCTAAGCCGCTACCAAGCCACCATCGAGGCCACCGTGCGGCGCTTCCGCCCCATCGTGCTGACGGCCTTGGCGGCGGTACTGGCGATGATCCCGCTGTCACGCAGCGTGTTCTTCGGCCCCATGGCCGTGGCGATTATGGGCGGCTTGATTGTCGCCACGGCGCTGACCTTGTTGTTCCTGCCGGCCTTGTATGCCGCGTGGTTTAGGGTCAAGCCCGAGCATTAATCGGCACGCAAGGTAAAACACAAACCCCGCTTTGGCGGGGTTTGTGTTTTAGAATCGCCGCAAGTTGGTTTGAGGAGTGTGCATGAGCATGCGCGTAGGGTTTGCCGGTATTGGCTTGATGGGCCTGCCGATGTGTCAGCGCCTGTTGGCCGCTGGCGTGCCGCTGACGGTGTATAACCGCACTGCCAGTAAGTGCGCGCCGCTGCTGGCGCAAGGTGCGCAGCAGGCAGACAATCTTGCAGCGCTGGCCGCTAGTAGTGATGTGCTGATGCTTTGCTTAGCCGACACCGCCGCCGTGCATGACCTGCTGTTTAGTGAGCACGGTTTAGCGCAGCACTTGCGCGCAGGCCAGCTGCTGGTGGATTTCTCCAGCCTAGAGCCGGCTGCGACGCGCGAGATGGCCGCGCGCTTATTAGCCGAGCGCGGCGTGTACTGGGTGGATGCGCCGGTGTCCGGCGGTGTGCAAGGCGCGGCAGACGGCAGCTTGGCGATTATGGCCGGTGGCCGCGCGCAAGATATCGATGCTATTCGGCCCTTGCTGGCGCACTTAGGCCAGCGCGTCACGCGCATGGGCGAGGTCGGCGCCGGGCAAGTGACCAAGGTATGTAACCAAATGCTGGTAGCCTGCAACGCGCTGGTGATTGCCGAAGTGGTTGCGCTGGCCGAGCGCAGTGGCGTGGATGCCGCGCAGCTGGCGCCGGCACTGGCCGGTGGCTTTGCCGACAGCAAACCGCTGCAGATACTGGCCCCGCAAATGGCCGCGCGTGAATTCGAGCCCATCAAGTGGCATGTGCGCACTTTGCTAAAAGACTTAGACACCGCCGTTAAGCTCAGTCAGAGTGCCGTCAGTAGCACGCCGATGGCCGGCTTAGCCGCGCAGCTGATGCGCCTGCACGCCGCCAACGGTTTTGCCGAGCAAGACCCTGCGACCTTAGTGCAGCTGCATCTTAATTTCACCGAATAAGGACACCTCGCATGGCTAACGCGCTTTGCGCCAACCTCACGCTGTTATTTACCGAGCTGCCATTGCCGGCGCGCATCGCCGCAGCCAAGCAAGCTGGTTTCGCGGGGGTAGAGATTCAGTTCCCTTACGCAGTGCCAGCGGCTGAATTAAAAGCCGCGCTGGACGCTGCAGGCCTGCCGCTGGTGCTGATTAACCTGCCCGCCGGTGATTTACTTGATGGTGGCGCGGGCTTGGCGTGTGTACCAGACTGCCAAGCCGAGTTTGATGCCGCATTGGCCGAGGCCTTGGCCTATGCCGAGGTGGTTAAGCCGCAGCAGGTCAACGTGCTGCCGGGGCGCTTTGTCGCCAATGTGGAAGAAAGCACGGCGCTGGATTGCCTCGCCGCTAACGTGCGCAAAACCGCCGAGGCTTTTGCGCCGCTGGGTATTGGCGTGGTCTGTGAAGCGATTAACCCGTTCGACTTGCCGGGCTTTGCCGTAAGCACGCCGCAAGCGCTGCGTGCGCTGCTCGAACAAGTGAATCACCCCAATGCCAAAGCCCAGCTCGACCTGTACCACATGGCACGTCAAGGCTTTGAGCTGCCTGAGGCGATTGCTGAGCTGGCCGGCCTGATCGGTCATGTGCAATTTGCCGACTACCCTGGCCGCGCCCAGCCGGGCAGCGGTAAGTTGGATTTTGCCGAAGTGCGCGCGGCCTTGAGCGCAGCGGGCTACCGAGGCTGGTTGTCGGCCGAGTACCGCCCACACGGCGACCCGGCAGCGAGTTTGGCGTGGCTGGCCGATTGGCCGCGTGATTGAGTCAGGGTTACTAAGAGCCGCCTGTCCACACTGGCGGGCACGTGTTGCCGAAGGCGGCGTAACACCGTGGCGACACGACCCAGCCCCAGCGTGGCACCGTGGCCGACCTTGGTTTGCCGTATGGGCATTAGTGCCGCGTGAGCCCGCCGTAGCGGCGCACCTAGCGCGCTTACAAGCCGGATTAGCGCCGTGGCTTGCACCGAATTACCGCCGTCAGGCGCATATCACCTTGGCTGTGGCCGGTTTTCCTGTGCGTTGCGCGCAGCAGGCCGATGAAGTCAGCTGGGCAGAGCTGCGCCAGCAAATGCAGCTTTTAAAGCGCTTAAATAATGAACCGGTGGTGTGCCGAACGAGTTACTTAAGCAGCTTCGCCCATGCGCCTTTCTTGGCCGTAGAAGTGCCTGAGCTGGTGAATCAGTGGCGCACTTTGTTGGGCGCAGAGCATCGCGAGGCGGCACATCAGTTTCGCTTTACCCCGCATCTCACCTTAGGCGTGTATCGCTATCACTTAGCCTTGCCGGCGCTTGAACGGCGCTTAAAAGCGTTAGATCACCTAGCGCCGCTGAGCTTTAGCGCTGACTTAGCGTTACTTGGGTATCGGCCCGCAGAATTCTGCGGGCGCTTAACCCGTTTGCTGTGATCAGACGGCAGCGTCTTCGCTAATCGGCTCGGCAGGTTGATCCGCAGTGCTGCTGGTCTCGCGGCGCTCGATAAACTTCCAGTCGGCTTCGTCCAGATAAATGCCCTGCGGCGTGCTGCCGCCTTCCAAGTCGATGGCCACTGCGGCCGAGACCTGCGGTTTCACCGAGGCAAGAATCGGCACAAAGCCTAGCTGCTGGCTGGTTTCGATCAGCGCCATTTGGTTGCGCTCGTCGATATCGGCGGCTTCGTCGAGGTAGTAGGGCAGGCGAATGCGGCTGGCTTGCTCGCGGTCCATCAGGTGCAGCAACAAATACATGTTGGTCAGCGCCTTGATGGTCATGGTGGTGCCGTTGGAGGCCGCACCGTCGATATCGGTGTGCAGCACCGGCTGACCGCCGACCTTGGTGATCTCAAAGGCCAGCTCGAACAAGTCCTTCAGGCCCAACTGGTTGTTGTTGGCTTGCACCAGCTTGGCGAGGAAATCTCGCGCGGCATCGTTGCGCGCGTCTTCGTCGGGGTTCGGTTTTAAGTCGAACACCGACAGGGTTTCACCTTCTTCGTACTGGCTGGCGCTGTGGATGATCTGGTCGATGTGCTTAAGCGCCTCGCGGTGCGGGGCCAGCACAATGCGGAAGCTTTCCAGGTTAGACACCTGGCGACGGTTGATCTCGCGGTTAAACAGCCCCAGCTGGTGCTCAAGATTGTCGTAGTCGTTACGAATATTGCGCAGCGTACGAGCAATGTCGGTAACCGCCGCGCGGCGCGCCTTGGCCAGCGTGGCGGCTTCTTCTTCGCGGTGTGCATAGGCGTTAACCAGCAGCTTTAAGCGGCGCTCGGGGTCTTCTTCGTTATCGAACTTGGCCACGCCTTTGAGGCGCACTTGGGCGTAAAGCGCGTCGATTTGTTGGTCGATGCGCATCAGTTGCTGCCACGTGTCTTGATAGTCATTGAGCAGCGGCAGCAGGTTGTCCAGCGAGTCGTCCACCGGGTCGATACAGCGGATGCCTTCGGGCAAGTCTTTGGGCAACAGCTGACGGCGGCGCAGGGCGTCCTCCAGTGTGCGTTCTTTGGCTTCCAGGTCAGCCAGTTGGCGGCTTAATAGCTGAATTTTGCCGGACAGCTGCTGCACACGTTCGGTAAAGGCATCGCTGGCGCGGGCGCGTTCTTCGCGAGCGGCGGAGACTTGCTCGAGCTGCGCGGCTTGCTCGGCGGCTTGTTGCTCAAGGGTTTGCAGGCGGCGGTAGTCTTCCAGTGCTTTTTGCGCTTCCAGCACGGCTTGATAGAGGCGGTCGGCCTCGGCGCGGCTGGCGGCAATGTCGGCGGCTACCGCTTGCTGGGTTTTCAGTTGTTTCAGCTCACGCTCGAGGCGGTCTTTCTGATCGCGCAGCGCGGTGCGGTCGGCCAGCGCTTGCAGCTGTGGCGGCTCGATGCTGCTTAGGTCGATGGTCAGCCCCGGCAGGCTCAGCACATTGCCGGTGAAGCGCTCGAGCAACTGCTCAAGGCTGGTGACCCAGTCGTCGCCGTCCAGTGTGATGCCTTTGTCGGCCAGCGGCAGGCTGAATAGCTCGCTGTTGCACAGGCGCATCAGGCGCTCTACATCGGCTTGGGTAAATTCTTCGCGCAGGCGGGAATACAGGTTGTTGTCGGCGTGATCGAGCTTGCCGCGCACGTCTTTTAGGCGCTTTTCTAAGTCGCGCACGCGGGCATCCAGATCGGCGCTGGAGAACTGCCGCGACTGGGCAATCGCACCGGCCAAGTCATCGTGAACGTCTTTGGCGGCGAGTAGCTGTTGTTCCAGCTGCGCGGTGTCGGTGACTAAAGCAAAGCGCTGGCGCAGCTCGTCCAGCTCGCTGTGCCATTTTTCCAGTGCGGCGATATCGCGCTCTAAGCGCAGCAGTTCGGCGGTGGTGCCGCGCTGTTCTTGTTGCAGGCCGTCTTGCTGCTGACGGTGATGTTCGTGCAGACCGAGCAGTTCTTCTTTGCGCGCGTCGGCGTAGTCGTGCCAGCTGCTGAGTAGCACGTCGAGCAGCGGCGACAGCTTATGCAAGCGGCCGCGCAGCACATCGCGCTGGGTGACGCCGGCAGACAGGGCGTCAATCAACGGGCCGGCGGCGACCAGCGCGTGGTAGTCCTGCTCCATGCGGCGCACATCGCGGAAGGCTTCTTCGCAGGCGGCGATGTAATCCACGCTGCCCGAGCGCAGGCTGTGCTCGAAGGCATCCAAGAACAGCTGCTTAAGCTTGGCAGCGGTGATTTCGCGCATGTGCAGCAAGTTGATAAACAGCGCGCGGAAGGTTTTCAGGCTCTGCTCGCTGGTCGAGCGCAGTGGGATCAGGGTGAGGTCGAGCGGAATCGAGGTGTGCCCGCCAACCAATAAGCGGCGCAGTTCTTCGGGTTTTACCTCGTGGGCGTGAATGCCTTCGCGCTCTAGGTTGGCGAACAGTTCGCGCTGGCGCAGGCAGGTGCCGTTTTTCTGGTAGTGGGCCAGGTCCAGCTCGCCTTGGTAGACAAAGAACTGGTGGCCAAAACCGCCACCGGGGCCGCGCCCGGCCACGCCGATCACATGGCGGCCGTGGGCGAGTTCTAGCTCAATGAGGATGTAGCTGGTGTCGCTGGCGAAATAAAACTTGCGTGACTGTTCGAGGCTGTATTTGCCAAAGCTCATGTCCGACATTCGCGCCAGAATGGGGAATTGCAGCGCGTTAATCGACGCCGATTTACCCAAGTTGTTGGCGCCGTAAATCGACAGCGGTTTTTCCAGCGGGAAGATGCCGAGGCTGTAGCCCGCAGTATTCAGCAGGGCAAAGCGGCGAATGCCGTAGCGGGTGCTCATGCGTTGTGCTCCTCTTCGCTAATGCGCAGCGCGGCTTCAGCGCGTTCTTCGGCAATGGCGCGGGCCAGTTCGTCGTCTTCGTTGTCTGCTGCCGGCGCTGTTGCTACGGCTGGCGCAATGCGTTCGGGCACTGCAGCTTCGCTTGCCTCATCGACTGCATCCACTTCATCTGCTTCATCTGCTTCGACGGGCAAGACTGGGGCAGGCAAGGGCAGATCGCTGGCGAGGCTGGCGGCCAAGTCGCGGTCTTGTTGTACGCTCAGGCATACATCTAAGAAGCGGTGCATGGGCGGTAAAAACTGGTACACGCCGTTGTCTTCGCGGGCAAAGCCCAGCTGCACCAGGCGACGGAGAATTTTGTCGTCCAAGTCTTCCAAGCTCAGCACTTCGGCCTGCACGAACAGCTCGCGGTATTTGTCGAATAGCGGCGGCAGTTCATCGCGGCCCAAGCTGCCGCCATCCAGTACCGCCAGCGGGTCGCGGTTTTGGTCGGCTAAGTGCTCGACCACGATAAAGGTGAACAAGGCCAAGCGCTGCGCGGTTTTATTCACCTGCGCGCCGGTCTGCTCGGGGACAAAATAATAGAAGCCGCGATGGTCGCAGACCAGCTCAAACCCCAAGGTTTTAAACAGGCTGCGGTAGCTGTCTTGCAGGTTGTTCAGCTGGGCGTATAACTCGTGGTCGCGCGGGCTGATGTGGTAGCCCTTAAACAACTCGCGGAAGATCGGCGCGAGCAGGCTCAGCTCGGCAATATCAACGGACATAAGGTGTCTCGCTTTCGGTCAACTGGTAGGAGCACAGGCTGATCTGGTGCTCGCGGGTTTGGTAGCTGGCACGCGGCAGGCGCGCACGGTTAAAGCGCGCATCGCGGGCTAAGCGCGAGAACCAATACAGCAGCTCATCGCTGGCGGCCTCGCGTTCGTGGTCGATCAGCCATTGCATTAAATCGGGCAGCGGCAGCGCGGCTTCGGCGCGGTTAAGCATTTCTTTTGCCGTGAGCGGTGCGCGAGTAACGGGACGGCTTTGCTTGCGCTCCACACTGGGGAAGCGCGCCGGGCGGCTCTCAAAGCGCGCCAAGGCATACACATAGCTTTCCACTTGGCTGGAGGTGCCTAAAAAGGTGCTCTGCGGGCGGGTAAAAATCGGTAGCGCCGCTTGCGGCACGGCATCCAGCCCGCGTTTGCGCATGGCTGCTAAGGCCAGCGCTGCGCCACGGGTGATCGTGTTATGCCGACGGGCTTCTTCACGCAGCGGCAGCAGCAAGTCGCGGGCTTTGCGCAGGGTCAGCTGGGCGGCGCCTTGCATCTCAAGAATCCGCGCTTGGGCGCGCAGAATCAGATCGTCTTCCACCAAACTGCCGATGCGCTGTTGCTCGCCATATAAACGCAGCAAGGTGTTTTCCACTTGGCGCATGCCGGTCTCGAAGGGGCCGCTGGCGCTGACCAAGTGAATCATCGGTTCGACGTACTCATCCCAGGTCGCCAAGACTTCGGCATAACGCTGGCGCAGGGGGATTTGCCGGTCGTTGGTTTTCGCCCGCTCGGCTACGCCGATCAGCGCTTGTTCGTCGTTGGCGAGTTTTTTCAGCACATCGCGCACGCGCATGTCTAACAGGCGCAGCTGGCGGGCGAGCTCCAGCGCATCGCGTGCGGCAAAGGCGTCTTCAATGTAATGCCCAAGGCGCTCTAGGTGGCGCAGGTAGGCTTCGATCTCAAGACACAGGCCAAGGCGGTGTTCTTTACGCAGGTAGGCGAGAAAGTCGTGAATCTGCGCGTTGAGCTCGAAGCGATTGGGGCTTTTGGCCACCGGAATCAGAATATCCAGCTTGAGCCATTGGTCGATCAGCGCGGTGACCGCCAGTGGGTCGCTGTCTTTGAGCTGCTCGGCCAGGCGCGTGCGCAGCTCGACCAAGCTTAAGGTGCCTTGATCAAAGTGGTCGCACAGGGGCTCCAGCAAGGCCCAGTGCTCAGCCAGTGCGCGCAGCACGCGTTTGGGGTCAATCATGGCAGTCGCCTAACAACACAAAGCGGCGATTCTACTGCAAAGCGCCGGCAGGCCAAGCGACGCCGGTCTGCAAACTGCTGAGTGCTGTTGCGCGGCGGCAACTGACGGGTAGTCAGGTAACGCTCAGTTAATTAGTAAACCGCCGAGTGATGTTTTTGCCTGATCGATTGGCAGGTTTTGCCCTAAGCCCCACCTAGGCACTCTGCCAGCACGGGAGAAGTAAGCAGTTCCCAGCGAGGTGCCGATGGAATCAGCGCCACCCATAGACAAGAACAAGAAATCTAGGGGCTGCTTATATGAACAGTTTCAGTGTCCGGGCGCGTGCTTGGGCTTTGCTGTTGGGGATGGGCGCGTGTGCGCCGTTTACCAGCTATGCCGCCATGCAAGAGCTGGCTGATGAAGACCTGGCCGATGTGCATGGTCAAGCGTTCATCAATCTCACCACGCACTCTGCCGGTGGCTTGGACTTCACCCGCATTAACCTCGGCCTTGATATCGAAACTCAAATGAATGCGCGCAAGTTGCAGCTGGGCTTGTACGATCGCGCCGGTGAGGCGGGCAATACCGCCGATTTGGATATCAATGCTTTTGCCTTGGGTACCGTGAATGACGCCACGGGGCAGGTGAATCCGTTTCGCATCAAAGACCCGTATCTAGAAGTGGCGTATCGCGGTAGCAAAATTGTCGGTGTGCGCGTGGGCTTTGGTGAGGCCAAAGGCGAGCTGTCCGGCGAGATCAACCGGCTGACGGGTAATGTGCCGGTGTTTATTAAAGGCACAGCCAATGCCATTTACGATAAAGCCGATGCCGGTCAGCGCTTCTTGCTGTTTTTGGCGGGGGTATATCGCTCAAGCCAGATTGAGGCGAATGCCGAGCTGGTAACCCCCGGCGGACAGGTCGACCCAGTGCGTGCGACGCATTCGGGGATTCCTAATGGCAGTGGTATGGAATGCGTGAGCGGCTGCGCGGGTGGCTGGACAGATGCCTTGCTGGGGGCGTTTGCCTCCAACAATTGCTCGATTTTGGGTATCGCCACTTGTTTTGGTTTGAATCAATTTCAAACCCTGCCGGTGGGAGACTTGAGCCGCGCAGGCATGGATGGCGCCGTGCGCGACATGTTTATCTCGATGCAAACCGAGTCGTTGACGTGGAAGGGCAGCAGTGGCCAGCCGGATGTCAACGCCATTGTCGGCGCTTTCATGAATTTGCCTAAGTATGTGGATGCTAACGGTCAGCTTAAGGCGCCGATTCAGCTGGACTTTGGCCAGGCCTTGAACGGGATACCGCGTAAAGACACCTGCTTTGGTGCGTCGAATGGCAGCACGGCGCAGGGCGGCTGTTAAGTGTTACTGCTCTGGGGAGGGTGGTAACGCTTTGTCTTTGTGTTTGGTCGCTAGCGTAGGCTGTGGAGGTCTGCGCTAAACGAGAGTTGGCAGCCAAGGGCGGCGCGCTTCAGTAACGTGGCAGGGTGAGCAAATTTTGACCGATGTGTGTGGTGGCCAATGTTCAAGAAAATCCTGTCCCAATTGAGTTTTAGCCTGCTGCTGGGCGTGAACTTTACTGCGCAAGCTGAGCTGGTAGCGCTGTCAGATGAAAAACTCTCTGAAGTGACAGGGCAGGCGTTTATGAACATGACCACGGATTCACACAATGGCTTGACCTTCACGCGCTTGAATCTTGGCGTTGATATTGAGACGCAGATGAACATCAAGAAGCTCGAGCTGGGCAATTACACCCGTGCTGGCGAGGCGGCAGGCACGGCGGATATCTCGATCAATAATTTTGCCTTGGGCTCAGTGAATGATGCGACAGGGCAGGTGAATCCATTTTCTATTAAGAACCCCTATCTAGAGATCGCTTATTCGGGCACCAAAGTAGTTGGGGTGCGCATGGGGTTTGGTGAGGCTAAAGGGCATCTTTCAGGCGATATCAATAGGATCACCGGTAATGTGCCGGTTGATATCTATGGCAAGGGCAGTTATCTGGCTTCGCAAATTAGCTGCGCTTGGTATGACCTAGTTTGTCATGGCGCAAAAGGGATCGTTGGTGGTGCTTACGCTAATAGTGACTTCGCCGCGCAGGCCCAACTGGTGACTAGTCCCGGAGGGGACCCAGACCCTGTTCGCGCCCAGTTTATCGGTATGGTGGATGGGCAGAAGCTGAGTATTCCCTCTGGTTCTGGTTTCGATAATTTTTTGCTGGGACTTTTCTCATCTAATAACTGTGCGCTGCTGGGTACCACAACGTGTTTTTCGCTAGCAAATTATGGTTCTTTTCCAGTCGGGCAGTTTAATGCGGCCACCCAGCAATTCACCGACTCAGCTAAAGGCGTGTTTTTGTCGATGCAAACGCAAAATGTGCAATGGCGAGATCAGCAAGATGCCACCAAGTTTGTTGAGGCGTTGGCTGGGGCTTTTATGAATTTGCCGCGTAATGCCGATGGCTCGGCGGCCATTCGAACCAGTTTCCAAGAGGCTTTCGAGGGTATCCCGCGCGTGGATACCTGCTTGGGGCCGCAAACCAAGGGGTGCTGAGTATGCAGCGACTGTTCTTGGCCAGTTTGTTAGGTGGCTTAGCGGGGCTGGCTAATGCCGAACTGCAAGCGCTGGATGATGAAAAACTCGCCACGGTGTCCGGCGCCGGTTTTGGCATGGTCATTGAGAATTTTCTCTACGACGGCACCCAAGCCACCATCACTATTAACGACATCACCAACGGTAGCGGGCAGAACGTACCGATTGCTGTTAAAGAGCTTTATGTCGGTGCCACCGGCAGTAATAAAGGCAGCAACCTGCAGCCGGTCAATATTGGCCGTTTGAGCTACCCGTGGACGCTCGATTTGGTGAAGGGTGAGAACCTGAAAACCCTGCGCGATGACGGTCAGTTGGTGCAAACCGTGCCGACCAACCTGTCGATATTAAGCTTTGCCGCGCCAGACAAGATTTTTGGCGCCGGTGGCCAGCCGTGTATTTCCGGTTATGCAGCAGCGGGTAACAACTGCTCGATGCGCAGCACCGAGAAGGTGGATGCCGGTATTCGCTTCGATTTCAGCGTTACCGGTAGCCGCACCGATGTCATCAATATGGACTTCACCGAGCTGACCATGGACGGCTCGTACCTGCGCTTATGGGGTGACAATAGCCGCCAGCAGTTGGTCGGTGAGGCACGCATTAACCTGTATGCCAAGACGTTGGAAATTCTCTCCTGCGCGACAGGGGCGGCAGGTTGTAACACAGCCCAAGAGCTAGCAGCGCGGACGATTTATTTCACTAACACTTACGCGCAATTTGCACTGGGCTATGGCAAGTCGCAGCCGCTGCTGTTTGACGTCACCTCCAATGGCCAGTTTGTGCTGGAGCTGCCTAACCCGGTGGCTGGGGTAACCAATGCCACTACCCGTAATCAGATCGCGGCGGACTTTTACGCCAACGCGCCGCGCACCAATATCCTTATCGATAACCTCAATTTTGGTGGCACACGCTCATCGCCCACCGCGGTGCCTACCGGCGGCTATAACTTTGGCCGCAATGAGATTTCCGGCATGAGCTTTAACTACCTGAAGGTGTCCAGCCATGACCTCTAAGCTCTGTATTGCTTTTGCTGCGTTGCTCGCTGGGCCGGCTTGGGCCGAGCTGCAAGCCTTGGATGACAGCGACTTAAGCCAAGTCGATGGCCAAGGTGGGGTGTATCTGTCTGGCGAGTTCAGTATTAACAAGAATGGCGGTGTGCTGTGGTCGACACCGACCAATGCGAACCCGGCAACTTGGTCGGCCAGTCAGCGTGGTTGCGGTACCACCAACTTAGAAGTTTGTGGTTTACGCCTCGCGGTGCGTACCGAAAACGGTGGTGGTTGGTTTGTGCTGGACAACATCAAAGGCATTTTCAGTTTCGAAGGCTTAACCCTGCGTACCCGCCTGATCAACTCCGGCTTCAATGGCGATGGCGCCGGCTTTAATCAGGATGTGCTGGAGCTGGGCTTGCCCAATGAGATGAAGTTCAAAAACGCCGCCTTCAGTGTGGCCGTGGCGAATCAGGGCGGTTGGCAGAACAACAAGACCTACGCGCCGAGCTTCCAGCAGACCAATATCTTTTCCGCCAAGATCGACGGCACCGTGCGCATGCAGGGCAATGTGCTGATCTTCCCGAAAAACTAAGAGGCTGACCTATGCGCATCACTGCTCTGACTGCCGCCCTTATGTTGGCCAACACCGCACAGGCCATGCAGGCATTGGATGACGATGCGCTGGCCGATGTTAGCGGGCAAGCGGGGATCAGCCTAGAAACCGTATCGTCGGGCTGGACGGCGGGTAAAGTCAGTTATAGCCAAGATGGCAAAAGCCTCGACATGAATAATGTCGCGGTGGGCAGCGATCCGCGTGCTGGTAGCACCAGTAAAACCACTACGACCGTCGATGTGGTGGGTGATCGTGTGGTGGTCGAGAGCCAATCCACAGCGAAAAAAGCCAGTGTGGCGAGCATCACCATGGCCGGCAGCAGCAATAGCTTTGGCGCCGTGAATGCGTTTTACACCTTGGGTTCGACGCTCAAACTCAAGGGCGGTGGCGCCAGTGGCGTGGCTGGGATTGATCTGGACGGCAGTCGCCTGAGCCTGACCAATGCCACGGTGTACTACCGCGACAACGGCCACGACCTGATTATTGATGGTGTCAGCCTAGAGGCTTATCTCAATGCGGCCTATATCGACATCGTCAACGGTGGCTCTGGCAGTGAGGTGCAGCTGAACTTAGGCACTTCGCGCTTTGTGGGGCAAATCAATGGACTGCGCATGGACTTAGCGCAAGGCGACCCAAGCTCATCCGTCACCCCGAGCACGCCCGATACCCGTGACCCTAACTACAACCGTAGTTTTGGTCGCCTGAGCATGGACTTGAACCTCGGCGGCAGCATTCGCATCGCCGGCGGCGGAGCCAGCGGCGATGGCTTGCGCATTAAGCCCAACATCACCTTCAGCAACAGCCTGTTTCAGTATCAGGATGCCGGCATTCTGCGTGCAGAGAATTTCTCCGGCACCATCGCCAGCACCAGTGGCATCACCTTGGACTTGGACAGCGATGCCCGCGGCCCCTACGCGCAGCTGGCCTTTGCCGACTTAAATATCAACACCACCTTCGGTGGCTTGATCATGGGTAACCCGACCAATCAGAAGCTGGGTAGCTTAGGGTTGAACCTGAACTTTATTGATCAGGGCGCGCAGAAAAACTGGCTGAAACTGCGCCCGGGCGGTGCCAGCACCTCGGCCGCGCAAGGGGTAACGGCGGATGTGTCGTGGAACATGGCCAACAGCTCGGCGGTGGTCACCGATAACGGCAACAGCATGTGGTTCAGCGGCCTGAAAACCAACGGCACCGGCACCTTTACCTTAGATATGACCAAAGGTTGCGGCACCGGCGGTGTTACCACCGGTTGCTATGCCGGCACCAGTGGTTTTACCGACCCCAGCAAAGGCAACTACAACGGTCATTACGACGGCCTGCGCATTGGCTTTAATAATGTGGTGGGCAGCTACAGCTTTGACGGCTTGCGGGTAGGTAGCGCTAATGCGCCACTGCAAGGCGGTACGGAGCTGTTGGTGTTGGCGGAGATCTTCCCTGCCTACGACTTCACCTTAAACGGTCACTTCACCTTATTGCCCGGCGGTAGCAGCGGCGACGGCATTCGCTATAACGCCGACCTGTTCATCACCGATGCGCGTGCGGCGATCACTGTGGATGAAACCGGCAAAGGCCTATGGCTCTCCGGTACCAGCTACAACATGCACTTTCGCAATGGCTCGGTGGATGTCACCAACAACGGTATCGAGCTGAATAAGGGCGAGTACTGGTCCAATCTGGATGTCAGTGATGTGCGCTGGGGCAACAAGCTCACCGGCACCAGTCTCGGTCGTTTGGTGCTACGCCGTTATGAGCAAGGCTCCACCTTGGCGATTAGCTCCGGTGGGGCTGGCGCGCTGTGCGTAGGCGGCACAGGGACTAACTCGGGCACCTGCGCCGCTAGTGGCGGGCGTTGGGAAGATCGCGGCAACGAAGGCATCACCGCTAAGTTGAAAAACGTCTGGGTTAAAGGCACTACTTCGACCGCCAATACTGTGGTGACCGACGAGAAGCGCAACCAGATCATCTGGGAAACCAACCGTAGTGGCGGTAATGGCACCGGCAGTCAGATCGTGGTGGATAACCTGCACACCAGCGACGGCAATGCCTCGGTGGCCAATGGCGGCAACGGCACCGGCGCTACTAACGGCACTAACACCTATGGCTTTAACGTCGACCTGAACCTCGACGTGGCGCCGACCAAGGTGCGCAACAAAACCACGGGTCAATACGTTAGCCCCGATCCGCTGGGCTTTGCGGTAAACGGTCGCGTGCACTTTAAAGAAATCAATATCGACCGCGTGCAAAACGTGCATCCCACCGGCGGAGCGGTCACCTCCATGTACGGCGTGAAGCTGCAAAACGCCGATATCAGCGCCAACATGACGGCCACGCCGATCAACTGACATCTGCTTGCTGAACAATGCCAGCCATCGTTGATGGCTGGCATTGTCGTTTTTGGCGCGGCAGTCTGTTGTTTAGGCAAAGTCAGTAGCGCGGCAAAGCTGGCTAAAAAACCGCCAAATTTTGCCCCAAGGGCTTACACAAGCTCGGCAAGATAGGCACAATTCGCCCCTTTATTTGCGGGGTGGGCCTGCCTGCCTCGTTTTGCCGCTTTCGACAGGGTGCTGTGATGCTGAAAACACCGTATTACCTCATTGATAAGCAGAAGCTGCTGTGCAATCTGGAAATCATCCGCACGGTGCGTGAGCAGTCCGGCGCCAAGGCGCTGCTGGCGCTGAAGTGCTTTGCGACGTGGTCGGTCTTCGACCTGATGCAGGAGTACATGGACGGCACTACCTCCAGCTCGTTGTTCGAGCTGAAACTGGGCCGCCAGAAGTTCGCCGGCGAAACCCATGCTTACAGCGTGGCCTGGGCCGATGACGAAATCGACGAGATGGTCGAGAACTGCGACAAGATCATCTTCAACACCATCGGCCAGCTGCAGCGTTATGCCGCCGCCACCGAAGGCAAGATTCGTGGCCTGCGGGTAAACCCACAGGTGTCCAGCTCGGAATTCATCATCGCCGACCCAGCACGGCCGTTTAGCCGTTTGGGCGAGTGGGATGCCAGCAAGATCGAAGCGGTGATCGAACAGATCTCCGGCTTTATGTTCCACAACAACTGCGAGAACAGCGACTTTGCCCTGTTTGACCAGATGCTCAACACCATCGAAGAACGCTTTGGCCATCTGCTGCATAAAGTCAGCTGGGTGAGCTTGGGCGGCGGCATTCATTTCACCGGCGAAGGCTATCCGCTGGACAAGTTCTGTGCACGCCTAAAGCAGTTCTCCGAGCAGTACGGTGTGCAGGTGTACTTAGAGCCCGGCGAGGCGGCCATCACCCTAAGCAGCTCGCTGGAAGTCACTGTGCTCGACACCCTGTTCAACGGCAAAAACCTCGCCGTGGTGGACAGCTCTATCGAAGCGCACATGCTGGATCTGTTGATTTACCGCCAAGACGCCAAGATGGCGCCGTGTGATGGCGAGCACCGCTACATGGTGTGCGGCAAGTCGTGCTTAGCCGGCGATATCTTCGGTGAGTTTAATTTTGATCGTCCGCTGGCCATCGGCGATCGGCTGTCGTTTATCGACGCGGCAGGTTACACCATGGTCAAAAAGAACTGGTTTAACGGTGTGAAGATGCCGGCCATCGCGGTGCGTCAGCTCGACGGCAGCGTCGAAGTGGTGCGTGAATTTACCTTTAACGACTACCTGTCCAGCTTGTCCTAAGGCTGACAGCAGGGGAGATAAATGAAGAAGAACGTTCTTATCATTGGTGCAGGAGGTGTCGCCAAGGTGGTGGCCCATAAGTGCGCGCAGCACAACGACGAGTTGGGTCGTATTGCTATCGCGTCGCGTAACATCTCCAAGTGCCAGGCCATCATCGACAGTATTAACGCCAAAGGCAGCTTAAAGCAGCCGGGCGAGCTTAAAGCGTATGCCGTCAATGCGCTGGATATCGAGGCGACCAAAGCCCTGATCCAAGAGACCGAATCACAGATTGTGATCAACGTAGGCTCGGCTTTCCTGAATATGTCCGTCCTGCGTGCCTGTATTGATACCGGTGCTGCGTATCTGGACACCGCGATCCACGAAGACCCGAGCAAGATTTGCGAAACCCCGCCGTGGTACGCCAACTACGAGTGGAAACACCTGGACGAATGTAAAGACAAAGGCATCACCGCCATTTTGGGCGTGGGCTTTGATCCGGGTGTGGTGAATGCCTATGCGGCATTGGCCCAACAGGAACATTTCGACAGCATCGAGTCGATCGACATCCTCGATGTGAATGCCGGCTCGCACGGCAAATATTTTGCGACCAACTTCGACCCGGAAATTAACTTCCGCGAATTCACCGGCACCGTGTGGAGCTGGCAGAACCGCGAATGGACCCCGAACACTATGTTCGAGGTCAAACGCACCGATAACCTGCCGGTGGTGGGCGAGCAGAGCCTGTACCTGACTGGTCACGATGAAGTGCATTCGCTGTCCAAACATCTGGATGTGCCCAACGTGCGCTTCTGGATGGGTTTCGGCGAGCACTACATCAATGTGTTCACGGTGCTGAAGAACTTAGGCCTGCTGTCTGAGAAGCCGGTAAAAACCGCCGAAGGGCTAGAAGTGGTGCCGCTGAAAGTGGTTAAAGCCGTACTGCCAGACCCGGCCTCACTGGCGCCGAGCTACAGCGGCAAGACCTGTATCGGTGATGTGATCAAGGGCCAGAAAGACGGCCAGCCGCGTGAGCTGTTTGTCTACAACGTGGCCGATCACGCCGAGGCCTACGCCGAGACCGATAGCCAAGGGATCTCCTACACCGCCGGTGTGCCGCCGGTTGCCGCTGCGCTGTTGGTGGCCCGTGGTGATTGGGATGCGCAGCAGATGCAAAACGTCGAGCAACTGCCGGCCAAGCCGTTCCTCGCGCTGCTGGATACCATGGGCTTGCCCACGCGTATTAAAGAAGGCGAGCGGGATCTGCCGTGGGATCAGTTCTGAGCGTCAGCTGATTAACTCAGAGGCTCTCTAGCGCGGTTTTGCTAAGCGTCTGCCAACGGCCCCAGTGATGGGGCCGTTTGTTTTTTCTGCGCCGGATTTATTCGGCAGGCTTCACCCCTGCGAAGATTCACGCGACAATCGGGCTATAACAAAGTGTCAGGATGTGCCCCTGGCCAGTGAGGAGTTTCCATGAGCAACGACCGCGTCATTATTTTCGATACCACCCTGCGCGACGGTGAGCAAAGCCCCGGCGCTTCCATGACCAAGGAAGAAAAGCTGCGCATTGCCAAAGCCCTAGAGCGCATGCGCGTGGACGTGATCGAAGCCGGCTTTGCCATTGCCAGCCCCGGCGACTTCGAGGCCGTGAAAGCGATTGCCGATACCATCAAAGACAGCACCGTGTGCTCGTTGGCGCGCGCCGTGGATGCCGATATCGACCGCGCTGCCGAGGCGCTGAAAAACGCCAACTCCGGACGTATCCATACTTTTATTGCCACCAGCCCGATCCATATGCAGTACAAGCTGCGTATGCAGCCGGATCAGGTCGTCGCTCAGGCAATCCATGCGGTTAAGCGTGCGCGTAACCATACCGATAACGTCGAGTTCTCCTGTGAGGATGCCGGCCGTTCCGAGCTGGATTTCCTCTGCCGCATCATCGAGGCCGCCATCGACGCCGGCGCCACCACCATCAATATTCCCGATACCGTGGGCTATGCGATTCCGCACCAATACGCCGAAACCATGGCGCAGTTGCTGGCGCGTATCCCCAATGCCGACAAGGCGATCTTCTCGGTGCACTGCCATAACGACTTAGGTTTGGCCGTGGCCAACTCGCTGGCTGCCGTGGTGGCCGGTGCGCGTCAGGTGGAGTGCACTATTAACGGCTTGGGTGAGCGGGCTGGTAATGCCTCGCTGGAAGAGATCGTCATGGCGATCAAAACCCGTAAAGACCTGCTCGGCGTACACACCAATATCGACACGCCGCATATCTTGAGCACCTCGCGTTTGGTCAGCGGTATCACCGGCTTCCCGGTGCAGCCGAATAAGGCCATCGTCGGCGCCAACGCCTTTGCGCACGAGTCGGGTATTCACCAAGACGGCGTGCTCAAACACCGCGAAACTTACGAGATCATGAGCGCGCAGGATGTCGGCTGGCACACCAACAAGATGGTGATGGGCAAGCACTCCGGGCGTAACGCCTTCCGCACCCGCTTAGAAGAGTTGGGTATTCAGCTGGCCGGTGAGGCCGAGCTGAACGCCGCCTTCGCGCGCTTTAAAGAACTGGCGGATAAAAAGCACGAAATCTTTGACGAAGACCTGCAAGCGTTGGTCTCCGACACCCTGGCTGAAGTGGAAGAGCACTTCAAGCTGGCCTATCTGGAAGTTGCCTCCAAGACCGGTGAAGTACCGCATGCCCAGCTGGTGCTGAGTGTGGCCGGGGCTGAAGTGAAAGCCGAGTCCGACGGCAGCGGCCCGGTCGATGCAGCGTTCCGCGCTATTGAATCGGTGGTGCAAAGTGGCGCCACGCTGCAGTTGTACTCGGTCAATGCGATTACCCAAGGCACCGACTCGCAAGGCGAAGTGACTGTGCGCTTGGAAAAAGGCGGGCGCATCGTCAACGGTAACGGGGCCGATACCGATATCGTGGTCGCTTCGGCCAAGGCTTATATCAATGCCCTGAACTTGATGCAGGCCGGGCTGGAAAAAGCCCACCCGCAGGTGGCCGACGTTTAAGTGATGCACGAAGCGCAGCGTCAGGCTTATCTGCAAGCCCTAAATATCGCCAGTTGGGTGCCGCGCGGGGCAATCCCCGGTGCGGCACCGTCCACGCCCGAGGTGCTGGCGTTTGTCAGCGAGGCCGGCGCAGTGCCTGCACCGCGTAAACCGGCGGCCAGCCCGGCAGCTGAACCAGCGCAAAACCAAGCCCAGCATGAGCATGCGGTGGCGGCTCCTGTCGCAGCTCCGGTAGCTGGAAGCGACCCGCTGGCCGCGGTGCGCCAAGAGCTGCAAGCCGAATCGGCACCGGCATCCGTGCGCCCGGTCAGAAATGCACCCGACGCGCCAAAGCCCGAAGCAGCAAAGCCTACCGAGCCCGTCGCCAGTACAGAGCCCATGCCGCGCTTTACCGTGCAGTTTGCCCGTGCAGGCGCGCTAGGGTTGTGGATTAGCTTGCCGCTGGGCGAGCCCTTGGGCGAGCGCGACCCTGTGTACCGTTTGCTGGCCGATATGCTCTTGGCGGTGGCTGCCGGTAAGCCAGCGTGGGAGCGCGACACCGTGCATTGGCCGCTGGATAAGCAAGGCAATTTGCCCAGCGACGCCAAGGCGGCGCGCGATTACTTGAGCATTCTTACCGAAACCCGTCACTTGGGTGAGCCGCTAAGCCAGCTTTGGCTGATCGGCGCCGCACCGCAGCTGGCCTTGGCTGAACCGTGCGAGCTATTGGCCAGCAGCCAATTATTGGGCGTGCCGGCGTTATGTTTGCCCGAGCTGGAAGCTTTGCTCGGCGATGCCGCGCTGAAAAAAGCCACTTGGCACAGTCTTAAGCGTTTTCACTCGCAGGCTCACTAATGACCGATGCGCTGACCTTCCGCCCCATGCGTGAGGCGGATCTAGACACTGTGGTAGCCATCGAATTCGCCGCGTTTTCCCACCCGTGGACGCGCGGCATTTTTGCCGACTGCCTAAAGAGTGGCTACCAAGGCTGGCTGATGTTTTTAGGCGAGCAGCAAGTCGGCCACGGGGTGATCAGCCGCGTGCTCGATGAGGCGCACCTGCTCAACATCACCGTTAAGCCAGAAAACCAAGGCCGCGGCTTAGGGTTAGCTTTGCTCAGCCACTTAATGCAGTGCGCTCAAGAGCAAGACTGCCAAACTTGCTATCTCGAAGTGCGCGAATCTAACGCTGCCGCGTATCGTCTGTACGAGCGCTTTGGTTTTAATGAAATTGGCCGCCGGCGTGATTACTACCCCAGTAGCGATGGCCGCGAAGATGCACTGGTCATGGCCTATATGCTTCTAGACTAGTGGTATTTGTCAGTCGGCACGCTTCTGGCTAGATTGCATTGAGACGAAGAATTTTTTTGACGCCATGAGAATTGACGGTTTTGCCTCCGCTTATGCCCAGCCTCGCTCTGCACCGCGCAGCGAGCCGCGTGATGCTGCCGCCGAAGAACAGCGCGAGCGGGCCAGCCAACCGGGAGCCGCCGAGCAACAGCAAGGTTTTGACGCGCAGGAGATCCAGCGCCGCGTCAATGCCTTGAGCAAAAACCAAGAAAATCTGCCCACAACCCTGCGTGAAGCCACCTTACAGCGCCCGCTGTCTAATCGCGCCGCACAAGCCTTGGCGAGCTACGGCAGCACAGCGCAAATCACTGGCGAGGCCGACGCGCCACGCTTGGCGGGGCTCGATCTCTACGCCTAGTCGCCTTGCTCTAGCGTTGCGTTGCCAGTAACACATCCGCTGCCTGCCCACGGCGGCCATCCTGCCAAGTAAATTCGCCCACCTGCGCTAAACGGTCGTAGGTGTTAATCGCTTGTTGGCTCGCGCGGTAGCTCAGGCTTATTTGCGCCACGCCTACCTCGCTTAAACGGCGAATCTGTTGCTGACCTTGGGCGTCGAACTGCACCAGCAGCAGGTTGTTATAGATGGCATCGTTGGCGTCGATTTGTCCGTCGCGATTGTCGTCGTAGCGGGCTAGCTCGGCAAAACCGTGCGCGGCGCCGTTTTGATCGCCAAACAGCTCGCGGCCATTGTCGATGCGGCCGTTGCCGTTGCGGTCGAGCGCCAGTAAGGCGTCGTCGCCATTGCTTAAGCTGACGCGTTCGCTGCGCCCGTCGCCATCTAAGTCAAACTCCACCGCTTGCGCAAGGCCACGGGTGCTAAAGCCGTTGCCGGCTAAGTCGAGTACTAGGGGGTCTTTCACCTCTGGCTCGGCATTTACCGTGAGATTTAGCTCGCTGCTGCGCTGGCTTTGCAGCGCCGCTAAAGTGCGTTGGTGCTGCGCTTGCCAGTCCACGGCGGTGCTTGGCACGGCCGCTGGCGTTGGGCTGGGGGCAGGCTCACTGCTGGGGGCGGTGGTTTCAGGCGGGGCGGGGCTATCTTCAATATTTAAGGTGCGGCGCAGAATTTGAAAGCTCAGCGACTGCTGCTTGCTGGCGTGCAGGCTGTGTTCAATGTCTGTGCTGCCGGTAACGCTGTGCATAACGGCTCCCGATGCGACAGGTTGGGCGCGCTCTGGCAAAATGCCGCATCTTTTAAGCTGTCGGCCATAAGGCCCAGATGTTGAGTACCGTTTGTCATGTCGAACCCTGAAACCTTAAGCCTTGCGGTGCGTGCGCTAGCGCCGCAATTTACCGCTGCCGCGCAGGCGCTGGCCGAGCACTTGTGTTTGCCGCAGGTGGCGGAGGAAGAAGGCGATATGCTGCTAGAAGTCGGCGAGCATGGTCTGTGGCTGCGCGAGCTGGGCAAGGGCGCGCCGGGGCCGGTGTGGGTTGATTTTGTCGGCGGAGCCAATGCGCATCGTCGTCAGTTTGGCGGTGGCGCGGGGCAGATGGTGGCGAAAGCGTGCGGCATTAAAGGCAGTATTCGACCGAGTATTCTCGACGCTACCGCAGGCCTAGGCCGCGATGCGTTTGTGATGGCGGCCTTAGGTTGCTCGGTCACCTTGATCGAGCGCGTGCCGGTAGTGGCGGCCTTGCTGGCCGATGGTTTGGCGAGAGCGCAAGCCGATGCCGACGTGGCCGCCATCGCCGGGCAGATGCATTTATTGACCGGCGATGCGATTGAACTGATCAACAACTGGCAAGGCGAGCCGCCGCAGGTGATTCACCTCGACCCGATGTTTCCGCACCGCGATAAAAGCGCGCTGGTGAAAAAAGAGATGCGCTTATTTCGCCCGCTGGTAGGCGATGACGATGATGCGCCTGCTTTGCTAGAGGTAGCGCTGGCATTGGCCACCCATCGTGTGGTGGTTAAGCGGCCGCGCAAAGCGCCGGCGATTGAAGGGCGCGCGCCCTCGCAAGTGCTGGCTGGGCAGAGCAGTCGTTACGATATTTATCCGCTAAAAAGTCTTTCCTCGCGTTAATCCCCGCCGTGCTGGTTAGCTCAGTGCCTTGGTGCTGAGCAGCTATGCTGCAAGTGTGATGATTTAGGAAGCCCGCATGCTGACCCCTTTCCAAGCGCAGCGTCTGCGTATCCAGCGCATTTGGCTGGCGAGCTTAGGCTCGTCCTGTTACATCGCGTTGTGCTGGCTGGCGTTTTACTTTGACCACCTCGAGTTAACCTGGCTGGGCATGCTCGCGCTGACGCTGTTTGTAGCCCTGTGCTGTGGCGGCTTTATGCTGCTGGTGCGCACGCGGATTAACTTGCGTTTTAGCGACCCGAGCATGACGCAAGCGCAGATGATCGTGAGCATTTTGACCATCTTCACCACGGCTGCTTTCGCGCGCGACTTCCGTTTTTTACTCATGGTATCGGCAGTCATGGTGCTGCTGTTTGGCGTGTTTCGCCTAAGCCCGCTGGGTATTTTGCGCATCGCTTTATTGATGGTGGTGGCCTTCGCCGCGGTGAGCGGTTGGCGCTTGCAAAACTTAGAGCCGAGCCTGTGGGCAACAGAGTTCGAACAAGGCGTGGCGTTTGTCTTGCTGGTGTTTTGGGTGGCGTTGATGGGCGGGGAGATCAGCCGCCAGCAAACGCGTTTGAATGCCGAGGTGCATGACTTACGCAGCCAATTGCTGATGGCCCAGCAGCAAGTGATGATCGATCCGCTAACCGGGCTGTACAACCGCCGACAAGCAAACCGCTACTTAGATCAACTGCAAGCGATGATGGCGCGTGGTGGGCAAAGCGCGGTGCTGGCATTGGTGGATATCCAGCAGCTGGCTAAGGTCAACGCCCAGTACGGTGAAGAAGAGGGCGACGAGGCGCTGCGCAGCGTCGCTAAGCTACTACGTACTGTGCTGCGTGACGTCGATTTTGTCGCGCGCTTGGGCGGTGATGAGTTTTTGCTGGTGCTCAATTACACCGACTTGCCCGGCGCGCAGGTGGTGGCCGAGCGTTTGGCCGATAAGATTGCCGGCTATCGCTTTGGTGCTACGGGGCAAATCCGCCTCAACGTGCGGGTTGGCCTAACCTTAGCCAAGCGCGGCGAAACCTGGGAAGAAACCTTAAAGCGCAGCGGCGACGCGCTGCATCTGGCCAAAGACAGCCAGCAGCGCGTAGTGCAGGTGTAAGTTACAGCGCGTTGTGGCGTAACGGCTTGTGGCTGTCGCCCAAGCTGACCTTGGCGGCGACACTGCCGCTGGCACTGAATACCACTAAGTGATCGGCCGCCACGCGAATGCCCACTTCGCTGCCGAGCGGGTGGTCGGCATGGCTGGGGAACAGCGACTCCAGCTGGGTGCCGGTGGGTAACTGCAAGCGATACAAGGTGGCCGCGCCTAAGAAGGTCTTGCCGCTGATGCGTGCCTTCAGGCTGCTCTGTGCATCGGGAATGATGTCGTCCGGGCGTAGCAGCACATCCACCGCACTGCCGGCTGGCCACGTGTAAGCGCGGTTGCCGCGAATCACGCCGAGCTCGGTTTGCACCGTATCGGGCGACAGCAGCTGACCACGAATGAAGTAACCCTGACCAATAAAGCTCGCCACAAACGGAGTAGAAGGCTCGTGGTAGAGGTTGAACGGGCTATCCCATTGCTCCAGATGGCCTTGATTGAACACCCCGACCTGATCGCTCACCGAGAAGGCTTCTTCTTGGTCGTGGGTGACCAAGATGGCGCTGGTGCCGCGCAGCTTAAGGATTTCTCGAACTTCGCGGCTTAAGCGCCGACGTAGCTCACCATCGAGGTTAGAGAAAGGCTCATCTAACAGCAGTAACTCGGGCTGCGGGGCGAGGGCGCGGGCGAGGGCCACACGCTGCTGTTGGCCGCCCGATAGCTCGTGGGGGAAGCGTTTAGCCAGCGGGGTTAAGTGCACCAGCTCCAGTAGCTCGTCAGTAATCTTGCGCGCATCGCTGTGTTCGCGCACGCCAAAGGCGATGTTGTCCGCCACGCTTAAGTGCGGGAACAAGGCATAGTCCTGAAACACCATGCCGATGCGGCGTTTTTCTGGGGCGAGGGTAAAGCCCGGTCGCGACAGTACTTGCTCGCTCAGCAGAATCTTGCCCGCCGTGACTGGCTCAAAACCGGCAATCGCGCGCAGAGTGGTGGTCTTGCCACAGCCAGACGGACCCAGCAGACAGCCGATCTCGCCATGGTTAAGGTGCAAGCTCAAGCCATTAACAATGGCTTGCTTGCCGTAGCCGCAAGACAGCGCTTGCAGTTGTAGTAAGGGGGCGTCACTCATGCCGGGTAGGCGTGCTCGACCAGCATTTCCAGCAGCGCTTTTTGCGCGTGCAGGCGGTTTTCGGCCTGATCGAATACCACGCTACGCGGGTCGTTCATCATGTCGACACTGACTTCCTCGCCGCGATGGGCCGGTAAGCAGTGCAAGAACACAGCGCTGGGGTCGGCTTTGTCCATCATGGCTGGGGTGACTTGGAAGCCTTTGAACTTGGCGATGCGCGCTTCGGCTTCGTCTTCTTGGCCCATGGAGGCCCATACATCGGTGCTCACCAAGTGCGCACCGGCAACGGCCTCTAGCGGGTCGCGAGTAATGGTCACGCGGCCTTTGGCTTGTTGCAGATAAAAGGCGTTGGGCTCAAATCCTTCTGGGCAAGCAATCTTGAGTTGGAAATCAAACTGCTCGGCGGCCTGGGCAAAGGTGTTGCACATGTTATTGCCGTCACCAATCCACGCCACGGTTTTGCCTTGAATGCTGCCGCGATGCTCGTGGAAGGTTTGCATGTCTGCCAGCAATTGGCAGGGGTGCAGATCATCCGACAGACCGTTGATCACCGGCACTTGGCTGTTGGCGGCAAAGTTTTTCAGCGTGGCGTGCGCAAAGGTGCGGATCATCACCGCATCGAGCATGCGCGACATCACCCGTGCGCTGTCGGCAATCGGTTCGCCACGGCCCAATTGGGTATCGCGTGGCGAGAGGAAAATCGCCTGCCCGCCCAGTTGGATCATGCCGGCTTCGAACGACAAGCGGGTGCGCGTCGAGGCCTTTTCAAAAATCATCCCCAGCACGCGGTTTTTCAGCGGCTCGTACAGCACTCCTCGCTGGCGCAGGTCCTTCAGTTCGCTGGCGCGGCGAATCAGGCTGCGCAGCTCATCGGGCGTCATGTCCATCAGAGAAAGAAAGTGGCGTACGGTGCTCATACATCATTACCTAACCGGCGGCTTGGCGGGCGTGTGGCCCAGCCCAGACAGCGCCCGGGTTCGTTGAGGGAAAGACGCCGATGGTATAGGCAAACCCAAAGCCCCTGCAAATTGACCTGTTTTGCCGCGCCCAGGGTACTGACTATTGCCTTGGCTAATGCCGCCTTATAGCCGCTGGTCGCGGTGCTTGGCGCTGGGCTACGCAGTGCCTACAGTGAGGCAAACCAATAATAACGGAGGCCGCCATGAGCGCCCGGCAAACCCATTACCGTGCTTGTAACCTGTGCGAGGCCATCTGCGGCTTGGCGATTGAAACCGAGGGCCAGCAGATCGTCAGCATTCGTGGCGATAAAGACGACCCCTTCAGCCGTGGCCATATCTGCCCCAAGGCGGTAGCCCTGCAAGACCTGCAAGAAGACCCTGATCGCCTGCGTCAGCCCATGCGTAAAGTGGCGGGGCAGTGGCAGGCGATCAGCTGGGATGAAGCTTTTGCCTACGCGGCCGAGCGTCTGCATGCCGTTGCCACGGCGCACGGTGGCGACAGCGTGGCGGTGTATGCCGGCAACCCCAGCGTGCACAACTACGGGCTGATGACCCACGCGAATTATTTGTACAAGCAGCTGAAAACCCGCAGCCGCTTTTCGGCGACCTCGGTCGATCAGCTGCCGCATCACTTGATCGGCTATTTAATGTACGGCCACCAAATGTTGATGCCGGTGCCGGATATCGATCAGTGCGACTTTATGCTGGTGCTGGGGGCGAATCCGCTGGCCTCTAACGGCAGCATTATGACGGTGCCGGATGTTGAAAAACGCCTTAAAGCCCTAAAGGCGCGGGGGCGTTTGGTGGTGGTAGACCCACGCCGCAGCGAAACCGCCGCGCTGGCAGATCAGCATTTGTTTATTCGCCCCGGCGAAGACGCGGCCTTTTTGTTAGTGCTGCTGCGTACCTTGCTCGACGAGCAGTTAATCACCCCTAGCCCCTTGCCTATCAGTGACTTAGCGCCGCTCACGGCTGCACTGGCTGGTTTTGATTTGGCTGCGCTGGCGGATCGCTGCGGGGTGGAGCTGCACGTTATCCAGCAGCTGGCACGCGACTTTTCTGCTACGCCACGCGCGGCTTGCTATGGCCGCATGGGCGTTTCCACGCAGGCCTTTGGTAGCTTGTGCCAATGGCTGATTCAGCTGATTAACCTGCTCACTGGCAAGCTCGACAGCGTGGGCGGCATGATGTTTACCGAGCCGGCCATGGACTTGCTGCACAGCATGAGCGCTGGTAATTACGGCCGCTGGCATAGCCGCGTATCGCAGCTACCTGAGTTTGGCGGCGAGCTGCCCGTGGCGGCATTAGCGGAAGAAATGCTCACGCCGGGCGAGGGGCAAATCCGTGCCCTGATTACCCAAGCCGGTAACCCGGTGCTTTCAACCCCCAATGGCCGTCAATTGGAGCAAGCGCTGCAGGGGCTGGAGTTTATGCTCAGCATCGACTTCTACCTCAACGAAACCACCCAGCATGCAGACTTGATTCTGCCGCCCACCTCGGCGCTGGAGCATGATCACTACGACATGAGCTTCAACATGCTCGCCGTGCGCAACGTCACCCGCTACAACGCGCCAGTGCTGGATAAGCCAACAGGCGCGTTGCACGACTGGGAAATCTTTATGGGCCTTGCGCGCGCTTACGCCAAGCTGGCGGGCAATGCCGAGCCGCAGGCAATCGAGCCGGCACAGATGGTCGATATGGCGCTGCGCATGGGCGCTTACGGCGACCGCAGCGAGCACAAGCTATCGCTTAAAGTCTTGCAGGAGCAGTCGCACGGCATCGATTTGGGCGCGCTACAGCCCTGTTTGGCCAAGCGCCTGAAAACGCCGTCTAAGCAAGTCGAACTCACCCCAGAGCTGCTGCTGACGGAGCTTGAGCGCTTTGCACAAAGCCGCACGCCAGAAGGCTTACTGCTGATCGGGCGCCGGCATGTGCGCAGTAATAACTCGTGGATGCATAACTACCACCGGCTGATTAAAGGCAAGCCACGTCATCAGCTGTTGATGCACCCGCAAGATATGGCAGCGCGCCAGCTGCAAGACGGCCAGCAAGTCACGGTGCGTTCGCGGGTGGGGGCGGTCACGGTGGATGTGCTGGGTAGCGATGAAGTGATGCCCGGCGTGGTCAGCCTGCCGCACGGCTTCGGCCATCAGCGCGGCGCGGTGCGCTTAGCGAAGGCAAGTGAGTTGACCGGGGTGAGCGCTAACGACCTCACCGATGAGCGCCTGCTCGATCGCCTATCTGGCAATACCGCCCTTAACGGTGTGCCGGTGGAGGTGGCCGCCAACGGTTAACTGAATACGGTTAACGGAATAATGCGCTGCGCGCTATGCCTCGCAGAGTGGCAAAACCAGCGCGCAGCGTTCTTATCGCTGACTTATTGCTGAGCAACTTCTAAGCCCATGCACTGCCGCGCGGCGGCTTGCTGCGCAAGGCTGATGCCTTAGCTGCCTTCATCGTGGGCGTTGGCGCCACTCGGTGGGGCGCCACGCCGCCTTCGGCCATGGTCAGCCGGTTTGCGGCGCGACTGAGTTTATTTCCTGCCCCTACTTGACGCACAGCCGTGCACCATGTGCTTAACTCAAGCGAGTGTAAAGTTTTGTGAAAGGACTCAAGAAACAGGGCTAACGGACGAAATAGCCCCCAGTGATCGTATTTCTGGAGACAGAGTCCATGCTGAAAAACTTGCCTCTCGCGTTGAAGATTTTTTTACTGCCAGGCATCGCTATTTTCGGCTTGCTGTTGTACTTGGCTTACAACTACAGCCTGTTGTCGAGCAATAACGAACGTTTAAGTAAGTTAGAGCAGCGTTATTATCCAGCGTTGGAGCAGACCGACAGCATTATTTTTAACTTCTCCCGCCTACCTAACTTGCTCAATAACGCCGTGGCTGCTGGCGAGCAAGAAATCATCAAGGAAGCAGACGCCACCATCGCGGATATCAACAGCAAGTTGAGCGCGGTTAAACAATTAAGCGAAGGTGAAGGTGACTTAGCCGCTTCGGCTAAAGCGTGGGCCGAGTCGATCAGCACCTATTACCAAAATGCCCGCGACTCCTCAGAAAAAATAATCACCGGCAGCGCCTCGTTTGATGACTTGCGTCCTAACTTGGAACGCATGAGCAAAGACTTACAAACCTCTAAAGAACTGGGCGATAAGTTTCGTGCAGCAGTTTATGCCAACTTTCACGACAGCCTTGAATTGGCCTTGAGCAATAACAGCACAACCATCAGCGTGGGTTTAATTTTGGTGATTGTGCTGTCGGCGGTGGTGATTCTTTGTTCGTTACTGGTTATTCGGCAGATCATGCAGAACGTGCATGACGTGATTGAGTCGCTGCAGGATATTGCCAAAGGCGATGGCGACCTTACCCGGCGGATCAAAAACGATAGCCGCGACGAAATCGGCACCATGATTGGCCACTTCAACGGCCTGCTCGACACCTTGCAGCAAACTATTGGCTCGGTGATTAAAAGCGCCGAGCCGCTCAATCAAGTGTCTAGCCAGCTGTATCAGCTCACCCAATCGGTCGAGCGCAATGCCAGCTCGCAGCACACCCACACGCAGTCCATCGTCAATAACATTCAAGACATGGTCAGCAGCGTGCAAGACATCAATAGCCGTACCGGTCAGGCCGCCGGTGCAGCCAGTGATGTGGCGAAAAAAGCCAATCATGCGCAAGCCAGCCTGGGTGACCTGACCAGCAGTATTCAAGACCTCGCCAACGAAGTGCTGCAAACCGTGGAGTCTATCCACCAACTGCAAGGCGAAACGCAAGAAGTTGGCAAGGTGCTGGATGTGATCAAAGTGATCGCCGAGCAAACCAACTTGCTGGCGTTGAACGCGGCGATTGAAGCAGCGCGTGCCGGTGAACAAGGGCGCGGCTTTGCCGTGGTGGCCGATGAGGTGCGCAACCTCGCGTTTAAAACGCAGAAATCCACCGAAGAAATTCAGGAAATCATTCAGCGTCTGCAACGCAGCACCCAAGGTGTGGTGCAGACCATGAACAGCAATAGCACCAAAGCACAGAGCAGTCTGGAGAAAACCAGTGACGCGACCAGTGCCTTGGCGGCCATTGTTGACGGCATTCAGCAGATCAGCCAGAGCAACAGCGGTATTGCTGATCTGACGCAGAACCAACTCCACCTCAGTCACACCATGCAAGAAAACGCCAATGGCCTGAGTGAAGACGCCAGCGTATCGCGTAAGGGCGCCGGAGAAACCGCGCGACTGGGCGAAGCCCTAGTCAGCATGGGGGACAACTTAAAACAAGCGACCGGCAAGTTCCGTGTCTGATGAGTGATCGCAACAGGAGCCCACACATGAAGAAATCAACCCTCGCATTGGCCATTGCGCTGGCCAGTGCACCGGCTTTGGCCTTGGAACAGGGTGAACACCGTTTTAATGCCTTTGGCACCCTCGGTGTAACGTATTTGGGCGGCGAAGAGGATGGCCGCAGCTTTGGTATCGAAGGACAAACCACCGACAGCTGGCGTGGCGATCAGCTGTCTAAGTTTGGTGCTCAGCTGCAATACGGTTTGACCGATACCTTAGGTGTCACCGTGCAGTTAACCGCCAAAGCCGACCAAGACACCTGGAAAGGTAATCTGGAATGGCTGTACTTGAGCTACCAAGCCACGGATGAGCTGATGTTCCGCGCTGGCCGCTTGCGCACCCCCATCTATATGTACTCAGAAACCCTAGATGTGGGTTACACCTACCCGTGGCTACGCCTGCCAGACGAGGTTTATGGCCAAGTTCAGCTGACCAACTACGAAGGCTTCGACATGGTTTATAACCGTGGCTTGCCGTTCGGTAACTTAACCTTCCAAGTGGCGGTAGGGCAGGCGAAGGACCGTGAACTCTTCAGCGCAGATGACCAGTACGACATCGACTACGACGATGTCTTCGCTGCCAACATCGCCTTGAGCACTGACTATGGCATGGTGCGTGTGGGCTACGCCGAGTCGAGCCTAAAAGATGGCTTTGACCTGCGCCCCTTTGATGGCAATAAAGGTAAGTTCACCTCGCTGGGTTATCAGTATGACCAAGGCACTGTGGTGGTTAATGCCGAGGCTACCAAGCGGGTCATCGAAGGCACGGCTTTCCCAACCTTGGACGCCTTCTATGTGATGTCGGGCTATCACTTGGGTGACTTCCTGCCGCACCTGACCTATTCGCAATTGGACGAAGAGGGCACGGGGCGTCAGTCATCGTGGATTGCCGGTCTCAATTACCAGCTCACCCCCACTGTAGTGCTCAAGTCTGAGTACAAGCGGGTGGATACCAGTGGTGGTTATGCAGGGCAGTTTGTTGAAACGCGTAGCGAAGTGATTACTCGGGCGGGGCGTAATGCCTTGGGCTTGCCGACCGCTAACTACGATGGCGACATCGTTAGCTTTGGCGTTGAGTTCGTTTACTAACAGGGGGCAGTCATGAGTATTTTGCGAAAGCTGACCCTGATCGCGGGTCTGAGTGTGTTCAGTCTCAGTGCAAGCGCCGAGGTGGCCGTGATTGTTGCGGCATCCAGCGGCGCGAGCCCTGACAAAGGCGCGGTGGCGAATATCTTCCTCGGTAAAGATAAAAGCCTTAAGCCGATCGACCAGAAAAGCTGGACGCCCGCCAAAGACGCCTTCTACAGCAATGTGGTGGGCAAAAACGAAGCTCAGCTGAAGTCGTACTGGTCTGGCTTAGTGTTTACCGGCAAGGGCACGCCGCCTAAGTCTGTTGACTCCGATGCCGCCGTGGTTGGCGAAGTCGCGGGCAGTGGCGAGGCCATTGGCTACGTCGACAGTGCCGCCGTTAATGACTCAGTAAAGGTATTGTTTACCTTGCCTTAGTGGCGTTTGCCTGAGTAAAGCCACCTTCGGGTGGCTTTTTCCTGCTGGCTATACTGAGTACCAAGCAAGCAGAGGTGTGGCTATGAAAGTGTTGATCTTAAGCATTGCGCTGTTGGCGAGTTGCCCGGCTTGGGCGCATCAGTGCCCGGGGCAGATAGCCACCCTCGACCGATTGTTGGCGCAAAACCCACCGACCGACAAAACCCTTGAAGCGCAGGTGCGCGAGTTACGCAATCAAGGCAAGCAAGCGCATGACAAAGGCCAGCATGAGCAGGCAGTCAGTTTGCTTCAGCAGGCCTTAGATTTACTGCAACGCGCTGAATAAAAAGCTTTTTCTTGGCCCTCGGGAACCTTTCCCGTAGACTGGCGTCCTACAACTGACCATCAGTTTTGGGGCCGATTAGGATTCGACGCCGGTGACAAAACTTGAGGGGCATGCCGAGTAGGTGACAGTTCTCGTAAATCCGCTGCCACAACTTTATAGTTGCCAACGACGACAACTACGCTCTAGCCGCTTAATGCGCTAGCAGTCTCTAGGGGATGCCTGTAAACCCAAACAGACTGTCAGACAGAACAGGATCGCCGCCAAGTTTGCTGTAGACGTAACGGCTAAAACTCATACAGCTCGCTCTAAGCGCCCTGCCACTCGGGCCGCGAGGAGTTAACTTAGTAGAGATGGCTAAGCATGTAGAACCGATAGCAGAGTGCTGACGGACGGGGGTTCAAATCCCCCCGGCTCCACCAGATAAGCCCTTGAAAAATAAAGAGTTTTTCAAGGGCTTTTTATTTGGCTGGCGAAAAGTGCCGAAAAAGTGTCGAAAACCTTTTTCTCCAAATATTCCCTTGTTAGTCGCCTTGCTTGTCTGTGAAAGCCTCAAGCCTTGACCGTGTTTAAGCGCAGCATCAAGGTCATCGGGTTCAGTGGCGACTCTTGAAAGCCGTAGTGCATATAGAACAGCTTGGCTTGTTCGCTGATAGAGTGGACGAGTAGGGCTCTAACGCCAGTGTTGTGCGATACCACGATAGCGCGGTTTACCGCATCCCTGAGCATGGCCGCACCAAGCTTTATGCCTTGGGCTTGCTGATCTACAGCGAGACGCCCAAGCACCATGGCCGGCACAGGGTCGGGCATGTTACGGCGTACAGCGCTTGTGGCGAGCTGATGCGTTACAGCTCCAGCAGCCATAGCGTAAAAGCCACGAACCTGACTGTTTTGATCGACAACGACAAAGGTTCGGCTGGCTCCGGTTAGCTGATTGTTCATCGCTCGCCGTTTTAGCCATTCATCTAGGCTGGGCTCGCCGCAAACGAATGCACTTAACTGGTGCGTTGAATCCAATGGCTGCGGGGCGGATAGCTTTAGGGTCATGGATTATTGCTGTCCCATGGTGCTTTGACAGCCATAAGCCGCTCAAGGCCTTCATTGCTGCTGGGGGCTTCATCCAGTAGGGCAGTGAATTGCTGAAACTTTTCCGCATCCAGAGCAAAGAAAACCTGATCAAGTAGTACCGCTTGTGCACGCTCACAGGCCGCTTCCAGCATGAAATCAGAACGGTTTTTACCGAGCAGGCTGGCGGCTTGATCAATCAAGTCTCGTTGTTCGGGCCGTGCTCGCAGATTGATGGCGGCATCACGCATGGCGATGATCCTATTTGTAGATGCGATAGATATACAAAATTAGGGGGGTGTGTATCTATTGTCAATACGGTGGAGTGGGGCGTGTACTGTGCTTATCCGACAGTGGCCCGTATTTGAGTGCGTCGGCTAGGTGTTCAGGGGCTAAGTGGGCATAGCGCATGGTCATCGCTAAGCTGGAGTGGCCGAGTATCTTTTGCAGGGTTAGAACTTTGCCGTCGTTTTGCATGAAATGGCTGGCGAAGCTATGCCGTAAAACATGGGTGGCTTGGCCTTTGGGTAGCTTGATGCTGTCTCTAATGGTCGGCAGTGTGATGGGCACAAATAAAAAAGCCCCAGACTTGCGTCTGGGGCTTTTAATTTGGCTCCGCGACCTGGACTCGAACCAGGGACCCAATGATTAACAGTCATTTGCTCTACCGACTGAGCTATCGCGGATCGGTGAAGCGCATCCTACGGATTTCTTTAACGAAGTCAATAGGTTGCGCTTGCGTTTTTTAGATCACGCGGGCAATCGCGTTAACCACGGCGCCGAGGTTTTTCTGGTTTAGCGCGGCGACGCAGATGCGTCCGGTGCTGACGGCGTAGATGCCAAATTCGTCTTTCAGGCGATCCACTTGCGCGGCGGTTAGGCCGGAGTAAGAGAACATGCCGTTTTGCTGGGCCACAAAGCTGAAGTCGCGTTGCGGGGCGAGTTCGGCCAGTTGCTGCACCATGGCTTCACGCATGCCGCGAATGCGCTGGCGCATTTCGCCCAGTTCGGCTTCCCACAGGGCGCGCAGCTCGGGGCTTTGCAGTACGGCAGCAACCACGCTGGCGCCGTGGGTCGGCGGGTTGGAGTAGCTGGTGCGGATCACGCGCTTGAGTTGTGACAGCACGCGACCGGCTTCTTCGCGGTTGGCGGTGACTATCGACAGCGCGCCAACACGCTCGCCATACAGCGAGAACGACTTGGAGAACGAGCTGGCGATAAAGAACGGCAGGCCCGAGTCAGCAAACAGGCGCACAGCGTGTGCATCTTCATGGATGCCGGCGCCAAAGCCTTGATAGGCAATGTCGAGGAACGGCAGCAGGTTGCGCTCGCGAATCACCTCGAGCACTTGCTGCCACTGGCCGGCGTTTAGGTCGACGCCGGTCGGGTTGTGACAGCAGGCGTGCAGCAGCACCACGGCGCCAGCGGGTAGGGCGCGCAGGTCGTCGAGCATGCCAGCGATATCGACGCCATGGCTGGCGGCGTCGTAATAGCGGTAGTTCTTCACCTCAAAACCGGCGTTTTGGAACAGCGCTTGGTGGTTTTCCCAGCTGGGGTTGCTGATGGCCACCACGCGGCCGTTGAGCAAACGCTGGATAAATAGGGCGCCAATATTGAGGGCGCCGGTGCCGCCAAGGGCTTGAGCTGTTACTACGCGGCCTTCGGCCAGCAGGGCTGAATCGGCGCCGAACAGCAGCTCTTGCACGCTGCGGTCGTAGGCGGCAATGCCTTCGATAGGCAAATAGCCACGCGGGGCTTTGGCCGCCAAGCGAGCTTTCTCGGCTTCCTCAACGGCTTTGAGCAGAGGAATTCGACCTTCTTCGGTGTAATACACGCCCACGCCCAAGTTGACCTTGGTGTCACGCGGATCGGCGTTGAAGGCTTCGTTGAGGCCCAAAATGGGGTCGCGCGGTGCCATTTCGATGGCAGAGAACAGGCTCATGTTCGAACTCTTGCAGCAGCAGGTGAGGGTGACCGGCGGATGCCGGGTAACTGGCGGGGCGGTATTATACCGGCACGCCCCGGTGTCGCCAGCGTTGTGCGCGGCTTTTGCCGCTTTTTTTAGCGACGTCGTGATAGGGTTTTGCGTCACTGGTAGGAGTCACGATTGATGAGCAGTTTCACGTTGTCGACACGCTTTGCCCCTGCGGGCGATCAGCCAACGGCGATTGCCGGGCTGGTGCAGGGCTTGGAAGCGGGCTTGGCGCATCAAACCCTGTTGGGGGTGACGGGCTCAGGTAAGACCTACACCATTGCCAACGTGATTGCTCAGGTGCAGCGCCCTACGCTGATTTTGGCGCACAACAAAACCTTGGCGGCGCAGTTGTATGGCGAGTTTAAGGAGTTTTTCCCGCACAACGCGGTGGAGTATTTCGTTTCGTACTACGACTACTACCAGCCTGAAGCGTATGTGCCGTCGTCAGATACTTTTATTGAGAAAGACGCGTCGATCAACGATCACATCGAGCAGATGCGCTTGTCGGCCACCAAGGCGCTGCTGGAGCGCTCGGATGCGATTATCGTCGCCACGGTGTCGTCGATTTACGGCTTGGGTGATCCGGCCTCGTACCTGCGCATGGTGGTGCACTTAGATCGTGGCGATAAGCTCGATCAGCGCACTTTGTTGCGCCGTTTGGCCGAGTTGCAATACACCCGCAACGATATGGAATTTGCCCGCGCGACCTTCCGAGTGCGCGGCGATGTGATCGACGTGTACCCAGCGGAATCGGATTTCGAGGCGATCCGCATTGAGTTATTCGACGATGAAATCGAGCAGTTATCGGCGTTCGATCCACTGACCGGCGAAGTGCTGCGCAAGCTGCCGCGCTACACCTTGTACCCCAAGAGCCACTACGTGACCCCGCGCGAAAAGCTGCTGGAGGCGGTGGAGCACATCAAAGTCGAGCTGGCCGAGCGCCTCACATGGCTGCGCGAGCACGACAAGCTGGTTGAGGCGCAGCGCTTGGAGCAGCGCACCCGCTTTGATCTGGAGATGATTCTCGAGCTGGGTTACTGCAACGGCATCGAGAACTACTCGCGCTATCTCTCTGGCCGTGCGCCGGGCGAACCGCCGCCAACCCTGTATGATTATCTGCCCAGCGGCGCGCTGCTGGTGATCGACGAGTCGCACGTCACCGTGCCGCAAGTCGGCGCTATGTATAAAGGCGACCGCTCGCGCAAAGAAACCTTGGTGGAATACGGCTTCCGCCTGCCATCGGCGCTGGATAACCGCCCGCTGCGTTTTGAGGAGTGGGAGGGCGTTAGTCCGCAGACCATTTTTGTCTCTGCCACGCCCGGCAATTACGAGGCCGAACATGCCGGCCAAGTGGTGGAGCAGGTGGTGCGCCCCACGGGCTTGGTCGACCCGACCTTGGAAGTGCGCCCAGCTTCGACGCAGGTGGATGACCTGCTGTCGGAGATCCACAAAACCGTGGCCGAAGGCGATCGCGTGTTGGTCACCACGTTAACTAAGCGCATGGCCGAAGACTTGACCGATTACCTGCTCGATCACGACATCCGCGTGCGCTATTTGCACTCGGACATCGACACCGTGGAGCGGGTCGAAATCATCCGCGACTTACGTGCGGGCGTGTTCGATGTGCTGGTGGGCATCAACCTGCTGCGTGAAGGCTTGGATATGCCTGAAGTGGCCTTGGTGGCGATTCTCGATGCCGATAAAGAAGGCTTCTTGCGCAGCGAGCGCTCGCTGATTCAGACCATTGGCCGTGCTGCGCGCAACCTGAAGGGCAGGGCGATTCTGTATGCCGACCGGGTAACGGGCTCGATGCAGCGCGCCATGGATGAAACCGAGCGGCGTCGCGCCAAGCAGCTGGCCTTTAACGCAGAGCACAACATCACCCCGCGTGGGGTGCAGAAAGCGGTGGCGGATATCCTCGAAGGCGCCACGGTGCCGGGCTCGAAAAGCAAACGCCGCGAGCGCGCCAAAGCCGCCGAGGCTGCCGGCAACTATGCCGCGCCGCGTAGCGCCAATGAGGTGGCCAAGCGGATTCGTGAGTTGGAGGAGCAAATGTTCCAGTTCGCCCGCGACTTGGAGTTCGAAAAGGCCGCCGCGCTGCGTGATGAAATTCAAAAACTGCGCGAGCAATTGAAACAGCTGTAAAAGCCTTGCCCTAAGTCAACGTGGCGGGACAGGCAATGGGTAGAGTGGAGCTTAAACAAAAACCAGAGGTGGTTATGGCTAAGCGCTTTCCGTTAAACCCGGCGCATCCCGAGCGCGTGTGTTGGGGCTGTGATCAATATTGCCCATCCAGCAATATGGCTTGCGGTAACGGTGCGTCGCGCACCCAGCACCCGGTGGAAGTGTTAGGCCCCGATTGGTATCAACAGGATTTCACCGAGCTGGAAAACCAATTACTCAATGCTGCGCGGGTCCCGCAAAACTAATCCGTATGCGCTCCGGCGCCTTAGCTGGAGCGAGCAGCGGCCCGCCTGTTAACATCGCACCTTTCTGTTTGCTGTCGGCGTCTGCCGGCTATCTGCCTGAGAGTTGCTATGACCACCGTCCGTACCCGAATCGCGCCGTCGCCCACCGGTGACCCGCACGTAGGCACCGCCTATATCGCCTTGTTCAATCTGTGTTTCGCGCGCCAACACGGCGGCCAGTTCATTCTGCGCATCGAAGACACCGACCAAGTGCGCTCTAGCCGCGAATCGGAACAGCAGATTTTCGATGCGCTGCGCTGGTTGGGTCTGGAGTGGGACGAAGGCCCAGATGTTGGTGGCCCGCATGGCCCGTATCGGCAGAGCGAACGCCGCGAGATTTACCAGAAATACTCCGCCGAGCTGGTCGACAAAGGCCATGCCTTTCCGTGCTTCTGTAGCGCCGAACGCTTAGATCAAGTGCGCGCCGAGCAGCAAGCTAATAAAGAAACCCCGCGTTACGACGGCCACTGCATGCACATCGCCCCGGAAGAGACGCAGCGCCGCGTGGCAGCGGGCGAGTCGCATGTGATCCGCATGAAAGTGCCGAGTGAAGGCATCTGTGAGGTGCCGGACATGCTGCGTGGCACCGTGGAGATTCCGTGGGATCGCATGGACATGCAGGTGCTGATGAAGGCAGACGGTCTGCCGACCTACTTCTTGGCCAACGTGGTGGATGACCACCTGATGGGCATCACCCATGTGCTGCGTGGTGAAGAGTGGCTGCCGTCGGCGCCCAAGCTGATCAAACTGTACGAATACTTTGGCTGGGAGCAGCCGCAGCTGTGCTACATGCCGCTGCTGCGTAACCCGGACAAGAGCAAACTGTCCAAGCGCAAGAACCCCACCAGCGTGACCTTCTATGAGCGCATGGGTTATCTGCCAGAGGCCATGCTCAACTACTTGGGCCGCATGGGCTGGTCGATGCCGGATGAGCGCGAGCAGTTCACTTTGGCTGAGATGATTGAGCACTTCGATATTCAGCGCGTGTCCCTCGGCGGGCCGATTTTTGATATCGAAAAGCTCTCGTGGCTGAATGGCCTGTGGCTACGTGCGCTGTCGCCAGAGCAGTTTGCCGAGGCCACCATGCAATGGGCGCTGAACCCACAGTACCTGATGCCGATCATTCCTTTGGTGCAGCAGCGCGTCGAAACGTTAAGTCAGCTGCCGCAGTTGGCTGGGTTCTTCCTGTCTGGCGGCGTGGCGCCAAGCGCCGAGCTGTTCCAGCACAAGAAGCTTTCCGCCGATGACGTGCGCTTGGTGCTGCAGCTGGTGCTGTGGAAGCTCGAAGGTCTGCGGCAGTGGAACAAAGACAACATCACCGCGATCATTAACGCCGTGGCGGCGCACTTGGAGATCAAGCTGCGCGACATCATGCCGTTGATCTTCCCGGCGATTACCGGGCAGAGCAGTTCGGTATCGGTGTTGGATGCCATGGAGCTGCTGGGGCCGGACTTGTCGCGCTTCCGTTTGCGCCAAGCGCTGGAAGTGCTCGGTGGGGTGTCGAAGAAAGAAAACAAAGAGTGGGAGAAGCGTCTCGCGCAGATTGCCTGAGCGCCTCGCTAAGCTGAAAACACAGCCCGCGCCTTGAGCGCGGGTTTGTTTTTCTGGCTTAAAACCTAAGTATTTGTTCTAACGTGCATTTTTTTTGCCTTGCGATGCAAAAGTGGGTTGACAGTAATAGGGTGCCCTCTTAATATGCGCCCCGTCGTCAAGACGGGGCTATAGCTCAGCTGGGAGAGCGCTTGCATGGCATGCAAGAGGTCGACGGTTCGATCCCGTCTAGCTCCACCAAATTACCAGCATGTGGTTTTCTGCTACGCTTAAAACCGCATGTCACGAAGGTTTACGTCCCCTTCGTCTAGTGGCCTAGGACACCGCCCTTTCACGGCGGTAACAGGGGTTCGAGTCCCCTAGGGGACGCCATTTAATGCAACTCTCCCCATGGGTTGCGCGGCTAACGCCGTATGGGGCTATAGCTCAGCTGGGAGAGCGCTTGCATGGCATGCAAGAGGTCGACGGTTCGATCCCGTCTAGCTCCACCAAAACGCCAAAAGGCCTGTCGCAAGACAGGCCTTTTTGTTTGTGCGGCGTAAAGGTCGGCGAACCTGCGCCAAGGCTTATCCGCTGCGCGGGTAGAGCGGCGGCAAGGCGCTGTCGGCGTGCTCTTCTTTTTTGTCCTGCGCGGGTAGGCTGCGTACGGCTTCGAACAATTCTTGCCCTTGCCACTGTTGACCCGTTTCGCTGTACAGCGCGCTGTTGAGCTGATCCAGCGCGTCGGCCAGCGGTGCATGGCGGCTACCCATTTGCGCCAAGGTTTCGGTTTTGCTGCGCGCCCAGGCATCTAGTGCTTGGCGGGTTTGCTGTGGGTCGTTGGCTAGGCAGGTGCGTTTTAGTTCGTCCAGCAGGGTGCGCGTGCTGGGCCCGCTGGCGGCGGTTTTGTTGCTGCTCGGTGCACGGCGGGCGCGTAGCCACAGGATTAACAACAGCACGTTACCGAGCAGCAACACGCCGCTGGCCAGCTGCCATGGCCACAGCAGCGCTTTGTTTTGCCGTGGCTCTGGCAGGCGCGGGGTGGCGCTGTTGTTGGCACCCTGCGGGGCGCTCACGCTGAGCGTGCGGCCCGGCAGCTCCGAGACTTCGACTTGTGCGGTTTTGGTGTTCCACCACGTTAAGCGCACGGGTGGCAGCGCGTAGGTGCCTGCTTGCAGGGGCACTAAGGCTTCGCTTTCTTGCCGTGTGGCGGTTAGGCCATTGTCGTTGATGGTTTGGCTGGACTGTGGCTGGTCGGCATAGCGGCGCACGCCGTCAACGTCTTGGCTGCGCAGGTTGGACAGTTGTGCGGTGCTGACGCCTTCGACACTCAGCTGCAGGGTGCGGGTCAGTGATTCGCCCAGCGGCAGCGCTTCATCACCTTGCGACCATTGCTGGCTTAGGCTCACCGAGGCGGCGGGTAGCCACGGCTCATCTTTGGGGTAGCTGTCGGGCTTGGGCAGCACAGTGAGGGGGATTTTCGGCGAGCGCACTTGCACGCGCTTGCCGGGACGATTGCCAAAGCCCAAGAAGTTTTGCTGGTCGCGATCAACCAGGGTGGCGCTGAAGGCCTGGGCGGGAATTTCTAGCGTGCCGCTTTCTAGCGGAAAAATCGCATAGCGCACTTCGATCACGCCGTGGCGCACACCGTTAATGGTGCTCTCGTAGGTGCGCGGCTGGCCGAGTACTTCGACCCGCGCTTGCTCCATTTCCAGCGGGCTTAAGCTGCTGTCGTTGTACAGCGATACCGAGTGGTAAATACGCAAGGTGAGGATGGTTTGTGCCTGCAGGTAGACGCGGTCGTGGGATAGCTGCGCGTCAATAAACACCGGGGCGATGCGCTCTTGCGCTTGCTCTTCGCGGGCGCTTTGCGGGCGTACTTGTAGCTCGATGGCGGCGCTCTGCTGGCTGCCTAGGCTAAGCGGCGGAATGGTCAGTCGGCCAATGCGCCGGGCTTGCAGGCTAACCAGCCATTGCGTGGTGGTAGCGCTTTGTTGGCCGTCGCTGCTGAAGCGTTTGACCTGGCGGGTGCCGAGAATAATGAAATCATGCTTAAGCGGCTCCCAATCTGGCGATGTGAAGCTGTTGTCGGCGCTTTCTAGGCTCAGCTCGAAGCTTTCGCCCTCATAAATAATCGCGCGATCGACGCTGGCGGTTAACGCCCAGGCTGGCGTGCTGAGCCAACTGGCGAGCAGAAATATGCTGGCGCACAGGCGCAGAAAGAACGTCACGGCTGGGACTCCTGTTGTTGCTGATACCAGAACTTGCGCCGTAGCAGCTCGCTGGGCTCGTCGGGGATTTGTTTTAGCCATAGTTCAAGGGCGGCTTCGCGCTCGAAGTCGGGCAGAGCTTCGATACCGGCTAGGCCAATGTCGGCGCTGGGGTCGGCGGCTTCGCTGGAGGAGCTTTCTGGCGCGGTGGTCGCCTTGTTATCGGTTGACTCCGTTGCACTAGAAGACTCGGCCGGTGCGGGGCTGTCGTTGGCGGTATTGGCCTCGCCGCCTGTGCTGGCGCCGGCACCTTGTTGCTCGCTCGGGGTGCCGCTATTGCCGCTGCTGGGGCTTTGGTTGCCGGCTTCTGGCTGGGGCTGACCTTGTGGGTTGGCGGATTGGCCTTGCTGGCTGTCGTCAGCGTTTTGCCCAGCTTGCTGCTGCTCGCCTTGTGCGTCGTTTTGCCCGTTTTGCTCTTTTTGTTGCTGCTCTTGTTGTTTGAGCAGGGCCTCCACTAAGGCGCGATTGTCAGCGGCTTGGCTTAAGCCAGGGTCAAGATCCAGCGCTTCGTCATAGGCGGCCAGTGCGGCGCTTAGCTCGCCGGCTTTAGCCAGCGCGTTGCCGCGGTTGTAGTCGGCATTGGCGCCATCTTGGCGGGCCCACAGTTTGGCTGCCGCTTGGTAATCGCCGGCTTGGTAGAGGGCTTCGGCGCGCCAGGCTAAGTCGGCAAAGGTGCTGGCAGCGGCCGCCGCTTGTTGTTGATTGAGCAGGCGCTCGCCTTGCTGATCGGGGCGCAGCCATAAATCGTCCCAGCCAAATGCATTGGCCTGCTGGGGCAGGGGCAGGGTGAAGCACAGCAAGAGCGCCATTAACCAGCCGCGCCGGGCGGCGCTGGCGGCGAGCAAGACCAGCGGCAGCAAGAGCCAGTAGCCTTGATCGTGCCAGCGGTTAAGGCGTTGTTCTTGGCTGCGTTGATAACCAAGCTGGCGCTGGTTGAGGCCCAGCGCGTCAATATCGCGGTTATCTAAGGTGGCCATGCTAAAGCCGGCGTCGATGGCAGTGGCTTGTTGGGCTAATTGTGCGCTGTCGGTACGCGGCAAGACGATGCGCCCTTGTTGGTCTTTCAGCAGACTGCCGTCGCTTAACGGGATCGGCGCGCCTTCGGCAGTACCAAAGCCGAGTATCGACAGGCGTCCGGCATAGCTGTCTGTTTGCTCGCTAAGGGCTTGCTCGGCATCGGCGCTAATCGCGCTGGTCAGCAGCAGAATGCGCCCTTGTGGGCGCCCGCCTTGCTCCAGCAGCTTTACGGCGCGGGCGACGCCCAAATCGGCGCGTTGGCCTGCCAGCGGCATGATGTCGGGCTTGACGGCATCCAGCAGATTGCGCGCGGTGCCGAGGTCATTCGACAGCGGCACTAAGGTGTGGCTGCTGCCGGCGTACACCACAATGCCGGTCAGGGCGTCGTCGCGGCTTTCCAGCAGGTCCATGATTTTGCGTTTGGCATGCGCTAAGCGGTTGGGCTGCACATCGCTGGCGAGCATGAACTGGCTGGCATCCAAGACGATGACCAAAGCATCGCTACTGCGATAGCTGGGCTGTTCGAGTTTTTCCCAGCTGGGGCCGCTCAAGGCGAGTACGGCCAGCAGCCACGCGATTGCCAACAGCGCTTTGGGTAAACGGCTGGGACGCACGTCGCGACCGCTCAATAGCCATGGGTGCAGCGCAACCGGCAGCAGGCTTTGCCACTGACCTAAGCGCTTAGCATGGCGCCATTGATACCAGCCGATCAGTGCCACGGGGATCAACAGCAGCAATAGGTAAGGGCGTTCAAAGTGCGGCCACATCAGCGCCATCTCCGCGGTAACAACAAGCGCCAGTTATCTGGGCGCGCCAACCATAAACTACTGAGTAGCACGATCAGCAGCGGAATAAAGTACAGCGGCTGCACCGGGCGCACTTGATTGGCTTTTTGGTTGACCGGCTCTAAGCGGTCGAGGGTTTGCGCGATGCCTTCTAGCTCGTCAGCATTGCGGGCACGGAAGTATTCGCCGCCGGTGGTTTCGGCAATCGCTTGCAGGGTCGGCTCATCCAGATCAATACCCGGCTGAATGCCGAGCATGCCCAAAAGCGGCGATTCGCTGGCATCGCTGCCAATGCCGATGGTGTAGATGCGAATGCCTTCTTCGCGGGCCAGACGCGCGGCGGTCATGGGCATGACTTGTCCGGCGGTGTTGGCGCCGTCGGTAATCAGCACCAGCACGCGTGCTTGCGCGGGGCGCAAACGCAGGCGCTTGATGCCAAGGCCGATGGCATCACCGATCGCGGTGTCGGGGCCGGCGATATTAACCACGCTTTCATCTAACCAAGTGCTGACGGTTTTGCGGTCGAAGGTCAGCGGCGCCTGCAGATAGGCTTGCGAGCCGAACAAGATCAGCCCGACGCGATCACCGATGCGGCTTTCAATAAACGGGGTAAACAGGTTTTTCACCAATTGAAGGCGAGTGACTTCTTCTTTTTGCCAGCGCATGTCGGTGTGCTGCATCGAGCCAGATACATCCACCGCCAACAGCAAATCGCGCCCCGAGGCACTTAGCGGCAGGGGCGAGCCGACCCATTCTGGGCGGGCTAAGGCCAGCACTAACAATAGCCACAGGCCGGCCGGCGCTAGCTGGCGGCGCCATGGCGGCAGCGGGCGCAGGGCGCGGCGCTGGCTGAGCTGTTCCAGCTCGTCCATAAAGCTGATTTGCAGCGCGGCCTCATCGCCACGCGCCGGCGGTAGCCATTGGCGCAGTAACCACGGCAGCGGCAGGAGGAGAAAGGCCCACGGCCACGCCAACTCAAGCATGTTGGCGAATCCAGGTATCCACCGCTTGGCGCAGGCGGTTGCTGGTGGCCAGCGGTAAGCGGATATCGGCTTTGTACTGGCCTTCGACCAACACCATAAAGCGCGATAAGCCAGCGGCGGTGCAACGGCCATCTAAAAACAGCAGCCAAGCGCGGCCCGACAAGGTTTGGCAGTGCGCATCGGGGTAGCGCACTAAACACAGGCGCTTGAGTAGCTGATTGAGCGCTTGCAGCCACGGGCCGGCGCTGTCTTGCTCGTCGGGCAGTGGTAGTTGTTGTAGTTCGCGCAGTGCGGCGAGTTGTAGCGGGTCGAGGGCTTGGCCGACTTTGGGCTTTTGGGTTTTTTGCTTCTGTGGCCGCTTGCGCCATGCCCAGACCGCCAGCCACGGCAAGGCGAGGGCGAAGGCCGCGAGCAGCCACCAGCCGGGCGCCGGGGGCCACCAGGCAATGGCCTCGGGCAGTAGGTTAGGTTTTAGGGCGTCGAGCGGGTTCATTAGCGGCCGCTCAAGGGTTGTAGGTGCTGCACCAGTTGTTGCAGCCCGGTTTGTCGGGTGTCTAACGGCAGCAGTGGCACGGCCAAACGTTGCGCTAAGTTGCGCCAACGTTGTTGGCGTTTTTCGGCGATTTGGTCGTAGCCGCTTTGCAGGCTGGGTAGGTCGGTGTCTAAGCGCAGCTCGCGGCCGCTTTGCGCAAAACGCAGGCGGCCAGTTTGTGGCAGGTGATGATCCAGCGGATCGGAGAGCGGCATCAGGACAAGATCGTTATGCCGCGCCAGCAGGCTTAGCTGCGCTTCGGACTGATCGCCCAGCGCACGCTCATCGCAAATGATGAACAGCAAACTGCCGGGGCGCAGCACTTCGCGACTACGGCGCAGGGCGATGGTGAAAGGCTCTTGCCCCGGCGACCAATGCTCGCTAGAGAGCAGCTGATTGGCGTGGCTTAAGCGGTTTAAAAACTGCAGCAGGCTTTGCTTGCGGCGCCGTGGGCGGATTTCGTGCCACTCGCGATCGCTAAATACCAAGCCGCCCACACGGTCGTTATGCGCCAGTGCGGCCCAGCCGATCAGGCTGGCTAACTCGGCGGCAAGCACCGACTTTAAACGTTCGCCAGAGCCAAAGAAGGTGCGCCGGCTTTGCTCCACGAGAATAAACACCGGGCGCTCGCGTTCTTCGTGATACAGCTTAGTGTGCGGCTCTTGGGTGCGTGCGGTAACGCGCCAGTCGATGGAGCGCACGTCGTCGCCGGGTAAATAGGCGCGCACTTGGTCGAAGTCCACGCCACGGCCACGCAGGCGCGAATGGTGCAGGCCCACCAATGGGCTGCGCCGGCTGGCGGTGGAGAACAGCTGGAACTCGCGAATATGGTGGCGCAGCGCGACCAGCTCGTTCAGGCTGACGCGCACGCCGGGCAGTGGGGCCAGTCCCAGACTCATAGCGGCCTCAGGCGACGGCGACCACGTCGAGCAGACGCTGGATCACCCGGTCTTGGTCGATGCCGGCGGCTTCGGCCTCGAACGACAAAATCAGCCGGTGGCGCAGTACATCGGGCAGCACGGCTTGAATATCCTCGGGGCTAACAAAGTCGCGCCCGGCGAGCCACGCATGGGCACGCGCGCAGCGATCCAGCGCAATCGAGCCACGCGGGCTGGCGCCATAGCTGATCCAGTCCGCCAGCTCGGCATCAAAGCGCGCCGGGGTGCGGGTGGCGACGATCAGCTGCACCAGGTATTCCTCCACCGCATCGGCCATGTACAGGCCCAGCACTTCGCGGCGGGCGATAAAAATCGCTTCTTGCGACACCGGCTGAGTCGGCGGCGCTTCGCCGTGCAAGGCTTCACCACGGGCCAGTTGCAGAATGCGCCGCTCGACTTGCGCATCCGGGAAGCCGATTTTTACGTGCATGAGAAAACGGTCGAGCTGCGCTTCGGGCAGCGGGTAAGTGCCTTCTTGTTCGATAGGGTTTTGCGTGGCCATCACCATAAACAGCGGCGGCAGCGGGTAGGTTTCTAAGCCCACGCTGATCTGCCGCTCGCCCATGGCTTCCAGCAGCGCCGATTGCACTTTGGCCGGTGCGCGGTTGATCTCGTCAGCCAGCACCAGGTGGTGAAAGATCGGGCCGCGTTGGAACTGAAAACTGCCGGTTTCCGGGCGGAAGATCTCGGTGCCGGTGATATCCGCTGGGAGCAAGTCAGGGGTGAACTGGATGCGGTGGAAGTCCGCCTCCATGCCGTCGGCCAACTCTTTAATGGCGCGCGTCTTGGCAAGCCCCGGCGCGCCTTCCACCAATAAATGGCCGTCAGCCAGCAGGGTAATCAGCAGGCGTTCGACTAAACGTTCCTGGCCGATGATCTGACTTGAAAGAAATTGTCGCAGCGATACAAGCGCTTCGCGGTGATCCATCAGTAAGCTCAACCTTAAAAGTGACTGGCTGGTCGTAGCGGATTGTTATTAGCCGGCGTCACTTTAAAGCATCTCTGCCAGCTTCGACTAATCTTGCTTGGCAGAAGCTCGTTTTACATCACAGCAAAGAACAATGATCCCAGCAATGGAGTGACCCAAGCATGGCGTTCTTCACCGCGGCCAGCAAAACCGATTTTCAGCATCAACTGCAGTCGGCGCTCGCGCAGCACTTGAGCGAGGCCGACTTACCAAAAGTGAGTCGCTTCGCCGAGCATTTCTTCGGCATTATCTCGTTAGACGAATTAACCCAACGGCGCTTTGCCGACTTGGTTGGCAGCACAGTGTCATCGTGGCAGTTTGTCGATCAGTTCGATGGCGGCAAGCCCAAGGTGCGGGTATTTAACCCCGACTACGAGAAGCATGGCTGGCAGTCGACCCACACGGTGGTCGAGGTGCTGCAACGCGACATGCCGTTCTTGGTGGACTCCGTGCGCATGGAGCTAACCCAGCAGGGCTACAACCTGCACACCCTGCAAAACTCGGTGTGGCAGGTCGAGCGCAACAAGCAGGGCAAAGTCACCACACTGCACGCGCCGGGTGAGTCGAGCAAAAACAGCGTTGGCGAGGCGATCATTCATATCGAGATCGACCGCTGCGCCACCACCGGCGAGATGAAAGCGCTGGAGAAAAGCCTGCATGCGGCACTGGCCGATGTAGAGCTGGCCGTCAGCGATTTCACTGCCATGAAAGCCAAGGTCGTTGAGCTGATTGGCTGGATGGGCAAAGCCAAACTGCCCGTCGCCAAAGCAGAACTGGCCGAAGCCAAGCAATTCTTGGAGTGGCTGGCCAATGACCACTTCACCTTCTTGGGTTACGAAGAGTTCACCCTGAAAACCGCCAAGAATGGCCAAGCAGCGGTTGAGTACAACGCCGAGGCTTCGCTGGGCTTGAGCAAGTCGATGCGCGCCAACCTAAAGCCTGCCGACGCAGCGGTGAGCGAGGCAGCGGTCAGCTATCTGCGCGAGCCGCTGTTGCTGAGCTTTGCCAAAGCCGCGACCCCATCCAAAGTGCACCGCCCGACCTACCCAGATTATGTGTCGATCCGCGAGATCAACGCCAAGGGCGAAGTGGTTAAAGAGTGCCGCTTTATGGGCTTGTACACATCGATGGTGTACAGCATCAGCGTTAAAGAGATTCCTTACATTCGGCAGAAGGTCGAGGCGGTCAAAGCCAAGTGCACCTTCGACCAGCACTCGCACTTAGGCAAAGAAATGAGCCAAGTACTCGAAGTGCTGCCGCGTGATGATTTATTCCAAACCCCGGTGGATGAACTGTTCAACACCACCTTGAGTATTGTGCAGATTCAAGAGCGCCACAAAGTGCGCCTGTTCCTGCGTAAAGACCCGTACAGCCGTTTTGCTTACTGTTTGGTGTACGTGCCGCGCGACATGTACTCCACGGAAATTCGCAAGAAAATTCAGCAGGTGCTGATGGAGCGCATGCAAGCGCAGGATTGCGAGTTCTGGACCTTCTTCTCCGAGTCGGTGCTGGCGCGGGTGCAGTTTATTCTGCGCTTGGACAGCGACAAGCCGATGACCGTCGATGTGGCCCAGTTGGAGCGCGAAGTGGTGCAGGCTTGCCGCAGCTGGCAAGACGACTTCGCCGGCTTAACCGTGGAAAACTTCGGTGAGGCCAAAGGCACGGAGTTGCTCGCTGACTTCCCCAATGGCTTCCCGGCGGGCTATCGCGAGCGCTTTATGCCGCACTCGGCCGTGGTGGATATGCGCCACCTGATGAGCCTAGGCGATGAAACGCCGCTGGTGATGAGCTTCTACCAGCCGCTGCAACAGGGCGACGACCTGTTGCACTGCAAGCTGTATCACGCGGACTCGCCGTTACAGTTGTCGGACGTGTTGCCGATTCTGGAAAACTTAGGCCTGCGCGTGGTGGGTGAATTCCCCTATCGCCTGCGCCGCGCCGATGGCAAAGAGTTCTGGATTCACGATTTCGCCTTCACCAAGCCGCAAGGCGTGGAGGTGGATATCCAAGCGCTGAACAGCGTCTATCAGGATGCCTTTATCCACATCAGCACCGGCCAAGCGGAGAACGATGCGTTTAACCGCCTGGTACTCATGGCCGGTATGCCGTGGCGCGAAGTGGCGCTGTTGCGTGCCTACGCCCGCTACTTGAAGCAAATCCGCTTGGGTTTTGATCTGGCCTACATCGCCAATACCTTGGTCAACCATGTGGACATCGCCAAGGAGCTGGTGCGCTTGTTCAAAACGCGTTTTTATCTGGCGCGCAAGATGAGCAAGCAAGATATGGCCGACAAGCAAGAGAAGCTGGAACAGGCCATTCTCGATGCGCTGGATAACGTCGCCGTGCTCAACGAAGACCGCATCCTGCGCCGCTACATGGACTTGATCAAAGCCACCCAGCGCACCAACTTTTACCAAACCCAAGCCAACGGCGAGCCCAAGCGTTACTTCAGCTTTAAGCTCACCCCACGGGCGATTCCGGATATTCCGCGTCCGGTGCCGATGTTCGAAATCTTCGTCTACAGCCCACGCGTGGAAGGTGTGCACCTGCGCGGCGGCAAAGTAGCGCGCGGTGGCTTGCGTTGGTCAGACCGTGAGGAAGACTACCGCACCGAAGTGCTGGGCCTCGTGAAAGCCCAGCAGGTGAAGAACGCGGTGATCGTACCGGTGGGCGCTAAAGGCGGCTTTATTCCGCGTCGTCTGCCCGTGGGCGGAACGCGCGATGAGATTCAATCGGAGGCGATTGCCTGCTACCGCATCTTTATCTCGGGCCTTTTGGATATCACCGACAACCTAAAAGAAGGCGCGGTGATTCCGCCGACCAACGTGGTGCGTCACGACCCCGATGACCCGTATTTGGTGGTCGCGGCGGACAAAGGCACAGCGACCTTCTCGGATATCGCCAACGGCATCGCTAAGGATTACAACTTCTGGCTTGGCGATGCGTTCGCCTCGGGCGGCTCAGCCGGTTACGACCACAAAGGCATGGGCATCACCGCTAAAGGCGGCTGGGTGAGCGTGCAGCGCCACTTCCGCGAGAAGGGCATTAATGTGCAGGAAGACACCGTGACCGTGATCGGTATCGGTGACATGGCCGGTGACGTGTTCGGTAACGGCATGCTGCTGTCGGAAAAACTCGCCGTGGTGGCGGCGTTTAACCACATGCACATCTTTATCGACCCCAACCCCGATGTGGCCGCGAGCTTTGCTGAGCGTAAGCGCTTGTTCGAACTGCCGCGCTCTAGCTGGTCCGATTACAACGCCAAGCTGATCTCCAAAGGCGGCGGGGTATTCGAGCGTAGCTTGAAGAGCATCGCCATTAGCCCAGAAATGAAAGCGCGCTTTGATATCAAAGCCGACAAACTTAACCCCACTGAGTTGATTCATGCGCTGCTTAAAGCACCGGTCGATTTGATTTGGAACGGCGGTATCGGCACTTACGTTAAAGCCAGCAGCGAAACCCACACCGATGTGGGCGACAAAGCCAACGATGGCCTGCGCGTAAACGGTAACGAGCTGCGCGCCAAAGTGTTTGGCGAAGGCGGTAACTTGGGCATGACCCAGCTGGGCCGTGTCGAATTTGGCTTAAAAGGCGGTGCGGGTAATACCGACTTTATCGATAACGCTGGCGGCGTAGACTGCTCCGACCATGAGGTGAACATTAAGATTCTCCTCAACGAAGTGCTGTCGGCCGGCGACATGACCGAGAAGCAGCGCAACACCTTGCTGGCCAAGATGACCGATGACGTCGGCCACTTAGTGCTCGGCAATAACTACAAGCAAACTCAAGCCCTGTCGCTGGCCCAGCGCGGCGCCTTGGGTCGCTTGGGCGAGTACCGCCGCTTAATGAATGCGCTAGAAAGCGCCGGCAAGCTCGACCGCGCGTTGGAGTTTTTACCCACCGATGAGCAGCTCAATGAGCGCACCGCACAAGGCAAGGGCTTAACCCGCCCAGAGCTGTCGGTGCTGGTGTCGTACAGCAAGATCGACCTCAAAGAAGAGCTGCTCAAGTCCAACGTGCCGGATGACGACTATCTGGCGCAGGAGATGAAAACGGCCTTCCCCGCGCAGTTGGTGAAGAAATTCCCCGAGGTGCTGCCGCGTCACCGTCTGAAGCGCGAGATTGTCGCCACGCAGATTGCTAACGACTTGGTCAATCACATGGGCTGTACCTTCGTGCAGCGTTTGAAAGAGTCCACCGGGGCCAGTGCTGCGCAAGTGGCCAAGGCCTATGTGGTGGCGCGTGATGTGTTCAACCTGCACGGCTGGTGGGCAGCGATTGAAGCGCTGGATTACAAAATGCCCGCCGATTTGCAGCTGGCGCTGATGGAAGAGCTGATGCGCTTAGGTCGTCGTGCCACCCGTTGGTTCTTGCGCAATCGCCGCAGCGAGCTGGATGCCGCTAAAGACGTGGCTTACTTTGCCCCGCGCGTGGCCGAGCTGTCGGGTCGCTTAGAGCAACTGCTCGGCGGTGCAGCGAAGCAAGACTGGGCCAAGCGCTTTGATAAGTACACCCACGTTGGCGTGCCAGAAGCTGTCGCCCGTGTGGTGGCTGGCACCAGTCACTTGTACACCTTGCTGCCAATCATCGAAGCCGGTGAGGCCAGCGGCCAAGCACCGGAGCGTGTTGGGCATGTGTACTACAAGGTGGCCGACGAGCTGGATCTGGACTGGTACGGCTTGCAAATCAACGACCTGAAAGTGGAAAACAACTGGCAGGCGTTGGCGCGTGAAGCCTATCGCGATGATCTGGATTGGCAGCAGCGGGCCATTACTGTGTCGGTGCTGATGCAAGCCGGCAAAGGCGATGACCTCGACAAGCCCTTGGGCGAGTGGCTGGAGCAGCAAAAGCCCTTGGTCAAACGCTGGCGCAGCATGCTCAGCGAGCTACGTGCGGCCAACACCGACGATTACGCCATGTACGCTGTGGCGAATCGGGAGCTATTGGATTTAGCGCAGAGCGGCCAGCACGGCGTTTGTATTCCTTAAACAGGCACGGCGTTAGTTCTTCTTAGAAGGCTAATGTGCGTTCAAGCACGCCGGCACTAGTGCGACACTAGCGCCGGCGTTTTTTATTGCAGGAGTTAGCAGTGCCGCGGGTGATTTTGCAGATTGATGTGTCCGCCGATGCGTTTGCCGCCTATTACCGTGGCACCGCCAGTCGTGTGTTGGTAACAGCGGCGGATGGCCAGCGGATTAGCCTGCCGGCTAACTTATTGCGTCCGTATTTGCAGGCCGACGGCGTACACGGACGTTTCGAGCTGCTCTATCAAGCCGACGGTAAGTTGATCTCGCTCAACCTGCTGGCGCGTTAAGCGCTGTTTATGTGCGCAACGGTAACAAAGCGTTGCTAGTGATTAGAGCAATGTGGCCCGCCTGCGTATAATTCGCCCGCTGATCAAGGAGCCCCGCCATGTACACCATCGCCCGCGAATTACTGTTCAAACTCACCCCAGAAACCGCTCACGAACTGACCATCGACATGCTCGGTGTAGGTGGCCGTTTAGGTTTGCCGGGGTTGATCTGCAACACCCCGCAGCTGCCAGTGCAGGTGATGGGTTTGAACTTCGCCAACCCGTTTGGCTTAGCCGCTGGGCTGGATAAAAACGGCGATGCCATCGACGGCTTAGGTCAGCTGGGTTTTGGCTTTGTCGAGATCGGCACTATTACCCCGCGCCCGCAGCCGGGTAACCCTAAGCCGCGCTTGTTCCGCTTGCCGCAGGCGCAGGCGGTGATCAACCGTATGGGCTTTAACAACAAAGGCGTCGATTACCTGATTAGCCGCGTCGAAAAGGCGCGTTTTAATGGCGTTTTGGGCATCAATATCGGCAAGAACTTCGACACCCCGGTTGAGCGCGCCAATGACGACTATCTGATTTGCCTTGAGAAGGTCTATCAGCACGCTGACTACATCACCGCGAATATCTCTTCACCTAATACCCCGGGCCTGCGCACTTTGCAGTTTGGCGATCAGCTGAAAAGTCTGCTGGATGCGTTGGCTGAGCGCCGCGAGGGCTTGATCAGTGAGTACGGCAAGCGTGTACCGCTGGCGATCAAAATTGCCCCTGATATGAACGATGAAGAAACCGCGCTGGTGGCCAACACCATCGAACAAGCAGGCATGGATTGCGTGATTGCTACCAACACCACCATCGGCCGTGAAGGCGTTGAAGGCTTACCGTTTGCCGAAGAGGCCGGTGGTTTGTCCGGCGCGCCGGTGCGCGACAAGTCGCTGGCACGGGTCAAGGTTCTGGCCGAGGTGCTCGGTGGCCGCTTACCGATTATCGGTGTGGGCGGCATCACCGAAGGGCAGCATGCGGCGGAGTTGATTGCCGCCGGTGCCTCGCTGGTGCAGGTGTATTCGGGCTTTATCTACCGAGGACCTGCGCTGATTAAAGAGTCGGTCGATGCCATCGCTGCGCTAAAAAAATAACCCGCAAATAAAAGGGGCTCCGTAGTGGAGCCCCTGGGCTTGCGCCCGCCGCCCGATTGGGGCGTGCTAGAAGTGGGTAACGTAAAAGTGAGTTTTAACCTACGGCGTGCACTGCATTGAGGCGGTGCACTGCTGACGCACCCGCCAAGCCATCCCAGTTGTCGCTTCGTCCCTCGCGCCAGCCGTTCATCCAGGCTTGCCGGTTGGTGCCCTGATCAAAAGGGCAGAGTTCTTTGGATTTCCCCTGTAAACCGTTTTGGTAACCACGCACAAAAGCTCGCTCCTGTGGATCGCGCTTGAGTCTCTTCATAGAGTTGCATCCTCTTTTGTCATGTCTACGCGGTGTAACTGGTATCCTTAGCAACCCCTGCGCTTGGGGTTTATCTGAGCCAGAGCTAGGCTCAGAACAGGCCATGGCCGGCAGCCTGTACTGCATGTCCTGCAGCTGGATTTAGGTGTAACCAAGAAGGCCGGGGCTGTGAATGATCCATTTGTCATAACACGGTCATTTTTATCTGATTCAGGCATAAGACAGCGCTCATCCGCCTGTTGTGGCTGTTTCCATTGATTCTCTCGGGCTGACCGTTGGTCAGGCCATCAAGTTTTCGCTGACGTGGTAACCATGCAAGACACTCTCGAGCTGTATCTCACTTGCCCCAAGGGCCTAGAACACCTGCTAGAGGCCGAAGCCGCTGAGCTTGGCCTAAGCGCCACGCAAGGCCGCTTGGCTGGGGTGGCGGGGCAGGGCTCGCTGGAAGTGGCGTATCGACTGTGTCTGTGGTCACGCCTAGCCAACCGCGTGTTGATGGTGCTCAACCGCTTGAGTGTGAGTAATCCAGAAGACCTGTACCTGCAACTGCGCGAGATGCCGTGGGAAGAGCATGTCGATGGCGGCGGCAGCATCGCCGTGGAGTTCACCGGCGGTGGCAGCGGCTTCGATAACACTCACTTCGGCGCACTCAAAGTTAAAGACGCCATCGTCGATCGCTTCCGCGCCAAAGTCGGCAAGCGTCCGTCGGTGAATAAGCAGCAGCCGGATTTGCGTGTGCATGTGCACTTGGAGCGCGGCCAAGCCTCGGTGTCGTTGGATTTATCCGGGCATAGCTTGCATCAGCGCGGCTATCGTTTGCAGCAGGGTGCCGCGCCGCTGAAAGAAAACCTCGCCGCGGCTATTTTGCTGCGCAGCAACTGGCCGGCGATGGCCAAAGAGGGCAAAGCACTGGTCGACCCCATGTGCGGCTCGGCCACCTTCTTGATTGAGGCAGCCATGATGGCGGCCGACATGGCGCCCAACTTAAAACGCACCCATTGGGGTTTTTCTGGCTGGCTCGGCCATGTGCCGGCGCTGTGGCAGCGTTTGCATGAAGAGGCCCAAGCTCGTGCGCAAGCCGGTCGCTTACAAGAGCCGCTGTGGATTCGTGGCTACGAAGCCGATCCACGCTTGATTGGCCCCGCCCGCGCCAACATCGAGCGCGCCGGCTTAGTGGATTGGATCAAGGTCTACCAAGGCGAACTTGCCAGCTTTGCGCCCAGTCCGGATAAAAACCAAACCGGCTTGGTGGTGTGTAACCCGCCCTATGGCGAGCGCTTGGGCGATACCGCGAGCCTCGTGTACTTGTACCAACACTTAGGCGAGCGCCTGCGCGCTGGATGCGAGGGCTGGCAGGCGGCGATTTTCACCGGCGCGCCAGAGCTGTGTAAGCGCATGGGCATTCGCAGCCATAAGCAGTACGCGCTGTTTAACGGCCCGCTGCCGTGCAAGTTGGTGCTGATGGACTTAACCCCCGAGCGTTATGTGCTCGAGCGCAAAGCCGACAGCAGCAGCGCCGAAGCGCCGACCGCCGCAGCCCTGAGCGAAGGCGCGCAGATGTTCGCCAACCGCCTGAAAAAGAACCAGCGCACTTTGGGCAAGTGGGCCAAGCGCGAAAACATCAGCTGCTACCGCCTGTATGACGCCGACATGCCGGAATACGCACTGGCGGTGGACGTGTATGGCGAGCAAATCCATGTGCAGGAATATGCCGCGCCTAAGAGCGTGGATGAAGCCAAAGCGCAGCAGCGCTTAACCGATGCGCTCACCGCCATTCCGCCGACCTTAGGGGTTAACCCTAATAAGGTGTACATGAAGCGCCGTGAGCGGCAAAGCGGTAAGCGCCAGTACGAGAAGCAAGACAGCAGCGGCAATTTTATTGAGGTGCAGGAAGGCCAAGCGCGCTTGCTGATTAATCTGACCGATTACCTCGATACGGGTTTGTTCCTCGATCACCGCCCCATGCGCTTGCGCATTGCCCGCGAGGCGGCCGGTAAGCAGTTCTTAAACCTGTTCTGTTACACCGGCACCGCCACTGTGCATGCGGCAGTGGGCGGCGCGCGCAACACCACCAGCGTGGATTTGTCCGGCACCTATCTGGATTGGGCGCGGCGCAATCTGGCGCTGAACGGTTTCTCCGATAAGCACAAGCTGGTGCAAAGCGATGTGGTGCAGTTCTTGGAGCAAGATCGTGGCGAGTACGATTTGATCTTTATCGATCCGCCGACCTTTTCTAACTCTAAGCGCATGCAAGGTGTGTTCGATGTGCAGCGCGATCACGCCCGCTTGCTAGAGCTGGCCATGGCCCGCTTGGCCAAAGGCGGTGTGCTGTATTTCTCCAACAACTTCCGCAAGTTCCAGTTGGATGACGCGTTAAGCCAGCGCTATGTGGTGCAAGACATCAGCGCGCAAACCTTGGACGAAGACTTTAAGCGCAATCCGAAAATCCATCGCGCTTGGCGTTTCACCCGTCCCGCTTAAACAGTGGGTTGAAACACAAAGGCCGTGAAGCGTAACGCTCACGGCCTTTTTTGTGCGGCAGGGCGGCTTAAGGAAGCGCTGACTTGATCGGCGAACGCCTCAAGCACAAGGCGCACGGAGCGCAGCAAGTGAGACATACCGTTGGGTAGGCGAACTTGCGAGCACCGCGCAACGTAAGTGATTGAGGTGTGCAGCCATTAAATCAGGGCTTCCTAACGTGCCTGACGGTGCACTTCTTCCACCACAGTATCCAAAATTTGGCTAGCACCCCACGGGCGCGGGTGGTTGATGATCGCCACCACGGCCCAGGTATGGTGTTTGGCATCGCGGGTGTAGCCGGCCAGTGCGCGCACATTGTTCAGCGAGCCGGTTTTCATATGCGCTTGGCCCTCAACGGCGGTGCCACGCAGGCGACGGCGCAGGGTGCCGTCCATGCCGGCTAGGGGCATGGAGGCAATAAACTCGGCGGCATACGGGCTTTGCCAGGCTGACTGCAGCATATTGGCCATCTGCCGGGCGCTGATGCGCTCGATGCGTGACAGGCCAGAGCCGTTCTCCATCACTAGGGCTTGCGGGCTGATTTGCTTACTGCGAAACCACTGCTGGATGACCCGTTCGGCGGCGTCACCGTCGTGAGCATCGCCAGCTTGGCGGAACTGCGCGCCAATGCCGTAAAACAACTGGCGGGCCATGGTGTTGTTGCTGAATTTGTTGATGTCGCGAATCACCGTGGCGACATCTTCACTCTGGCTGTAAGCCAGCAGTTGTGCACCAGGAGGCACGCTCGCGACCAAGCCATTCTCGCCGCCGATGCTGCCGCCGAGCTCTTGCCACAGTGCTCGCAGCAGGGCGCTGGTGTAACTGGCGTGATCCAACAGCGACACGTAGTGCTGGGCTAAGCAGCCGTTGGGCAGGCTGCCCACCACGCGGATACGCGCTTGTTGGCCTTGGTCTTGGGTTTCAAAACGCAGCGCTGGCCAGCGTGGGCAGGTGCTGGCGGGTTTCACCTGCACGGCATTGTCGACCTGCACGTTAGCCAATGGCGGCTCAATGCTGACAAAGCTTTGTCCGCTGCGGGTGCGCACATCCACGCGCAGGCTCTTGAAGTTAACCAGCAGGCTGTCGGCATCGACTAAAAACGGTCGGCTAGGGTCGTTACCATCATCTTTAAACGATTGGCCAACGTTGGGGCGAATATGGCTGCTATCGAGCAGCAGTCGGCCGCTTACGTGTTTGACTCCGGCGCTGCGTAAGTCACGCAGCAGCAACCATAGACGCTCCTGGGTGAGCTTAGGGTCGCCGCCTAACTGCAGGTACAGATCGCCTTGCAGGGTGTCGCCGTTAAGCGTGCCTAAGGTGTACAGACGCGTGGCCCAGCGGTGGGTTGGGCCCAGTAATTCAAGCGCCGCGTAAGTGGTCACCAGCTTCATGGTCGAGGCGGGGTTCAGCGGCACATCGGCGCCGATAAAGCGCGCTTGGCCGGGGCCATCCAGCGGCACAATGGCCAGCGATAGCGCATCGGCGGGTAACTTGTGCTGCTGCATGGCTTTAACCAGCTTGGGCGAGAACTGCGCCAAGTTGCTGGCATGGCTGGGTAAGGCCAGCACGCTTAACAAGCCGAGGGTGGCTACTAAACGCAAAAACGGGGCGGGCATGATGTGCGGATAACTCCCTGTGAACACTGCACGCATTGTACGGTGCCGCATCGATCACACAAAGGATACTGGCCAGCCGCCATAGGGCTGCTTATGCTCTGTAAAGGTAATTGCTGGATTTGCCGCCGACAGGGTAACGGTGCGCAAAGCTGAGCTGGCTGCAGGAAGGCAGATAGGGGTGGCGTGTTGAATGTGAAGGGCGCGGCGCTGTGGCAGCGTTGGGGGGTTAGTCTGGTTGTGCTGCTGTTAGGCGCGTTGCTGAGCGTGTTGGCAACCCGCGCCATGCTGCAAACCAACCAAGAACAATTGAAAAGCCGCCTGCAGCTGCTTGGTGGTGAACGCATGGCCTTAATCGCCACGCAAGTGCGTGCATTGGCCACAGAAATGCGTGGCTTGCAGCGCTTTTTCAGCTTTAGTGATGAAGTCAGTCGCCGCGAGTTTGCCGGTTTTAACCATCACGCCCTAGAGCACATTGTCGGTATCGCGTGGGCGCCACGGGTGGGCCACATACAGCGTGATAGCCACGAGCAGACCCAGCGCGATGAGGGTCTGCGTGGTTACCAGATTCTTGATCTGAACCAAGACAATCAATGGTCGCCGGCAGCTCCGCGCGATGAATATTTCCCGCTGACCTATATCAGCTCGCTGAACTACGACAATGCGGCCATGGGCTTCAACATGGCGTCGCACCCTGTGCTGTATGCGCTACTAAAGCGCGCGCGTGACAGTGGCGAACCGGCCTTGAGTAATCTGCTGTCGTTGGTTGGTTTAGATAAGCAGGCGCAAGCGCAGTTGTTGGTCAGCCCGGTGTACTTCGGCGGTAAAGTGCCGGAAAACTTGCAGGCGCGCCGCCAGCAGCTGCGTGGCTTCTTGATCATGACCGTGTCGCTGCAAAGCGTGCTGCGCCGCCTGCTCAATGATGAAACCTTTAACGGCCTCACGGTCGGGGTTAAAGACGCCCAGCAGGCTAACGCCCCGCTATTGGCTAGTTATCCGCAGCCTTTGCCTAAGGCTCTGTCGGAACTGGGGCAAGTGCACAGCATGGTGCCTCTGGCCGATCGCCAGTTGGATGTGAGTATCGAAGCCCTGCCGAGCTTTGTTGCAACTTACCAAGATGCTCGCGTGGTGTGGGTGCCTTGGCTGGGCGCGCTCTTAACCTTGATGACCACGCTGTTGGTTTGGGTGCTGAGTAATCAGCGCTTTACGGCTATGTCGCTGGTGCGTTCGCGTACCCAAGAGCTAGAGCTGCGCAGTGCGCAAGTGGCCGGCTTAGAGGCCCGCTGGCGTGCCGCACTGGATAGCGCCGGCGACGGTATTTGGGAGTGGGACCTAAGCGCCCATGTGCTGTCGTTCTGCGACCGCTATCTGGGGCGTTTGGGGTATACCGCCAGTGAGTTCGGCACTCGTGAAGAAGACTGGCTAATGCGTGTGCATGAGGACGACCGCGAACGCTGTCAGGCGTGTGTGCGTCAGCATGTGCGTGGCGAAACCAACACCTTAATGATGGAGTACCGCCTGCAAAACCATGCCGGCGAATATTTGTGGGTGATGGATCGCGGCCAAGTGATCAGCCGTAATGAGCAGGGCCGCGCACTGCGCATGATTGGCACGCAAACCGAGATCGACGGCTTAAAGAGTATTCAGCGCCGCGCCGAAGACAGCCAGCGCTACCTGCAATCGGTGCTCGATGCGGCCACCGAAGTGGCCATTATGGCCACCGATATTCACGGTCGTTTCACCCTGTTTAACGCCGGAGCAGAGCGCCTGTTTGGCTATCAAGCCAATGATGTGGTGAACCGTGAAACCCCGCTGCTGTTGCATGATCCGTTGCAGATCAAAGCCATGAGCGAAGACTTGCAGGCGCGTGGTTTGGGGCATTACGAAGGCTTTGCTGCTTTGGTCGCGCAGGTCCGTTTGGGCGAGGTAGAGGCCCGCGATTGGCGCATGCGGCATAAGAACGGGCAGTGGCGCGATATCAGCCTGCGAATTACCGCTATTCGCAACCACCAAGGCGGCTTAACCGGCTTTTTAGGTATTGCCGTGGATGTGACCGAGCGGCGCGAGGTGCAGCGCCAGCTCAAGGCCCATGACGAGCGTTTGCGCAAACTGGCATCACAGGTGCCCGGTGCGCTGTTTCAATACCGGATGGACTTAGAAGGCAGCGTCGAGTTTGTCTTTATCAGCGACGGCGCCTACAAGCTGCTCGATCTAGACCCAGCGCACGGCCCCTTGGAGGCGGCAAGCTTATTCACCCGCATTCACCGTGACGACAAAGTGCGTGTACAAGCCAGCATTCGGCAAACCTATGAGCAACGCGCGAGCGCTTGGCACGATGAGTTTCGAATTCTTACCCACGCCGGCGAGGTGCTCTGGGTGCGGGGCGAAGCGCGCACCGAATCGCGCCGCGATGGCAGTTTTATCTGGTACGGCTATTTAACCGATGTCAGCGTGCAGAAGAAGCTAGAAGCCGAGTTACGTCAGCTGACCATCACCGACCCGCTGACCAAAGCCTTCAACCGGCGCTTTTTTGATGAGCAAGGGCGCTTGGAGATCCATCGTGCCGAGCGTTATCGCACTCCGCTGTCGCTACTGATGTGGGATATCGACCACTTCAAGGCCATCAATGATCGCTATGGCCACGAGTGGGGCGATCGTGTGCTGCAGCAATTTGTTGAGCAATTTAGCGCGCGCTTACGCCAATCGGACTATCTGTGTCGCTTGGGCGGTGAAGAGTTTGCCGTACTTCTGCCACAAACCGATTTAAGCGCGGCGCGGCAATTGGCCGACGATCTGCTTGCCTTGTGTGAAGAGGCCCGTTTGCCGCGTGTGGGCAAAGTGACGGCCAGCTTTGCTGTGGTGGCTTGGCAAAGTGGCGAGAGCTTAGCGCAGGTGTTTAATCGTGCAGATGCTTTGCTGTATCAGGCCAAAGCGGAAGGGCGGGCGTGTGTGCGTGGCTAAAGGCGTGCTGCTGAACGCTACTAACAAGAAGGCCGCAAGTGGTGAGCTGCGGCCTTCTTGTAGAGCGGTTAGAGTGGTTTAGATCACGCTGACGGCGTTTGCCGCGCGGTGTGACCAAACATCTCTTGGGCGAAGCGCACGCGTTCTTCTGGCGTCTCTTCGATGCCCTTTTTCTTCAGCTCGGCGATGCGAGCCTCAACCGCGTGGGTACGCTTGGTGAGGCCGGCGTCGTTGGCGATCTGAATGTTCAAGCCCGGACGGGCGTTAAGTTCCAGAATCAACGGGCCTTTTTCTTGGTCAAGCACCATGTCCACGCCGATGTAGCCCAAGCCGGACAGCTCATAGCAGCCGGCGGCCAGCTTCATAAAACCATCCCAGTCGGGCAACTGCACGCCTTCAACTTCCTGCGCGGTGTCGGGGTGTTTGGTGATCTTGTTGTTTAGCCAAGTGCCCTTTAGGGTCAGGCCGGTGGCCAGGTCAACGCCCACGCCAATGGCGCCTTGGTGCAAGTTGGCCTTGCCGCTGGATTGGCGGGTTGGCAAACGCAGCATGGCCATCACCGGGTAGCCCATGAGCACGATGATGCGGATATCCGGGACACCTTCGTAGCTAATGCCCTTGAAGATCGGGTCGGGCGTGACGCGGTATTCGATCAATACGCGGTCACGGTGGCCGCCCAGTGAGTACAGCCCGGACAGAATGCTCGAGATATGGTGCTCGATTTCTTCGTGGCTGATGATCTTGCCGGAAACGGTTTTGTAACGACCTTCGTAACGGTCGGCAATCACGATGATGCCGTCACCGCCGGCGCCTTGCGCCGGCTTGATGACGAAATCTTTGTGCTTGGCCAAGATGCCCGGCAGCTTATCGACTTCCTTTTCAGTTTCGATAATGCCGTACAGCTCTGGCACATCAATGCCGGCGGCAATGGCCCGCTCTTTGGTGAGGATCTTGTCATCCACCACCGGGTACAGGTGCCGCTTGTTGTACTTCAGTACGTAGTCTGCGTTACGCCGGTTGATGCCCATGATCCCCTGGGCAGACAGCGCCTTCCACGTTTTGATCAGGTTCAGCATGGCTTAGCTGTCCTTGAGCATGGCTTTAAAGCGGAACAGCTCAGTCAGGCGGTAGCCGCGGTAGCGACCCATGGCCAGCATGAAGCCCACCAGCACCAGCAGTACGCCCGGGAAGGTGAACACGAAGTACACCAGCTCAGGGATGGTCATCAGCAGGTGTGCCAGCGAGGCAGCAATCGCGGTGCCCACGGCAATCTTGAAGGTTTGCGCGCCGCCGCGCTCTTCCCAAGTGATCGACAGACGCTCAATGGTCATGGTCAAAATCACCATCGGGAACAGCGCAATGGCCAGGCCTCGCTCCAAGCCCAGCTTATGGCTGAACAGGCTGATGATGGCGATCAGCACCACCACGAAGGTCAATACAATCGACAAGCGCGGCAGCATTTGTAGCTTCAAATGCTCCAAGTAAGAGCGCAGCGACAGGCCCAGAGCGGTGATCACAGTGAACAGAATGATGCCGAAGCCCACTTGGGTTTCACGGAAGGCCAGGGCGATCAGTACCGGGGTAAACGTACCCAGGGTCTGAATGCCGATCAGGTTGCGCAGCACCAGAATCACCAGCACGCCGATCGGGATCATGATCATGATCTTGTAGGTCTGCTGGGTAGACAGCGGCAGGCCGTACAGCGAGTAGTCGAGGAACGAGGCGTCGGTTTTTTCATCCGACATCTTCGCTACGCGAATCGCGTTCAGCTCGTTACTGTTCAGGCTGAAGGTCACGCTGGGCTTTTTACCGCCTTCGATGCTGACCAGTTCGCCTTCGCCTAACCACCAGATCAGGCGGTCAGCCGGCAGGCCTTGTTGGCCGCTTTCTGGGTGGAAGTACAACCACTTCTCGCCGTTGAAGCTGCGCAGCCACAGCTCAGGCTCTTGGCTGTTGATTTCCACCAGCTTGATGGTGCGCACACGCTCCATGGGGATGTGTGCAACCGACAGCAGCAGATCAATGACCTGAACTTTTTTCTCAACGCTGTTATCGCCGGCTAGCAGCAGGGCAACGTTGTCGTCACCCGGGCGGTTTACCCGGCGAATGGTTTCGCTGATGAAGGTTTCCACGTCAGCCGAGTGTTGACGAATCGGCGACAGCAACGCTTCGGCGGCGATCTTCTCTGGGCCTTCTAGCGGCAGAGACTCGCGGTAGATCGAGCCTTTGGCTTTCGGTGCTTCGCCGCCATAGCGCTTGGACAGCACTAAACGGTAATACAGCGTCTGCTTGCCTTTGGCGCGGCGGGCCGACCACGTCAGGCTGCGGTTGCCGTTATCACGCTGCACGCTAACGCCGTAATTGTTGGAGATGAAGCTCTCGTTCAGGCTGACATAGTTGTCGGTCATCGGCGGTACAAACATGTTTACCTTGACCGGTTTGCCAGACTGGGCCTGAAACTCGACTTTGGCATCCACTGTCCACAAGTTGTCGGTGGCATCTTCGGTGACGGGAATACCAATCACGAAGATTTGGTAGGCAGTGATCGCAAGGCCTAAAGAGACCAGCAAAGCCACCATAAATTTCAGGTGTGTATTGGTTGAGCGCATGGCGTGTTTTTCTCGGCTCGCTTTTAGTTTTGGGCTACGCAGGCAGGTTTGCCGGCGGAATATTTCAGACTAGGGTCAACCAGGGCGCCGAAATGCTTCAGGGCTTCGGAGCCGATCAACAACGGGTACTGAAAACTGGAACGGTCGGTCAGGTTCACTTCAATTAAGCGCATCTGGCCGCCCATACACATATCCAGCTCAATTACTGGACGTTTGGTGTAGCTCTTGGCGTCTTCGTCTTCGCTATTGTAGTCGCCTGAGCGGCGTTTGATTTTGCTGATGCGTGAAAGCGGCATCTCGATAGGGTGTTCGTGGGCATCGTCGATGGCCAGGTAGAAACGTACCCAAGTTTCGCCATCGCGTTTAAAGCGCTCGATATCCGTCGCGCTCAGCGAGGCAGTCTTGGCCCCGGTATCCAGCTTAGCGGCTACCTGTAGGTCAAGGTTGGGAAGGCCAACGTATTCGTTGAGGCCGTAAATGGTTTTCTCTGCTGCGACTAACGGTGCAGCCAAGCAAAGACAGAGAAGGGCAGAAGCAGCGCGTCTCATGGTTCCTATCAATGATGAAAAGTGGAATGGGTGGGCACTGCGAGAAGCGCAACTGGGCGCTTCGCCAACGACCCAAAACCCCTAGATAGTAGCATGCGAGCGGTGTTCACCATAGTCACGGCGCGCGTTTGCGGAATGTTTTGCTGGGCAGTTTTGGACTAAAGTCATAGCTATTCTGTCGACAATCGGCTGGTTTTTAGCTTGTGCTAAGGGTGTTTTGCCGAGTATTTTGTGGTCATTGTCGACAATTGGTGGCTTATGAGCGACGCCTTCGAGTCATCGGCTACGTTAGCCGAGCAAGTGTTTCAGCAGATCCAGAACGCCATTGTTAAAGGTGAACTGGCGCCGGGTAGCAAAGTGTCTGAGCCAGAATTAGCCCGTCAATACGGCGTCAGTCGTGGTCCCCTGCGTGAGGCCATGCGCCGCTTAGAGGGGCGTAAGCTGCTGGTGCGCACCCCGCATGCCGGCGCCCGGGTGGTATCGCTGAGCTTAGAAGAACTGATCGAACTCTATGAGGTGCGCCAAGCGCTGGAAGGCATGGCCTGCCGCATGGCGGCCGAGCGCATGAGTCGCGCCGAGGTGGACGAACTGCGCCGCGTGCTGGAAGCCCACGAACGCAGCGAAGAGCTGCAAAGCGGCGTGGCTTACTACCAGCAAGAAGGCGACTTCGACTTTCACTATCGAATCATCCAAGGCAGTGGCAATCAGATGCTCACTGATCTCTTGTGTGGCGAGCTGTACCACTTGGTGCGCATGTACCGCTACCGTTTCTCGACCACGCCCAATCGCCCGCGGCAGGCGTTTGCCGAGCACCACCGCATTCTCGACGCCATTGCCGATCGCGATGGCGAACTCGCCGAACTGCTGATGCGCCGCCATATTCGCGGCTCGCAGCGCAATGTTGAACAGCGTTTGGCAGAGCTAGCCCAGCCAGCCACACCAGCGCGCAAATCAAGGAGCAAAGCATGAGTCACATGACCGCTGGCCAGCGTTTTCGTCAGGCCCTGCAAGACAACAAACCGCTGCAAATCGTCGGCACCATCAATGCTTACGCGGCGATGATGGCCAAGCGCGTGGGCCATCAGGCGATTTACCTCTCCGGTGGCGGCGTGGCGAATGCCTCTTACGGCCTGCCGGACTTGGGCATGACCAGCATGAACGATGTGCTGGAAGACGTGCGCCGCATCACCGCCGCCGTGGACACCCCGCTGCTGGTGGATATCGATACCGGCTGGGGCGGCGCTTTCAACATTGCCCGCACCGTGAAAGAAATGATCCGCGCCGGCGCTGCCGCCGTGCATATCGAAGACCAAGTGGCGCAAAAGCGCTGCGGTCATCGCCCGAATAAAGAAATCGTTAGCCAAGAAGAAATGGTTGATCGGGTTAAGGCTGCGGTCGATGCCAAGACCGATGACAGCTTCTTTGTGATCGCACGTACCGATGCTTTTCAAAAGGATGGTCTTGAGGCCGCCGTGGAGCGTGCCCGCGCCTGTTTGGAAGCCGGTGCCGACGGCATCTTCGCCGAAGCCGTGCACACCCTCGAAGACTACCGCGCGTTTGCCGATGGCATCGGCGGCGCCCACTTGCTAGCCAATATCACCGAGTTCGGCGCTACGCCGCTGTTTAACAAACAGGAACTCGGCGAGCACGGCGCCACCATGGTGCTGTACCCGCTGTCGGCCTTCCGCGCCATGAACAAAGCGGCGCTGGCGGTCTACGAAAACATTCTCGCCAAGGGTGATCAAAAGGATGTGGTGGATCTGATGCAAACGCGCATGGATCTGTACGACTTCCTCGATTACCACAGCTTCGAGCAGAAGCTCGACGCGCTGTTTGCGCAAGGCAAAAACAAATAACAAGGAAGACGCTGATTTAATCGGCGAACGGCTTAAGCACAAGGCGTACGGAGCGCAGCAGCCGAGACATACCGCGTGGTAGGCGAGGTTGTGAGCACCGCACAACGTAGTGATTGAGACGTGCAGGCATTAAATAAGTGCCTTCCTAGGCTTTCGCGCAGCAACGAACTGCGCCCCGGATGAGGAGATAACACCATGGCAGAAGCAAAAAAACTCACAGGCGCAGGCCTGCGCGGCCAGTCAGCCGGTTCTACCGCCCTGTGTACGGTGGGTAAAACCGGCTCGGGCCTGACCTACCGCGGCTACGACATTCACGAGCTGGCCGAGAAGGTCAGCTTTGAAGAAGTTGCCCACCTGCTGCTCAAGGGCGAGCTGCCCACGCAAGCCGAGTTAGACGCCTATGTTGGCAAGCTGAAAACCCTGCGCGCCTTACCGCAAGCGCTGAAAGAAGTGCTCGAGCGTATCCCCGCCGATGCGCACCCGATGGATGTGATGCGCGCCGGCATTGCCGTGCTGGGTACTCTGGAAACCGAGCAGAGCTTTGCCGAGCAGGGCGATCAGGCCGATCGTTTGCTGGCCATTCTGCCGTCGATCATCTGCTACTGGTATCGCTTCAGCCACGATGGCGTGCGCATTGAAACCGCGCTGGACGACGACAGCACCGGCTCGCACTTCCTGCACATGCTGCGCGGCGAAAAGCCCAGTGCCCTGCATGCCAAGGTGATGAACGTGTCGCTGATTCTCTACGCCGAGCACGAATTCAACGCCTCGACCTTCACCGCCCGCGTGTGCGCTTCGACCTTGTCGGACATCCACAGCTGCGTGACCGGCTCGATTGGCTCGCTACGTGGCCCGCTGCATGGTGGCGCGAACGAAGCGGCGATGGACATGATTGAGCAGTGGCAATCGGCCGATGAAGCCGAGCGCGAGATCCTCGCCATGCTGGCGCGCAAAGACAAAATCATGGGCTTTGGTCACGCTATTTACAGCGAGTCCGACCCGCGTAACGGCATCATCAAACAGTGGTCAGAAAAGCTCGCCCAAGACGTGGGCGACACCGTGCTGTATCCGGTATCCGTGCGCTGTGAAGAGGTGATGTGGCGCGAGAAGAAGCTGTTCTGCAACGCCGACTTTTTCCATGCCAGCGCGTATCACTTTATGGGCATTCCGACCAAGTTGTTCACGCCGATCTTCGTTTGCTCGCGGGTGACTGGCTGGTGTGCGCACGTGTTCGAGCAGCGCGCCAACAACCGCATCATTCGCCCGAGTGCCGACTATGTGGGGCCGGATGCGCGCCCTGTACCGGCCATCACCGAGCGCTAATAAACAATCGACCGAGCGGCGCTGCGGCAGTCGCTCGGCAACTTGCCTGATTCGAGACTCGTTATGAACAGCCAATACCGCAAGAACCTGCCCGGCAGCGTGCTTGACTACTTCGACACCCGCGCAGCCGTCGAGGCCATCCGCCCCGGCGCTTACGACACCCTGCCGTACACCTCGCGCGTGCTCGCCGAGCAGCTGGTGCGCCGCTGCGACCCTGCCACGCTCACCGCGTCGCTGGAGCAAATCATCGAGCGCAAGCGTGACTTGGACTTCCCTTGGTACCCCGCGCGCGTGGTCTGTCACGACATTCTCGGCCAAACCGCGCTGGTCGACTTGGCCGGCCTGCGCGATGCCATCGCCGAGAAAGGCGGCGATCCGTCGCAGGTTAATCCGGTGGTGCCGACCCAACTGATTGTCGACCACTCGCTGGCCGTTGAGTGCGGCGGCTTCGACCCGGATGCCTTCGCGAAAAACCGCGCCATTGAAGAGCGCCGCAACGAAGACCGCTTCCACTTTATTGAGTGGACTAAAACCGCGTTCAAAAACGTCGATGTGATCCCCGCCGGTAACGGCATCATGCACCAGATCAATCTGGAGAAAATGTCGCCGGTGATTCAGGTGCGCGAAGGCGTGGCCTTCCCCGATACCTGTGTGGGCACCGACAGCCACACCCCGCACGTGGATGCGCTGGGCGTGATCTCCGTCGGTGTTGGCGGCCTAGAGGCAGAAACCGTGATGCTCGGCCGCGCCTCGATGATGCGCCTGCCGGATATCGTCGGTGTGGAGCTCACCGGCAAGCGCCAACCGGGCATTACCGCCACCGATATCGTGCTAGCGCTGACCGAATACCTGCGTAAAGAGCGCGTGGTCGGCGCGTATCTGGAGTTCTTCGGCGAGGGCGCGGCGAGCCTGACCATTGGTGACCGCGCGACCATCTCCAACATGACGCCCGAATACGGCGCCACGGCGGCGATGTTCTCCATCGACGAGCAAACCATCGACTACTTAAAGCTCACCGGCCGCGAGCCGCAGCAGGTTGAGTTGGTTGAGCACTATGCGAAGACTGCTGGCTTCTGGTCGGACAGCCTGAGTAAGGTGGAATACGAGCGCGTGCTGCGCTTTGACTTGTCCAGCGTCGGCCGCAATATCGCCGGTCCGTCTAACCCGCATGCGCGTGTGGCGACGACTGACTTGAAAGCCAAAGGCATCGCCGGTGATCTGGCCGCCGCGCGGGCGCAAGAGGCCGAAGGCTTGATGCCCGATGGCGCGGTGATCATCGCCGCCATCACCAGCTGCACCAACACCAGTAACCCGCGCAACGTGGTGGCGGCGGGGCTGCTGGCGCGTAACGCTAACAAGCTGGGCTTGCTGCGTAAGCCGTGGGTGAAGTCATCTTTCGCACCGGGCTCGAAAGTGGCTGAGCTGTACTTAAAAGAAGCCGGCTTGCTGCCTGAATTGGAAAAGCTCGGCTTCGGCATCGTCGCCTTTGCCTGCACCACCTGTAACGGCATGAGCGGCGCGCTGGACCCGGCAATTCAGCAAGAAATCATCGACCGCGACTTGTACGCCACCGCGGTGCTCAGCGGTAACCGTAACTTCGACGGCCGTATTCATCCGTACGCCAAGCAGGCCTTCTTGGCCTCGCCGCCTTTGGTGGTGGCCTACGCGATTGCCGGCACCATGCGTTTTGATATCGAAAACGACGTGCTCGGCGTGGTCGACGGCCAAGAAGTGCGCCTCAAAGACATCTGGCCCAGCGATGAAGAAATCGACGCGATTGTCGGCGCGCATGTGAAGCCTGAGCAGTTCCGCGAAATCTACATCCCCATGTTTGACTTGGGCACCATCGAGCAGGCCAAGAGCCCGCTGTACGACTGGCGCGAGATGAGTACCTACATTCGCCGCCCGCCGTATTGGGAAGGCGCCTTGGCCGGTGAGCGCACCTTAAGCGGTATGCGCCCGTTGGCCGTGCTGGGTGACAACATCACCACCGACCACCTGTCGCCGTCTAACGCCATTCTGGCCAGCTCGGCAGCCGGTGAATACTTGGCGAAAATGGGCCTGCCTGAGGAGGACTTCAACTCCTACGCCACCCACCGTGGCGACCACCTCACCGCGCAACGCGCCACCTTCGCTAACCCCAAATTGCTTAACGAAATGGTGCGTAACGCCGATGGCAGCGTGAAACAAGGCTCGCTGGCCCGCGTGGAGCCAGAAGGCACCGTGATGCGCATGTGGGAAGCGATTGAAACCTACATGAACCGCAAGCAGCCGCTGATCATCGTCGCCGGTGCCGATTACGGCCAAGGCAGCTCGCGTGACTGGGCCGCCAAAGGCGTGCGCTTGGCCGGCGTCGAGGCCATTGCCGCCGAAGGTTTTGAGCGTATTCACCGCACCAACCTGATCGGCATGGGCGTGCTGCCGCTGGAGTTCAAACCCGGCACCAACCGCCTGACCTTAGGGCTGGACGGCACCGAGACCTACGACGTGAAAGGCGCCCGCACCCCGCGTTGCGACTTGACCTTGGTGATCAATCGCAAGAACGGCGAAACCCTCGAAGTGCCCGTCACCTGCCGCTTGGATACCGCCGAAGAAGTGTCCATCTACGAAGCCGGCGGCGTGCTGCAGCGCTTCGCACAGGACTTTTTAGACGGTAAGGCGTAAGGCCAAAGCCCTGCCCCTTAGCGGGGTGGGGCTGTTTTCATTGAGGATTTGCCATGAGCTTTGCGCCACAAATCAAAATCCCCGCCACCTATATGCGCGGTGGTACCAGTAAAGGGGTGTTCTTTCGCCTGCAAGACTTGCCCGCCAGCGCGCAAGTGCCGGGCGAGGCGCGTGACCGTTTGTTTATGCGCGTGATCGGTAGCCCCGACCCGTATGCCAAGCACACCGACGGTATGGGCGGCGCCACGTCGTCGACATCCAAGTGCGTGATTTTGTCCAAGAGCACGCAGCCCGATCACGATGTGGATTACCTCTACGGCCAAGTGGCTATCGACAGCGCGTTTGTCGATTGGAGCGGTAACTGCGGCAACTTATCGACCGCCGCGGGTGCGTTTGCCATTCATGCTGGTCTGGTGGATGCCGCGCGCATTCCGCATAACGGTGTGTGCGTGGTGCGTATTTGGCAGGCCAATATCCACAAAACCATCATCGCCCATGTGCCGATCACCAATGGTGAAGTGCAGGAAACCGGCGATTTTGAGCTGGACGGCGTGACCTTTCCCGCTGCTGAGATTGTGCTGGAGTTTCTTGATCCGGCCGATGAAGGCGAAGGCGAGGGTGGGGCGTCGATGTTCCCCACCGGCAACTTGGTCGATGCGCTGGACGTGCCCGGTTTGGGCAGCCTGCCGGCAACTATGATCACCGCCGGTATTCCTACCGTGTTCGTGAATGCCGCCGACATTGGCTACCAAGGCACCGAGCTGCAAGAGGCGATTAACGGCGACCCGCAAGCGCTGGCCAAGCTGGAAAGCATCCGCGTGGCCGGTGCGCTGCGCATGGGCTTGATCAAAAGCGCTGAAGAGGCGGCCAAGCGTCAGCATACGCCGAAGATTGCCTTTGTCAGCGCGCCGCAAACCTATCAAGCCTCCAGCGGTAAAACCGTTGAGGCGGCTGAGGTGGATTTGCTGGTGCGTGCGCTGTCGATGGGTAAGTTGCACCACGCCATGATGGGCACTTGTGCCGTGGCCATTGGTACCGCCGCGGCGATCTCCGGTACCTTGGTTAACCAAGCGGCCGGTGGTGGCGAGCGCGAAGCGGTGCGCTTTGGCCATCCGTCCGGCACCTTGCGCGTGGGTGCGCAGGCGCAGTTAGAGGGCGGTCAGTGGACGGTCACTAAAGCCATCATGTCGCGCAGCGCGCGTATCTTGATGGAAGGCAGTGTGCGTGTGCCTGCTGATTCTTTTTAACGAGAGCCTTTAGTCGTTCTCCAAGCTAAGCCGCCTTCGAAGCGGCTTTTTATTCAGCATCGATTTGTTGTTCCGGCGCGGCTTGTTGAAAAGCGCTGAGTTGCATGGCGTTAGCCTCGATGCGGGTCAAGGTGGGCCAGCGGCTCACCTCGCCGTTAAAGCGCCGTGCGTTGGTGAGTTGCGGAACCAGGCAGCAGTCGGCCAAGGTCGGCGTGTCGCCAAAACAAAACTGCCCGCAGCTTGGTGATTGGCTCAGGCGTTGCTCAAGGGCGTCGAAGCCTTGCCGAATCCAGTGGTGGTACCAAGTGGCTTTGGCGTCGTCGCTCACCTGTAAGGTGCCGCTTAAGTACTGCAGTACGCGCAGGTTGTTCAGCGGGTGGATGTCGCAGGCGATATCCAGCGCGAGGGCGCGAATTTGTGCGCGCTCAAGCGCGTTGCCGGGCAGCAGTGCGGGTGTGGGCTGTAGCTCTTCTAAGTATTCGATAATGGCCAGCGACTGATTAAGCACCTGTTGCCCAGTGCCGAGTGCTGGCACCAGCTCGGCGGGGTTGATCGCTTGGAACGCTGCTTGATGTTGCTGGCCGCCGTCTTTGACTAAATGCACCGGAATCACCTCATAGGGCAGGCCCTTGAGGTTCAGCGCGATGCGCACGCGGTACGCCGCGGAGCTACGAAAGTAGCTGTACAGGGTCAGGCTCATAGCGCAGTGACTCGGTTGTGGATTTGTCCAAACAGGTCGGCGCCGTCACAGTGCATGGCAATGCCCACCTGATCGCCGTGCTGCATAAAGGGCGTCTGTGCTTGGCCGGTTTCGATGGTTTCGTACATGCGCAGTTCAGCCAAACAACAGTAACCGACGCCGCCATTAGCGATGGACGAGCCATGCAGATTGCCTTGTTTGTTCGAGACAGTGCCCGAGCCGACGATGGAGCCGGCGCCCAGCTCACGCGTCTTGGCGATATGCGCCACCAGCTCGGCAAAGTTAAAGGTCATGTCTTGCCCGGCATTAGGGCAACCAAAGGGCTGCTCGTTGAGCTGTACCTCCAGCGGCAGGTGCACCTTAAAGTCGCGCCAATGGCTGCCTAACTCATCGGGGGTAATCGCCACTGGGCTAAATGCCGAAGCGGGCTTGGATTGGAAAAAGCCAAAGCCCTTGGCTAACTCGTTAGGAATCAAACCGCGCAGCGACACATCGTTGACCAGCATCAGCAGGCGAATCGATGCGCCGCACTCGGCCACGCTGGCGCCAAGTTGAACGTCGCCGGTGATCACCGCTACTTCTGCCTCAAAATCGATGCCGTATTCGGGGTTGGCGACAATGGCATCCTGCGGGCCAATAAAGCGATCGCTGCCGCCTTGGTACATCAGCGGGTCGTGATAGAAGGACTCCGGCACTTCCGCGCCCCGCGCGCGGCGCACCAGCTCAACATGGTTTAAATACGCCGAGCCGTCAGCCCATTGATAGGCGCGCGGTAACGGCGAGTGGCAGGCGCTCTGCACGAAGGGCTCGTTGGCGCCTGTGCCGGCATTCAGCTCGGCATACACCTGTTCTAGTGCGCTTTGGCAGCTGTCCCAGTCATCCAGCGCTTGCTGCAAGGTGTCGGCGATTTTCGGTACGGCGCGGCAGCGCGACAGGTCGCGGCTGACCACCCGCAGTTCGCCATCACGGCGGGTGCTTTTGTAACTGGCGAGCTTCATTGAAATTTCTCCTTGGCGCTGCCGTCGTGCATCCAGCTGGCGTGTTGCGGGGCGCGGCGGGTGCGCGCCCATTCGTCGAGCATGTCCCATTTGACCCGATCCAGCTCGCGGTACATGGCCGGTGTAGCCGTTTCGGCGGCCAGCTCTAGGCGATGCCCGTTAGGGTCGAAGAAATAGATCGACTGAAACAAGGTGTGGTCGGTGGGGCCGATGACGTCTATGCCGCTCTGCTCAAGGCGTGCCTTGGTGGCGAGCAGGGTGTCGAGGTCGGCCACTTTAAAAGCGATGTGCTGCACCCACGCGGGGGTATTGGTATCGCGGCCCATGTTGGGGCTGTGCGGTAGCTCGAAAAACGCCAGCACGTTGCCGTCGCCAGCATCGAGAAACACGTGCATGTACGGATCCGCCTGGCCGGTGGACGGCACGCGGTCTTCGGCAATCGCGAGGATGAAGTTCATGTGCAAATGCTGCACGTACCATTGCACGGTGGCTTGGGCATCGTGGCAGCGATAGGCAACATGATGAATCTTTTGGATCAAAGCCATGTGCGCCTCCAAACCCACGCTCAGGGTAGGGGCGTGGATTGCCCTTAACCGTAGCGGGTTTTTCTTCAGCGTGCGCAGACTTTTTAGCAGGCGGCGCACAGACATTGTGCGCCGTGGCAGGGTTACTTGAGGCGGCGCTCGATGCCCATCTCGACGAGGATCTTGGCGGCGATTTCTTCCACCGAGAAATGTGTGGAGTTAATAAACGGAATGCCCTCGCGGCGGAACATGGCTTCCACTTCGCGCACTTCGAAGTCGCACTGGTCGAAGCTGGCATAGCGGCTGTTGGGCTTGCGTTCGTTACGGATGGCGCTTAGGCGATCCGGGTCGATGGTCAGGCCAAACAGCTTATGCTTATGCGGCTTAAGGCTGGTGGGCAGCTGCAGGCGCTCCATGTCTTCTTCGGTGAGCGGGTAGTTGGCCGCGCGAATGCCGTACTGCAAGGCCATATACAGACAGGTTGGGGTTTTGCCGCAGCGCGACACGCCGACCAGAATCAAGTCAGCCTTGTTGTAGAAGTGGGTACGCGCGCCATCGTCGTTGTCCATGGCAAAGTGCACCGCGTCGATGCGCTCTTTATAGCCTTGGTTGTTGTCGATGGAGTGCGATTTGCCTACTGAGTAGCTGGAGTCAGCGCCTAGCTCGGCTTCCAGCGGCGATAAGAAGGTGGCAAAAATGTCCACCATATAGCCGTTGGATTCGGTGATGACTTGGCGGATTTCTTTATTCACCACCGTATCGAAAATGATCGGCCGGCAGCCGTCTTGCTCGGCGGCACGGTTGATTTGCGCCACGATGGCGTGGGCTTTTTCGGTGGTGTCGATGTACGGGCGAGTCAGTTTGTCGAAACGAATGTTCTCAAATTGCGCCAGCAAAGACTGGCCCAATGCTTCGGCGGTGATGCCGGTACCGTCTGAAATAAAGAATGCAGTGCGTTTCATGGGCCTTGGGCCTTAAGACAAGAAGGATTCTCGGCTATCATAGGCGGCGCTTTCGCAAGCGCCGTGTAGCGAATGGGCGGCATTGTTACTTATTTTGTCGCTATGAGCCACATTCACCACCGGGCCGTGCCGGGCCCGTTTTTCCAGATCCTAGGGGAGAGATCACCTTGGCAGATTACGTAGTGTCCCTCGATAAGCTTGGCGTGCATGATGTCGAGTACGTTGGCGGCAAGAATGCTTCACTGGGCGAGATGATCAGCAATCTCGCTAACGCTGGCGTTTCCGTACCCGGTGGTTTTGCCACCACTGCGCAGGCTTACCGTGACTTCCTCGAACAAAGTGGCCTGAATGATCGCATTCACGCGGCTTTGGATGCTCTGGATGTCGATAACGTTAGCGCGCTGACCAAAACCGGCGCCGAAATTCGCCAATGGGTAATGGATGCACCGTTCCCCGAGCAGCTCGACGCTGCCATTCGCAGCGCCTTCGCTGAGCTAGCGGGCTCCAACGGCAATCTGGCCGTGGCCGTGCGCTCTTCCGCCACCGCCGAAGATTTGCCCGATGCCTCGTTTGCTGGTCAGCAAGAAACCTTCCTGAACATTCGCGGCGTGGATAACGTGATCCGCGCGGTAAAAGAAGTGTTCGCCTCGCTGTTTAACGACCGCGCCATTGCTTACCGCGTGCACCAAGGCTTCGATCACAAGTTGGTCGCCTTGTCCGCCGGTATTCAAAAAATGGTGCGCTCGGAAACCGGCATGGCCGGGGTGATGTTTACCCTGGATACCGAATCAGGCTTCCGCGATGTGGTGTTTATCACCTCGGCCTATGGCTTGGGCGAAACCGTGGTGCAAGGCGCGGTTAACCCCGACGAGTTCTATGTGCACAAGCACGGCTTGAATGAAGGCCGCCCGGCCATTCTGCGCCGTAACTTGGGCAGCAAAGCGATCAAGATGATCTACGGCGACGAAGCCAAAGCCGGTAAGTCGGTGAAAGTGGTCGACGTCGACGCCGCCGAGCGCGCGCGCTTCTCGATCACCGATGCCGAAGTGGAAGCACTGGCCAAGCAAGCGCTGATCATTGAAAACCACTACGGCCGCCCGATGGATATCGAGTGGGCCAAAGACGGTGACGACGGCCAGCTGTACATCGTGCAGGCGCGCCCAGAAACCGTGAAAAGCCGTGCCAGCGCCAGCGTGATGGAACGCTACCTGCTGAAAGAAAAAGGCACTGTGCTGGTTGAAGGCCGCGCCATTGGCCAGCGCATCGGCGCCGGCAAGGTCAAGGTGATTCACGATTTGGCCGAGATGGACAAAATCCAGCCGGGCGACGTGCTGGTCTCCGACATGACCGACCCGGACTGGGAGCCGATCATGAAGCGTGCCAGCGCCATCGTCACCAATCGTGGCGGGCGTACTTGCCACGCGGCAATTATCGCGCGTGAGCTGGGTATTCCGGCGGTGGTCGGTTGCGGTAACGCCACTGAGCTGCTGCAAGACGGCCAAGAAGTGACGGTTTCTTGTGCCGAAGGCGACACCGGCATGATCTATTCCGGTCAGCTGAACTTCGAGCTGCGCACCGACTCGGTCGATGCCATGCCTGATCTGCCGTTCAAAATCATGATGAACGTCGGTAACCCCGACCGCGCCTTCGACTTCGCCCAGCTGCCTAACGAAGGCATCGGTTTGGCGCGTCTGGAGTTCATCATCAACCGCATGATCGGCGTGCATCCTAAGGCTCTGCTGAACTTCAACAGCATCCCGCAGGAGGTGAAAACCAGCGTCGAGCGCCGCATTGCCGGTTACCCGTCGCCGGTGGATTTCTACGTTGAGAAGCTGGTTGAGGGTATCAGCACCTTGGCGGCAGCCTTCTGGTCGAAGAAAGTCATCGTGCGCCTGTCGGACTTTAAGTCCAACGAATACGCCAACCTGATCGGCGGCAAGCTCTACGAGCCGGAAGAAGAAAACCCCATGCTGGGCTTCCGCGGTGCGTCGCGTTACATCAGTGAAAGCTTCCGTGACTGTTTCGAGCTGGAATGCCGTGCACTGAAGAAAGTACGCAACGAGATGGGCCTGACCAACGTCGAGATCATGGTGCCGTTCGTGCGCACCTTGGGCGAGGCGGAGCAAGTGGTTGACCTGCTGGCCACCAACGGCCTGAAGCGTGGCGAGAACGATCTGCGCGTGATCATGATGTGCGAGCTGCCGTCCAACGCCTTGCTGGCCGAAGAGTTCTTGGAGTTCTTCGATGGCTTCTCGATCGGCTCTAACGACCTGACTCAGCTGACTTTGGGTCTGGACCGTGACTCGGGCATCGTCGCGCACCTGTTCGATGAGCGTAACCCGGCGGTGAAGAAGCTGCTGGCCAATGCGATTCAGGCGTGTAACAAGGCTGGTAAGTACATCGGTATTTGCGGCCAAGGCCCATCGGATCACCCCGATTTGGCTAAGTGGCTGATGGAGCAGGGCATCGACAGTGTGTCGCTGAATCCTGACTCGGTGATGGAGACGTGGTTCTTCCTCGCTGGCGACAGCAAGGCCTAAGGCGATTGCATGGCTGCACGCCCCAATCACTGTTTCCAAGATGCGGCAGGCGACCTAGCGTCGTCTGTCGCTTTCTTTTAAGCCGCAGAGTTCTCGGCATGCAAAGTAGTAGTGCGTTATTTCCTGTGACCCTGCACAGCGCCGAGCTGTGCGCAGGGCTGAATGAAGACGTGTATTTGCTCAAGCCCGGCAACAGCCCAGACCCTAGCGTTACGCTGGCGGTCACGCGGTTAAGCCATGGTAAGGGTGGCGTGCCAGTGATTTTGCTGCACGGCAGTTTTTCTAATCGGCGCTTTTGGTGCTCGCCGCGCGGCGTTGGCTTGGGCGCTATGCTGGCGCGTGAAGGCTTCGATGTGTGGATTGCGGAAATGCGTGGCCACGGCCTGTCACCGCGCAATCAGGCGTATAACAGCAATACCGTGGCCGATTACGCGCGTTACGATTTGCCGGCGATTGCCGCCTTTGTGATGGAGCAAACCGGTGGGCAGAAGCCACACTGGATTGGTCATTCCCTCGGCGGTATCACCTTGGCCGCAGCGATTGGTGGGGAATACCTGAGCGAGCATGAGGCGCACAGCGTGACCTTGTTTGGCGCACAAGTCAGTCGTGTGTACTGGCCGCTCAAGTTGCCGCCTGTTGCGTGGGGTAGCCGCTTTGTGCTCAAGCGCTTAGGCATGATTCCCGGCCGGCGTTTAAAGCGCGGCCCAGAAGATGAGCCGCTCGGTTTGGCGTTAGAAACGCTGCGCTGGCATCAGTTATTTGGCCGCTTTGGTGATGCCGACAAAGATTGGTGGTTTGGCTTAAGCCAAGCCAAGGTGCCACTTTTGGCGGTGGCTGGCGAGGGCGATCATCAAGACCCGGCTTGGTGCTGTCGCAAGCTGGCGGAGCAATACGGCGCCACGCCACGTTACTTTTTAAGTTTGGGCAAGTCGGCCGGTTTTAGTCATAACTTTGGTCATGTCGATATGCTGATCAGCAAGGCGGCGCAGGAAGAGGTGTGGCCCTTGGTCTGCCATTGGCTGCGCGAGCAAGACAGCCCGCACAGTGCCGCGCAAAGACTCGACTGACCCACGACGATTTTTTAGAGGAGAGTAATCATGCAATACGTAACCCCAGATCTGTGCGACGCCTACCCAGACGTGAATGTGGTTGAGCCGATGTTCGGTAACTTCGGTGGTCGTGATTCCTTCGGCGGGCAGATCGTTACCGTTAAATGTTTTGAAGATAACTCGGTGGTCAAAGAGCAAGTTGACCAAGACGGTCGCGGTAAAGTCATGGTGGTGGATGGCGGCGGTTCGCTGCGTCGTGCGCTGCTGGGTGACATGCTCGCCGAAAAAGCCGCTAAAAACGGCTGGGAAGGCATCATCGTTTATGGCTGCATTCGCGATGTGGATGTCATCGGGCAAACCGATCTGGGCGTGCAAGCGCTGGCGACGCACCCGATGAAAACCGACAAGCGTGGCATCGGCGATTTGAATGTGCCGGTTACCTTCGGCGGCGTGACCTTCAAGCCGGGTGAATACGTGTATGCCGATAACAACGGCATTATCGTGTCGCCCACCGCGCTGAGCATGCCGGAATAAACCATGGTAGACGCGCCGCAAGACAGTGGCTTGATCTTTGGCGGCGTGCTCGACGGGCGCGGTGGCTTTCTGCGCATGCTAGAAAGCCTGCCCGATCGGCACACCGAGCAAGCGACTGACGAACACCTGTGGTTGCATCTAGAACGCACCCATGTGGCGGCGCAGCAGTGGCTGTATCAGCACAGCGGCCTTAACGAATACGTGTGCGAGCTGCTGCTGGAAGAAAACACCCGCCCACGCTTGGTCAAGGTGGGTGACGACGCACTGCTGCTGTTCTTGCGCGGGGTGAACTTAAACCCCGGCGCCGACATGGAAGACATGGTCAGTCTGCGCATTTACGTTGATCGGCATATGTTGATCACCCTGCGCCATCGGCCGCTGCGCGCCGCCGTGGATACCCGCGAAATGCTTGACGCTGGGCGTGGCGCGCGCGATCTCAGTAGCCTGTTGTTGGATTTGACCGAGAACCTCAGTCAGCGTATCGACAGCAGTTTGCTGGAGGTCGAAGACAGTATTGATCGATTGGAAGATCAGGCCGATGAAAACTCGGCAGACTTTCACCGTCAGGTGCTCACCCCGCAGCGCCGGCGGGTGGCATCGCTGCGGCGTTTTCTCGGTCCGCAGCGGGATATCTTCAATCAGCTGCAAGAACTCGGCGGCGACTGGTTCACCCCGCAGCAGCACAAACGCTGGTATGAGCTGCACAATGACCTGACACGGCATGTGGAAGAGCTCGATTTGCTGCGTGAGCGCATCGGCTTTTTGCAGGAATTACAGCAGCGCTTTATGAGTGAGCGAATGAACCGCACCTTGTACCTGCTGGGTATTATCAGTGCGCTGTTCTTGCCGCTGGGCTTTGTCACGGGGCTGTTGGGTATCAACGTTGGCGGCATGCCTGGTGCGGAAAGCCCGTGGGGCTTCTGGATTGCTCTCGGCCTGATGCTGACATTAAGTGCTGTGCAGCTGATCGTCTTTCGTCGCTTACGCTGGATTTAAGCAAAACCCTACCTATGGCGCTGCGGCAATGTGACGCGGCGGCGCTGTTTATCGTCAATATCGCGGATTTCAACGAGGAAATTTCAGGTGGATCCTTTCGAAGCGTCGCTGCGCGAGCTGATGGGCAAAGACAGTGAATCGGTCGAGGTTGAAGACCGCCGTTTGCACCAAGTGTTGCGCAAAGCTAACCGACAAAGCGGTTTTGCCGACCTGCTGGAAATGCTCGGGCACGCCATCGAAGCCTTGCTGATCGGCGTGACGCACGCCTCATCCACCATGAAGAAACAGTCGTCCGCACCTCAGGACACGAATAAGGAGTAAGCGAGCCATGCCGCTGGATATTTGGACTCAAGGTCTGGTTTCTGCCATGAGCACCCTGTGGGGCAAGATTGCTGGGTTTATCCCCAATTTGCTCGGTGCTGTGGTGCTGGTGATTCTGGGCTTCGTGGTGGCTAAGTTGCTCGATGCACTAATCACCAAAGTGCTGGCCAAGCTCGGGCTCGACCGCCTGATGGCGGGCACAGGTGTCGATAAACTGCTTAAGCGCATCGGCATTGGTCTGCCGGTATCGGCACTCACTGGCAAAGTCATCTACTGGTTTATCGTGCTGGTGTTTGCGGTGTCGGCCGTTGAAGTGCTCGGCCTTGATCGCGTTTCCAGCATGCTCGATGGCGTGGTGCTGTATTTGCCCAAGTTGTTCTCCGCCGCTTTATTAATGCTCGGTGGTTTCTTGTTGGCGCACTTGGTCTACAACGTCGCTAAAGGTGCTGCTGAAGGCATAGGCTTGGATTACGCCCATGCAATGGGCCGGTTAAGCCAAGGCTTGGTGCTGATCATCAGTATTTCTGTGGCGATTAGCCAACTGCAGATTAAAACTGAGCTGCTGAACTTGGTCATTGCCATTGTGTTGGTGACTGTCGGTTTGGCCGCCGCGCTGTCGATAGGTTTAGGTAGCCGCCAAGTCGCTAGCCAGATTCTCGCCGGTATTTATGTGCGCGAGCTGTATGAAGCTGGCGATCAGATTTCTCTGGATAATGTCGAAGGCGAGATTGAAGAGATCGGCACGGTGAAGACCATTATTTTGCTGGCCTCGGGAGAGCGGGTTACGTTGCCCAATAGGGCACTGTTGGAAAGCAGCGTAAAAAGTCGCTGAAGACGGTTGCAAAAGCAGCCATAATTCCCTAATTTACGCCGCCAAATAAGACACCCAAGGTGCCTAGGGCGGCGTTCATCGCCAGCGACTAGTAGAGCGTCTTGAAAAAGTCTCACCCACTTTCTCTGCGATATAACCCTCGTGAGCTGTCCGACGAGGAGTTGGTTGAGCGGGCCAACGCAGAGCTTGTCCATCATGTGACGACCGCTTACGAAGAGCTCATGCGCCGTTATCAGCGCGTACTCTTTAGCGTCTGTGTGCGTTATCTCGGTAATGAGCGTGACGCCGACGACGTGTGTCAGGAAGTGATGCTGAAAGTCTTCCATGGTTTAAAGCACTTCGAAGGGAAGTCGAAGTTCAAAACTTGGCTGTACAGCATCACCTATAACGAATGCATTACTCAGTACCGTAAAGAACGCCGTAAGAGGCGCTTGGTCGAGGCCTTAAGTTTAGAGGCCGATGACGACGAGCCCGGCGAAGAAATTGCGCCGCTCACCCTTGAGCGCGGCGGGCTGGATAGATGGTTAGATCAGGTCAATCCGATTGACCGAGAGATTTTAGTGCTGCGTTTTGTCGCTGAGCTTGAGTTTCAAGAGATCGCCGACATCATGCACATGGGGTTGAGTGCGACTAAAATGCGCTACAAGCGCGCACTCGACCGCTTACGCGATAAGTTTGCCGCGCAAAACGTGGACTAGGAGTCTCACGCGAGCGGCAGGCTTGGGCGGTACCGGCGCTGCATGTGGCAGTGCCGTGTTTAACTTGAGAGGGGAAACACATGAAACTGAAAAGCACCCTTGGCTTGGTAATCGGTTCGCTGGTTGCCATGTCCTCCATGCCTGTACTGGCTCAGGGCCAGGGCGCAGTGGAGATGGACGTTTTTGCCAAGCGTTATTTCTCGGATAGTTCTCGCGACATCACCAACGGCAACCTGTACGGCGGCAGCCTGGGTTACTTCCTGACCGAAGACCTGTCCCTGAGCCTGAATCACGGTGTGTTCAAGAGCCTAGAGTCCAACGACACTCTGGCTGGCGAGAGCAACAAAGAGAAAGTAAACGGCCACCAAACTGGCCTGGAAGCGGTTTACCACTGGGGCATCCCAGGTCCGCGCGCGCTGCGTCCGTATGTTTCCACCGGTTTCGCCCATCAGGAACTGGATAACACTTACACCCGTGGCGAAGACACCACCACCCTGTACACCTTGGGTGCCGGCGTTAAGTACTACCTGAGCGAAAACGTCATGCTGAAAACCGGCGTTGACGTGCTGCACGGTCTGGACAACGGCCAAACTGAGTGGATGGCTGGCGTAGGCCTGGGCATCAACCTGGGCGGCGCTAAGCCGGCTGCACCGGCACCTGCTCCGGTTGAAATGTGCACCGACAGCGACAACGACGGCGTGTGCGACAACGTCGACAAGTGCCCGGACACTCCGGCTAACGTGACTGTAGACGCTGACGGCTGCCCGGCTGTGGCTGAAGTAGTACGTGTTGAGCTGGACGTTAAGTTCGACTTCGACAAGGCTGTGGTTAAGCCGGAAAGCTATCAGGACATCCAGAGCCTGGCAGACTTCATGAAGCAGTACCCGCAGACCACCACCACTGTTGAAGGTCACACTGACGCCGTGGGTAGCGATGCTTACAACCAGCAGCTGTCTGAGCGCCGCGCTAACGCCGTGCGTGAAGTACTGGTTAACGAGTACGGTGTAGAGTCTGAGCGTGTAGGCGCAGTAGGCTACGGCGAAGCTCGTCCGGTAGCTGACAACGCTTCCAACGAAGGCCGCGCGATTAACCGTCGTGTAGAAGCCGAAGTAGAAGCTCAGGCTAAGCAGTAATTCGCTAGTCGATAGGCAAAGCGCTGTGCGGTAGAGATTCTCTGCTGCGCAGCCAAGAAACCCGCGCACTGCGCGGGTTTTTTATTGCCGGTCGAAACAGCCGGCAAGAAAGTGGACGCAAGCTTGGTGTGTCAGGGTGATCTGACAGTCTTAGCGGTTACAGGGCTAGTACAGGTATGCAGCGGCGCTCTAGGGCCGTCATGTGCAGCGTTGGTGGGGATTTAATCGCTAAAAAACGCCGCGTATCACTTGGATAACGCGGCGTTTTTTATGACTAGGGCGGAGCGTAGAGACTGATTAAGGCAGTGCGCTATCAGTACAAGCCGAAGAACTTAAACTGCAACCACCATACGCCCAGCGAGCCTAAGAAGTTGACCAGAATTGCCGGTAAAAACTTCAGGTGCACGCCGAAGGTGTAACTCTTGTCCAGCGCCATGGCCATGATGCCAGCAGCAGAACCGACCACCGTTAACGAACCGCCGATGCCCACCATCAAGGCGTTCAGCGCCCATTGGTCTAGCCCAAGGTCGGGGCTGGACATCAACGCTGCGGCCTCTACCGGCACGTTATCCATAATTCCGGAAATAACGCCGAGAATGACGTTCACCAGTGTCGGGTCAAACAGCTCAAACAGCTTGGAGATGTACGACAGCCAGCCCACGTGGTTCAAGCATGACACCGCGGTGATGATGCCAATAAAGAACAGCAGGGCGTTCCATTCCACTTTTTGCAGCTGGTCTTGCCACGGCAGCTCAATGCCGCGATGACTCAACACCCAAGCCCACAACGCCACAAAGCCTAAGCCAATGCCGGTGGCGAACTCGATATCCACGTGCAAGGTCACGTTGGCCGTCACGGCAAACACGATGGCGGTCAGGCCAACCACCGCAATGCTGGCGCCGCCGGGCTTAAGGGCAGAGTCTTCGCCTTCAATTTCGCGAATCAGCTGTTGGTTCTTCAGTGGGCGCATGTAGAAGAACTGCAGGGTGAGGGCAAACAGCAGCCAGCCAATCAGCGCTGAAGGAATCAACAGCAATAAACCTGCAAGGGAGATCTTGCCGGCCAGCACAATCATCAGCGACGTCGAGGTGCCTAAGAACCATACGCCGGTGTTGGAGGCCACCACGATGTTGCACAGCGATACATGGGTGTAGCGCTCGTTGATTGAGATGTTCTTGATCGACTTGCCGAAGATCATCGCCGTGGTGAAGTTGTTGATAAACGGCGACATCAGCGCAGACAACGCGCCGGTGGCCCAAAACATGCCGCGAGCGCCGAGGCCTTTTTTCAATAGATAGCCGTTGAGTGCGGTAAACACGTTCCGCTCATTGAGTAACTCAACGATCATCCACATAAACGCCATGAAGGCGATCAGGCCAAACAGCTCGGTTTTGATGTGCTCTTGAGCTTCGGCAAACAGCTGAAAGCCATTTGGGTCGTTGAGCATGTAATGCAGGCCGATCACTACTAGGCCAGACATCATGAACATGGCGGGCTTGAACTTATCCATTTCAAGCTGGGCTTCGAACATGATCAAAGCCATACCAATAAGGAATATCACCAGCACGGCGATGCCAGTGAACGAGAAGGGTTCGATAAGCATGGTGGGAGGGGCTCGGGGAAGGTTGACGTAAGGGTCAGAAAGTGGTGCGCCATTATCGTGCAACAAAATGTTTCCAGCTATGGGGCTTGCTCTGTTTTGGCGCCTTTTTTTGTTGCGAACGCGCCACAATTGGCCGCCTGTGTTGGCGGTTTTTTCGGTAACATGCGCTCTTTTTACCTGCAGAGGTGCTTATGTCTGCCAGCCGCCTGCTAACCCTGCGCGACCATATTCGTTTTGCCGTTAGCCAGTTTCATCAGCACGAGCTGTTTTTCGGTCACGGCACCGACAATGCTTGGGATGAAGCCCGTCAGTTGGTCTTGGGCGCACTGAATCTGCCGTGGCAGATCAACGACAGCTACCTCGATTGCCGCCTCGAAGAAGACGAAGCCGCGCATTTGCGCGAGCTGTTCCGTCAGCGTATTGAGCAGCGCGTGCCAGCGGCTTATCTGCTCAACGAAGCGTGGTTCTGTGGCTTGTCGTTCTATGTCGATGAGCGCGTGCTGGTGCCGCGCTCGCCGATTGCCGAGCAGATCGAACAAGGCTTTAGCCCGTGGTTGGATGAAGCGCCGCTGCGTGTGTTGGATTTATGCACGGGCTCTGGCTGCATCGGCATCGCCTGTGCCGACATGTTCCCTGAAAGCGAAGTGGTGCTGGCGGACTTGTCCTTCGACGCGCTGGAAGTGGCCAACATCAATATCGAGCGCCACGGCTTAGAGTCGCGGGTATTTACCGTGCAGGGCGATTTGCTGGAAGGCTTGCCGGGGCAGAAATTTGATCTGATTGTGTCGAACCCGCCCTATGTAGACGCCGAAGACTTGGCCGATATGCCCGCTGAATACCACCACGAACCGGCCATGGGGCTGGGCGCCGGTGACGATGGCTTGCTGATTGTGCGGCGCATTTTGGCTCAAGCAGCCGATCACCTAAACCCGCACGGTGTGTTGGTGGTTGAGGTGGGCAATTCGCAGGTGCATGTCGAGGCGACGTACCCCGAGGTCGACTTCACTTGGCTAGAGTTCAGCCAAGGCGGGCACGGTGTGTTCTTGCTCACCGAGCGTCAGTGCCGTGAGCACCAAGCGCTGTTCAAGCAGCGAGTGGCACAAGCCTAAGGGTTAAATCCGTTATACTGCGCGGCCCTCAGCGGTGCGCTGAGTTTGTTTTTGCTTTTTGGGAGTGTGGCTATGTCTGGCAATACCTTCGGCAAACTGTTTACGGTGACCTCCGCCGGCGAAAGCCACGGCCCTGCGCTGGTAGCGATTGTCGATGGTTGCCCACCGGGCATCGAGCTGAACCTGGCGGATTTGCAACGTGATTTAGATCGCCGCAAGCCCGGCACCAGCCGCCACACCACCCAGCGTCAAGAAGCCGATGAGGTGGAAATTCTCTCCGGTGTTTTCGAAGGTAAAACCACCGGTTGCCCGATTGGCCTGCTGATTCGTAATACCGATCAGAAGTCCAAAGACTACTCGGCGATCAGCGAGCTGTTCCGTCCGGCGCATGCCGATTACACCTATCACCACAAGTACGGTCTGCGCGATTACCGTGGCGGCGGCCGTAGCTCAGCGCGGGAAACCGCCATGCGCGTAGCCGCCGGTGCCATCGCCAAGAAAGCCTTGGCGGGCCTTGGCATTCAGGTGCGCGGCTATATGAGCCAGCTGGGCCCGATTGAAATCCCGTTTAAAACCTGGGACAGCGTGGAACAGAACGCCTTCTTCAGCCCTGATCCGGACAAAGTGCCGGAGCTGGAAGCCTATATGGACCAGCTGCGCCGCGATCAAGATTCGGTCGGCGCGAAAATCACTGTGGTGGCTGAAGGCGTGATGCCCGGCCTAGGCGAGCCGATTTTTGATCGCCTCGATGCCGACTTAGCCCACGCGCTGATGAGCATTAACGCAGTGAAGGGCGTGGAAATTGGCGCTGGTTTCGCCTGCGTGGCGCAGCGCGGCACCGAACACCGCGATGAGATGACGCCGGACGGCTTTCTCTCCAACAACGCCGGCGGCATCTTAGGTGGCATTTCTTCCGGCCAACCGATTGTTGCGCACTTGGCGCTTAAGCCGACGTCCAGTATCACCACGCCGGGCCGCTCGATCGATATTCACGGCAACCCCGTCGAGGTGATTACCAAGGGCCGTCACGACCCGTGTGTGGGCATCCGCGCCACGCCGATTGCCGAAGCCATGATGGCCATCGTGCTGCTCGATCACCTGTTGCGTCACCGTGGTCAGAATGCCGACGTACAGGTAATTACCCCGGTACTGCCGCAGCTGTAAGCGGCACCGTGGCATGGCCAGCGTGCCGTATTGGCGGCTTTCGAATTTCTATTTCTGGTATTTCAGCCTGCTCGGCGCCAGCGCGCCGTTCTGGCCGCTGTTTCTTGAGCGCTTAGGTTTAAGCCCTGCGCGCATCGGCGAGCTGATCGCCATTCCCATGTTGATGCGCGTACTGGCGCCGAATCTGTGGGCCGCATTGGCCGATTATCGTGGCGAGCGTTTGCGCATTCTGCGTTTAGGCAGCGTGTGCACGCTGCTGTTCTTCGCCGGCGTGTTTATCGATCAATCCTTCTGGGTGCTGGCGTTGGTGATGGCGCTGCACAGTTTCTTCTGGCATGCGGTGTTGCCGCAGGCCGAAGTGATCACCTTGCACCACTTGGCCGAGCGCGGCGCGGATTACAGCAAAGTGCGCTTGTGGGGCTCGGTCGGTTTTATCGTCGTGGTGGTCGGCTTTGGTGGGTTGTTCGAGTACATCCCGGTGCTGTATTTGCCGCACTTGATGGCCGCCATCATGCTGATGATTATTCTCGCCGGTTGGCTGCTGCCGGCCCTACCGCCAGCGGTTGACAGCGCGCCACTGGCCAAAGGTACGCTGCGTGGCTTACTGCGCCAGCCGGCGATTTTGGCCTTTTATGCCTGCTGTTTATTGATGCTGGCCAGCCACGGCCCGTATTACACCTTTTTTAGTGTGTACCTGCAGACCCTAGATTACAGCCGCACCGCCATTGGTTTGCTGTGGGCCTTGGGCGTGGTGGCAGAGATTGCCGTGTTCTTGGTCATGGCGCGTCTGCTGCCGCGTTTTGGCTTGCGCCGGGTGCTACTTGGCTCGCTAGTGCTCGCGGTGTTGCGCTGGATCATGATCGCCGAATGGGCAGACCATATTCTCTGGCTATTGCTCGCTCAGTGCCTGCATGCGGCCACCTTCGGCACCTTTCATGCGGCGGCGGTAGCGTTTATCCAACAGCATTTCCCGTTGCAGCGACAAAGTACGGGGCAGGCCTTGTACAGCACCTTAGGGGGCGCGGGCGGGGCTTTAGGCGCATTGCTTAGCGGCTACGCCTGGGGCAGTCTGGGGGCGAGCACGACCTATTGGGGCGCGGCGGGTATCGCCTTGTTAGGTGTCTTGATTGCCGCGCGTTGGCTGTATCCCCGCGTTGAACACAGATAAGGAATGGCCATGAGCTTGTTGTATGTCTACCACGCCGAGCACCCCGAGCAGCCCTACAAGGTGCTCACCCATGCTGAAGATATCGTCGCCTTGCTCGCGCCGCAGGATATCCAGCTATCGCATGAGGCATTTACCCAACGCCTAACGCCCGGCATGCCGTTAGTTGCGTTGCAGCAAGCGCTGGCCGATGACTTGCCGCGCTGGCAAGCCGCGCAGCAGTGCGATGCCGTGGAGTTATTCAGTTTGGCCGGTCGCCCCGGCGAAGAGTCTGTTGCTCAGTTGCCACACGACGAGCGTGTTGGCGCTGGGCGCTGTGCTTATGGCGTCTTGGCCGGGCGTGCGTTGCTCACCGTACAGGTCGGTGCCGATGTGCTGGCGCTGGAGCTAGAGCGTGGTGATTGGCTGAACTTGCCAGCCGGCTGTGTGCACTGGCTGGATGCCGGTGAGTTTCCGCAGTTGATCGCCGTGCAGTTGCAGCAAACCGCTGCGCCGTTGGGCTACAGCGACAGCCAAGCGCTGCTGCGTTTCGCTCGCCTGGCCGACTAAGCCGGCGCGCGGTAAGCCAATGAATCGCTAGGAAAAAGTGTTTGCCAAGGGCAGGGGCTTCGGTTAAATTAGCGCGCCTTGTTGGGCAGCCCCCTGCAAGATTCGGTGAGATGTCCGAGTGGTTGAAGGAGCACGCCTGGAAAGTGTGTGTACGTTAATAGCGTACCGAGGGTTCGAATCCCTCTCTCACCGCCATATTGAAAAGCCCAGCTAACCAGCTGGGCTTTTTCGTTTCTGGCTTATTGCTTTGCTCAGTGAATGCCCGGCAAGCGGTTAAGGCTGAACTTACGGCTTAATAGTGTGCGGGTCAGTTCGCTGGGCAACAGTCTGGCCACGGCTGGCATGCTACGGCTGCCTTTGCCAATACGGATCAAGGCCTTGGGTTGATCCGTGTTGAGTTCGGTCAGCAAGGCAGCGGCAAAGTCGTCAGCAGCTGTGGCGTTGACTTGCGAAGCCTGTGCGCGGGCCATGATGCCGTCACGAATACCAGCGTATCGTGAGTGCGCGCCGAGCCACGCTTCGATACCACTGGCTGCCGAATCACCAAAGCTCGATTGGATAGCCCCCGGCTGCACGGTAATCACCTGCACGCCGAAGGGCGCCAGCTCCATGCGCAGGGCATCTGACAAACTGTGCAGCGCCGCTTTACTGGCGCAGTAGGCGCCGGCAAACGGCGTGGTGGGTACACCCGACACGCTGCCAATATTCACGACCAGCGGGCGTTGCGACTGTTGCAGCAGCGGGAATAACGCCTGCGTTAGCAGCACAGGGGCGACCACGTTGGTTTCAAATTGGCCGCGCAGTTGCTCGGCGGGCAACTCTATAACTGGGCCCATGGCCGAGATGCCAGCGTTATTGATCAGTATGTCGATGTGGCGAATGCCTTTTTCTGCCAGTTGCTCAAGCAGTGCGGCGCGGCTGGTTTCGCTGGTGACATCCAGCGCCACGGTTTGGCACTGCGGGCTCAAGCTTTCTAGGCTGCTTAGGCGCCGTGCGGTGGCGATTACCCTATCGCCGTGCGCGGCAAATGCGCGAGCTAAGGCGTGGCCAATGCCGCTGGAGCAGCCGGTAATTAAAACGCTTCTGGGCATGCGGGGTTTCCTAGGTTGGGGCGGCGCTGCTGGGCTTTTATTGCGCTTGGTGTTGCGCCTGAGGGTGATTTGCGCCGGGCTCTGCACCGGGTTCGGGCATCACTTCGCCGCCTTCAATGATCCACTGGGCGGGCATGCCGACGGTGCTGATCGCCACCGCAGCCGGCGTTAGTCCGCAGCCTTGGGCGGTGGCGGCAACCAACGCGCGCTTGAGCTTTTCCACCACGGCGTGAGTCCGTGTGCCGCCAATGCGTACGCCGCCCAAAATGCTCACTTCGATGCCGGCAGGGAGTGCCCAGTTATCGCTAAACACCACGTTGACGTAATGCGGTAGCGCGGTGGTGACGTGGCAGTGGGCTTGGGTAATCAGGGTGGCGACGCTTTGCCGCTGCGTGGCTGATAGCGGCGTGCGGCAGGCAAGGTTGTATAGGGGCATGCTAAGACTCCGTTACAGGTTGATACGCAGCTGGGCAAAACCGTTGGCGCGGCGGCTACGCAGCAAGTGATACAGGCTAGAGAGCAGAAAAGGCACGCGGCGAATGGGGCGCAGGCGCTGTCGGTGCTGGCTCAGGTAGGCATTAACCGTGCTGCTGTCGGCGCAGGTAACCATCAAACGGTTGATGTCGATGGCTAAAATCTTGGCCCAGCGCAGGGTGAAGGCCCACATGGCCGGCTCGCGAATGCGCTGTGCTAAGTCGTTTTCAACTTCGATCATGGCCAGATAAATGTCTGCCGGCTGCCCGGCCTGAAACGTTTGTCCGGCGGGTGTCAGCATCCAGACGATGGTGAGTCCCTTCGCGCTGCCGAAGTGTTCGGCGTACAGGGCGGTGAAAGCGGCTTGGCTTTGCAGGATCTGCGCCTTAGGCGTGTGAGCCGGCACAGTGCAGATGATTTTTGGCATCGTTGGCTCCTGTGGCTTGCCTTTGCGGGCGAGCGGTAGCGGGGGTGGTGCCTTTACTCTAGGCCGGCTGGGGTTGCTTGTTGATGTGCGCAGTGGTCACTTTTTGATAGTTGTGGCCAATGTGTCGGCGGTTGCCATCGGCCTGATTAACTTGATACTGATGGCCATGGCGAACAGCAGAAGGGGGTAAACGTGCCCAGTCGGCGTGGCGTTGGCAGTGTGCAGGTCATGATTGACTTGGCGCAGGAGCATGGCCTGAGTATCACTCAGTGCCTGCAGCAGACAGGTATCAGCCCGGCGCAGCTGGCGGACCCCACCACGCAGGTGGAGGCAAGCCAAGAGCTGCAAGTGATCGACAATTTGGTGCGCGCGCTGCCAGACGTTAAAGGCTTGGGGCTACAGGCCGGTATGCGCTATCAGCTGAGTACTTTGGGTATTTGGGGCTTTGCGATTATCAGCAGTGCTACGGTGCGCGCGGCGATTGATGTGGCGCTACGTTTTGCCGATTTGTCGTTGGTGCTGGCCAAGTACTCGCTGCACGAGAATGAAGATAGCGCCGAGTTTCACATCGATATCGCGCATATCCCCGCGCATTTGCGGCAGTTCGTTCTCGAACGGCAGTTTTTAATCACCTTGTTGCTGATTCGCTCGATGATGAGCGAGCAAATTATTCGCCCGCGCGATATTTATCTGACGGTCGACACGCTGCCGTTTACTCAGATGCCGGCGATTATTCAGGAGAGCCGTTTGCACTTGGGCGCCAGCGCCAACCGCTTGGTGTTTGATCGTGCGGTGCTGGATCGCGCCACCCCGCAAGCCAATGCAGCCACCGCGCAGTTTTGCGTGCGTCAGTGTGAGGAGTTGCTCGATCAGCGTAAGCAGCAGTCGGGCTTTGCTGGGCAAGTGCGCGCGTTACTCTTGGCACATATCGGCCAGATGCCATCGCTGCAGGCGGCGGCGCAGCATTTCAATATGAGCCCGCGCACCTTTCGGCGGCGTTTAGATGACGAGCAAGCCAGCTTTCGCGCGCTGCTGGAAGAAACCCGGGCGGGCGTGGCGATGGAGTTATTAGCCACCGCGCAGCTGAGTGTGGAGTCGGTGGCGGAGCGCATGGGCTATGCGGAAACCGCCAGCTTTATTCACGCCTTTAAGCGCTGGACGGGTAGCACGCCGGGTAAATACCGTGCTGCGCAGGCGCGCCTTTCGTCTTAGCGGGGGGCGTGAAGAAAGGGGGAAAGGGCTCGCACGGCGGCGAGCCCTTAAGGTACTTACTTGCCGATTAGGCTCAAAAACTCACTGCGGGTAGCTGGGTTGGCGCGCAGTTCGCCCAGCATTACCGAGCTGACCATCGACGAGTTTTGCTTCTCTACGCCGCGCATCATCATGCACATGTGCTGCGCTTCGATCACCACACCCACGCCCAGTGCGCCGGTGACTTGCTCGATGGCTTCGGCGATTTGTCGGGTGAGGTTTTCTTGAATTTGCAGGCGGCGGCCGAACATATCGACGATGCGCGCCACTTTCGACAGGCCCAGCACTTTGCCGTTAGGCAGGTAGCCCACATGCACCTTGCCGATAAAGGGCAGCAGGTGATGCTCGCACAGCGAATACAGCTCGATGTTCTTTACCAGCACCAGCTCGCTGTTGTCGGAGCTAAACAGCGCACTACCGACCACTTCATCCAGCGTTTGCTGGTAGCCGCGACACAAAAACTGCATGGCTTTAGCGGCGCGCTTGGGGGTGTCGAGCAGGCCTTCGCGCTGCACGTCTTCGCCGAGTTGAGTGAGGATGGCGCTGTAGTGTTGTTCCAGTGACATAAATCTTCAGTCTTAAAAAGGTGGATGCGCGGCAGGGTAGGCCGTTGCAGGCGGCTCGGCAAGGCTGAGCACGCCAGATTAGTCGTCGCGGCCGTCCATCATGTGGCGTTTCAGCAATACATAAATCGCCCCGGTGCCGCCGTGTTTAGGCAGGCACGAGGTAAAGCCGAGCACTTGCGGGTGCTGGCGCAGCCACGTATTCACGTGGCTTTTAATCAGCGGCTTGCGGCCATCTAAACGCGCGGCTTTGCCGTGGGTGACGCGCACGCAGCGCACTTCCAGCTTGGCCGCTTCGGCAAAGAAGTCCCAGAGGGTTTCGCGGGCTTTTTCCACGCTCATGCCGTGCAAATCGACACTGCCTTCAAAGCTGATTTGCCCGGTTTTGAGACGGCGCATTTGCCCGTCTTGCACACCGTCGCGGGCCCAGTAGAGGGTGTCTTCGGCATCGACATCGATAATGAACTGATCCGACAGGCCATCCACACGGGTGTTGCCGAGTTTGGCGGTGGCGTTGGCTTGGCGCACTTTGCGGGTGGCCGCATCGCTGTGCACTTTGCCGGTGTCGGCACGGTCGTGCTCGATGCGTTTAACGCCTTTTACGGCGGAGCGGAACAGGGCGAAATCGTCGCCGTCGTCTGGGTTTTGCATGGGTGAAAGCCTCCGCCGAGCAGTTTAACTGCCTTGTAATAGAGAGGCGAATAGAGAGGCGCATAGAGAGAGGCGAAGGAAACGCCGATGAAATTGGCGAACGGCGCAAGCGCAAGGCGCCCGGAGCGCAGCAGACGAGACATACCAAAAGGTAGGCGAGTCTGTGAGCACCGCGTAACGCTGTGATTGAGTCGTGCAGGCATTGCAGCGGTGTTTGCCTAGCGTAAATGCCGCGCTAGGGTGAGCGTCGGCAGTTGCTCAAGTCGGCGTTTGGCTATACGTCTAAGCCAATAGCCCAAGAGCAGCGGCGACAAGCTCAGTGCCGCCAGGGCACCGGCCGGGGCTAGGCTGCTAGGGAGCTGCTCGGGGCTGAGTTGCCAGGCCAGCTCCAGTAACAGCAGTAACGCACAGAGAGCGATGCACAGATGGCCCAACGCGGCTAACAACTGCCACGGCCAGCGTGCGGGTTGGCGAAATGCGAGTCGGGCGGTGCTGCCGAAATGGTCTTGCATGGGCTCACCTGGCCGGCTTCCCTGCTGGACTTGTCTAAGTGGGTGCATGAACGGATATGTGGCGCACGATGTTTGGCGTCAATTTCCCGCAGCATGCCGCGCACTCGGCTGTGGTTCTGTGATTAATGTGTCAGTTCTGCATGATCGGCTATGGTCATGGATGAAACTGTGACTGATCACCCTTACGCCTTAACGCCTTAGGAGAGCCCCATGAGTAACCGCACCTTAGTGCTCGATGACGCCCTCTACGATTACCTCTGCGGCGTGTCGCTGCGCGAAACGCCGTGGCAACGCCAGCTTCGCGAAGAAACCGCGACGCTAGAAATGGCGCGCATGCAAATTGCCCCAGAGCAGGGGCAGTTTATGGCCTTGCTGGTGAAGCTGATGGGCGCGCGGCAGATTATCGAAGTCGGCACCTTCACTGGTTATAGCGCCTTGAGCATGGCGCAGGTGTTGCCTGAAGACGGCAAGATCCTCTGCTGTGACGTTTCCGCCGAGTGGACGGCCATTGCGCAGCGCTACTGGCAGGCCGCCGGCGTGCAGCAACGCATTGAGCTGGTGCTGGCGCCGGCAGAAGAAACCTTATCGGCCAGGCTCAAGGCGGGTGGGGTCGGGCAATATGACCTGATGTTTATCGATGCCGATAAAACCGGCTATGCCGAATATGTCGAGCTGGGTTTGGCCTTACTGCGCCCCGGTGGTTTGCTGCTGTTGGACAACACCCTGTGGAGTGGCCGGGTGCTGGATGCGCACACCAGCGACTTAGACACCCGCGCTCTGCAGGCGCTGAATAAGGCGCTGTTGCACGACGAACGGATTGACCTGTCGCTGCTGCCGGTCGGCGATGGGTTAACCCTGTGCCGTAAACGCTAGTCGGCACAGGGTTTGTGCAGGTTTAGCCCGGTTGGCGGCTGAGAAACTGCTCGGCAAAGCACTCGGCCGGTATCGCCGGGCTAAGCCAGAAACCTTGGAATAGCTGAGCGCCCAAGCCACTTAAGTGCTGGGCCTGCTCGGCGCTTTCTACGCCCTCGGCGAGAATGTGCAAGCCCAGCTCGTTGGCCATGGCGATAATCGCACGCACTATGCTCGCGTCGCGCGGGCTTTCATGCAGACGCATGACAAAGCTGCGGTCGATTTTGAGTTTGTCCAGCGGCAGTTGGCTTAAGTACGCCAGCGAGGAGTAGCCAGTGCCGAAGTCGTCCACGGCGATACGCACGCCAAGGCCGCGCAGATTATTCAGCACGGCTAAGGTTTTCCTGCTGTTTTCTAATAGCCCTGACTCGGTGACTTCCAGTTCCAAAATATCCGCAGGTAAACCACTGTTGGCTAAGGTGTGCTGCACCTGCCTAAGTACAGGGGCAAGCTTTAGTTGTGCCGGCGAGATGTTGACCGCCATGGTTTGCAGCTTAAACCCCGCCTGTAGCCAGCGCTGGGCTTGCTCACAGGCTTGTTCAAGTACCCATTGGCCGATCGGAACGATCAGGCCGCTGTCTTCCAAAAGCGGAATAAACTCCGCTGGCCCCACGCTTTGGCCGTCTTTCGGTAGCCAACGTAGCAGCGCCTCAGCGCCTACCACTTTGCCATTATCGAGGCGCGCGAGCGGTTGGTAATACAGCTGGAATTCGTTGCGGTTTAACGCTTGGCGTAGGCGATTTTCTAGCGCCAGATGTTGGCGGGCTGCGTGACCATCGTCCTCGCGATAAAAAGTAACTTGCTGGCGTCCGCGCTGTTTGGCTTTATGCAGCGCCGTATCAGCATGCTCCAGCAAAAGCTCGGCGCTGATATTGGGGCTGCTTAAGCTGATGCCGATACAGGCGTGAACGTATTGCTCTTGTGTATCAAGCCGAAAAGGCTCTTCGCAGCAGGCGAGCAGCTCTTGCGCGCGCAGGGCTGCGTGTTCGGCTTGGCAGTGAGAAATTAGCAACACGAACTCATCCGAGCCTAAGCGACCTAAGGTTTCTTGCGCGTTAAGGCTGCGTTGTAAACGGCGGGCAAAGGTTTTCAGTAGCTGGTTGCCGTTGCGTTGGCCGAGGCTGTCGTTAATGCGGCTGAAGTTGTCTAAGTCCAAATGCAACACGGCTACGGCGTGATTGTCGTCCGGTGATTGGTGGGCCAGCTCCAACCAGTGCTCAAGGTGAGTGGTTAGCAGCAAACGGTTGGGCAGGTCGGTGAGGGCGTCGTAGTGGCTTAGGTGCTGCAGTTGCGATTGCGCTTGCTGCAGTTGGCTTAAATCGGTGTACACCGCCACGTAATGTTTGGGTAGGCCGTGATCGCCCAGAATGCGGCTGATGCTGACGCGCAATAAGCGCACTTGTCCGTCTTTGCTGCGGTTCCATAATTGGCCTTCCCAATGGCCTTGGTCCATCAGCGTTTGCCAGAGCTCTTGGTAGAAGTCGCCATCATGTAGGCCGGAGTTAAGCAATGAGGGGCGCTGGTCAATCAGCTCATCTTCGCAGTAGCCGGTTAGCTGGCACAGTGCAGGGTTAACGCTGCAAATCCGTTGGCGTAAATCTGTGATCAGAATGCCGTTGTGGCTGCTTTGAAAAGCTGCTGCTTGTAGTCGTAAATTTTGCAGGCTGTGTCGATGGGCGCGCTGCTCTTGCTGCAATTGATGGTCACGGCGCGCACGCTCCAGCAAGGCTGGTAACTCGAATAAATAAGCGGGGTGTTTGACCAGGTAGTCGCTAATGCCTAGGCGCAAGGCTTGGGCGGCGACGTCTTCATTACCTTGCCCGGTAATCAGCACCACCGGCAGATTAAGGCTGCCGTTGCTAAACAGCCGCTGTACCAGCTCAAGGGCATTTTCGCCGGGTAGGCGGTAGTCAATTAGGAGCACGTCAGGCTGCTCGCCTTCGGCTAAGCGCTGCTCGCACTCAAGACCACTGCGGCATACCTCAAGTTGCAGGTGCGGGGCGTGACGGCTGAGGTGGCGGTAGGTTAGGTCAATATCATGGGCGTCATGCTCGACATACAGCACGCGCAATTGTTTATCGCTAAAAGAGGCATGCCCTTGCTGGCGCAGGAGCGCCTGTTCCAGCAGCTGTGGCAAGCGCTCTAGATAGTCACCCCGTTTGCTGATGTAGTCGTTGGCGCCGGCTTTGAGGGCGCGCACGGCAGATTCTTCGTCGCCGTGCCCGGTGAGCATGACAATCGCTTGGGTGAAGTGTTGCGCGCGCAGCTCGAGGAGCAAATCCAGCCCGCTACCGTCGGGCAGGTGAATATCTAGCAGCAGCAGGTCGGCCTTCTGGCACGCTGGGTCTTGACGGGCTTGCTTTAGGCTATTGGCAACGTGCACTTGCCAATGTGGGCGCGCACGTTGGATGAAGCGGGTCACTAAGTCGCCATCGGTGCGTGAGTCTTCCAGCAAATACAGGTGCATGGCTGTCCCTAGTGGCAAGTTATATTGTGTTGGCCCCAAAAGCTGGCGATTTCGGCCAGCAGGCTACGCAGTTCGGCAAACTCCATGGGCTTTTGCAGATAGGCGTTAACGCCACTGCGATAAGCTCGTTTAATGTCGCAGTGCTCTTGCGACGACGACAACACCACCACGGGAATGTGCTCGGTCAGTGGTTGGGCGCGCAGCTCTTCCAGTAAGTCTAGGCCGCTTTCGCCGTGCAGGTTGATATCGAGCAAAATCAGCGCCGGCAGGGCTTCTTGGTTTTGCCATTGGGCGAACAGTTGCCGTGCTTGCGAGCACGAGGCGACCACCTGCAAGGCTTGCGCTTGCCCTAGGCGAGCGAAGGCGCGCTGGATCAGGTCGATATCCAGCGGGTTGTCTTCAATCAGCACGAAGTGCCGCATCGTCGGGCTCATGCTGGGGAATCCTCACAAAAAAGCTGCTGCCCAAGCCGGGGCGACTTTCGGCCCAAACCTGTGCGCCTAAGCGCTGCGCCGCTTTGCGCACGATGGCCAAACCAATGCCGGTGCCGGCGAATTCGGTTTGGCTGTGCAGGCGCTGGAAGATGTCAAAAATGCGCGTGTTGAACTTCATGTCAAAACCAATGCCGTTGTCCTGCACGCGCAGGGTGAAATGGCCGAGGTCATGGCGGGCGCTGATGGTGATTTTTGGCGGCATCTCGGGCTGTTGGAACTTCAGCGCGTTGTCGATCAGGTTGCTAAGAATTTGCTTAAGGCAACGTGCATCGCTGTGCAGGTGGGCATCGTGCAGGTGCAGCACTATTTCTGCCTGCGTTTGCTCAATGCGCGGTTGGTAGGTGGTGAGTACGTCATCCACCAAGGCCGCTAAGTCGATGTCGTTGAATTGCAGCTCTTGCCGTTCGGTGCGCGAATAATCGAGCAGGTTGTCGATCAGCTCGCTCATCTGCCGCGCGCTGCTGTCGATGGTTTGCACAAAATGCAGACCTTCGCTATTGAGGTGGTCGGTGTGGTCTTCGAGCAGTAACTGGCTGTAGCCCTGAATGGCGCGCAGTGGCGCTTTGAGGTCGTGCGAGACGGAGTAACTAAAGCTGCGTAGCTCTTGGTTGGCGTGCTCAAGCTCGGCGGTGCGCTGCGCAACGCGGTTTTCTAGCGTGGTATTGAGCAGGCGCACATGCTCTTCGGCTTTTTTTAGCTCGCTGATTTCACGAGAAATGCCAAACACGCCGCGCACTTCACCATCCAATAACAGCGGACCTTTGGTGGTGAGAAAAATGCGCCGTCCGTTAGGTGTTTGCACCGGCTCCTCAAAAGTACGAGCTTCGCTCAGTTGCATAAAGTGCTGATCGTCTTGACGGTATTGCTCGGCCAAATCGGCGGGGAAGAGTTCGTAATCGGTGCGGCCAATTAGTTGCTCGGGGTTAAGGCCGGTGAGCTCGCACAAGGCGCGGTTGGCAATCAGGTAATGACCTTGCTCGTCTTTGACAAAAATGCAGTCGATGGAGCCTTCGATCAGTGCGGTCATCAGTTGATGCAGGCGGCGGTATTCCTGCTGTTGCCGGCGAATTTCATCCAAATCATTGAGGGTGAGGATGATGCGCGGCTTGCGGCTGCTGTGATCGAGTTCGGCGCACAGCCCAACCCAGTGTTCGCCGTCGTCGAGAAATAAAGGGTATTCCGTGTTGAGGGCATGGCCATTCAGGCAGGCTTGCCAGTCGAGCTGAAAACGTCGGCGGTCATCGGGGGATAAGCGGCTATGTAGCTGCTCTAGACTGAGCGGCTTGTTGGCCGGGCATTGCAGAATGCGACAGGCCTCATCACTGAGCTCGAACTGTTGTGTGTGCGGGTAATAAACCCCGCTACCAACCGCGGCAACGTGCTGCGCTCGGCGGAGCATTTCCGTTTGATCGCGCAGGGCGTCTTGCACCTGCTCGCGCTGGCGTACTTCGTTGATCATTAGCTCTAAGGTTTTCTCGCGGCCTTCTAGCAGGGCTTGTTGCGCACGGTGCTGTGCCTGAATGCGTTGGTGCAGACGGCGATTCCACAGCATGGCGATAGCAAAAAGGGTGATTGCCAGCCCCCCGCCGATACCGGCCCATAGCAGTATGGTTTCGGCGCCTAAACCGTACTGTATGGGCGGAGTGAACCACTGGTTGCGAATGCGGCTGTGCTCTTCGTCGGCAATACGGCTGAAGAGTTGGTTGAGCAGTTCCTGTTGAGTTTGCCAGTCGTTGCGCATCAGCATGCGTAAGCGCAGACGCTTGGGCAGAGCGCCGGCGACCCTTAATTCGCTGTAACGGCGTTGCTGTAACAGGGGCACGGCGATGGCTGCGGGTAACACCGCCACGCCTTGTTGCCCATTGAGCAGGCTATCGAGCGCGGCACGATTGTTTTGCATGCGGATCACGTTGGTGGTGATTTCGCCGCTTTTTAGCCAGCGGTCGGCCATGCTGTCGGCCCGCACGATGACCGGCTGTTGGCCCAGATTGCTGGCGCTGTAGGTGCCGCTGTCATCGCGCGTGGTGATTAACAGCAGTGGCGTGTCGAGGTAGCTGCGGCTGGCCAGTAAATCGCTGGGCGTTTTGGGGTCATACCACGCGCTGATAAGGTCGATCTTGCCGGCACGTAGTGCCTCTAGCAGTTCGTCAGGGCTATCGGCGCCGTGCAGCTCGATCAGCTGGTCACTGCTGTCGCGCAGTTTTTCTAGGTAGGCACTGGCTAGGCCGCGGTGGTAGTCCGGAGGGGTAAAGCTTTCATAGGGCTCTTGCTGATTGAGCACCCCAACACGCACGGTAGGGTGTTGCTCTAGCCAGGTTTGTTGTGCGGCACTGATGCCAGCGGGGATCTGCTCTAGGTGCTCGTATTTGATGGGCACCCACTTTTGAAAAATCGCTTGGCGTTGTTGTGGGTCGATATGGCTGAGTGCGCGGTCGAGCAGCCCATTGAGCACTGGCCAGTCTTTGCGCGTTGCCAGGCGCTGCCCGTTGAGGGCCATATCAAAGCCGGCATTGATCTTCAGATTGCTGAGGCCATGCAGGTTGATCAGGTGATGACTAACGCCGATGACGCCGACATATGCCTCTACCTCTCCCGCCGCTAGGGCATTAAGGCCATCAAGCGGGGTGTCAAACAGCTGGGCGTTGATTTTGGGGTGCCGCTCTAGCACCTCGTCAGTGGAGGAATAGCCTTTTACCAAGGCCACGGTGCCTTGCTCAAAATCGGCGCTGCTGCGAATTTTCGGCCGTTCGTCACGGGTGATGATGACCAGTGGCGTGGGTATGTAGATCTGGGTGAAGTTTAAGTAAGCGGTGCGTTCGGGGCGTACCACCGCAGTGGTGATGACATCGAGTTTGCGCTCTTGCGCGGCGCTAAGAATTTCCGGCCAGCTGAGGTTTGGCACAGGTTCAAAGCGTAACCCGGTGCTTTGACTGATTAGCTGCATAACATCGGCGGCAAGGCCTTGGAATGCCTGTTGGCTGTCAAAGAAAGCATAAGGCGCATAACCGGCGTCGACGCCTATGCGAATCACCGGATGTTCGCGCACAAAGGCCTGTTCTTCGTCACTTAACTGCAGCGTGGCAGCGCTGGTAAGGCCGCTGATTAGCCACACTATGAGGGCAAAGCTCAGCCGCCACGGCATGGGCCATGGAAGTACAGCGCGTGGGTATGCGCGTGGGCTGGCGCTCATACAGGTCCTTGGTCATGAGTCCTGTATTGAGTGTGGCTAATTTTTTTGAAATTGCCGCATTGGCTTTATCACCGCCTGCGGTTTGCCCCGGCCCTTGTGGCTGGCGGATAATTGCCGCACATCCCTCAAGGAAGCGCCCCATGGAGCAGTTTCGCAACATTGGCATCATCGGCCGTCTTGGCAGTTCGCAGGTGATTGAAACCGTGCGCCGGCTGAAGAAATTCCTCAGCAGTCGCGGCATTGCCATCATGCTGGATGAGCCCATTGCCGAGTTGTTGCCCGGTCACGGTATGCAGGTGTGCTCGAAAAAGATGATGGGCGAGATCTGCGACTTGGTGATTGTGGTCGGCGGTGACGGCAGCTTGCTCGGCGCGGCCCGCGCGCTGGCCCGCTACAAGGTGCCGGTGTTGGGGGTTAACCGGGGCAGTTTGGGCTTTTTAACCGACATTCGCCCCGATCAGCTGGAAGAAAAAGTCGCCGAAGTGCTCGATGGCCAATACACGGTGGAAAGCCGCTTCTTGCTCGAATGCGTGGTGCGCCGCGGCGAAACACCGATTGGCCAAGCTGATGCGCTGAACGACATCATCCTGCACCCCGGTAAATCGACGCGCATGATCGAGTTCGAGCTGTTTATCGAGGGGCAATTCGTCTGCAGTCAAAAGGCCGATGGCTTGATTGTCGCCACGCCGACCGGCTCCACCGCCTATGCGCTGTCGGCCGGCGGGCCGATCATGCACCCCAAGTTGGACGCCATGGTGGTGGTGCCTATGTATCCGCACACCTTATCCAGTCGACCCATGGTGGTGGACGGCAACAGCGAGCTGAAGATTGTCGTTTCGCACGATATGAGCATCTACCCGCAAGTGTCGTGCGATGGGCAAAACCATGTCACCTGCGCCCCCGGCGACACCATTACTATTTATAAGAAGGCGCAGAAGCTGCGCTTGATTCACCCGCTGGATCACAACTTCTACGAAGTGTGCCGTACCAAACTCGGCTGGGGCAGTCGCTTGGGAGGGCACGATTAGTGCGTATCGCCCCGGCTAGTGAGCACCTAGGCTACGACTTGATTGGCGATATACACGGCTGCGCGCAAACCTTAGAGCGCTTGCTGGGCGAGCTGGGCTATGCGCATGTCGATGGCGTCTGGCAGCACCCCGCGCGGCGGGCGATTTTTTTAGGCGATTTGCTCGATCGCGGCCCGCGCATTCGTGAGGTGGTGGCGCTGGTGCGCACTATGGTCGAGGCCGGTTTTGCCCTGTGCATCATGGGCAACCACGAATACAACGCCCTCGGCTGGCACACACGCGCGCTGCCGGGCAGTGGCCGCCAGCATGTGCGCGAGCACAATGCGCGGCACGAGCGGATCATTCGCGAAACCTTGGCGCAATACCGCGACGCCCCCGAGCAATGGCAAAGCGATCTGGATTGGTTTCAGCAGCTGCCCTTGGTGCTCGATGGCGGCAACTTCCGCGTGGTGCATGCTTGTTGGGATGCCGCGCTGATCGAGCCGCTGTATCAGCTGTACCCCGATGGGCGCATTGATGAGCACTTTTTACAGGCCTCGTGCGAGCGCGACAGCTTTGCCCGCCAAGTGCTCGACCGCCTGCTGCGTGGTACCGACATGGCGCTGCCGCACGGCATGACGCTTACCGGCAGCGACGGCTTTACCCGCGCGTTCTTCCGCACCAAGTTCTGGGAAGAAGACCCGCAAACCTTAGGCGACGTGGTGTTCCAGCCCGATGGCCTGCCGGATGAGATAGCCGAGATGCCGCTGTCGGCTGAGCAGCGCGCCGACTTGTTGGTCTACCCCGCCAGCGAACCGCCGCTATTTGTCGGTCACTACTGGCAAACCGGCAAGCCGGCGCCGATCCGCCCCAACTTGGCGTGTTTGGATTACAGCGCAGTGAAGTACGGCCAGCTGGTGTCCTATCGCTTCGATGGTGAGCGGCATCTGTCGCGCGATAAGTTTGTCGCCGTGAACGTGCGCCGTCCGGAGGCGCCGTGAATCTCGCCATCGCTCTGCGCTGCACGCTGGATCAAGACCTGTCCGCCTTTGTGCAGCTGTTACAGCAACAACAGGTGCCGTGCCGCGTGAGCGAAGAACGCGGCGAGCAAGTGCTCTGGGTGCCGGCCGAGTTGGTCGAGCCGGTGCAGCAGCTGTTTGCTAATCCAGATGCATGGGCGGCGTTTGCCGCGCAAGCCGCGAGTCCTGTGCCGGTCGAGCGCCCAAGTTTTGCTGCGCAGCTGCGCCAAGCGTGGCTTACTGGCCTGTGGCTGGTGTTAACGGCCATCGTCGCGCTGATTACCGGCCTTGGTGAGCGCTTAGACATCGTTAGCTGGTTTAGCCTGCAAGCCTTTACCGTGCACGGTGAGTACGGTCATTTTCTGCCCTTAGAGCACACCTTAAGCTCGGGGCAGTGGTGGCGTTTGGTCACGCCAATGCTGCTGCATTTCAGCGTGCTGCACTTAGTGTTTAACGCCCTGTGGCTGTGGGAGCTAGGTCGGCGCATCGAGCTACAACAAGGCCGCAGCGTGTATTTGGCGCTAGTGCTGCTTGCCGGCGTGCTGTCGAATTTGGCGCAATATCAGTTCAGTGATGCGCCGCTGTTTGGTGGCTTGTCGGGCGTGGTGTTTGCGCTGTTGGGCTTTTGCTGGCTGTATCAGTGGCGGCATCCGGTGGTGGCTTATGCGCTACCTAAAGCCTTGATCGGTTTAATGCTGGGTTGGCTGTTGATTGGTGTCAGCGGCGTGCTCAGCCTGTTTGATTTGCATATCGCCAACGCGGCGCATGTCGGCGGCTTGGCGGTAGGCTGTGTGTTGGGTTTAGCGGCGGCGCAGTGGGATAAGCGCCGCGCGCAACAAGCGTAAAGAGGTTAATCGCATGTCATCGTTTGCTGAATTGCTGCAAAGCGTCACCCCAGAAATCTACGAAAACCTAAAAACCGCCGTCGAAATCGGCAAATGGCCTGATGGCCGTAAGCTCACCCAAGAGCAAAAAGAGTTGTGCCTGCAAGCCATGATCGCCTGGGAACAAGACAACCTGCCCGAAGACCAGCGCACCGGCTACATGGGCCCGCAAGGCTGCAAGAGCAGGAACGAAGAAATCCCCAATATTCTGTTTAAAAGCTCGGACACCCTGCACTGATGGCCGAGCTACAAGGTGCACTCAGCAAGCTGGCGATCAGCTTGGATGAGCAAGGTAACGCGCACTACCAACTGCGCTTGGGCGAACAGGCGCTGGCGCTGAACCCCTTCTTGGGGCAGTCGATCACGTTGGAGTTTCTCGGCCAAATCCATTGCTGCCACTGTGGGCGCTTAACCAAAAAAAGCTTCAGCCAAGGCTATTGCTACCCCTGCTTTAAAAAACTCGCGCAGTGCGATAGTTGCATCATGAGCCCAGAGAAATGTCACTACCATGCTGGTACCTGCCGCGAACCCAGTTGGGGTGAGCAGTTCTGCATGACCGAACACGTGGTGTATCTGGCTAACTCCACCGGTTTTAAAGTCGGCATCACCCGCGCTTCGCAAATGCCTACCCGTTGGCTCGACCAAGGCGCGCGCCAAGCCGTGCCTATGCTGCGCGTGGCCACGCGGCAACAGTCGGGCCTGTTGGAAGATGCGATTCGCGCGCACGTCACCGATCGCACCAACTGGCGCGCCTTGCTCAAAGGCGACACGCCGTTATTGGATTTGCCCGCCGAGCGCGAGCGCCTGCTGGGCTTGTGCCAAGATGCGATCAGAGAGTTGCAGCAGCGCTTTGGTTTACAGGCGATTCAGCCGGTCGATAGCGCGCCGCTTGAGATCAACTACCCCGTCGAGGCTTACCCGAGCAAAGTGGTGAGCCTCGATTTAGAGAAAACCCCGCAGGTTAGCGGTCGCTTACTGGGCCTTAAAGGCCAGTACCTGATCCTCGATAGCGGGGTGATTAACTTGCGTAAATTTACCGCCTATCAAGTGGCGTTTAGCGCTTGATAGTTCGCGTCTAGAAAACAGCACCGAGGCACCCATGCGTAGCGAAACCCCTGTCGCAGTTCAGTTAAAGGATTACCAAGCGCCCGACTATTTCATCGAGCGCACAGTGCTGGATTTCGATCTTTACGATGATCACAGCACCGTCACTGCCGAACTCACTGTGCTGCGTAACAGCGATAAAGGCAGCGACTTGCCGCCGCTGGTGCTCGATGGCCAAGAGTTAGAGCTGCTCAGCGTTAGTATCGACGGCCAAGAGTTACCGAGTAGCGCCTATCAGGTCAGTGATAATCATCTGACGCTGCAGCCGCAAACCAAGCGCTTTGTGCTGCGCACCCAAGTGCGTATTCACCCGGAAAGCAACACCGCGCTGGAAGGCCTGTACCGCTCCGGCAAGATGTTCTGCACCCAGTGCGAGGCCGAGGGCTTCCGCAAAATCACTTACTACCTCGATCGCCCCGATGTGATGAGCGCCTTTACCACCACAGTGCGCGCCGATAAGCAGCGCTTCCCCGTGCTGCTGTCTAACGGTAACCCGGTTGCGCAAGGCGAGGAGGGCGCTCGCCACTGGGCGACCTGGGAAGACCCGTTTAAAAAGCCGGCCTATCTGTTTGCCTTAGTGGCTGGCGATTTGTGGTGCGTGGAAGACAGTTTCACCACCATGAGTCAGCGTGAGGTGGCGCTGCGTATTTATGTCGAGCCAGAAAACCTCGGCAAAGTGCAGCACGCCATGGACAGCCTGAAGAAGTCGATGAAGTGGGACGAAGAGGTCTACGGCCGCGAATACGACCTCGATATCTTCATGATCGTCGCCGTTAGCGACTTCAACATGGGCGCGATGGAGAACAAAGGCCTCAACATCTTTAACTCCAGTTGCGTGCTGGCCAGCCCGGAAACTGCCACCGATGCCGCGCACCAACGCGTCGAGGCCGTGGTGGCGCACGAGTATTTCCACAACTGGTCGGGCAACCGCGTGACCTGCCGCGACTGGTTCCAGTTATCGCTTAAAGAAGGCTTTACCGTATTCCGCGATGCCGAATTCAGCGCTGACATGAACTCACGCACCGTCAAGCGCATCGAGGATGTGGTGTTTCTGCGCACCAACCAATTCGCCGAAGACGCCGGCCCCATGGCCCACCCGATTCGCCCGGATTCCTACATCGAGATCTCTAACTTCTACACCCTGACTGTGTACGAGAAGGGCTCAGAAGTGGTGCGCATGCTGCGCACCTTGCTCGGCGCGGATGGCTTCCGTAAGGGTTCGGACTTGTACTTCGAACGCCACGACGGCCAAGCGGTGACTTGCGATGACTTCATCAAAGCCATGGAAGATGCCAACGGCGCCGACCTCTCTCAGTTCAAGCGTTGGTACAGTCAAGCCGGTACGCCGCGTTTGGCGGTCAGCAGCTATTACGACAAGGCCAGTGCCGAATACACCCTGACCTTCCAACAAAGCTGCCCAGCCACGCCGGGGCAGAGTGAGAAGCTGCCGTTTGTGATTCCGGTGCAAATGGCGCTGCTCAGCGCAGACGGTGAGCACTTGCCGCTGCAATTAAAAGGCGAAGATAGCGCGCAAGGTTGCGAGCGCGTCTTGGCGGTCAGCGAAGCCGAGCAAAGCTTCACGTTTGTCGGTATCGAGGCCGAACCATTGCCCTCGCTGCTACGCAGCTTCTCGGCGCCCGTGAAGATGAGCGTCGAGTACAGCCGTGAACAACTGCTGGCGCTGATGCAACACGACAGCGATGGTTTTAACCGTTGGGAGGCTGCCCAGCAGCTGCAGTTGGCGATCCTCAACGGCTTGATCGCCGCTGTGCAGGCCGGCAAAACCTTAAAGAGCGACCCGCAACTGGCTGAGGTGTTCGCCGGCTTGCTGGCCGACAGCAGCCTAGATCAAGCCATGCTGGCGGAAATGCTCAGCCTGCCCAGCGAAGCACTGTTGGCCGAGCTGGCCGAAGTGGCGGATGTCGAGGCCATCCATCAAGCGCGCGAGTTTCTCCGCAAGGCGCTGGCGCAAGCCCTGTATGCGCCGATGTGGCAGCGCTATCAGGCGTTACGCGCGCAGTCCCGCGAGCAGGCTTATGCGGCCGATGCCGAACAAATTGCCCGCCGCAGCCTACAGGGCAAGCTGCTGGCTTACCTGATGCTCACCGAAAAAACCGAGGTCAAGGCCGCCTGTGTCGAGCAGTTCGAGCAGGCGCACAACATGACCGAGCGCTTGAACGCGTTGGCGTGTCTGGTGAACTCATCGTTTGCTGCAGAAAAAGCCCAAGCCTTAGCGCAGTTTGCCGAGCACTTTAAAGACGATGCGCTGGTGATGGATCAGTGGTTTAGCGTGCAGGCTGGTTCGGTCTGCCCTGGCACGCTAAATCAAGTGAAAGCGCTGATGCAGCACCCGGCGTTTAGCTTTAAAAACCCCAACAAAATCCGCGCATTGATTGGCGGTTTCTGCGCGCAAAACCCGATCCACTTCCACGCCGCCGATGGTGAAGGCTATCGCTTCTTGGCCGATCAAGTGATCGCTCTGAATGCGCTCAACCCGCAAATTGCCTCGCGCCTGCTCACGCCCTTAACCCGTTGGCGCAAGTATGCACCTGCTCGACAAGCGCAAATGCGCGCCGAACTTGAGCGCATCCGCGCCAGTGGTGGGCTTTCTAAAGACGTGTTTGAGGTGGTGAGTAAAAGCTTGGCGGATTAATCCCCGCTTCGCTGAGCAAGTTTCCGCCAGTAAAAGATCGCCATAAGGGAGGAGTGACCTCCTTCCTCTAGCGGCGTTACCGTCGATAGAGTGAGCGGGGTGGCGTTACCTTGCGCTGGCGAGTAACACTGTTTGTTACCTTTTGTAATAAAGCCTCGAGCGTTTATGCGCTCGAGGCTTTTTTGTACCGAAAAGTTTGCTTTCTCAGCGTTCTGCCCCGTGTTGAGGTGTCAAGGGTTGCTGTTCGTGAGGCGGGGCGTTTTTAAACAAATGTTTCATTTGCGGCGCGAAAACGAAGCTGAATATTCGGTCACGTTTTGACGTGGTTGGATATTGGAGTGCTTGCAGGCTGAAATGTAACGGGATGTAAATGCTGGCACTGAATTTGCTTTCTTTCGTGCCGTCCTGCTGAAAGTGCGCCGTAGAGCGTGCGGACGCATAACAACAGACTGCGAGACAGTCACAAAATTCTTCTTGGGCCCTGTGCCTGATTATTCAGATCAATCCACGGAGTTAATGACGCAATGGAAATCATCGCTCGCTCACCACTGCGCTTCGCCCCGGCTAAGGCCGGCTACGCGCTGGCAGGCCTTCTGCCGCTGATGGTCGCCGCTCAGGCCCAAGCCGTTGAATTCAGCTTTGCTGACGACGAAATCACCGGTTCTATCGATACCACTGTGTCCTACGGCGCCCTGTGGCGCGTACAGGGTCAAGACCGTAGCAATAACGACGTGAACAGCAATGACGGTAACCGTAACTTCGGTACCGGCTTGGTGTCACAGGTGTTCAAAATTACTTCTGACGCAGAAGTGCGTTACGGCGACTACGGTGCATTCGTGCGTGGCACGGCTTTCTACGACACCGAAATCATGGATAGCCGTAACGACTACTACAATGCCCCTGGTGCTACTAATCAGCCAAGCCAGAGCTATCCGCGTGACAATCGCTTCACCAGCGAGACGCGTGATAAAGCCGGTCATAACGCAGAAATCCTTGATGCCTATGTCTATGGCTACTGGGATGTCTTCGATATGCCGCTGTCGGCCCGTTTGGGTAAGCAGGTATTCAACTGGGGTGAAGGCCTGTTCTACCGTGGTGGCGTAAACACCACTAACCCGGTGGACGCCGCTAAGTTCCGCCTGCCAGGTTCGGAAGTTAAAGAAGTGTTGATCCCGCTGGAAGCTTTCCAGTTTAACTTGGGTCTTACCGACAACCTGTCGATGGAAGCCTTCTATCAGTGGAACTGGAAAGAAACTGCCGTTGACCCAGTGGGTACTTTCTTCTCTGAAACTGACTTGTTTGCGGATGGTGGTAATACTGCTTACAACAATTATGCGGGTACATCTCTGACTGCTTCACAGGCGGGACTGGGTGGTGCATCGCTTGTGCAGTTCTATAATGCAGGCGCGGGTGGTGCGTGTGCCGGTCAAGTTGGTGGGCTTTGTTCAAGTGGTAAGAACTTTGTTTACTCAGACAATACCACTTTGAAAGTTGCTGATATCACCTCTGACTTGAATGCCAAGGATGATGGTCAGTTTGGTGTTGCTTTTCGGTATATTGCAGAAGAGTTGAACTCTACAGAGTTTGGTTTTTACTTTGTTAATTATCACTCAAAAGAGCCGGCTATTTATGCGGATTTGAATGGTTATGATGGGGTTAATATTCAAACGCTGGCTAGCACTTTGGGTGGTGGCGCTGGCTGCTTTGCAGTGGATGCTAATGGTAACGGTATTCCTGACTGCGTAGAGGTTGCTGGCGGGGTGGCAACGATTGATGCGTTGGGTAATGTCCAGGCTAAGCGTGAATACGCTGAAGATGTCCGCATGTATGGCATGAGCTTCAATACTACTGTTGGAGATACTTCTGTATTTGGTGAGCTGAGCTATCGTCCTAACCTGCCTGTGGGTATATCAGCTACCAATGATTTGTTGGGTGACTTAACGGCTCAGGCGGCTGGCTTTGTTGATGTATCCAATATCGCTGGTAATGGCACTGCGCTGCTGGCTGGTGATACATACCGGAGAGATGGTGCTGTTAGTAACTATACTCGAGTTGAGGCTTTCAATAGTTCCATTGGGGCTATTCATAACTTTGGCCCGGTAATGGGTTTCGACTCTTTCTTTGGGGTGGCCGAGTTGGCTTCTGAGCATTTGCGTGGCGATAGCTTGCAGTACGATGCGTATGTGTCTTCAGGTGTTACTACAAATCGCTACTACGCAGGTCGCCCGAATGGTGCGTACCGTTCTGGCTATAACCGCGACGATCAAATCAACAAAAACGCCTACGGCTACACCTTGTTGGTTAACGGTACTTGGAACGACGTCTACGCTGGCGTAAACCTGTCACCGTTCGCTGTGTATAAGAACGACTTCGAAGGCAACTCGCATCAGACTGGTAACTTCATTGAAGGTCGTGAGGCTTACACCGTTGGTCTGCGTGCTAGCTACTTGAACGCGTTGGAAGCTGAAATTCAGTACACCGAATTCTTCGGTGCCGGTCAGAACAACTCTGCCCGCGATCGCGACAACATCGGTCTGAACGTTAAGTACTCCTTCTAATAATCATAAAAAGCCGGGCGCCGGGTGGCGCTCGGTGTATGCATCCTCACGGAGACGAACTACATGTTGAAGAAACGCTCTCTGATCAGCGCTGCTATCGCGCTGACCCTGGCGTCCTCGGGTGCTCTGGCTGCAGTGTCGGCGCAGGAAGCCGCCAAGCTGGGCGACAGTCTGACCCCGTTCGGCGCTGAAAAAGCCGGTAACGCGGCGGGCACCATCCCGGCTTGGACTGGTGGCCTGACTCAGGCGCCGGCTGGCTACAAAGGTTCGGGCCAGCATCACCTAGATCCGTTCGCTGCTGATAAACCGCTGTTCACCATCACCAAAGCCAATCTGGATCAGTACAAGGCTAACCTGACCGCAGGTCAGGTTGCCCTGTTCAATGCCTACCCGCAGTCGTTCCAGATGCCGGTGTACGAATCCCGTCGTTCGGGTTCCGCGCCGCAGTGGATCTATGACAATACCGTGAAAAACGCCACCAGCGCTAAGCTGTTGGACGGTGGTAACGGTTTCTCCGACGCTTACGGCGGCATCCCGTTCCCGATCCCGCAAAACGGCGTAGAAGCGCTGTGGAACCACATTGCTCGTTACCGCGGTACTTACATTGTGCGTCGCGCCTCGGAAGTGGCTGTGCAGCGTAATGGTTCGTACAGTTTGGTGACCTCGCAGCAAGAAGCGCTGTTCCGTTACTACAACCAGAACGGCAGCTATGCCGATCTGAACAACCTGTTGTTCTACTACCTGTCTTTCACCAAGACTCCAGCTCGTCTGGCCGGTGGTGCGGTGCTGGTTCACGAAATGCTCGACCAAGTTAAAGAGCCGCGCCAAGCGTGGGGCTATAACTCCGGTCAGCGTCGTGTGCGTCGTGCACCGAACTTGGCGTATGACACCCCAATCGCCGCAGCTGACGGCCTGCGTACTGCCGATGACACCGATATGTACAACGGTGCGCCGGATCGCTACGACTGGAAACTGGTGGGTAAGAAGGAAGTTTACATTCCTTACAACAACTACCGCGTAACCAGCCCCAGCGTGAAGTACGACGATCTGCTGCAAGTGGGTCACCTGAACCCGCAGCACACTCGCTACGAGTTGCACCGCGTATGGGAAGTGGAAGGTACTCTGAAGAAGGGCGCTCGCCACATCTACTCCAAGCGTACCCTGTTCCTCGACGAGGACAGCTGGGGTGCCGCTGTGGTTGACCAGTACGACGGTCGTGGTGAGCTGTGGCGTGTGTCCATGGCCTACCTGAAGAACTTCTATGAGTTGCCCACCACCTGGTCGGCTCTGGATGTCTTCCATGACCTGCAGGCTCGCCGTTACCACGTACAAAACTTGGATAACGAAGAGTCCTCGACCATCGACTTCAGCCAGGCTGTGCCGGAAGACTCTTACTTCAAGCCGTCTGCTCTGCGTCGTCGCGGTACTCGCTAATAGCGTTGCGCACAAAGCCGCTGTCTAAGGACAGCGGCTTTGTGCTTTCTGCTATCTGAGAACTGTTCAGTCAGAAATAGGTAACAAAAGATTACGGCCATTGCATTGTTCGCAGTGACCAAGCTGGCTAGGATAGTCACTCTTACGCTTTGCCGTTTACCGATAATAATAGGGGGGAGCTGTATGTTTGAGCCCAACGTTCGGCGCTCGACAGCCTGCGATGTTCGTCATCGCCCATCTTTGACCACATTGCTCAAGCCTTTGGCCCTGAGCCTGTCTCTGGGTGTGATGAGCATGTCGGCACTGGCTGCAGATAAAATCAAAACCTACGATGCCATTGCCTCAGCCAAAGCCGTTGATAGCTTGCTGGTTGATGTGGCGCTGGCTGGCCAGAATTTAGTGGCTGTCGGTGAACGCGGGCACGTACTGATCTCTCGCGATCAGGGGCAGAGCTGGAGTCAGGTCATTGTGCCGACCCGCCAGCTGCTGACCTCGCTGTATTTCGTGGACGGCCAGCATGGCTGGGCCGTCGGTCACGATGCGGTCATTTTGGCCACCGACGATGGTGGTGCAACCTGGACTAAGCAGTTTGAAGAGCCAGAGCGCGAAGCGCCGTTGCTCGACGTTTGGTTTCGTGACGCCAAAGTAGGCTACGCCGTGGGCGCTTACGGCATGCTGCTGAGCACCACCGATGGCGGCAAAACCTGGGACGACGTCAGCGACTCGTTAGATAACGAAGACGGCTACCACCTCAATGCCATTGCCGAAGTAAAAGGCGCGGGCCTGATGGTGGTGGGTGAGCTGGGTAATATCTTCCGCTCGCCCGATTACGGCACGACGTGGGAAATCGTCGAAAGCCCCTATGAAGGTTCGTTGTTTGGCCTGTTAAGTGGCGCCAATAACGAAGTGGTGGTGTATGGCCTGCGTGGTCACATCTTCCACTCGGCGGATTTCGGTGCGACCTGGACGCAAGTCGAAGCCAAAGGCGAAGACGGTGTGGTTGAGTACGGTTTGTCCGACGGCACGCGTTTGGCTAATGGCAATCTGCTGATCGTCGGCCATGGCGGCACTGTGCTGCGTAGCCAAGATAACGGCCGCAGCTTTAGCGTGTTCAATCGCCCTGATCGCCTCTCATTGGGCGGCGTTACTGGTCTGGCGGATGGCAAGTTGGTGCTGGTAGGCAGTGGCGGTGTGCATATGGCCGACGCCAAAGGCGCCTCAAAAGATAAGTAACGACACGCCAGGAGAGTTTGGATGAGTAAGCATCACAACGAAGGCGCGTCGTTCCTCGAGCGTCTGGTCTTTAACAACCGCCCGGCAGTGATTCTGCTGTGCGCGTTGATTTCGGTCTTTCTGTTTTACCAAGCCGCGCAGGTAAAGCCGTCGACCAGTTTTGAAAAAATGATCCCGCTGCAGCACCCGTTCATTCAGAACATGCTGGAGCACCGTAACGATCTGGCTAACTTGGGTAACTCCATCCGTATTTCTGTTGAGGCTGTCGATGGCGACATCTTCACCAAGGAATACATGGAAACCCTGCGTCAGATTAACGACGAAGTCTTCTACATCGGCGGTGTAGACCGTTCCGGTTTGAAGTCACTGTGGAGTCCCAGCGTACGCTGGACCGAAGTGACCGAAGAAGGTTTTGCCGGTGGTGAAGTCATTCCGCAAACCTACGACGGCTCGGCTGAGTCGCTGGAAGAGCTGCGTAATAACGTCCTCAAGTCTGGTCAGATTGGCCGCTTGGTGGCGAACAACTTCAAGTCCAGCATCATCGACGTGCCGTTGGTTGAGGAATACCCCAACCCGGAGAACCAAGGTGAACTGCTGAAGCTGGATTACCGCAAGTTCTCTCACGAGATCGAAGAGAAAATTCGCGATAAGTACCAAGCGAAAAACCCCAACGTCAAAGTGCACGTGATTGGTTTCGCCAAGAAGGTCGGCGACTTGATCGACGGCATCATTCAAGTGGTGATGTTCTTCGGTTTGGCTTTCGGCATCACCTTGGTGTTGCTGTACTTCTTTACCCACTGCATGCGCAGCACCTTGGCGGTATTGCTAACCACCACGATTGCGGTGATTTGGCAGTTGGGCTTGTTGCACACCATGGGCTTCGGTCTGGATCCGTATTCGATTCTGGTGCCGTTCTTGGTGTTCGCGATTGGTATTTCCCACGGCGTGCAGAAGATTAACGGTATCGCCATGGAAGCCGGTCAAGCGGAAGACGCCCTGTCGGCGGCCCGTCGTGCTTTCCGTCAGCTGTTTATGCCGGGTTTGATTGCGCTGCTATCCGATGCGGTAGGTTTCGTGACCCTGCTGCTGATCGATATCGGCGTGATCCGCGAATTGGCTATTGGCGCCTCTATGGGTGTGGCAGTGATCATTCTGACCAACCTGATCCTGCTGCCAGTGACCATTTCTTATCTGGGTATCAGCAAGAAGTCGGTAGAGCGCAGCCGTAAGCAGGCCAGCAGCGAAAGCCCCATGTGGCGCAAGGTGTCTAACTTTGCTCACCCGGTGGTTGCACCGATTTCTGTCACTGTGGCCTTGCTGGCTGTGGTCGGCGGCCTTTGGTATGGCCAGAACCTGAAGATTGGAGACCTTGATCCGGGCGCGCCTGAGCTGCATCCAGACTCGCGCTACAACTTGGATAACGACTTCATCATCAAGAACTACTCGACCAGTTCTGATGTGCTGGTGGTGATGGTCAAAACCAAGCCTGAAGGTTGTTCGATCTACGACACTCAGTACGCCATCGACCAGCTGATGTGGAAGCTGGAGAACACCGAAGGCGTGCAGTCGACCATCTCGCTGGTGACTGTGGCCAAGCAGGTGATCAAGGGTATGAACGAAGGCAACCTGAAATGGGAAAGCCTGTCGCGTAACCAAGACATCCTCAACAACGCCATTAGTCGTGGCACCGAGCTGTACAACGGCGACTGCTCATTGGCGCCGGTGCTGGTGTTCTTGAACGATCACAAAGCCGACACACTGATCCGTGTGGTTAACGAGATCAATGAGTTCACCGCAGAGTACGATACGGAAGACCGCAAGTTCCTGCTCGCAGCGGGTAACGCCGGTATTGAGGCTGCCACTAACGTGGTGATCGATCAGTCGGAAGAAACCATGCTGATGGCCGTGTATGCGGCGGTGAGCATCATGTGCTTGCTGACCTTCCGCTCCATCGCGGCAACCTTGTGTGTGATTCTGCCCTTGGTGTTGACCTCCATCCTCGGTAACGCCTTGATGGCGTATCTGGGTATTGGGGTGAAGGTGGCGACCCTGCCGGTGATCGCGCTGGGCGTGGGTATCGGTGTGGACTACGGTATCTACATCTACAGCCGTCTGGAGTCTTTCCTGCGTAAGGGCTTGACGCTGCAAGAGGCTTACTACGAGACACTCAAGAGCACAGGTAAAGCGGTATTGTTTACCGGTATCTGCTTGGCGATTGCGGTGGCTACGTGGATCTTCTCGGCGATTAAGTTCCAGGCCGATATGGGCTTGATGCTGACCTTCATGTTCTTGTGGAACATGGTGGGCGCAATCTGGCTGCTGCCGGCGCTGGCACGTTTCCTGATCAAGCCGGCCAAGCTGCGTCAGGCGTAAGGTCAGAGCGGTAAAAAAGGCCGACCTTAGGGTCGGCTTTTTTATGTCTGCAGTTTCTATGGTCGAAAGGCAAAGCCTGCTGACGTACCATGGCGGCAGTTTCTTATGAGGTGCTGCATGGACGCTGTACAACACGAAGCCTTGGTTCACTTCTTGCGTTTAGGCTCGCGCACGTTGACTCATCTCACGGCGGCCATGGCCCGCCAGTCATTTACCTTGCTGAAAAGCACAGATCCCGATGTGCGCCTTGCGGCGCAAAACATGCTGGACAACCTCTCGGCCATTAGCACAGAGCTTGATCAGCAGTGGCAAGGTATGGCCACGTTGCTAGGGGTACATTTGCAGTCCGGCAATCTGCCGTTTCTCGAAGAGGTACAGATGAGTAGCGTGGATGAGTGAGCATCTTGATCTGCAGATTAGTCAGTTAGCGGCTGAGCTTGGCACGCTGTTGCAGGCGCATGCTTGGCAGGTGACCACGGCAGAGTCGTGTACCGGCGGCGGTATTGCTGAGGCCATCACGCGGATAGCCGGCAGCTCCGCCTGGTTTGAGGCGGGCTTTGTGGTGTATTCCAATGCACAGAAAACCCGTCAGTTAGGGGTGTCTGAGGCTTTGCTGGCGGCGCATGGCGCTGTGAGTGAGCCTGTGGTGTGCGCCATGGCGCAAGGGGCTTTACAGCTGGCAAATGCGCAATGGGGCGTGGCGGTTAGCGGCATAGCCGGGCCGGGCGGTGGTAGTGAGCATAAGCCGGTAGGCACCGTATGGTTGGCTTGGGCAGGCCCAGGTGGCATAGAAGCGCAGCGTTTTCTATTTACCGGTGACCGCCACGCCGTGCGGCAGCAAAGCGTTGTCTGTGCTTTGCAAGGCCTGCTGCTGCGCATTCGCACAGAAAAAAACAATCGGGGCTAGGCGAGCGATTTGCCTTATGGAATAATGCTGTCTACATATACAGTACTTTGCCTTTGTGGCGAGCCACCGACTTTGAGGAAAACTAATGGACGATAACAAGAAGCGGGCCCTCTCGGCAGCCTTGAGCCAAATCGAGCGTCAGTTCGGTAAAGGTGCGGTGATGCGCATGGGCGATCACGAGCGTCAGTCGATTCCTGCCGTCTCTACCGGCTCGCTGGGCTTGGATATCGCGCTGGGCATTGGCGGTTTGCCGAAAGGCCGTATCGTGGAAATTTATGGCCCGGAATCGTCGGGTAAAACCACGCTGACCTTGTCTGTTATCGCGCAAGCACAGAAGCAGGGTGCAACCTGCGCCTTCGTTGATGCCGAGCACGCGCTAGACCCTGAGTACGCTGAAAAGCTGGGCGTTAATGTTGACGATCTGTTGGTCTCGCAGCCTGATACCGGCGAGCAAGCGCTGGAAATTACCGACATGCTGGTGCGTTCTAATGCGGTCGACGTGATCATTGTCGACTCAGTGGCTGCGCTGGTGCCCAAGGCTGAGATCGAAGGCGAAATGGGTGATCAACACGTCGGTCTGCAGGCGCGTTTGATGAGCCAAGCGCTGCGTAAAATTACCGGTAACATCAAAAACGCCAACTGTTTGGTGATTTTCATTAACCAGATTCGGATGAAGATCGGCGTGATGTTTGGCAGCCCCGAAACCACCACTGGCGGTAACGCACTGAAGTTTTACTCGTCTGTACGCTTGGATATTCGCCGCACTGGCGCGGTGAAAGAGGGCGACGAGGTAACGGGTAGCGAGACACGCGTAAAAGTAGTGAAGAACAAGGTGTCGCCGCCGTTCCGTCAGGCTGAATTCCAGATCATGTACGGCAAGGGCATCAACCTTGGCGGTGAAATCATCGATCTCGGTGTGCAAATTGGCGCGGTCGAAAAGTCCGGCGCTTGGTACAGCTACCAAGGCAACAAGATCGGCCAAGGCAAGGCGAACGCTTGTAAGTACCTAGAAGATAATCCGGAAATCTCTGCGGCTATTGAAAAGCAAGTGCGTGATCAGTTGCTCGGCAAGCCGGGCAAAGTGGTCGATGTCGATGAGCCTGCCATGGAGGCAGACGCCTGATTCGCCAACGCAAGGCTATAGAAAGCTCGGCGGATATCCGTCGAGCTGCCATGGATTTACTCGCCCGGCGTGAACACGGTCGGGCAGAGCTTGAGCAAAAGCTACGCCGCAAGGGTGTGGTGGATGCGGCGTTACTCGATCGCGTGCTCGATCAGTTAGAAAGCGATGGTTTACTCAGTGAACAGCGCTTTTTAGACGCCTATATTCGTTCGCGCATTAATGCCGGTTTTGGGCCACTGAAAATCAGCGCTGAACTGCGCCAAAAGAATATTGCCGATTCTGCCGCAAGGCTTGCCCTAGAGGGTTATCACGACTGTTGGCACGATGTTATGCTGGCCGCCAGACACAAGAAGTTCGGGCACCAAGGCTCAGTCAAGGATCGAGAGTCGTTAGCTCGGCAGTTCCGTTTTCTGCTTTATCGGGGCTTTCCACATAATCTTATCCAGCAGGCGCTCTTTAAGTCTGCTGAGTAGCTTGGGCCTTCTTGTCACTTAGCTGCGCCTTTGTTCGCGGCATATGTCGTGACAACAACAAGATAAGTGGATAAGTCGTGCGTCTAGCATTGTTCTTAGTGCTCTTACTCAGCTCGACTGGGGTGCTTGCTGCGCCTGCGGTGGCTTTTTTCTATGGCACTACCCCTCCTTACGAAGAACTCACCCAGTTTGACTGGGTGGTTTTGCAGCCCAATCACAGCAGCGCTGAGGGCTTGCAGCAGTTAACTAGCCAAGCCAGCAAAGCCATTGCGTATTTGTCCATTGGCGAAATGGCTGATGTCGATGCGGCCAGTGACGATTTTATTGCTGCCCGCTTAGCCGCGAATGCCGCGTGGGGCAGCCGCGTGATGGACTTGACGAGCGATAAGTGGCGTAACCATTTATTGGCGCAGGCCAGCACCTATGCGCAGCAAGGCTTTAAAGGGCTGTTTTTCGATACCTTGGATAGCTTTAACCTAGCGCCTGCCGAGGTTCGCGAAGCGCAGCGCCAAGCCTTGATCAGTGTGCTGGAGGCTTTGCGCCAGCAGCACCCTGAGTTGCTACTGATTTTTAACCGTGGCTTTGAAGTGCTTGGCGATTTGTCGTTCAAGCCAGCTGCCGTGGCCGTAGAGTCGTTAGAGGCGGGATGGAATGCGGCAACCGGCGAGTTTCGCAGCGTGCCCGCTGCCGACCAAGCATGGCTGGCCGCTCAGCTGCAGCCGCTACAAGCTAAAGATATTCCGATTATCGCCCTTGAGTACTTGCCGGCAGCGCAGCGCGAGGCTCGCGAACAGCTGGCCAAGCGACTGGTTGCTCAGGGATTTATTCCTTGGATTGCAACCCCTGAGTTAGACACTTTGGGCCAAGGCGCTTTGCGTGTTGAACCACGGCGCATTGCCGTGCTCTATGACCAGCGCGAGGGGCTGCTAGCCTATAACGCGGCGCATACCTTACTGAGTGGATTGCTGGAGTATTTGGGCTATCGCGTCGACTATTTTGCTGCTGATCAAGGCCTGCCTGCACAGCCGCTGCATGGCTTGTACGCTGGCGTGGTCGTATGGATGACCAGTGGCGCGCCGGCAAACAGTGTGGCTGTTGAGGCGTGGCTGAGCGCGCGGATCACTGAAGGTGTTCCACTGGCCTTTATGGCGGGCATGCCGGTTCAGGGTAACCAGCTGTTGTCGCGCTTGGGTTTAAAGCCTTATGAGCTGCCGCCTAAGAAGCCACTAGAGTTGCAGGTGCTTGATGAGCAGCTGTGGGGCTTCGAGGGCAAGCTCAAACTGCGCACGCGTGGTTTGAGTCTGTTCACTGCCGCGTCGGCCGGGCGAATTGCGCCTCTGTTGCAACTTAGCGATGCCTCCGGGAGCGAGTTATTACAGGCTGGTCTTGCTGAGTGGGGCGGCTTTGTGCTCAATCCCTATGTGCTAGAGCAGGGCGGGGCCAGTCAGTTGCGCTGGCTTATAGATCCTTTCGCATTCCTGCAAAAAGCCCTGCGTTTGCAGCCACAACCGGTGGCAGAGTTCAGCACTGAGAACGGCCGCCGCATTGCGACGGTGCACTTGGATGGCGACGGCTTTTTATCGCGCGTTGAGGTGCCAGGCAGCCCGTATGCTGGGCAGTACGTGCTGGATACTTTTATTCGCGGCTACCCCGGGCTGTTACACAGTGTTTCGGTGATTGAAGGCGAGGTGGGGCCTAAAGGGCAGTTTCCGCATTTAGCCCGCGAGCTTGAGCCCATTGCGCGGGAGATTTTTGCCGAAGACACCGTCGAGGTAGCCAGTCACTCCTACAGTCACCCGTTTTTTTGGCGCCCCGAAGTGGCCAGTCAGCGTGAAGGTTTTAACGCGGAATACGGCTATCACATGCCGATTCACGGCTATAAGCTCGATTTTAAACGGGAAATTATTGGCTCACGTGATTACATCAACTCACGCCTAACCACGCCACAAAAGCCGGTCAAAGTGATGTTTTGGTCAGGCGATGCCTTGCCCAATGAAGAAACACTGCGGCTTACTTATGGCGCTGGCTTAGGCAACATCAACGGGGCGGTGACTAAGCTGACCAATGCCTACCCGTCTTTGACTGGCCTGTACCCGATGATTCGGCCGGTTAATGGGGTTTTGCAGTTTTACGCGCCGATCATGAATGAGAACGTGTACACCAACTTGTGGACAGGCCCTTATTACGGCTTCCGTGAGTTGCAAGAAACCTTCGAGCTCACTAATCAGCCGCGGCGTTTAAGGCCGTTAAGCCTCTACTATCACTTTTATGCCGGCACTGAACTGGCTTCGATTCGGGTCATGCATGACTTGTATCGCTATATCGAACAGCAACAACCTATGCCTCTGTGGATTAGCCAATACCTCACGCGTTTGGAAGGCTTTTATCGCGCCTCAGTGGCACAAACGCTGAGCGGGGCTTATCAATTGCGCAATTTGCGTGGCCTGCGCACCCTGCGTGTACCGAGTGCCTTGGGTTGGCCCGATTTGCGCCGCTCGGAAAATGTCGCCGGTGCCTTTGAGGATGCCTCGGGGCGCTACATCCATCTCAGCGCCGATAATGCTGTGCTGTATTTACAAGCATCACCGAGTGATGAGATCGGTCTAGTGCAGGCCAATCTGCCGCTGACTGCCTGGCGGCGCCTCAGCGCTACTTCCGTACGTGTTGGCTTCTCTGGCTTTTACCCGTTGCAGTTTAGTGTGCGCGGCAAAGGCAGCTGTGCGTTGACGGTCAATGGCCAGCGTTTTGCCGGACAGCGTCAGGGGCAGTCGGTGGCTTTTAGTCTTCCTTATACGAGCATTAAAGATGGTCAACTCGACTGTCGCTGAGCGGCCACGCCTGTTCAGCTTCGGCGGTCTGATATTGATCGTCGTGGTGGTGCTCGTGGCCTTGATGTTCGCCTTTCCGCGTCAGGATGTTTTGCAACCGCATGAAGGCGATACCGCAGACGCTATCTCGTTAACTTATGCCGAACTACTATTGCGCAGTGCGCCAGAGGACCAAGCGCTGCGTCAACAGTTGATCGAACAACTGCTTGCCGTGGGTGATTTCAGTCGTGCGCGCAAGCATTTACAGCGGCTGCGCGCGGATGACCCGGCCACCGCTTATTTAGCCTTAGAGCTGGCGATTCAGGAGGTCATGGCCGACCCCACGCGCTTAACGCTGCCGCTTAAACGCCAACTGTTGCAGCAAATGCAAGCTTTGACGGCGCAGATGCTGGCGCCGCGTTTACGCATCAAATTAGCTGACCAAGCCCTTGCGCTCGGCTTCCCCGGTATTGCGGCGCAGCTGTATGCGCAACTGGCGGAGCAAGATGGCCAGCAAGCCAAGCATTGGTTGCAGCAGTCGGCACGTTGGTATCGGGCCGCCGGTGATGAAGCGCGCGCCGCAGAGGTTTATCAACGTTTGCTGGCCCAGGCCGCCGAGGGCGGCGAGCAGCAAGCCTATCGGCTGGATGTGTTCTACAGCATGGTGGCGGCGGGCAAGGGGCCGCAAGCATTGCGCTGGTTAGATACGCAACTGGCCGCCTTAACGGCCAATGAGCTAGATCTGCAACTGCTGCAAGCCGGCCTGCGTGAAGCGCAAGGGCACAGTGACTTTGCCCGTGCACGCAGTTACTTGCAGCGCTGGCAAGCTCTACAGCCCGATGATTCGGCGTGGTTGCAGCAGGCTTTTACCCTCAATTTGGCGGCCGGGTTTATCCATGATGCGTGGCCGTTAGGGCAACAGCTGTTGGCACAAGCGCCAACCCCGACCTTGCTGCGCCAGATGGCGCAGTTGGCCGAGTGGGTGGGCAAGCCTTATGAGGCGCTGCCGCTGTGGACTGAACTGGCCAAGGCCAGTGGCGATGCGGCGGATTACGATCATGCTTGGCGCTTGGCCACATCTTTGTTTGCTTACGACCAAGCCAGCGACTTGCTGGCGGACCTGTCGCAAATCAAAGCGCTGAGCGACGAAGAATTGAACGCCTTAGTGTTTGTTAACGAAGAACGCGGCGAGCCGGAAGTCGCGCGCACCTGGCTGTTGGGCTATTTACTGCGCCGCCCGAAAGAGCGCTTGGCTTGGCTGAAACTCATCCAGCTACACGAAAACATGCAGCTGCTGGCCGCGGAGGCCGAATCTTTTGCCGGCATGGCGCGCTATTTACCGCTGTCGTTAGAAGAGTATTGGCGCTGGGCTGACTTGCATTGGCGCATGTTTGCCCCCGAGCAAGCGTGGCACGTGCTGCGCAAAGTGGATGATGCACAGGCCTTGTTGCAGCGCAGTGAGCCGGCACTAGCACGCCGCTATTGGCGCTTACGGGCTGACTTGGCGTGGGAGCTGGAGCTGGACGACGACGCCCAGTTTGCGTTGGAGCAGCTGCTGGCCATCAGCGACAAACTGACCCGCGATCAAGAAGAACGCTTGCTTGAGCTGTATCGCCTACGCCACCCGAAGAAAGCCCTAGCTTTGGCACTTAAAGGCTGGCGCAAGCGCGGTGATCAACGCTTGCTGCTGGTGGCGTTGCAGTTGGCCGAGCAATTGGCGGATTGGCCATTGCTGGCAGAGTTACTGGATGAAATTCACGCCAAAGGGCTGACCGAGCAGTTTGCCGCAGAGCCGCTGTTTTGGATGATTAAAGGCACTCTGGCGCAGCGTGCAGGCGATCTGACGCAGGCTCAGGCGATCTACATAGCGATGTTGTCGCGCTTCCCGGGTAACCCCTTGGTGCAAGAGCGCTACCTGTGGTTCTTACTCGATAACCAGTTGCGCGAACCGTTACCTGCATTGCTGCAGCAGTGGCGAAATGCCGCGCGCAGTGAGCAGCGCCTGTGGCTGCCCTTTGCAGCAGCGCATAGCTTGCTGGGTAATTACCGTGAGGCACTGCAGTGGTATCAGCTGCATGTGCAAGCTAAGCCCGATGACTTGCTGGGCTTGGCCGCGTATACCGATACCATGGAGCTGGCTGGCTGGGCCGATAGTGCCTGGCGTATGCGCCAGCATCTGCTGCGTAAGTGGCAAACCTACCGCGCGCAAACCCAAGAGCTATTGCCTGAAGAGTTCAATACCTACCTGCGGCTGGTCAACAGCCTGATGGGGCCCAACACCGCGCGTTGGTTGGCAGAGCGTGAGGCCACGCAGGGCGAGCGGTATCAGGGCATGTTGTTGGCGTATTGGTTTGAGCAATGGCTAGATCAGCTCTCGCGCCTGAATGAAGTTGGTCAGCTTGATCCCTGGCTGGCTTGGGCCGAACAGCACAACTTACGTCAGCCCAGTTTCATCCGCTTGCAAGCGGCCTTGCGGCGCAAAAACAAACAACAACTTTGGCAGCTGCTGCACAGCGACGAGCTGCGCGACGACGAAAAAGCCGAAATCACCCTGCAATTGGGTTACGACATGCGCACCGTGGCGCGTGCCTTGAGCGTGCTTAACGACACCGGCCCGGCCAGTCGCCAAGCCACCTTGCGTGCGCAAGCTCAAGCGACGCTCGATCGCCATCCGCAGGGCCTGCAAGTCGCCTTTGGCGAGCGCGATTTTGGTGGGCTGACCTTCGACGGCCCGCAAATCACCGTCGCGCGCGGGCAGGGCGATGGTTACTGGCATGCTCAGCTACAGCGCGGTCGCTATCATGGCGATGCCCTGAATACCGCACGCATGGGCGAAGAGCAGCAGTTACGCGCTTATTACGAATATCCCTTGGCGGATGGGCATTGGGCGCTGGGTATTGATGGTAGCTGGCGCAGCGACAGTGACCGCACTGGCTTATTTGCCGAGCGGCAATGGCGCTATGCCGAAGAAGACAGTCTCACCCTCGGTGTGAACTGGCGCACCAGCACCGATGAAACGGGCCTGTTATATGCGCTGGGTTACAAAGAGGGCGTGTTTGCCAATGGCAGCATTAACGTCACCGCGCGTGATCAGCTAGCTTGGCGCGGTGCGTATAACCGCTTTGCCTTGCGCGATGGCGATGCGCTGGGCAAAGGTTGGCAGGGCGGCGTGGAATGGGCGCATACGCTGCTCTTCCACGAACCGCATTGGATTTTACGCAGCGGCATCACTTGGCAAGAAAACACCCGCGAGGAACAGCTGCCCGACGCTATTCTGGCCAGCCAAGGTGGCGTGTTGCGCGGCTTTATTGGCGATGATGGTATCGAGCAGCGTGCCACACCGGCAGACTTGTTACCGGCGCGCTTTGGTGAGGTGTATGTCGGTAGCCTGTGGAAGCGCGGCATCCCCGGCCATCTCAACCGTTATATGCCGCAATTCACTTGGCTGTTAGATACGCAGATTGGTTATCAATGGCCGGAAAAAACTACCGCCTATAACGTACGCTTTGGTCTGGGCGTGGAACTGCTCGGTGATGATGAACTGGCGCTGTTGTACGGCTACAGTTCGGCACCCAGCGGTAGCGGTGGCCAGCCCGGCGGGCAATGGCAATTAACCTACAGCACACGATTTGGACGCTAAGCCCAGCTTGGCGCAGTACAAGGAGAACCACCGATGCGGGTCATGCCTGTTGTAACTCTACTGTTGGCCAGTTTGCTGGCCGCTTGTTCTATTCACACTCAGCACTCGAGCGAGCCACTCAGCCGCGAGGCCCGCTGGGCTTTGTTGCCCTTGGTCAATTACGCCCAAGCGCCGCAAGCCGGCGAGCGTGCCGAGCAAATCTTGCAAAGCCTATTGGCTGGCGAAGGCTTAGTGCCGCAGCGCTACCCGCAGGGTAAGGCTGGCGAGCTACCGCAGTTGGATGACCGTGTGCGCTTGCACGAGGCGCAGCAATGGGCGGCTCGGCAGGGCTTTGCTTACGCCATCACCGGCAGTGTCGAAGAGTGGCAGTACAAGAATGGTTTAGATGGCGAACCGGCGGTGGGCATTACCTTGCAGGTGATCGAGCCGGGTTCCGGTCGTGTGCTCTGGAGCACCAGTGCGGCGCGCGCCGGTTGGTCGCGAGAATCGCTGGCTGGCGCGGCGCAAAAAGTGCTCGCCGAGTTGGTCGATGAGCTGCCGCTGGACTAACGCCGCATGCAGGATTATTTGCGCATTGCACCCCGCAAGATTGGCAATGCAGCGTGGGTCGAAACGCTCGGTCTAACGGCCCTGGTGCTGGGGCTTGGGTATTGGACCGAGCCCACCGACCCGCTGCATGCCTTCAGCGGCTTTCCTTGGTCGTTGTTTGCGCCGGTCTTGTTAGGCCTGCGCTACGGCTTTGCGCAAGCCTTGGTCAGTGGGCTGCTGTTGCTGTTGGTGTTACTCGGCATGCACCGTTTCGGCATCGGCGCTTATGCGCAAATGCCCGCGGCGTATGTGGTGGGTTTGTTTGCCTGCGCCATGCTGGTGGGGGAGTTCCGCGATTTGTGGGACCGCCGCTTGGAAGGCTTGCAGCGCGCCAACGAATACCGGCAGATGCGTTTGGACGAGTTCACCCGCGCGCACCATATTTTGCGTCTCTCGCATGATCGCCTAGAGCAAAAAATCGCCGGTAACGATCAGAGTTTACGCAGTGCCTTGTTGGCGATGCGCCAGCGCTTGAATGAAGTGCAGGGCCATGAAGCCCTAGCCGCGATGGCCGAGAGCATGCTGGATGTGCTCGCCTACTATGGGCCGCTTCGGGTTGCCGCGTTGTACCGCGTTAGTGAAGACAAGGTGATCCCAGAGCCGCTAGCCAGCTTGGGCGAGCTGCCGGCGATTAACTTTGCCAAAGACCCGATGGTGCAACTGATGTTCGAGCACCGCGAGTTGATCAGCATGCGCCCGGAGATGGCCGAAAGTGGTCTGCACCTAGAGAAGAGCCCGCTATTGGCGTGTTTACCCTTGATTGACACCAACGGCGAAATGCATGCCGTGGTGGCCATTTTTGGCATGCCGTTCTTTGCCTTCCATGAGCGTAACCTCAATTTGCTGGCTATTTTGGGCGGGCATCTGGCTGACATCTTGCTCAGCCGCGAGCAAGAAATCATGCATTTGGATATCGACGTCGCGCGCTTCAATCGCTATCTGGAGCGTTCGCTGGCAGATGCGCAGCGTTATGAAGTGCCGGCCACCTTGATTGCCTTTGAAATGCTCGATGCCTCGTGGTCCGACACCCTGCAACGCCTGTTGCAAAGCACCCAGCGTGGCCTTGATGTGCTGCGGGTGTGCGACAACAGCAAGCGCGTCAAAGTGGTGTTGGCGCTATTGCCGCTGACTGCCGAAGACGGCGCCGAAGGCTATGTGCAGCGGATTCGCCTAGCCCTGCAGGAGCAGTTTGGCCGCAGTAGCGAAGAAGTGGGCCTGGTGATTCATCGCCAAGCCATTAACCGGCTGGTGCGCAAGGCCGCCGTGAAACGTTTCTTGATCAGCGAGTGTGCTCTGGATGAGCGTGAAGTGGCTATTCACTAGCGCGTTTGTGCTCGAGCTGGCCGGTTGGTTCAGCTTAGCGGCGGAGCTTCCGGTGTGGCAGGCATTCACGGCGTTTGCCATGAGCCACAGCGGCGCATCCCTGTGCCTCACCGCGGGGCTCTGGCAATTGCTGCCCAAGCAGTACAAGACGCCGATGCCGTGGAGCCCGCTGTTTATTTTGAGTTTGGCGTTGTTTATTCCCGGCTTAGGGATTCTCGGCGTGGTTTTGGCGGTGTTTCCGGCGCTCTATTTGCCGCGCCGTAAGTTAGCGCAGGTGTGGGCGGCCACACCGATACCTGAGTTGCCGTTTAAACCCTCGGCCCCCGACACCCGGCAGGGCATGAGCACGGGTGGCTTACATGATGTGCTGCGCCATGCGATCAACCCGAACAAGCGGCTCTCGGCCATTCTGTCCACCCGACGCATGGCCAGCCGCGAAGCGATTCCAATTCTTAAATTGGCGCTGAAAGACCCGGTCGATGACGTACGTTTGCTGGCGTATTCCATGCTCGATGCGCAGGAAACCGCGATTAACCTGAAAATTAAAACCACCCTAGGCCTGTTGGATGTCGCCAGGCCGGAACAGCAACCGGCCCTGCATGCCAGCTTGGCGCAGAATTATTGGGAGCTAGGTTACTTAGGCCTAGCCCAAGGCAGCGTGCTAGATCATGTGCTGGGCAGCGCGCGGGAACATATCGAGCAGGCGATCCGCTTGCGCGATGCCCCAGCCGATCAGTTCCTGCTCGGGCGTATCTGCCTGCAGCAAGGCCTGCATGAGCAAGCGCGCAGCGCATTTCAGCGGGCCGCGAACGAAGGCTTTGATATCGGCCAGTTGGCACCCTATTTGGCTGAGGTGGCCTTCTTGCAGCGCGACTTCGCTGCGGTGGCCCCGGCCCTTCAATTATTACCGGCGGAGGACCGCCAGCGTTTGCCGTTCTCGCCGTTGACCCGGTATTGGCAATGTTGATTAAACCGCTCCAAACCACCCCCGAGGCGGATGTTTGTCTGCTTTTGGAAGGCACTTACCCCTATGTGCGCGGTGGCGTTTCCAGTTGGGTGCACCAGATTATCAATGGCCTGCCGGAGGTTACCTTTGCGGTGATTTTTCTCGGTGGCAGCCCGCGCTTTTACGAAAAGCAGCAATACCAAATGCCCGCCAATGTGGTGCATTTTGAGTGTCACTACTTAGAAACCTCGTGGGAGCAAGGCGAAGCGCAGAGTCGCCCGGGCAATCCCAAGGCCATGGCCAAAGTGCGTGAGCTGCATCAGCACTTTCATGGCGACGAGAAAACCATTCCGATGGCGTTGGCCGGCGAAGTGATGCGCATGCTGCAAGACGGCGATGGCCTGTCGCGCGATGACTTTCTCTACAGTCGCACCTCGTGGGAGGCCATTACCGAAGGTTATGAGCAGTACTGCACCGACCCTTCCTTCGTGAATTATTTTTGGACCCTGCGCTCGATGCATGCGCCGGTGTTTTTGCTTGCCGAAGTGGCGCGTAACGCGCCTTATTGCCGGCTGATTCACTCGGTTTCCACCGGTTATGCCGGCATGCTCGGGGCTTTTTTACAGCAGCGTTGGCACCGGCCGTTCTTGCTCAGCGAGCACGGCATTTACACCAAAGAACGCAAAATCGACTTGGCGCAGGCCAGTTGGATTACCGATAACCCGCATGAAACTGGCGAAGGCCTAAGCTCCGATGTGGGCTATATCCGCCGTATGTGGATTAGCTTTTTCGAGCAGCTCGGCCGGCTCACCTATAACGCCGCCGACCCGATTATTTCCCTGTATGGCGGTAACCGAGAGCGGCAAATCAGCGACGGTGCCGAAGCCGAGCGCTGCCGGGTGATTCCCAATGGCATCAGCTTGAAACACTACGCCGATGCGCTGGAAAAACGCCCCGAAGGGATCCCCAAGGTCGTCGGCCTGATTGGCCGGGTCGTGCCGATTAAAGACATCAAAACCTTTATTCGTGCCATGCGTGGCGTGGTCACCGCGATACCGGAAGCCGAAGGTTGGATTGTCGGCCCCGACGAAGAAGACCCGGCCTACGCCGCCGAGTGCCGCAGCTTAGTGGTGAGCTTGGGGCTGGAAAACAAGGTGAAGTTTCTCGGCTTCCAGAAGATTCCCGAGATCATGCCGCAGCTGGGCGTGATGGTGCTGACGTCGATCTCTGAAGCGCAGCCCTTGGTGATTCTCGAAGCCTACGCCGCCGGCGTGCCGTGCGTGGCTACCGACGTTGGCTCGTGCCGCGAGCTGATTGAAGGCGGCCCAGAGGAAGATCGCGCGCTGGGTAGCGCCGGCGCCACGGTGGCGATTGCCGACCCACAAGCCTCGGCGCGCGCCATTCTTGATCTGCTGGGTAATCCAGAACGTTGGCAACAAGCGCAGCAGGCTGGCTTAGCGCGGGTGACTAACTTTTACACCGAAGAGCTAATGTTCCAGCGCTATCGCGACCTTTATAACGACGCCAAGGAGGCCTGATGGCAGGCATTGGCTTTGAGCTGCGCAAGATACTTTCGCGCGACTCGTACACCGCCACACTGCGCGCTTATCTGTACGCCGGGCTGATCAGTTCGGGGCCGTGGGTGTTGTCGATCATCAGCGTGATGCTGATTGGTATCCTCAGCTTGGGCGTGGTGGTGCCTGAGCTGCTGATTCGCCAGTTCTTGGTCAGCGTGACCTATCTGATGGCGTTTTCGCTGATTTTGACCGGCGGCTTGCAGCTGTTTTTTACCCGTTTTATTTCCGACCGCTTGTTTGAGCAAAAGCCGGAAATGATCCTGCCCAATCTTATCGGTGTGCTGACCTTAGTCACCTTAGTGTCGGGCATCAGTGGCGTAGCTTTGATGGGCTGGTTGTTTAACGAGCCCTTGCTGTACCGCATCTTGATGGTCGCCAACTTCGTCACCCTGTGTAACTTGTGGTTGGTGATTATTTTCCTCTCGGGCATGAAGGCCTATAACCGCATTCTGCTGGTCATGCTGGTCGGTTATGCCCTGATGGTGGCGTGTGCGCTGGTGCTGCGCCCTTACAAGGTCAACGGCTTGATGATGGCCTTGCTGGTGGGGCATTCCAGCCTGCTGTTTATGTACCTGTATGACATCTTGCGCGAGTACCCGGCCAATAAAATGGTGGCGTTTGATTTCTGCACCCGGCGCTTGGTGTTCCCCAGCCTGTTGTTTACTGGCTTTGCCTATAACGCGGGCGTGTGGGTGGATAAGTTCATCTTTTGGTACAACCCGGTCACCTCCGATCAGGTGATTGGCCCGCTGCGCACCTCGCTGCTCTATGACTTGCCGATTTTTCTCGCCTATCTCTCGGTGATCCCCGGCATGGCGGTGTTCTTGGTACGCATCGAAACCGACTTCGCCGAAACCTACGAGAAGCTCTACGACGCCATTCGCGGCGGCGAAACGCTAAAACACATCTTCTTTTTGAAAGATCAGATGGTCTTGGCTATTCGCCAAGGCATTTTTGAAATCTTCAAAGTGCAGGGCATTACCGTGGTGCTGCTGTTTTTGTGGGCGCCGGCGCTGCTCGATTGGTTAGGCATCTCTCGCCATTACTTGCCGTTGTTCTACGTGGATCTGATTGGCGTCAGTATCCAAGTGCTGTTTATGGCGCTGCTCAACGTGTTTTTCTATTTGGATAAGCGCGATTTGGTCGCCCAGTTAACCGGCTTGTTTTTGCTGCTGAACGCCTTGCTAACTTGGCTTAGCCACATGCTGGGGCCGAGTTGGTTTGGTTATGGTTTCTGCGTGTCGCTGTTTGTGGTGGTGATGGTGGGTCTGCATATGCTGACCAAAACCCTCGAGAACCTCGAATACGAAACCTTTATGTTGGGTCGTTAGCGTTGGCAGGTTTGCCCACTAAACGCTAACGGCTGGCGGCAGCGCCGGCACAGATAGCGGCTGCCTTTGGCCACGCGTGCATGGCGCTGTGCGGTGAAGGGCAGGGGCTCGCTGCAAGCACAGCGGTACAGGTAATGCGTGCGTGGTCGTTGCGCCACGCTGTAACTGTGGCAACGCTCGGCCGGGCGCTGAAACACGTTGCGCATAATCGCTTGCCACTCCGGCCCGTGGGGACGAATGCGACTGCCAAACAGCTGATGGGCGATCAGGTGCGCCACCTCATGGGGCACGGTTTGCGCCAAAAAATGCTCGCGATTGGCCCGATACAGCGCGGCGTTAAAGCGCAGCTTGTTTTCTTGCAAATGCGCCACGCCGGCTTTTTGCCCACGCAGGGCCAAGCTCACCACAGGGCGGGCAAAGGGGCGGGCAAAGTGCTGTTCGGCAAGGCGATAGCAGGTTTCCACCTGCTGCTGGAGTTGTTCAGGCATGCCGCTATGTTACCTGCGAAGCAGGGGCGCGCGGTGGTTTGTTAGTCGGGTGTTTGCGCAAGCTCTGGCCGAAAAAGTCAATTATATGGCCGTCTTGCCCCTCGGTTGACGCTTGGCCTTGGGCTAACCTGCGGGCATGTTGACTCGGGAGGTTGTTATGACAGACGCACCCCATGCGCTGCCAGAGCAGGTTGAGGTACTGATCATCGGTGCCGGTTTTGGCGGTATTGGTTTGGCCGCACGGCTTAAGCAAGAAGGCTGGCACGATGTGGCAATTGTCGAGAAAGCCGCCGATGTGGGTGGCTGCTGGCGCGATAACAGCTACCCCGGCGCGGCCTGCGATGTGCCGTCGCATTTGTATTCGTTTTCGTTTGCGCCGAAAAGTGATTGGTCGCGCTGCTTTGCGCCGCAGGCGGAGATTCTTGCCTACTTGCAAGACTGCGTTAAGCGCTTTGCCCTGACGCAGCAGGTCTATTGCGGCCGTGAAGTGCTCAGCGCCGACTACGACAGCGCCGCTTCGCAGTGGCAGGTGTGTTTCACCGATGGCAGCAGCGTGCGTGCGACTATTCTGGTCAGCGCCTGTGGCCAGCTGAATCGTCCGGCATGGCCAAACATCGAAGGGCAGGCGAGCTTTGCCGGTGCGGCGTTTCACTCCGCGCAGTGGCGCCACGATGTGGATTTGCGCGGCAAGCGCGTGGCGGTGATTGGTAGCGGCGCCAGCGTGATTCAGTTCGTGCCGCAGATTGCCCAGCAAGCGGCGCAGGTTACGGTGTTTCAGCGCACCGCGCCGTATGTGATTGCCAAACACGATGCGCCTTATAGCCCTGCACAGCAGCGCCGCTTCGCCCGCTGGCCGCTGCTGATGCGCTTAAGTCGGGCTTGGCAATACGTCAGTCACGAGGCGCGCGCGCTGGCGTTTGTGCGCTTTCCGGGCTTGATGGCCTTGTACCGGGGCGAATTTACCCGTCACCTGCAGGCGGCTATCAGTGATCCACAGCTGCGTGCTCAGCTCACCCCGGATTACCCGCTGGGCTGTAAACGCATCCTGATTTCTAACGACTATTACCCCACCTTCAATCTGCCGCATGTCAGCCTGCAAGCCACTGCCATCAAGCAGATCACCGCGCAGGGTGTGCTAACTGCCGACGGCCAAACCCATGCCGCCGATGTGCTGATTTACGGCACCGGCTTTGCGGCGAGCGATTTTCTTGCGCCGATGCAGATTCGCGGTCGCGATGGTGTGCTGCTTAATCAGGCGTGGCGCGAAGGTGCTGAGGCCTACAAAGGCATCAGCGTGCATGGCTTCCCCAATCTGTTTATTTTGTACGGGCCTAACACCAATCTTGGCCATAGTTCCATTGTGTACATGCTGGAAAGCCAATTTCGCTATGTGATCAGTGCGTTACAACAAATGCGTAGCCAAGGCATTCGCACCTTAGAGGTCAAAGCACAGGTGCAGCAGCGCTTTAACACCGCCCTGCAACAGGCTTTGGGGCACACCGTGTGGGCACGCGGCTGCAACAGTTGGTACCTCAATGCCCAGGGCAAACAAACCAATAACTGGCCGGGCTTTACCTTCGGCTACCGTCAGCAAACCCGCCAACTGGAGCTTGTCGACTATGAATGCACCTTTGCCTGAGTTAACCCCGCTGGCGCAGTTGCCTTGGCAGCAGCGCCTGTTGCGCAGCACTATGCGCGGCGGTTTAAGCCTGTTGTTTCGTGGGGTGATTCGTCCGCCACTGCCTGTGGCGTGGCAACGTGCATGGCTGCGGGTGTTAACCCTGTCTAGTGTGGTGCCCAAAGACGTGACGATCAGCGCGGTTAGCCTTAATGGCGTGCCGTGCGAGCGTTTAGCGGTGCAAGACAAACCCATCCATGCCGTGCTGTATGTGCATGGTGGGGCGTTTTGCATCGGTTCGCCGCAAACGCATCGCAGTATTACCGCTAATTTGGCCAAACGCAGTGGCGCGGTGGTGTATGCGGTGGATTACCGTTTAACCCCAGAGCACGCCTTTCCCGCCGGTTTAGACGATGTTCACAATGCCTATCGCGGCTTGCTGGCGGCAGGTTTTGCGCCGCAGAACATTGCCATCGCCGGGGATTCCGCCGGCGGCAACCTGACCTTAGCGTGTGTGCTGCGCTTGCTGGAAACCGGTGAGCCACTGCCCGCCGCGCTGTTGCCGTTATCGCCGCTGACCGATGCCTCGCGCAGCCAATTACACGAGCCGCCAGCAGGCGACCCGCTGTTAAACCCGCAGTGGGTTAAGCAGGCCAGTGCACAATATTGCGCGGCTGAGCAATTAACCGATCCGCTGGTGTCGCCGGTGTATGCCATGGCGGAGCAGCTCAAACACTTCCCGCCGTCGTTAATCCAAGTGGGTGAGGACGAGATCTTGCTCAACGACAGCCTGCGTATGCACCAGGCGCTTGAGGCTGCCGGCGCGGCGGTTTCGTTAGAGCGTTACCCCGGTTACTGGCATGTCTTCCAAGCGCAAGTGGGACTTTTGCAGGCGGCGGATGTGGCCTTGGTGCGCATGGTGGCGTTTTTGCGTCGGCACTGGCGCGACGCCTGACCTGTACAAGCGCCTGTGCTCTCTGGCAGTTTGAAGGAAGAAAGCTGTCAGAGAGGACACCATGACGCAACGCGAGCGTTTTAGTGAAGCTGAAGTGCTGATACTGACCCACGTGCCGTATTGCTCACCGGGGCATTTAGAGACGGTGCTGTGTCGCGAGGGCGTGAGCTTTCGCGAAGTGCGCGTTGATTTGGGCGAATTAGCTCACGTTGACCTGCGCAAGCCTAAAGCCGTGGCGATCATGGGCGGGCCAATGAGTGTCAACGACCCGCTGCCGTGGTTAGCCGATGAAGTCGAAGCCATACGCTTTTGGATTGCGCAAGGCACACCGCTGATTGGCCACTGCCTAGGTGGACAGCTGATTGCCCGGGCGCTGGGCGCCACGGTGCAGCGTATGCCGCATACCGAAATTGGCTGGCAAAAAGTCACCCGCCATGACGAAGGTGAAGACAGCCCATGGCTGGCGCACTTAGGTGAAGAGTTCGTGGTGTACCAATGGCATAGCGATACCTTTGCCATCCCCCATGGCGCCGTACCACTGATGGGCAGCGCGCATTGCGCCAATCAAGCATTTGCCTATGGCGAGCACGTGCTGGCCTTGCAGGGCCACCCGGAAATGACCGAAGCCTTAGTGCGTCGCTGGACAACTAGCTGGGCCGAGTTGATCGACCCCAGCCAGCCTTCGCAGCAAAGTATCGAACGGCAATTGATGGGCTTGAGCGAAAAAGTAGCGGCCCTGCACCATGTCGCCGAAGGCTTTTATCAGCGTTGGTTAACGCTGGCTTTGGCGCCGAAGAGCCTTGCCTAGCCTGCGCTCGCGACGATTTCACACAGTCTGCTAAAAAACGCTTTTTTGCGCGCGTTCAGGTTTTTTTCGCCAACCGCTTCTCGCTACTAGTGTGCCTTTCACCCATACGGGCGATAGGTTGTTGCCTCGTTAGCTTCTATGTTTGTCGCGGGTGTCCAACCAAAGGTTGGGCCGCCGTACCCACAACAACAAGAACAAAACGGAGGCAAACACATGCGTTACTGGCTGGCTGCAGGTCTTACTGCTCTATCTCTGCTTAACGCTCCGCTGACTCAAGCGGGCACGTATACCCAAACCAAATATCCCATTGTGCTGGTGCATGGCGTCAGCGGCTTTGATTCGGTGGGCAGTTTGATTGGTTATTTCCACACCATTCCTTGGAACCTTGAGCGTGACGGCGCCCGGGTTCACGTTGCCAGCGTGGCAGCGTTCAACGACAGCGAAAAGCGCGGCGCCGAACTGGCCAAGCAAATCGTGCCGTGGGCGCAAGCTGGCGGCGGCAAGGTCAATCTAATCGGTCACAGCCAAGGCTCGCCGACTTCCCGCGTAGCAGCTTCGCTGCGTCCGGATCTGGTGGCTTCGGTGACTTCGGTTAACGGCGTGAATAAAGGTTCGCGCGTGGCCGACGTGATCAGCGGCGCTTTGCCAGCGGGCAGCTGGATTGAAGGCGGCGCGGCGGCGATTGCCAATGCCTTTGGCGGCTTTATCAACCTGATTTCCGGGGCGAGCCACCAGCAGAGCGCCTTGGCTGCGTTGAAAACCCTGACTACTGCAGGCAGCACCTCGCTGACCAGTCGTCACCCATGGGGCGTTAACACCAGCAGCTCTTGCGCTAAATCCACCGAAGTACACAACGTGCGTGGCAACACCATTCGTTACTACTCGTGGACCGGTGACAACAGCGGCACCAACATCCTCGACTTGTCTGATCCGTTCCTGAACATCACTGGTTTAGTGTTCTGGGGCCACGACAAGAGCGATGGTTTAGTAGGCGTGTGCGCTACCTACTTGGGGCAAGTGATCGGTGATGCTTACCACATGAACCATGCCGATGCGGTGAACCACTTGTTGGGCCTGCGCGGCTGGACTGACCCGGTCAGCCTGTACCGTCAGCAAGCTAACCGCTTGAAAGGTAAGGGGCTTTAAGCGTTATCAGGTGGCATAGCCAACCTTTGTTGGGCGCGGGGTGCGGTTCACCCGTCTGGGTGATGTGGCGCTACGGCAGTCTTCCTAGACTCGTCGCAGGCTTTAGGCAGTGCCTCACCCCCGCAATAAACACAACAATGGGAAGCCTCACCTTATGCGTTACCTCACCTGCGTTACCCTGGCTTTGGCCAGTTTGCTGAGCCTGAGCACCGCTCAGGCCGGCACTTACACTCAAACCAAGTACCCCATCGTGTTGGTGCACGGCATTGCCGGCTTCGACAGCATTGGCGGCTTGGTGGATTACTTCTTCACTGTGCCGTGGAACTTGCAGCGCGATGGCGCCCGCGTTCATGTCGCCAGTGTGGCGGCGTTTAACAACAGCTATCAGCGCGGCATTGAATTGGCCATGCAGATTGCACCGTGGGCGCAAGCCGGCGGCGGCAAGGTCAATATCATTGGCCATAGCCAAGGCTCGCCGACGGCACGTATCGCCATGGCCATGCGCCCGGAGCTGGTCGCCTCGATCACCTCGGTGGATGGCGTCAATCATGGCTCTAAAGTCGCTGATGTGGTGCTGGGGATTGCCCCACCGGGCAGCTTGCCGCAAGGCGGTATGAATGCCTTAGTGAACGCCGTGGGCAAGATTATCAACGGGGTTTCTGGGGCCAATCATCCGCAGAGCTTTACGCAGTCTTTAGTGACCCTGTCAAGCCCGGAAAGCGCGGCGATCAACGCCACGCATCCGTGGGGCGTGGGTGACTACGCCAGCTGCACCAGTGGCGCAGAAGTCGAGAATGTTTATGGCCACAACGTGCAGTTCTTCTCGTGGTCGGGGCGTTCGCGTTTTACTAACCCGTTTGACCCGCTGGACTACTTTTTTGCCACCGCTGGCAGTGTGTTCGGCAGTGAGTCGAGCGATGCCATGGTGGGCACCTGCTCAACCTTGCTTGGCAAAGTGATTGGTACTCAGTACGCCATGAACCATGGTGACGCGATCAACCACCTGCTGGGCTTGCGTGGCTGGACTAACCCGGTGAGCCTGTACCGACAACAGGCTAACCGCTTAAAAAATCGCGGCTTGTAAACAGGCCGGCAAAGCGTCACCGCGCCACCGGCTTGTCCGGTGGCGTTGTGCTTAGGATCTGCTTAGGAGGCAATATGCAACGTGCGGTATGGATTGGCGGCTGCGCCGCTGCAGTACTCAGCAGTGCCTTAGTGCTGTATTGGCAATGGCCTGCGCCCGCGCCGGTGGCGGTGTTACCGGCTCCGGTGTTGTCGGCGCCGAACATCAGCCCCGCGCCCGTGGCGCCTGCACCGGTGGCGGTAGCCCCAGCGCGTAGCAAGAGTGCAGCGATTGTGCCGGGCATGGCCGATACCGAAGTCGATGGCGCGTTGACGGTGGATGCCGCCGGCAATCTGGTGCTCGATTTGGCCGTGCGCGATTACCTCGACTACTTCTTAAGCGCCGCCGATCAAGCCGGCATCGACGCTGCCGTAGACAGCATGCTCGCCGATGCCCGGTTACGTTTGCAGGAGCCGGCCTTGGGGCAGTTTGTTAGCCTGTTAGGCGATTACTTGGCGTACAAAGAAGCCAGCATCGCACTGCTCAGCCAGCCGTTAACCGCGCAGCAGCAAGCCAGCAGCGCAGGCCAGCTAGATGCCCTCAAGCAGGGCATGAGCATGCTCGATAACTTGCGCCGCAGTCACTTCAGCCCGGCAGCGCACAGCGCCTTGTTTGGTGCTGAAGAAGCCTATGCCGAATACACCCTAGGCGTCATGGCGCTGCAGCAACGCAGCGATCTGAGCGACACGCAAAAGCAGCAGGCCGAGCAACAGTTGCGCGCCAGCCTGCCGCAATCCATGCAGTCTACCCATGCCCAGCAAGCCCAAGACATGGCCGTGCAAACCCGTACCCGCGAGCTGTTTGCCGCCAATGCGCCTGAGGCAGAAGTGCGCCAATATCTGGCCCAGCATTACGATGCGCCGACGGTGGAGCTGCTGGTTAAAGAGCAGCGTGCCGAGCAGCAATGGAGCAGCCAATACCAACAATACCGTGACGAGCTAAGCCGCTTGCGCAGTTCGGGCTTGGCCGCGCAAGATCAGGCCAAAGAACAACAACGGCTGCGCCAGCAGTGGTTCCCGGAGGAACAATGGCACAAGGTCGAAACCTATGATGCGTTTAACGATCAGTCTGCTGAGGGCAGCGCCAGCCCGGCGTCATAACCTAGCGGCCGGGCCATGCTAAGCCCGACCTTGCACAGCCAAGAGCGCGCGCTGCTGCAGCAACAGCAGCGCGGCTATGTCGGCTTACGCTTTCACTGGCCTGCCCTAGAGCAGGAGTTCGACCGTTACCGCTTGCAGCGCTCGCAGCGCCAACTGCCGTGGGTATTTGGCAGCGTGCTGTTCTTTATGCTCGCCTACGCGCTGCTGGATTTTCTGATGACCCCGCTGGGCTGGCTGACCTTGCCGATACGTGTGTCGGCACTGGTCTTGTTAATGCTCGGCTATCCCTTGATTGCCGGACGGCAACTAGCGCCGAAGATCGCTTGGTTGGCCTACGGTGCGGCGTACGCCGTGTGTGGCCTGTCCATTATCGCGGTGATCTACATCAATATCAGCCGTGGGGTGAACCTGCCCTATGACGGCATGTTCCTGCTGTTTTGCTACGGCTACTTCATGTTGGGTTTGCCGTGGCGAATGACCTTGCTGTTGTCGTGGGGCCAATTTGCCGTGTTTATCGGTTTGGGTTGGTGGCTGGGGGTGCCGTTGGATGTGCTCAGCTATCAAGGCTTGTTCTTAGGCTGTGTGAACTTGATCGGCAGTTTTGGCAGTTATCTGCTCGAGCACAGCCAGCGCAGTGCATGGCTGAACTTAAGCCTGTTGGAAATCGCCCGCAGCCAAGCCGAAGGTGAAGATGCCCGTAAGCTGCGCTTATTGGCCGCAGCCAGTCACGACTTGCGCCAGCCGCTCAATGCCATGGGCCTGTATGCCGAGCACTTGGCCGAATTGCATACCGATGCGCCCACTCAGCAGCTCACCCAGCGCCTGCGTGAATCAGTCGGGCAGCTAGGGCGCATGTTGCAGTCATTGCTGGACTTCACCCGCTTAACCTTGCCAGGGCAAATCAGCGTGCAGCGTGCACCACTGGAGCTACGCAGTTTTCTCGCCCGCCTGCTGCACGAGCATGAAGGGCAAGCGCAAGGCACTGAGCTACGCCTGGATTGCCCAGAGCCAATCTGGGTGACCACCGATGCGGCCTTGCTAGAGCGCTTGTTGCGCAACCTGTTAAGTAACGCCTTGCGCCACGCCGATGCCAGCTTGCTGCTGTTATCGGCATACCCAGCCGCCGGTGAACAAGTGGAGATCCGCGTGCGTGATGATGGCCGAGGCTTAAGCGCTCAAGAGCAGGCCTTAGTGTTTGAAGAGTTCCGGCAGCTGGATAACCCCGGCCGTTTAGCCGAGCGCGGCTTGGGTTTGGGTTTGGCCATCGTGCAGCAGCTGGCGCAATTGCTGGGGCACAGTTTGCAGCTTGATTCTGCGCCGGGGGAGGGCAGCTGTTTTCGCCTGTGGCTGCCGGCCAATCTAGCTCCGCCGGTGGATGCCGAAGGCGCTCCCGCGCCGAGCAATAGCCTCACCGGGCGCGTGTTGGTGATTGAAGATGATCAAGCCGGGCGCGACGCCTTAGCCGGTCTATTGCAGCGCTGGGGGTTGGACGTGCAAGCCTGTGCCGATCTAAGCCAAGCGCAGCAAGCGTTAGCCAACGGGCCTGTGGATGTGCTGATCAGCGATCTGCGTTTGGGCTTAGCGCAAGATGGTTTGCAAGTGTTGGAGTTGCTTCGTGAGCAAGCGCAGCACATGTTGCCGGCCTTACTGATGACGGCGGAGGTTACCCCGGCCTTGGTGGAGCGTGCTGCTTTGGCGCACATCCCTGTGCTGGCTAAACCGGTATTGCCGGCGCGTTTACGCCAGGCCTTGGTGCGGGTGTTGGCGCAGGCTTAAAGCCAGCCGCGCTCGCGGGCGGCGTTCACGCAGGCGGTGCGGTTGTGCACATCAAGTAACTGAAACAAGGTTTTCAGGTGCGTCTTGATGGTGTCTTCGGAGATATTCAGCTGACGGCTGATCAGCTTGTTAGACAGCCCCTCGGCAAGCAGCAGAAGAATCTCGCGTTGCCGTGGCGTTGGCCCTTCGCCGCTGGTCAGCGTCGCCGGTGCCGGCAGACTCTCACCGAGTAACAGGCGGGCAACTTGCTCGCGCAGCACATTGCCGTCAGCACTTTTGGAGATAAACCCCAAGGCGCCGGCTTTTAAGGCTTGCTGAATGTCGTGCCCCGAGTCGCTGGCACTGAGCATGGCCACCGGGCTGGCAATCTGCTGTTGCTGCCAGTCGCGCAGCACAGTTAGGCCAGACTCGTCGGGCAAGTTCAGGTCGAGCAAAATCAGGTCGTAATCTTTTTGCTGTTGCAGCGTGCGGGCTTGCGCAGCGCTTTGTGCCGTGTCGATCTGTGTGCTGCTGGTGAGCTCGCGCAAGGCCAGCGCCAAACCGTCGAGGTAGATGCGGTGATCGTCCACCAACAGCAGCAACAGCTGCGGCGGCAGAGCCGTGTGCAGGGTTGTCATAGGTGAGCTTAGTTTTTGTTGTTGTAGTGCTCACAGTGTAGCGACTTGCAGGAGCTTGGTCAGCCAATAAAGGTGACTGGCGTTTGTTTTGTGACTCAGGCAGCTAGATTGGTCATCGGCAGTCCCGCCATCACGCGCATAAACTGACGTGGCTCAGCCGTCGGGGCAAACACTTTGCACCACGTGTGCGCCAAACTGGGCAAATCGGCGTTGAGTGCTGGTACTCGGGCGGCGCGCACCACTTGCATCCAAGCAATCGCGCAGGCGTAGCGCAGGTTCACGCAAAGCTCAAGATCGGGGTTTTCCAAGAAGGCATGTTGGCTGGCAAGGCCGCGAATGCGGCTGGCTAAGTCGGGGTCGTGAGCGAGAAAGCCATCCCACAGTGCGCGATGTTGCTCGCTAGACAACTGCCACAAGCCAAAGTGTTGAAACAGCCCCGGATGCTCACCTAATTGCGACTGACACGCCGCGCTGCCTAACAGCAGGGCTTCGGCACTGCTGGAGCAGACGTCGAGGTATTTCAGGGTAGGGCGAATGACTTCACGGATTAGAACGTCGGCAGACACTCCCATAGCTCCTCCAAGAGCGCCGGTGGGGCGTGTGCTGGCAGGCTTTATTGTGCATTGTGCTGCCCCACCGGGAGCGTGGTTACACGCTCAATTTCACGTTAAGTCATATAAGTCGTTTGTAACAGGCTGTTTTTAAACTGATTTTTCCTTTTGATTTAAGCCTATATAGCGAATCAGAATTATCACCAAACGATAAAGCGCCGATGGCGACAAGCCGGCCGTTCAGTCGCCTTGCGCCACCGGGCGTGTGGGGTCGGTAATCCATTCGCTCCACGAGCCGGCATACAACTTAGGCAGGGCAAGCCCCGCTAAGGCAAACGCGGCGAGGTTATGGCAAGCCGTCACGCCCGAGCCGCAGTAGCACACCGTGTCGCTGGGATTAAAAGCAGCCAAGCGCTTTTGCAGTGCTGCTGGGCTTAGCCAGAAGCCGTCGGCATCGAGGTTGTCGGTAAAGGGTAAGCACTGCGCGGTGGGGATGTGCCCAGCAACTGGGTCGAGCGGCTCCACATCACCACGAAAGCGCGGCAGCGCGCGGGCATCCAGCAGGGTTGGTGCGCTCTCGGTTTGCAGGGCTTGGTTAAGCGCCGCTGCATCCATCAGCCAATCGGTTTGCGGCTGGCCTAGGAAGCTGCCAGTTTCCGTGCTGGGCAGCGCTTGTGTGAGTCCCAAGCCAGCCTTGCGCCATGCGTTAAGACCGCCGTCGAGCATGTACAGTCGGCTTTTGCCTTGCCACGCCAGCAGCCACCACAGGCGGCTGGCAAACGCGCCGGGGCCGTCATCGTAAAGCACTACATGGCTGTCGGGGTGCATACCAAGACGAGCAAACAGTTGGTTGAGCTGGGTTTGACTGGGCAGCGGGTGGCGACCGGTTTGCCCAGCAATCACCGCACTGGAAAGATCGCGGTCTAAGTGCGCATAGTGGCTGCCGGGAATATGCCCTTGTTGATAGTCGCGTTCGCCGCGTTGTGGGTCTTCCAGACTAAAACGGCAGTCCACCACCACCCAGTCGGCGCTGGGCAAATGTTTGGCCAGTTGCGCGGCGGTGACCAATTGCAGCAAGGGCTGGGGAGTTTGCATGGCACTTTCCTGTGTCGTCAGCGGGGTGGGGAACATCCTAACCCTATTGTGAGTCACAGCGGCAGGCGCAGAGTCGCCCGTTTAAGGAGCAAAACATGGCGCGCAGTGCCGGGTATTGGCAACGACAATGGGTTAAAGCAGCGTCGGTGGTGTACACCGTACTCTGCTGTATGCGGGTGATTGTGCTGAGCTGGTTTGGCCGCATTAGCCAAGCACAGGCCGATGCCGCCATGCGCGGTTGGGCGCAGGTGATTATTCGCCTCAGCCAGATTCGCTGGCGCGTGCACGGCGAAGCGCCGGACTTTACCAATGGCCGCCGTTACATGCTGATGTGCAACCATTCCAGTCATTACGACATTCCCATGAGCTTGGTCGCGGTGCCCGGCTCGGTGCGTATGTTGGCGAAGAAAGAGCTGTACAAGATCCCTTTCTTTGGCCGCGCGATTCGCGCCTGCGGTAACCCAGCAATCGACCGCGAGAATCGCCAGCAAGCCAAGCGCGATTTGGATAAAGCCAAGGCGCTGATGGAGCAGGGCATTGTCTTGTGGATGTCGCCCGAGGGTACCCGCTCGCCGGATGGCCAGCTGCAATCATTAAAGCGCGGCGGCTTTTTACTCGCCGCCGAAACCGAGGCGATCATAGTGCCGGTGGTGATTAAGGGCGTGCACAAGGTGCTGCCCGCCGGCACCCGCGAGCTGAATTTGGGCCAAGAGGTGGATGTGTTTATCGGTCAGCCCTTGGACAGTCGCGATTATCCCGGCCGCGCCTATCGTCAGCTGATGCAGCAGGTAGAAACGCAAATGCGCGAGCTGCTGGACTAATCCTTAGACAGAATAAAAAACGCCCCGTGGCTGTCAGTAGCCACGGGGCGTTTTTGTTGCGGTGTGTTTATTGCGGATTGGCTTTAAGCGGGTTGGGCAGGCGACCAATACGGTCGTTATCCAGCGAGCCGAAGTACAGGTCATCGCCCACCGGCTTCACCGAGGTAATCATGCGCAGGTGCGTGCCAGAGGTGTCGTGCAGGCTGTGGATGATTTCGCCTTGCTCGTTTAAGGCAATCGCAAAGCCGTATTTCTCAGCCTTCGGCCAGAAGGCGCGCGGCAGTTTAGCCAGCTGGTTTTTCAGCCACGGATGGCGATGCAAGAAGTCGGCATCGGCTTTGCGCGGCGTCGGCAGGGCTACCCAGAAAGTGCCGGCACGGTCGCCTTGCAGGTTGTCGGGTAGGCCCGGCAGGTTGTCGATAAACACGTCGCTTTCGCCCATGCGCTCGCCCTTCAGCCAGTAGCGGGTGATTCGGTAGCGGTAGGTTTCGTTCACCAGCACAAAGTCTTCGTCTTGTGACAGCGCCACGCCGTTGGCGAAGTACAGACCATCGAGGAGCACAGTGGTGCTCTGGTCGGCGGGGTTGTACATCAGCAAGCGGCCATGCGGGCGCGCTTCGAGCAGGTCGAGCAGGTAATCCGGCTGGTTGAATTTGCTGGAGGCGTCGGAGAAGTAAATCTTGCCGTCGCTGGCGATATCCAAGTCATCGGTAAAGGCGAAGGGCGTGCCGTTGGCTTCTTGCGTCAGCACGCGGATTTCACCTTGCGGGTTGATCGACAGCAGGCCTTTCCACGCATCGGCGACGATCAGGCTGCCCTGCGCATCGAAGTCCATCCCCAGCGGACGGCCGCCAGTATTCACCCAATCGCTCACTTCGCCGGCGGCGTTGATCTGCACAATGCGCCCGTCATGCAGCGCGGCGTGCAGCACGCCTTGGCTGTCCATGGCGGTGTCTTCGGGGCCGTGAATTTGCCCTTGGGCAATCAGCTCGGCCTTCATCAGCGTGTCGTTGGGTTCGAGCACGCCGGTGGCCTCCGGTGCTTTCGGAGCTTCCCAGCGCGCCGCATCAATAGGGCTTTGGGTAAAGGTTAAGTAACCGGCGGGAATTAACAGCAACACCCCGAGGTAAGCGAGCAAGCGCAGCATGGCAACATCCTTGAACAAATTTATTCTTATGGTCTGCAAACACCGTTGCGCGCTGAGCAGCGCCACGGTTTGCCTGTGTGGCAAGGTTAAGTAGGCAGCAGGCCAAGGGCAAGCGTGTGGCGGATTAAATCAGTGCCGGTGAGGCGAGTCTGTATAATCGCCGCTTTTTTGCCAAATGCCGCGTTTGCGACAAAGCTTGCACAAAGCGTGACTGCAAGGAGAGACCCCGTGGCCGACACGGATATCCGCTGGATTACCGACGATCAAGGCCTGCGCGAAGCCTGCGCCCACTGGCAACAACAGCCGGTGCTGGCGCTGGATACCGAATTTATGCGCACCGAAACCTTCTACCCCGAGGCCGGGCTGATTCAGCTTAGCGACGGGCAAACGGTGTGGCTGCTCGACCCGCTGCCTATCACCACTTGGCAACCGTTTGCGCAGTGGTTAGAAAGCCCCAACACGCTCAAGGTGCTGCACTCGTGCAGCGAAGACCTCGAAGTGCTGCAGCGTCTGTGCGCCGCCTTGCCAACGCCTTTGTTTGATACCCAACTAGCGGCGGCGTTTTTAGGCCTTGGTCACTCCATGGGCTATGCACGGTTAGTACACGAAGTACTCGGGCTGGAACTGCCTAAAGGCGAGACGCGCTCCGACTGGCTGCAGCGCCCGCTCAGCGAGATGCAAATTCGCTACGCCGCCGAAGACACCTTGCACTTATTCGAGCTGTACCAAGCCTTAGAGGCACGTTTAGACGCCACCAAGCGCGGCTGGTTGCTGGATGACTGCGCCGAACAAATCGCCGCTGCACGATTAAGCAAAGACCCACGCGAAGCCTATCTGGATGTAAAGCTGGCGTGGAAGCTACGTCCGCAGCAGCTCGCTGTGCTGCGCGAGTTATGTGCCTGGCGCGAAACCGAAGCACGGCGCCGCAACGTAGCGCGTAACCGCTTGCTGCGCGAACGCTCGCTGTGGCCGCTGGCGCGTTTTCAGCCCGATAACCTCGTGGCGCTGGCGCGCATCGAAGACATGCACCCGCGCACCGTGCGCCAAGATGGCGAAACCCTGTTGCAGTTGATGGCCGCCGGTAAAGCCGTGCCGCAAAGTGACTGGCCAGAAACCCCAGAGCCACCGATGGGCCCCGAGGTGAGCGCGGTGCTCAAGCGCCTGCGCAATATCGGCAAGGAGAAAGCCGAGCAACTGGCGATGGCGCCGGAAATTATGCTGCGCAAGAAAGCCCTCGAAGCCTTGCTGCGCAGTGGTTACAAAGATGGCGATTACCGCCTGCCAGACGACTTTAACGGCTGGCGTAAAGAACTCTTCGGTGAGCAACTGCTGGCCGAACTGAACGGGGAACCGGCATGAGCGACAAACGCATCATTTCTATCTTCAAAACCCGCAAGAAGAATGAAATGTACCTCTATGTAGACAAGCGCGAAGGCGTGGCCAAAGTGCCCGAGGCGCTACTCAAGGTGTTTGGCACGCCCATTCATGTGATGGACATGCTGCTCACTGCCGAGCGTCAGTTAGCGCGTGAAGACAGCCGTGTGGTGTTGGATAACATCGCTGGGCAGGGTTTTCACCTGCAAATGCCGCCGGGGGAGGAGGAGTACATTGAGCACCTGCCGGAGGAGTTGTTGCGGATGAATGATCCGCTGTGATGCTTGGATAACGCTCGGATAATTACCAACCGACTAGCCAAGCTATTTACTGCGTGTGACGAACCCTCTTGTTTCGCCCTTCCCGGGCGAGTCACTTTTGGCAGTCGCGCCAAAAGTAACCAAAAGCGCTTGCCCCTGCTATCCGGTCCAGCTGCGCTGGATGCCTTCGCTCCGGCAGTCTTCCGTGGGGCCACGGCGAAGGGCTATCCCTAGCCCATCGCCGCTTGCGCCGCATCCCTGCGGCTTACCCCACTACAGCCAGCCTACGCTCAGCCGAATAAAAGGGGCGGTTGGTGCAGGCCGGACCTTTTGCAGTAATGTTTTTAAACGCATTTAGACTCAGAACTCGCCGAAGTTACCGGCAAGGGGGCAATGCACATTGAGTCGTGGCGGGTGGATGCGATGAGTTTTGCTGTCAAGCTGGTTGCTGAGCGTGACGAACCCACTTGTTTCGCCCTTCCCGGGCGAGTCACTTTTGGCAGTCGCGCCAAAAGTAACCAAAAGCGCTTGCCCCTGCTATCCGGTCCAGCTGCGCTGGATACCTTCGCTCCGGCAGGCTTACGCGGGGCCACGGCGAAGGGCTATCCCTAGCCCATCGCCGCTTGCGCCGCATCCCTGCGGCTTACCCCACTACAGCCAGCCTGCACTCAGCCGGATAAAAGGGGCGACTGGTGCAAGTCGAACCACAAGTGATGGCTTCGCGAAGTGTTTCTTTTGTAGGTCAACTTGTTAACCGCCAAGCTATCGACCTGCACCAATGCCCCCTTCAGCAGGCCGAGTGGAAGGTTTCTGGAAGAGGTTAAGCGGCAGGGATGCCGCGCAAAGCCCGATGGGCCATGGATGGCCCTTCGGGCTGGGCCTCTGTAAGAAGCCTGTAGCGAGGGAACCCGGCGCAGCCGGGCCAATGGCGGGGGCCTGTTTCTTGTGCTTACTATTCTTTCGCAAAGAATAGTAAGTCGCCGGGAGGCGAAATCAG
>NZ_FOAS01000029.1 GCF_900109735.1 Atopomonas hussainii
TCGATACCGACAAAGCCGCGAATAGCCTGACTGTCGTAAACCGCATCTTCTGTGCCTTCGTCCGAAAGACCAAAGCACTGCTGCACAACGTACAAGCGAAGCATGCGTGGCAAACCAATGCTGGGACGCCCACGCTTGCCCGTGTTGTCTGCATAGAAGGGGGCAATCTGAGCTTCAAGCAAGGTCCAAGGCGTGAGCTGCTCAAGATCGCTGAGAAATCGATCGCGGCGTGTCAGCTTTTTCTTGCCGGCATATTCGGCTTCGGAAAAGGTTTTTTGCATGCGGCTGACTCAGGCGATGGGCTTCCCGCGATTGTGCCAGCCAAGAGAGCTGCTGAGGAATAAATCAGCGTTTCCCTATCTCTTTAACAAATGCGACCTCGTCGCCTGAGTTAAGTAGCTTTAGTTCGACTGTGGGTTGAGGGCTTTCTTCAATGGTTTTTTTGTCTGAGTCAAATATGTCAACGATTACTATTTTGGCGGTTTTTCTTTCTGGTGTCAGTGTGTTGATTTTTGCATTCCCACTTGCTTGATTTATCGTTATGCTGCCGTTTGAGTTGATGTTTTTAATGTTGTTTGCGTGTTTTTCGGAGGAGGTGTATTTTTTGAAGATTGACATAATTAGTCCAATAAGAGAAATTCCTAATCCGCTAAGAAACCATTCCTTGTTGTCGATTAACCACTGAAGCAAAGAAATACTCCTCAAAGGCTGGCCTTTGTTTAGGTGCGGACTTTACCGCCCCGTTGAGCGAAACGAACGGCTTGGCGTGGTTGTTAGCTGTCAACTGCAGCTAGTTCAATTTCATTGGCTTCGAACTCAGAAACGGATTTTGTTTCAACTCCAAATCTATATATCGGACGCCCCTTAAATAAAAACACCTGATTTGAGTCTCGGTTGTATCTTATGGTGTCAAAATCTGCTTGTTTGAGGAATATGCTAACAGTAGCTCTGCCTGCTCTACGAATTGCTACGATCTTGCTGGCTGGATAAAGTTTGTATACCTTTCCTTGTATTTCTTGATAGGTGCCAAGGTAAGTCTCGTCCTTGAGGGATGCAAGGTATTCTTTAGTTTGGCCAGAAAATACAGCGACTGTTTCTCTGTCTAACGCAGGCGCGCCTAGAGAAATTGACTCAACTCCGCCAACGGAGTCAACTCGATTAACGATATTTGCTACCTCGGTATATATCGAGCCAATGAATATTTTTTTATTTTGATCTTCCTCTTTTTCTACACGCTTGAGGATATCACCTATGTAGTATCCTACAACTCCAGAAATCACATAATCCATGAGCTTTTTCATGGACTCTTGAACTACAGGGTCTGCGAGTATTGGTAGAAGGGCAAATGCATCGGATTTGCGTTTTCTCTCACCCAGTTGCAGGGCAAGTGATTCACGCTCCTCTTTGCTTGGATACGCCCCTTTCAGCAACTTTCCATTTTGAGCTAAATAGGCTTTGTGGATTATTCTTTGTATAGCTAGTAGTGATTCACTTAAGTCATAAATGCTGACGCCACTATCCTCTAGCCGTTTTCCAATAAAGCGGACGGACAGTATTCCATTTTCGTATTTTTCGCGGTCTAGCATATACATTTCCTTTGACTGCTAACGTGATGTAGACACAGTGTGTCGTTTAGCCTGCTGGCATTCCACGGCTGCAAAGCCTCTAAAAGGCCACTGTTCAGCACGTCGGGGTGTGTTCTGCAGTTAGACGACATTTGGTGTGTTTGAGGGGTAATTTCGTTATTCATCCTTGAATCTCCTCCGGGCATGCCATCGCCTAGCCACTTCCTGTGTTATCGCTATCCCGCGTTTTGATTGCTCAAGCTTGAAGGCGTTTCGTCGTGATCAAGGCTTGTTTGTCCTGACTATGCAGCTGTTTCGGCGTCAGTCAAAACGCGGGGTTACTGACTCGATAGTGCAGGAACGAGCACGGAACTGGAAGGCCTAGATTTAGCCAATCTCACTGCGCTACACCACGACGTAGAGCCTTTGGCCAGTTTGGCCGGGCGAAGCAGCGGCAGCTTCTACACCCATAATCGCCCGCGCTATGGGCTCACTTTCTAAGCTAGCGCCAAGCTCAGCTCCCTTCATTCCGTTGCACAGGGGCGCGGAGGACTATGTCATGCCAGCTCCAAGCTGGGCATGCGCTTTGATAAAGCCGGCGCGGCAGCGGGCATTGCTAACGAAAAATGTCTGTTTCTTGCCCCGTAGCCAAAGCGGGTAGCGACACGGTCGTGCAGGCTGAGCGTTATGTGGGTGATCGAAAGGGCAAAAGGTCACGCCAATACGCTAAAAACAGCGAATTGCGGAACAAAACTGGAGTTGCGGAACCGGTGAAGGGGTGACGCGAAGGTCGAACAGGCTGAGGTGCTTGATAGAGATGGTGCCCGGAGCCGGAATCGAACCGGCACGATCGCAATGATCGGGGGATTTTAAGTCCCCTGCGTCTACCTATTCCGCCATCCGGGCCGGGGTAGAGAGGCGCTTATCTTAGGCGGCTCGAGCGCTCGCGTCGAGGCAAAAATTCAACTTTTTCAACAAGTTCGCAAATTTTTCTACAGTGCGCGGAAACCTTGACGAATTTCTTCGGCAAGGCAGCGGCTGGCGGCCGTGGCGCGTTGTTCGTTGTGGCAGAGCACTAGCGATACCTCGGGCAGTGGTGGCAGTGCGCTGTGGTTTAACAGGCTTAACGGTGCGTCGATTAGGCAGCGTGGCATCACGGTGATGGCAAGCCCGGCCAAGACGGCGGCGCGAATGGCGGTGAGGCTCGGGCTAGAGCAGGCGATGCGGTAGGGGCGTTGGATGTTCTCCAGCGCGCTAACAGTCCAGTCGCGGAAGAAGCAGCCGTTTTCATACAGGGCCAGCGGTAGCAGTTGTTGGTCGAGCAGCGGCGTGTCGGCAAGGCCGACCCAAGCTAGGGCTTCGCGGCGTAGCAGTTCGCCTTCTTCTTGGCCGGGGCGGCAGCTGAGGATGTGCAGATCGAGTGTGCCTTCGGGCAGTGCGCGCAGTTCGTCGCTGGTGCGGCAGTGCAGTTCAATTTCAATCAGCGGGTAGCACTGGGCAAAGCGTTTGAGAATGTCCGGCAGAAAGCGCAGCACGTAGTCATCCGGTGCGCCGATGCTGACTTTGCCGACCAAGTCGGGGGTGCGAATGGCGCTTAAGGCTTCGTGGTGCAGATGCAGAATGCGGCGGGCGTATTGCAGCAGGGCTTGGCCTTCGCTGGTGAGGCTGATGTTGCGCGGTTCGCGGTGCAGCAGTTGGCGGCCGAGTACGTCTTCTTCGAGGCGCTTCATCTGCATGCTGATGGCCGATTGGGTGCGGTTTAGGGCTTGGGCCGCACGGGTAAAGCTGGCGTGTTCGGCAATCGCCACAAAGGTGCGTAGCAGTTCGGGATCTAGGCTCTGATGCATTTCAAAATAATTGATGCTTGGGATGATTTTAATTCGTTGGATTGATTCTATGCCCCGCCACAGACTCTGTCAGCACTGAGCAGACAGCAGGAGGTGAATCATGGATTGCATCGAACGAGACTGGCTTTGCGTGTCCCGCGAGGGTGTTATCGAGGCGAAGCCGCGTTGGTGGTGGCGCATGTGGCTGCAAGTACAGCGCTGGCGTGCATTGCAGCGCGAGCGGGCGGCATTGTATGGCTTAAGTGATGCGGCGTTAAAGGATTTAGGCCTAAGCCGTTATGACGTGGATAAAGAAGCGCAGCGACCGTTTTGGGACGATCCGCTGCGCATGTAGCTTGCAACCTTATTCGGCAGCGCGGGTCTGGCGAACGTGTTTTAGGGTTTCGGCGATCATAAACGCCAGCTCCAGCGACTGGTCGGCATTCATGCGTGGGTCGCAGTGGGTGTGGTAACGATCGCCAAGCCCAGCTTCGGTTACCGGGCGGGCGCCGCCGATGCATTCGGTGACGTTTTGCCCGGTCATCTCGATGTGGATGCCGCCGGCGTACGAGCCTTCGGCTTGGTGCACTTCGAAGAACTGGCGCACTTCTTTAAGAATGCTCGCCACGTCGCGGGTTTTGTAACCGTTGCCGGCTTTGATGGTGTTGCCGTGCATGGGGTCGGAGCTCCACAGCACGCGGCGGCCATCGCCTTCCACGGCACGTACCAAGGCTGGCATGTGCTCAGCCACTTTGTCGGCACCCATGCGCACAATCAGGTTGAGGCGGCCGGGGTCGTTGTCCGGGTTGAGCAGGTCGATTAAACGCAGCAGCTCGTCGGGATTCATGCTGGGGCCGACTTTGACGCCTATCGGGTTGCCCACGCCGCGCAGGTATTCGACATGCGCGCCGTCGAGCTGACGGGTGCGGTCGCCAATCCACAGCATGTGAGCGGAGCAGCCGTACCAGTCGCCGGTCAGGCTGTCGCGGCGGGTGAGGGCTTGTTCGTAGTTGAGCAGCAGGGCCTCGTGGGCAGTGAAGAAGCTGGTTTCTTTCAGCTGCGGTGCGCGGTCGCTGTCGAAGCCACAGGCACGCATAAAGGCCAGCGTTTCGTCGATGCGCGCGGCCAGCTGCTGGTAGCGCTCGGCCATTGCCGAGTTGGCGATAAAATCGAGGTTCCACTGGTGCACTTGGTGCAGGTCGGCAAAGCCGCCGCCGGCAAAGGCGCGCAGCAAGTTAAGCGTGGCGGTGGCTTGGTGGTAGGCCGCCAGCAAGCGCTCTGGGTCTGGGCTGCGCTCGGCTTCGGTAAAGCCGATGCCGTTGACGATATCGCCACGGTAGGCCGGCAGGGTAATGCCGTTCTGGGTTTCTGCACCGCTGGAGCGCGGCTTGGCAAACTGGCCGGCCATGCGACCGACTTTGACCACCGGGCAGGCAGCGCCGAAGGTGAGCACCACGGCCATCTGCAACAACACTTTAAAGGTGTCGCGAATTTTGCCGGTGGAGAACTCGGCAAAGCTCTCGGCGCAGTCGCCGCCTTGCAGTAAAAACGCGCGGCCTTGGCTGACTTCGGCAAACTGGCGGCGCAGCTCGCGCGCTTCGCCGGCAAACACCAGCGGCGGCATGGCTTGCAGACGTTGCTCTACCGAGGCCAGTTGCGTGGCGCAGGGGTATTCGGGTTGTTGCTGGATGGGCTTGGCTCTCCAGCTATCGGGGCTCCAGATCGAACTCATGGCAGGCTCTTTATTGCTTGGCATTCTAAGGTTGGCGGCATGGTAACTGATAAGGGCAGGGCAGGCAGCCTATCGCGACTATGGCCTTTTTCTATGGCATGCGGATTGATCTGTGTTAACCCGTGCAAGGCATAATGCATTTTATTTTCCGGAGCAGCCTGTGGCCGAAGAAACCCTGTTGTATGAAACGCACGATGCGTGGGGGCGTTTACGGGTCACGCAGGTGGGTGATTACCGCTATTTAGTGTTTGGCGATGAGTGCGAGCAAAGCTGCCTGTATGTGCCCGACCCCGCTTGGCTGGAGTACGACTACACCCGCGCCATGCTGCTGGGCGCGCTGCTGCACGGCGCGCCAGAAAAGGCGCTGTTTTTAGGCTTAGGGGCCGGCAGCTTGCTGCACGCCGGGCAGCGTTGGCTGGGCCTTAAACAGCTGAATGTGCTGGAGCTACGCCCGCAAGTGCCGCTGTTGGCGCGTGAGTTTTTTGCTTTGGATGCGCTGGATGGCCTGCACTTACGGGTTGCCGAAGCGCAACAGGCGCTTGGCGAAGAGCCCGACACCGACCTGATCTTTATGGACTTATACGGTGACGAAGGCCCGGCCGCCGAGCATTTGTCGTGGGGCTTTTTAGAAGCCTGCTATGCGCGATTGCGCCCCGGTGGCTGGCTGATCATCAATCAATGGACTGGCGAAAACGGCGCGCCGTTTGCCGCGCCATTGCTGCGTGGTTTGTTTCGCCACAACTATTGGGAATGCCCAGTGTGCGAAGGCAATGTGCTGCTGTGGGTGCCGGGGCCAAATACCGCAGCGCCAGACTTTGCCGCACTGGCCGCCAAAGTAGCAGCGCTGCGCGGCGAGCTTGGTTATGACTTGTTGCCGCTATTAAAGGGCGTGCGAGCGGCGAGTTAGCGTTTGTGGAGTTGGAGTGCATTTGAGCGATTTATTAGAGTGCGTGCGCATCTAGGGAAACGCTGATTTATTAAGCCTCACACCAGCACCAGTGCCGATTCGCAGCGCAAAATCAGAAAACCAGCTCGATTCCCCGCATGACTAGCGCCTTTTGGCGTTAGCGCAGCCTCCGTAGAGGCCATTTCCCGTCAGCAAGACGGATTTATCCCGTGAGCACGCATCAAATGTCGCTTGGATAGCAGCAAATTCGCGAAGCCAAACAGGCTGAACAGCTGCGCCGTGTTTTTCGTCAGACCGCGATAGCGCGTTTTGCGGTAATGAAACAGATTTTTAACCACGTGAAAGGGATGCTCGACTTTGGCGCGCACTTTGGCTTTCAGGCGTTCTATTTGCTCTTGCA
>NZ_FOAS01000001.1 GCF_900109735.1 Atopomonas hussainii
CGTTTCCAACTGTTGTCCCCCACTACTAGGCAGATTCCTAGGCATTACTCACCCGTCCGCCGCTGAATCCAAGAGCAAGCTCTCTTCATCCGCTCGACTTGCATGTGTTAGGCCTGCCGCCAGCGTTCAATCTGAGCCATGATCAAACTCTTCAGTTCAAATCAATCTGGGTTTTGAGAAAACCCTAAACTTGGCTCAGTAATCGCAAATAAACTCATTGTGAATTCACAGAGTTACTTACTCTTACTGATAATCATGCGATCATCATTCATCGTAAGCACCCACACGAATTGCTTGATTCAGGTTGTTAAAGAGCAATTTGGCTAAGCAGCTCGCTTAACCGAGGGCGCATTCTACAGCACCTCATTCCGCTGTCAAGCACTGTTCCGAAGAATTTTTTCTTTCGATTCAGCCACTTAAAAAAGCCACTCGTTAAAGCCAGCTTCGTCAGCGGGAGGCGCATTCTACACTGAGCAAGCTCCGTGTCAACACCTCATTTTCGAGTCTTTTCGCGCCTCGCCGAAGCGAGCCAGAAAACCCTCAGGACAGCTCCTCTTGCCGCCCCACTCCGCAAAAACCTTAACTAAGTCAATCAGTTACGGCTCGCTGCGAAGTGGGGCGCATTATAGGGGAGGATTTTCTGCGGTCAATCTTTTTGTCGCGACATTTATGTACAGAAAATGACAACTACGACTTTGGTCTATGCTGGCCGAGGTGACAAAGCAGCGTTTAGCGGGTACACCTAGGCCTGCGCACCACGCTAACACCGGCAATGGGCACCATAAGTGGCCGTTCCTAAATAAGAAGAACCGGGGGTTGTATGGCTGATCCGGCCAATGCGTTACCGTTTTTGCAGTTTAAGGGTGTGAAGAAGACCTATGACCAGAAAACCCTGGTTGTTGTGGACTTCAATCTGGATGTCGCCAAAGGCGAGTTCATCACCCTGCTCGGCCCTTCCGGCTCGGGGAAAACTACCTGCCTGATGATGCTGGCAGGTTTTGAAGATGTGACCAGCGGCGAGATCCTCATCAACGGCCGCCCGGTGAACAGCATCGCGCCGTACAAGCGCAACATCGGCATGGTTTTTCAGCAGTATGCGCTGTTCCCGCATATGACCATCCGCGAAAACCTTGCCTACCCCCTGAACATTCGCAAGCTGCCTAAAGAGCAAGTCAACGCCAAGGTTGATGAGTATCTGGCATTGGTAGAGCTACAAGCCTTCGGCAATCGCTACCCCGGGCAACTCTCTGGCGGCCAACGTCAGCGCGTGGCACTGGCCCGCGCGTTGATCTTTGCCCCGGACATAGTGCTGATGGATGAACCGCTCGGCGCGCTGGATAAGAAGCTGCGCGAGCAGATGCAATACGAAATCAAGCGCTTACACGAGCAGCTCGGTTTTACGGTGATCTACGTCACCCACGATCAAACCGAAGCGCTGACCATGTCGGACCGCATTGCGGTGTTTAATGCCGGCATCGTGCAGCAGTGCGCGGCGCCGGATGAGCTCTACGAGCGCCCGGCCAACCTGTTTGTGGCCGACTTTATTGGTGAGAGCAACAAGCTGCCGGGCACTTTGCAGGCTATCGACGGTAACACCGCCACCTGCCAGCTCGCCGAAGGCAGCACGGTGCACGCGCAAATCGCCAATGTGCAGCAGGCCGGCGCGCCGATCACCGTATCGGTGCGCCCAGAAAAAATCGCCATTGCCATGCAGCAACCCGCCGACGGCAATCACGCGCCCGCCGACTTTATTACTCGCCTGTATGTAGGCGAGTACATCCGCTACCACTTTGCCCTGCGCGATGGCACCGAAGTGGTGGTGAAGACCCTGAATGACAGCAACGCCCCACAGCTTTCTGCCAAGCAAGCCGTCTGGCTAACGTGGGATGCGCTGGATAGTCAGGCACTCGACCGTGGTGAGGCCAGCCGAGCGCCGTAATTTCCCCCAGCCTCTTGCACACCCCGAAGAACAGAGAAGGATATTCGCATGCGACTGAAAACCCTGACCCGTATTTCGACCTTGGCTTGCAGTGCTGTGCTGTTTGGCACTGCGTTAAGCGCGCAGGCCGAACAGACGCTCACCGTGGTTTCGTGGGGCGGCGCCTATGGCGCGGCGCAGAAGAACCACATGATCGACCCGTACCAGAAAGAGAGCGGCACTAAGGTGCTGTTTGAGGACTACTCCGGCGGTATTGCCGAGATGAAGGCACAGGTGGAGTCCGGCAATATCCAGTGGGATGTGGTCGATGTGGAAGTGATCGACTTGGAGCGCGCTTGCTCCGAAGGCCTGCTGGAAGAGATCCCGCGGGATATTCTGCCGGCCGGCGTGGATGGCACCCCCGCAGCGGATGACTTCATCCCTGACGCACTATCCAGCGAATGCGCGATTGGCAATATCGTGTGGTCGGTGGTGTTTGCCTACAACAAAGACACCATTGGCGCGACACCCGCTGCCAGTGTGCAAGACTTCTTCGATACCAGCAAAATCGCTGGTAAGCGTGCCCTACGTAAGCGCCCGCAGGTGAACATGGAGTGGGCACTGCTGGCCGATGGCGTAGCCGCTAAGGATGTCTACGAAGTGCTGGCCACCCCGGAAGGCCAAGCCCGTGCGTTTAAGAAGCTCGACACTATTAAGAAAGACATCGTCTGGTTCGACTCTTGGTCACAAGCCCCGCAGCTGCTGAACGACGGTGGCGCGGTACTGGTGCAGTCCGCCAACGGCCGCTTCTACGATGCCATTCGTAAAGAAGGCAAGCCGTTTGAGATTGTTTGGGATGGCCATGTGTTCGACCTAGATGCTTGGTCGGTACTCAAGGGCACCAAGAATAAAGAAGAAGCCTTCAAGTTCATTGCCTTTGCCACGCAGTCTAAGCCGCTGGCGGGCATGAGCGATGTGGCCTACGGCCCGACCCGCAAGTCTTCTACCCCGCTGATGGACCCCGCTGCCGCACCGCACCTGCCGACTGCGCATCTGGACAAAGGCCTGCGTGCCAGCTCGGAGTTCTGGGCGGACTACGGCGAGTCGCTGGGTGAGAAGTTCAACGAGTGGCTGCTCAAGTAAGTGACCCAACCGCCCCGGCGCACCGCGTCGGGGCACTGATTCTGCACAGGATGACGGCATGACTGCGCTAACCCTCGACGAACAACAGCAAGCCCGCCGCGCCGAACGGCGCAAGCGCTGGGTGGCGTTCGCCTTTGTGGTGCCGCTGTTGGTGTTCATCATCCTGTCGTTTGTCGCGCCGATTGGCGCCATGCTCTATCGCAGCGTGCACCATCCGACGGTGGCCGAGCTGATCCCGCAGACGCTTAGCCAACTGGAGCGCTGGGACGGCCAAGGCGTACCCGATGAGCAAACCCTCAACGTGTTTACTGTCGAGCTACAGGCACTGGCCAAAGAGCGCTTATCTGGCAAGCTCGCCGAAGAGTTCAACCGCGCCTATGCCGGTATGTCCAGCGTGGTGAAATCCAGCGCGCGCAAGCTGCGCCGCGAAAGCCCCGAGCTACTGGCCGAGCAAGGCGCCAGCAAGCTGCTCGCAATGCATAAACGCTGGAGCGAGCCGGAGCTGTGGTTTCAGGTCAAGCGCGCCGGGCAAGTGTTTACCTACGACTATTATCTGACCGCGCTGGATATGGAGGTCACCGCCGACGGCGGCATTCAGTCCCGCGAGCAGGCGCAGATTTACCGCCAGCTGTATGGCAAAACGCTGAATATGGCGCTGGTGATTACCCTGCTTTGCGCCTTGCTCGGCTACCCGCTGGCGTACTTTCTGGCCAACCTGCCGGATAAGAAAGCCAACCTGCTGATGATTCTGGTGTTGCTACCGTTCTGGACCTCGCTCTTAGTGCGCACTACGGCGTGGATTGCCCTGCTGCAAACCAACGGGGTAATTAACTCGTTCCTGATGGGTGTTGGCGTCATCGACAGCCCCTTGGACATGCTCTACACCCCGTTTGCCACGGTAGTGGCGATGACGCATATCCTGCTTCCTTTCATGGTGCTGCCGCTGTACAGCGTGATGCGCGGTATTGATCCCAGCTACCTGCGCGCTGCGCTGTCGCTGGGTGCCAAGCCGATCCCCGCCTTTGCGCGCATTTACTTCCCGATGACCTTGCCGGGTTTAAGCGCGGGGGCCTTGCTGGTGTTCATTATCTCGGTGGGCTACTACATCACCCCCGCCTTAGTTGGCGGCACCGACGGGCAAATGATCAGCAACATCATCGCCTTCCATATGCAGAGCTCGAATAACTGGGAGCTCGCCGCCGCGCTTGGTTCGCTGCTACTAGCGCTGATTCTGCTCTTGTACTGGGTGTACGACCGGTTTGTCGGCGCCCGCAACATCAAACTCGGCTGAGGTAGACGATGGCTCATCCTGCGTACTACGGCATCTGGCACAAGCTCGGCAGCCTGCTGTTAAAAAGCAGCTCCTATTTAGTGCTGCTGTTTTTGATTCTGCCGATTCTGGTGATTGTGCCGCTGTCGTTTAACGCCGAGCCCTTCTTCACCTTTACCGAAGGCATGCTGCGTTTAGACCCAGCGGCTTATTCGCTGCGCTGGTATGAGCAAATCTTTACCGACCCTAAGTGGCTACTGTCGATCAAGAACAGCTTCATCATCGGCATTTTCTCCACCATTCTGGCCACGGTGCTCGGCACTTGCGCGGCGATTGGTTTGGCGCGTGATGAAATGCCCGGGCGGCGTTTTATCACTGCGCTGCTGCTATCACCGATGATCGTGCCGCTGATTATTACCGCCGCGGGGATGTTCTTCTTTTATTCCAAGTTCAATTTGGCCGCGACTTACAGCGGCATCGTGATCGCCCACGCGGCGCTGGGCACGCCGTTTGTGATCATTACCGTGACCGCCACGCTGGCTGGCTTTGATATGTCGCTGGTGCGTGCTGCGCTTAACTTGGGCGCGGCGCCGGTGAAGGTGTTCTTCGATGTGATCATGCCGCTGATTCGCCCCGGGGTGATTTCCGGCGCACTGTTCGCCTTTATCACCTCGTTCGACGAAGTGGTGGTGATTCTGTTTATGGCCGGGCCACAGCAGCGCACTATTCCGCGGCAGATGTTCTCGGGCCTGCGTGAGCAGATCAACCCGACCATTTTGGCCGTGGCCACCTTGTTGATTGTGCTGTCGGTGATCCTGCTGCTGACGCTAGAGTGGCTGCGCCGCCGTAGCCAACACATGCGCGGGATCGAAAATTAATTCGCCATCAAGCTAGTCAGTACCTTTCTTAAGCTCAGGCAGAATTAACCCGCACCGACAAAAGCGTTCCTGAGGGCGACAGCCCTGCGGTATCCTTGAAGGCTTACCGTGATCGCCGCAGGAACTTTTTATCATGCCTGACTACCGCTCGAAAACCTCCACCTTTGGCCGCAACATGGCCGGCGCCCGCGCCTTGTGGCGCGCCACTGGCATGAAGGACGAGGACTTCAAAAAGCCGATCATTGCCGTGGCTAACTCGTTCACCCAGTTCGTGCCCGGCCATGTGCATTTGAAGGACATGGGCCAGCTGGTCGCCCGCGAGATCGAAAAAGCCGGCGGCGTGGCCAAAGAGTTCAACACCATCGCCGTGGATGACGGCATCGCCATGGGCCACGACGGCATGCTCTACAGCCTGCCGTCGCGCGAGATCATCGCCGACTCCGTGGAGTACATGGTCAACGCCCACTGCGCCGACGCCATTGTGTGTATTTCCAACTGCGACAAGATCACCCCCGGCATGCTGATGGCCGCCCTGCGCCTGAACATCCCCGTGGTGTTTGTCTCCGGCGGGCCGATGGAAGCCGGTAAAACCAAGCTGGCCAGCCACGGCTTGGACTTAGTCGATGCCATGGTCGCCGCTGCCGATGACAGCTGCTCCGACGAAACCGTTGCCGAATACGAGCGCAGCGCCTGCCCGACGTGCGGCAGCTGCTCAGGTATGTTTACCGCCAACTCAATGAACTGCCTGACCGAAGCGCTGGGCCTGTCCCTGCCGGGCAACGGCTCGACGCTGGCCACCCACGCCGACCGCGAGCAGCTGTTCCTGCGCGCTGGCCGTTTAGTGGTCGAGCTGTGCCAGCGCTACTACGGCGAAGGCGACGAATCCGTACTGCCGCGCAACATCGCCAACTTCAAAGCCTTTGAAAACGCAATGACCCTAGACATCGCCATGGGCGGCTCGACCAACACCATCCTGCACTTGCTGGCTGCCGCCCAAGAGGCGGAAGTCGACTTCGACCTGCGCGATATCGACCGTCTTTCGCGCAAAGTGCCGCAGCTGTGCAAAGTGGCGCCGAACATTCAGAAGTACCATATGGAAGACGTGCACCGCGCCGGCGGCATCTTCTCGATTCTCGGTGAACTGGCGCGTGGCGGCCTGCTGCACACCGACGTCAGCACCGTGCACAGCAAAACCATGGCCGACGGCATCGCCCAGTGGGACATCACCCAAACCAGCGATGAAGCCGTGCATACCTTCTTCCGCGCCGGCCCTGCGGGCATCCCCACGCAAGTCGCCTTCAGCCAGAGCACCCGTTGGGAGACGCTGGACGACGACCGCGAAAACGGCTGCATTCGCTCCGTCGAGCACGCCTACTCGCAAGAAGGCGGTTTGGCCGTGCTGTTCGGCAACATCGCGCTGGATGGCTGCGTGGTGAAAACCGCCGGCGTGGACGAATCGATCCACGTGTTTGAAGGCACAGCGAAAATCTACGAAAGCCAAGACGCCGCGGTAAAAGGCATTCTGGCCGACGAAGTAAAGCCCGGCGACATCGTGATCATCCGCTACGAAGGCCCCAAAGGCGGCCCCGGCATGCAGGAAATGCTCTACCCCACCAGCTACCTCAAGTCCAAGGGCTTAGGTAAGCAGTGCGCACTACTCACCGACGGGCGTTTCTCCGGCGGCACCTCGGGGCTGTCCATCGGCCACGCTTCGCCAGAAGCCGCAGCCGGCGGCGCGATTGGCTTAGTGCAAGACGGCGACAAAGTGCTGATCGACATCCCGCAGCGCGCCATCAACCTGCTGGTTAGTGATGAAGAACTGGCCACCCGCCGCGCCGCGCAAGACGCCAAAGGCTGGAAGCCGGTCGCCCCGCGCGCCCGCAAGGTAACCACCGCGCTAAAAGCCTACGCCCTGCTGGCCACCAGTGCCGACAAAGGTGCGGTACGCGACAAGAGCTTGCTGGAAGGCTAAACCGCCGCGCAGCTAGCTAAAGCCCAGCCGTCACACGCTGGGCTTTTTTCTGCCTGCACGCTAAGCGGCGTCTATAGTGAGAGCAATACGGCGCTGCGCCAAACCAGCCCAGCTGACAGTGCAGCGCCAGCCCTTAGCCGCAGGCTCGCCGCCTGCTTGAAAGGAGCCACCGCCTTGCCCAATAAGGACTTTGCATGCGCGCACCGCGTGTTATTTATGCGCTGATACTGGCCCTGTTCGGCCTGCTGCTGAGCGCCTGCCAAAACGAGCATCGGCCAGCCTTGCGCATTGCCACCAACCCTTGGCCTGGCTACGAGTTTCTGCATCTGGCACAAATGCTCGGCTATTACGAAGAGTACGGCGTGCAGGTCAAGTTGCTCGAGCTAGCCTCGCTGAATGACTCACGGGTGAGTTTTGAGCGCGGCCAAGCCGACGGCTTTACCGGCACCCTGATCGAAGTATTGATGGCGCGCCAGTTCAGCAGCCGTCAGCCGCGTATTGTGTTGGTGACCGACTACTCCAACGGCGGCGATGTGTTGATTGCCAAAGCCAGCATTGCCGATCTCGACGGCCTGCGCGAAAAGCGCGTAGGTGTCGAGCCAGGCACCCTGAATCTGTACTTATTGCAACGCGCCCTAGAAACCCAAGGCATGAAGCTTAGCGATGTGCAGTTAGTCGGCATGAACCAAGAAGCCATGGGCCCCGCCATGGCCGCCGATGAACTGGATGCCGCCGTCACCTACCCACCTTTTTCGGTCAACATGCTCGAAGGCGCCAGCAACCACACCCTGTTCACCAGCCGGGAAATTCCCGAAGAAGTCCTCGACGTATTGGTGTTCGACCAGAGCACGATTGAGCAGCGCGCCGACGACATTCGCGCTGTGCTCAACGCCTACGCCAAAGCACAAGATTTTGCCCGCCGCCAACCCGACAAGGCTTATCAAATGATGGCCGCGCGGCAACATATCAGCGCCGCAGAGTTTGCCCGCATCGTTAAGGAAGACATTCGCTTGATTGATAAACACGAGCAGGCCAGCTTCTTTCCGCCCAGCGACAAATTACTGCGCAGCTTAGAACGCACCCAAGCGGTGCTGCGCACCAGTGGCGATCTGGACTCCAGCGCCCCCGTGCAAGAACTGATTGAAGGGCTGGCCCCATGAAAGCGCGCCAACTGTTCAGCCTGCGCAGCAAAATCCTCATCCCCATGGTGCTCTTGTGGCTGCTGCTGTGCGTGTTCATTCTCAGTTTGGCCAATTACCGCAGTGAAATTACCCAAGTCACCCAGCTAGAACACCGCGCGCAAACCCTGCTCGATGCGCTGCAAATGAGTACCGAAACGGTAGAAAGGCGCTATCAGCTCAACCGTTTGGTGGCCGCGCTCGGTAACGAAGAAGGCATTACCCAGCTGATGCTCGTCGCCGGCAGCCCTGCCACTGTGTATGCCGCCACCAACGCCATCAACCGCGACAAAGACTTAAGCGAGCTGCCCGACGAACACGCCCGCAAGGTCATTTTGGACGTGTTAATGGAGCAAAAACCTGTGCGCCAGCTACGCAAAGGTGCGCACTACGAATTTGCCATTCCGGTGTACATCACCAACTCACGCCTCACTGGCCAACTGCGCAGTGTCGGCGTTGCCTACTTGCAGCTGGATGTGCGCGAGCTAGAAGCCCAACGCCAAGCCGATCTAAAAGAACAAGCCGCGCTGATCATCACGGCAATCAGCTTTATTGCCTTGCTGCTGGGTTGGCTGCTGCACCGCTTGGTACTCACACCACTGGATCGACTGAACCAAGCCCTGCACAGCGATAGCCCGCAAGCTCAGCTGGCCCGCACCGCCGAAGACTTAGCCGGCGAGTTTGGCCAACTAAGCCAAACCTTAAGCGATCAGTTTGGCCGCGAAGTGGAATACCGCCAACGCCTGAGCACCATCATCGACCACGCCAGCGAAGGCCTGATTATTGTCGATGAGCAAGGCATCATCCACACCGTCAACCCGGCCGTGTGCGAGCTGCTGGGCTACCCCAGTGAAGGCCTCGTAGGGCAAAACGCGCGCATGCTGTTTGCCGACGAAGGCACGCGAATGCGCATGCTAGAAGTACGCCGGCTGGCCTACGGCAACCCACAAGACCCGCTGCCAGAGACCCTCGACATCGTCGCCTTGCACAGCGCCGGGCACTCGCTAGAGCTAGAACTAACCCCCTCACGCATCCCGCTGGATGGCCACACTATGCTGATGGCCAGCCTGCGCGACGTCACCCAGCGCCGCGAGCAAATGCGCCTGCTGCGCGAGGCCAAAGACAGCGCCGAAGCCGCCAGCCGCGCCAAAGGCGAGTTTATCGCCACCATCAGCCACGAAATTCGCACGCCCATGAACGGCGTGATTGGCATGGCGCAACTGCTAAAAAACACCCCGCTCAGTTCGCAGCAAAGCGAGTACATCCGCACCCTGCAGACCTCGGCACAGATGCTGCTGAGCCTTCTGAACGACACGCTGGATTTCTCCAAAATCGAATCCGGCATGCTGACCTTGGAAGAAGTCGACTTCAACTGGGAAGCGGTCGCCCTCGATGTGCACCGCATACTGCTGCCCAAAGCGCGGGAAAAAGGCCTTGAGCTGGTGCTCTACATCGATCCGCAAGTGCCGCTCAACGCGCGCGGCGATGTCACGCGGATTCGGCAAATCCTCATCAACTTAGTGGGCAATGCGATTAAGTTCACCCACAGCGGCCACGTATTGACCGAGCTGGATATCAGCGCCTGCCAAGACGGCCACGCCGAGTACCTGTTACGAGTCAATGACAGCGGCATTGGCATGAACCTCAATCAGCTGGGCAAGTTGTTCACCCCCTTCTCGCAGGCCGACTCGTCCACCACCAGACGCTACGGCGGCACTGGCCTAGGCCTATCGATCAGCAAGCGGCTGATCGAGCTGATGCATGGGCGCATTGGTGTGCACAGCATTCCCGAGCAAGGCAGCACTTTCGAGGTCAGCCTCAACCTGCCTTGCCAACCGCTCACGCCACTGCCAGACCTCAGCGGGCACAACATTTTGCTGCTCAGCAGCCAAGCCATTAGCCGGCAAAACCTTGCCCTGTTGCTGCGCGGCTGCGGCGCCAAAGTCAAAGAAGGCGAGCCCACGTTTAGCGATCTAGAAGCCCTGCAACGCCAAGGCTGGCTGCCCGACTTGCTGTTTATCGACAGCGACGCGTGGAATATGTGGCAAATCAACGGCCATGGCGAAGAAAACCTTGGCCTGCGCTGCATTCCCATGGCCTTCAATGACACCGCGCCCGCCAACGGCAGCCCATGGCTGATCTTGCCGCTGCAACGCAGCCAACTGTTCCACCTGCTGCTGGGCACGCCGATGCCTGCCGAGGCCATCGCCAGCCCCAACGACAGCGTGGTGCAGCAATTAGCCGGGCGCTTGTTACTGGTCGAAGACACCGAAATCAACCAGCAAGTGATTCAAGCCATGCTGGGGCCGTTGGGGCTGGAAATTGTGGTTGCCAATAACGGTGCTGAAGCCGTGCAGTTGTTTCAGGAAAGCCGTTGGAACTTAGTCTTGATGGACTGCCTGATGCCGGTGATGGATGGCTTTGAAGCCACCCGGCAGATTCGCAGCATTGAGCAACAACGCGGCTTACCCGCCACACCCATCATCGCCCTCACGGCCAACGCCTACAGCCAAGCCCGCGAGCAATGCATGGACGCCGGTATGGATGACTTCCTCACCAAGCCGGTGCTGCGCGAGGAACTACTCAAAACCCTAAGCCATTATCTGGACAGCTTGGACGCAGCTATGTCCGAACCACTGGGCTGCTGCGCCGCCGGCAATCGCCCAGACTACTCCGCCGTGCTCGGCTTGCTGGCCGACGAGCTAGGCGAAGAGGCCCTGCGCAGCCTGCTCAATAGCTTTACCCGCCAGGCTCATGCGCTACTGAGCAAAACCCGCGAAGCCCTACACCGCAGTGATAAACACGCTGCCTGCCAACACTTAGAGAGCCTGCAAAAAGCCTGTAGCACCTTAGAGCTGGAAGGGCTGCGGGTAGAAATTCAGAGCCTACTGGCACTCGCCGACAGCCCCGCGGGCATCAGCCATGACAGCCTTGCCGCCCTGGAAAACCACCTGCACGAACTCAGCGAACATGCGCCGGTCGCGCCCTAAAGCGGATTAGGCCAGATTAGTTAAGGCCTACGCGCTGCCACGTCTGAAAGGCAAACGCCGGCTTATCTTCACGCGCCGGATGCTCAACACTGCTAGTGCAGTGCCAGTGATTGTCTAACTCGGGGAAGAAGGCATCGCCCTCCGGCGCCAGCGCGACGTGAGTGAGGTACAAGCGCTCGGCTAACGGCAAGGCCTCGCGGTACAGCTGCGCGCCGCCAATCAACATGATTTCTTCGGCGTCTTCCAGCTTGGCCCAGTCCCGCGCGCGGCGCAGGGCAGCCGGCAAGTCGGCAAACACCTCGGCGCCAGACAGCTGTAAATCGGCCTGGCGGCTGATCACAATGTTCAGCCGCCCCGGCAGTGGGCGACCGATCGAGTCCCAAGTCTTGCGGCCCATGATCACCGGCTTGCCGAGGGTCATGCGCTTAAAGTGCTGCAAGTCTTCGGACAAATGCCAAGGCAGTTGATTATCGACGCCGATCACGCGGTTCTCACCGAGGGCGGCAATCATACAAAGCGGTAGGTGTGTGCGATTCATGCCGCGAGCATAACCAGCCCACACGCAGAACAAAAGCACTCCGCGCGCCAGTGCCGCTATCATGGGGTAAACCCTGCACAGAGGCGCCCTTGGCCAACACCGCTCACCCGCACACCCACTTCGAACGCCTGTGGCTGGCCGAAAGCCTGCGACTGTTAGAAGAACAGCAAGGCCCGCTGGATGACCACGACGTGCGCCGCCAACTGCCGGCTGGCAGCCTTGCCGAACGCATCTTGGCCCGCGCCGCCGTGCACGGCAGCCGCCTCGGTTTCAGCGCCGCCTTGCAGCGCTGGCAAGGCGTGCAGCGCTTAAGTCTGCCGCTGTTGGCGCTGTTTGCCGTGCTGTCTGGGGCCAGCTTAGCCAGTGCGTTATTGGGTAGCGGCAGTGCGCCGGTGAATGTGTTTGTGCTGCTATTAGGCCTTGGCGGGCTCAGCAGTCTGACCTTGCTGCTCTGGCTACTCGGCGTATGCCTTGGCAAGCCCGGCAGCGTGATCGGGCAGCTATGGCTCAACCTGCAACAAGCGCTCAATCACGATGGCAATGCGGCGTGGCTGATGCGCGGTTACGTCAGCCTGCTGCTACGCGGCAAAGTGCTTAGCTGGCAGCTCGCCGCATTCAGCCATATCGCTTGGTTGCTGCACCTACTCGGCGCGCTCGGTGCTGTGTTAGTGCTGCTCAGTCTGCGCCGCTATGGCTTTGTCTGGGAAAGCACCCTGTTCAGTGCCGACGGCTTTGTTGCACTGGCGCAAAGCCTTGGCCATGCCGCTGAATGGCTGGGTTTAAGCCAACCAACGCTGGAGCAAATCAGCCGTAGCGATCAATGGCAACGCCACGATGCCGCCTTGCAGCAAGCGTGGTCGGGCTGGTTACTGGGCATCTTGCTACTCGGCGTGCTGCTGCCGCGCTTACTCGCTGCCTTGCTCTGCGCCGTTTTAGTCGTGCGCCGCCGCAACGCCTTAGCGCTCGACTTAAGCCAACCCGGCTTTATTCGTCTGCAGCACAGCCTGCAACAGCAACACTTGGGCGTATTAGATGCCGAAACCCCGGCGCCCGGCGGCGCACCCGCGCACAGCGCACGCCCCACGCAAACGGCTGGTCACTGGTTAGTGGGCCTTGAACTGGCCGACGACGAGCCATGGCCGGCGCTAAGCCACGCCGAGCTACGCGACGGCGGCGTGCTGCGCCAACGCCAGCAAAGCCACGTGCTGCTCGACAGTTGGCAGCACGGCGCACCGGCCAAGCTGTTGTTGCTGTGCGATGCACGGCAAACCCCCGACCGTGGCCTGAGCCGCTGGCTGCATGAACTGGCCGACAGCAGCGGCGAAGCGGCGCTGTACCTGCTGCACGCCGAACACAGCCCGCGCCTCGCCTTATGGCAACAACTCGACTGGCCGCACCCGCTGCTCACCGACAGCGCCCAAGCCCACACGTGGTTGGAGAGCCCATGAACACCCTGCGCATTGCCGTGGTTGGGCACAGCAACACCGGCAAAACTTCGCTGCTACGCACCTTGCTGCGCGACCGCGACTTCGGCCAAGTCGCCGACCGCGCCGGCACCACCCGGCATGTGGAAGGCGCTCGCCTGCAAATTGGCGAACAAGACGCCCTCGAACTGTTCGACACCCCCGGCCTGGAAGACCCCAGCGGCCTGCGCGATTACCTCGACCAGCTGTGCCCCAGCCACGAACGCCTCGACGGCCCGGCGCGCATCGAGCGCTTTCTCGCCAGCGCCGAAGCCACCCGTCGCTACGAGCAAGAGGCCAAAGTATTGCGCCAATTGCTGGCCAGCGATGCCGGCTTGTATGTGCTCGACAGCCGCGACCCGGTGCTCGGCAAACACCAAGACGAGTTAGCCATTCTGGCCCACTGCGCGCGGCCTTTGCTGCCGGTGCTCAACTTTGCCAGCGCCCCCGCGCAGCGCCGCGACGCTTGGCAAACCGCACTGCGCCGCGCCGGGCTACATGCCTCGGTCAGCTTCGATTCCGTAGCACCACCGGCCGACGGCGAAGCGCAGCTGTACGCCAGCCTTGGCTTGCTGCTGGGCCGCCAACAAAGCGTGCTCGCTGCGCTCAGCCAGCAACTCGACGAACAGCGTCAGCAGCGCCAACAAGCCGGCCTACGCCTGCTCGCTAACTTACTGCTCGACGCCGCCGCGTGGCGCCAGCAAGTGGCCGAAAGCGCCGCTGAACAGGCGATTAGCACGCTGCAAAACGAATTAAAACGCCGCGAACAAGCCTGCGTCGAGCAGCTGTTAGCCCTGTATGGTTTTCACCGCGATGACGCCCTGCCCGATCACCTGCCGTTAATCGCCGGGCGCTGGGGCGATGACCTGTTTAATCCGGAAACCCTCAAACAGCTGGGCATTAAAGTCGGCAGCGGCATGGCCGCCGGTGCGGCCACCGGGGTGGGTATCGACTTAATGGTCGGCGGCATCACCTTAGGCGCCGCCGCACTGCTGGGTGCCTTAGCCGGCGGCGGTGTGCAAACCGCGCGCAATTACGGCCAACGCCTGCTCGGCAAATTACGCGGCGCGCGCGAATTAACCGTGGATGATGTGCTGCTGCGCCTGCTTGCTGCCCGTGGCCTATGGCTGCTGCAAGCGCTGAACGCCCGTGGCCACGCGGCCACCGCACAACTGCAAGGCCACACACCGGAAGCGCCGTGGGCGGATGCGCTACCCAGCGCCCTGCAAGACGCCCGCGCCCACCCCGAATGGTGCAGCTGGATAGCCAGCGCCAGCAGTGGTGAGCGCTTGTTGGCTTTGGAAGCGCTGCTTCGCAACCTTTCAACAACAGCTGACTGACAGGCCTAAATATCAAAATATGCTAATAAAACGTGAAACCGAACAAAAAACCAGGAAACAACCAACAATCACCAAGGCCAAAATAAAAACGACAAAAATATAATTAAACTAACCAAGCCCACCAATAGTCGCACATATTTGTTGGCATCTTTTTCAACCCCACCGCCGCCAGTCAGCACAACTCTGCCACCTGTTAAAAACGAAAAAAGCGCCTGACCAGACCAAGCGTGGCCAATAAAGACGGTGTAGAAATCGCCCCACTCGCCGATAAACCTTAGAGCGCTAACGCACGTCACCGCAATAAGAGCACTTAAAACCAAAGGCTTACTAGCTACAGGTAGCGCGATCATTCACAAACCACCAAGTTAGAAAGTTTGGATAATATTTACCGCCTTCACTCGATTACGCAGCAACAATTCATTTAGCGCCGCTGTAATTGCAAATTACTAAAACCGGCCGCCGACAATTCTTGCTTGGCTTGTTTTAGCTCGGCTTCGTTTTTATACGGCCCAGCCAAGACGCGGTACCAGGTTTCTTCGCGCACTTTGCCGGATTCCACGTGCACGTCTTCGCCAAGCAATAGCAGCTGAGCGCGCAATTTGTCGGCGGCAGCGTCACTGCGGAAGGCGCCCGCTTGCAGGTAAAACTGCGCGACTTTCGCCGGTTTGGCGGCTTCGCTGTCGGCGGTTTTTTCGCCGTCGGTCGGCGCAGTGTCCGTGGGTTTCTTGGCCTCGGCCTTGGGCTGGGCGCCCGGCGGCACCACTACCTCAGATTCTGGCAGTAAGGTGTAGAAGTCGTACTTGGGCTTGGCTGGTTCGGCGGGCTTAGGTGCCGGCGCCGGTTTCGCCGCAGGCTGGGGACGCTGCACGGCAGGCTTGCCCGGCTCTAGCTGGTTTAAAAACATGATCACGGCGCCAATCGCAATGCCCGCAGCCAGGTAGATCCAACCCGGCACCGGCTTTTTCGCGGGGGCTTGGTAGCGGCTGGCACCGCGCTGCGAGGCTTTGCGTTTGGCGGCCATGCTTACATGCGCTCCAGCGTTTCAATGCCCAGCAGGGCCAAACCTTGTTGCAGGGTACGCCCAGTCAAGGCGGCCAAGCGCAGGCGGCTGGCTTGTAGCTCGGGCGTCTCGGCGCTGGCAATCGGGCAATGCTCGTAGAAGCTGGAGAACAGCCCGGCGAGGTCATACAGGTAGGCACACAGCAGGTGCGGCACGCCTTTTTCGCCCACGTTGCGCAGCACATCGGCGAACTGCGCGAGCTTAGCGCCGAGCTCTTGTTCTTGCGCGGCTTGCAGGTTGATCTGCCCGTCCAGCTTGGCCGGGTCGCGCTGCAGCTTGCGGAAGATGCTCGCCACACGGGTGTAGGCGTACATCAGGTAGGGCGCGGTGTTGCCTTCGAAGCTGAGCATCTGCTCGAAGTTAAAGCTGTAGTCGCTGGTGCGGTGCTTGGACAAATCCGCGTACTTCACCGCGCCAATGCCCACGGCACGGGCGATCTGGCGCAGTTCGGCGTCATCCAGCTCGGCGTTTTTGCCTTTCACCAGCGCGTAGGCGCGCTCTTCGGCCTCGACCAACAGGTCGATCAGCTTTACGGTGCCGCCGCTGCGGGTTTTAAACGGTTTGCCGTCGGCGCCGTTCATGGTGCCGAAGCCCATGTGCTCCAGGCTCATGTTCTCGCTAACAAACCCGGCCAGCTTGGCGACCTTGAACACCTGCTGGAAGTGCAGCGCCTGACGCTGGTCGACGAAGTACAGCACGCGGTCGGCTTCGAGCTGCAGGCTGCGGTACTGCATGGCGGCCAAGTCGGTGGTGGCGTACAGATAACCGCCGCCGGCCTTTTGCACGATCACCGGCAGCGGATTGCCCTCGGCGTTTTTAAATTCGTCTAAAAACACGCACTGCGCGCCGTCGCTTTCGGTGAGCAAGCCTTTGGCTTGCAGCGCACTGACGATGCCCGCCAGCTCGGCGTTATAAGCGCTTTCGCCGCGTACATCGTCGCGGCTTAAGCTCACGTTGAGGCGCTCGTAGACTTCCTGACAATGGCTTAGGGAAATCTCGTTAAAGCGGTTCCACAGTTCTAAACACTGCGCATCCCCGGCTTGCAGGGCCACCACCAGCTCGCGGGCGCGGTCGGCAAACGCTGGGCTCTCATCAAAGCGGCCCTTGGCGGCGCGGTAGAACACTTCTAGGTCAGCCAGCTCGGCGTCTCCGGCACTGCCTTGTTCTTCCATATAGGCCAGCAGCATGCCGAACTGGGTGCCCCAGTCGCCCACATGGTTCTGGCGAATCACGGTGTGGCCCAAGAACTCCAGCACGTGCGCCACGGCGTCGCCAATGATGGTCGAGCGCAGATGGCCGACGTGCATCTCTTTGGCGAGGTTCGGCGAGGACAAATCCACCACCACGCGCTGTGGCTCGTCGGCCAAGTTGATGCCCAAGTGCACGTCATTCAGCGCGGCATCTAAGGTGCGCGACAAGTATTGCTCGTCTTGGAAGAAGTTCATAAAGCCGGGGCCTGCCAGCTCGACCTTGGCGATGGCAGCATTGGCCGGCAGCGCGTCGACCAGCATTTGCGCCAAATCGCGCGGCTTTTTACCGGCCGGCTTGGCCAGCATCAGCGCAATATTCGAGGCGAAGTCGCCGTGACTTTTGTCCTTGGTGTTTTCCACCTGAATCTCAGGGTTTAGCTCAGCGGGCAGCACCTGCTGGGCTTTCAAGGTGTCGATGGCGTGCTGGATCAGCTGACGGATTTGATTCTTCATACACTCGCACTGGCTGGGCGGTGCTAACCGCCGGGCTGTAGGTTCAAAGCGCGCATTATAAGGGATGCGTTTGATCTGTCAGCGCTTGGCCGCGCGTGTTTGTGCCGCAGGCCATTTTTCCGCGCTGCTCGCGGCCTGCGTGCACCGCTTCATCGACGAGCAAAGAGCACGCCCCGTGGTGAGCAAGAGCACCACAACAGTGCACAGGCGCCTATTCCCCTACGCAAATCTCAGGCGAAGCCCTGCAAATTCAAGCAGTTAAAAACTTGGCATGGATGCTGCGAAGCTCTGCGTGACCTTCTAGGGTCTGTTGTCGTTTCAGCACGACCGCGCCGGCGCTTGCCAAGGGGCCGCCATTACCTGCGTCCCGCGCCTAACCTAGCGCGATTTTTCGCAGCAACGCGGCTTGTGCTGAAACGACAACAGACCCTAGCCATTGTTCCAGAACAGCGCATAACCCTTAAAACAAAGCCAGGAGGCTTGCTCAGTATGAAACGCCGTCCACTGCTAAAAACCACCCTCGCTGCCAGCGCCTTAATGCTCAGCGGCCTGTTCCCGTTCACCGTGCACGCGGCCGACACTATTAAGGTCGGCATTCTGCATTCGTTGTCCGGCACTATGGCCATCTCGGAAACCTCGCTGAAAGACATGGCCCTGATGACCATTGAGGACATCAACGCCAAAGGCGGCGTCAACGGCAAGATGCTCGAGCCGGTGGTGGTCGACCCGGCCTCGAACTGGCCGCTGTTCGCCGAGAAAGCCCGCCAACTGCTGACCCAAGACAAGGTCGACGTGGTCTTCGGCTGCTGGACCAGCGTGTCGCGTAAGTCGGTGCTGCCGGTGTTTGAAGAACTCAACGGCCTGCTGTTCTACCCGGTGCAGTACGAAGGCGAAGAAATGTCGCCCAACGTGTTCTACACCGGCGCCGCGCCAAACCAGCAAGCCATTCCCGCCGTGGAATACCTGATGAGCGAAGACGGCGGCGCTGCCAAGCGCTACTTCCTGCTCGGCACCGACTACGTCTACCCGCGCACCACCAACAAGATTCTGCGTAGCTTCCTGCACAGCAAAGGCGTGGCCGACAAGGACATCGAAGAGGTCTACACCCCGTTCGGTCATAGCGATTACCAAACCATCGTGGCCAACATCAAAAAGTTCGCTGCCGGTGGCAAAACTGCGGTGATCTCCACGGTCAACGGCGACTCCAACGTGCCGTTCTACAAAGAGCTGGCTAACCAAGGCCTAGACGCTACCGAAGTACCGGTAGTGGCCTTCTCGGTGGGTGAAGAAGAACTGCGCGGCATCGACACCAAGCCGCTGGTCGGTCACTTGGCGGCGTGGAACTACTTCCAGTCGGTCGAGAACGACGTCAACACCAGCTTTGTTGAGCAGTGGAAGGCCTACGCCAAGGCCAAGGGCCTAGCCAACGCTGAAACTGCGGTAACCAACGACCCGATGGAAGCCACCTACGTGGGCATCCACATGTGGAAGCAAGCGGTGGAAAAAGCCGGCAGCACCGAGGTGGATAAAGTGCGCGCCGCGATGGGCGGGCAAAGCTTCGCCGCACCGAGCGGTTACACACTGAAGATGGACGAGAAAAACCACCACCTGCACAAGCCGGTGATGATTGGCGAGATTCAGGAAGACGGCCAGTTCTCGGTGGTTTGGCAGACCGAAGGGCCGATCCGCGCGCAACCGTGGAGCCCCTTCATTGCAGGTAATGACAAGAAGCCGGACACACCGGTCAAGAGCGCCCAGTAAGGGCCGCCGGGCTGACTGACCGTAAGAGTTAGCAGCCGCCTACAGGGATGTGCATTAGGAGTGACACAGCGGAGCCTGTGGCCACTCGGCCTGCACCGTCGGCCGCGGGATGCCGCCGACGGTGCTTTGTTAAGGATCAGCCATGAACCGCTGGATTTCTGCCGTGCTGCTGGTGCTAGGCCTGCTCAGCACGCCAGCCCAGGCCAACGACGCCGACCAGTTCAGCCGCGCCAGCGCCGCACAGCAAATCAAATTGCTGCACAGCTGGACGCTCGCCCCGGAACTCGCCCGCCTGCCGCTACTCACTGCGTTAAGCAGCGGCAAGGTGCAATTAGACAGTGCCAAGCACGCTTTTCTCGTCCAGGCCGGGCAAACCCAAGCCCTAGGCAGTGCCGCCAGCCCCACCGGCAGCCTGCGCAAACTGCGCTTAAACAACCGCCTGCGCGGTCTGCTGCAAGTGGCCGAGGCCAGCCATGCACTGCTTGGCGATGACATCGCCGCGCGGCGCAGCGCCGCCGCCTTGCTGCAGCGCAAAGCGCGCGCCGAGCATCTGCCGCTCTTGCAAGCGCGCTTAGACCACGAAACCGACGCCAACACCCGCGACGCCTTGCTGCTGGCATTGGCCAACCTGCAACTGGCCAGCCCCGATCCGCAGATTCGCCTGAATGCCGTCGAGCGCTTAGGTGACAGTGGCGAACCACAAGCGCGCGCCAAGCTGGAAAGCCTGCTCGCCGAAGGTGGCGAAACCGATCCCGGCGTGCGCGCCGCCGCCGAACAGAGCCTAAGCCAAGTGAAATGGCGCCTGCTGTGGGGCGAGCTGCTTGGCCACGCCTTTAGCGGCTTGTCGCTGGGCAGCATCTTGCTGCTCGCCGCGCTGGGCCTAGCCATCACCTACGGCTTGCTCGGGGTGATCAACATGGCGCACGGCGAAATGCTCATGCTCGGCGCCTACACCACCTACGTGGTGCAAGTGCTGTTTAAAAGCTGGGCGCCGCAGTACCTCGCCTTGTACCCACTGGCCGCGCTGCCGGTGGCGTTTGTAGTCACCGCGCTGATCGGCATGGCGCTGGAGCGTACGGTAATTCGCCACTTGTATGGCCGCCCGCTGGAAACCCTGCTGGCTACCTGGGGCATCAGCCTGATGCTGATCCAACTGGTGCGCGTCACCTTCGGCGCGCAAAACGTCGAAGTGGCCAACCCCGATTGGCTATCGGGCGGCATTCAACTGCTGCCCAACTTAGTGCTGCCGTATAACCGCATCGTGATCATCGGCTTTGCGATTGCCGTGGTGCTGTTCACTTGGCTACTGCTGACTCGCACCCGCCTTGGCCTGCAAGTGCGCGCGGTGACGCAAAACCGCAGCATGGCCGACTGCTGCGGCGTGCCCACCGGCCGTGTGGACATGCTCGCCTTCGGCCTAGGCTCCGGCATTGCTGGGCTGGGCGGCGTGGCGCTTAGCCAAGTCGGCAACGTGGGGCCGGACTTAGGCCAAAGCTACATCATCGACTCCTTCTTGGTGGTGGTGCTTGGCGGTGTCGGCCAGTTGGCCGGCAGCGTGATGGCCGCCTTCGGTTTGGGCGTGGTGAACAAGATTCTCGAACCACAAGTTGGCGCAGTGCTGGGCAAGATCCTGATTCTGCTGCTGATCATTCTGTTCATTCAAAAGCGTCCGCAGGGCTTGTTTGCCCTCAAGGGCCGGGTGGTGGAGTAAGCCATGAGCGCACATCAAGCAATCAGCCTGCGCGTGGCGCAGACGCTCGGCCAGCGCCGACTGCTGGGGATTGGCGCGGTGCTTGTGACGATCTTCCTCGCCCTACCGCTGCTGCACCTGTTACCCGCCGAACACAGCCTGCACATCAGCGCTTACACGCTGACCTTAGTGGGCAAGATTCTCTGCTACGCCATGGTCGCCCTAGCGCTGGATTTAGTCTGGGGCTATGCCGGGCTGCTGTCGCTCGGCCACGGTTTGTTCTTCGCCTTGGGCGGCTATGCGATGGGCATGTACCTGATGCGCGAAGCCGCCGGTGACGGCCTGCCGGCGTTTATGCACTTTCTCGCCTGGGAGGAACTGCCGTGGTACTGGACCGGCACCGAGCACTTCCTCTGGGCCATGGCGCTGGTGCTGTTGGCGCCGGGCTTGTTGGCGCTGGTGTTCGGTTACTTCGCCTTCCGCTCGCGGATCAAGGGCGTGTACTTCTCGATCATGACCCAAGCGCTGACCTTCGCCGGCATGTTGCTGTTCTTCCGCAACGAAACCGGCTTTGGCGGCAACAACGGCTTTACCGACTTTAAAACCCTGCTGGGCTTTAGCATCAGCGCGCCGGGCACCCGCGCCACGCTGTTTACCCTTACCGTGCTGGCGCTGCTCGGCTGCTTGTATTTGAGCTGGCGCCTAACGCGCAGCAAGTACGGGCGCATTCTTACTGCGGTGCGCGACGCCGAATCGCGGGTGATGTTCTGTGGCTACGACCCGCAGCGCTTCAAGCTGTTTATCTGGGTGGTCTCGGCGCTGATCTGCGGCGTGGCCGGCGCCTTGTATGTGCCGCAGGTGGGCATCATCAACCCCAGCGAAATGTCGCCGACCAACTCGATTGAGGCCGCAGTGTGGGTGGCGCTGGGCGGGCGTGGCTCGCTGATCGGCCCGCTGCTCGGCGCCGGGTTGGTCAACGGCGCGAAGAGCTGGTTCACCGTGGCCTTCCCCGATTACTGGCTGTTCTTCTTGGGCCTGCTGTTTATCGTCGTCACTCTGTTTTTGCCGCGCGGGATCTTCGGCCTGCTGCGTAAGGAGCGCTCATGAACCAGCCTAACTCGCAACCTCATCTGGGCGAAGTCAGCGGCGTTCGTCCGGCGCTACGCGACCGCCACAGCCTCAATACGCCGCACGGCACTGTGCTCACGCTGGAAGACATCAACGTCAGCTTCGATGGCTTTAAAGCCTTAAACGCGCTGACCTTGTACATCGGCGTGGGTGAGCTGCGCTGCATCATCGGCCCCAACGGCGCCGGTAAAACCACCCTGATGGACGTCATCACCGGCAAAACCCGCCCCGACAGCGGCACCGCGTTTTTCGGCGAAACGCTGGATCTGACGCAGATGAACGAGGTAGCCATCGCCAAAGCCGGGATTGGCCGCAAGTTCCAGAAACCCACGGTGTTTGAGGCGCTCAGCGTGTTCGACAACCTCGAATTGGCGCTAAAGACCGACAAATCGGTGTGGGCCAGCCTGCGCTCGCGGTTAACCGGCGAGCAGCGCAGCCGCATTGAAGAGGTACTCACCACCATCAAGCTGGAAAACCAGCGCCAGCGCCCGGCGGGGCTGTTGTCGCACGGGCAAAAACAGTTTCTCGAAATCGGCATGCTGCTGGTGCAAGAGCCGCAACTGCTGCTACTCGACGAGCCGGTCGCCGGCATGACCGATGCGGAAACCGAATTCACCGCCGAGCTGTTTAAAAGCCTCGCCGGCAAGCATTCGTTGATGGTGGTCGAGCACGACATGAGTTTTGTCGGCGCGATTGCCGACCATGTCACCGTGCTGCACCAAGGCAGCGTATTGGCCGAGGGCTCGCTGGATGAAGTGCAAGCCAACGACCGGGTGATTGAGGTCTATCTGGGCCGCTAAGCCCAGCACGTGAAGGAGTTCGCCATGCTCGACGTACAACAACTGCATCAATACTACGGCGGCAGCCACATTTTGCGCGGCTTGAGCTTTACCGCCGAAATCGGCGAGGTGACCTGCCTGCTGGGCCGTAACGGCGTGGGCAAAACCACCCTGCTGAAATGTCTGATGGGCCTGCTGCCCGCCAAAGAAGGCCAAGTGCTGTGGGACGGCCACAACATCACCGGCAAGAAACCCTTCCAGCGCATGCAAGCCGGGGTGGCCTACGTGCCGCAGGGCCGCGAAATCTTCCCGCGCTTAACCGTGGAAGAAAACCTGCTGCTCGGTTTATCGCGCTTCCCCGCCCGCCAAGCGCGCGAGGTGCCAGGGTTTATCTACGAATTATTCCCGGTGCTACACGAGATGAAACAGCGCCGTGGCGGCGATTTGTCCGGCGGCCAGCAACAGCAGCTGGCCATTGGCCGCGCCTTGGCCAGCCAGCCGCGTTTGCTGATTCTCGATGAGCCCACCGAAGGCATTCAGCCCTCGGTGATCAAAGAGATCGGCGCGGTGATCAAAAAACTCGCCGAACGCGGCGACATGGCCATTTTGCTGGTCGAGCAGTTCTACGATTTTGCCGCCGAGCTGGCTGATCAGTACTTAGTGATGAGCCGTGGCGAAATCATCCAGCAAGGCCGTGGCGCACAGATGGAGGCCGACGGCGTGCGCGGCCTCGTCGCCATTTAAACGGCGCGCCTAGCCTATGAATGCACCGCTACCCACCCCGCTCTTTACCCCCGCTTGGCACGCCGAATTAGAGCTCGGCTATGCGCGCCTTGGCGACACCACGCGGCCGGTGCTGCGCCGCCATCAAGGCCCGTTACGGGTGCAAAAACACCTGTACGGTGAGGGGCCTGAGGTGTGCCAGCACATCATTGTGCACCCGCCCGCAGGCATCGCCGGTGGCGATAGCTTGCAGATCAGCGCCCAGGTGGCCGACAACGCGTGGGCGCAGCTGACCAGCCCCGGCGCCGCCAAGTGGTATCGCGCCAACTGCCGCGCCAGCCAGCACGTACAGTTGCAGGTCGCCCCCGGCGCCACGCTGGAATGGCTGCCGCAAGAAACCATCGTCTACAGCGCCGCCCAAGCTGAGCTGAGCACGCAGATCGAACTCAGTGGCGATGCCCAGCTGTGCTACTGGGACATCATCGCCCTCGGCCGCCCCGCCGCTGGCGAGCGTTTTAACCACGGTTATCTCAGCGCCGCGCTGGACATTCGCCGCGACGGCCAGTGGCTGTGGCACGAGCGCCAACGCATTCACGGCGACGATCGCCTGCTCGATTCCCCGATTGGCCTCGACGGTTATCCGGTATTGGCCACCCTGATCATCACCGGCGAAATCGACAGCGAACTGCTCAGTGCCTGCCGCGCCTTGCCTTGCCAAGGCCGTGGCGACCTGACTCAATTGCCCGGTTTAGTAGTAGCGCGCTGTTTAAGCCACGAGGCCTTACACGCCCGCGCTTGGCTGATCAGCCTGTGGCAAATCTTGCGCCCGGCCTTGCTGGGCCGCGCCGCCGTGCCACCACGGATCTGGAATACCTGAGCAGCGCGCGGCGCTGCCTGACTGGAGTTGTTATGGATTTAACCCCCCGCGAAAAAGACAAGCTGCTGATCTTCACCGCTGGTTTAGTCGCCGAACGGCGCTTGGCGCGCGGCCTCAAGCTGAATTACCCCGAGGCCATGGCGTATATCTCCGCCGCGCTGTTAGAAGGCGCGCGCGACGGGCAAAGCGTCGCCGAGCTGATGCACTACGGCACCACATTATTAAGCCGCGAACAGGTGATGGACGGCGTGCCGGAGATGATCCCCGAGCTACAGATCGAGGCCACCTTCCCCGACGGCACTAAGCTGGTGACCGTGCACCAGCCGATTGTTTGAGCCGGTAGAGTGAGCATGAGCTGCGTCATTCGCGATGCCCAAGCCAGCGACCTGCCGGCGCTCTGCGACATCTTTAACGATGCCGTGCGCAACACCACCGCCATCTGGCTCGATGCCGAAGTCGACCTCGCTAACCGGCAAAGCTGGTTTGCCGCGCGCCACGCGCAGGGCTACCCGATTCTGGTCGCCTGCGATGCCAGCGATGCCGTGCTCGGCTACGCCTCGTTTGGCGACTGGCGGGCATTTGATGGCTTCTGCCACACCGTCGAGCACTCGGTGTACATCCGCGCCGATCAACGTGGCAAAGGCTTAGCCAAACCCCTGATGGCCGCCCTGATCGAACGCGCAATTGGCTGCAATAAACACGTCATGGTGGCGGCCATCGAAAGCGGCAACGCCGCCTCTATCGCCTTGCACCAACGCCTTGGTTTCAGCACCACCGGCCAGATGCCCCAAGTCGGCCGCAAATTTGGCCGCTGGCTGGACCTGACCTTCATGCAACTGATCCTCACCCCGCAGCGGAGTACCCCATGATTCCCGGTGAATACCAGATTGCCGACGGCGAGATCGAACTCAACGCCGGCCGCCGCACCCTGACCTTAACCGTCGCCAACAGCGGCGACCGGCCGATTCAGGTCGGCTCGCACTTTCACTTCTTTGAAACCAACGACGCGCTGAGCTTCGACCGCGTGCAAAGCCGTGGCATGCGCCTGAATATTCCTGCCGGCACGGCGGTGCGTTTCGAGCCCGGGCAGAGCCGCGAGGTCGAGCTGGTCGAGCTGGCCGGTAAACGCACCGTGTACGGCTTTGCTGGCCGCGTGATGGGAGCGCTGTGATGAAAATTTCTCGCCAAGCCTATGCCGACATGTTCGGCCCCACCGTCGGCGACAAGGTGCGCCTGGCCGATACCGAGCTGTGGATTGAAGTCGAGCAGGACTTCACCACCTACGGCGAAGAGGTCAAATTCGGCGGCGGCAAAGTGATCCGCGACGGCATGGGGCAAAGCCAACTGTGCGCCGCCGAGGTGGTCGATACGCTGATCACCAACGCGCTGATCATCGACCACTGGGGCATCGTCAAAGCCGACGTAGGTCTCAAAGACGGGCGCATTCATGCCATTGGCAAGGCAGGCAACCCGGACATTCAGCCCGACGTGAGCATCGCCATCGGCGCCAGCACGGAGGTCATCGCCGGGGAAGGCATGTTGCTCACCGCTGGCGGTATCGACTCGCACATTCACTTCATCTGCCCGCAGCAGATCGAAGAGGCGCTAATGAGCGGCGTCACCACTATGATTGGCGGCGGCACGGGACCTGCCACCGGCACCAACGCCACCACCTGCACACCGGGACCGTGGCACATGGCGCGCATGCTCCAGGCCGCCGATGCCTTCCCGATGAATTTGGGTTTTACCGGCAAGGGTAATGCCTCGCTGCCCGAGCCCTTGATCGAGCAAGTCAAAGCTGGGGCCATTGGCCTCAAGCTGCACGAAGACTGGGGCACCACCCCGGCGGCCATCGACAACTGTTTAAGCGTGGCCGATGACTACGACGTGCAAGTGGCGATTCATACCGACACGCTGAACGAGTCCGGCTTTGTCGAAACCACCCTCGGCGCGTTTGAAGGCCGCACCATTCACACCTACCACACCGAGGGTGCCGGTGGCGGCCACGCGCCGGACATCATCAAGGCCTGCGGTTTCCCTAACGTACTGCCCAGCTCGACCAATCCGACCCGGCCGTTCACTAAGAACACCATCGACGAACACCTCGACATGCTGATGGTCTGCCACCACCTCGACCCGAGCATTGCCGAGGACGTGGCGTTTGCCGAAAGCCGCATTCGCCGCGAGACCATTGCCGCCGAAGACATCCTGCATGACTTAGGTGCGTTCGCCATGATCAGCTCCGACAGCCAAGCCATGGGCCGCGTCGGCGAGGTGATCACCCGCACTTGGCAAACCGCCGACAAGATGAAGCGCCAGCGCGGCGCACTGCCGGAAGATGCGCCCGGCAACGACAACTTCCGCGCCAAGCGCTATATCGCCAAATACACCATCAACCCGGCGATTACCCACGGCATTAGCCACGAAGTGGGCTCGATTGAAGTGGGAAAATGGGCCGACCTGGTGCTCTGGCGACCGGCGTTTTTCGGTGTTAAACCGAGCCTGATCTTAAAAGGCGGGGCGATTGCTGCGAGCTTAATGGGCGATGCCAATGCGTCGATTCCCACCCCGCAACCGGTGCATTACCGGCCGATGTTCGCCAGCTTTGCCGGCAGCCGTCACGCCACCAGCATCACCTTTATCAGCCAGGCGGCGTTCGACGCCGGGGTGCCTGCGCAGTTGGGGCTGAAAAAGCAGATTGGCGTTGTGCAAGGCTGTCGCGCAGTGCAGAAAACCGATCTGATCCATAACGGTTATCTGCCCAATATCGAGGTCGATCCGCAGAACTATCAGGTCAAGGCCGATGGCCAACTGCTGTGGTGCGAACCGGCTGAGGTGCTGCCACTGGCGCAGCGCTATTTCCTCTTCTAAGCCAGCTTTAAGGCGTGCCACCGGCGGTGCTGGTGGCCGCCGCATTACCCGGCGCCGGGCGCGGCTGATAGCTCAATAAGGCGCGGATATCCGCATCATCAAGATTATCGGCGGTGGCAATGCTGGCGTCTAAGCCACGCACCTTGGGCCCGCTGGGCGTTTTGCCTTGCGCCAGCTGCCACACCAGATGCACGGCGTCATACCCCATGGTCTGCGCCTGTTGCAGCAACAAGGCCTGAATCTCGCCAGCAGCCAATGCCGAAGCCAACTGCACGCTGCTATCAAAGCCGACATGCACCAGCGGTGGCTGCGCATTTAAATGACGCAGCGCGGCATAGCTAGCACTGGTGGTCGAGGCATTGACCGAGAACAGCGCCTTAAAGCGCTGCGGCTTACCGAGCAAATAGGTGTGGATACGCTGCGCGTCATCGCCCAGCACTTGGCTGCCATCCACGCTCAAGCCGCCAGCCCGTGCGGCGCTTAAGAAGCCCTCTTCACGTGCTGTGGTCGAGGCTATATCCGGCGATAAACGCACCAGCAGCACCTCTCCCTGCCCGCCTAAGTAATCCGCCAACCAGCGCCCGGCTTGCTCACCGGCGCGACGGTTATCGGTGGCAATTAACCAACCGTCGGGGTCGCCGCCAACATCGCGGTCGATATACACACTGGGCAACCCGCGCTGCGCACGCAGCTGCGCGGCATAAGCGGTAATTTTCGGGCCGACGGGGGCAATCACCATGGCTTTGCAGCCATGCTTAAGGCTCAATTCGATGATCTTTAATTGCGCGCTGGCATCTTCGCTGCGCGGGGTGCCGCGGTAATACACCTCGACACCCAACTCGGCACCGGCCCGCTCGGCACCTTGGCGGACTAAATCCCAAAACGACGCACCGCCACTGGCCGGCACTAAGGCCACGCATTGCGCCTGCGCCAGCCCTGCCCACAACCCAACCAGCAAACCGATCACTATGCTCAGCGAGCGACAACGTTCGACGCACATACGTTCTACCTTGTGCCCTGCGGCACTTGCCCCAGCAGGGCCAGCCATCACCACCGGCGCAATGCCCAGCCTGCTTGGTTTATCTGCCATTAACTCTAGCTGCCAAGCCTGCTGCTTGCCGCAACAGAATAGCAGCGCACCAAGAAAGTGCATGCGCACAGCCCCGCACCACAAATGCGCGCCCATTTGCCCCGTTTGCGCCCGCGGTGATCCGCCCTTAGGCGCCGGCTCGTTTTGGCAAGGCTCTTGCTGGATACCTGCCACGATTGATCAGGATGTCGCCCATGCTCACCGTCAGCGAACGCTTAGCCAGCCCACAACCGGCCGATGACCAGCTGCACCTTAACTACGCGCAGCGCAGCAAAGTACGCCTGCGTTGCCACAGCGCCGAGGGCGTGGAGCTAGGCCTGTTTCTGCCACGCGGGCAAACGGCACTGACTGATGGCGACTGCCTGCGCGCCAGCGATGGCCGCGTTTTTCAAATCGTCGCCGCGCCCGAGCAACTGCTGGAAGTCACCTGCGCCAGCCCCTTCGAGCTGATGCGCGCCGCTTATCACTTAGGCAATCGCCATGTGCCGCTGCAACTGAGCGAGCACTGGCTGCGCTTGGCCGAAGACAGCGTACTGGCGCATATGCTCGAACAACTCGGCGCGCAGCTGCGCAGCTTGCAGGCGCCCTTCCACCCCGAGGCTGGCGCCTACGGCGGCGGTCATCATCACTCGCACGGCGATGACAGCGCGCAGTTTCACTACGCGCCCAAGTTGCACCAATTTGGAGTGCGCCGCTGATGGCTGCGTGGGGCCTGCTGCGCTTATCCAGCCCGCAGCTGCCGATTGGCGGCTACAGCTACTCGCAAGCGCTAGAGCTGGCCATCGAGCAAGGTCTGGTGCACGACAGCACCAGCGCCGCCACCTGGCTGGGCGACCAACTGCTGCTCAACCTCGCCCGCTTCGAGGTGCCACTGCTCAAGGCGCTGTGCGATGCCGTAGAGGCCGGAGATTGGCCGCGGGTCGCCGAGCTGGACGCCCGTCAGCGCAGCAGCCGCGAAACCCGCGAGCTGGCGCAAGAAAACCGTCAAATGGGCTATTCGCTGCGCCAGTTGCTCAGCCATCTGCCCGAGCTCAGCCCCGCCGCGCAGCGCTACCTGGCCGATCAGCCCGATTGCGGCCTGGCCGCCGCCTGGGCGCTGGCCGCGCAGTGCTGGCAAGTGGATAGCGCCAGCGCCGTGCAGGCGTGGCTCTGGGCTTGGCTGGAGAACCAACTGGCGGTGCTGATGAAAGCCCTGCCGCTTGGCCAGCAAGCCGCGCAAGGCTTGCTCTCGGCGCTGCAACCGACGCTGCACGACGCCTATCAACACGCCTGCGCGCAGCCCTTAGCCAATTGTGGCAGCGCGCCGTTTGGCTTGGCGCTGGCGAGCATGGCTCACGAACAACAATACAGCCGCCTGTTTCGCTCATGAGACAGCGGCCTTTCGCTTAGGGAGACCTCAAGGATGCACACGCAACCCTTACGCATTGGTATCGGCGGGCCGGTTGGCTCGGGCAAGACCGCACTAACCCTGGCGCTGTGCCGCGCACTGCGCGACCGCTACCGGATTGCCGTGGTCACCAACGACATCTACACCCAAGAAGACGCGCAGTTTCTGGTACGCAACGAAGCCTTGGCCCCCGAGCGCATCATCGGCGTAGAAACCGGCGGCTGCCCGCACACGGCGATCCGCGAAGACGCCTCCATCAACCTCGAAGCGGTCAATCAGCTGTGCCAGCGTTTTCCCGACTTACAAATCGTCTTGGTCGAGTCCGGCGGCGACAACCTCTCGGCCACCTTCAGCCCGGAACTCTCGGACCTCACCCTGTACGTGATCGACGTCTCCGCCGGCGACAAGATCCCGCGTAAAGGCGGCCCCGGCATTTGTAAGTCCGACCTGTTGGTAATCAACAAGATCGACGTAGCGCCATTAGTCGGCGCCTCGCTGGAGGTCATGGAGCGCGACGCGAAAACCATGCGCGGCGAGCGCCCCTTTGTGTTCAGCAACCAAAAAACCGGCTACGGCCTGGATGAAATCATCGCCTTTATCGAACACCAAGGCATGCTCAGCGCCGCCTGATACGGAGAACCTCTTATGCAACGCAAACAGCTTTTCACCCTACTGGCCGCACTCAGCGCCCCGTCGCTGGCCTTCGCCCACCCCGGCCACGACGCCACCTGGTACGCCGGCTTAGCCCACCCCTTGCTGGGTTTAGATCACTTGCTGGTACTGCTCTGCGTGGGCGTGTGGGCGGCGCGACAAAACGGCGCGCTACGTTGGCAGGCGCCGCTGGGCTTCGCACTGGCCATGCTAACCGGCGCGGTATTGGGTGCGGCAGGCCTAGCGGTAAGTGCGCTGGAAAGCGCGATTGCCTTTAGCGTGTTGGCCTTGGGCCTGATGCTGGCGCTCAGCCTGCGTCTGTCGGCCGTTAAAGCCCTGCCGCTACTGGCCGGCTTCGCCTTGCTGCATGGTGTGGCGCACGGGCAGGAGATTCCCGCCGGGCTCAGCCCCACGCTGTTTATCGGCGGCATGTTGCTGGCCAGCGCTCTGCTACTGGCCAGCAGTGGCGCGCTGAGTCATCTACTGCGCCGTGTACCGCTGCTAAGCCAAGGCCTCGGCTGGGGTGTGGCGGCCAGTGGCGCGGCCCTGCTGATCGGCTAAGCAGCCGCTTCGCTTGGCCAACACTGACGCGGCAACCGCTGCGTCAGCGGGCTTGCACTGTTGTCGTTAATCCTCGGCCAACTGTAACGCTGCGTCTTCTGGCGCTCTTGCTACTGTGCATGCCTGCACATCCGCGAACAAAGTTGCCAAGGAAGCCGCCATGCTCAGCGCCCTAAAAACCCTGCCCCACGCCAGAGACTGGCTGGCCCCGCTGATCGCCGGGTTTGTCACGGTATTGGTCGGCTACACCAGCTCGGCCGCCGTGGTGTTTGAAGCCGCGCGGGCGCTGGGCGCCAATAGCGCACAGATTGCCTCGTGGCTGCTGAGTTTGGGCGTCGGCATGGGCGTGGGTGCGGTGTATTTATCGTGGCGTTTTCGCGCGCCAATCAACGTGGCCTGGTCGACGCCCGGCGCCGCGCTGCTGATCGCCGCCGGGGATATCTCGCTGGCCGAGGCCACCGGGGCGTTTTTATTCAGCGCCGCGCTGATCTGGCTCTCTGGCATTACCGGCCTGTTTGCCCGTTTGCTCAGCACCATTCCGCAATCCTTAGGCGCCGCCTTGCTGGCGGGCATTCTGCTGCAATTCACCTTGCATGCCTTTGAGCTACTACCCAGTGCCTGGGCGCTGCTGCTACCCATGCTGGTCAGCTATTTATTGATGCGCCGCTGGCAACCGCGCTATGCCGTGGTGGTGTGTTTTGCCGTGGGCGTGCTGCTGGCGGCGCTGAACGGCAGCATCGACAGCGCGCAATTAACGCTGGATATCGCTACCCCAGTGTGGGTAACCCCGGCGTTTAACCTGCCGGTGTTGCTCGGCGTCGGCCTGCCGATGTTCTTGGTGACCATGGCCTCGCAGAACTTGCCCGGCATTGCCGCGCTGCATGGTGGCGGTTACCGCGTGCCGGTGTCGCCGCTGATCAGCACCACCGGCGGGCTTAACCTGCTGCTGGCGCCGTTGGGCGCGTTTAGTTTGAACTTATCGGCGATCACCGCCGCGTTGTGTATCAGCCCTGATGCGCACCCCGACCCGAACAAACGCTATTGGGCAAGCATCACTGCCGGCGCTTTGTACCTGCTATTAGGCGTGTTTGGCGCCTCGATTGGCGCGCTGTTTATGGCCTTCCCGCGTGAACTAGTGCTGGGCATCGCCGGTATCGCCTTGCTGGGCAGTGTGGGCAACGGCTTGCATCAGGCCTTAGTGAACGAACACGAGCGTGAACCGGCGCTGCTGACCTTTGTGGTCACCGCCTCGGGCATCAGCCTGTGGGGCATTGGCGCGCCGTTCTGGGGGATTGTGATTGGCTGTCTAGCGCTGTTTCTGCAGCGCCGCTGATGATCTACCGAGCTAAAGAGGCGCCGATTTAATCGGCGAACGACTCAAGCACAAGGCGTACGGAGCGCAGCAAGCGAGACATACCGCCTGGTAGGCGAGCTTGCGAGCACCGCACAACGCAGTGACTGGGTCGTGCAGCCATTAAATCAGTGGCTCCCGCACAAACCGCTGCTGCACATCGCCTACGTTCTCGCCGTGCGGGCCAAAGCTGCGCTCGAAAAAATCCACCTCGGCACCGATGCGCAGCACGCTACTGGCGCGGGTGCCGTAACTGCCGCTGTGGATAAACGCGCTGCCGAGCAAACGCTCCCACTCAAGACCTATGCCGGTATCCGGCAAGTGATGATCGGCCGGACGCGTGGGGTCGGCGAGCAGGTCGAGGTAATCCTCAAGCCTTGCCTCGGCGCTTAAGCCGAGCAAGCCCTCGCGGGTGCGCAGCAGCTTAGGCCACGGCGTATCCAACGCCGCATTGGACAAGCCATAAGTACCGGCAGCCAACACCTGCGGCGCGCCTTCGCGCGGGTTGAAATACACCAGCTGCTGATGATCGCCGACCAGCAAATTAAAACCGGTGAAGTCTCCACCTTGCTCGGCCAGCTGCTGGCAGTAAGCCAGCGGCGGGCTGTGGCCGGTTAAAAAACCGGCAGTCAGTTCGCCGCGCGAGCGCGAGCCTTGTTTTTGCGTGAGGTCGCGCACGTTAGTCAGCGCGGCAAAGCGCCCGCTACGTGTCACCCCCAGCCAGGTGCCGCCGGCCTGTAAGTCGCGCCCGGCGAGCACCTGTGGCGCATCGGCCCACCAGTCCAACGCGGCCGTCGGGCGGGCATAAAACTCATCTCGGTTGGCCGCTAAACGCAGCGGCTGCTGGCTGGTAGGCTGCCAGCTAAACACGATCAGGCACATAGCGCTCTCACGGCGATGACTGTCCGCACAGTCTCAGAAATGTTGGCCGTTAGGGCAACCTCGAAAGGCAGCTAGCGGTGTTACCATCGCGTTTTTACTTGTGCCAACGCCTGGCACAAGCGGGGGACTGTGCATGGAATTTCTACTCTATTTAGCGCTGGGCGCCGCTGCCGGCACGCTCGCCGGCCTGTTTGGCGTGGGCGGCGGCACGGTGATTGTGCCGGTGCTGGTGTACAGCTTTGTCGCCCAAGGGGTGGATGACAGCGTACTGACCCACATGGCGGTGGGCACCTCACTGGCGACGATTATTTTCACCTCGATCAACTCGGTACACACCCACCATCAGAAGGGTGCCGTGCTCTGGCCGGTGGCTTTGTGGATGAGCGTGGGCATCTTAGTCGGCGCTGCGTTGGGCGCGCTGACCGCCGATGCCATCCAAGGCCCGTGGCTGCAAAAACTGATCGGCGTATTCGCCATCCTCATTGCCATTCAGCTGGCGCTGGACTTAAAACCCAAAGCCGAGAAACCACTGCCGGGCAAAGTCGGCCTAGGCGTAGTCGGCACTGCGGTGGGTTGGGCCTCGGCAATTTTCGGCATTGGCGGTGGCTCGCTAAACGTGCCGTACCTCACTTGGCGCAGCGTGCCGGTGCAACAGGCGGTGGCCACCAGCGCGGCGTGCGGCTTTCCGATTGCGCTGGCCGGTGCGCTGAGCTTTATGTGGGTCGGCCACGGCACGCCGAACTTGCCCGAGTGGAGCATTGGCTATGTGTACCTACCGGCGCTGTTGGGTATCGCGCTAACCTCCATGCCGTTTGCCCGCGTGGGCGCTAAGCTGGCGCACCGCCTATCGCCGCGCTTACTCAAGCGCCTGTTTGCCTTGTTGCTCACCGTGGTGGGCGTGTCTTTCTTGATCTGACGAGTTTTTCTGATGCTGACCTATCCGCAAATCAACCCCGTGGCCTTTAGCCTTGGCCCTTTAGATGTGCACTGGTACGGCCTGATGTACTTAATCGGCATCGGCGGCGCGTGGCTGCTGGCGAAGAAGCGCCTCGCCGGTTTCGACCCGAGCTGGACCAACGAGAAGCTCTCCGACCTGATTTTCTGGGTCGCCATGGGGGTGATTCTCGGTGGCCGCTGCGGCTACGTGCTGTTCTATAACTTCGAGCAATTCCTCGCTAACCCGCTATGGCTGTTTAAGGTGTGGGAAGGCGGCATGTCCTTCCACGGCGGCTTGATCGGCGTGATGCTGGCCACGTGGCTGTTTGGCCGCAAAAACGGCAAGAGTTTCTTCCAACTGATGGACTTTATCGCCCCGCTGGTGCCAATCGGCCTTGGCGCAGGGCGCATCGGCAACTTTATTGGCGGCGAACTGTGGGGCCGCGCCAGCGATGTGCCGTGGGCCATGGTGTTCCCCAACGACCCGCTGCAACTGGCCCGTCACCCCTCGCAGCTGTATCAAGCCGCCCTGGAAGGCCTCGCGCTATTCCTGCTGCTGTGGGCCTACACGCGCAAACCGCGTCCCACCATGGCGGTGTCGGGCATGTTCCTGATCGGCTACGGCGTGTTCCGCTTCCTCATTGAATTTGTCCGCGAGCCCGATGCCCAGCTGGGCTACATCGCCTTTGGCTGGCTGACCATGGGCCAGCTGCTGACTATCCCCATGTTAATGGCCGGCGCCGCACTGATCGCTTGGGCCTATCGCCGCCAAGGAGCCACCGCATGAAGCAATACCTCGACCTGATGCGCCACGTGCGCACCAACGGCACCTTTAAAGAAGACCGCACCGGCACCGGCACCTACAGCGTGTTTGGCTACCAAATGCGCTTCGACTTAAGCGAGGGCTTCCCGCTGGTGACCACCAAGAAGTGCCACCTAAAGTCGATCATTCATGAGCTGCTGTGGTTTTTGCAGGGCGACACCAACATCAAATACCTGAAAGACCACGGCGTAAGTATTTGGGACGAATGGGCCGACGAAAACGGCAACCTCGGCCCCGTGTACGGCTACCAGTGGCGCAGCTGGCCGGCTCCCAACGGCGAATCCATCGACCAGATCAGCAAGCTGATCGACATGATCAAGCGCAACCCCGACTCGCGCCGCCTCATCGTTAGCGCGTGGAACCCCGCCCTCGTCGAACAGATGGCCCTGCCACCGTGCCATGCGCTGTTCCAGTTTTACGTCGCCGACGGCAAGCTCAGCTGCCAGCTCTACCAACGCTCGGCGGATATTTTCCTAGGCGTGCCGTTCAACATCGCCAGCTACGCCCTGCTGACCTTGATGGTGGCGCAAGTGTGCGGCCTAAAGCCCGGCGAATTTATCTGGACCGGCGGTGACTGCCACCTGTACGCCAACCACATCGAACAAACCGACCTGCAACTAAGCCGCGAACCGCACCCGCTGCCGCAGATGCATATCAATCCCGAAGTCAGCGATTTGTTTGCGTTTACGTTTGCAGACTTCGAACTGCAAAACTACGTCGCCCACCCGCATATCAAAGCGCCGGTGGCGGTGTAAGCGCCATCAAGCCCGAGAAGCCCGAGAAGCCCAGCATACGCGCTGGGCTTTTTCTTGCCCGCTGGCAACATCTGGTAAAACCTCGCTCGGTTGAAATCCCCCCGCCTTGCCCCCACTACTGGCCTAAGCATTCAGTAAGCGGGCAGGAGCACTCCCCTTGACCACCATCGTTTCAGTGCGTCGCGGCGGCAAAGTCGTCATGGGCGGCGACGGCCAGGTTTCCCTGGGCAATACCGTGATGAAAGGCAACGCCAAGAAGGTGCGCCGCCTCTACCACGGCAAAGTACTGGCCGGTTTTGCCGGCGCCACCGCCGATGCCTTTACCTTGTTCGAGCGCTTTGAAGCGCAGCTGGAAAAACACCAAGGCCATCTGGTGCGCGCTGCCGTGGAGCTGGCCAAAGACTGGCGCACCGACCGCAGCCTGAGCCGCCTAGAGGCCATGCTCGCAGTAGCCAACAAAGACGCCAGCCTGATCATCACCGGCAATGGCGACGTAGTAGAGCCCGAGCACGGCTTAATCGCTATGGGCTCTGGCGGTGGCTACGCACAAGCAGCCGCGCTGGCCCTGCTGGACAAAGGCGACGTGGCGTTGAGTGCCCGTGAAATCGCCGAAACCGCGCTGAACATCGCCGGCAGCATCTGCGTGTTTACCAACCAGAATCTCACGCTTGAAGAGTTGGACTCGGACGTTTAAGCCGAGCCACGGAGCCCCTTTCATGTCTATGACGCCCCGCGAAATTGTCCACGAGCTGGACCGCCACATCATCGGCCAAGACGACGCCAAGCGCGCCGTGGCCATCGCCCTGCGCAACCGCTGGCGGCGCATGCAGCTACCCGCCGAGCTGCGCCAAGAAGTGACACCGAAAAATATCCTGATGATCGGCCCCACCGGTGTGGGTAAAACCGAAATCGCCCGCCGCTTGGCCAAGCTGGCGAATGCGCCGTTCTTAAAAGTGGAAGCGACCAAGTTCACCGAAGTGGGCTATGTTGGCCGCGATGTGGAGTCGATCATCCGCGATCTGGCGGATGCCGCGCTGAAAATGCTCCGCGAGCAGGAAGTGCATAAAAACCGCTACCGCGCCGAAGATGCCGCCGAAGAACGCATCCTCGATGCCCTGCTGCCGCCCGCGCGGGGTAGTTTTGGCGACGAGCCGGCCAGCCGCGAAGACTCCAGCACCCGCCAGCTGTTTCGCAAGAAACTGCGCGAAGGCCAGCTGAACGACAAAGAGATCGAGATTGAGGTCAACGAAGCGCCGATGGGCGTGGAGATCATGTCCCCGCCGGGCATGGAAGAAATGACCAATCAGCTGCAAAACTTGTTCTCCGGCATGAGCAAGGGCCGCAAGAAGACCCGCAAGCTGAAGGTCGAAGAAGCGCTCAAGCTGGTTCGTGATGAAGAAGCCGCACGCCTGGTCAATGAAGACGAGCTGAAAGTGCGGGCGCTGGAAGCCGTCGAGCAAAACGGCATCGTGTTTATCGACGAGATCGACAAGGTCGCTAAGCGCGGCAACAGCGGTGGCGCGGATGTCTCGCGTGAGGGCGTGCAGCGTGACTTGCTGCCGCTGATCGAAGGCAGCACGGTGAATACTAAGCTCGGCATGGTGAAGACCGACCATATCCTGTTCATCGCCTCCGGCGCCTTCCACCTCAGCAAGCCCAGCGATTTGATCCCCGAGCTGCAAGGCCGCCTGCCGATTCGCGTCGAGCTCAAAGCCCTCACGCCCAACGACTTCAAGCGCATCCTACGCGAGCCGCATGCGTCGCTCACCGAGCAATACCAGGCGCTGCTGGCCACCGAAGGCTTGAGCGTGGCATTTGCCGACGACGGCATCGAGCGCCTCGCGCAGATCGCCTATCAGGTGAATGAAAAAACCGAAAATATCGGCGCGCGCCGTTTACACACCCTGCTTGAGCGCTTGCTGGAAGAGGTGTCGTTCAGCGCGGCCGACTTAGCTAGCCAGCACAGTGACCAGCCGCTACGCATCGACGCGGCGTATGTGGACAGCCACTTGGGCGAGCTGGCGCAGGATGAAGACCTGTCGCGCTATATCCTCTAACCAGCCGTTAACGGCTGGCACGCACGTGCCAGCCAGCAGTTAAGCCAAGGTCAGCTCATAGCCGGCCTTGGCCAGCCACTGTGCTTCTTGCTCGAAATCGGCTTGGGTGAGGCTCCGCGCCTGCAGCCAGCCATCGGGGAAGATGATCTGCAAGCTGCGCTCGCCGGCCGTCAAAGTTAGAATCGGCGCCTCATCTTCACGGTTACGAAACAGCAAAATCGCCAAACGCAGGATGATGCACAGGCGCAGCAAGCCCTCGCCATCCTCACCCAACTCGCGGAAACGGTCGGCGCCCAAGCCGCGCCGGTGGCCACGCACCAACAGCGACACAATCAATTGATCGTGGCGGGAAAACCCCGGCAAATCCGAATGCTCGAGCAAATACGCGCCGTGCTTATGGTATTGGCTGTGGGCAATGTCCAAGCCGATCTCGTGCACGCGCGCCGCCCAGCTCAGCCGCTCAGCCCATAACGGGCCTTGCAGGTGCCAGTCTTCGGCGACCTTGCTCAAAATCAGCAGCGACTTTTGCTCCACCCGCAGCGCCTGCTGTGGGTCAGCGTGATAGCGCTCCACAAGGGCACTTAAAGAACGCTCGCGGACGTCTTCATGGGCATGTCGGCCCAATAAGTCGTACAGCACACCCTCACGCAATGCGCCTTCGGAGTGGTGCATGATTTCCAGGCCCAAGGCATCGAAAGCCGCCTCTAAAATCGCCAAACCGGCGGGCAAAATCGCGTTTCTGTCGGCTTTGACGCCATCAATAGCGAGTTTTTCGAGCTGCTCGCACTTGAGCACTTGGCGTTTTAGCTTGAGCAAACCGTCGCGGTTCACTTCGCCCTTACCCAGCCCCATGGCAGCAATCGCCGCGCCCACGGCACGGATGGTACCTGAGGAGCCCACCACGTTGTCCCAGCCGTGACTGTGCAGCGACTGCTCGATATTCATCAGCTCGAGGCGCGCCGCCGTGTAGGCCTTAGCGTAGCGCGCGGCAGACAGCTTGCCGTCAGGGAAAAACTGTTTACTGAACGCCACGCAGCCCATTTGCAGGCTCTCGCGCAGCAGCGGCTCGAAGCGCTCGCCGATAATGAATTCGGTACTGCCGCCACCGATGTCCATCACCAAGCGCTTGCCGTCGCCGTCACCTAAGGTGTGCGCCACGCCGAGGTAGATCAAACGGGCTTCTTCGCGGCCAGAGATCAGCTCGACCGGGTGCCCGAGCACCTGCGAGGCTTGGCGAATAAACACTTGGCGGTTTTTCGCTTGGCGTAAGGCACTGGTGGCCACCACACGCACGCTGCCACGCGGCATACCGCGCAGCAGTTGGGCAAAACGGCCTAGGCACTCTAAGCCACGCGCAATCGCTTCTTCGCTCAGCTGACGGGCTTCATCAAGGCCGGCGGCCAGCTGCACTTTTTCGCCCAAGCGCTCCATCGGGCGCACTTCACCGTGATCGAGCTTGGCCACCACGATATGAAAACTGTTCGAGCCCAAGTCGATCGCGGCAACCCGTGAAAACCCGCTTTCGCTGCTCTGCGGCATAGACAACATCCTCAATTTAATCCGTACAGCGTGCCCCAGCAGGCGCTATTTAAAGCAGCGCAGCGCTGGATGTCGGGCATTGTGCCAGCCTTAACCATAGTCGGCCCGGTGCAGATCAATAATACCTATCAATCCGGCGCGCGTTTCCCATCGGGCCAAGCCAAGCTATTATGTGCCGCAAATCTGCTTAGACGAATCCTGGAGATTGCCCCATGAGCGAATTCATCAACAACGTTACCGATGCCTCTTTTGACGCTGATGTGCTGCAGGCTGACGGCCCTGTACTGGTGGACTACTGGGCTGAATGGTGCGGCCCGTGCAAAATGATCGCCCCGGTGCTGGATGAAATTGCCAAGGACTACCAAGGCAAGCTGAAGGTCTGCAAACTGAACATCGACGAAAACCAAGACACCCCGCCGAAGTACGGCGTGCGTGGCATCCCGACCTTGATGCTGTTCAAGAACGGCAACGTCGAAGCCACTAAGGTTGGCGCCTTGTCGAAGTCGCAGCTGGCGGCGTTCCTCGACAGCAACCTGTAATAGCCCACAAAGCCCCGCCCCGTGCGGGGCTTTGTCGTTTTGCCGCTTGCCGCTGTGCAGTTGCGGTGCTATGGTTCAAATCACTGCATTTTCTGCAGCCTTCCTAACGAAGTAATTTCCCGCTCTGACATGCTCCATCGGCGCCCTGACCGATGACAGTCGAGCAGATTCCCGATAACGCGACCCCGCATCCCATCCTTTCTTTCTCTTATGAATCTGACCGAACTCAAGCAAAAACCCATTACCGAACTGTTAGAACTCGCCGAATCCATGGGCGTCGAGAACATGGCCCGCTCGCGCAAGCAGGACGTGATCTTCTCGATCCTGAAAAAACACGCGAAAAGCGGCGAAGAAATCTCCGGTGATGGTGTACTGGAAATCCTCCAAGACGGCTTCGGCTTCCTGCGTAGCTCTGATGCGTCTTATCTGGCCGGCCCTGACGACATTTACGTGTCGCCCAGCCAGATCCGCCGCTTCAACCTGCGTACCGGCGACACCATCGTCGGCAAGATTCGCCCACCGAAGGATGGCGAGCGCTACTTCGCGTTGTTAAAGGTCGACACGATTAACTTCGACCGCCCAGAAAACGCCAAGAGCAAGATTCTGTTCGAGAACTTGACCCCGCTGTTCCCCAACCTGCGCCTGAAGATGGAAGCAGGTAACGGCTCCACCGAAGACCTCACCGGCCGTGTGATCGACCTGTGTGCGCCGATTGGTAAGGGCCAGCGTGGTTTGATCGTCGCCCCGCCGAAAGCGGGCAAGACCATCATGCTGCAGAACATCGCCAGCAACATCACCCGTAACAACCCCGAGGTGTACCTGATCGTTCTGCTGATCGACGAACGCCCCGAGGAAGTGACCGAGATGCAGCGCACCGTGCGCGGCGAAGTGGTTGCCTCAACCTTCGACGAGCCGCCGGCGCGTCACGTGCAAGTGGCCGAAATGGTCATCGAAAAGGCCAAGCGTTTGGTCGAGCACAAGAAGGACGTGGTGATTCTGCTCGACTCCATCACCCGTCTGGCGCGCGCCTACAACACTGTGATCCCAAGCTCCGGCAAGGTACTCACCGGTGGTGTGGATGCCCATGCCCTAGAGAAGCCCAAACGCTTCTTTGGTGCCGCGCGTAACATCGAAGAAGGCGGCAGCCTGACCATTCTCGCCACCGCGCTGGTCGATACCGGCTCGAAGATGGACGAAGTGATCTACGAAGAATTCAAAGGCACCGGCAACATGGAACTGCCGCTGGATCGCCGCATCGCCGAAAAGCGTGTGTTCCCAGCGATCAACATCAACAAATCGGGCACCCGCCGCGAAGAGTTGCTGACCGGCGAGGAAGAACTGCAGCGCATGTGGATTCTGCGCAAAATCCTCCACCCGATGGACGAAATTGCCTCGATCGAATTCCTCTTGGACAAGCTCAAAGACACCAAGACCAACGAAGAATTCTTCCAGTTGATGAAGCGCAAGTAAGCCGCTGCCTCGCGCTGCAAGCCCACTCTGCTTGCAGCGTGGGCTTGGCTGCGTGAGGGCCCGATGCACTACTCCGACCTGCGAGATTTCATCCGCGTGCTGGAAAGCCGCGGCGAGCTAAAGCGCATCCAAGTGCCGGTATCGCCGGTGCTGGAAATGACCGAAATTGCCGACCGCACCCTGCGCAAGGGAGGCCCTGCGCTGCTGTTTGAAAACCCCACTGGGCACAGCATGCCCGTGCTGGCCAATCTGTTTGGCACCCCCGAGCGCGTGGCGCTGGGCATGGGCGCCGAGAGCATCAGCGAGCTGCGCGAAATCGGCAAACTGCTGGCCTTCTTAAAAGAGCCCGATCCGCCAAAAGGCCTGAAAGACGCGTGGGCTAAGCTACCGATCTTCAAGAAAGTGCTGTCGATGGCCCCCAAGGTGGTCAAAGACGCACCCTGCCATGCGCAAGTGTTTGAAGGTGATGACGTCGATTTAAGTCGTCTGCCGGTGCAAACCTGCTGGCCGGGCGACGCAGGCCCGCTGATTACTTGGGGCCTGACCATCACCCGTGGACCGAATAAAGAACGCCAGAACCTCGGCATTTATCGTCAGCAAGTGATTGGTCGCAACAAGCTGATCATGCGCTGGCTGAGCCATCGCGGTGGCGCGCTGGATTTCCGCGAGTGGTGCGAAAAATTCCCCGGCAAGCCCTACCCCGTGGCCGTAGCGCTCGGCGCTGATCCTGCGACCATCTTAGGCGCCGTCACGCCGGTACCGGACACCCTGTCGGAATACGCCTTTGCCGGCCTGTTGCGCGGTAGCCGTACCGAGCTGGTCAAATGCATCGGCAGCGACCTGCAAGTGCCAGCCAGCGCCGAGATTGTGCTGGAAGGGCATATCTACCCCGGCGAAATGGCCGACGAAGGCCCGTTTGGCGATCACACCGGCTACTACAACGAAGTCGATCGCTTTCCGGTGTTTACCGTCGAGCGCATGACGATGCGCGAAAAAGCCATCTACCACAGCACCTACACTGGCCGCCCACCGGATGAGCCGGCGATTTTGGGCGTGGCTCTCAACGAAGTGTTCGTGCCGATTCTGCAAAAGCAGTTCCCCGAGATCACCGACTTCTACCTGCCGCCGGAAGGCTGCTCGTACCGCATGGCGGTGGTGACCATGAAGAAGCAGTACCCCGGCCATGCCAAGCGGGTGATGCTCGGTGTGTGGTCGTTTTTGCGCCAATTCATGTACACCAAGTTCGTGATTGTCTGCGATGACGACGTCAACGCCCGCGACTGGAACGACGTGATTTGGGCCATCACCACACGCATGGACCCCAAGCGCGACACGGTGCTAGTGGACAACACGCCGATCGACTATCTGGACTTCGCTTCGCCGATCTCCGGCCTAGGCAGCAAGATGGGTCTCGACGCCACCAATAAATGGCCCGGCGAAACCAGCCGCGAATGGGGCGTGCCGATTGTGATGGACGAGGCGGTAAAAACCCGCGTCGACGACCTGTGGGCCAGCCTCGGGATTGATCCATGAGTAACACCCTCACGGTCACCCTAGAGCCCTCCGGCCATCAACTGGCCGTGCTCCCCGGCGAGCGCATCTTGGATGCCGCACGCCGCTTAGGCTTTGAGGTGCCGCACAGCTGCCGCAATGGCAATTGCGAAATCTGCGCCGCGCTGCTGTTAGAGGGCCAAGTGCGCTACCAAGGTGCTGTGATTAGCCAAGGCGAAGTGATGACCTGCCTGTGCGAGCCGCTGACCGACTGCCGCCTGCACTGGGACAAAATCCTCGCCCCCGGTGAGCTGCCGGTGCACAGCCTGAGCTGCCAAGTGGTGGCGCTAGAAGACCTCGGCGCTGGCGTCACCCGTGTGCAACTGCGCGCGCCAGCCGGTAAGAAGCTGCGCTACCACGCCGGCCAATACCTGCTGCTAGAAAAGCCCGACGGCGAGCAAGCGGCGTTTTCCATCGCCAGCGCACCGCATCAAGGCCGCGAGCTAGAGCTGCACATTCAAGTGCGCGACAGCGCCAGCCAGCACATGCTCGATCACCTAAAAAGCCAGCCGCTGGTAAAAGTGCAGCTGCCCTTTGGCGACTGCCACTTGGCTGAGCTGCCCGCCGCACCGCTGGTGCTGATTGCCGCCGGCACTGGCATGGCGCAAATGCACAGCCTGATCGAACACTGCCGTGCGCAGGGTTTTGCCCATCCGGTGCATTTGTATTGGGGCGCGCGCCGCCCTGAAGACTTCTACCACTTAGCCGCGCTGGCCGACTGGCACAACGTGGCCAATCTCAACGTGCACTTAGTGGTGAGCGACGCCCAGCCGGAAGACAACTGGCAAGGCCGCCAAGGCTTGCTGTTTGAAGCGGTATGCGCCGACTTTAGCGACTTAAGCGCTGTGCAAGTCTATGCCAGCGGCTCGCCGCCGATGGTCTACGCCACCCTCGACGGCTTAGTAGCAGCGGGCCTAAGCCCTGCGCAAATGCGCGCCGACGTATTCGCCTACGCGCCGCGCGATTAACCGCTCGCGCCGGCCTCAGTAACGCAGGCCGGTGCTGAGCAGAATCAGATTGTCGTTATTGCCGCGCTGGTTCCGGTAGTCCTGAATATGCAGCAGGCTGCCTTTAAAGCTCAGCTGCCACGTAGGTAGCTCGTAGCGGAAGAAGGCTTCGTACTCCATATGCCGGCCAGCACTGGCCAAGCTGCTCTCGCGCGTTTGCCACTGCACGCTGTTATCGGCGTTTAAGCCAGTCGGCAGACTCAGCTGCCCAGCCCCATCACGCACCCGTAGCGGCTGATAGGCCAATACACCTACCTGCCAGCCCGCCGCCGGTTGCCCGGCTAAGCCTAAGGTGAAGCTGTCGCTATTCAGCTCAGCCTGTTGCAGCCAACCGCGCGAATCCAGCTGAGTCTGGCCGAGGTTATAACGGGCAAAGGCCTGCCAAGCGTCGTTGAGCGGCACGCTGACATTCAGGCCAGCAAACAGCGTTTGGCTGTCGCCGTTAATCCACTGGCTGCCCTGTGCGCCAAGCATGCGCTGCTGCTCCATCAGTGCGCCGAGCTGCACGCTAGCACTCCAACCTTGCAGGGCACGGTAGCCCCACTCGGTTTGCACGCTGTGCTGATAATCGCGGCTGTCGGCGCTCTGCGCGAACTGCTCTTCAGCCGCGGCGGTTTGTACTTGTACGCCGGCATGCCAGCCTTGGCCCAACTGCCAGTGCAAGCCGCCACCCAGCGCTTGTTGCTGCAAGCTCAGGTAAGGGTTGCTCAGCGCTTGGGTCATGCCCGCATCACGCAGCTCAGGCTGTAATTGCAGCAAGCCTTGGCTCCACGACGGGTCGGTATTAAAGCTGGCACTGACCGCCATGTCGGGGCCGAAGCCTTGCCACGCTTGCAGCTCGCCTAACGAGGCCAAGCCGCTGCCTTGCTCGCCGGCGCTAAAGCGCAGGGTTAAGCCTTGGCCGTCGCTCAGCTCGGTCATGCTGTGCTCGCGGTTTAAACGCGCCAGATACGCGCCGGTATCAACACGGGCATGCTGGGCGTCGTCGCCACTCAGTTGACTGCCGGCCATCACAAACGGCGCATCCAGCGAGTCTTTCACCACCAAATCGACCTGGCTCAGCGCTTCACGCAGGCTGCTGCCTAGCGGGTCGCTAGCGGCCAGTTTGGCTTGATCGAGCGCCACCACTTCGCCGCTTTGGGTATTAATCATCAGGCCGCCAATCGGGTTACTGGCCGCTTGCAAGTCGAGCAGGCCTTGGCCGTAAACCGCCTTGTCGGCGTATTCGCCGCTTTTATTGGCCGACACCAGCACGCGCTCGGTGACTTGTTGCGCGCTTAAGGTGGGGAATAGATCCATCAACAAGGCCAATGCGCCAGAGACATGCGGCGCGGCCATCGAGGTACCGGTTTTGTAACCGTAATTATCCCCCGGCGTGGCCGAGTAAATGCCCGAGCCGGGCGCCGCCAAACAAAACGCTTGGGCATCGCCACAGCGGTGCGAACCCGAGGAAATCTTGCCGTTGCTGGCAATGTTCACCACCGCCAGCCACTGCCCGGCTAGCTCCGGCGCCAGTAGGGGCAAGGCGGCATAGAAACTCGGCTGCGCGGCAATGCTGGTGTCGCCGGTGGTGTTATTGCCAGCGGCAAAGACGAAGACGATGCCGGCGTTCTGCGCTGCTTTGTACAAGCTGGCGATGCTATTGGTGTAGTAACTGCGCTCGGATTCCGACAAATCGGCGATGGTTTTCGAGCGGTAGGCATTACCGACTGTGGTGCGTTGGCCCCAACTGTTGTTGGAGACCCGCGCGCCATAGGCCACCTGACGATCGAGCGCCTCTTTGGTGCCAAGGGTAACGCTTCCCTCGACGCCATCATCGAGGTATTTGATCGGCAGAATCTTCGCCTCCGGCGCTACGCCGTGCATGCCTTGGCCATCGCGCTTAGCGGCAATCGTGCCAGCCACATGGGTGCCGTGACTGTGGCCATCGGTCATCGCCGGGCCGCCGTCACGCACCACGCTGCCGCCGTTGGCAATCTGCCCTTGCAGCTCTTTGTGCTGGATATCCACCCCGGTATCCACCACCGCGACCACTACATCTTTACCCGTAGCGCCACGTGCGTAGGCATGCTCGGCTTTGATGGTGGCTAGGCCCCAGTCCTTCTTGAACTCTGTGGTACGGAAGGTTTCCGGGTCGACCGGCTCGGGCGCCGGGGTTGGGTTTGGCGCCGGCGTGGGCGGCGTGGGTGTAGGCGCAGGGTCCGGCGTGGGCTCTGGCGTAGGTTCTGGAGTTGGATTGGGTGCTGGCGTCGGTGCTGGCGCGGGATCTGGCGTCGGCGCAACCGGCGGCGTTGGCGCGGGCGTCGGTGCTGGTGCTGGCGCAGGGCTAGGCGTGGGAGTCGTTGTCGCAGCGCCGCCTGAGCCACCACCGCCACCAGAGCTACCTGTGGCGGCAGCAATACCACCGACCGCTACAGCGGCGAGCCCCACTTTACCGGCCGTGGTGCCTAACCATGCAAAGCGCTCGGCTTGGCTTAGCTTACCCACTTGGGCTAACAGCGACCGGCGCTCGACACTGGCCTCTTGGGCCAAATAGCGCAGCAAGTCTTCACGGTATTCGGGGAAGATGTCTAAGGTCGGCTCAAGCTGCTGGGCTAAAGCCTCGTCGGGCAGTTCATACAGGCGAATAAATTCACTCTGAATTTCTGCTGGTAACTCCACCGGCGGCAAAGGCGTGGCCCACACGGCACCCTGCCAAACCAGTCCACAACCCAACCCCAGCAAAGCTTGCTGCCAACGCATCATCACACCCCAACATCCAAATCGGCCGCGGAGTCTAAAGTGCGGCTCAGCGCTTAAGGTGTGCACAGTTCGCGGCAAACTTTGGAAAAGCGGCCAACATTTAAGAAGCGTGATGCAGCTCGCAAAAGCCTCTCCGCCGACTGACCAAATCCCCCGCACCTTTGGCCAAAAGGCTTGGCGCTCTTGCCACGCAACTGGCCCACACTGCTGGCTTATGCGAGCAATAAGCGAGTAACCGCCATGCAGGTGATCGATGTTTGGGCCCAACACCCCACCGCGCGTTTTTTAGCCGAGCCGTTTTTCGATTCACTGAAAAAGTGGACGCGGCAAGACTTCGCCGCCGTGCCGGTCGAGCTAACCCGCCAGCTAATGCAAGCCGGCGGCGTGGATAAAGCCTTAATCACCGCGTGGTACGGCCCGCAAGGCGCATTGATTAGCAATGAAGATGTGCTGAGCGTGGTACAGCAGTACCCCGAGCAGTTTTCCGGCCTGGCTTCGGCAGACTTGCGCGACCCCGTGGCCGCCGTGCGCGAGCTGCGCCATTACGTGACCGAGCACGGCTTTAAGGGCCTGCGCATTGTCCAGTGGCTGTGGGAGCTGCCATGCACCCATCCGCTGTATTACCCGCTATACGCCGCGTGTGTAGAGCTGGATGTGCCGGTGTGCCTGCAAGTCGGCCTGACCGGCCCGCTGCGCAGCTCCGAAAGCGGTCGACCGCTGCATATCGAGCGCATCGCGTTGGACTTTCCCGAGCTAAAAATCGTCTGCGGGCACATTGGCTACCCGTGGCACGCCGAGATGATCGCCTTCGCCACTAAGTTCCCCAACGTGTATATCGACACCTCGGCCTACAAGCCCAAGCGCTACCCCGCCGAGCTGGTGGCCTATATGCAAGCGCACGGCAAACATAAGGTGATGTTCGGCACCAACTACCCGATGCTGACGCCCGAGGCCTGCCTCAGCGAGCTGGATGCCCTACAGCTCAACGACGAAACCCGCGCGTTGTTTTTAGCCGGCAATGCCCAGCGGGTGTTCAAGCTCTGATTTAATGGCTACACGACCCAATCACAGCGTTGTGCGGTGCTCGCAAGCTCGCCTACCAGACGGTATGTCTCGCTTACTGCGCTCCGTACGCCTTGTGCTTGAGCCGTTCGCCGATTAAATCAGCGCCTCATGCTCCACTTAATACCCGCGCATAAAAAAGCGCCGGCTAGCCGGCGCAAGGGTGCTTACAGCATTGAGAAATGATTAGACCGCTGCGGATTAAGCCGCAGCGGTCGATTAACACTTAATCGCGCTCAACAATCGCCACCACACCCTGCCCGCCGGCGGCGCAGATAGAGATCAGACCACGGCCTTTGCCCTTCTCCGCCAACTGCTTAGCGAGGCTAGCGAGAATGCGCCCGCCGGTAGCGGCAAACGGGTGGCCGGCGGCCAGCGAACTACCGCGCACGTTGAGCTTGCTGCGGTCGATGCTGCCGAGCGGCTTTTTCAGGCCCAGTTTGTCTTTGCAGTACGCTGGGTCTTCCCACGCTTTGAGGGTGCACAGAACCTGCGCGGCAAAGGCTTCGTGAATCTCGTAGAAGTCGAAATCTTGCAGGGTAAGCCCGGCGCGTTCGAGCATGCGCGGCATTGCATACGCCGGGGCCATCAGCAGGCCTTCGCCCTTCTTCACAAAGTCCACCGCGGCGGCTTCGCCAAAGGTTAAGTAGGCCAGCACCGGCAGCTTGCGGGCCTTGGCCCACTCTTCGCTGGCCAGCAGCACCATCGACGCACCGTCGGTCAGCGGGGTGGAGTTACCCGGCGTCAGGGTGCCGCTCGCCGAGCGGTCGAAGCAGGGTTTAAGGCCGGCGAGCTTCTCGGCGGTGATGTCGGCGCGCAGGTTGTTGTCACGCTCCAAGCCCATAAACGGCGTCATCAAATCGGCATGAAAGCCATCCGCATAGGCTTTGGCCATGTTTTGGTGACTGGCCAACGCCAGCGCGTCTTGCTCGGCGCGCGGGATTTGCCACGTCTTGGCCATCAGCTCGCAGTGCTCGCCCATGGAGAGACCAGTGCGCGGCTCGCCGTTTTGCGGAATCGACGGTGCCAAGTGGCTCGGGCGAATCTTCAGCAGCGCCTTGACCTTGTCGCCGGTGGTTTTGCCCCGGTTGGCTTCGAGCAGAATCTGCCGCAGTTTTTCGTTCACGCCGATTGGCGCGTCGGAGGTGGTGTCCACGCCGCCGGCGATGCCGCAGTCGATCTGCCCAAGGGCGATCTTGTTGGCGACCAGAATCGCCGCTTCAAGGCCGGTGCCGCAGGCTTGTTGGATGTCATAGGCGGGGGTTTCCGGCGCCAGCGAGCTGCTCAGCACGCATTCGCGGGTCAGGTTGAAGTCGCGGGAATGCTTGAGCACCGCACCGGCGACCACTTCGCCGACGCGCTCGCCGGCCAGATTAAAGCGCTGCACTAAGCCTTCCAGCGCTGCGGTGAGCATCTGGCTGTTGCTGGCTTTGGCGTAGGCGCCGTTCGAGCGGGCGAAAGGGATACGGTTGCCGCCAATAATGGCTACGCGGCGAATCTGGCTCATGCAAATCTCCTGAAAATGGCGCAGCTTCAGCCCTGCGCTGGTCGGCCAAGCTTAGCCCATGCGCGGGGTCGCTCATTGGCCGTGGCGACACTCAAGGGCGTGTCGCGGTCAATCGAAGCCTGCACCGGCTTTGCTTTAATGCAGCCACTGATTAACCATGCGGGGCCTGCACACCGCCCCCAGCGAGGAGATTCTCATGGACCGCTACACCGCGTTCGCCCAGTCCGGCTTTGGCCGTTCGTTACTGCAATCGGTGGGCATGCCGACCCCGGTCAACCTACAGCGCCACCAAACGCACGTGCCGCTGCTCAAAGCCCCGGTGCTGCTCGGTGCCGCACGCAACACCGCAGTGACCAGCGCCCTGCTGCGCATCTTGGGTGACAGCCGTGCGGTGATCTACGCCGCCCGTGGCGAGCTGCTGGATAACCTGCACCCGCTGGCCCAAGAGGCCGGCGTGAGCGTCGGCAGCGTGACCGACGGCGAAAAGCTGCAAGCCCTGCTGCTGGATGTGTCCGGCGTGCAGCACAGCGGCGAGCTCAAGGTGCTGCTGCAATTCCTCCAGCCGCACTTGGCCAAGCTGGATAACAGCGGCCGCGTGGTGCTGGTCGGTCGTCCGCCAGAAGCCTGCAAAGAGCCCAAGCAAGCCACCGCCATGCGCGCGCTGGAAGGCTTTATTCGCTCGCTGGGCAAAGAACTGCGCGCCGGCGGCACCGCCAACCTGATCTACGTGGCAGAAGGCGCCGAAGCGCAGCTGGATTCCAGCGTGCGCTTCTTCCTCTCGCCGCGTTCGGCGTATGTCAGCGCTCAGCATGTGCGCGTCACTGCTAGCCAAACCAGCACACCCGATTGGCAGCGCCCGCTGGCCGGCCAAGTGGCGCTGGTGACCGGCGCCAGCCGTGGTATCGGCGCGGCGATTGCCGAAGTACTGGCCCGCGATGGCGCCAAAGTGATTGGCTTGGACATTCCGCCGGCCGCTGGCGAGTTGCAAACCGCCATGGCGCGTTTGGAAGGCGAAGCGCTGGCCGTGGACATCACCGCCGCCGACGCCCCGGCGCAAATCGCCGCCGCGTTAAAGCCGCACGGTGGGGTGGATTTGCTGGTGCATAACGCCGGCATCACCCGCGACAAAACCCTCGCGCGCATGAGCGAAGCGTTTTGGGATCAGGTGATGGATATCAACCTGCTCAGCGAAGAACGCATCAACGATCATCTGTTGGCTGAAAAGCTGTTCAAGACTGGCGCGCGCATCGTCTGCGTGGCGTCGATCAGCGGCATTGCCGGCAATCGTGGGCAAACCAACTATGGTCTGTCCAAGGCCGGCGTGATCGGCATGGTGCAATCCATGGCCGCACCGCTGGCCAAGCACAAGGTGACCATCAATGCGGTGGCGCCGGGCTTTATCGAAACCCAGATGACCGCTGCCATCCCCTTCGCCATCCGCGAAGCCGGACGGCGTATGAACAGCCTGAGCCAAGGCGGTTTGCCGGTGGACGTGGCCGAAACCATCGCCTGGCTGGGTAACCCAGCCTCCAATGGTTTAACCGGCAACGTGGTACGCGTCTGCGGGCAGAGCTTGCTCGGCGCTTAACCCGCGCCTAAGGCCAGTGGCAGCGCCGCTTAACGCAGGCCCTGCCACCAAGCTTGGGCTGGTTGTGGGGCGAGCATGTCTAAGCGCTCGCCCATCATCGGCGTGGTCACGCTCACGCTGTGCTGCTCGGCCAGCGTGCAGATGCGCTCCAGCGGCTCGCGCCAGCCGTGCATGGCCAAATCGAAGGTGCCGTTATGAATCGGCAGCAGCCAGCGGCCACGCACGTCGAGGTGCGCTTGCAGGCTGTGCTCGGGCAGCATGTGCACGTGCGGCCAATCGTCGCCGTTGTAGGCGCCGGTTTCCATCAGGGTGAGGTCAAACGGGCCGTACTGCGCGCCAATCTCGGCAAAACCGGGGAAATAACCGCTATCGCCGCTGAAAAACAGCCGCAGTTCTGGGCTCAGCACCGCCCACGAGGCCCACAGGGTGCGGTTGCCATCATTCACCCCGCGACCGGAGAAATGCTGCGCCGGTGTGCAGGCTAAGGTCAGTGCGCCGACCTGGGTTTCTTGCCACCAACTGAGCTGGCGGATTTTCTTAGCGTCGATACCCCACGCCACCAGCCGGTCGCCCACGCCCAGTGGGGTGATGATGTGTTCGGCACGCGGCGCCAGCGCCAGCATGCTGGCCTTGTCGAGGTGATCGTAATGGTCGTGGGAGAGCAAAATCCCGCGTAGCGGCGGCAGTTCCGCCAAGCTAAGCGGCGGCGCATGAAAGCGCTTGGGCCCCAGCCATTGCAGCGGCGAGGCGCGCTCGCAGAACACCGGGTCGGTAATCCACCAGCCGTCATCCAGCTTAAACAGCAACGTCGAGTGGCCGAGACGATACAAGCTGCCGTTGGGGGCTTGGTCTAACTCAGCGCGACTGAGCGCGCGCACCGGGATGGCATCCTCCGGCACGGTGCCGGCGGGACGATTAAAGGTGAACTTGGCGAAGATGCGCAGGGTGTCCCACAAGCCACGTTGGGGCGCACGTTGCGCATTACGATAACGCCCAGCCACCTGACGGGCGCCCTGTGACGCCGTAGTGACAGGCTGCAGTGCAGGTGAGTTAACTGAGCTAGCGATGCTGCTGGACATAAAGCCTCTGTTCGACAAGTATCGAAATGATGATCCGAGTCTAGAGGCGAACGCCGAACAGGCAAAACGCACAAATGTAATGGGATGTTACGCCGCCAGCGTCGGCGCAACCGAAAAGCGCTGGCGCTGCACCGCCCCCCAATACGGATCAAGGTACTGATCCTCAGCAAAACTGACGGCAAAACTGGCAATGGTTTTGCGCCAAAAGGCACTGGCGTACTGCGCCTGCGGCAACTGTTTAATCTGCCAGTGACCCGGCAACTGTTGCCATAACGCATGGGCAAAGCGCCGCCCCAAATCACGTTTGCGCACGCTGGGCACCACGTAGAACTCGCAGATTTCGTAATACTGGTCTGGCCCGTGGGCGATGGCGGTGATGCCGAGGGGGATGCTGTCGAGCAACAGCAAATAGCCGCGCACATCACCCGTCAGTGGCGTATCTAAGGCAAATAAACCGTCCGGCCCCGGTTGTTTACCGGTGATGGCGGAAAACTCGCCTTCGTAGCTTTGCGCCAAGTTGAGGTACAAGCGCAGGTTTTCAGCAGTAACGGGCACGATCTGCATACAGAATTAAGCGGACTGACGAAGAAGCGGCGCATTGTACGGCGCTCAGTGCGCCGCACAAGCGCGGGATTTACTGGCAGGTGGCAGTTTGAAAGCCCGGTGCTTTTTTCGAGCCCAGCTCTGCCACGGCGCGATAACCCAGCGCTTCGGCTTGCGGCAGATCGACACGAGCGATGGTCAGCAGGTGGATATCCGTCGTACCGGCGCCGCAGACAGTCATCACCATGATGTCTTGGCTGCCACACGCGGCGCTGGATACCGCCACGCCGATGTCCTCAAGCTGGGCTTGCGCTTGCTCGACGGTGCGCCCGCTATTGGCCTCGCACTGCACGGCGCCAGTGCTGCGATATACCTGCACTTCACCGCCATCGGCGGCAACGCCGCAGGCGGTTAACAGCACCGTGCTGAACAGAATGATTAGCGCTCTAAGCATGCTGGGCCTCCACGCTCAGCACCACGCGGCCACCGCGTGGGCAGGTTTCCATCAGGTCATGCGCCGCTGCGGCTTGGCTTAAGCTAAAACGCGCGGCCACTGTGGCTTGCAGTTGGCCGTTATCGAGCAGCTGCTGCACGCGTTGATACGCTTGCTCAAGCAACTCAGGCTGCGCGGCAATATTCAGTTCGGGGCAGCCGCTGTAATCCATCAAACAGTGCCGCAAAATTTGCAGGTGCTTTTGAAAGCTCACACAGGCCGGGTACACCGCTTCGTTACCGCCGTTGTAGCCGTAGAGCACCAACTTGCCGCTGGTGCCGAGTGCTTCGGCCAGTAGGCACAGGTTGGTGCTGCATTGGCCGTCCAGCGCGATATCAAGGCCAAGGCCGCCGGTAAAGCGCTCGCTTTCGAGCAGCAAGTCCTGCTCGGCGCAGTTGATCACCTTGTCGGCGCCTAATGACTGCAGCCACTGCGCATCTTCAGCAAACTGGCTGGCTGCCATAACGTGCATGCCCAAGGCTTTGGCCATTTGCACCGCCGCCGGGCCATGGCATTGGCTGGCGGCGGTCACCAACACACGCTGACCGGGCTTGGCACGGGCCAAGTCGGTTAATGCTAAGTACATGCTGATCAGCGGGCCGTAAAAACCCGCCGCTTGTTCATCGCTCAAGCTGTCGTGCACCACCAGCAAGGCTTCGCGCGGCAATAAGGCTTGCTCGCCGTAGCCGGGATACAGGTTTAAGTCGTGCGCGGGGATGCTCGCTACGCGCTGGCCGACGGTTAAGTCGCGCACCTCAGGGCCCAGCGCGCGCACTACGCCGCTGATCTCGTAGCCAAGCCCGGCCGGCAACTCGACATGCTCACCGGATAAATTCTGCCGACGCAAAATATCGCCCCAGTTGACCGCCACCGCGCGAACATCCACCAACACTTCGCGCCCCTTGGGCGCAGGCAAGGTGACGTCCTCTAAGCGCAGCTCGGCACTGCCACCGAATTGGTGAAAACGAATCTGTTGCGGCATAACAACCTCATACACAGCGAATCACGATGAGTGTGCACTCTACCCAGCTTGCTCGCCTAGGGCCAAGTGATGCGGTTGATAGCCGCCATGCCTAGCGGTGATAGGGCATCTTGCATGACGTTCAGCATTCGTTCAGCCGGGGCACATTAGGATGCAGCGCATCGGGCTTGCACTGCTGCGAGCCGCCCCTATTAAGAGCACCTTATGAAGAAAATTCTCTGCCTGATCAGCGTCGCAAGCCTCACCTCAGGCTGCGCCGAACTGCAGCGTATGCATGAAGAACAAGTCGCCCGTGATTGCCAGCCCAGCTTTGCCCAGCAACGCGGCCAGCGCGATGGTGCCTATGGCCACAGTAAAGACACCACCTGGTTCAACGCCTACTGCCCGCCTTATCAGCAGCAAGCCGCAGTGCAGGCGTATAACGCGGGCTATCACAGCGGCATGGCCAGCCGTCCGCAAGTACAACCACCGTTAACACGGCCGCCGCAACCACAAACTCAGCCACCGGCGACTAGACCGCCGGTACAACCGCCGGTGGTGCTGGTGGTGCCCGAACGGCCAGCGCCGAACACGCCCATTGTGGTGCCCGACTACAACGATTGGGCCGCGCGGCAGGTAACGCCGCCCATCACCGTGCCGGAGCAACCCCGTGTGCAGCCCCCGCAGCCACCCATTGCGGTACCGGATTACAACGACTGGGCTGCACAACAGGTCACTCCGCAAGAGCCTATTGTCGTGCCCGAGCAGCACTTACACATTGAGGTGCAGCCGCCAATAGCCACGCCTAACTACAACGAATGGGCCGAGCATCTGCTAACTCCAGAGGCGCCCATTGCCGTACCAGACTACAACCAGCTGGCGGAGCCTGAACAAACGAGCGTTACCCCAGAGCATGGCGAATGGGCGCAAACAACACCTGAGCCTGCGCTGGTCACCCCAGAGCCGCTGCCTTTACTGCCGCAGGGGGTAGACGATGTCACGCACTTTGCCGACGAGCCACAGTGGTCAACATGGGACGAAGCGTCTTAAGCGCCGGCAGCCACTTAACCACCTCGGCAGCAACACGCGCCGAGGTGGTTAACAACATCACTTGCCGTACAGCTGCTCCGGCAGCCAAGTAATGATCTCGGGGAAGATATAGGCAATCACCAGCATCAACACCTGAATAGCAATAAACGGCGCCACGCCCTTGTACATCGCCGTGGTGGGGATCGACGGCGGCGTCACCCCACGCAAATAGAACAGGGCAAAGCCAAACGGCGGGGTGAGGAACGAGGTCTGCAGGTTCAGGGCAATCATCACCCCCAGCCACACAGGGTCGAGGCCCATGGCCAAGAGGATCGGCCCAACAATCGGCACCACCACGAAGGTGATCTCGATAAAGTCGAGAATAAAACCGAGCAGGAAGATCACCAGCATCACCACGAAGAAGGCGCCGAGCACGCCGCCGGGCAGATTGGCCAGTACATCTTCGATCAGTGCTTCGCCGCCAAAGCCACGGAACACCAGCGAGAATAGCGACGCGCCGATCAAGATCAGAAACACCATGCTGGTGATTTCGGTGGTGCCCTGCGCCACTTCGCGGAACTTACCCAAGGTGAACTGGCCCTTGCTGATCGCTAACGCCATGGCACCCACGGCGCCCAAGGCAGCGGCCTCAGTAGGCGTCGCGGCACCGGCGAGAATCGAACCCAGCACAGCGCCAATCAACAGCAGCGGCGGCACTAAGGCACGCAGCAGCTGCGGCCAGTTGATCGCCTCACGCTCTTCTTTGGGGATTTGCGGCAACTTGTGCGGTTGCAGATACGCCACCGCCAGCAAGTAGACGATATACAGGCCCACCAGCATCAAGCCGGGGATCAGCGCGCCGACGAACAAGTCACCCACCGACACGGTTTTCGGCGAGAAGATGCCCATTTTCAGCTGCGCCTGCGAGAAGGCGCTGGACATCACATCACCCAGCAACACCAGCACAATCGACGGCGGAATGATCTGCCCCAGCGTGCCCGTGGCGCACAAGGTGCCGGTAGATACCGCCGGGTCGTACCCCTTGCGCAGCATAGTCGGCAGCGCCAGCAGGCCCATAGTCACCACAGTCGCACCGACAATACCGGTACTCGCCGCCAGCAGAGCGCCGACGATGCACACCGACAACGCCAAACCGCCGCGCACGCCGCCAAACAGCTTGGCCATGGCTTCGAGCAAATCTTCGGCAACGCGGGACTTCTCCAGCATCACGCCCATAAAGACGAAGAACGGCACCGCCAGCAAGGTTTCGTTATTCATGATGCCGAACAAACGGTTCGGCAAGGCGGTGAGGAAGGTCGGATCGAACGTGCCGGTCAGCACGCCAATACCGGCAAACAGCAGCGCCATACCGCCCAAGGTAAAGGCCACTGGATAGCCAGCCATCAAGGCCACACAAATGCTGATAAACAGCAGGATGGACATGAACTCAGCCATGCTGCACCTCCGCATCCACGAGGCCCAGCATCACGTAAGCATTGCGGATGACCTCCGCCACGCCCTGCAAAATCAAGCTAGCGACCAGCACCAAGATGATGGTTTTTTGCAGGTACACCAGCGGCAAGCCACCGGCCTCGCGGGATTTCTCCAGCACCTGCCAGCTTTCCGTGACGTAACTCCAGCTGTTGTAGGCGAGGAACAAACACACCGGCAGCAAAAACAGCAGCGTGCCAAGCAAATCCACCACGGCGCGGCGGCGCGGGCTCATCTTTTGGTAAAAAATATCCACTCGCACATGCGCATTTCGCTGCAAGGCCCACGCGGCGGCGCCCATAAACACCAGCGCATGCAGGTACATGACCGACTCTTGCGCGGCAATCGCGCCGGTATCAAAGCCATAGCGCAGCACCACCACCACTGCCGTGACCAGCACCATAGGCACCGTAAGCCAAGCGCAGAACACGCCGAGGCGATGGTTAAGGGCATTAATCAGACAGGCCAAGCGCAAGAGCGCTGGCTGGGCTGGAGCAGGCATAGCGGGGCTTTCCTTTCTTATTGTTGGCTGGCACGCACCTCAGGGTGGGCGCGGCGCTGTCATTTTAGTAAGTTGGACTGACCAGTCACAATGTCACTGCAACTTTGGTCGTAGAGTCTAAGCTTGCCCGCAAGCCTATGCTAAGGAAACACTGAGTTAATGCCTGCACGCTCCAATCACTGCGTTGTGCGGTGCTCGCAACCTCGTCTACCAGACGGTATGCCTTGGTTGCTGCGCTCCGTACGCCTTGTGCTTGCAGCGTTCGGCGATTAAATCAGCGCCTCCTAAGCAGGCTGTGTGAAAACGTCGCGAGCGCAGGCTAGGCAAGGCAAAAACAGGCGAAAAAGCGCAGTTTACGTGTGGTAAATGAGCATTTTGAGCCTGTTTTTAACGCCGCATAGCCAAGTGCAGCAGTTTTCACACAGTCTGTAAGGCGACCCTTTTTGCAGGCTCAGCTGTTTGGCGCGCCACTTAACGCGCCCACCAGCCGCAGCGACAGGGTGACGGTTGCCGGTGATCCCGGCCCTTACACAACAAAAACAATGGAGATAGCGCATGAAACGTCGTGACATGCTCACCGCCGCAGGCCTCGGTTTAACCACCTTGGCGCTGGCTGGCTGCCAAAAGCAAGAAGCCAACTGCGACAGCCAAGACGCCCCGCAAACCGCACAGCAAACCTTTACCTGGAAGATGGTCACCTCGTGGCCGAAGAACTTCCCCGGTGTGGGCGTGGGTGCTGAGCGCTTCACTCAGCTGGTTAAGGAGATGAGCAACGGCCGTCTGCAGGTCAAACTGTTTGCCGCCGGCGAGCTGGTACCGGCGCTGGAAGTGTTCGACGCGGTATCGCGCGGCACCGCCGAAATGGGCCACGGCGCGCCCTATTACTGGAAAGGCAAGATCCCCGCCACGCAGTTCTTTACCGCGATTCCCTTTGGCCCCACCGCCGAAGAAATGAACGCTTGGTTCTTCCAAGGCGGCGGCATGGCGCTGTGGGAAGAAATCTACAAACCCTTCGGCGTGATTCCGCTGGCCTGCGGCAACACCGGCGTGCAGATGGCGGGCTGGTTTAATAAAGAGATCAACAGCTTAAGCGACTTGGACGGGGTAAAAATGCGCACCCCGGGCCTGGGCGGCGAAGTGCTGTCGAAGGTTGGCGTGACGGTGGTGAACCTGCCGGCGGGGGAAATCTTCACCGCCCTGCAAACCGGCGCCATCGATGCCACCGAGTGGATTGGCCCCTACAACGACTTGGCGCTGGGCCTGCATAAAGCCGCCAAGTACTACTACACCCCCGGCTGGCAAGAGCCGAGTGTGGCGTTTGAACTGTCGATCAACGAAAAAGCCTGGCAACAGTTGCCCGATGACTTAAAAGCCATCGTCAAAGCCGCCGCGCGCGAAGTGAACAGCTCGATGCTCGACGAATACAACGCCCGCAACATGGACGCACTGGAAAAGCTTAAGGCCGAAGGCGTGGAAGTGCGTCGTCTGCCGGAAGACGTGCTGAATAAGCTGAAAGAAATCGCCGCCGAAGTGGTCGAAGCCGCTGCCGCCAGCGACCCCGCCAGTGCCAAAGTGTGGGCCGCACAGAAAGACTATCTGGGCCGCCTGCGTGGTTATAGCGATGCCACGACTAAGGATATTTTGAATATTCGCGGCTGATTGAGCGCTCAGAAATACAAAAGGCCGGCATTACGCCGGCCTTTTTAGTACATGCTCGCCTTACAGGCCAGACATGTGCTTGATGGCAGCCATCAGCTCGTCGTCGGAGCAATCGCCACAGGTGCCTTTCGGCGGCATGGCGTTGATGCCATTGATGGCATGCTGCAGCAGCGTGTCCAGACCACCGGCTTTATCGGCACGGGCTTTCCAGTCGGCGCTGTCGCCCACTTTCGGCGCACCCAGCACACCAGCAGCGTGGCAACCGTTGCACGACTTAGCGACCACGTCTTCACCCGAGCGCGGGCCAGAGCTAGCAGCCACAGCGGCAACCGCAGCGCCTTTACACTCTTCGCCTTGGATACACACTTCGCCCACCGGCTTGATGCGCGCAGCGATGTCATCGTTGGAGGCGGCCTGGGCGCTCACTGCTACCAGAGCCAGAACAGCGGCTTGAGCCGTCAGAATCTTCTTAATCAGGTTCACCCTTACACCCTCAATCATGGCTGTGTGGACCCGAGCTTCACGGTGGCGCGGGCGGCGCACAGTATAACGGCAATGCCGGTTTGTCGAAACAACCCTGTCAACTGCAAGGGTTTGCGTGACGCGCGCTTAGAAGTTGGCGGGGGTCGTGGCGCTGATCAAACGCACGGGTTCTTCAAACGGGTTACGAAAACGGTGCGGCTGGGTGCTGTCGAAGTAGTAGCTATCGCCCGGTTCAAGAATGTAGGTCTCAAGGCCCACGGTAAGCTCCAAGCGGCCCGACACCACAGTGCCGGCCTCTTCGCCTTCGTGCGAAAGCATGTCGTCACCGGTATCGGCACCCGGCGGGTACATTTCATTTAAGAAGGCAATCATGCGATTGGTGTGTGCCTTGCCCACCAACTTCATTTCCACCTGACCGCTGGAGAGGTCGATCAACTCTTCGTGTTTGTACACCACCTGCGTCGGGTTGCCCTGCTCCAAATCGAGGGAGAAGAACTCCACCAACGGCATGGGAATACCACTGAGCACCTTCTTCAGCGAGCTCACTGAGGGGCTGACGCTGTTTTTCTCAATCATGGAAATGGTGCTGTTGGTGACGCCGGCACGTTTGGCCAGCTCACGTTGCGAAAGACCTTTGAGTTTGCGAATGGCGCGCAGACGGGCTCCAACGTCCAAGGGTGGTGTCCTCCTAAGTAGGATCAGCCAAAAAGTGGACGCCATCATGGCAAGGGTGTTCGGAATTTTCAACAGCCGTGTCGAATACCTTGGCCGCTTAACCCTTAATTTTGGTACACCAACGGCGCACGACGCACATTGCAAAACAGCTGATAGGGAATGCTGTCGGCAAGGCTGGCTACTTCGCTGGCCAATACCTGCGTACCCCAGAGTTCAACTGCGCTGCCCACCCCGGCGCTGGGTAGATCGGTTAGATCGACCGTGAGCATGTCCATCGACACCCGGCCAATCAGGCGGGTGCGTTGGCCATCGACGGCCACCGGCGTGCCATCCGGCGCATGGCGCGGATAGCCGTCGGCATAGCCCATCGCCACCACGCCTACCCGCGTTTTACGCGCAGTGACAAAACGTCCGGCGTAACCCACCGGCTCGCCCACTGGCAGTTCGCGCACGGCGATAATTTTCGACTGCAAGCGCATCACCGGCTTGAGCCGCTCGGCCACGGCGTGCGGCGCGCTAAACGGGGTGGCACCGTAGAGCATAATGCCCGCGCGGCCCCAGTCGTTACGCACTTGCGGCCAACCGAGCAGGCTCGGCGAATTGGCCAAGCTGACCTCGGCTTTTAGCCCTGCCACGGCATTTAAAAACACTTTGTGCTGCTCGACGGTACGCGGGCAATCCAACTCATCGGCACGGGCAAAGTGGGTCATCAGCACCACTTTGCCTACCCGTCCACTGGCCAGCAGACGCTGGTACAACCCAGCCGCTTCGATCGGCGCCACGCCGACGCGGTGCATACCGCTGTCGATTTTCAGCCACACCTGCAGCGGCGTGCTGAGGCTCGCTTGCTCGATGGCCTGCACTTGCCAGTCGCTGTGCACCACGGTGCTGAGCTGATGTTGTTCAATCAGCGGCAACTCATCGGCAGTAAAAAAGCCTTCCAGCAGCAGAATTGGCTGGCGAATACCGGCGGCGCGCAGCTCCAGCGCTTCTTCGATGCAGGCCACGGCAAAGCCATCGGCGTCGCTGAGCGCTTCGGCACACACCACCGCGCCATGCCCATAGGCATTGGCCTTGATCACCGCCAAGGCGCGCCCGCCGCTTAATTCGCGGGCCAGCTGGTAGTTGTGCCGCAAGGCGGCGAGGTCGATCAGGGCTTGGGCCGGGCGCATGGCAGTCTCAACTTACAGGGCGGCGATGACGGTCATTTCGACCAATACGCGCGGGTCATACATAGCGGCAGCCACACAGGCACGCGCTGGGGCGCAGCCTTCGGCCACCCACGCGTCGTACACCTGATTCATGCCGGCGTAGTGGGCGTCCATGTCTTTGACATAAATCGTCACCGACAGCACCTTGGATTTATCCGTGCCAGCCTCGGCCAAAAATTGGTCGACACTGGCGAGGGTTTCTTGGCTTTGCGCCACGATGTCGCCATCGAGGTTTTCGGCCAATTGGCCCGCCAAGTACACGGTGCCGTTGTGGATAACGATTTCGCTAAAGCGCTTTTCAGTGCGCAGGCGCTGGACGGACATTGAGCTTGGGCTCCTTGGTTTTGCGGTAACGGGAAATATCCAACCCTTCGGCACTGATCTGCGGACGGCGGCCGGCGATTTGATCGGCCAGCAGGCGACCGGAGCCGCACGCCATGGTCCAGCCCAGTGTGCCGTGGCCGGTGTTTAAGAACAGGTTGCGCAGTTTAGTCGCACCCACAATCGGCGTGCCATCCGGGGTCGCTGGGCGCAGACCAGTCCAGAATTCGGCTTGGCGTAAATCGCCACCGGCCGGGTACAAGTCACGGGTGACCATTTCTAAGGTTTCGCGGCGACGCGGGTTGAGGCTCAAGTCGTGACCGGCGATTTCTGCCATGCCGCCAACGCGGATGCGATTGTCGAAACGGGTGATCGCCACCTTGTAGCTTTCATCCAGAATGGTCGAGGTCGGCGCCATGCTGGCATCGACAATCGGCACAGTCAGCGAATAGCCCTTGAGCGGGTAAACCGGCGCCTTGATGCCCAGCGACTTAACCAGCGCCGGGGTGTAGCTGCCCATGGCCAGCACGTAGCGGTCGGCCTTTTCCAGCTGGCCGTCGATCCACACGCCGCTGATGCTGTCGCCATCGCTCTCTAAGCGCTGCACGTGCTGACCAAAGCGGAACTCCACACCCATGGCACGGCACAGTTCGGTCAGTTCGCGGGTGAACATCTGGCAGTCGCCGGTTTGGTCATTGGGCAAACGCAGCGCGCCAGCGAGTTTATCCGCCACACCGGCTAGGGCTGGCTCAACGCGGGCAATGCCGGCGCGGTCGAGCACTTCAAACGGCACACCGCTGCGCTCCAGCACGGCGATGTCTTTCGCCGCGCCATCGAGCTGCGCTTGGGTGCGGAACAATTGGGTGGTGCCCAGCGTGCGGCCTTCGTAGTGAATGCCGGTCTCGGTGCGCAGCTCGTCCAAGCAGTCGCGGCTGTACTCGGCCAAACGCACCATGCGCTCTTTGTTCACCGCATAGCGGCTGGCGGTGCAGTTGCGCAGCATCTGCAGCATCCAGGTGTACTGATCCGGATTACCGGTGAGTTTGATCGCCAGCGGCGCGTGCTTTTGCAGCAGCCACTTCATGGCTTTCAGCGGAATGCCCGGCGCGGCCCACGGCGAGGCATAGCCGGGGGAGATTTGCCCCGCGTTGGCGTAGCTGGTTTCTAGCGCCGAACCCGGCTGACGATCGACCACTACGACTTCAAAGCCCGCGCGGGCCAGATAGTACGCACTGGTGGTGCCAATCACGCCACTGCCAAGAACCAATACACGCATGGAAAACTCCCGTCGCGCCGCTGCGCCACTTGCCGATACAGAGATATTGGCTAGTCTATTGCTGCATAGGCAGTTTTATTCACCAAACATAAAGCGCTGTTTGTTGAATAGTCTCGACCAAAAGCACTCAAACAAAAGGTTTTCCTGATGCGCACTCAACATCAAAGCCGCCGCGAGCTGGACAAAATCGACCGTAAGATCTTGCGCATCCTGCAAGAAGAGGCGCGCATCTCGTTCACTGAGCTGGGCGAGCGCGTCGGCCTATCCACCACGCCGTGCACCGAGCGGGTGCGCCGCCTAGAGCGCGAAGGGGTGATCCTTGGCTACTCCGCGCGGCTCAATCCACAGCAGCTCAAGGCCAACCTGTTGGTGTTCGTCGAGATCAGCCTGTCGTTTAAGTCCGGGGATATTTTTGAAGAGTTCCGCCGCGCCGTGCTCAAACTGCCGCATGTGTTGGATTGCCACTTGGTGTCCGGCGACTTCGACTATTTGATCAAAGCGCGTATTTCGGAAATGGCCAGCTACCGCAAATTGCTCGGCGACATCCTGCTGAAACTGCCGCATGTGCGCGAATCGAAAAGCTACATCGTAATGGAAGAAGTCAAAGAGACCTTGCAGCTGCCCGTGCCGGACTGAGCGACACCGGCGTGAAGCAAACCGGAATAAACCAAGCATAGATAGCCACTGGCTAAACCTAGGTTTAGCAGTGTGCCCTTGGCCTAAGGCCGGGGCATTGCTAGTCTGCGTGCAATTTATTGAGCAAAAAATTCAGGATATTCACCATGAGCGCGCGCATTCCCGTGCACAGCGAGCAACATGCTCCGTCTTATTACGCCGCCACCGCCACCCGGCAAACCAGCTACGCGCCGCTCAAAGGCGCCGTGCAAGCCGATGTGTGCATCGTCGGCGGTGGCTTTACCGGCCTGAACAGCGCGATTGAGCTGGCCGAGCGCGGCTACAAGGTGGTGCTGCTCGAAGCCCGCAAAATCGGCTGGGGCGCCAGCGGGCGCAACGGCGGGCAGCTGATTCGCGGTGTCGGCCACGGCCTTGAACAGTTCGAGAAACACATCGGCAGCGAAGGCGTGCTGGCCATGAAGCACATGGGCTTGGAAGCGGTCGAGATCGTCCGCCAGCGCGTGGCCAAATACAAAATCGACTGCGACCTGACTTGGGGCTACTGCGACTTAGCCAACAAGCGCCGGCATGTTGAAGACTTTTTTGAAGACCTGCACGAGCTGCAAGCACTCGGCTACCGCCACGAACTGCGCCTGCTGGATAAAACCCAGATGCACGAAGTGGTCGGCAGCGAAGGCTATCTCGGCGGGCTGATCGACATGGGCTCGGGGCATCTGCACCCGCTCAATTTAGCCTTGGGCGAAGCCGCCGCCGCCGAAAGCTTGGGCGTGCAACTGCACGAGCAATCGGCGGTCACCCGCATCGATTACGGCAACAGCGTAGCCGTGCACACCGCGCAAGGTTGCGTGCAGGCCAACACGTTAATTCTTGGCTGCAACGCCTACATGAACCAACTCAACCCGCAGCTGGGCGGCCAAGTGCTGCCCGCCGGCAGCTACATCATCGCCACCGAACCACTGAGCGAAGAACAAGCGCAGCGCTTGATTCCGCAGAACATGGCGCTGTGCGACCAGCGTGTCGCGCTGGACTACTACCGCCTATCGGCTGACCGCCGCCTGCTGTTCGGCGGTGCATGCAACTATTCCGGACGCGACCCCAAAGACATCGTCGCCTTTATGCGCCCGAAGATGCTCAAAGTATTCCCGGAGCTAGCCAACACCCGCATCGACTTCGCCTGGGGCGGCATGATCGGCATTGGCGCAAACCGCCTGCCACAAATTGGCCGCTTGCCAGAGCAGCCCAACGTGTACTTCGCACAGGCCTATTCCGGCCATGGCGTCAACGCCACACATCTGGCCGGCAAGCTGCTCGCCGAGGCGATTCACGGACAAAGCAACGGTTTTGACCTGTTCGCCAAAGTGCCGCACATGACCTTCCCCGGCGGCCCCGCGCTACGCTCGCCGCTGCTGGCGGCCGGCATGCTCTGGCACCGGTTGCTGGATATCGTCTAAGCCACATGGCGCGCTCAGCAGGCTGTGTGAAAACGTCGCGAGCGCAGGCTAGGCAAGGCAAAAACAGGCGAAAAAGCGCAGTTTACGTGTGGTAAAAATACTCCGCACATCCTGTGCTCCGCCCTGCGGGCCAGCTAAAGCTGTTCAAACCCGCTCCTGCGGGTTTGTGAGCATTTTGAGCCTGTTTTTAACGCCGCATAGCCAAGTGCAGTAGTTTTCACACAGTCTGCTGGCCACCGCCTTGGCGCGCCACGCGCGGCACACACCGCGGTTTCTGACTAGGCTGATGAAAAGTCTGAGAGAGCCGCCATGCCCTGCCCCGAAGGTTTTATCCGCATCCACAGCCAAGCCGAAATCGCCTGCAGCCCCGCAGAGCTATTTCACTACGTCACCACCCCCGCACGCTGGAAGGAGTGGCACCACTCGTCACTGCGCACCGGCCCCGGTGCCGAACAACCGCTGGGGGTTGGCGCCCGCTTTGAAGAAGACATCCGTGCCGGCGCGGTTAACGCCCACCTGCACTGGCACGTCGACCACGTACAGCCCGAGCAATGCTGGATCGCCCGCGCCGACGGCACCTTGGGCATCGAACTGACCCTACGCTACGACTTCACCAACGCCCCCAACGGCGTGCTCTTCCAGCGCACGCTGGACTACCGCAGCCGCCACCCGCTGCTGCACTGGCTGCACCGTTTAGTGCTGCGACATAAGGTAGAAAAGGAATCCGCGCAGGCGCTGCGGGAATTGCAAAAGCAAATTGCGCAGGGGATGCATCGGTAGTTATGGAGCCAACAATAGAGCGGTAAAGAAGTGAGCTGTAAACCTATTGCATCAAGCAGGTTAACCCGCAGGCTTAACCTTGCAGCTCAGCTACATTCCCTGCCACTACAGCACTCCAGCCAGCCTTGCTCAGCCGAGTAGATAGACCAGCTGCTTCATGCTGAAGCAAAGTTCTAAATCAAGCGGCCTACCGTCCTTGCCAAAAACGCCTCAATAACCCTTGCAGATTGCTGAGGTACTGACTGCAAGAGCAAGTGAGGTCCAGCTAGCTCGGTAATCGTTACGCATGGCACGCACAATTGAAAATCTGTGGCACTACCGAACCGAAGCAGTCGATCAGAAGATGCGAACAGACAAAGCACTGGAACGTTTATCAGAGGCAGCAGAGCCGTCACATCTACACGAAGCGACGCCAGCGCACGGGCACGCAGCACCCGAGGTGAAACCTTTTGAAGCGCTGTACGCAGATTTTCCCTAAGAGTCTGAGTAGACCACTCGCCCAAAAGCAGCCACGAGAGAAGCACCATCGGCAAGGCACGAACTGGGCCGATACGCACCAAAGCGGAAATAACTCGCGCAAATGGAATAGGCGGCTTGGCAAAGGTAGTGGAAAGCACCAACCCAACCAAATTGGTCGGTGGTGCACTAGCAATAGTGATTGCTAGAGGGCCTGAGAAAGACTCGCCCAAAAGAACAAAGTGAGCTTCTTTAGGCAACTGCGCCCGAACCAATGATTCAAGCTCGCTGTAGCTAAGCGGCTGCTCAGGCGGGTAGGCAATGACGTGAACGCGCTTAAAGAGCGGCGAAACAGCATTGGCAAAATCGTCATGCAGCATAGCCGTGCCATCCAGTCCGGGAAGCACGACAAGCTCAACCTCGGTATCACCTGAGGATTTAAGTGGCTCAATCACGAGGCCTCTAAGCGAGCGCTGCATACGCCTACTTACCCGCGCAGCAACCGAAAGCGCAAATTCTCTCTTACCGCCGGCCATTCGCTGGCGATGATGGAGAACACCACGGTATCGCGCAGGATGCCGTCGGGGCCTTTTTGGTGGCTGCGTAGGATGCCGTCTTGTTTGGCGCCTAAACGGGCGATGGCGGCGCGCGAGCGGGTGTTGTGCCAGTGGGTGCGGAACTCCACGGCGATGCAGTGCAGCTGCTCGAAGGCGTGGCGCAGCAGCAACAGTTTGGCTTCGGTGTTATAGGGGCCGCGCTGGTAGCTGGCGGCGTACCAGGTGTAGCCAATCTCCAAGCGCTGATTGGCTGCATCGACCGCAAAGTAGCGCGTGCAGCCGATCACTTTGCCGCTGTCGCGCTCGGTGATAACAAACGGCAGCGCACCTTGTGCAGTCTGCATACGCAGGGCGGTGTCGATGTAATCCTCAACCTTGTCGGGCGCGGGAATCGAGGTAAACCACAGCTGCCACAACTCGCCGTCTTGCACGGCGGCGCGCAGGGCGTCGGCATCGTCGCGGGTCAGTGGGCGCAAGCAGACGTGCTCGCCGGTTAAGGTGACAGCTTCAAGCCAGTGAGCCATCTTTCGCCTCCTGCGAATGTGCAGCAAATAAGGGGTAGCGCTTCAATAACCAAAGGAACCACAGCGCGCCGAGGGCCAACAGCCACGGCAACGCATGGCCGGTGAGCCATTGGCTAGCCGCGCCGGTGCTGGTGGGGCCGAGTAGAGCGCCCACGCCCCAGAGCATGGCGATAAAGGCATTGGCGCGCACTAAGGCGGTGTCGCGAAAATGCTCGCCGACCAAGATCAGCGACAAGGTATACAAACCACCGGCGCTGGCACCGAACAGCACCAACAGCGGCCACAACAGCCAGCTGTGCAAGGCCATCGGCATGGCCACGCAAGTGCTCAGCAAAACTACGCCACTGACGGCATACAAGCGGGTGCGCGACACGCGGTCGGCCAGCCAGCCAATCGGCAACTGCAAGCAGGCATCGCCAATCACCACCACGCTGACGATGGTCAGCGCCAGCGCTTCGGTATAGCCCTGCTGCAGGGCATACACCGGCAGCAGGGTGAGCACCATGGACTCGAACGCAGCAAACAGAATCACCGCCCACGCCAACGCCGGATGGGCGCGGATAAAGCCGATTAAGCCCTTGCCCACGGCGGCATTGGCATCCACCACCGGCGCGCCTTGGCGGCCGATGAGTAAGAAGATGCCGCCCACTAACAACGCCGCCGACAGCCAAAAACCGGCATCGGTGGCCGTACCGAGTAAAGCCAGCAGCAGCGGGCCGAGCAGCTGGCTCACGGCAAAGCCGGTGCCGTACAGCGCCACCCAACGGCCGCGATAGCGCTCGTCGGCCAGTTGGTTGATCCAGCTTTCGCCGAGTACAAAGGTGATGGTCAGGCAGCTACCGAGCAATAAGCGCAGCAGCAGCCACACCCAGTAATTGGGCACAAGACTTAAACCCGCCACCGCCACGGCGCTGAGTAACAGGCTTAGTTGCAGGCTGCGCGGGCCGCCCAAGCGGGCGGCGAGCAGACCGGTTAAGCGCGCGCCAATTAAGGTGCCGAAGGCCGGCATGGCGGCCATGATGCCGATGGCGAAGGTGCCGTAGCCTTGCGCTTCTAGACGCAGCGATACCAAGGGCAGGCTTACGCCCAGCGACAGGCCGACCAGCACCACGCTGCTGCTCACGGCCAGATACGTCAGCCAGCGTTCGGCGCTGGTCATCACCGCATTGCTCATCATGCAAGGCGCCGAGCCGGCAAGCGCTGGCTTGGCGCATCCTCCCTGTCAGGCTGTGCGGGGCTTGTACCCCTAACTAATCGCTTACAGCTTGATCCACGTGGCTTTCAGTTCGGTGTACTTATCAAAGGCATGCAGCGACTTGTCGCGGCCATTGCCGGATTGCTTGTAGCCACCGAACGGCGCGGTCATATCGCCGCCGTCGTACTGGTTCACCCACATGCTGCCTACACGCAGGGCGCGGGCGGTTTGATGGGCCTTGCTGAGGTTGCTGGTCCAGATCGCAGCAGCCAGACCATAGATGCTGTCGTTAGCAATCTGGATGGCTTCTTCGGTGCTGTCGAAGGGGATTACCGTCAGCACCGGGCCGAAGATTTCTTCTTGAGCGATGCGCATGGCGTTGTGCGCGTTGTCGAACAGGGTCGGCTGCACATACACGCCGCCGGTCTCTTGCAGCGTTTGCGCGCCGCCGCACAGCAAGTCGGCGTTATCGGCCTTACCGGCTTCGATAAAGCCCAGCACGGTATTGAGATGGCCTTGGTCGACCAGCGCACCCACCTTAGTGGCGGGGTCTAGCGCGTGACCAGCCTGCCAGCCCTGCATGGCTTCGACCACCATAGGCATGAACTGGTCTTTGATCGAGCGCTCAACCAGCAAGCGCGAACCGGCGGTGCACATCTCGCCTTGGTTAAAGCAAATCGCCGCGGCGGCTGCTTCGGCGGCGTCTTTCAGGCACGGCGCATCGGCGAAGACGATATTGGCACTCTTGCCGCCGGCTTCCAGCCACACGCGCTTCATATTCGATTCGCCAGCGTAAATCATCAGCTGCTTGGCAATCTTGGTTGAGCCGGTGAACACCAACGTGTCGACATCCATATGTAGCGCTAGCGCTTTACCCACGGTGTGGCCGTAACCCGGCAACACGTTGAGCACGCCAGCGGGAATCCCGGCCTCCAGCGCCAGCTGGGCCATGCGGATGGCAGTCAGCGGAGATTTTTCCGACGGCTTGACGATCACCGAGTTGCCGGTCGCCAGCGCCGGGCCGAGCTTCCACGCAGTCATGATCATCGGGAAGTTCCACGGCACGATAGCCGCCACTACGCCGACCGGCTCGCGGGTGACTAAGCCCAGCTCGTTGTGCGGGGTGGCAGCCACTTCGTCATAAATCTTGTCGATCGCTTCACCGCTCCAGCGAATCGCCCGCGAGGCGCCGGGCACGTCCACCCCCAGCGAATCGCTGATCGGCTTACCCATGTCGAGAGTTTCCAGCAGCGCCAGTTCTTCGGCGTGGGCGTCCATTAAGTCGGCGAAGCGCACCATAATCTTCTTGCGCTCGGCGGGGGCCATCTGCGACCAAACGCCGGACTCAAACGTGGCGCGGGCATCGGCCACGGCTTTCTCGGCATCGGCGGCGTCACAGGCGGCGACTTTGGTTAAGAAGCGGCCATCCACCGGGCTCACGCAATCGAACGTGGCGCCATCGGCAGCCGGGCAGAGCGCACCATGAATAAAGGCGCGCCCTTCGATTTGCAGGGCTTTAGCGCGCGCTTCCCAGTCGGCACGGGTCAGGTTGCTCATGGTGGACACCTCTATAAAAGTCGAATCGGCAAAATGTTGAGTAAAGCAGTCCGAGCACACTACTGGCGGCGCAGTGGGTTTTCAATATTTTTTACACGGCGTGCAGAAAAACTTGTCACTGAGCTTGGCGGCTGACTAGACTGCCGGCCAGCCACCGCCCGAATTAAAGCAGGCCTGACCTGCCTACCGCCGAGAGCCGAGCCATGAATGTAAGCCAGATCGTTGATTTCGCCAGCGCCACCACCGCCCCCGAGCATTACGCGCCGGCGCCGGAAAAAGTCCTCAAGGGCGAGCCCAAGCAAAGTGTGCGCAACCACTATTCCAGCCCCTGCGCGCAGTTCAGCAGCGGCATTTGGGAAGGCGCCGTGGGCCAGTGGCAGGTTAACTACACCGAGCACGAGTACTGCGAGATTCTGCAAGGCGTGTCGGTGCTGCGCGATAATGACGGCAACAGTCGCACCGTGCGCGCCGGCGACCGTTTTGTGATTCCCGCCGGTTTCTCCGGTACCTGGGAAGTGTTGGAGCCGTGCCGCAAGGTGTATGTGATCTTCGAACCCGCCCAAGCCCCCGCGTAAAGGCGCTGCGCCGCGCTGACGCAAGGTCAGCACGGCGCGCTCAGGCACTACAAAGCGCCCGCTCAAGGGGCAAAAACCCTTGGGTCAATACAAAAAAGCGACATCTGATCCGATGAATGGACATTCACGTCATCGGGGTTGCTGTCGCTTGTGTTTAATTTCGTAACAGCGGCAAACCCGCACCACGCCTAGCTTTGCGCCATTTTTTTGCCTCTTTTAAGTGCGTTCAATTTTGTAGTCGCACTGTTTTGGCACTACATCACACCTTGAAGCACACCCCCCAAGTCTGCACAATGCGCAGCCCCGCGCCACTTCCTAAACCTTGTAGTGCGGGAATAACCAACACACCTGCGGTGACCGCAGAGTCGCCCAGACCCACTTGCAAACTATTGCGGGGAAGTTGCTGTGCACATTGGTGTTCCTCTCGAAACGCATGCTGGCGAAACGCGCGTTGCCGCGACGCCAGAAACCGTCAAAAAGCTCATTGCTCAAGGGCATACCGTAACCGTGCAAACCGGTGCCGGTGTTAGCGCGAGCATTATCGACAGTGCTTATGAAGCCGTTGGCGCTACGATCGGTAGCGATGCCGCCGCCTTTGGCGCCGATATCGTGCTGAAAGTGGTCGCGCCGACCGAAAGCGAACTGGCTCATATGAAAAAAGGCGGCGTGCTGATTGGCATGCTCAATCCTTTTGATGACGCCAACATTGCACGCATGGCCGCCCAGGGCATTACCGCGTTTGCTCTGGAAGCCGCGCCGCGCACCTCGCGTGCGCAGAGTCTGGACGTGCTGTCGTCGCAGGCCAACATCGCCGGCTACAAAGCCGTGATGCTCGCCGCCAACCACTATCCGCGTTTTATGCCGATGCTGATGACTGCCGCTGGTACCGTGAAAGCGGCCCGCGTGCTGATCTTAGGCGCTGGCGTGGCAGGCCTGCAGGCTATCGCTACCGCTAAGCGCTTGGGTGCTGTGGTTGAAGCCTCGGACGTGCGTCCGGCGGTGAAAGAGCAGATCGAATCGCTCGGCGCCAAGTTCGTTGACGTGCCGTTTGAAACCGACGAAGAGCGCGAGTGCGCCGAAGGCGTGGGCGGCTATGCGCGTCCGATGCCGGCATCGTGGATGGAGCGTCAGGCCAAGGCTGTGCACGAGCGCGCCAAGCAGTCCGACATCGTCATCACCACCGCGTTGATCCCCGGCCGCAAGGCGCCGACCCTGCTGCAAGAAGCCACCGTGGCCGAAATGAAGCCAGGCTCAGTGATCATCGACCTGGCCGCAGCCCAGGGCGGTAACTGTCCGCTGACCAAAGTCGATCAAGTGATCAACACCCACGGCGTGACCATTGTTGGCCACAGCAATCTGGCGGCGCTGGTCGGTGCCGATGCCTCGGCGCTGTATGCCCGCAACCTGCTGGACTTCATGAAACTGGTGTTCGACAAAGACGGCCAGTTCCACGTCAACCTCGACGACGACATCGTTGCCGCGTGCCTGATGTGCCGCGACGGCGAAGCCGTGCGCAAAAACGCTTAAGGAGCTGGACGATGGAAATCTCTGACGGCATCTACAACCTGATCATTTTCGTGCTGGCCATCTACGTGGGTTACCACGTGGTGTGGAACGTCACCCCGGCCCTGCACACCCCGCTGATGGCCGTGACTAACGCCATCTCCGCGATCGTTATCGTCGGCGCCATGCTGGCTGCCGCGCTGACCGAAACCGTGCTCGGCAAGAGCATGGGCGTGCTGGCCGTAGCCTTGGCAGCGGTCAACGTGTTTGGTGGCTTCTTGGTCACCCGCCGCATGCTGGAAATGTTCAAAAAGAAAGCGCCCAAGGCGAAAGCGGAGGGCAAATAAATGAGCATGAACCTGATTACCCTGCTGTATCTGGCTGCCTCGATTTGCTTTATTCAGGCGCTGAAAGGGCTATCACACCCGACCACCTCCCGTCAGGGCAACGTGTTCGGCATGATCGGTATGGGCATTGCGGTGGTCACCACCATCGCGCTGATCGTGAAAATCAACGCCGAAATCGCCGCCACTGGCATCGTCTGGGTGGTGGTTGGTCTGTTGCTCGGCGGTAGCGTCGGCACCATCATGGCCAAGCGCGTCGAAATGACCAAGATGCCGGAGCTGGTCGCCTTCATGCACAGCATGATCGGCTTGGCCGCTGTGTGCATCGCCGTGGCTGCCGTGGTTGAGCCGCAGTCGCTGGGCATTGTCGCCACCGCGCTGGACCCGATCCCTTCGGCTAACCGCTTAGAGCTGTTCTTGGGTGCGGCAATTGGTGCGATCACCTTCTCCGGCTCAGTGATTGCCTTCGGCAAGCTGTCGGGAAAATACAAGTTCCGCCTGTTCCAAGGTGCGCCGGTGATGTTCAAAGGTCAGCACCTGCTGAACCTGCTGGTCGGCTTGGCCATTCTGGCCTTGGGCTTGGTGTACACCTTCACTGGCGACCTGAGTGCCTTCGCGATTCTGCTGGTACTGGCATTCATCATCGGCGTGTTGATCATCATCCCAATCGGTGGTGCCGATATGCCGGTGGTGGTCTCGATGCTCAACAGCTACTCGGGCTGGGCAGCGGCTGGTATCGGTTTCTCGCTGAACAACTCGATGCTGATCGTCGCCGGTTCGCTGGTGGGTTCTTCGGGTGCGATTCTGTCGTACATCATGTGTAAGGCGATGAACCGCTCGTTCTTCAACGTGATTCTGGGTGGCTTCGGTGCCGACGCCGGTGCTGGCGGCCCTGCTGGCGCACAAGCTGAGCGTAACGTGAAGTCTGGCTCCAGTGATGACGCAGCGTTCCTGCTGACCAACGCTGACACGGTAATCATCGTGCCCGGCTACGGCTTGGCCGTTGCCCGTGCCCAGCACGCGCTGATGGAGCTGACCGAGAAGCTGACTCACCAAGGCGTGACCGTGAAGTTCGCCATCCATCCGGTAGCCGGTCGTATGCCGGGCCACATGAACGTGCTGCTCGCCGAGGCCGAAGTGCCTTACGACATGGTGTTCGAGATGGAAGACATCAACTCCGAGTTCGGCCAAGCCGACGTGGTGCTGGTGCTGGGCGCTAACGACGTGGTTAACCCCGCGGCGAAGACCGATCCGCAATCACCGATTGCCGGCATGCCGATTCTGGACGCCTACAAAGCCAAGACCGTGATTGTGAACAAGCGCTCCATGGCCAGCGGTTACGCCGGTCTGGATAACGAGCTGTTCTACATGGACAAGACCATGATGGTGTTCGGCGACGCGAAGAAAGTCATCGAAGACATGGTCAAAGCCGTGGAATAAGCCCACGCCTCTGGCACCAAAAAGCCCGTCCTTGCGACGGGCTTTTTTTATTTCTTTTGGCTCTAAAAGAAAGAACAAAAAATTATGGAAACAAATGAAACTTTCCCACGAAGGCCCAGTCTGAACTTATGAGTGGGGCGCAAACCCACTCAGCTCCTTCGATGTTTTGTGTGTTGGCAGAAAATCCAAACGGTTTGTTTGGTACGACTAAACCCTGAGCTCTCCCCTCCCCAACGGCTCAGGGTTTTTTTTGCCTGTTATTCGGCCAACTCGCCTTCTGCTTCGCTATCGTCGCCCAGCTCTAACCAGCCGCTCATCACGCTTAACGCCTCTTCCACGCCGTGGCGCTTCGGAGAGGAGAACAGCTGCGCGCTGGCGGTGTGCGGCCAGTTCTGATGCAGTTCGCGCTGCACCTTCAGCAAGGTGTTTTTCGCCGCGCCAAAGGTCAGCTTGTCCATCTTGGTCAGCAAGATATGGATGGGTAGCTGACTGGCTTCGGCCCAGTCGAGCATCATAGTGTCGAAATCGGTGAGCGGATGACGCACATCCATCATCAGCATCACGCCGGCCAAGCAGTGGCGCTGCTGCAGGTAGGCCTCAAGGTGCTGCTGCCAGTGTTCCTTGAGGGCAATCGGCACTTTGGCAAAGCCATAGCCGGGCAAATCGACCAAACGGCGCTGTTCATCCAAGGTAAAGAAGTTGAGCAGCTGGGTGCGCCCGGGGGTTTTCGAGGTGCGCGCCAAGCGGGCGTGGGTCAGGGTATTCATCGCGCTGGACTTGCCCGCGTTGGAGCGCCCAGCAAAGGCGATTTCGTAACCCTCATCCGGCGGACATTGCTGCACCTTGGCGGCACTTTTTAAAAAGCTGGCTTGCTGGCACAAACCAAGAATCGGGTTTTTACTCGACATGAACACTCTCTTTATCGGGCGCAAAGCGGCTGGTAGACAGCGCGCAAGGCTTGCCGCTTCGTTTCAGTTTCTAGGTGAGCAGTATATAATGCCCCGGTTTTTTGTGTGCTTAGTCCCGAAGGTCACAATCCTTGGCTGGCGAGAAGATCCACCAGAAGATCACCCACCAGCACCCTGCATGAGGCAAAACAGTATGAAAAAGCTGCTTATCGCATTGAGCATGGCGACCCTGACTGGCACTTTGGCCACTGCGGCCGTCGCTGCCCAAGACCCTGAAGCTGTCTTCACCCGCGCTTGCGGCGCTTGCCATAACGGCCAGCTGCCCACCGCGCCGAAAAAGGGCGACACCGCCGCTTGGCAACAACGCATTGATGAAAAAGGCATGGAAACCTTAGTGCAACACGCCACTAATGGCTTCAACGCCATGCCACCGCGCGGCCTATGCATGGACTGCACTGCCGAAGATTACCAAGCCGTGATCGAGTGGATGGCCAAGTAAGCCACCGCCGTCACCGAAACCCACTACCCATTGCCGATGGATAAGCTGATGAACAAAGTACTTGCGACCCTGCTCCTGGGCCTCGGTTTGACTGGCGCCGCACACGCTGCTGGCGATGCGACTGCTGGTCAGGCCAAAGCTGCCGTATGTGGCGCTTGCCACGGTGTTGACGGCAACAGCGCCGCACCGAACTTCCCGAAACTGGCCGGTCAGGGCGAAAACTACCTGATCAAACAGATGAAGGACGTCAAAGAAGGTCGCCGTACCATTGTTGAAATGACCGGCCTGCTGGACAACTTGAACGAGCAAGATTTCGCCGATATCGCGGCTTATTTTGCTAGTCAAGCCGGCAGCATCGGCGCCGCTGACCCGGCACTGGTTGAGCGCGGTGAAGCTATCTTCCGTGGCGGCAACCTAGAAACCGGCCTGCCGGCTTGCACCGGCTGCCATGCACCGAACGGCGTAGGTAACGCCCCGGCAGGCTTCCCCAAACTCAATGGCCAGCACGCGCAGTACACCGCGAAGCAGCTGACCGACTTCCGCGAAGGCGATCGCAACAACGACGCTGGCGATGCAGGCATCATGCGCACCATCGCTGCCAAGCTGTCGAACAAAGACATCGCTGCGGTATCCAGCTACATCCAAGGCCTGCACTAAGCGCTACGGATTACTGGTCAAAAGGGCAGCCTAGGCTGCCCTTTTTTGTGCACAAAATTGCGCTACCCTGAAACCTCTACCGACAACGCCTGTCTATTACAGGCGTTTCGCTTAACTAAGGAGCACTGAATGAAGAAGCTGATGGCCGCCGCTGCCCTGACCGCCATGGCCCTGTTTAACCCAGCCATGGCTGCCGAAGCCGGCAAGCATTATCAGGAACTGCGCGCCCCAGTACCCACCGCCGAGCCCGGCAAGATCGAAGTGGTTGAGCTGTTCTGGTTCGGCTGCCCGCACTGCTACGACCTTGAGCCGACCATCGAGCCGTGGGTGGAGCAGCTACCGGAAGACGTCAACTTCGTCCGTGTACCGGCCATGTTCGGCGGTGCGTGGAACACCCACGGCCAGCTGTACCTGACCCTTGAGGCCATGGGCAAAGCCAAAGAGCTGACCCCAGTGGTGTTCAAGGCCTATCACCAAGACGGCAACAAGCTGGCTGATGTAGATGCCATGGCTGATCTGCTCGCCGAGCACGGTGTAGACCGCGCCGAGTTCAGCAAAACGTTCAACTCTTTCGCGGTGAAATCTAAGGTCGAGAAGATCAAAAAACTCGGCATGGCCTATGGCGCCACCGGTGTACCGAGCGTGATCGTCAACGGCAAATACCGCTTAGACGTGGGCTCCGCCGGCGGCAAGCAAGAGCTGCTGCAGGTCACCGACGAGCTGATCGCCAAAGAGCGCGCCGCCCAGTAAGCCATGCTTAACCCGCTACGCCGCCCGCGCAGCCCCGCTGCCGGCGAGCTGCAAAGCAATAGCCTGTGCAACCGCAGCCTCGGCCTGACCACGCCGGGGCTGCTGCGCTTATTGAGCTTCAACATTCAGGTCGGCATCAACACCGGCCAATACCGCCACTACCTCACCCGTGGCTGGCAGCATGTACTGCCCAACAGCCACCGCGCGCACAACCTGTGGCGCATCGGGCGGGTGCTGCAAGACTATGACTTAGTCGCCCTGCAAGAAGTCGACGGCGGCAGCTTGCGCTCAGGCTTTGTTAATCAAGTCGAACACTTGGCCCAAGTGGGCGAATTCCCTCTTTGGTATCAGCAACTCAATCGCAATCTGGGGCGTATCGCCCAGCACGGTAACGGCCTGCTGACGCGCGTGCAGCCGTGCAGCATTGAAGACCACCCGCTGCCCGGCATCTTGCCGGGGCGCGGGGCGATTGCCATGCGCTTTGGCGAACCCGGGCGTGGTTTGGTGGTAATCATGCTGCACTTAGCCCTAGGTGCCCGTGGCCGCGTGCAGCAACTGCACTATGTGCGCGAGCTGATTGGCGACTACCGCAATGTGGTGCTGATGGGCGATATGAACGCCCACGCCGACGAACTGGTCGAGCATCCGGCCATGCACGATATCCAGCTACAGGCGCCGCACGAACACGCCACCTTCCCCAGCTGGCGACCGCAGCGCTGTATCGACCACATCCTGCATAGCCAGAGCTTGCAGGTGGAGTCGGTGCGGGTGCTCGACTTACCTATCTCCGATCACCTACCGGTGGCCCTAGAGCTGCGCCTGCCCAGCGACACCACGTTGCGTTAATTGCGCCGCAGCGGGGCAGCGCCGCACAGCCCTGCCTATACTGTGCCCAGCCCCTGAAGAGACGTGTTATGGCCGCTAACGACACCCAACGCTGGAAAGAGAAATACCTCGCCCTAGCGGAACAACAGGACGCCCGTGATAAAGACTGGCAAGGCCGCCTCGACCTGCTGCGCCGTGGCTTAGTACGCACCAGCATGGCCGCCGAAGGCTCTGATCCGGCGGTGGATCAGTGCATGGGCGAGCTGCGCACGCAGCTGCGCCAAAACGACAACGACCAAGGCATGGCGGCGCTGATTCCGCGCTTAGAGAAAATCGTTCTGCACTCGGAAGAGCAGCGTGAGGAACGCCTCACCTTGCTGGCCAAAGCCCTGCGCCAACTTAGCGAACAACTGCAAGAGCTGCCGATTCCCAAGCCGCTGGGCAAACAACTCAAGCAGCTGGCGAAACAAGTCGATCAACGCGTGCGCCACCTCAAAGACTTGCCCGCACTGGTGGAAGAGTTGGGCAGCCTGCAAGCACAGATCATCGTGCAAATTCAGGGCGCCGAAGAAGAGCGCCCTGGCTTTTGGCAGCGCCTGATCAAAGGCAAACAACAGACCGAAGCCAACAGCACCGCGCAAGACGACCCTGCTGCCGCTCCCAGCGCCGGCACCGCCGCTGCGCCAACGGCCGAGCCGCCCGCCAGCAGCGCCGCCGTCACGCCCGACCCGGCGCCAGCGGCCAGCCCGTTAACCCCCGGCCCGAAAGCCTACGCCATCAACGAGGCACCCGAGCCTGGCTACAGCGCGATTGCCGAGCATATCGAGGCCACCCTGAGCAGTTTGCTGAGCGCGCTGGAGATCCCCGACACCCATCGCAGCCAAGGTGAAACGCTGATTGAGCGCGTCACCGCCGGACTGAACTGGTACGAACTGGCCGCCGTGTTAGATGAGCTGAAAGTACTGGTACTGGCCTGTTTGAATCAGGGGGAGCATGAGTTCCAACGCTATCTAGCCGCGCTGAATGAGCGCCTTTCCAGCTTCCAAGACAACCTCAAAGATGCGCACATCGGCTATCAAGAGTCGCTCTCCAGCGCTCATGAGCTGGACCGCGACCTGCGCGAACAAGTCGATGGCCTGCAATCCAGCGTCAAACAAGCCACCGACTTAGACAACCTAAAACGCACCGTCGAGAGCCGCCTGGACGGCCTGTTAAGCACCATGGACACCTATCAGCAGGCCCGCGACCAGCGCGAAAAACAGGTCGCGCAAAAGCTGCAAACCTTGGTCGACAAGGTGGCCAACATGGAAGATGAAGCGAAGAACTTCCGCGCCCACCTTGAAGAGCAAAAGCAAAAAGCCCTGCAAGACGCCCTTACCGGCTTGCCCAATCGCGCCGCCTGGGAAGAACGTTTAGGCCTTGAGGTGGCACGCTGGCAGCGCTATGGCGGCGACTTGCAGCTAGCGGTTATCGATGTCGACTTCTTTAAAAAGATCAACGACAGCTACGGCCATTTGGCCGGCGACAAGGTGCTGCGCATCATTGCCCAAGAGGTGGCCAAACGGCTGCGCAAAACCGATTTCGTCGCGCGCTTTGGTGGCGAAGAGTTTGTCGTGCTGCTGCCGGCAACCGATCTTGAGGCCGGCTTTAAGGTGCTCGATGATTTGCGCCGTGGCATTGAAGCCTGCCCGTTCCACTTTAAAGGCGCGCCACTGACCATCACCGTGTCGTGCGGCATCAGCGCTTTTGCCGACAAAGACAGCGCCTCGCAGGTGTTTGAGCGTGCCGACCAAGCGCTGTATGCAGCCAAGAATGGCGGGCGCAATCAAGTGCGCAAGGCCGAAACGCCCAGCACATGACGTCTATCTGCACAGCCCTGACGCCTACTCACAGTCAGCCGCCTGCTGCTTTTGTTAGCATGCGCGGCCCTTTAAGCCGCTAACCTTATGCACGGTATGGAAATTTTCAGTATCGCGGTGTTGATCTTTCTGGTGATCGACCCGTTCGGCAACATTGCCATTTTTCTCTCCGCACTCAGCGGCGTACCCGCCGCGCGGCGCACCAAAGTCATTCTTCGCGAACTGCTGTTCGCCTTGGTGCTGCTGTTGCTGTTTCTCACCTTTGGCGAGCACATCCTCACCGCGCTGGGCCTCTCGCGCGAGGCAATCTCGATTGCCGGCGGGATCATCCTGTTCGTGGTCGCCATGCGCCTGATCTTCCCCAGTAAAGAAGGCCTGTTCGGCGACAGCCCCGATGGCGAGCCGATGCTAGTGCCACTGGCCACCCCTGCGGTGGCTGGCCCTTCGGCATTAGCCATCTTGATGACCCTGCGCAACACCCACGAAGGCCCGGTATGGGAGCTGTACGCCGGCCTTGGTTTGGCCTGGTTTGGCTGCGCGCTGATCCTCTTGCAAGCCGCCACCTTGCATCGCCTGCTCGGCCCGCGTGGCCTAACCGCCTGTGAGCGCCTGATGGGTATGCTGCTAATCATGCTCAGCGTCGACATGCTGCTCGATAGCTTTAAATCAGCGCTGCATTTGGGCTAAGCCATGCGCACGATTTGGCTGCTCGTCGCTGTCTTGTTGCTCGCTGGCTGCAGCGGCACTCCGCTGGCGCCGGAGCGCAGTGTGCGTGCCAGCAGCCAAGACAGCCGCGTGCAGTACATAGTGCTGCACTACACCTCAAGCAATCTGGCCGAATCCTTGGCCACGCTGAGTCGCGGGCAGGTCAGCAGTCATTACTTGATTGGCGAAGACGGCCACGTCTGGCAACTGGTGGATGACCACGCGCGCGCCTGGCACGCCGGCGAAAGCCAATGGCAAGGCCGCACCTACTTAAACGCGACGAGCTTAGGCATCGAGCTGGTCAACTTGGGCTACACCGACGAAGCCGACGGCACGCGGCGCTGGCATGCATACGACCCTCGGCAAATCCGCGCCCTGAAAGCCCTGCTGGCCGAACTGCTACAGCGCCATCAACTCGGCCCCGAGCGCGTGTTAGGCCATAGCGATATTGCCCCCGGCCGCAAAGTCGACCCTGGCCCACTCTTCCCTTGGACTGAATTGGCTGCTGAAGGATTGGCGCAAGCGCCCAGTGAGCGCGCTATTGCCCAAGCGCGTCTCACACTGGCCAGCCAAGTGCCAACAGCGGATTGGTTTGCTGAACGCTTAAAGAAGCTGGGGTATTTAGCGCCGTGGTATGTGCTAACGGCAGACTCTGAGCACACGCAGCTGCGTAAAGCACTCAGCGCCTTTCAGCTGCGCTATCGGCCGAATGACTTTAATGGCGAGCCCGATCTGGCCAGCGCGGCTTTACTGGCCGCACTGACCGATCAGTAAGATTTACTGCAACACCAAACGCGCGTCGCGGGTTACGCGATTGATCACTGGCTTCACATCGTTGAGCGTCAGCTGCGCGTCTTTATTCGACAGGTTTTCGCCAAAGGCCTTGCGCACCGCACGAAGCATCGGCTGGCTAGTGCCACCATCGACCGCTTCGGATTCAAAGTACAACGACACTTGCTGATCACGCTTACCCGCCGCGATCATCGCGCCAGCAACAACCAAGGTTACCGGCACCACCTCGTAGGGCTGCCATTCTTCGTTGGCGGTAGTCACCGCGGTCAGCGCCGCGCGCACCACTAAGGTATCGCTGCTGGCTTGCTGCACAATGGGACGAACCTTGGCCAGCTCAGCGGTGAGCTGCTGCTGCGAGTAGCGGCAAATGTCATCAATCACCTGCGCCGATACTTGCTCACTGGGCTGTGGTTTGGGGTGGAAGCACACCGGCTCAACCATAATGCTGGCGTAGTTGTTCACATCAAAGCCGTCGGCCACCCAGCGCAGCACGGGTTCTCCACTGGCCGCCTCAAGCGGCTGCAGCTGTGAGTAATCGGCCAAGAAACCTGAATATTGCTCCGGCGCAGTGGTTTTACCCGCACAACCGACCAGCACACTGCTAGCTAACGCTAGCCCGAGCAAAGCGCTTTTATGCATCATGTGCACACTCCTTCGTTAATGGCCGTAACAGCCTAGTCGATAACCCAAAACAGGGTAAGGAAACCTTATGCTCAACACCCTTTGGCTCAGTTTCTTTTGGCTGGCCGCGCTGGCCGCCTTGTGGCGCTGGCTGGTGCAGGGTGACGCTGCCGTATTTGCCGCGCTGGTCGATAGCCTATTTAGCATGGCAAAGGTGTCGGTTGAGTTAATGGTGCTGCTGTTCGGCACCCTCACCCTGTGGCTGGGTTTTTTGGCGATTGCCGAGCGCGCGGGGCTGATCGACCTACTCGCCAAGCTGCTAGCGCCGCTGTTTAAACGCCTGATGCCCGAGGTGCCGCCCGGCCACCCGGCGCTGGGGCTGATTACCCTAAACTTTGCCGCCAACGGCCTAGGGCTGGATAACGCCGCCACGCCGATTGGCCTGCGCGCGATGAAAGAGTTGCAGACGCTCAACCCTAAGCCCGACACCGCCAGCAACGCGCAGATTCTGTTTTTGGTGCTGAATAGCTCATCACTGACCCTGCTGCCGGTGTCGATCTTTATGTACCGCCTGCAACAAGGCGCAGAAGACCCGGCGTTGGTGTTCTTACCCATCCTGCTCGCCACCAGCGCGTCGACCTTGGCCGGTTTGTTGGCGGTGAGCTTAGTCCAGCGCTTAAAACTCTGGGACCCGGTGGTGATGGCCTACTTAGGCGGCGGTGCCTTGCTGCTTGGCAGCTTTATGGCGTTTTTGGCCGGGCTATCGGTGACCGCGCTGAATGAGCTGTCGAGCTTATTGGGCAACGCCACCCTGTTCGGTTTAATTCTGCTGTTCGTCACCGTCGGCGCACTGCGCAAAGTGCCGGTGTACGAGACCTTTGTGGAGGGCGCCAAACAAGGCTTTAACGTCGCCCGCGACCTGCTGCCGTACTTGATTGCCATGCTCTGCGCGATTGGCGTGCTGCGCGCCAGCGGCGTGCTGGATGGCCTGCTCAGCGGCATTCGTTACTTGGTTGACTTAGCCGGGCTGGATAACCGCTTTGTCGATGCCCTGCCCACGGCCTTAATGAAGCCGTTCTCTGGCAGCGGCGCACGCGCCATGCTGATCGAAACCATGCAAGCGCATGGTGTAGACAGCTTCCCCGCCTTACTGGCCGCCACGGTGCAAGGCAGCACCGAAACCACCTTTTATGTGTTGGCCGTGTACTTTGGCGCGGTCGGCATTCAGCGCGCCCGCCATGCGGTGGGCTGCGCCTTAGTAGCGGATTTAGCCGGGGTGCTGGCGGCGATTGCCGTGTGCTATGCGTTTTTTTCCTAAACCAGTGCGTTAAAACGCTGGCGCGTTTCTGCCAATCTCTGGCCGCCACAGCCCTGCCCGGCCACTGGCAAACACACTAATGTGTGCTGATGAGCCTACGCATTCTAATCACCGGCGCTGGCGGCTATCTGGGCCGCCGTTTGCTGGAACACCTGCGCCAGCAGCAACCACACTGGCAACTGATTGCCACCTCGCGGCGCACGCCATTTGCCCAAGCCGCCGCAGGGCTGATCTGGCAGCCGCTGGATGTCAGCGACCGCGTTGCGGTGCAGGCCGCCTTTGCCGCCCATCGCCCGCACGCGGTGGTGCACTTAGCCGCCGTACTTAACCCGCCAGCGGGGATGAGCCACGAGCAACTGCGCACCATCGAGGTGGATGGCACCCGTCATGTGCTGGACGCCGCACTCGCCCACGGTTGTCAGCAGGTGATTGTCAGTAGCTCCGGCGCCGCCTATGGCTATCACGCCGACAACCCGGCGTGGCTTACGGAGGACATGCCGCTGCGCGGTCATCCGGCGTTTGCTTACGCGCAAAACAAGGTCGCCGTGGAAGCGCTATTGGATGACTACCGCGCTCAGCATCCGCAACTGAAACAGCTGATCTTGCGTATTGGCACTGTGCTGGGGCCAAACACCGATAACCTGATCAGCGATTTATTCCGCAAGCGCTGGGTGCTCGGCGTGCGCGGTAGTCAAAGCCCGTTCGTGTTTATTTGGGATGAAGACGTGGTGGAAATCATCCGCCTCGGCCTGCTCGAACAGCGCAGCGGTTGCTTTAACCTCGCCGGCGATGGCGCCGTGCCGCTGGCGCAGATTGCCGCACAGCTGGATAAACCCTTTATTGCCCCGCCTGCATGGCTGCTAAAAGGTGCCCTAAAAGTGCTGAACTACTGGCAGCTCAGCCAATACCACAGCGACCAAGTGGACTTTCTCCGCTATCGCCCGGTGCTGTGCAATCGGCGCTTAAAGGAGCAATTCGGCTACACCCCGCGCTTCACCAGCGAGCAGGCGCTGGCAGCGTTTATCGCGGCACAATCCACCGCAGCGCCGGCCTAATCGCCACTGCGGATTAACCCCGACATCACGTAGGCTTAGGCTTTGCCCTGCCTACGAGACACTCGCTTATGCACGCCACCGAACATTACCGCCGCCTGATTAGCATGTACGCCGCGGCGCCGATTAATCAGATCTACCAACCGACCCTGACGGTGGGCGAAGGCGAAGCGGAAATCACCATTGAACTCAGCGAGCAGCTGCACCACAGCGCGGGCGCGGTACACGGCTCGGTGTATTTCAAGATGCTCGATGATGCGGCGTTTTTTGCTGCGAACTCGCTAGAGCCAGAATTCTTCGTACTCACCGCCAGCTTTACCACCTACCTGACCCGCCCGGTGGTGAGCGGCCCGCTACGCGCAGTGGGCAAGGTGGTCAGCCAAACCCGCACGCAGTTTATTGCCGAGGCCGTGGCCTATGACGAGCAAGGCCGCGAAGTGGGCCGTGGTAACGGAATTTTCGTGCGCGGCAAAGCGCCGTTAAAAGAAGCGCGCGGCTATAACGATTAACCCGGCTGCGTGGCGCGGCTAAGGCGATCGTGCACCGCCGTCCACGCCTCGCCGCTGGGCGGCAGCTCAACATAGATGCGTTCAAGCCCGGCGTTATCCAGCGCATACAGCGCGGCATACAAGCCACGCGCATAGGCAATCGGCTCGCTGCCTAAACATTGCACTGGGCCGGCTAAGTCGTTACGCGGGTTTAGCAATAACCAGCCGCAGCGTGGGTCTTGCAGCGCACTAGCGGGCAATTCGCTTACCGCAAACGCCGGCGTACCCGGCGCATAGTGCTTGTGATGCTGGCCCGGCACGCGCACCTCGCCAGCGCTGCCGCGCAGCAAGGGTTCGCCGAGGACTTGCTCAATCGCTGCAGGATCTAAGGTGCCGGCGCGCAACAAACGCGGCTGTTCATCCAGCAAGCTGACAATGGTGGATTCCAGCCCCACCGCACACGCGCCACCATCCACGATTAGCAGCTCATCGCCAGCAAACTGCTGCGCCACATGCGCCGCGCAGGTGGGGCTGATCGACATATAACGGTTCGCCGAAGGCGCCACTAACGCACCACCAAAGGCACTGAGCAGCGCCTGCGCTTGCGGGTGCGCCGGGGCGCGCAAAGCCACGCTGGCTTGCCCGGCCGTCACTGCTGGCAGCACATCCGATTGCGCGGGCAGCACTAAGGTCAGCGGCCCCGGCCAGAAGGCAGCCATCAAACGCTCGGCGGCCTCCGGCACGCTGGCGGCCCACGCATCGACCTGCTCACGTCCCGGTACATGCACAATCAGCGGGTTGCTCGCCGGCCGGCCTTTAAGCGCAAACACCTTAGCCACCGCCGCAGGGTTACGTGCATCGGCGGCTAAGCCGTAGACAGTTTCGGTCGGCAAGGCGACCAGCTCACCGGCTTTTAACTGCGCAGCGGCTAGGGCGATATCGTGGGTGATCGTAGCCATCAGTACAGCTTCGGCATGCCTTCAGGGCGCTTCTTAAAGCGTTTCATACTCCACATGTACTGATTCGGGTAGCGCGCCACACTGCGCTCCATCGCGGCACTTAAGGCAGTCACAGCGGTGGGTACGTCCTCGGCAAACAAGTCTTCAGGCGCGGGCTCGATCACTACCTTAAAGCCCGAGCCATCGTCTAAGCGCAGCGCGTGCAGCACGATGGCCTGCGCCTTACCACCGACGACGAGGCTAGGGACGAATTTGCTGGTTAAGGTCGGCACGCCGAAAAAAGGCACAAACTCGCCGCTGGATACCGAAGGCTCGGGGTCGGCGGCAATGCCAGCCACACCACCTTCGCGCAAGCCTTTAACCAACTTAAGGATGCCCTCACGGGTAGACGGCACCAGCGGGTTGCCCTGCTGCGAGCGGCGTTCGGTGATCAGTTTATTCACCACTTCTAACTTGGACGGGCGATACAGAATGATGGTTTTGCACTTAGAGGCCGCGTACTGGTTCAGCACCTCCCAGTTGCCCAAGTGACTGGTGATCAGCACTAAGGGCTTGCCGCTGGCGATAGCCTGATCGAACAGCGCCTCGTTCTCTACTTCACGAATCAGCTTTAACGTACGCTCGGCGGGCCACATCCATGCGCTGGCCGCTTCGGTAATGGTGTGGCCGATGTGCTTGAGGCTGCGCTGCGCCAGCTGCTCACGTTCGGCAGCCGGCATGTTGGGGAAGCACGCCTGCAGGTTGATGTGCACCACCTCGCGTGAGCGATTCGGCACGCGCCACAGCAGCCAACCAATCAAACCACCCAAGGCTTTCACCGCAGGCCACGGCAGCAAGGCAAACAACTTCAGCAGTGCCACCACCACGGCGCCTTTAAATGCGTCCACAGAACTATCCCGAACAATACAAAGAGCGGCGATTGTAGCGGACTACGCAGTCAGGCTCACCCTTTGGCCAATGGCGGGTAACGAAAGCAATCGGTGGTGTGGTCCATCACCATGCCGGTGGCCTGCATAAAGGCATAGCAAATGGTTGGGCCAACGAAGGTGAAACCGGATTTTTTCAGTGCTTTGCTCATCGCCTCGGCCTCAGGGGTAATCGCCGGTACGTCGCTGCGCTCTGCAAAGTGATTGATCTTCGGCGCACCACCGACAAACGACCACAGCCAAGTCGCAGGGTCTTCGAGCTTGAGCCACGCCTGCGCGTTTTGCCGCGCGGCGCGCACTTTGAGTTTATTGCGGATGATGCCGGGGTCGGCCAATAGCCGTGCCTCGTCGTCCGCCGTCATCGCGGCAATCCGCTGTGCATCGAAACCCCACAGCACCTCGCGATAGCGCTCGCGCTTTTTCAGCACGGTGATCCACGACAGCCCAGCCTGAAAGCCTTCCAGCAATAACAATTCGAACAGCGCCTGCGCATCGCGCTGCGGCACGCCCCATTCGTGATCGTGGTAGTGGATGTACAGCGGGTCGTCGGTGCACCAGAAACAGCGTTGCATGAGGCCTCCCTGCAAAAACGCGAGCCAATCCGAATAATCGCCGCCTGCGCGGCGGTGGGTTATCCAGCGCCTGCAAGGTATACTCGCGGGCTATTTTTTAAAGCCTGATAGCGGTGACATTCGTGAGCCAGACTACGCCCGACGTGAGTACCTTCCAAGGCCTGATTCTTGCCCTGCAACATTTCTGGGCTGAGCAAGGCTGCGTGATTTTGCAGCCCTATGACATGGAAATGGGTGCCGGCACCTTCCACACCGCAACCTTTTTGCGCGCCATTGGCCCCGAGACTTGGAATGCCGCCTACGTGCAGCCCTCGCGCCGCCCGGCCGATGGTCGCTACGGCGAGAACCCCAACCGCCTGCAGCACTACTACCAGTTTCAGGTGGTGTTAAAGCCCAATCCGGACAACATCCAAGACCTGTACTTAGCCTCGCTGCGCCACATTGGTATCGACACCAACGTGCACGATGTGCGCTTTGTGGAAGACAACTGGGAGTCGCCAACCCTCGGCGCCTGGGGCTTAGGTTGGGAAGTGTGGCTCAACGGTATGGAAGTCACCCAGTTCACCTACTTCCAGCAAGTGGGCGGCGTGGAGTGCTATCCGGTGACTGGCGAGATCACCTACGGCTTAGAGCGCTTGGCCATGTACCTGCAAGGCGTCGACTCAGTGTATGACTTGGTCTACTCCGACGGCCCATTCGGCAAGGTCACCTACGGCGATGTGTTCCACCAAAACGAAGTGGAGCAATCGACCTACAACTTCGAGCACGCCAACGTCGAAAAACTCTTCGACCTGTTCGATTTCTACGAGGCCGAAGCTAACCGCTTGATGGAACAGCAACTGCCGCTGCCAGCCTACGAAATGGTCATCAAGGCCAGCCACAGCTTTAACCTGCTGGATGCGCGTCGAGCGATTTCGGTGACTGCTCGCCAGCAATACATTCTGCGTGTGCGCACCTTGGCGCGCAGCATCGCGCAAAGCTACCTGCTGGCGCGTGCCAAACTCGGTTTCCCGATGGCCACCCCTGAGCTGCGTGATGAAGTACTGGCCAAACTGAAGGAGGCCGAATAATGAGCGCCTATGATTTTCTGGTGGAACTGGGCACCGAAGAGCTGCCCCCTAAAGCGCTGAAAACCTTAGGCCAAGCCTTTGCCGCTGGGGTCGAGAAAGGCCTCAAGGCCGCCGGTTTAACCTACAGCCAAACGCGTTTTTTAGCCGCGCCGCGCCGCTTGGCGGTGATTGTTGAGCAGCTGGCCAGCCAGCAACCCGACCGCACCGTCAACCTCGACGGCCCGCCCTTGGCCGCCGCGTTTAAAGACGGCGAGCCGACCCAAGCCGCACTGGGCTTTGCCCGCAAGTGTGGCGTGGAGCTGAGCGAGATCGACACCTCCGGCCCCAAGCTGCGCTTTAGTCAAGAAATTGCCGGCCAAGCCGCAAGCAGCTTGCTGCCCGGCATTGTTGAGCAAGCGCTGGCCGATCTGCCGATTCCTAAGCGCATGCGCTGGGGCGCGCGTAAAGAAGAGTTCGTCCGCCCAGTGCAGTGGCTCGTCATGCTGCACGGCAACGACGTGGTGGATTGCACTGTGCTGGCACATAAAGCCGGGCGCACCTCGCGCGGCCATCGCTTCCATGCCGATCAGGATGTGACCATCGGCAACGCCGCCAGCTACGCCAGCGACCTGCGCGCCGCCTATGTGGTGGCCGATTTCGCCGAGCGCCGCGCGGCGATCCAAGCCCGCGTCGAGCAACTGGCGGCTGAACAGGGCGGCACCGCGATCGTCCCCGAAAGCCTGTTGGATGAAGTGACCGCACTGGTCGAGTGGCCCGTGCCGCTGGTCTGCTCGTTCGAGGAGCGCTTCCTCGCCGTGCCGCAAGAAGCGCTGATCACCACCATGCAGGACAACCAGAAGTACTTCTGCTTGGTGGATGGCAACGGCAAGCTGCTGCCGCGCTTTATCACCGTGGCCAACATCGAATCGAAAGACCCGGCGCAAATCATCGCCGGTAACGAGAAAGTGGTGCGCCCGCGTTTGTCCGACGCCGAGTTCTTCTTCAATCAGGACAAAAAGCACGCGCTGGAAAGCTTCAACCAGCGCCTCGCCAACGTAGTGTTCCAAGCGCAGCTAGGCAGCGTGTTTAACAAGGCCGAACGTGTTGCTGCGCTGGCCGCGTTTATCGCCACGCAGATTGGCGGCGATGCCGAGCGCGCCGCGCGTGCTGGCCTGTTGTCCAAGTGCGACCTAGCCACCGAGATGGTCGGCGAGTTCCCCGAGATGCAAGGCATCGCCGGCTACTACTACGCCCTGCACGGCGGCGAAGCCGAAGACGTTGCCCACGCGCTGAACGAACAGTACATGCCGCGCGGCGCTGGCGCCGAACTGCCGCAAACCTTAACCGGCGCTGCCGTGGCGGTGGCCGATAAGCTGGATACCTTAGTCGGCATCTTCGGCATCGGCATGCTGCCCACCGGCAGTAAAGACCCGTATGCCTTGCGCCGCGCCGCGCTCGGTGTGCTGCGGATTCTGATCGAGAAGCAGCTGGATCTGGACTTGGTCGCTGCCGTGGCCAAGGCCATCGAGCTGTACGCCGACAAGGTCAAAGCCGACGGCTTGGCCGCGCAAGTGCTGGACTTTATCTTCGACCGCCTGCGCGCGCGCTACGAAGACGAAGGCATCGACGTGGCCGTGTACCAAGCCGTGCGCGCCTTGTCGCCCGCCGCGCCGCTGGACTTCGACCAGCGCGTGCAGGCCGTGCAGGCGTTCCGCGCGCTGCCTGAAGCCGAAGCACTGGCCGCCGCTAACAAGCGGGTGTCCAACCTGCTGGCCAAAGCCGATGTGGCGGTGCCGCAGAGCATCGACGGCGCGCTGCTGAGCGAAAGCGCCGAGCAAGCGCTGGCCGAGGCCATCCAAACCGCGCAAGCCCAGGTTGCCCCGCTAGCTGCCGCACGCGATTACCGTGCTGCACTGACTCAGCTGGCCAGCCTGCGTGCGCCGGTGGATGCTTTCTTCGAGCAAGTGCTGGTGAATGCCGACGACGCTGCCGTGAAAGCCAACCGCTACGCCTTGCTGGCGCAGTTGCGCGGCTTGTTTTTGGGCGCCGCTGACATCTCGCTGCTGGGCTAAGCATGAAGCTGCTGATTCTCGACCGCGACGGAGTGATCAATCAGGACTCCGACGACTACATCAAGAGTGTCGCCGAGTGGCTGCCGCTGCCCGGCGCGGTCGAGGCCATCGCGGCACTGTCTAAGGCGGGCTGGACGATTGCCGTAGCCACCAACCAATCCGGTTTGGCGCGCGGCTATTTTGATCTGGCCACGCTAGAGGCCATGCACGTCGAGCTGCAGCGCTTAGTCGGCGAGCACGGCGGACGCGTCGATGCCATTCATTATTGCCCGCACGGGCCAGATGACGACTGCACCTGCCGCAAGCCACTACCCGGCATGATCGAAGCCATTGGCCGCCAGTTCGACGCAGATTTACGCGGCGTTTGGCTGGTAGGCGACAGCCTGCGCGATCTCGAAGCGGGCCTTGCCGTAGGCTGTCAGCCAGTGCTGGTAAAAACCGGCAAAGGTGAGCGCAGCTTGGCCAAGCCGCTGCCAGCAGGTACGCTGGTGTTCGACGACTTGGCCGCCGTGGCGCGCCATCTGCTACAAAATAGTTAAAGAAGGGTTACTAAACAGGGGGAGCCACAACATGGCTTTGCTGATCCAAGGATTGCGAACGGCATTGTTCTACTTCTTACTCGCCAGCAGCGCCTTTGTTTGGGGCTCGCTCAGTTTGTTGGTGGGGCCCTTCTTACCGTTCCCGCAGCGTTTCGCCTTTATTATCGGCACTTGGACGCGCATGGCGATGTTCTTCGCTCACCATGTGGCCGGCATTCAGGTGCGCGTACATGGCGCAGAAAATATCCCGCGTGACGCCTGCGTGATCATGGCCAAGCACCAGAGCACGTGGGAAACCTTCTTCCTGCAAACCCTAATCGCTCCGCAAGTGCAGGTAATCAAGCGCGAACTGCTTAGCGTGCCGTTTTTCGGCTGGGCGTTTGCGCTGATCAACCCCATCGCCATCGACCGCAAAGCCGGCCAGCAAGCGCTCCATCAGTTGATTGAGCAAGGCCGGGAAAACTTAAAAGACGGTAACTGGGTGCTGATCTTCCCCGAGGGCACGCGCATCCCCAATGGCCGGGTGGGCAAGTTCTCGCGCGGTGGCGCCACGCTGGCCTGCGCTGCCGGTGTGCCGGTGCTGCCGATTGCCCACAACGCCGCCACCTGCTGGCCCACCCATACTTGGTGGAAAACCCCCGGCGTGATCGACGTAGTGATTGGTGCGCCCATCGCGCCAAACGGCAATGACAGCCAAGCGATTGCCGAGCTGAACACGCGCTGCCACGACTGGATTGTGGCGCGGCAAGCCGAGCTAGGCTGCATCTTCGCCGAAGGCGAACTGGCGGATTTACGCGATGCGTAATATCAGTCTACTCAGCGCCGCCTTGCTGCTGGCCGGCTGCGCCAGCCAAGCCCCGGAGGCACAGCGCCCACAAGCGTTTAGCGCGCAAAATAACCCCGCCGCCGATTACTGCGAAACGCAGGGCGGGCGTTATGAGCGCGCCCTACAAGGCGCGGGCTACTGTCATTTACCCAATGGCACCACGCGGGATGCGGCGATGCTGCTGCAAGAAAAGCCCAACCAATAACGGCTTACGCCTGATCGCGGTCTTTCTCGACGTCTTTCGCCATCTTGCCCAATTCGCGCTGGAACTGTTCTTCCTGCACGCTACTTTTGCGCCGCCAGGCGCGACGATCGGGCTTCATTTGCGCGGCATACAGCACCACTTCGGCACCGTTTTTTTCCAGAAAAGCTTGCGCTTGTTGCTCAAGTTGCGCGCGTAGCTGGTCTTTGGTCAAAGGGTTCTCCTTAAGAAACCTAGGGGTGCCCTCACGCGGTGGCAGCCCAAAGAAGAAACACCTCCATGTAACGAGGTTGGTCACTCCAGACCGACGGCTCAATCATTCAGCCGCCGCAGCCCTCTTGGCGGCCGGCAATTTAGCATAGCTCATTGCTTTTTATAGCCATCAGCCACTATTCAGCTGACCGCTTATCGCAAATTGTGTGCGCCGCCTCCCAGCCCTGCATCAGCTCTTTGCGCTCGCTACCCCAGCGGAATTGACCCACTTCACCGGTTTCACGAATCACCCGATGACAGGGAATCAAAAAACCCAAGGTATTAGCCGCCAGCGCCGAGCCCACCGCCCGCGCCGCTTTGGGCTTGCCGGCCAAGCTGGCCAGCTGGGCGTAGCCGAGCACTTGCCCCGGCTGCGTGGCCAATAAGGCCTGCCAGACTTGCAGCTGGAAGTTACTTCCGCGTAGCAGCAGGTTCAGCGGCTGGCGGTGGCCTGCCGGGGCAAAAATGCGCATGGCATACGCCTGCGCGGCGCCTTGCTCGGCACACATCTGTGCCTGCGGCCAAAGGCGTTGGAGCTCGGCTTGGGCGAGTGCGCCGTCGTCATCAAAAAACGCCAGATGGCACAGCCCGCGCGCTGTCCAGGCCAGCAAAACCGCACCAAACGGCGAGCAGGCGGCGCCAAAGCCGATGGTCAGTCCGGCGCCTTGCGCTTTGATCTCACCGGGGCTCATGGCCTCACAGGTGACCAGCAAATCATGCAGACGACCAGGGCCGGAGAGCCCGGCACTGAAGCTGGCCTCCAGCAAAGATTGCGATGCCTTAAGGGAGGCCTTGGCGCGCTCTTTGGTTAAGAACTGCAAAAAACGCTTGGGTGACACGCCCACCCAACGACTAAACAAACGCTGAAAATGAAACTCCGAGAGCCCCACCTGCGCGGCCACTTCGGCCAGACTCGGCTGCTGCGCTTGTTGCGCGCGCAGGTAGCGAATCGCCGCCGCCATTTGCGCGTAATGCTCGGCGCTCAATGCCGCGTCGTTCATGGGCTGAGCTCCGTCTTGCGCCACAACACGCGCGGGTTAAAGCCGGTGACCAACGCCGTGCCGAGCAACACCACCAGCGCACCGCCAGCGGTGTGCCAGCCCACCGGCTCGTGCAAAAACAGCCAGCCCCACAGCACACCAAACAGCGGGATTAAAAACGTCACCGTTAACGCCTGCGCGGCGCCTAACTCGGCCAACAGGCGGAAATACAGCAAATACGCCACGCCAGAACAAACCACCCCCAACGCCAACACGGCGGCTGCTACGTCCCACCCCGGCATCTGCGCCGGCACGGCGGTGGGCAGCCACGGCAATAACAAAAAGCTCGCCGCCCACATGCTGCCATGCGCATTACTGAAGGCATCCACCTCGCTATGCCCACGCGCATAGTTAGAGGCAATGCCATAACACAACGCCGCGCCCAAGCAGGCCAGCACCGCCCACAACACCGGCGCGCTTAACTGCTGCCGGGTAAACCCCACCAACAGCGCCACACCCGCCACACCCAAAAACAAACCGAAAGCAACCCGCGCTGGCAGCGCTTGGCGCGACAGCAACGCAGCAATCAGCGCCCCCCATAAGGGCGCCGTCGCATTAAGAATGGCCATCAGCGACGCCGATAAATGCTGCGCGGCATGGCTGTATAGCCAAAACGGCAAGGCGCTATTGAACAGGCCAAGAATCAAGAAATGCCGCGCATGCACGCGCAGCGCCAGCAGGCGCTTTAGCCAAGCAGCGCACAGCAACAAGAACAGCGCAGCGCCCAACACGCGCCCGCCCGCCAACCACACGCTACCCAGCGCTGGCGCAGCGATACGCATAAAGAGAAAGGACGCGCCCCAAATAGCCGCCAAACTCAGCAGGCGCAGTGCATTGGCCGCCGTCATGGCCTACCTCAAGATCAACCGTGAGTGAGCCGCCACTATAGGGTGCTAGGCATAGGCCCTCCACCCGATTCTTGCGCTAATGGGGCATGCAGCGAACCCCTGCTGCGCGAAGCTTACGCCTGCACATCCACCGCTGGCAGGGTGCTTGGCCGCTCGGCCAAACTCTCGACTAAATCCTGCAAGCGTTGCCCGGCATCTTGTTCGGGCAAGTTACTGATCGCGTCGTTGCGGTTGATCAGGTTGCGGATGTCGTTGGCATCGGTCAGCGAGAGGGTGTTGCTGCTCGGTGCATCGCCTTCCAGTGTGACGGCGAGGTAAGTGTCGAGCTGCTGTTGTTGGCTGCGGCCGGTGTAGATGTCGGCAGCGGCGCTGCGGCGGCTGGTTTGCGTGGCCTCTTGTGCCGCTTGGGCGTTTTGCAGGCGGTCTTGAGTGGTGTCGACGGCGCGATTGACGTCTTCAGGGGTGATGCCCGCCTGCGGATTTTGCGCCGCCGCGTCGCCCACGCGACGAATCACTTGGGTGGGCAGGGGCGAATTGCCAAGGCCGTTAATCATGGGACACCTCCTAAAAACTGCAGCCAGTATAGGAGCGCCAGCGTGGTGGCCCAGTGCCGTTTGGCGAAAAAATGATCAACCGCAGTTGCCAAACGACCGACAAGAAGAAAACATCGGCAAAATAGTGGCCAAATAGCGAATAAAAGCGGCCAATATCGGCAAAAATCGATAAAGACCGCTTTTCCGCTAAGTGTTTGCCAAATGTTGCAGCGCCGGGTTAATCGGGCTTTTTAAGCTTGGGATTAGGGAAAAACTGCACCGTCTGCACCTGCGGGTTAGCTGGTTTCTTCGGCGCAGCGGCATTCACTCGTGTGGGCAATTCGCGGCTCACCGCGTTGCCGCGCTCGTCCAGCGTATCGGCATAGCCGCAGGCGACGCACTCGCGGTGCGGCACGCCGTCGACTTGCCACATGCGCAGCTTGTCCATCTCGCTACAGGCGGGGCACACAGCCCCAGCGATAAAGCGCTTTTGCACGTCGCTCATGCGGCCTCCTCACTCAAGCCGCTGTGGCGCAGCAGGGCGTCGATGCTCGGTGCGCGGCCACGGAAGCGCTGGAACAGCACCATCGGTGCTTCGGCACCGCCGTTGGCGAGAATGCAGTCGCGGAAGGCGCGGCCAGTGTCGGCGTTCAAGATGCCTTCTTCTTCGAAGCGGCTGAACGCATCGGCAGACAGCACTTCGGCCCACTTGTAGCTGTAATAACCGGCGGCGTAACCACCGGCGAAAATGTGCGCAAAGCTGTTGGGGAAGCGGTTGTAGGCCGGTGGCTGCATGACGGCCACTTCGCTACGGATAGCTTGCAGCACCTCGGCCACCGAGCGGCCATCGCCGTGGCTGGCGTGCAGTTCGAAGTCGAACAGCGAGAACTCCAACTGACGCAGCATCATCAGGCCTGAGTGGAAGTTTTTCGCCGCGAGCATCTTGTCCAACAAGCTCTGCGGCAACGCTTCGCCAGTTTCATAGTGGCCGGAGATCAGCGCTAGGCCTTGCGGCTCCCAGCACCAGTTTTCCATAAACTGACTGGGCAACTCGACGGCATCCCACGCCACGCCGTTAATGCCCGAGGCACCTGCCTCGTTCACCCGAGTGAGCAGGTGGTGCAGGCCGTGGCCGAATTCGTGGAACAGCGTGGTCACTTCATCGTGCGTCAGCAGCGCCGGCTGGCTGCCCACCGCTGGGGTAAAGTTGCACACTAAGTAAGCTACCGGCAGCTTGAGGCTGCCGGCGCTGGTCAGGCGGCGGTCTTTGCAACCGTCCATCCACGCGCCGCCGCGCTTGTTGGCGCGGGCGTAGAGGTCGATAAAGAAGCGGCCGATTTGTTCGCCGTTTTCACGAATTTCAAACAGGCGCACATCGGCGTGCCAGCGCTCGACGTCGTGCAGCTCGTTGATCTGAATGCCGTACAGGCGCTCAACGATGGCGAACATGCCGCCCAGCACCTTGTCGATCGGGAAGTACGGACGCAGCTCTTCTTGCGCGACGCTGTATTTGGCTTGGCGCAGTTTTTCGCCGAAGTAGCCGACATCCCAACTCTGCAGATCGCTCACGCCTTGCTCGGCGGCAAAGGCGCGCAATTCGGCTAAATCCTGCTCGGCAAAGCGACGGCTCTTGGCGGCCAAGTCACGTAGGAAGCTCAGCACCTGCTCGGTGGACTCGGCCATCTTGCTGGCCAGCGACAGCTCGGCGTAGTTGGCAAAACCGAGCAGCTGGGCCATTTCATGGCGCAGGTCGAGAACCTCCGCCATCAGCGGGCCGTTATCGAACTCGCCAGCATTCGGGCCTTGCTCCGAGGCGCGCGTGCTGTAGGCCTGATAGATCTCTTCACGCAGGGCGCGGTCGTCGGCGTAGGTGATGACCGCGTAGTAGCTGGGGAACTCCAGCGTGACCAGATAGCCTTCCAGCTCGCGGGCTGCGGCGGCTTGGGCCATTTGCGCCAGCGCCGAATCGGGTAGACCGGCTAAACGGCTGGCGTCCGTCAGGTGCTTGGTCCACGCCTGCGTGGCATCGAGCAGTTGGTTGGAGAACTGGTTAGACAACTCCGCCAAGCGCGCCGAGATGGCCGCAAAACGCTGTTGTTGTTCGGCGGGCAGGTCGATACCCGTGAGGCGGAAGTCGCGCAAGTTGTGCTCAAGAATGGTCTTTTGCGCCACGCTAAAACCAGCCGCGGCGGGGCTGTTGGCCAGCGCCTCGAAGGCGTTGAACAGCTCACGGTTTTGCCCCAGCTCGGTCCAATAGGCCGACAGCTGCGGCAGGCAGGCCTGATAGGCTTCACGCAACCCGGCACTATTGCACACGGCGTTGAGGTGGCTGATCGGCCCCCAGGCGAGGCCTAGGCGCTCGCCGAGTTCATCCAAGGGCTGCACCAGACTTGCCCAGCTCGGCGCGGCCGGTTGTTGAGCCAGAATCTCGGCGATCGCCGTACGGTTGTCGGCCAGAATTTGCTCGATGGCCGGCTGCGCATGGGCGGCGCTAATTTGGCTGAAAGGGGGCAGGTCGTAGGCGCAGAGCAGCGGGTTGGCTTGGGTCACGGGGCTATCCTCAGTCACAATGCGGGCATCTTAACAGGAGAGCAGCAGCATGGCCGTACGTCCCTTCCTCGAACATACCCCGGTGCTGGGCGAGCGGGTGTTTATCGACCCCAGCGCCGTGGTGCTCGGCGATGTGCACTTAGGCGACGACAGCTCGGTATGGCCGCTGGTGGTGATTCGCGGCGATATGCACCGCATCCGCATTGGCCAGCGCAGCAGCGTGCAAGACGGCAGCGTGCTGCACATCACCCACGCCGGGCCGTATAACCCCGACGGCTACCCCCTGACCATTGGCGACGACGTAACCATCGGCCACAAGGCCCTACTGCACGGCTGCACGGTGGGCAATCGGGTGTTGATCGGCATGGGCGCGATTGTCATGGACGGCGCGGTGATCGAAGACGAAGTGGTGCTCGGCGCCGGCAGCTTAGTGCCGCCGGGCAAAACGCTTGTCAGCGGCTATTTGTACGTCGGCAGCCCCGTTAAACAGGCGCGGCCACTGAGCGACAAAGAGCGTGAATACTTCCGCTACACCGCCGCTAACTACGTGAAGCTTAAAGACCAGCATCTGCAACAGGGCTATCGCGCCTAGTCGATTGCGGCGTAACAATGGCCAAAGTCTGTGGTCTGATTGCCGTGCCGAGGAGAACACCATGCGCTTAATCACTCTGCTGTTGGCCGGCGTTGCCCTTAGCGCCTGCGCCAGCACGCCGATTCCACCGCTGGCCGAGGGCCAAGTGCGGGTGAGCCTGAGCTATCACCCCGGCCAGCTGCTGATGGCGGAAAAACTCGACGAGCAGCGCTGGCCCGATGGCCGCTACTTCGACCTAGCCCCCGGTGCGCACACGCTGGAGAGCAAGCTGATCTTCGAACGCCCCGGCGGCGGCAGCTTAGGTCAAGAGAGCGAGCCGGTGCAGGTCACCTGCCATTACCGCCTGCACTACGCCGACTTCGCCGCGGGCCAGCGCTACCGCCTGCACGGCCAAGTACAAGGCTGGCGCGGCTACGTGCGTTTATACGACGAAACCGGCCAAGTACTGGCCCGCGCCAAAGAGCTACGCTGCGGGGCTTTTTAACGGCAGCGGCTCGGCCAAAAAACTCAGTATCAACTGATTAAGCGCTTCGGGCTGATCGAGCGGTGTGGCATGCCCAGAGTCGGCAATGACCTCCAGCCGCGCATTGGCTAGCTCCGCCACATAGGCGCGTTTAAACGCCAGCGGGGTGTAATCGCGATCACCACTGACCACCAATATCGGCGTGTTTAACCCCGCTAAGCGCGGCAATGCCGACCAACCGGGAAAGGCCTGTAACGCATGCAAATAATCGGGCATACGGTTGGCGCTGATGCGGGCGATTAGCTGCTCGCGCAGCGCAGCCTGCTGCGGATACGGAAAGAGTTTTTTCGCCAAGCTGCTGGCCAGCGCCGACAGACCAAACCAACGCACTAAGCGCTCGCGCAGCCAGAGCTTGCTGCGGATTTGCCATGTATCGACCGGAAAATGCGGCGCAGTGTTGATTGCGACAAAGCGCGTTACTAAATCGGGCCGCTGCGCCAGCAGCTCAAAGCCATACATTCCGCCCATCGACATGCCCACCACCGCGCAAGGGCCCAGCGCTAGGGCATCGATAAAGGCGGCCAGCTCGTCGGCCAAGGCTGGCAACGGGGTGCGCTGCAGCAAACGTCGCCCCTCGCCATGGCCAGGTAAATCAACACAGATCACCAAATAATGCTGCGACAGCGCCAGCCACTGGGCTTGCCAGTCTTGCCGGGCCGAACCTAAGCCATGTAGCAACAACACCGGGCTACCGCTACCATAACGCTCGTAACACCAAGTGCCTTGGGGCAACTCAAGCTGTAACATGACATCGCTCCTTGTGATGCGATTCAATAAAAACAATGCTGCAAAAAAGGATGTTTGCTCGCCGTCATTAATGTGCATAATTTAATTGCACTCTAATGTGAGAACGTTGAATGCAGCGCATTCCCCGCCCTAGCCAAGCCCGTAGCCAACAAGCGCTTGAGCGCTTTTTAAACGTGGCTGCCGAATTACTGCAAAGCAATCAATTCGAAGACACCGGTATTGCGCAAATTGCGCAGCAGGCGGAATCCTCCGTGGGTACGTTTTATCGCTTAATTGGCGACAAAGACTTATTACTCTACGCCGTGCACCAACGTTTTGTAGAACAAAGCCGCGCGGCTATCGACCAACTTAATGAAACCTTACTCAGTCAGCCGCTGGATTTATTTAGCCAAACCGAGCGCTATATCAGCCAAGTACTCACGCTGTTTCATGGTCGCGAAGGCTTATTACGTGCACTGATTCGCCGCAGCAGCAGCGACATGCAATTTCGCCAACGCTTTCACGAACTTAACGCCTACATCGCGCAGTCCTTTAGCTTGCTCACCTTGGCCCGCTTGCAAGGGCGTAAACACGCCAACCCCGCACAAGCCGCCGACTTGCTCGCCCATGTGCTGCTGGCCAGCATGAACTACCACACCCTCACCGGCCAGTTAGGCCGCACCCCCAACGCACAACTACCTGCCGAATTGGCGCGTATGGTGTGCAGTTATCTGCATAACGATTGGGCAGACGCTGAATAATCAGCGCCTGCCCCGTCCCGGTTAGCGACGACTTTCACGGCGCAATTGTGCTGGAGTGAAATCATTCGGGCTTAACGCCACACCAAACTGCGCGCGCGGCTCTTGGTTAGACAAAATACCCATCACGTAACGGCCATTGGTTAAGTCATACACGGCATCGCCGGCGGTCCACAGCAAAGGTTGATCGTAATAATTAATGGTGTATGACTCTGCCACGCGCCATAAATTATCGCGATTATCGTAATGATCGATTACCAATAACTGATAGCTGTCTTCATCAAAGTAAAAATCACGGGTTTTATATTGATGACGCTGCCCGGCTTTTAGCGTGGCACGCACGTGCCACACGCGGTGTGGCTCATAACGTAATAAATCAGGATTCACATGCCCAGCTTGAATCATCTCGGCATAACGATTTTTCTTACTGGCGAATTTATAGCTGTTATAGGGCACGTATTGTTCGCGCTTACCCAGCAACTGCCAGTCGTATTTGTCCGGCGCGCCGGAGAACATATCGAAGTTGTCCGTGGTGCGCATGCCATCCGACGCGGTGCCGGGCGAGTCGTAGGCCACATTAGGTGTGCGTCGCACGCGCCGCTGGCCGGCGGCATACAGCCAGGCCAATCGCGGCTCTTGCACTTGGTTCACGGTCTCGTGCACCAGCAGCTCAGTACCGGCTAAACGCGCCGGGGCCAACACCGACTGGCGGAAGTAAAACAGCACATTGCCGTTGGCTTGTGACTGATCACCAGCGGCTGGGTTGAACAAGAACAGATCCTCAATACTGCTGACAAAGAAGCTGCCGTTTTGCTGCGGCACCGCTTGTGCGTAGAAGCGCTTAACGCTGTCGCCGCGATAACGCACCAAGTGATTCCACAGCACCTCTAGCGCCGACTTAGGCACGGGGAATGGTGTAGCCAAGCTGAAATTAGCCAAACCATTGCCGCTATCCAGCAGTTGCGCACTCAGCGCATTGGCCTTGGCCGCTTGATAGACCTTGTCGGGGTACGAGGCCGAACGCCGCGTGGGGTACACCGGCAAGCGCCAGGTTTTGGGGTAGCGCTGCAACATAGCGATTTGCCCGGGGCTTAACTGCTCGCGGTATTGCGCAGCGTTGGCGTTATCGATAGTGAATAACGGCTGATCGCTGGCGTAGGGGTCGCGGTAGCCTTCGCCCTCCACATAGGCATCAGCTTGCTGCTGTAAGCCGCCCTGCCATGGCGGAATAGTTCCGGCGGCGTTGCCGGCCTGCTCGGCCCCTAGGGGCGTTAGGTTCGCGCCCAATTGCGCCGCTTCTTCGCTACTGACTTTGGCTTGTGCGCTGGCGGCTAGCAAACCGCAGGCAAAGGCGCCCAAGGCGCGCACTAGGATGGTGGTGTTCATGCGCATCTCTCCTTAGAAGCTGTATTTAACGTTGAAGCTTAAAAAGTCGCGGTCGCTGCGCTTGTTCGCCAGCCCCGCGCCGCTGTAACCGACGTATTTCACCCCGACGGTAAAGGCTTCTTGATAGATGGCATCGACGCCCAACGAATAGCTTTTCGCTTCTTCCAACAAACCGTTGGTGAGTTGCGGCGCCACACCGTTAATGCCGTATTGATAGCTGGCCGAAGGCACTAAATTGACCAGATTGAAGACGTTGCTATAAGTCAGCGACACACTGGTTTGCGCGCCCCAAGCACTGCTCGTGGCCCCGTAGTAATCCACATTGGATTCCAACCCCTGCACACGGCTGGCCACTACTTCGTTCATCCAGGTGGCAGAGTCGGAGCCAAGCAAGCCGTTGAAGTTGTAGATGCCCACCAGCGAAGCCTGCAGCATGTCTTTCTCGCGATAGCCATCGAGGCGCGTGCCGGGACTGATACCACGCGTGCTGCCGGTAAGTGCCGTGGGTAGGTATTCGCCTAACCCCAAGGCAATCGGTGCATCTGGGCGGTAACTCAACTCACCGGCCAGCGACAGGCCATTCAGCCAAGTGTCACCCCCTAAGGTGGTGTTAAAGCTCAGGCCATACAGGTCGCGATGCTCAAGATACTCGGCGTAATAACGTGCGGTATTGGCCAAGGGCAGAGTGCCCACCACTGGCAAGGTAGTTGTCTGTGCCACGGTGAGGCCGAGCATCGGCGCGCTCATGCTGTAGCGCAGGTAATAGGCGCCGAACTCGGTGTCGTTCAACTCCGGCACAAACCAACGCAAGGCAAGGCCGTACTGGCTGGCCGAGTCGGCATCCACATCGCTGTCACGCTGAATAAACGTGCTCGGCAGATAGCCTTTGAGCAAATTATTTAGCGGGCTCGCCGGCAAGGCATTGGCATAAGCTTGCGCCGCAGCCGGGCTGTCGAAGGCGCGACCACTGGTAAGCGGCTCTTGCAGTGGCGATACGCTTAGGTAGTCGCAGCCTTCGCCGAGCACATCGAGGGTGGAGTAATAGGTGCCGCAGGGGTCGATTTTCGACGCTTCCCACGCCCAACCGGGTTGCCAGTAGGCCTCGACGCTCAAGTTATCGCGCAGCTCGAACGAGCCGTAGAGCATAAAGGTCGGCATGTAGGCTTCTTTGACTTCCGAGCCGGGGGCGCGCAAGGCGTTGATGTCCACCGGGTTAGTGACGCCAATGCCGTTTTGGTAGAACAGCCCCTCGCCCCAGTTGATCACCTGCCGGCCCACGCGCAGGTTAAACGCGCGCTCATCCAGCCAAGTGCCGCTGCCGTAAACAAAGGCATCGAGAATATCGGCGCTGGAGCCTGCCTCAGCGAGGCCATCACTGCTGATTTTGCGGTGCCGGCGGCCATCTTCTTCCAACTCGAAGTCGTAGAAGGCTTTGCCGCGCAAAAACACGCCATAGCGGCCTTGGTAGTTGAAGTCCAAGTCACTGACCGCTTTCACTACTTGGGAGAACAGCTCGCCTTTTTGGAAGTTGAGGTTGCCGTCATCGCTGTTGATTAGCGCGGCGTTATCGCCGCGCCCACCATTGGCACGGGCAATTAGGCGGCGATCTTGGCTTTCCATGCGGTAGCTGACGCCGTAGGAAAGCGTGGTGTCGATGGAGAGCGTCCAGTCCGGCTCGCGGATCTGAAACGCTTGGCTCGCAGTACTACAGCCTATCAGCACCAAAGTGCCGAGTGCGAGGGGGCGGTATCCCTGTACGTTCACGATGCAGTCCTCTGGTTTTTATTGGAATCGGAACATCGGTTCCATTAAATAGACCCAAGCGCGGCACTGCGCAAGCATTAATTTGTAACCGTCGCGATATAGACCGTTGGTCAGAATGGCATTTACGGAACTTAAATTCCGATTTATCGCTATAGACCCCTAGCCCTGTTGAGGACCTTCAACATGTTGCGCTCCCTGTGTTGTCTCTTTGCCCTGAGCTTACTCAGCGGCCTCAGCTTTGCTCAGTCACCCTGTAGCGAACGCGCGAAAACCCTCTTGCTGCCCGCCAAAGTCAGTTGCAGTTACCAATCGCGCTGGATTGATTCCGGCGTGGTGGGTCAACGCAAAGTGATCTACCAAGTGCCCAGCGGCACCCCACCGGCAGCGGGTTGGCCGGTGGTGCTGATTTACCAAGGCTCGTTCTTTCCGCTGAATAACTTCACCTACTACAGCAACATGCCCTTTGGCGGTTATTACCAAGGCAAGCTGATCCAGGCCTTGCTGGAGGGCGGCTATGCGGTGATTGCCCCCAGCGCGCCGGCGGATTTGTTTTGGCAAACCAATATTCCCGGCCTTGCGCAGGCCTATGAGCTAAGCACTGACTTCGACTTTCTCAGCAATGTACTGGCTGCCATGCATAACGGCGTGTTTGGCCCGCTGAATGCGCAGCGCCAATACGCCACGGGTATTTCCAGCGGCGGCTATAACACAAGCCGTATGGCGGTGTCGTTTGCCGGGCAATTCCGCGCGCTGGCGGTGCAGTCGGGCTCGTATGCCACCTGTGCGGGGCCGCTGTGTGTGGTGCCGAGCAGCTTGCCGGCAGACCATCCGCCCACCCTGTTTGTGCACGGTTTTATCGACGCCGTGGTGCCTTGGTGGAGCATGGATTTGTACTACGACCGCCTGCTGCAACAAGGCATCGCCACAGCGCGTTATACCGAACTCAGCGGCGGGCATGAGTGGTTTGCCCGCTCACCGAGCAAGATCAAGGCGTGGTTTGATCAGCACCCCTAAGCCTGCGGATTACAACGCCGCCCACGCCCTCGCCAGTTGTTTGGCATCGTCGAGGGCGTGGTGCGGAAATAAGCTATCTGGCAGGTGATCGCGCAGGTGGCCGACATTGCGCAGTTTGCGCTGTAGGCGGCCGGGCCATGGCACGCCGCTGGCACTGAACAATTGTTCGAGCATGGCGCCGTCCCAACCCGGCGCATCGCTGGCGATTTCTACGTGCTCGCCAAGCGCTTCGATAAAGCAGCGCAGCGCCAGTGCGGCTTCGGCGAGGCCCATGCCGTCTTCGGCCATATTCAGCTGCGGCAAGACCACTTCGCGGACGAACTCGCTGCACTGGGTTTCATCCCAGTGGTCGTTCACTTCGACATAAAACACCGGCGCGCCGCCCTCGCCCACCAGTGCTAACGAGATCAGCCGCGCATCGTCGGCCAAGGCGGTAAATTCAGTATCGATAAAAACCAGCGCCATGCACGGGCATCCTTGCTCGGGGGATGATGATTTTCAGCCTAGGCGCTGGCTGCGTAATCGTCTAACCGACAGAGGAAAAACCATTACTGCGGCAGCAGTGCTGGGTTCTCTTGCTGCAGGCGTGCCTGCATGGCTTCCAGCTGCCCTACCGCTTCGCGGGCTTCGTTGATTTCGTCCGGTGTGCGCTCACCCAACTGTTCGGCTTGGTCGATGCGTTCTTTAATCTCCGGAATGTCGTTAACGATGCCGGTGTAACTGCGCAGCAGGTCGTTAAGCTGCTCTTGCTCGAAGGCGCTGTATTGCTCGCTATCGGCCAACTGCTCAGCGCTGGGCAAACGCCGTGGCGTGGTTTTTAACAACGCAGGGCTGCGCGGGTCGCCTTGCTCGGCCATCACCTGCATCAAGGTAATCGCCTCGGCAGGGCTTAAGGTGGGCTCGCTCGCGGCCTCCGCTTCTATCGGGCGCTCTGGTGCGGGGCTGACGCTAAACGCATCGCTGGCCGGTTTGGCCAGCTCAGGTTTAGCCGCTGTGGCACTGGCGGGCTGGGTCGCCACGCCCGCTAAAGGGTGATTGAGCGTGGCGGGCGGCGCGCTAAACAGCAGCCACGCCGCCGCTACCCCGCCGCTCACGCAGCCCAGCGCTAACAACAACCAGCGCGTCATAACCCTTGCACCTTGGCGTTGGCGCGCAGGCTGGCGAGCTGATCTTCCACCTGCTTGGCCAGCTGTTGGCGCGCCACGTACTGGTTCACCTCGCGGCGCACGCTGGGGTCGCTGAGCGGCAGCAGGCGATCTTTACGGCTGCGCACCTGCACGATTTCAAAGAAGCCATCGATCAGCATGGGCTGCGAAATCGTGTCGGCTTTTTGGATCAGCGCGGTTTTGTGCAGAAAGCTCAGGCTCGGGTCATCGTGGCGGATCAGCCCCAAGTCGCCGGGCAGCGCTTGCGCTTTGTCGTCCGCCAGCGAGTACTTATGCACCGCTTCGCTAAAGGCCAAGCCTTGTTGCAGCTCGGCATACACGGCATCAGCCTTGGCTTGGCTATCCACACGAATATGCGCGGCCTGCACCTGCGCCACATTCATAAACTGCGCCTTGTTGGCGGCGTAGTAGGCCTTGGCGTCGGCATCGCTGACCTTTGCCGCGAGTTCTTTAAGCACCGGTGTTTCGTGGTGAAAGTCACTGTGCAAGCCCAACTGGTGCATGTACTTGTGGCGCACCAGCTTGTCGCTGACCAGCTGGCGAATGCCGTCGATCTCCGCCGCGCTGTAGCCGAGCTTTTTCAGCTGATGCCAGTGGTACTGACGCTGCACATGCTGCGCCACTTGCCCGCCGAGGTATTGCAGGTTGCCCTTTTGCAGCTCGACCTTGCCTTGCACGGCCACGCTGTCCCACACCTCGAGCAGGTTGAGGGTATGCGGCGCTTCACCGGCAAAGGTCCACGTCACCAGCTCAGTCGCTCCAGCCTCGGCGCGTTGTTGCTCATCCAGCCACAGGCTGTTGAGCGCCACTAAGCCGGCACGCGGTTGCAGCACAGCGCGCAGCTGCGCACTGGTGAGCGGCTGCGGGGCGCTTAAATAGGGTTGAAAGTCGTTGTCTAGCTGCTTGCCGAGCACGCGCTCTATCAAGTCGCTGCTCTCGAGCTGCACATCCACCTTCAGGCTGTCTTGGTTGGCGGGGGTTAGCTGCGCTTGCACGGCCTCGGCCACCAAGCGGTTATCCACTAAGCCTTGGCGCACTTCGGCTAAATCGGTGTTGAACTTGACCCGCGTGAGGGCTTTTTCCAGCACGGCGATGCTTTTCGCCGGTAAGCGGGTGCCATTGATGACAAGGTCGCTGCCTGCCCAGCCGCTGCTGCTGAGGCCAAGCCCCAGCAGCAGGGTGAACACGCAGGCCGTCTTAGAGCGACTGACCATAGAACTGATTCGCCCCTTTGGTCAGCACAGTGACGGTGGAGGCAATCGATTCTGGGATCAGCTTTTTCGCTACGCGTACCCGCGTAGTGCTGCTGGTGTCGTACAGCGGCTCAGGGTGCTGGTAGGCCACCTGCGCGGTCTGCGTGATGATGTCGCGCAGCGGCTTGGCAGCGTTGTAGTTACCCACTACGGCAGCGACAGCGGCTTGGTTGTTAAAGCCTTCTTTGGCGTAGTTATCTTCGACCCAACCTTCCCAACTGGAGTGGCCATTGGCCGAGGTAATCCAAGTGTGGTGCGGCTGCGCTACGTCGCCGGTGGCGTGCAGCGAGTAACCAATGGTCTGCAGCGACGGCGCGCGCTTGAACTGCTCGAACCAGTAGTTAGCCAAGTTATCGATCGGCTGGAAGGCCATCGCTTGGAAGTCGTCGTAGTGCTCCTTCCAGTTCGAACGGCTGCCTTGGCGGTAGTTGGCTTCGGTGGTGTTGTAGTCGTCGTCTTTCAGACCACGGTTGTACAGGTAGACCATCGCGTACCAGTCGACATCGGCAATCCCGCCGTCGACCTTGTGGTAGCGGTAGTCGTAACCACCGTGGTCGTTGCCGTGCGAGTCGCCTTGGCGGCCCATGTTGATGAAGTGCCAGTACGAGGTGTAGCTAACAATCGACGCAGCAAGGCCGTACACAGGCGCACGTTCGTAGCCGACCCACCAGCCACCCAAGCGGGTGTCTTTGAAGTCGTCCACGTCGTAAGCCGCTTGGCCAAGGATATCCCCCGCTTTGGCTTCGCTACCGGCAGCGCTGACGTAGAACTGATACGCACGCTTCATATCGGCGGTGGCGTAGCTGGAGTTCATAAACGCCAAGGCGTCTTTAACGATGTTTTTGTGCGTGGGTTGAGTCCAGGCGCTGGCGCTACCGGCAGACACTGCCAGCGCCACGCCCGCCGCGAGCGCGGTGAGGTGTTTCATGGGTTAGCTCTCTTTTGTTATTGGGTTTGAGCATCACAACAGGTGAAGTTGTCGCTGCGGTGACAGCACCGCCGCTGGAGCCCTAGACACACTTAAGCTCGCCCAACGAAATCGTTATGGGCAAGCCGTGATGAAGGAGTCCTAGGCGCAGACTATTGCGCAAAAAATCGCCAAACAAGGGTCAGCCGGCAGATTGACCCGATAGCTCAAGGCGTGTCCGTAATCGACAAACGCACACGCCCTGCCAATAACACAGCGCCCGGCGGGCGTTACCCATCAGTACGCTTGGCGTTGCGCCAGCTTCTGTTGTTTGTAGCTCAGCGCCGCCGCTGGCACGGGGCTGACTTTGCCGGTTTCCAAGTAGCGCTTTAAGCGGTTGGCGTCGGCCATGTGGGTGTATTTGCCGAAGGCATCCAGCACCACAAAGGCCACGTTGCGGTCCGCCATACGGGTACGCATCACCAAGCAATGGCCGGCGGCATTGGTGAAGCCGGTTTTGGTCAGCTGAATGCTCCAGTCGGGCTTGTAGACCAAGCGGTTGGTGTTGCGAAAGCCCAAGCTGTAATGCGGCTGACGGAACTGCGTGGTGCGCTCGCCGGTGGTGCTCAGTTGGCTCATTAGCGGGTATTGCTGAGTGGCTTTAAGCAGTTTGACCAAGTCGCGCGCGCTGGAGACGTTGAACTCCGACAAACCCGTAGGCTCGACAAAGCGGCTATTACTCATACCCAGCGCCTGCGCCTTGGCGTTCATCGCCTTGATAAACGCCGGCACGCCGCCGGGGTAGTGATGCGCCAAGCTAGTGGCGGCGCGGTTTTCTGACGACATCAAGGTCAGCAGCAGCATCTCGCGGCGACTGATCACGCTGCCAATGCGCACGCGTGAATACACACCCTGCATTTCTTTCACGTCGCGAATGATGATCGGCAGCGGCTCGTCGAGCGATTGCTTGGCATCCAGCACCACCATGGCGGTCATCAGCTTAGTTACCGAGGCAATCGGCACCACCCAGTCGGGGTTTTCTTCGAACAGCACTTGGCCGTTGTTCAAATCCACCAGCAGCGCGCTGCCAGAAGCCAGCTGTTGTTTCGGCGCCGCCTGCACAGCGCTGGAAAAGGCCAAACAGCACAGCAGCATCAAGCTGCCGAAGGCACGGGATAACGGCACGATAGGGCTCTCACAAAAAGGGTGGATGCGCTCAGCATAGCGCGGGCGGCGCAGTATAGGGATTGGCAATTTAACCGCCTAGATAGGCGCTGCTTGAAAGGCTGAATAATCATCACGCAGTCGCCAGAAGCGCTTGCTCCTGCTCGCTCAGCGCTTGGTCGTGCGCTTGCAGGCGCTGGATAAACTGCTGCGCCGGGGCCGACAGCGTGCGGCCACGCAACCACGCCACGCCAAAGCGGCCGCGCACATTAAGCGCTGGCAGCGGCAATAGCTGTAATTGCCCGGCGTACAGATCTGCCAGAGCAATAAACAGCGGCATTAAGGTCAGGGCATCAGACTGCTTAAGAATATTGCGCAGCATCGCCGAGCTGTCGCAGACAATCGCTTGGCGCAGGTGCTCCTGAGTGCTGCGCCGCAGCGGCGGCGGCATTAGGCGGAACAGCTGCTGTCGCGCCTCTTCTGGCAGATGCGGGCCGGCCAAGGGGTAGCGCAGCAAGTCAGATAAGTTTGGTGCTGGGCCACTGAGCAGCGGATGCCCAGCACGGCACAGCGGCACGGTGGGGTGATCGCCCAGCGGCAAAAACTCGTACTCCGCTTGGCCCTCCAGTTGATGCACGGTCGCCACGACAAGATCGATTTCACGGCGCTGCAAACGCCCCGGCAGCTCTTGCCACGGTGCTTCCACCACCGCTAAGCGCAACTGCGGATAGCGCTGAATCAGTTGGCCGAGCGGCACATCCACCAACGCCGCACCGGCAAACGGGCCGACGCCAACGCGCAACTCGCCCAGCTCAAGGCCACGCGCCAGCTGCACGTCGCGCTCGAGTTCTTCGGCGGCGAGCAGCAAACCGCGCGCATGGCGCAGCACCAACTCGCCGAGTGCGGTGGGCGTGACCTCTCGCGGGCCGCGATCAAACAGTAGCTCACCCACGGTTTGTTCTAGGCTTTGAATACTGCGGCTCAGCGCCGGCTGGGTCATGTGCAGCGTTTCTGCCGCGCGAGCAAAGTTGCGCTGCTCCGCTAAGGCCAACGCATGACGCAAGTGACGAAGCTCCATAGCAATACCTTTTACGCATTCAATAAATGAAAACCATGCATTGGACGCATAATCAGCCGCAGCGCATGCTGCTGGCAAGACCACCGATTTAAGGAGCCCACCGTGCTGCGTCGCCTGTGTTTATTCACCACCCTGCTGGCTATCGCCGGCTGCGAACCCGCCAACGAGGCCAGCAACAGCGCCGCCAGCGCCAGCACGCAAGCGGCCAACGCCGCCGTGGCCAAGGCGTATAACTTGGGCGATCAACAGGCGCTGCAAGACGCCCAGCGCGGCTTTATTGCCAAGCCCAGTGGCCAAGTGCGCAACGAGCAAGGCGTGGTGATTTGGGACTTCGACAGCTTTAACTTTCTCCACGGCAATGCGCCCGACACGGTTAACCCCAGTCTGTGGCGGCAAGCCGTGCTGAATAACCAAGTCGGCCTGTTTAAGGTCAGCGAGGGCATCTGGCAGCTGCGCGGCTTCGACTTAGCCAATATGACGCTGATTCAAGGCGCGACGGGTTGGATTGTTATCGACCCGCTGACCAGCCGCGAAACCGCCGCCTTTGCCTGGGCCTTTGCCCGCGAACACTTAGGCGAGCAGCCGGTGAGCGCGATGATTTTTACCCACAGCCATGTGGATCACTTTGGCGGCGCGCTGGGCATTCTCAGCGCCGAAGACGCCCGCGCGCAGCAAACGCCGATCATCGCCCCTGAAGGTTTTATGGCCGAGGCGACCAGCGAGAACCTGCTGATGGGCTTGGCTATGTCGCGCCGCGCCAGCTTTATGTACGGCCAGCGCTTGCCGCGCTCGGCCACGGGCTTAGTGGATAACGGCTTAGGCAAAGCCGTGGCCTTTGGCCGCGCCGGCATTCTGCCGCCCACGGTGCTGATCAATGAGGCCGCGCAGCCGCTGACTGTGGATGGCGTGGAATTTATCTTCCACAGCATGCCCGGCGCCGAAGCCCCCGCCGAGCTGACCTTTAGCCTGCCCGAGCACAAGGCCTTTGCCGGCGCCGAAATGGTCAGCCAAACCCTGCATAACCTGTACACCCTGCGCGGCGCCAAAGTGCGCGATGCACGCCTGTGGTCGGAGCATATCCAGCAGATGCTGCACTACGCCGAGCAAGCCGAAGTGCTGTTCAACCAGCACCACTGGCCGGTGTGGGGCACAGCGAACATCCAGCAATTCTTAACCGCCCAGCGCGATGTGTACCGTTTTCTGCACGACCAAACCGTGCGCGGCATGAACGCAGGCTTGACCGCCCCAGAGATTGCCGAGCAACTCAAACTGCCCGCCAGCCTTGATCAGCAGATGGCCGTGCATGGCTATTACGGCACGCTGAAGCACAACGTGCGGGCGATTTATCAGTTTTATCTCGGCTGGTTTGATGCCAACCCCGCCAACCTCGACCCACTGCCGCCGGTGGCCGCTGCTGAAAAATACCTCGCCCTCGCCGGCGGCTCTGAAGCCTTGCTGAGCCAAGCGCAACAGGCCTACGACGCAGGCGACTACCGCTGGGCTGCCGAGCTGGGCAAGCACTTGGTATATGCCGACCGCGACAACCAAGCCGCGCGCGAACTGCAAGCCAAAGCCTTTGAGCAACTGGGCTACCAAGCCGAAGGCACCCCATGGCGCAATTTCTACCTAAGCGGCGCTTATGAGCTGCGCCACGGCCTGCCCGAGCAACCCTTTAGCCCGGCAATGATGCTCGACATGCTGCGCCACACCGACACCCGCGAGTTTCTCGCCAGCATGGCCACGCGCCTCGATGCCGAGGCCGCCGCAGACAAAAACCTGCGCGTGGTGCTCAACTTCACCGACAGCGGCGAGCGCTACCTACTGTGGCTAGAAAACGCCGTGCTGCATAACCGCATGCTCGCCACCGAAGAAACCATCGAGCCGGATGCTCAGCTCAGCCTCACCAAGGACTTCTTCCTGCAAATGGTGATTGGTAAAGCGGGCGCGGCGGCCTTGCTAACCTCCGACGAGGTGAGCATCGATGGCAGCGTTCTTAAGCTCGGGGAGTTCTTTGGCCTGCTGGATAAGCCGGATGGGCGTTTTCCGATTGTGACGCGGCCTTAGGAAACGCTGATTTAATGCCTGCACGACCCAATCACTGCGTTGTGCGGTGCTCACAACCTCACCTACCAGACGGTATGCCTCGGCTGCTGCGCTCCGTACGCCTTGCGCTTGAAGCGTTCGGCGATTAAATCAGCGCCTCCCTTAATACCGCCTAAACAAAAAAGGCTGGCCGGTTAGCCGGTCAGCCTTTTGTCGTCATAACGAGGTGCGCATTACCCCGCCAACTGCGCGCGCAACTCAGCCAATACCGGCGCGCTGTCGGGACGCACGCCGCGCCAAAGCAAGAAAGCTTCGGCGGCTTGTTCGACCAACATGCCGAGGCCATCCATACAGGCGGCAGCACCCAAGTCGCTGGCCCAGCGATTAAAGGCGGTGGGTTCGGCGCTGTACATCATGTCGTAGCAGCGCGTGTGCCCAGGCTTGATCACCGCCGCCGGCAAAGGCGGCAGTTCACCGGCAAGGCTCGCCGAGGTGCCGTTGATGATCAGGTCGAACGGCTGCTGCAACCAGGCAAACTCGCTGGCCAGCACAGGGCCCAAATCAGCAAAGTGCTGGGCGAGGGTTTCTGCCTTGCTCAAAGTGCGGTTGGCGATCACCAACTCGCGCGGCTTATGTGCCAGCAACGGCTGCAATACACCGCGCACCGCGCCACCGGCGCCAAGCAGCAGAATGCGCTGGTCGGCCAACGACCAACCGGCGTTCACGGTGAGATCGCGGACTAATCCTACGCCGTCGGTGTTATCGCCGAGCAGCTTGCCGTCGGCATGCCGGCATAGGGTATTTACCGCACCGGCGCGCTCGGCACGCTCGCTGAGCTGGTTTACTAGGGCGAAGGCTTGCTCCTTAAACGGCACGGTGACGTTAGCGCCGCGCCCGCCACGGGCGAAAAAATCACGCGCGAAATCGGCAAAACCATCCAGCGGTGCCAGCAAGGCTTCGTAGCTCATGGTTTGTCCGGTTTGCTCGGCAAACAGGCGGTGAATCAGCGGCGACTTGCTGTGCCCGATGGGGTTACCGAACACGCCGTATTGATCAAGCCCGGCAACCATTACAGCCCCGCCTCGCCGAGCCAGTCGCGGTCTTGCAGGTAGTAATCGGTGAGCTTGGCTTCGGCACTGCCGGGCTCCGGCTTCCAGTCGTAACCCCAGCGCACGATGGGCGGCAGCGACATCAGAATCGACTCGGTACGCCCGCCCGATTGCAGGCCAAACAAGGTGCCACGGTCGTAGACCAAGTTAAATTCCACGTAGCGACCCCGGCGGAAGGCTTGGAAGTCACGCTGCTCTTGGCTGAACGGGGTCAGGCGGCGGCGTTCGATAATCGGCAGATAGGCCTTCAAGTAGGCATCGCCAACGCTGCGCAAGAAGGCGAAGCATTCTTCGAAGCTGCCTTGGTTTAAGTCATCAAAAAACAAGCCGCCCACGCCACGTGGCTCGCCACGGTGCTTGATGTGGAAGTACTCGTCGCACCATTTTTTATAGCGCGGGTACACGTCGTCACCAAACGGCGCGCAGGCGTCGCGGGCCACTTGGTGCCAGTGCACGCAGTCTTCAGCCACGCCGTAATACGGGGTTAGGTCGAAGCCACCACCAAACCACCACACCGGCTCTTCACCGGGTTTATCGGCAATAAAGAAACGCACATTGGCGTGCGAGGTGGGCACGTGCGGGTTTTCCGGGTGAATCACCAGCGACACGCCCATGGCCTGAAAGCTGCGCCCAGCCAGCTCAGGACGATGCGCGGAGGCTGACGGCGGCAGGTTAGTGCCGAACACGTGGGAGAAATTAACCCCGCCCTTTTCGATCAGCGCACCTTCGCCGATCACCCGCGTACGCCCGCCACCACCGCCTTCGCGGGTCCAGCTGTCTTCGGCAAACACGGCTTGGCCGTCGGCGGCTTGCAGGCCGGCGCAAATGCGCTCTTGCAGGTCGAGCAGGTAGGCTTTGACCGCTTCAACGGCGTCGGCAGAGTTCATGGCAATTCCTCGCGAAAGCTTACGGGCGCAGCACGGCGCCGCTGATTAAGTCGCGAATGATACTGGGATTAGCCGCCTCGCCCAACGCGCCGGGCAGAATGCCGTCGAGTTGTTGGTGAAAATATTGCTCAAGGCGTAAGCGTGAACGCGCGGCAGGCTTGCCGCTGGGGTTAGCCGAGGTGGACACCAGCGGACCGGTAAATGCCGTTAGCGCGGCAATCACCGGATGCGCGCTGACCCGTAGCGCTACCAACTCAGACTCGCCGCTAATCCAATGCGGCACGCGGCCTTGGTGCGGCACCAGCCAGGTATGCGGGCCGGGCCACGACAGGCGCAGCTCGCTGAGTTTGGCGCTGGGTAAGTCATGCAGCAGCCAAGCGAAATCCTCAAGCGTGCCGCTGACCAGAATCAGCCCTTTGCTTAAGGGCCGCTGTTTAAGCGCCAGCAAGCACTGTACGGCCCCGGCATCCCACGGATCGCAACCGAGGCCCCACACCGCTTCGGTGGGATAGGCCAAAACGCCACCACTTTCAATGACCCGCGCCGCACGCTGAACTGCAAACTGACTTGGCATAGGCGCCCCCTTTTTTAGGGAGTTTAGCGCTCTGGATAAGGCGTTCGTTTAAAAATTGGCGAGTGATATTGCTCGCCAAGCTAGGCGCCGTGACGAGCCATAGTGGTTCTATGACGAGGAGTGGCAACGCTGAATGGCGAGCAAAAGCGCCGCCAAGATTAAACAGCCAACGTCTTATTCAGAGTGCTCAGTTCAGCACTTGCCAGCGGCCGCCCTGTTGGGCGATGACGCCAGAAAGCTCTAATTCGGTAAGCTCAGCCAATAACTCGTGCAGCGGCCACGCGAGCAGCTGACAGAGCTGGTCGCTGCTTTGCGCCTGTGCCCGCAGTTCGCGCAGCACCTGCTGTTGTCGCGTTGTGCCGGCCAGCAAGTCGGCCTGCACGGGCTTGGCCGGTGCGCTGGTTTGCCAGCCTTGCAGCTGGGCAAAAATATCCTGCACCTGCTCGACCAGCACGGCGCCCTCGCGCAGCAGTTGGTGGCAACCTTTGCTGCCGGGGTGCTGAATAGAGCCGGGAATGGCAAACACCTCACGATTTTGCTCAGCGGCCAGCTTAGCTGTGATCAGCGAGCCGCTGTTGAGCCCGGCCTCCACCACTAAGGTGCCCACACTTAAACCGCTAATAATGCGATTACGTCGTGGAAAGTTACTCGCCACCGGCGCACAAGCCAGCGGCAACTCGCTGAGCAAGACGCCGCCTTGGGCGACAATCTGCTCTGCCAATGCTTGATTGCTGGCCGGGTAAATATGCCCCAGCCCCGTGCCCAACACGGCCACGGTTTTACCGCCACCGGCTAGCGCCCCTTGATGCGCGGCGGTGTCGATGCCACGGGCCAAGCCGCTGACAATCAGCATGCCCGCGCCAGCCAAAGTGGCGGCAAAGTCACGGGCGCAGCGGGCACCTGTCTTGCTGGCATTGCGGCTGCCAACCATGGCTAAAGCCGGCGCTTGTAGGCAGGAAAGGTCGCCCTCGGCCATCAACAGAAACGGCGCATCGTCGATTTCCGCCAAGAGCGCGGGGTAGGCGTCATCACCTAGGCATAGCAGATGATGATGTGGGGCCTGTAACCACGCCATGGTGGTGTCGATGGCCTCGCGCAGCTCGCTAGCGCGGCGCTGCTCGCAAGCTTCGCGCGGCATGCCCAGGGCGCGCCACGCCGATGCGGGCGCTTGCAGGGCTGCCACGGGGCTAGCAAAGGCGGCCAGCAGTTGGCTCAGGCGCCGGCTGCCAATGCCGGGCAGCATTTGCAGGCGCAACAAGGCCTGCAACTGATCGGGGGCTTGAAACATATCCACCTTCCTTGGCGGCAGAAACAACAACGCCGCTAAAAAGCGGCGTTGACTAGCTTAGGGGTTTACGACTCGGTCGTTAATCGACAATTGGCGATTTGCTTTTAACACTAACGCGTAACTCAGCCGGTCATAAGCGCGAAACACCATTAAAAACCCTGCCTGCTGATCTGGCACATGAAGAAACTCGCCAGTAACCACATCGCGAACTCGTTCGCCCGCCTTCATGATTGCCAGAACGTTACCTTCACTCAACCCATCTTGGCTGCCTTTGTTTAAAGTCACCACATCCATAGCACCAATCTGCGTTACACCGCGCGGCACATCTAAGATGACACCATCAATGGGCAAGCTTGGTTCGCTAGGCTGGAAAATCGATGTCACACCACGCTCCTCGTTAGGCATCAAGCGATCGCCCAAACGCGTTTCTTGAGTGGTACGCATCAAAACCAAGGTAGCGATGTCGCCATCAGTATCGAGTTTTTCTGCCGTAGCAATGTCGTCAGCATTAATACCCAAAAACTCACCCGTTACCGGATCAGTGTAGGTCTTACCTGGGCGAAAAATGCCATAGCGTTTATCTGCCTCAGCAAATTGGCCGCGCGCGAAGATACGATCGCCGGCAGCATTAACCACTGACTCTTGATTACCCGCCAAAATATACGGCGCATTCTCAAATTCCGCCTGGCTGTTAACAATGCGGTTCGAGATCAAAAACGCATTGATCTTATCCAGCGGAATAGTCGGGATGGCTTCAGCTATCGGGGTCACGCGCACGCCCGGGGTCAGCTTGATGGTGCCGCGGTCGCTGCCACGGTTGAGCATCAGCTGCGGCTTGCCGTCGACATACACCAGCGACAAAGTGTCACCGGGGTAAATCAGATGGGGGTTTTTCACTTGCGGGTTGGCGTGCCAGATTTCTGGCCACTTCCATGGCAAGGTCAAGAACTTGCCGGCGATGTCCCACAGGGTATCGCCTTTAACCACAGTGTAATTTTGCGGGTGGCCGTCTTTAAGCAGTGCTTCGGCGTGAGCGAGGGTGCCGGCAGCAGCCAGCAGCAAGGCGACGAGTGTTTTCCTCATGCGCGGAATCCCTTTATTATGTGTATTGACGTGACACGCCCCCGCAACGCTTGCAAACCCTTGTGGGCTGCTTGGGGCAAAACGTTTTCCAAGCTGTTCATCATCTTAGCAGCGCTTTTTAGCTTTATTCCATAAGTGGATCACAAACGCATATGGCGATTATGAGCATTCTCGAATTTCCCGATCCGCGGCTACGCACCGTGGCCAAAGACGTGAGCGAAGTCACAGACGAGACTCGCCGCCTGATCGACGACATGTTCGAGACCATGTACGACGCACCGGGCATCGGCTTGGCCGCCACCCAAGTGAACGTTCACCAGCGCATTGTGGTGATCGATATCTCGGAAGAAAAAGACCAGCCGCTGGTGTTTATTAACCCCAGTTTCGAGCCGCTGACTGACGAGATGGACCAATATCAGGAAGGCTGCCTGTCAGTGCCAGGTTTCTATGAAAACGTCGATCGCCCGCAGAGGGTCAAAGTGCGCGCCTTAGGCCGCGACGGCCAGCCGTTTGAGATGATTTGCGAGGGCTTGCTCGCCGTGTGCATTCAGCACGAGTGCGACCACTTAAACGGCAAGCTGTTTGTCGATTACCTGTCGGCACTCAAGCGCGACCGGATCAAAAAGAAGCTGGAAAAACTGCACAAACAACAGGCCCGCGCCTGATCTAACTCCCAAGGCCAGCCTCGCGCTGGCCTTCTTCGCTGAACGGAACCGCCATGAGCCAACCTCTGCGTATCATCTTCGCTGGCACGCCGGAGTTTGCCGCCAGCCACCTCGCTGCCTTGCTGGATAGCCCGCACGAGATCATCGCCGTGTACAGCCAACCCGACCGCCCTGCCGGTCGCGGCCACAAGCTGATGATGAGCCCAGTCAAACAGCTGGCGCTCAAGCACGAGATTCCGGTTTATCAACCGCAAACCCTGAAGAACGCCGAAGCGCAGGCCGAGCTGGCCGCGCTCAAGCCCGACCTCATAGTGGTGGTGGCCTACGGGCTGATTCTGCCGCAAGCGGTGCTGGATACCCCGCGCTTAGGCTGCATCAACAGCCACGCCTCGCTGCTACCCCGCTGGCGCGGCGCCGCGCCGATTCAGCGCGCCATTGAAGCGGGCGATGCAGAAAGCGGCGTGACGGTGATGCAGATGGAAGCAGGGCTGGATACCGGCCCCATGCTGCTGAAAGTCACCACCCCAATTAGCCGCGACGACACCGGCGGCAGTCTGCATGACCGCTTAGCGGAGCTTGGCTCACGCGCTGTGGTAGACGCCGTGGCGCAGTTGGCCGCCGGCACGCTGAGTGGCGAAGTGCAGGATGACGCGCTGGCCACCTACGCGCACAAGCTCAACAAAGACGAAGCCCGCGTCGATTGGCAGCGCAGCGCGCAAGCCATCGAGCAACAGGTACGCGCCTTTACCCCCTGGCCGATTTGCCACACCACCCTCGGCGATGCCGCGTTGAAAATCTGGGGCGCCCGCGCAGAAGCGCACAGCCACCAACAAGCCCCCGGCACTATTCTGGCTGCCGAGCGCGATGGCCTGTTGATTGCCTGTGGCGGCAACGCCCTGCGCCTCACTCACCTGCAATTACCCGGCGGTAAAGCCTTGGCTGTGGCTGACTTGCTGAACAGTCGCCGCGAGCAATTCGCCCCCGGTTTGGTGCTGGCATGAACCCGCGCCTCGCCGCCTGCCATGCGCTAAGCGGTTTGCTGCAGCAGCATGGCTCGCTGGCCAGCCTACTGCCGCCACTGCTGGCCAAAGTAGAAGCGCGTGAGCGCGGTCTGGTGCAAGAGCTGGTCTACGGCACCTGCCGCTGGCTGCCGCGCCTGCAAACCATGGCCGCGCTGCTGCTCGACAAGCCGTTTAAAAAAGACGATAGCGACCTGCAAGCCGTGCTGCTCTGCGGCCTGTATCAGCTTAATTTCACCCGCATTGCCGCCCATGCGGCGGTGAGCGAAAGCGTGGCGCTGGCCGCCGCACTGGGTAAGCCGTGGGCTACCGGTGTATTGAATGCGGTGCTGCGCCGCGCCCAGCGCGAACCAGAGCAGCTCGCCGCGCAAGCCGACGAGCACGAAAGCGCTCGCTACGCCCACCCCGGCTGGCTACTCAAGCGCCTGAAAAAAGACTGGCCAGAGCACTGGCCAGCCATTTGCGCGGGCAACAATGCACAAGCGCCGATGACCTTGCGGGTTAACGTGCGCCACGCCAACCGCGATGAGTATTTGGCACGGCTAACCAATGCCGGTATCGACGCGCGCGCCTGCGAGCACGCCCCGCAAGGCATCACCCTCGCTGCGCCCTGCGATGTGCAGCAATTGCCCGGCTTTACCGAAGGGCATGTCAGCGTGCAGGACGAAGCGGCGCAATTAGCCGCAGATTTACTCGAAGCGCAAGATGGCCAGCGCGTACTCGACGCCTGCTGCGCCCCCGGCGGCAAAACCTGTCATGTGCTCGAACAGCACGACGTCAGCATGCTGGCCATCGACCTAGAAGCCGAGCGCCTCACCCGCGTGGAAGAAAACCTCGCCCGCTTGCAGCTAACCGCCACGCTAAAAGCCGGAGATGCCCGCGACGTAGCCAGCTGGTGGGACGGCAAGCCCCTGCAACGCATCATGCTCGACGCACCGTGCTCGGCCACCGGCGTCATCCGCCGCCATCCGGATATCAAATGGCTGCGCAAGGCCGCCGACATTCAAGCGCTCAGCAAGCTGCAGCTTGAGCTGTTACAGGCGCTGTGGCCCACCTTAGAGGTCGGCGGCATTTTGCTCTACGCCACCTGCTCGATCATGCCGGCAGAAAACAGCCACGTGATCGGCCAATTTTTAGCCACCACCCCCGGCGCGCGCGAGCTCGATATGCCCGGCCACTGGGGCGTGAAACAGGCACACGGCCGCCAATTATTCCCCAGCGAACACGGCCACGATGGGTTTTACTACGCCAAACTGATTAAGATCAGCGCGGCTTAAACAGGCATAACGAGGCAGGCATGAAGATCATCATTCTCGGCGCAGGACAAGTGGGCGGCACCTTGGCCGAGCACCTCGCCAGCGAAGCCAACGACATCACCGTGGTGGATACCGATGGCGACCGCCTGCGCGATTTGGGCGACCGTCTGGATATTCGCACTGTGCAAGGCCGCGCCTCGCTGCCGACCATTTTGCGCCAAGCCGGCGCCGACGATGCTGACATGCTGATCGCCGTGACCAACTCCGACGAGATCAACATGATCGCCTGTCAGGTCGCCTACAGCATGTTCCGCACCCCGACCAAAATCGCCCGCGTGCGCGAAGCCGCCTACCTGACGCGCAGCGGCTTGTTTGCCAACGAAGCGATTCCGATCGACGTACTGATCAGCCCCGAGCAAGTGGTCACCAACTACATCAAACGCTTGGTGGAATACCCCAGCGCCCTGCAGGTGCTCGATTTCGCCGAAGGCAAAGCGCAGATGGTCGGCGTGAAGGCCTACTACGGCGGCCCGCTGGTGGGTCATGCGATCAGCCATCTGCGCCAGCACATGCCCAATGTGGACACCCGCGTGGCAGCCATTTACCGCCGCGACCGGCCGATTATTCCGCAGGGCGACACAGTGATTGAAGCCGACGACGAAGTGTTCTTCATCGCCGCGCGCAACAACATTCGTGCGGTGATCAGCGAAATGCGCCGCCTCGATGAAAGCCACAAACGCATCGTCATCGCCGGTGGCGGCAATATCGGTGAGCGCCTGGCCGAAGCCATCGAAAGCCGCTATCAGGTGAAGATCATCGAGAAAAACCCGGCACGCTGCCGCTACCTGTCGGAAACCTTGGAAAGCACCATAGTGCTGCAAGGCAGTGCCTCCGACCGCGACTTGCTGCAAGAAGAAAACATCGCCGACACCGATTTGTTCCTCGCCCTGACCAACGACGACGAAGCCAACATCATGTCGTGCATGCTCGCCAAACGCATGGGCGCTAAAAAGGTGATGAGCCTGATCAACAACCCTGCCTACGTGGATTTGATTCAGGGCGGCGCCATCGACATCGCCATCAACCCACAGCAGGCCACCATCGGCACTCTGCTCACCCACGTGCGCCGTGGCGACATCGTCAGCGTGCACAGCCTGCGCCGTGGCGCAGCCGAGGCCATCGAGGCGATTGCCCATGGCGATAAGAAATCCAGCAAGGTAGTGGGCCGCGCGATTCGCGATATTCCGTTGCCACCGGGCACTACCATCGGCGCTATTATTCGCAACGATGAGGTGCTAATCGCGCACGATAGCACCGTGATCGAGTCCGATGACCACATCATTCTCTTCTTGATCGACAAAAAGTACATCCGCGATGTGGAGCGCTTGTTCCAAGTTGGCCTGACTTTCTTTTAAGTGCAGATGGATTAAATGGCTGCACACCCCCATCACGGCGTTGCGCGGTGCTCACAACCTCGTCTACCAGCCGGTATGCCTCGGTTGCTGCGCTCCGTGCGCCTTGTGCTAGAGGCGTTCGCCGATTTAATGAAGGCTTATTAACCTATGGACAAAGCCAGTCTAGAAAAGATGCTCGCCCGCGGCATGGACAGCAGCCTGCTGCGCTTTGGCTTAGGCAAAGCCTGCCTCGACGCTGGCGAGCTAAGCGAAGCCACCGAGCACCTACGCGCCTGCTTGGCCTTTGATGGTGAGTATTCCGCCGCGTGGAAGCTGCTCGGCAAAGCCCTCGCTGCCCAGCAAGACAGCGACGGCGCACGCAGCGCTTGGCAAGCCGGCCTAGCCGCCGCACAGCGCAAAGGCGATAAGCAAGCGGAAAAAGAAATGCAGGTGTTCCTGCGCAAGCTGGATAAATAACCCCATGCACGCAGACTTTTGGCACCGCCGTTGGGCCAACAACGAAATCGGCTTTCACTTGGCCGACGTTAACCCGCTGCTCTTGGAGTACTGGCCGCAGCTTAAGCTGGCTGCCGGCAGCCGCGTGTTGGTACCACTGTGCGGCAAAACCTTGGATATCCACTGGCTGCTCGCCGCAGGCTTTCAGGTGATCGGTGCAGAACTCAACGAAAGCGCCGTACAGCAGTTATTTGCCGAGCTTAATCTTGTCGCCAACGTCGACGAAATAGGCGCATTGCGCCGCTATCACGTGGGCAAATTGCAGGTTTTTGTGGGCGATATTTTCGCCTTAGACGCTGCCACGCTGGGCCCTGTCGATGCTATTTACGACCGTGCCGCTCTGGTCGCCTTGCCAGCCGAGATGCGTAGCGACTATGCCGCACACCTTGCTGCCATCAGCCAATGCGCCCCGCAACTGCTGATCAGCTTCGACTACGCACAGGAGCAACTCGCCGGCCCGCCGTTTAGCGTGCCCGCCAGCGCTGTGCATGCTCTGTATGACGGGCATTACCACAGCCAACGACTGGCCAGCGTGGCGGTCGAGGGCGGCCTTAAAGGGCAATGCGCCGCCGATGAACAAGTCTGGCTGCTGAGCAAGCGCTAAGTACCTACACGATGAACAGTCAACGTTGGGCTAGCCGTTCACTGGTCGGCAAAACAACCCGTACTTATTTGAAATAGGGTAAAAACGGCGGTGCATCACCCCACTGCAACCCACGAAAGGACTCCCCCATGCGCCTATCTTTACTTGCCCTACCCTTTGCCCTGCTTGCACACACTGCCAACGCAACCGATAACGCCTGCATGATCGAAGGCAGCTTCAGCATGATGGGGCAAACCATTGCCATAAAAGATTGCCTGCAAGGCGCGCCGAACCAGCCCCCAGAAGCCCTACGCGGCACTTGTTCGGGCTTAGCGCAAGCGCCACTGGCGATGGGTGGGCAGGCCGGAACAGTCACCTACATGGCGCAATGCCCACAGCCCGCTCAAGGCGTGTGCAAGAATCTCGCAGGTAGCGGGCAAGACGCTTACTACTACCAACGCAGCGCCGACGACCTGAATAGCCTACCGGCCAGTTGTTCTGCCAGCGGCGGCCAGTGGCAACCCGCCGGTTAACACCGACCAGCTCACCGGTTAGCAGCGACTAAACCTTAAGTCGCAAAATCCCTATTTAACTAACCAATAGCCCGTGCCACGCTCGGGTTATTGGATAGCTTTAGGCGCCGCACCGTGGTGTCTACTTAGGAGTTTTTTGCATGCCTGCCTTCGCCACCCCGCACGCCGTGCGCAGTCCGTCGTATTACAGCGCCAGCCTTGTGGCCGAGAGCAACTACCCCGCCGTGCGTGGCGAGGTGAGCGTGGATATCGCCATCGTCGGCGCGGGCTTTACCGGCATAGCCACGGCGGTCGAGCTCGCCGAGCGCGGCTATCGCGTCGCGGTGGTGGAAGCCAACAAAGTCGGCTGGGGCGCCAGTGGGCGCAATGGCGGGCAAGTCACTGGCTCGCTGTCCGGCGATGGGGCGATGCGCAAACAAATGCGCGAAACCCTCGGCAGCGCGGTGGAAGACTTTATTTGGGACTTACGCTGGCGCGGCCACCGCATCATCAAACAGCGCGTCGAAAAATACGCTATCGCTTGCGACCTAAAGCACGGCCATTTGCATGCCGCGATGAAGCCCAGCCACATGGACGAGCTCAAAGCCAGCGTGGACGAGGCCCACGCCCACGGCATGGCCGACGAGGTGACCCTGCTGGATGCCGCCGACGTGCGCGCCAAGCTGGGTAGCGCGCTGTACTGCGGCGCCATCCACAACACCCGCAACATGCATTTGCACCCACTCAACCTGTGCTTGGGCGAGGCCCGTGCGGCGGCCAGTCACGGCGCGCTGATCTTTGAAGACTCGCCCGTGTTGGAGATAGTCCACGGCGCCAAACCGGCGCTAATCACCGACCACGGCAGCGTGCATGCCAAGCAAATCCTCTTGGCGGGCGATGTGTATCACAAGCTGGAGAAACGCAAGCTGGGCGGCATGATCTTCCCGGCGATGGGCGGCATCGTCACCACCGCGCCACTGGGCGAGCTGGCCAAGACCCTCAACCCGGAAGACTTGGCCGTCTACGACTGCCGCTTTGTGCTCGATTACTACCGCATGACCGCCGATGGCCGCCTGCTGTTTGGTGGCGGAGCTAACTATTCGGGCCGCGACTCGCGGGATATCGCCGCCGAGCTACGCCCGTGCATTGAGCGCACCTTCCCGCAGCTCAAGGGCGTGGCAATTGATTACCAGTGGAGCTGCGCGATGGGCATTGTGATGAACCGCATCCCGCAGCTGGGCAAGCTGTCGGATAACGTCTGGTACTGCCAGGGCTATTCCGGCCACGGCGTAGCCACCAGCCACATTATGGGCGAGATCATGGCCGAGGCCATGAGCGGCCAATTAGAGCGCTTCGACACCTTCGCCGCCTGTAAGCACATTAAAGTGCCGCTGGGCGAGGTGTTCGGCAACCCGATGCTGGCCGCCGGCATGTGGTACTACCAGCTGCTGGAAAAACTGCGCTAATTGCAGTGCTAGGCGCCGTTGTGCAGCTTCTGCAAACGCCGCCAGAAGCGCTCAACGGCCGGCTTGTGCACCAGCGCGCATTGATAGAGGCGAATTTCCAGCGGAACACGCCAATGCTGCTCGCCGCATTCCAGCAAGTCGCCGCTGGCCAGTTCGCGGCGCACGGTAAGGCGCGGCAGCCATGCAACGCCTAAGCCTTCCAACGCCATGCCTTTGAGGCCTTCGGCCATCGCAGTTTCGTATTGGGTGATGTAACGCAGATTGCGCTCTCGTAGCAGCAGGCCCAACGAGCGGCCGAGAAATGCGCCACTGCTGTAGGCCAACAACGGCACCGGCTCACTGCTGTGCAGGCTGAACAGCGGCTGGCCGTGTTCATCGGCGGCGCACACCGGGATCAGCTCGCTGTTGCCGAGGCTCAGTGAAGGAAACAGCTGCGGGTCGAGCTGCAAGGTGGCTTCCGGGTCGTGGTAGGCGAGCATCAAGTCGCAGCGCCCTTCCCTTAACGCCAACATGGCTTCGCCGACGTTGGTGGCCACCATACGGCTACGCAGCGGCTCGCCTTGCGCGCGCAAGCTGGCCAGCCAGCCGGGGAAGTAGCTCAGCGCCAGCGAGTGAGCCACGGCAAATTGCAGCATCTCACCTTGGCTATCGGCCAGATTATGCAACTGGCGCATAGCTTCGCCGAGTTGCTCGACCACGCTGCGAGCGGTGACCAAGAACAAGCGTCCGGCCTCGGTGAGTTCCACCGGGGTGTGGCTGCGGTCGACTAAGGTCAGACCAAGCGCCTCTTCCAAGCTGCGAATCCGCCGACTAAACGCCGGCTGAGTGACGAAGCGCTTAGCTGCTGCCTGCGAGAAGCTGCGCGTTACCGCTAAGGCAACGAAGTCTTCCAACCATTTTTGTTCGAGGTTCATGGCTTGCTCATGGCCTTATCGGGGCAATCGAGTGGTGTGTGTCGCGCCCCTGTTGGGCGCTGACGCTTATCTGTAAGTCACAGCCACATTATGCCGATACGGCATAGTGTAGCCGCCAACAGCATTAGCCAGCCAACGCCTCGCGCCCTAGCCTCTGCGCCATCTCCCTGCCGTATAAGGCCAAGGCCACCATGACCACCACCCGTATCGAAAAAGACCTGCTGGGCACTTTAGCCGTGCCTGCCGATGCCTATTACGGCATTCAAACCCTGCGCGCCGTGCATAACTTCAAGCTCAGCGGCGTGCCGCTGGCGCACTTTCCGCGCTTGGTGATTGCCTTGGCGATGGTCAAGCAGGCCGCCGCCGATGCCAACCGCCAGCTAGGGCATTTGAGCGCCACCAAGCACACGGCGATCAGCACCGCCTGCGCGCGGATTATTCAGGGCGAATTCCACGAGCAGTTTGTGGTGGACATGATTCAGGGCGGTGCGGGCACCTCGACCAACATGAACGCCAACGAGGTGATCGCCAATATCGCGCTGGAGGCCATGGGCCACGAGAAGGGCGAATACCAATACCTGCACCCCAACAACGACGTGAACATGGCGCAGTCGACCAACGACGCCTACCCCACGGCCATCCGCATCGGCCTGCTGCTCGGCCAAGACGCCCTGCTGGTCAGTCTTGACAAGCTGATTCAAGCGCTGGCAGCCAAGGGCCTAGAGTTTGCCCACATCCTCAAGATGGGCCGCACCCAGCTGCAAGACGCCGTGCCGATGACCTTAGGGCAAGAATTCCGCGCCTTTGCCACCACCTTGGGTGAAGATTTGCAGCACCTCAAATGCCTAGTGCCGACACTGTTGCACGAAGTGAACTTAGGCGGCACGGCCATTGGCACCGGCATCAATGCCGACCCGGCCTACCAAAAGCTGGCCGTCGAGCGCCTGGCGGTGATCAGCGGCCACCCGGTTAAGCCCGCCGCCGATTTGATTGAGGCCACCAGCGACATGGGCGCCTTCGTGCTGTTTTCCGGCATGCTCAAGCGCACGGCGGTGAAGCTGTCGAAGATCTGCAACGACCTGCGCTTGCTGTCCAGCGGACCGCGCACCGGGATCAACGAAATCAACCTGCCGGCGCGCCAGCCGGGCAGCTCGATCATGCCCGGCAAGGTCAACCCGGTGATCCCCGAGGCGGTCAACCAAGTGGCCTTCGAGGTGATCGGCAACGACTTGGCGCTAACCCTCGCCGCCGAGGGCGGCCAGTTGCAGCTGAATGTGATGGAGCCGCTGATCGCCTACAAGATTCTCGACTCGATTCGCCTGCTGCAGCGCGCCATGGATATGCTGCGCGAGCTGTGCATCGACGGCATCAGCGCCAACGAAGCGCATTGCCGAGCGCTGATGGAGAACTCCATCGGTCTGGTCACCGCGCTAAACCCGTACATCGGCTACGAAAACGCCACACGCATCGCCAAAACCGCACTGGACAGCGGCCGCGGCGTACTTGAACTAGTGCGCGAAGAACAGTTGCTCGACGAAGCCACGCTGGCCGACATTCTGCGCCCCGAGCACATGGTGGCACCGCGCTTATTGCCCTTGGCGCGCTAACATAACCTCTTTGCCACCCTTGGAGCGCGTCATGACCGCAGCCCAGCCCATCACCATCCTCTACACCGGCGGCACCATCGGCATGCAACCCAGCGCCGATGGTTTAGCCCCGGCAGGCGGCTTTGCCGAGCGCATTCGCGCCGCGCAGCAGGAGCAAGGCGTGGCCCTGCCCGACTGGCAACTGCACGAGCTGACCTCACTGCTGGACAGCGCCAACATGACGCCCACTCAGTGGCTCACCCTGCACGAAGCGGTGATTGATGCGGTCAACGCGGGTAGCCCCGGCGTGCTGGTGCTACACGGCACCGACACCCTCGCCTACAGCGCCGCCGCCCTGCGCCTGCTAATGCCCGATGTGCCGGTGCCGGTACTCATCACCGGAGCCATGCTGCCCGCCGGCACGCCCGACGGCGATGCATGGCCAAATCTGTTTGGCGCCCTCAATGCGCTAGAAAGCGCCAAGGCCGGTGTGCAGGTGTTTTTTAACGGCCAACTGATGCATGGCGCGCGGGTGAGCAAACGCAGCAGCACGCGCTTCGACGCCTTTGCCCCAGTGGCGCGCCCACGTGCAGCAAAAGCACTCACAGAGCTACCCGCCGCGCTCAGCTGGCAGCAGCCGCGCGACGAAGTGGCGCTGGCGCTGATCAGCCTGTACCCCGGCATCAGCGCCGAGGTGGTCAGCGCACAGCTGAATAACGTCAAAGGTGCGGTGATCGAATGCTACGGCAGCGGCACCGGCCCAGCCGACAACCAAGCCCTGCTGCAAACCTTGCACAGCGCCCATCGCCGTGGCGTGCTGCTGCTCGGCATCAGCCAATGCGTCGAAGGCGCAGTGAACTTCGGCACCTATGCCGCCGGCAGCGCACTGGCCGCCTGCGGCCTGATTAACGGCGGCGGCATGACCCGCGAAGCCGCGCTGGGCAAGCTGTTTAGCCTGCTCGGCTCACGCCTCAACCACAAAGAGTGCGCGCCGCTGGTAGCGCTGGATTGGTGTGGCGAGATGCGCGAATAAACCGCGACACTAAACCCCAGGCTTAGGCTTAGGCCACCCAGCCTGCGGCGCGGGCGATACCCACCGCGCCCACCAGCACCCAAAACGCATTGAGCAAGGTATAGGCCTTATCGGCCTTTAGCACCGCGCACCACGTCAGCAGTACAGCATCCACGGTATTAACCAGCCACACCCACAAAAACGGGCTCGCCGGGCCTAGCCAGCTGACCACCGTAAAACTGGCGATACGCATCAGCACGCCGAGCATTTCCAGCGTTTTCAGGTGTTTGAGGATAAAGGCGTTCATCAGGCATCCCAGCAGAGCGTGCCGCCGAACGGCAGCACAAAACGGCGCGGATGATTGCTGTGGCGGGGGTTAAAAGCAAGAGAGCTAGAGAGCGACTTGCTCGTAATGCAGCACCGTCGGGAACGGGTCATAAAAGTGGTGGAGCAACGCCCGCCATTCTTGGTATTGCGCCGACTGACGAAAGCCCACTTGGTGGTCGTCTAGCGTGCGCCAGCGCACCAGCAGCATGTAATGCCCTGCTTGCTCTACACAGCGTTGCAGCTCGTGGCCTAAATAACCGGGCATAGCGGCAATAATGCGCTGCGCCTGCGCAAACGCCGCCTCAAAGTCGGCGCTTTGCTCGGGTTTAACCTGCAGTTGGGCGATTTCGAGAATCATAGGCAGCCATTGTTTATTCAATCAAGTTGGTGGCAATCAACATTTGAAAGCGCGGTTAAGTTACAAAAATACTCTCCTGTAATACGCGGATCAGATAGCATTAATTGCGCACCATTAAAATCCAAGCTCTTTCCACCCCTATCACAGCGACCATTTATCAGGTCATCGCACCACAAGTAAACTTCACCGACCGCTAAAACCTCAGAAGGCGCACCATACTTCTCAACCAGAGCTGCAAGATAATCTCTATTAAGTTTTTCCGCTTTATATTGGACAAAAGCCACAACCAGCCGAGGCTTCGGGGTGTTCAAGTCTGTAAACTCAAGCCCGACGAAAACTGTTTCTTCTTGGCTTGAATATTCTACCGCCTTAATCACAGAGAGACCCGTCAATAAATCATCTGTAGCCGGAGCAAAGGCCAGCTCACCCCTTGAAATCTTAAAATGCTCCTGCAAAGCAAGCACCGTTTGCTCAAACTCAAAGCCTAGACCAACGCCCGCCAACCTAAATTCAGCAGCTTTAAGATGCGACACTTGCGCAAAAAGAATTAAAAGCAGAAAAACTCCCTTTAAAAGTTTAGCCCTATAAACTGCAATAGTTAGTTTCCGCCTAGTCAACAGCAGCCCCCCGCGCCCGCCGCCGTTTGCTGGTCATAGGGAATCCCGCCGCCGCAGCCTTCAAACAAACCGTAATGGCGGCTGAAATCACCGATAAAGGTGAAGTGCGGAGCAAAACGCGTGGCGTGGAGCATGTGCCAGGTGTTGCCGCATACGGGGAAGACTTTGCCGGTTTCGATAAAGTGGTGTTTATCCAGCGTGAAGGCGTGCTCGCTGCCGGGAATGCTGCCGTGGTAGATCACGGCTTGGCCGTAGTCTTCGCAGGCGGGCTCTAGGCCTTTGAGCTTGAACAAGCGGTAGGTGGCGGAATAAAAGCGGATATTACCCAGCTTGGCGGCCAAGGCGGGGTCGGTGACTTCGATGGGGCGGTCTTCCACCAAGCGCGGGTCACTAAAGCCGTGTTGTTTGGCGAGGTTTTCGAAGTCGTTCCAGTACAGCGCGCCGCCTAGGCATTCGCCATACAGCACGGGGTCGTCACGCACCTCGGCAGGCACGCGGCGGTCGGCGTAGACGTCGCTGAAATACAGCTCGCCACCGGGCTTAAGCAGGCGGTAGGCCTCGCGCAGCACGGCGTCTTTATCCGGCGAGAGGTTGATCACGCAGTTCGAGACGATCACATCGAAGCTGTTGTCGGCCAAACCCAGCGCGTCGAGCTTTTCGATATAGCCTTCGCGGAACTCAACATTGGCAAAGCCAAAACGCTCGGCATGCCAGCCTTGGTGCTCACGCGCGACGGCCAGCTGTTCGGTAGTCATATCCACGCCCAACACCTTGCCCTGCGCACCGACCATTTGCGCCAGCACATAGCAGTCGCGGCCTGAGCCGGAGCCCAAGTCGAGAATCGATAAGCCATCCAGCAGCTGCGGCGCCACTAGGCCGCAGCCGTAGTAACGCGCCATCACCTCATCATGCACATTGGCCAGCAGCGGCTTGAGCCAGTTGGGCATGCTGGAGGCATCGCAACAGGCGCTGGTTTTTAAGTCACTGCTGCTTTGCAGGGTTTTGCCGTAATAGTCCTGAACGCTTTCGTGCATGCTGGCTCCTAACGCTGAATAAACGGATAAGGCAATGACGCGCAGCGCGCCACGGTGTTACACAGCCGCTGGCGCGGATGCTTGCTTGAGATACCACACGCCCACGGCCAAAGCGCCCAATTCCAAGGCGGCGGCCAGCAGGGTGAACCAATGCTGGTAGCCATCCACCAACAGGCTAAGCACGCGCCCGCCGGCAAGGCCTGCCATAAACACCGCCAGCAGCCATAAGCCGCTTTGGTAGTGCGCAGGCTTTAGGCTAGCGGCAATCAACAAGCCACCGATACCCAGATAAAGCCCCATGATGGCGCGAAAGATCTGCAGTGTATCGGGCGCCACCGTCAGCCCCATCCACTGCGCCAAGACCAGATCAGGCTGCAGCCCATAGGCCAAGCCAACACAGCCAATCAAGACGCCGGTGAGCTTTAAGAACAGTGCAACGTGGGGCATAAGGTTCTTCCGTGATTGTTGGATAGATGGGCGCTAAAACTTGTCGGCGCGAAACACTTCCACCGTCGACAGGTAACAGACCATGGCGAAGTTGGCGTAGAAGTTTTCGTGCAGGTAGTCGGCGATGGTTTGCGCCAGCTCGCGGTTGCAGATGATCTCAAGGCGGATATTGCCTTCGGTGTCCCAACCGGCGCTGCGCACGCCACGACCACCACGACCACGGGCGTCGGAGATGGTCCAGCCCGGCGCGCCGAGTTTTTCTAGCGCTTGTTCGAGTTTGTGTTCCAACACGGCTTCGCAGATCACCGTGAGCAGGGTGCGTTGATGGGTTTGCATCACGTGCCTCACAGGTTGGCGGCCAGCCACTGGGCCAGCTGCAGATAAAGGGGAATACCGATCACGATGTTAAACGGAAAGGTGATGCCCAACGAAGCGGTGAGCGACAGCGACGGATTGGCCTCCGGCACGGCCATACGCATGGCGGCCGGCACCGCGATGTAAGACGCCGAAGCGGCCAAGGTAGCGAGCATCGCCACGCCGCCGACCGACATATTTAACGCCAAACCCAGCAAGGCACCGACCACGCTAGATACCAGCGGCATGACCGTGGCGAACACCACCAACGGCACGCCATAGCGCTTGAGCGAGCCGAGCTGGCTGGCGGCGATTAAGCCCATTTCCAGCAGGAACAAGCCCAGCAGTGGTTTAAACAGGGTGAAGAACAGAGGCTCTAGCGGTTTGACCCCGGTCGGCCCAGCAATCCAGCCGATCAGCAGGCCGCCGATCAACAGCACGATACTTTTACCGAGAAACAACTCGTGGCCGAGGGCCTTCCAGTCGGTATCGCGGCTGATGCCTTTGGCGAGCACGATGCCGACCAAAATCGCCGGCACTTCGAGCACCACCACAAACAGTGGCAGGTACTCTTCAAAGCTCACTCCTTGCGCGGCCAAAAACGCCACGGCCACGGCAAAAGTACCCACACTCACCGAGCCATAGTGCGCCACTAAGCTGGCTGCATCGGCACGGGCAAAGCCAAACACACGCAGTAACGGGAAGGCCAAAATCGGCAAGATCACGCCCATCGCCAACACCGCGAGGCTTTGCCCCAGCAGCGCCCAGCTGGCTTGCTTGGCCAGCTCTACCCCGCCTTTTAGGCCGATGGCCAGCAGCAGGAGGATGGACAGGGTTTCATACAGCGAAGCCGGTAGTTTTAACTCCGACTTCATTAAGCTGGCAGCAAAGCCAAGCAGGAAGAACAGCACCACAGGGTCGGACAGGCCCATCGCAGTATTACCTCAAACAGCCATTACAAAATGGGCGCCTTGCGGCGCCCATCGTCAGCACGTACTTTTTTACGCTTCGATCTCAATCAAGACTTCACCCGGATTCACCCGGTCACCTTTGGCCACATGCACGGCGGTGACTTTGCCGGCGATCGGCGCTTGCACCTCGGTTTCCATCTTCATCGCTTCGGTGACCAATACAGCTTGGCCAACCTTCACGCTGTCGCCTTCTTTAACCAGCACATCGACGATGTTGCCCGGCATAGTGGTGGCCACGTGGCCCGGGCCGCTGGCTTGCTTACGCTTGCCGGGGCCGCCGGCGATAAAGCTATTCAGCGGCTCGAACACCACTTCTTCCGGCATGCCGTCGAGGCTTAGGTAGAAGTGGCGCTTGCCGTCGCCCTTCACGCTCACGCCGGTGATGTCCACGCGGTAGCTTTCGCCGTGTACGTCGATGACGAACTCGGTCGGTGTGCCTTCGCTGCTCGGTGCAGCGGCGCCGGCCACAGGCTCGGGCAGTAATTCTTCGGGCTTTAAGGTGCCGGCAGCGCGCTCTTCGAGGAACTTGCGGCCAATGTCGGGGAACATGGCGAAGGTCAGCACGTCTTCTTCAGTTTTTGCCAGCGTGCCGATTTCTTCGCGCAGCTTGCTCATTTCTGGTTTGAGCAAATCGGCGGGGCGCACGTCGATCACGTCCTCGCTGCCGATGGCTTGCTTGCGCAGCGCCTCATTCACCTTGCCCGGCGCCTTGCCGTAGCGGCCTTGCAGGTACAGCTTCACCTCGTTGGTGATGGTCTTGTAGCGCTCGCCGGCCAGCACGTTGAACACTGCTTGAGTGCCGACGATTTGCGAGGTGGGCGTCACCAAGGGCGGGAAGCCTAGGTCTTCACGCACCCGCGGGATTTCCTCAAACACTTCGTTGATGCGGCCCAGCGCGCCTTGCTCTTTAAGCTGGTTGGCGAGGTTACTCATCATGCCGCCGGGCACTTGGTTGATCTGCACGCGGGTATCCACGGCAGTGAACTCGCTCTCGAACTGGTGGTACTTCTTGCGCACCGCGTGGAAGTACATGCCGATCTCTTGGATGGCTTCTAAGTCCAGCCCGGTGTCATACGGCGTGCCACGCAGCGCGGCGACCATAGACTCAGTACCGGCATGGCTGGTGCCCCAGGCGAAGCTAGAAATCGCCGTGTCGATATTGTCCGCACCGGCTTCGATGGCTTTCAGCTGGCACATGCTGCCGAGGCCTGCGGTGTCGTGGCTGTGGATAAACAGCGGCAGATCGACGGCATCTTTCAGCGCCTTGACCAAGTCGAAGGTGGCAAACGGGGTGAGTAGACCGGCCATGTCTTTGATGGCGATGGAGTCGACGCCCATGGCCTGCATGGCCTTGGCTTGCTCAACAAACGCATCAATGGTGTGCACTGGGCTGGTGGTGTAGCACAGGGTGCCTTGCGCGTGCTTACCGGCGGCCTTAACCGCTTGGATGGCCACTTGCAGGTTGCGCACGTCGTTCATGGCATCGAACACGCGGAACACATCGATGCCGTTGGCGGCGGCTTTGGCGACGAAGGCTTTGACCACGTCGTCGCTGTAGTGGCGGTAACCGAGCAAGTTCTGGCCACGTAACAGCATTTGCAGACGGGTGTTGGGCAGCGCGGCGCGCAGTTTGCGCAGACGCTCCCACGGGTCTTCTTTTAAGAAGCGTACGCAGGCGTCGAAAGTCGCGCCGCCCCACACTTCCAGCGACCAGTAGCCGACTTTATCCAGCTTGTCGCAGATCGGCAGCATGTCGTCTAAACGCATGCGGGTGGCAATCAGCGATTGGTGGGCGTCGCGCAGAATCGTGTCAGTTACGTTGATTTTTTTCATTGTTCAGTCTCCTCGCCGCAGGCTGGGCCTCACGGCTGCATCCTTTAGGCGGCGTTACAGGCCTGCGTGCGCGGCAATCGCGGTGGCAATGGCGATGGCTAAATGCGACGGGTTTTGTTTAATCGAGTACTCAAGCAGCTCGGGGTGGGCTTCCACAAAGCTGGTGTTGAATACGCCACTACGGAACTCGTCATTGCGCAGGATTTCTTGGTAATACGGCGCGGTGGTTTTCACCCCTTGCACACGCATGTCGTCCAGCGCGCGCAGGCCGCGCTCCAGCGCTTCTTCCCAAGTGAGCGCCCAGACGATCAGCTTTAGGCACATCGAGTCGTAATACGGCGGGATGGTGTAGCCGGTGTAGATCGCCGTGTCGGTACGCACGCCGGGGCCGCCGGGGGCGTAGTAACGGGTGATCTTGCCAAAGCTGGGCAGGAAGTTGTTTTTCGGGTCTTCGGCGTTGATGCGGAACTGAATCGCATAGCCACGAAAGCTCACGTCTTCTTGCTTAAACGACAGCGGCAAACCGGCGGCGATGCGGATTTGCTCGCGCACGATGTCGATGCCGGTGATCTGCTCGGTGATGGTGTGCTCCACCTGCACGCGGGTGTTCATCTCCATGAAGTACACCTCGCCCTCGGCGAGCAGAAACTCCACGGTACCGGCGTTTTCATAACCCACCGCCTGCGCGGCCTTCACCGCTTGCTCGCCGATGTAGGCGCGCTGCTCGGGGGTGAGCTGCGGGCTGGGGGCGATTTCGATCAGCTTTTGGTTACGGCGCTGAATCGAGCAATCACGCTCGAACAGGTGCACCACATTGCCATGGCTGTCGGCGAGGATCTGCGCTTCGATGTGCTTGGGGTTAACGATGCACTTCTCGAGGAACACCTCGGCGCTACCGAAGGCTTTGGTGGCCTCGGAGATCACCCGTGGGTAAGCCTGCTCTAATTCTTCGCGGCTGTTACAACGGCGAATACCGCGACCACCGCCACCGCTGGTGGCTTTGAGCATGACCGGATAACCAATGCGATCGGCTTCGCTTAGGGCTTCAGCCAAATCGGCCACGTTGCCTTCGGTGCCGGGCGTCACCGGCACACCAGCGGCAATCATGCTGCGGCGCGCTTCGGTTTTGTCACCCATGCGGCGAATCACCTCGGCTGAGGGGCCGATAAACTTCACCCCACGCTCGGCGCAGATCTCCGCCAGCTCGGCATTCTCGGAGAGAAAACCGTAACCGGGGTGCAGCGCATCGCAGCCGGTCTCGACCGCTAAGCTGACGATTTTGCGCGGGTCGAGATAGCCGGACAGCGGGTCTTCGCTGACGTTGTACGCCTCATCGGCACGCTTCACGTGCAGCGATTGGCGGTCCGCGTCGGAATAAATAGCCACCGAGCGAATGCCCATCTCGGCGCAAGCGCGCACGATGCGGACGGCAATCTCGCCACGGTTGGCAATCAAAATCTTCTTGATCACTGGTTTCTCCCTCAGCTCGGGCCTAGGCCCTGCGGTCGCACACGAACAACCGTGCGGTTTGCCTACCTTATGCAGCCAGCGCGATTAAAGAAAATTAATGTTTCTTTGCTTAGCCATAAGCAATTACTTATGGTGGCACTGAACTAATGAGCGAACAACCCAAAACCAAGGCGCCCGGAGCGCAGAAACCGAGCCATACCACTGGGTAGGCGAGGTTACGAGCACCGCGTAACGCAGGGTTTGGGCTGTGCAGCCGTTAGGTCAGTGCCACTTGCCACGCACGGCATCGTTGAGAGGTATAGCTCATGCGCAAAGAACTCACCCGTATCACCTTCCGCCAGCTGGAAGTTTTTCGCGCTGTGTGTGAACACCTGTCGTACAGCCGCGCCGCCGAGGCCATGGCGCTCACCCAACCCGCCGTGAGTTTGCAGATCAAACAGCTGGAGGAGTTACTCGGCCAACCGCTGTTTGATTACGTGGGCAAAAAGCTGCATTTAACCCCCGCCGCCGAGGCGCTACTGGCTACCTGCGAGCAGTTACTCAGCCAGCTACAGGCGCTGGATATGCGCCTTTCCACCCTGCAAGGCGCTTTGCAGGGCACGCTGCAGTTGGCGGCGGAGTCCAGCGCTAAGTACCTCACGCCGCATTTATTCGCCGCATTTCGCGCCCAGCACCCGAAGGTGAGCCTGAGCCTGACCGTCACCAACCGCGCCCAGCTGATCCGCCGTCTTGGCGACAACCGCGACGACCTGACGCTGATGAGCCAGCCGCCGCAAGACATGGCGCTGGAGTTCTTCCCGCTGCTGGATAACCCCATTGTGGCCGTGGCACCGGCTGGCCATCCGCTGAGCCATGCCGCGCAGCTACCGCTGTCGGCGCTAGAAAACTACCCGCTGCTTAGCCGCGAGCCGGGCTCGGGCACCCGCAAGGCAGTGGAAGAATTTCTCCAGCAGCAGCGCGTGCACTTTAAGCAAGGCATGGAATTGATGAGCCTAGAGGCGCAGCGCGAAGGTGTTTTAGCCGGCCTTGGCCTCGCCCTTTTGCCGCGCCATGCAGTGCGTGGCGAATTAGGTAGTGGCCAATTGCTCGAACTACCTGTGGAGGGCCTGCCGTTTAAACGCAGCTGGTGCTTGCTCTATCCACGGCAAAAACGCCTATCGCCGGTGGCCGAGGCGTTCTACCGCTTCTGCCAGCAAGAACGGCTAAACCTGCAACGCCAGCTCGCCTAAAGCCACTAGTGCCTGCTAGTGCCGGGCTCATCCCAATAAAAGTCGTAGCTTTCGCGCGCTAGCTGCTGTTCTTCGCTGTAGCGCTCGATGGCACGGCGAAACGCCATGCGCCGCTTGTCGGCAAGTTTGCGGCGGGTTTTCGCATCGAACTGTTGCAGGTCGATGCCTTCAGCCAGAGTCGGTTCAAGATGCAGGTGCATAGCGACAGCCTCTCACGGTGGTGGTCCGTGGAGCCTGCCAAGTCAGCATGACAACCGCGCGGCAAGCCGATGAAGCTGTGATGACGTGGCGATGACGGGGCTTAGTCGTCCTGATGTTTCAGCGATTTTTGCGACAAACGCAGCGAGCGCAGGCTGCGTTTAACACTCTTTAGGTGATTGACCAGCTCGGGGCCGCGAGTCATCGCCACGCCCATGGCCAGCACGTCGATCACCACTAAATGGGCAATTCGCGAGGTCAGCGGGGTGTAAATATCGGTGTCCTCGTGCACGTTAATCGCCAAGTTGATATGCGCCATATCGCCGAGCGGCGTTAGCGCCGGGCACAAGGTGATCAAGGTAGCGCCGCTCTCGCGCACCACATTGGCGGTGGTGAGCAAATCCTTCGAGCGGCCCGACTGCGAGATGCAAATCGCCACGTCTTGCGGCTGCAAGGTCACTGCACTCATCGCCTGCATGTGCGGGTCGGAATACGCCACGCTGGTCAGCAACAGGCGGAAGAACTTGTGCTGCGCATCGATGGCCACCGCGCCCGAGGCACCAAAACCGTAGAACTCCACACGCTTAGCTTGAGCGATGGCGGCAATGGCTTGCTCCAATGCCACCGGGTCGAGCTGCTCGCGCACTTCCATCAAGGTCGATAGCGTGGTGTCGAAGATTTTGCGCGATAAATCCAGCGCCGAGTCCTGCTCGTTGATCGCAAACTGACCAAAGCTCGCCCCCGAGGCCAAGCTCTGCGCCAGCTTGAGTTTTAAATCCTGAAACCCGGCGCAACCAATGGCGCGGCAAAAACGCACGATGGTTGGCTCGCTAACGCCCACTTTATCGGCCACCTCGGCCATGGAGCTATGCACCACCTGCGCGGCCTCGGCCAACACATACTCCGCCACTTTCAGCTCGGATTTACGCAGCTCGGCACGGCTCTGATCGATATGGTGCAGCAGGTTGGGCGTCATGCAGAAAACTCGGCGGTCATTTTGTAGTTGAGCGCGTAGTTATACTACAAAACACCGCACCTGCGACCAGCACGAATGCGCAGAAGGCTTGCCGGTAAGCGACACCGGCCACAAACCACGCAGGCTTTATGCCTCTGGCAGCTCGATACGGTCGGGATGAATCACCAGCGCGCCCTGCTTATATAAGGCGCCAATGGCTTTTTTGAAGCTGCCTTTACTGACCTTAAACCACTGCTCGATTTCGTGCGGGCTGCTCTTGTCGCTGAGCATCAGCACGCCGCCGTTTTCTTTTAGCGCGGCAATGATTTGCTCTTGCAGCGATTCCGCACCGGCACGCCCCGGCTGCTGTAGGGTGAGGCTGATTTTGCCGTCTGGGCGTATTTCGCGGATAAACGCCTGCTCACGCATGCCCCGGCGCACGAACTTGAACAGCTCGTTTTTATGCAGCAAACCCCAGTGCTGATTGTTGATGATGGCTTTAAAGCCCAAGTCGGTGGCCTCGGCAATCAGCACATCCACCGCTTGGCCGGGCGTGTAGTGCGCGGCACTCTTATCCAAAAAGCGGTCAACCTTAGCGCTGGCCGTGGGGCGCCCGCTGTGGCGGTCGAGGTACACATGCACCACGCAGTAGTCGCCGGTCTTAAGCGGGCGCTTTTCTTCCGAGTAAGGCAGCAGCAGGTCTTTGCTTAAACCCCAGTCGAGAAACAGGCCAATCTTGTTGATCTCGACCACTTTCAGGCTGGCAAACTCGCCGACCTGCACCTTGGCGCGCTCGGTGGTGGCAATCGGGCGGTCTTCGCTGTCGAGGTAGACGAACACCTCGAGCGCATCGCCCACTTCTGGCTCCGGTTCGCGCGGTAAATAACGCTTGGGCAGCAGAATCTCATTGCCTTGGCCGTCACTTAAATAAGCGCCGATATCCGCAAAGCGGGCGATGGTTAAGCGGTTGTAGCGACCAACGTCGGCCATGGTTGTACTCCTTATAGGCAAACCACATTGTAGGCCGCAGCCCCTAGCGGTTTGAAGGCGCGCGTTATAACTAGGGTGAAAAGCTAATCGCCAATCCGTCTAAGTACTCTGGGCAAGCTGCGCCGTGACTGACCACACTCATCAGACCGGGACTGATTCCGCGGCAGGGAAGCAGCTCGCTCTGGGAGTACTGCCATGCATAACCTAACCGTTACCCAGCGTTTGTTTGCGCTGATCCTCCTGCCGCTGGTCGCGATGCTAATCATGCTCGGCGTGGCCCTGAATAAGCTCGCTGAGATCGACAGCAACATTGCACGCATCTACGACGAGCGCGTGGTGCCGTTGCAAGAGCTCAAGCTAATCAGCGACTACTACGCGGTGAATATCATCGACGCCGTGAACAAAGCCGACCACGGCATTAGCGACCGCCAGCAAGCGCAAAAAGACTTAAACACCGCCGCCAGCGAGATCGACCGTTTGTGGCGTGCCTACAACCAAGGCAGCTTCATTGCCAGCGAGCAAGCCCTGATCAAAGAAGCCCAGCAGCGCTTTGGCGCCGCCAATCAAGATATTCAACGCGTGCAGAACTTTCTCGCCAGCGCCAGCAATGATCTGACCGGGCAGATGAAAGACTTCAACGGCCCGCTGTACCAAACCATCGACCCGATCACCGAAACCATCGGTAAGCTCATCCAGCTCCAACTGGACGAAGCGCAGAAAACCCGCGAGCAAGCTGCCAGCGCCTACCAAGCAGCGCTGATCACCCTGAGCCTGCTGGTCGGCCTGATTGCCGCCACCGCCTTAGTGCTTGGCTGGCTCATTGCCCGCAGCATCACCCAACCCTTAGGTACACTCTCGCAGGCCATGCGCCGCGCCGAAGAACAAGCTGATCTCACCGTGCGCGCGGAAATCACCGGGCGCAACGAAATCGCCGAGGTAGCGCAGAACTTTAACGGCATGCTCAAGCGCTTTTTAGAGCTGACCGGCAATTTAAAAAACATCGCCGGCAGCATTGCCGAACAAAGCCAAACCCTGCAGCAAATCACCCAGAACACGCGCAGCAGCTCGGCCCGGCAACAGCATGAAACCGAGCAAGTGGCGACCGCCACCACCGAGATGGCGGAAAGCATTCAAGAAGTGGCGCGCAACGCCAACTCCGCCGCGCAGTCGGCACTGCAAGTCGATCGCGACGCCAGCCAAGGCAATCAGTTAGTCACCAACACCCTGCAAGCCATCTCGCGCTTAAGCGAAGAGCTGGAACAAACCGCCCGCTTGATCGGTGATGTGGAAAGCGCCAGCAACAATATTGGCGGCGTGCTCGACGTGATTCGCGGCATTGCCGAGCAAACCAACCTACTGGCCCTGAACGCCGCCATTGAGGCCGCGCGCGCCGGCGAACAAGGCCGTGGCTTTGCCGTGGTCGCCGACGAAGTGCGCTCACTGGCGCAGCGCACGCAAGAATCCACCCAAGAAATCAACGGCATGATCGAGCAGCTACAGCGGCGTACTCACGATGCCGTCAGCGCCATGCATTCCGGCCGGCGCAACGCGCAAAGCACCGAAGGCGAAGCCGGTCAGGCGGCGACCTCCCTACAGGCGATCAGTCAAGCCATTGATTCGATCAACAACCTTAACGCGCAAATCGCCAGCGCCACCGAGCAACAAACGGCGGTGGCTCATGAAATCAACAAAAACATAGTCAACATCAGCGATGCCGCGCGCAGCAGTAACGAAGCGGTCGAGCGCATCAGCCAATCCACGCAAACTTTAACCGGCATTTCTGGGCAACTGACGCAACTCTGCGGCACCTTCCGCACGGCGTAGGCGGGTTACCGCGGGCATGGCGTAGAGCATCTGCGCTATGCTCTGCGCCGTCTTATTTTCTGGAACTCGGGCCATGGACGTTTGCCACTACCACCATCGACTCGCCACGCGCTGGAACTGCCCCGGCTGCCACACGCATTTCTGCGCCACCTGCGTGCCCGGCGGGGATGGCAATTTCCCCGCTGACGAGCCGCGCTGCGTGCTCTGTCGCACGCCGCTGCTGTACCTGCCGCCGGCCAACACCAAGACGCCCTTTTGGCAAATCAGCGCGCGTTTCTTTACCTACCCCATCAAGGGCCAAGCGATGCTGTTGGTGCTACTCGGCGCCCTGCTCCAAGGCGCCGCGCCAGATGGCTTGCTGGGCCTGCTGCTGAACATTTTGTTTTACGCCATGGTGATTCGCTTCAGCTTGCACGTGGTGGAATTGCTCGCTGAAGACAACTGGACACCGCCAGCGCTGAGCAGCGTGATGCTCGGCCAAGAGGAAAACCTGTTTCTGAAGCAAATTGGCGTGTATGTCGGCTTTACCGCGTTAGGCCTGAGTGCAGCCAGCGTGCATCCGCTGTTCGGGCTGGCCTATCTGGCGTTTGCCGGTTTGGCGCTGCCCGCCAGCATCATGGTGCTGGCCATGACACGCTCGGCATTACGCGCGCTAAACCCGATTCTGCTCGCACAGGTGATGCTGGGTATCGGCTGGAGCTATCTACTGCTGTGGCTGTGTTTTTCGGTGGTGACCTCTGGGCCCTTTATCGTCGCGGCGTGGCTACCGGAAGAACAAAACAACGCGCTGTTTAGCGCGCTGCTCGGTGCGACCAGCTGCTACTTCGCCGTAGTCAGTCACGCCATGATGGGCTACGTGCTGTTCAGCCGTGCCGAGAGCCTCGGCATTACCGATGAGCCCGAGCGAGGCGAAACCTTGCTAGAGGCTGACTACTTCAGCCAGCAGGCGCTGGGCCAATCCACCGTGCTGATTCGCGCACAGCGCTTGAATGAAGCCCGCGAGGTGCTGAATCGCGCCCTAGCGCGGCAAAGCCAAGATCTGGCCTTACACCAACGCATGCAGCGCCTGCTAAGTTTGCTCGGTGATCGCGAAGCCATGCAGGCGCACCTTGAGGTGTACTTAAACTTACTGCTGCAACAAGGCCAAGGTGGCAAAGCCGTAGAAGCGCTGCAACGTGCCCGTCAGCAACAAGCCGAGCTACTGCCGCACGATGCGCGCCTGCGCCATCAGCTGGCGGAGCACGCTTACCGGCAAAGCCGCCATGAGTTAGCCAATACCTTGCTGGTCGGCTTGCATCAACAAGCGCCGAGCTACCCGGCGCTGGCACAAGCTTATTTGCTGCTGGCGCGCATTCAGGCCGAAGGCCTAGGCCAGCTTGGCAACGCGGAGAAACTGCTGGGTTTTGTACTGAAACGCGCTGCCGGCACCAGCATTGCACAGGAAGCACAAGCCTTCGCCACGGTGCTAGCAGGGCTGCGACGCAGCGCCGTAGCGAACTAGGCCGTCGGCGCCGCCTTAGTCACACGCTCACGCGCCTGCTGCAGTTGCAGGCGCAACTCTTCAAACACCATGCCGGCCAGCGCCTGCTCGATACGCGAAGCCTGCTGGACAATCTTCGGATGCCGTGTGCCGGCTTGCAGCACAGTCAAGATCAGCGGCGCGGCGCGGTTAGCACTGCCTAAGCGCAGCAGCACCTCACTCAAACCCAAGGCCAGCCCCGCCGGCATCGGGCCAAATTGCCCGCTGGGCAAATACAGCTTAAGTAAGGTTTGCTGCTCGGCTTTATTCAGCTGACCAGCCAAAGCGACTTGCACCACCTGCTGTAACCACGCTTCGCGCTGACGCAACGCACTGGCGACTTCCAGCGCGTACTGCCACGCCTGCACATTGTTGGGCTCTTGCTGACACACGCGCTGCAGGGCAGGCCAAGAACTCTCGTACTCTAAGGCCTCAATCTGATCGAGCAGGCGCTCAGGAATCGGCAGCACCACAGCCGGCGCCTCTTCCACACTCTGCGTCAGCTGCTCATCGACCTTACGCCAGCCACGGCGCAGCGCCCAAGTGAGCACAAAGCCCGCCACTAAGCCGCCGGCATGCGCCCAATAGGCGACGTTATCGTCCGACCAATAAGCGCCGAACAACTCTTTACCCAGCCACACGGGCAACATGATCACCGCAGGCGCGCGGAAACTGCCAAACCAGAAGCCCACGGTATAAAAGAACTCGCGCCGCTTAAGGCCGTACACGCCCAAGTACATGCCCATCAAACCAGCAATCGCACCCGAGGCGCCCACCAAGGGCACGGCGCTCGTCCAATCACTTTGCGCATGCGCCAAGCCAGCCAGCACACCGCAGAGCAAATACAGGCCGATAAACAATCCAGCGCCAAGATGGCGCTCTAAGGCAAAACCAAACAGGGCCAAAAACAGCATATTGCCCAATAGATGGCCCCAGTCGCCGTGCAGAAACTGGTAACTCAACCAAGCCCACGGTTTAGCCTCGGCAGGCGTCAAGCCATAGGCAAAGGCGCTGACGCGCTGCAGCGCCGCTTGAAAAGACTCACGGCTGCTTTGCCACAGCGCATCCGGCGATTTCTGCCAGTGCGTCTCTAGGTGCGCGGTAAAGTCGCGGTCATACCAAAGCAGCGGCAACACGCCACTGCTCACCGCATCGGCCGGGCTTAGTTCATGCAACTCTTGCCAGGTTTCGGCATCTTTAGGCTTTAAATAGGCGAGAAATAGCGGCCACTCTTTGCGCTGCAACTGAGCATCTAAATACACCTGCTCGGCCTGCACCATGAGCCGTTGATCGCGACCTTCCATGTACAGGTGGATTAGGCTATTGCACAGAATCAGCAGCACCGTCACCCATGGCAGGTGGCGCCAGCTGAATTTATCTTCAATGGGAATGACCAACATCCGTGTGGTGCCTCGGCAAGCAAAAGCGCGATTGTCCAGTGCGCACTCCGGTGGGTCAATCCAAGGTGTTAACCGGAGCCCGCATGTTAGACAAAACCTACCCCATCAGCCTCGAACAAGAAGTAATCTGGGGCGATATGGACGCCTACCAGCACGTTAATAACACGGTGTACTTCCGCTATTTTGAAGATGCGCGCATGGCATTTTTTAGCCAAGCGGGGGTGGTTGAGCACAAAGAGGCCACCGGCATCGGCCCTATCTTGGCCAGCACGCAATGCGACTTCCGCGCCCCGCTGTGCCACCCCGAGCGCATTCGTATCGTCAGCTGGATCGACAACATCCAGCCCAAGCGCTTCACCATGCACTACCGAGTATTCAGCCTCACCCACCAGCGCCTTGCCGCCGAAGGCACAGGGCTGGTGGTGTTTTATGACTACAACGCCGGCAAAAGCTGCGAAATCCCCGCCAGCATCGTGGCGAAGATTGAGGCGATTCAGAGTGGCTTTGAAAGTTAGCTAACACTGCGCTCAAGCACCGCACTTACCGCTTTACGCACACCAACAAGGCATTACCGGCGGTGGCCTCACAGGGGACAATTTTCTCGTAGTCGTGGGCGAGCAGGTGCACATCAAAATAAGGGCTAAGCAGCTCAGTCAGCTGGGCAAAGCTCACGGCCACCATGGCGTGCTCATCCTGCCATTGTTCGGTTTGCACGGCGCTGTCTTTTTCAATGCGCAGTTTTAATGCTTGCTGCTCGCCAAAGCCTGCGTAGTACCAGCTGGAACGAAACGTCAGCATGCTACCTTGATGCGCCAAGCTGTGGGTGGCAAACAGGCGGTTATCGATCTGGTCTTTAGCCACCGCGTTAAAACAAAACACCCCGCCTACCGCTAAGGCGGCATACACGCTGGCAAAGCACTGCGTCAGCGCGGCGACGCTGGGGTTGTAGTGCATGGAATATAAGAAGCAGGTGATCAAGTCCTGCCGCGCCGGCACGCTGAAGCTCGCCATGTCACCCAAGACAAACTGCGCCTCGGGGCAGCGCTGTGCCGCTTGGTCGAGCATCGGCTGATTAATGTCTAAGCCGCTACTGTGATAGCCCAAATCAAGAAAATGCCGTACATGCGCGCCCGTACCGCAGGCCAAGTCGAGGTGCGCCGTGCCGCCGTTGCCAAACAACTGCTGCAGGCGATGCACGGCTTGGCTTTGCGCCGCGTAATCCACGTCGCTACAAAGCAAATCGTAATAACCCGACAGGTCGGTATACAGCGCATTCACAGACATCAGCGACAGCCTTTACTTATTCATGCAGCAAAGCCCGTGCAGGTTCACTGTGCACTGCGGCAACGGATGCTTCTCAAATAACGCAAAAAGCCCGAGCAGTAGCTCGGGCTTTTAAGATGGCGCACCTGGCGGGATTCGAACCCACGACCCTTGCCTTCGGAGGGCAATACTCTATCCAGCTGAGCTACAGGTGCGTGCAGTGTAGGCCGCGCATGATACCCATCCTGACTTAGAGCGTCCATGCCATCCGCGTGAGCGGTTTTCAAAGTTTTCGTCACTTGTGTTTATTTTTTTGCACAGCGGCTTGCCCCCTGCTGAGGACAGGCATAGCATGCGTTAAAGATTTCAAACGCTCTGTCTGCTAATCACAACACACCCGCAGCACTCACGCTGCCGCATCTATAGGAGCAAGGGGAATTGGCATCACATAAGCTGGCCGCCTGCCGTTGGGACGACATCCTGCATCTGGATGACCTGTTGACCACCGAAGAGCGTCAGGTGCGCGATTCGGCGCATGCCTACTGTCAGGACAAGCTCGCCGGGCGCGTGCGCAGCGCCTTCCGCGAGGAGCGCTTCGACCGCGAGATCATGAGCGAGATGGGCGCGCTGGGCCTGCTCGGCTGCACCATCGAAGGTTACGACTGCGCGGGCCTGAACTATGTCAGCTACGGCTTAGTGGCGCGCGAAGTTGAGCGCGTCGACTCCGGCTATCGCTCGGCAATGAGCGTGCAGTCGAGCCTGGTGATGTACCCCATCCATGCCTTTGGCAGCGAAGCGCAGCGCGAGAAGTACCTGCCCAAATTGGCCAGCGGCGAGTTCGTCGGCTGCTTTGGCCTCACCGAGCCAGATCACGGCTCCGACCCCAGCGGCATGAAAACCCGCGCCAAAAAGGTCGACGGCGGTTATCTGCTCAACGGCGCGAAGATGTGGATCACCAACTCGCCAATCGCCGATGTGTTTGTCGTGTGGGCGAAAACTGACGAAGGCAAGATCGCCGGCTTCGTGCTCGATAAAGGCATGCCGGGCCTGAGCGCGCCGAAGATCGAAGGCAAGTTCAGTCTGCGCGCATCCGTCACCGGCGAAATCGTCATGCAGGATGTGTTTGTGCCGGAAGAAAACCGCCTGCCGAACGCCACCAGCATTTCTGCGCCGTTTGCCTGCTTGAACCGCGCACGTTTGGGCATTGCTTGGGGCGCGATGGGTGCGGCTGAGGCGTGCTTCCACGCCGCGCGGCAATACACACTGGATCGCCAGCAGTTTGGTCGCCCACTGGCGGCCAATCAGCTGATCCAGAAAAAACTCGCCGACATGCAGACCGAAATCGCTCTGGGCCTGAATGCCGCGCTGACCATTACCCGTGCCTTCGACGCTGGCAACGCCAGTGCCGAGATGGTCTCGCTGATCAAGCGTAACAACTGCGGCAAGGCCATCGACATTGCCCGCGTAGCGCGTGACATGCACGGCGGCAACGGCATCTCTGACGAGTACGGGGTGATTCGCCATGTGCTGAACCTCGAGGCGGTCAACACCTACGAAGGCACCCACGATGTGCACGCGCTGATTCTCGGCCGCGCCATCACCGGCATCGCGGCGTTCGCCGGCTAACCACGCCACGTTCGGCCTCGGCAAGCACCGCGTCAGCGCGGTGTTTGCCGAGTGCGCCACAGGCCACTGGGAGAGCAAGATGCGCACGCTGCTGATGCTGCTGGGTATGCTTTGCCTGACGGTGCAAGCCGCCGAGGGGCAAGACCACACCCTCACCGTTAACGGCGAGCAGCGCAGTTACCGCCTGTTTGTGCCCGCGCCAGCCACCGACGCGCCACGGCCTTTGCTACTGGTGTTGCACGGCGGTTTAGGCAATGCAGCCCAAGTCGAACGCAGCACGGCGATGAACAACGTCGCCAGCGCCGCTGGCTTTATGGTCGCCTATCCCAATGGCACCGGCGGGCGCCTGTTGCGTAACCAACGCACCTGGAATGCCGGGCAATGCTGTGGCCGCGCCGCCAAAGAGCAGGTCGATGATGTGGCGTTTATTCAGGCCATGCTGGTGGCTATCGACCAACAGCAGACGCTGGATGCCACGCGGGTGTACGCCACCGGGCACTCCAACGGCGCCATGCTCAGTTATCGCTTGGCCTGTGAGCTGCCGGGCGTATTTGCCGCCATCGTGCCGGTGGCCGGCACCTTAACCCTAGACGACTGCCCCGGCGCGCAAACCACCGCCGTGCTGCATATCCACGGCAGTGCCGATTCGCACGTGCCCTTCAATGGTGGCGTGGGCGCAAACTCGATCGCCGGGGTGCACTACCGTGGCGTGCGCGACAGCTTGCAGCTGTTGGCCGCAGCACGTGGCTGTGACGCTAAACAGAGCATTGAAACACTCGCCGATGGCTCCACCCTCACCCGCTGGGCGTGCCCGCAAGCCCCTGTGCAGCTGCGCTTGGTGCCCGGCGGTGAGCATGTGTGGCCCGGCGGCCACAGTCGGCGCAATCGCCGGAACTTCGGCGGCGATTTCTCGGCCAGTCAAGCGGTTTGGGACTTCGCCCAATCATTCACCAGTAAAGGACGCTCAGCATGGGTGCACTAAGCGGTATTCGGGTTTTGGATTTGTCACGCGTGCTGGCCGGCCCGTGGTGCGGGCAGAACCTCGCCGACTTAGGCGCCGAGGTGATCAAGGTCGAACGCCCCGGCAGCGGCGATGACACCCGCCAGTGGGGGCCACCGTACCTGAAAGACCGCGACGGCCACGACAGCCGCGAGGCGGCGTACTTTCTCTGCGCCAACCGCAATAAAGAGTCGCTAACCATCGACTTCACCCAGCCCGAGGGGCAACGTTTGGTGCGCGAACTGGCGGCCAAATCGGATGTACTGATCGAAAACTTCAAGGTCGGTGGGCTGGCTACCTACGGGCTGGATTACGCCAGCCTGAAAGCTGTTAACCCTAAGCTGATTTATTGCTCGATCACCGGCTTTGGTCAGGATGGCCCCTACGCCAGCCGCGCCGGGTATGACTTTATGGTGCAAGGCTTAGGCGGCCTGATGAGCCTTACCGGGCAACCGGATGGCAGCGAAGGCGCCGGGCCGGTGAAAGTCGGCGTGGCCCTCACCGATGTGCTCACCGGCCTGTACGCCAGCATCGCTATTTTGGCGGCGCTGCAATACCGCGAGCGCGAAGGCGTTGGCCAATACATCGATACCGCGCTGCTCGATGTACAAGTCGCCTGCTTGGCCAATCAGGCGCTCAACTATTTAACCACCGGCCGCGCGCCGCAGCGTTTGGGCAACGCGCACCCGAATATCGTGCCGTACCAGAGCTTTCCCACCGCCGATGGGGATTTCATTCTCACTGTGGGTAACGATGGGCAGTTTCGTAAATTTGCCCAAGTGGCCGGCAAGCCCGAATGGGCCGATGACCCACGCTTTGCCACTAACCGCGCGCGCGTGGAACACCGCGCCGAGCTGATTCCGCTGATTCGCCAAGTCACGGTGTTTAAAACCAGCGCACAGTGGCTCAGTGAACTAGAAGCCGTCGGCGTGCCCTGCGGGCCGATCAACGACTTGGCGCAAGTGTTTGCCGACCCACAGGTGATCGCCCGTGGCCTGAAAGTAGAGATGCCGCATGCCGTGGGCAGCGTGCCGCAGGTGGCCAGCCCGCTGCGCCTCTCGGCCAGCCCGGTGGACTACCGCCTGCCGCCGCCACAACTGGGCGAGCACAGCGCGCAAGTGCTGGCGCGGGTGCTGGGGCTGAGCGCCGCAGAGATTGCCGCCTTGCAAGGCAACGGGGTAGTGTAGCGGCGCGGCCGGGATGGCCGCGGGTATTCAGTGTGCGCCATCAGCGTGATTCAACACGCCAATAACACCGCCAATAATACCTTCGAGCGATAGGCCCAGTGCCTATCGCTGCCTAGGCTGGGGGTTCTTGCACGCTGGAACCCATCCCCCTGCCTTGGAGTGTTGCCATGTCTGCTGCCCCGAACCAACCGCCCTACCCTTCTGCGCTGGCTGCCTGGAGCAGTGTCATCATTCTGATGCTGGCCTATGTGCTGTCGTTTATCGACCGGCAGATTCTTAACCTCTTGGTCGGCCCCATTCAGCGCGATTTAGCCATTAACGACACGCAGATGAGCCTGCTGATGGGCTTGTCGTTTGCGCTGTTTTACACCGTGTGCGGCATTCCGCTGGGCCGTTTGGCTGATACCCGTAGCCGCCGTGGTTTGATTGCCGTGGGCGTGCTGTTTTGGAGTGCCGCCACCGCCGCCTGCGGTTTGGCCAAGAGCTACGGGCAGTTTCTGCTCGGCCGGATTGGCGTGGGCGTCGGCGAGGCCGCGTTGTCGCCAGCGGCCTACTCGTTGATTGCCGATAGTTTTCCCGCCGAGCGCCGCGCCACGGCGATGAGCGTGTATTCGATGGGCGTGTACTTAGGCTCGGGGTTGGCATTTTTGCTCGGCGGGCTGGTGATTCACTTTGCCCAGCAACAAGGCAACGTGCAGCTGCCGGTGGTGGGCGAAGTGCGCCCTTGGCAGTTCATCTTTTTATTGCTCGGCGTCGCCGGGGTGCTGTTTACCCTGCTGATGCTGGCCGTGCGTGAGCCGGTGCGCCGTGGCGTGAGCGCCGGGCAAGCGATTCCGCTGGCCGAAGTGGGGCGATATCTGCGCAGCATTCGCCGCACAGTCATCCATCACAACTTGGGCTTTGCCGGTTTGGCGCTGGCCGGTTATGGCAGCTCGGCGTGGATTCCGACCTTTTACATTCGCACCTACGGCTGGGATGCCGGGCAGGTGGGCGTGGTCTACGGCTCGGTCGTCGCGGTGTGCGGCTGCTTGGGTATTTTGTCCGGCGGGCGTTTGGCCGATTGGCTGCGCCGCCGTGGCCAAGACGATGCCAACATGCGCGTGGGCTGGTACGCCGCCGTGGGCGCGCTGCCCAGCGTGGCGCTATTCCCGCTGGTGAACGACCCCTGGTTAGCCACCGCGCTGCTGGTGCCGTCGGTGTTCTTCCTCAGCATGCCGTTTGGCGTGGCGCCAGCGGCCATTCAAGAGTTAATGCCCAACAGCATGCGCGGCCAAGCCTCGGCGATTTACCTGTTCGTGATCACCCTGATCGGCTTAGGCCTAGGCCCCACTGCCGTGGCGTTGGTGACCGACTTCGTGCTCGGCGACCCCGCCGCGCTGCGTTACTCGCTGGCCGGTGTGAGTAGCCTCGCGGTGCTCAGCTCGATCTGGCTGCTGGGCCGTGGCTTGGCACCGTACCGCGCCAGCTTAGGCACGCTGGCGCAGTGGTCGGCGGCGCGCTAAGGCAGCCGCTCACGCGCACAGGGTCATCCGCCAAAGGATGACCCATCACCCACAGCAATAAAGCCCCATTCATTGGGGCTTTTTGCATTTCTAGAGCCCGTTAACCGTGGGCTTTCATACTTTCGAGCGACAGGCAAAATCATTCCTTGGTGCGCTTATCGCTCTGCGGGCCGCTGGTTAGGGTGCGTGCAGTTACACCCCAACCGCGGAGAGCCGTATGACAACAAGAACAAGGCCGGGATTGTTCCAGCCACACGCACTAACGCTGGCGATCGCCATGGCCATGAGCGCCGAGGCCATGGCCGTCACGTTCAACATTGGCGAGATCGAAGGCCAGCTCGACTCCAACCTCACCTTCGGCGCCAGCTGGAGCGTGCGCGGCGCCGATCCCGACTTAGTCGGCAGCGCCAACCGCGCCAGCAACAACCGCTACGGCACCGGCTACACGCAGACCGGTGACGATGGCCGCTTGAACTTCAAGAAGGGCGAAACCTTCTCGAAAATCTTCAAGGGCATCCACGACCTCGAGCTGCGCTACCGCGACAGCGGTGTATTTTTGCGCGGCAAGTACTGGTACGACTTTGAGCTCAAAGACGAGAGCCGCCTGTTCAAAGACATCGACGACAGCAACCGCAAGCAAGGCGCGCAAGCCAGCGGCGCCGAGCTGCTCGACGCGTTCGTTTACCACAACTACGCCATCGCCGATCTGCCCGGCACCGTGCGCTTGGGCAAGCAAGTGGTCAGCTGGGGCGAGAGCACCTTTATCGGCAACAGCATCAACGCCATCAACCCGTTTGATGTGTCGGCGCTGCGCCGCCCCGGTGCCGAGCTCAAAGAAGGTCTGATTCCGGTCAACATGTTCTATGTCTCGCAAACCCTCACCGACCGCCTGAGCGCCGAAGCCTTCTACCAGCTGGAATGGGACCAGACCGTGCTGGACAACTGCGGCACCTTCTTCGGTACCGATGTGCTGGCCGATGGCTGCGTGAACAACTACACGATTCTCGACCGTGGCACCGTGAATGCACTGCAAGGCTCGGCTACGCTGCTGGCCAGCCGTGGTGTAACCCTCGTCGACGAGGGCCTGATTGTGCCGCGTGGCGGCGACCGCGATGCGCGTGACGACGGCCAGTTTGGTGTGGCACTGCGTTGGCTGGGTGATAACGCCGAATACGGCGCGTACTTCATCAACTACCACAGCCGCACCCCTAACGTGAGCTTCACTACCGCCACCCCGGCGCAAATTGCCAGCGCCTTCACTACCGCCGGCGGCGCCTTGGCGCAACCGCTGCTGCTGGGTAACGGCCGTTACTACCTCGAATACCCTGAGGATATCCGCCTGTACGGCCTGAGCTTCTCCACCAGTCTGCCCACCGGCACCGCGTGGTCGGGTGAGCTGAGCTATCGCCCCAATCAGCCGCTGCAACTCAACGGCACCGACATGACCGGCAAGCTGGCGACCATTCCCGCCGGGGCCTTTACCGCCGCCGGTGGCGGTGCCGGTGGAGTCGCCGCAGCCATGGCGCAAGGCAGTCAGGATGTTGCGGGCTACCGTCGCAAGCCGGTCACGCAGCTGCAAACCACCTTCACGCACTTCTTCGATCAAGTGATGGGCGCCGGACGCTTCACGGTGGTCGGCGAGCTGGGCTACACCCACATCGGCGATCTGGAGAGCCAAAACGAGCTGCGCTATGGCCGCGACTCAATCTACGGCTCGCCCTACGGCACCGCCGCCAGCAACGTGGCCGCCGCGCGCGACTACGGCTACCACGGCTTTACCACCAGCAACTCGTGGGGCTACCGGGTGCGCGGCATCTGGGAATACAGCAACGCTTTTGCCGGGGTGAACCTCAAGCCCAACGTGTCGTGGGCGCATGACGTGGATGGCTACGGCCCCACCTTCAACGAAGGCGCCAAGGCCGTGAGCCTCGGTGTGGATGCCGACTACCAAAACACCTACACCGCCAGCCTGTCGTACACCGACTTCTTTGGCGGTGATTACAACACCCTGACCGACCGCGACTTCGTGGCCTTTAGCGTCGGCGTCAACTTCTAATTCAGTACAGGATGCTTTGTATGATGCTTCGCACCTTAGTCACCGCCCTAGCGCTGGCGGTGAGCAGTTACAGCGTGGCCGCGGTCAGCCCGGCCGAAGCCGATAAACTCGGCAGCGCACTGACCCCGCTCGGTGGTGAACTGGCCGGCAACACCGACGGCAGCATTCCCGCATGGACCGGTGGCCTAGGCCCCGATGCCGGGCAGATGGACGCCGGCGGCTTTCTCAGCAACCCGTTTGCCAGCGAACAGCCGCTGTTCACCATCACCGCCGACAACTACACCCAGTATGAAAGCAAGCTGGCACCGGGGCAGATCGCCCTGCTCAAGCGCTACCCGCAAAGCTTTGTGATCAAGGTGTATCCCAGCCACCGCACGGCCCGCGTGCCGCAGGCCATTAACGAGGCGGCCAAGCGCAGCGCGCTGAACACGCAATTGCTCGCCGGTGGCAACGGGCTGAAAAACTTCGCCGACAGCCGCTACTACGCCTTCCCAATTCCGCAAAATGGCTTGGAAGTGGTGTGGAACCACATCACCCGCTATCGCGGCGGCAACCTGAAGCGCAACATCGTGCAGGCCACGCCGCAAGCCAATGGCTCGTTCACCATCGTGCGTTTTGAAGACGAAGTGGCCTCCCCCAGCAACATGCCCGACCTCGCGCCGGAGCGTGCCAGCAACGCGCTGCTGTTCTTCAAGCAACGCGTCACCGCGCCTTCGCGCTTAGCCGGTAACGTGCTGTTGGTGCACGACACCCTCGACCAAGTGGCCGAGCCGCGCATGGCCTGGGTGTATAACGCTGGGCAACGCCGTGTACGTCGCGCCCCGCAGGTGGCTTACGACGGCCCGGGCACCGCCTCTGACGGCCTGCGCACCTCGGACAACTTCGACATGTTCAACGGCTCACCCGACCGTTACGACTGGAAGCTGATCGGCAAGCGCGAGCTGTATATCCCCTACAACAACTACGAGCTGGACTCGCCCAAGGTGAGCTACGAGCAGATTCTGCAAGCTGGGCACACCAACCAGCAGCTGGCCCGCTACGAGTTGCACCGGGTTTGGGAAGTAGAAGCCACGTTGAAAAACGGCGAGCGCAACATCTACGCCAAACGCCGCTTCTACTTCGACGAAGACACCTGGCAGATCGCCGCCAGCGAGCTGTACGACGGCCGTGGCCAATTGTGGCGCGTGGGGCAAGCCATGCTCCTGCAGCACTACGCGGTCGAGGCGCCGGTGTATGCCTTCGAAGCGCTCTACGACCTCACCGTTGGCCGTTACTTGGCCATCGGCATGAAGAACGAAGAGAAAGTCGGCGTGCTGTATGGCACCGAGGCTTCCGCCAAAGACTTCACCCCGGCGGCGCTGCGTAACGCTGGCGTGCGCTGATCACCGACGACTTTGCTCCTGTATTCAGGCGACCGCTTGCGGTCGCCTTTTTTTCGCCACGCGACATACTCAAGCGACAACAACCAACAGCGCTGCCGTTATGCCTGCCTCTGATCGTTACAGTCACCTGCCCCGCTTACCCCACGCCCACGCACCCCGCGCACGGCTGGCCGAACGCCTGCAACAAGGCAGCCGGGTCAATTTGATCTGCGCACCGGCGGGTTTTGGCAAAAGCGTGCTGCTCAACGAATGCGTGCGCCAAGCCCCCAGCAACACCGCAGTGCTCTGGCTAGATTTGCTCGGCCAACCACTAACCCTCGATACGCTCGCCAGCCGTTTAAGCAGCGCCCTAGACCACACCCGCAGCGCCGCCGAGCCGTTTGATCAACTCTGCGCCTTGCTGCAACGCCCACGGCAGCCGCTGTGGATTGTGCTCGACGACTACCCCAGACAACCCAACGCCGACCTAGACGCCGCGCTGGAGCGCCTCCTAGAGCGCACCCCACACACCGTGTGTTGGTGGATCAGCGGGCGCCGCCGCCCGGCGTGGCACCTACCGCGCCTGCTGCTACAGGGTGACCTGCGTGAGCTGAACGCCGCCGATTTAGCGCTGACGCGCGACGAGCTGGATCAGCTGCTCAAAGCCCGCGCCCTCAACCTGCCCGGCGCCAGCCGCAAAGCCCTGCTGCAACACAGCGAAGGCTGGCTGGCCGGGGTTTGCCTGCTGCTGCTCGGTGAGCCGGCAGAACTCAGCGAGCGACTGCGCCAAGGCAGCCCGCTACTGACCGATTATATCCAGCACGAAGTGCTCAGCGGCCTGCCAGAAACCCTTCGCGAAGCGTTGTGCCTGCTCGCCCATCTGCCACGTTTTAATGCCGAACTGTGTCAACTACTGCTGGCCGAACAAGGCGGCGCCAGCCTGCTGGATAGCCTCGCTCAGCAGCAGCTGTTTCTCCTCCCGCTGGATAGCCAAGGGCAGTGGTATCGACTCTGGCAACCGCTGGCCGAATGCCTGCGCCGCCTGCCCGCACTGCTGCCGATCAAGCAAAGCCATCTACTGGCCTGCCAGTGGTTTGCCCAACAAGGCCTGCTGCGCGAGGCGGTAGAACACGCGGTGTGGGCTGGCGATAACGAGATCGCCGCCGCATATCTGCAGCGTTATGGGCAAGACCAACTGCTGATCGGTCACAGCGTGGCGCAGTTTTTACAGTGGCGCAGCGCCCTTCCCGCCGAGCTGCTGCGCAGCACGCCGCGCCTGATCACCCTGCAAGCGTGGGCGCTGATCATTTGCGCCAAGCTCGATGATGTCGAACCATGCCTAGCACCTTTGGCCAACTTTCTGCCGCAACCCGACGCCACCCGCCAGCGCCAGCTGTTGGCGCAATACCAAGCCATTCAAGGTGTGCTCAGCCGCCAACGCGGCCTACCCGACGCCGCCCAGCTGTGTGGCGAAGCGCTGGCCTATTTGCCGCGCAAAGCCTGGTCGCAGCATATCCTCTGCCATCAGGCACTGGCTCAGCAGGCGCTCGCCGAGCAGCAGCTGGGGCTGGCTGAGCAACATATCGAAGAAGGCCTGCGCCAAGCACGCGAGAGCGGCAACAGCCTGTTCGAAGCCCTGCTGAGTGTCGACTGGGTACACCTCTTGTGCCTGCAAGGGCATCTGGCGCGTGGCTTAAGCCTGTGCCAGCAAGCACTCAACAGCCTTGAGCAACACAGCGTGCGCGGCCCGGTGTATGCCCGCCTGCTGCTGCTCAAAGGACAACTGCTGGATAGTCGCCAGCACCCCGAGGAGGCCCGCAACGCACTGGCCCACGGCCTGCGTGAAGCACACAGCTGCGAAGACGCCTACCTGCTGCTGGGCTACATGAGCCAAGTCGAGCAGGCCCTCGCGCTCGACTTATTCGACCAAGCCCACGACGCCTTGCGCCGCGCCGAACGGCAAATGCAGTGGCTGCATGTCTCACCGGCGCGCTACCGCCAAGTGCTGCGCTACGGTCACGCCTGGTTGGCGCTGCAACAGGGCCAAGCCGAACAAGCGCAGAGCATTGCCCAGCAAGTGCTGGGTGATATGGCCAGTCACACGCAACTGGCGCCCTCGGGCTTTTATGACCTGATTCCGCGCTGCACTGTGCTGCTCGCCCAAGCCGAATTGCACTTAAACCAACCCGCTGCCTGCGCCGCGCGTTTGGCCCCGCTGGCCGCGCAACTGCGCCAGCAAGGCATGGCCTTAGCCAGCGCGGCGTACCTGATCTACGGCCAGGCACTGGCCGTGCAGGGCGACAGTCAAGGCGCACAGCAAGCCTGGCACAGCGCGCTCAGCCACGCCGAAAGCCATCCGCACTGGCCCTTACTGCGCCACTACGCACGCTGGGCGCCGGACTGCCACAGCTTGCTCAGCCAAGCCCCGTGGCCAGAGCGTTTACATGGCCAGCAACAGGCCAGCCAAGCCTGCCCGTTGTCGGAACGCGAGTGCGATGTGCTTGAGCGCATCGCCGCTGGCGACTCTAACCAACAGATCGCCGAGCGGCTGTTTATCTCCCTGCACACGGTGAAAACCCACGCCCGGCGCATCAACGTCAAACTCGGCGTAGCGCGCCGCACCCAAGCCGTGGCTTACGCCAAGGCACAGGGTTGGCTGGGTTGAATGCAACCTAAAGGAATCGCCGACATACGCAGTTATTCATCCAAACAGCGCGACACACTTCATCCGTCTAGCCTGTCGGCAATGGCTAAAAAACTGGCGCCCAGAGCGGAGAATCGCCAAGCCGGCCTGCCTAGAGTGACATTCCCAATACTTTCAACAACAGGGAATGCCCATGAAGCGCAAACTATTTGCGGTCGCACTGCTGTGTGCAGGCTTGGCCGCTGGCTACCAATACCTAGCCATCCCCAATCTGCAGAAAAAAGATCCCGATGCCGGTCTGACGCGAGATCAGGTGCGCGCCCGCGACGCCCAAGCCCAGGAAAACTGGGCCTACTCCTTAGGCATGCAAGCCTATGTGTGGGGCCTACCGCTAACGATTACCGATCGCGAACGCTTGTTACGCCTCAATGAGCGTAAATTGCGCTTTGTCACGGAGCGACAAATTTGCCCTTGCGCCCCCATTAACCAAATTGGCCACATGACTAAACTGGCCACCTCCGCAGATGAGCTGCCCTACACCCCCAACAACGACACCGTTTATAGCGGCGTGATGCTAGAGCTAAAAGACGACCCTGTGATTCTCAGCTTGCCGGATGTGCTCGACCGCTACTGGAGCGTCCAAGTGGTCGATGCCTATCTGGAAAACGTCAGCTATATCGGCACGCGAGCCACGCAAGGCAAAGGCGGGCACTACCTATTCGTCGGCCCCGACTGGCAAGGTGTAGTCCCTGAAGGTGTCGAGCTACGGCGCTTGCCCACGCACTCCGGCGCCCTAGCCCTGCGTTACGGCGTCAGTAAAGAAGACCCGCAAGATTTGCCGCGTGTCTTGGCCCTGCAACAGCAGGTTAAAACCACCTCGCTGAGCCATTGGGGGCAGCCCGATGGATTGGGCAAGGTAACGCCGGTTGCCATGACACGTAAGACCTACGAGGGGGATCTGGCCTTTTTCGAGCGCATGGTCGATCTGCTCAATGAGAACCCGCCACGCCAAGAGCAACGCGCAGCAGTTGGCATGTTCCAAAGTATCGGTATTGAACTGGGCAAGCCCTTCGATGCCAGCTCGCTTCACCCGGCAACAATCGCCGGTCTCAAGCGCGCCCTGCACGACAGCCAAGACCTGATGACATGGAAAGTGAAGTATCGCGGCACCCCTTACCCCACTCGGTGGAACAACCTGCACGAGGGCACCTACGGTTTTCACTTCATCAGTCGCGCCGAAGGCGCTCTAGAGGGGCTGATGGTGCATGATCGCGAGGAAGGGGTGTATTTCAGTACCTACGAAGACGGCAACGGGCAACTGCTGGACGGGCAAAGCCGCTATGTTTTGCATTTTGCACGCGAGGCATTGCCGCAATTGCAAGACAAAGGCTTTTGGTCGATCACCTTGTACGGGACGAACTTCCAGCTCGTCGATAACGCCATCAACCGCTACTCCATTGGCAGCTCAACCCCCGGCTTGCAGTACAACGACGACGGCTCGTTAACACTGTATATCCAACATCAACCGCCTGCCGGGCAGGCCAGCAATTGGCTGCCAACACCCGCATCGGGGCTGTTCCGCCTTAACTACCGCATTTACTTGCCTAATGAGGCCACACGCAACCCTCGCACCCTGCAGCGTTTTATCCCTGGTGTGCAAAGGGTTCAATAAGCGCAAGACAACGCCGGGCACACACCCGGCGTTGTCTCATGACCGGGCTTTCGAGCCGCGCCGGTATTGCCCGGGGCTCGTTCCGGTCCAACGTTTAAAGGCCCGATTAAAACTACTCTGGTCAATGAAACCCAGATTAAATGCCACCTCATTCAAGCTCATGCTGGGCATGCTCAGATATCGCAATGCTAAGTCCTGGCGAATTTCGTCCTGCAGCTCCTTAAACGAGGTGCTTTCCTCAGTCAATTTACGGTGCAAGTTGCGCCCACTCATGTTTAAACGCAGCGCTACCTGCTCTAAGCCGCACTGATCGGTGCCCAGCAAGGCAATGATTTCTTTGCGCACTTGCAGGCTGACGTGCTCATGGCGCATACGCCCCAGGTAATCGCGCAGCAGTTGATCATGCATTCCGGCAATCGTCGCGTTGGCCCAAGGCAGCTCACGGTCCAGCACGCCAGTGGCCATCAGCAGCGCATTGGTTTGCGCCGAGAAATGCACCGGCACATCAAAAAACTGCTCAAACGCCATCGCTTGTTGCGGGCGAGGCCGGCGTAGCTGCACCGAAAGCAAGCCTTCGGCCGCATAAGCACCCAATAGCTCGCGGAAAGTTCTGAACAAGACACCCATAAACGCATCAATCGGGTAGTACGGCCGCTGCGGCGAAGCGGTGCTATCAGAGCCCAAAATCAACATCACACCGTGTTCACTCTCCCGCACATCAAGCTGCGCAATGGTGGTCACCACCCGCACATAACGCTGCAAGCGCTGCAGGGCTTCCCGTAGAGTCGTGCTGGCCTGTAAGGCAAACACCATGGCATTCAAATGCGTAGGATAAAGGCTCGCGGCAACCTGCAAGCCAAAAGCATCGTTGGCGGTTTTTTCCACGCTTAAGTGCCACAGCTTCCACATATTCACCACCGCGACCCGAGACTCCGGGTCGAGCACTGCACCCGGATCGATTCCCGCCTCTCGCATCAGCGGTTCGGCCTCTATCCCATAGCCCTGTAACGCTCGCTGAATCGCCAGCGCCCAAGTCGCAATGGTGGTGTGGACTAGCTCATGAGGAGCGCTATGCATTCGTCGTCCTGTCTGGAAATGCCAAAAAAGCGGCCCGACATGCCAAGAAAGCTGCGCCGCCGCTCCCTATCTTAAGCCTCCAGCTCGGCGGGACAACCGCTAGTGCTAACAACAAAAAAAACAATCATTGAGGCATTCCATGCACACATCTCGCAAAGGGCGCGGCGCCTTCCTATGCCCGCTGCTCGCGTTCAGTAGCGCACTTTGTCAGGCCGCCACCTTCGAACTCGATAACGGTATTAGCGGACGCTGGGACAACAGCTTGTCAGCCGGCCTCAGTGTTAGCACCAGTAATCCAGACAAGGGCTTTATTCCGATTGCCTACGGCGGTTCTGCCGCCGGGATTAACGGCAATGATGGACGACAAAATTTTAACGCCGGCGATACCTTTTCACGGCGGCTAAAAGTCATCTCAGAGTTGGCTCTGAGCCACGACAATCTTGGCCTACAGCTCAGTGGCAAGCTGTGGTACGACGATCTGCTGGAAAACGGTAACGCACGCTTTAAAGACTTCGACGACTCAGGCTTTGATTCACTGGCAACCTTTAGCGGCGCCGAGCTGATGGATGCCTACGTTTGGGGCGAATTTCAGCTCAATGATCGGCCACTGGATCTGCGCTTGGGCCAGCAAGTATTGAGCTGGGGCGAAAGCACTTTTATTCAAGGTGGCTTGAACGTGATAAACCCCATCGACGCCAATGCCCTCACCAGCCCAGGTGTCGAAATCAAAGAAGCGTTAATCCCCGTCAACCTGTTTAACCTGTCCTTGGGGCTTAGTGACAACCTCTCCGCCAGCGCCTTCTATCAGCTGGAGTGGCGAGCCACCGTACAGCCCGGTTGCGGTACCTTCTTCGCCCAATCCGATGCCAGCCAACCCGGCTGTGAGCCACTGTATGCCGTAGCGGGCCGAACCGAGGCGCAACAAGACAACCTGCAGCTAGTCAATCCTCTGCTCCCTGTGGGGGCCAATATGCGTATTCCGCGCCTGAGCGATGACACACCCAGTGATGGCGGACAGTGGGGGTTACGCTTGGACTATTTTGCCGAAGCGCTAAACAGTACCGAGTTCGCCTTCTATGCGATGAATTACCACAGTCGACTGCCCTACCTAAACGCCATCACAGCCGACTACTCGCGGCGCCCAGGCAGCGGCTTCTTTTTACCCGGGGTCACCAACAATCCCGCCTACGGCGGCAGCAACGCCAACCCGTTGGCCCAAGCGCCGCAGTATCAAATGGCCTACCCCAAAGACATCCGCCTGTATGGCCTGAGCTTCAACACATCAGGCCCTTGGGGCGTTTCCTTAGCGGGTGAAATTAGCCACCGCCCCAACCAGCCCATCGCCATTAATGGTCAAGACTTTCTCTATGCCAGCGGCTTTTTAGATACCGAGTCGCCGATTGTTGATGAGCTGTTTGGTCTCAACATTACCACCCCAGGCAGCGGCCCTATTTTGGCGAAAGCTGCGGGCTTGTATGGCACGGCCGTACAGGGCTATCGACGCAAACCTGTTAGCCAAGCACAACTCACCGCAATCCAAACAGTTAGCAACATTTGGGGCGCCGACAACCTTTTGCTGGTTGCTGAAGTAGGTGCTGTGCATGTCGCCGATTTAGAGCCTGTGGAGACACTCGCTTATGGCCGCGAAGCTGTCTACGGTTCGGGAGTTGAGGGGGCTGCGATCGCCTGCAAAAACCCGGCTCTCGACCCTAAATATTGCCAGCTGGAGGGCTACACCACGGCGTGGTCATGGGGCTATGCCGCCCGCGCCAACCTGACCTACAGCAGCCTATTGCCTGGCATTGAAGTCACCCCATCGCTGGCCTGGCGCCACGATGTGAACGGCAATGCGCCCTCGCCAGCCCCTCAGTTCGTCGAAGGCCGCCAAGCCATCACGCTAGGCCTGAGCTTCGACTACCAAAACCGCTACAGCGCCGCCGTCAGTTACACCGATTTCTTTGGCGGCGACTTTAACCCGCAAACCGATCGCGACTTCGTCACCTTCACGCTTGGCGCAAAATTCTGAGGAAACCCTTATGTTTAATCGCCCTACCGCTTGCCGAACGCTATTGGTCGTCGGGCTGCTACTCAGCAAGCCGGCACTGTGTGCCGTGTCAGCGCAAACCGCCACGCAACTGGATCAACAGCTAACCCCAATAGGCGCCGAGCGTGCCGCTAATGCCGACGGGAGCATCCCCGCGTGGGACGGCGGCTTGCGCAGCGCCAGCAAAAGCCTAACGGACCCTTACCACGCCGACCCACTGCAACAGCGCATCGACACCAGCAACATCGCGCAGTTTGCACAATGGTTGAGTCCGGGCACCCAAGCGATGCTTCGCCAATACCCGAAAAGCTTTTACCTAAACCAGTACCCGACTCGCCGCAGCGCTACGTATCCAGAAGCCATCCTGCAGCAAAGCCGCTTAAACGCTACCCAGATCAGCCTTAACGCCAGCGGCAGTGGCTTGGTAGGCGGGTATAGCCAGGGAGTGCCCTTCCCTATCCCAGAACGTGCCGAGGAAGTGCTTTGGAACCATATCACTCGTTACCGCGGTGGTTCGGTTAACCGAGAAACGCACCGCATGCCAGTGCAAATCGATGGCAGCTACCAGGCCAGCCTGATTCGCCAAACACAGGTCTTTGCCAGCCACATTCAAGACAACAGCCCAGAGCACAATATTCTCTTCTACTTCATCGGGCAGACCTTAGCCCCAGCGCGTTTGGCAGGGAATATTGCCCTGATTCACGAACCCCTCGATCAACTACAGAGCCCGCGCCAAGCCTGGGCCTACAACGCCGGACAACGACGCGTGAGGCGCGCACCGACGCTGGCCTATGACTCGCCGCAAAACAGCTCGGAGGGCCTCGCCACTTCCGACAACATGGACATGTTTAATGGCGCCTTTGACCGCTACACCTGGACGCTTAAAGGCAAGCGCGAATTGTTGATTCCCTACAACAACTACCGCCTGCATGACAAAAGCCTGAAGTACAGCCAGCTCATTCAGCCGGGGCACCTGAACAGCGACTACGTACGTTACGAAAAGCACCGCGTCTGGGAAATCACCGGGGAACTCAAGCCCGGTCAGCGTCACCTGTATCAGAAGCGCACATTCTTTATTGACGAAGACACCTGGCAGATTGCCCTTGCCGACCACTACGACGCGCGCGGAGAGCTCTGGCGAACCTCCATTGCTTATCAGATGAACTTCTATAACGACTTAGTACCGTGGATGACCGCCGAGGCTATTCATGACCTACAGTCGCGCCGTTACTTGGTCAGTGGCCTCAGCAATGAAGTGCAACGAGAAGCACGCTTCGGCGACACCGCTTTGCGCCAAGACTTCAAACCGGATGCTCTGCGCCGCCTAGGGGGCAAGAACTAAGCAGCGCGAAAAAATCAGCCAGCCCTAAACACAATCTCAAGGCTGGCTGTTTTTTTGCTGTATGCCCCCTAGCTAAGCCGCTCGCTCTTCAACGCTTATACAACGCTTCCAAGCTGGCAGAGCCCAGGGCATGGGCCTTGACCATATAACCGGTCAGCGCCGCCGAGGCCCCGGCGGGTAGCTCAAGCGGTTGCGACAAAGCAAACACGGTGAACTGATAACGGTGCGCGCCGTGGCCTTCTGGCGGGCAAGCGCCGCCAAAGCCCGCCACACCGTAATCGTTACGGGCGTGCTGGCTGCCTTTAGGCGCACGCGGCTGCTCGGCATCGCCCGCGCCGCTGGGCAAGCTGGTCACTGTGCTGGGGATATTCACCAACTGCCAGTGCCACCAGCCGCTGCCGGTGGGGGCGTCGGGGTCGTAGGCAAACACGGCAAAGGCTTGCGTGCCCGCCGGGGCGCCGCTCCAGCTCAGTTGCGGCGAGCGATTGGCGCCGTTGCAGCCAAACCCGGCAAACTCCTGCGCTTGGTTCATAAACTCGCCGTGCGCGATGTCGGCACTGCGTAAGGTAAAGGGCTCGGCCGCCACGCTGTGGGCAACCAGCGCCAAGGGCGCCAACCAGGTTAAGGGGTGTTTAACAAAGAACATGATGACTCCTAAGGCTGTGCATGGAGCCTTTACCCTACTCGCGGCGCGCCGGGCTGATTAGCACCAAAGCGCGCAATGATTATCCTGTTTCGCGCAATCGGGTCCGCCGCAGCGCCGTGGGCGTGAGGCCAAAGTGCTGTTTGAACTTCTCGGTAAAGCGCGACTGCGAGTGGTAGCCACACTGCTCGGCAATCTGCCCAATGGGCGCAAAGCCGGTTTGCAGCAGGTGCAGCGCACGGCTGAGTTTGGCGTTGTCTTTGAGGGTTTGCAGGTTGGTGCCTTCGGCGCTCAAACGCCGCCGTAAGGTGGCTTCGCTCATCGCCAGCTGCGCTGCCAGCGTGGCCGCGTCCGGCGTTTGCCTAGGCTCGGCGCCGAGCACGGCATAAACCCGCTGGCTTAGGCTGGGCGGCAGGCACAGTTGGCTAACCGCCGGGTAACCACTAACGGCCAACAGCTGCAGTAACTCTTGGCGCCGCAGCGGCCACAAGGCCGCCGGGGCACACGCCGACCACTGCACAAACTGCAGCAGCGCGGTGTGCAGCAAAGGCTCTACCGTGCCATGCACATAACGCGGTGCCGGGCTGCTCTGGCTAGGCACACTGGGCAACGCCGGGGCGGGCTGGTGCGGCGTTGGCGGGGCGAAGTCGGCGAACTCAAACTCAATCAACAAGGCCAAGTAATCCCCCGCCTCTGGCAGGTTACGCACGCTCAGGGTGGCGTTATTGGCCAGCAAGGCAAAGTCCCCGGCGCGGCAGGTCAGCGGCTCGGCATAGCCCAACGCTTTACTGCCGCTAAGCACCACCACCAGCAGCGGCTTGGCAATGGTCACATTGCGCAGATGTTGAGCGTGCACCGCACTGTACAGCGCGAAGGGCAAGGCGCGGTCTTCTCTGGCAAGCGCTTGGCAGGCGTGAATAAGGGTGTGCATGCGGCGGCCTCCTGCCGGTTTATCGCTGGGCAGGATAATGCCACCAGCCCAGCGGAGCTACGCCGCGGTGCCACGCAGTTGGTCGATTTGCTCCAGCAGCCATTGCAGCGCAGGGTCGCGGGCGCGCAGCGCGCTGCTGACCACTTGCAGGTGAAACGGGCCCAAGGCGAAGGGCAGCGGGTACAAGGCCAGCGGCAGTAACTGGGCAAAGTGCTCGGCCAAGCTGGTGGGCAAGACGGTGACTAAATCGCTGCCGACCACCAAGTGCGCGGCTTGCAGGTAGTTGGGTGTGGTGTACACCACCTGCCGGCTGAGGCCTTGTTCGCTCAGCCATTGATCGACCATGCCGCGCGTTTGCCCGCCGCTAACCCACAAGTGGCGCAGGCGCAAAAACTGCGCTAAATCCGGCGCGCTGCGCAGCTGCGGGTGTTCACGGGCGGCGACAATACGCAGGGTTTCGCTGCGCCAAGCGCGACGGGCAAAGCGGTTCGGCACCTCGAAAAAGCGCCCGATAAGCACATCCAGCTCGCCGCTATCCAGCGCCTCGGCAGGCAGCTGGGGGGTTAAGTGACGCACCCGCACGGCCAGCCCCGGCGCTTGTTCGGCGAGGCGCGCCAGCAGCTCGGGCATTAGCAGCTGCTCCACGTAGTCGGTGACGGCAATCTCGAAACGTTGCTCGGCGCGCGCCGGGTCGAAGTCGCGGCCATCGCTCAGTTGCCAAGCGATTTGCTGCAAGGCTTGGCGCAGCGGTGCCTCCAGCGCTAAGGCGCGTGGGGTGGGTTGCATCTGGCGGCCCACGCGCACTAACAGCGGGTCATCCAGCGTTTCACGCAGGCGGTTTAGGGCGTTACTCACCGCCGGTTGGCTGAGCGCCAGCTGCTCGGCCGCGCGCGACACATTGCGCTCGCGCAACAGCACATCGAGCACGCGCAACAGGTTGAGATCGAAGTTCAATATATTCACTGGCCAAATCCAACCTATCACAACTAACAATTTCTCAAATAGTAAGCCCTTGCCTAAGGTGCTGTGCAGGTTTTTCACTCTGCGAGGGCAGGTCATGCACGCAAGCGCAATTCGCCAAACCGCCGTGATCGGCGCGGGCACTATGGGTCGGGGCATTGTTATCAGTCTGGCGAACGCCGGGTTTGAGGTGCTCTGGCTCGACAACAACCCGCAGATGCTCGAACAGGGCCTGCGCAACCTCGAAGACGTCTGGCAACAGCAAATCAGCAAAGGCCGCCTCACTTGCAGCGAGGCCGCCGAGCGCTTAGCCAATGTGCATCCGGTGGGCGACTACGCGGCGCTGGCCGATGCCGATGTGGTGATCGAGGCGGTGTACGAAAACCTCGCCCTAAAGCAGGAGATCTTCCGCACCTTAGACGCCACCCTGCGCCCCGAGGCGCTGCTGGCCAGCAATACCTCGGCGCTGGATATCGACGCGATTGCCGCCGTCACCCAGCGCCCGGCACAGGTGCTGGGCCTGCACTTTTTCAGCCCGGCGCACATCATGAAGCTGCTGGAAATCGTCCGTGGTGCCCACACCAGCGCGGCCACCCTAGAAACCGCGCGCGCCTTGGGCGAACGCTTGGGCAAGGTGTGCGTGGTGGCCGGTAACTGCGATGGTTTTATCGGCAATCGCATGCTGCACACCTACGTGCATGAAGCGCGCATGTTGCTGCTCGAAGGCGCGCTGCCCGCGCAGGTGGATGGCGTGCTGCAACAGTTTGGTTTTGCCATGGGCCCATTCCGCATGTACGACGTGGTCGGCATCGACTTGGAATGGCGCGCCCGCGAACTGGCCGGCAGCGGCCAAGACGCCCCAGCAGTGCAAGTGGATAACCGCCTGTGCGAGCTGGGCCGCTTCGGCCAGAAGAGCGGCCAAGGCTATTACCGCTACGCCCAAGGCAGTCGCGAGGCGCAGCACGACCCCGCCGTCGATGCCCTAGTGGTCGCGGTGAGCGAGCGCTTAGGCATGACCCGCCGCGCGATCAGCGAAGAGGAAATCCGCGAGCGCTGCCTGCTCGCGCTGGTCAACGAAGGGGCGAAAATTCTCGCCGAAGGCATCGCCGCCAATAGCCACGATATCGACTTGGTGTACCTCAACGGCTACGGCTTTCCGGCGGCCAAAGGCGGGCCGATGAACTGGGCCGACGACCAAGGCCCGGCGCATATCGCCGCCCGCCTGCGCGCCTTGCAAGCGCAGCACGGCGCACATTGGCAACCGGCGCCGCTGATCGAGCGCTTGGCCGCCTACGGCAAGCGCTTCAGCGATGTGCAGGGAGGCCAGGTATGAGTTACCAAGCGCCACTGCGCGACATGCGTTTTGTTGTGCACGAGCTGTTCGACGCCAGCGCGCATTGCGCCGCGCTCGGCACGGGTCTGGACCGCGAGCTGATCGACGGCGTGCTGGAAGAAGCCGCGCAGTTCACCGCCCACGAGCTGGCCCCACTCAACCGTGGCGGCGATGAACAAGGCTGCCGCCTAGACGACGGCCAGGTGACCACCCCGCAGGGCTTTCGCGCCGCGTACCGCCAGTATGTCGAGCACGGCTGGGCGAGCATGACCGGCCCGCAAGACTTTGCCGGGCAAGGCTTTCCCCTGCTGGTAGCCGCCTGCGTGCACGAGATGCTGATGAGCGCGTGTTTGTCGTTGCGGATTTATTCCGGGCTCACCGAAGGCGCCGTGCTGGCGCTGCACAAACACGGCAGCCCCGCGCTGCAACGTGACTATCTGGCCAAGCTGGTCAGCGGCCAATGGACCGGCACCATGTGCCTGACCGAAGCCCAAGCGGGCACCGACCTGGCCCTGCTGCGCACCCGCGCCGAACCGCAGGCCGACGGCAGCTACCGCATCAGCGGCAGCAAAATTTTTATCAGCGGCGGCGAGCACGATCTGGCGGAAAACATCATCCATCTGGTGCTCGCCCGCCTGCCCGACGCCCCAACGGGGGTCAAAGGCATCTCGCTGTTTTTGGTGCCTAAGTTCATCGCCAATGGCGACGGCAGCTTAGGCGCGCGCAATGCCGTCAGTTGCGGCGCGCTGGAACACAAGATGGGCATCAAAGGTGCTGCCACCTGCGTGATGAACTTCGATGGCGCCAGCGGTTATCTGATTGGCAACGCCAACCAAGGCTTGGCCTGCATGTTCACCATGATGAACGACGCGCGCTTTCAAGTCGGCCTGCAAGGCTTGGGGATTGCCGAGGCGGCCTACCAAGGCGCGTTGCGCTATGCCCGCGAGCGTTTGCAGTCGCGTGGTTTGGCCGGTGCCGTAGCGCCTGCACAGGCGGCCGACCCGATCATCGTGCATCCGGATGTGCGGCGCATGCTGCTGACCCAGAAGACCCTCGTCGAAGGCGCGCGCATGCTCGCTGCCTACACGGCGCTACAGCTGGATAACGAACAGCAGCAACACGACAGCGCGGCGGCCCGTCGGACGGCGTTGCTGATCCCTATCCTCAAGGGCTTTGTTACCGACCTTGGCCAAGAAGTCGCCAGCCTCGGCGTACAGGTGTACGGCGGGCACGGCTATATCCGCGAGTGGGGCATGGAACAACTGATGCGCGACAGCCGCATCACCCAGCTGTACGAGGGCACCAACGGTATTCAGGCGCTCGACCTGGTCCGCCGCAAAGTGCTCGGCGACGGCGGTGCCGAGCTCAACGCACTGCTCGATGAATGCGCCGCGCAGGCCGAGCGCGCCGCGCAGCATCCGGCACTGGCCGCCTTGGCCGCGCCGGTGCAACAGCGCTTGACCGAGTGGCGGGCGCTGAGCGCCGAGGTGCTGCAACGCTGCCACGCCGATGTGCAGGAGATCGGCGCGGTGTCGGTGGATTTCCTCCACTACAGTGCCTATGTGCTGCTCGCCAGCCTGTGGCTGCGCGCCGCCGAATGTGCCCAGCAAGCGCTGGATAACGCCAGCGACGAGCATGCGTTTTACCAAGCCAAACTGCACAGCACGGCGTTTTACCTAAAGCGCATCCTGCCGCGAGCCAGCGCGCACCGCGAAGCCCTGCTGGGCGGCGCCGCCTGTTTGCTGGCGCTAGACGCCGAACACTTTGCCTTTTAACCCCCGCACGAGAGCCGACTATGCAAGCCTTTAGCTTTGCCACCACCGCGCAAATTCTCTGTGAGCCGGGCGCGGCCAGCCGTTTGGGCGAGTTATGCCGCGAGCGCGGCGCGCAGCGGGTGTTGCTGATCAGCGACCCCGGCATTGTGCGCTGCGGTTTGCTCGACGACTGCTTAGCCAGCTTCAGCAAAGCCGGGCTGCACGTGGCGGTGTTCGATGAAGTGCTCGCCGACCCGCCCGAAGCCATTGTGCTGCGCGCCGCGCAACAAGCCCGCGAGCTGGCCGTGGAGCTGGTGGTCGGCTTTGGCGGCGGTAGCTCGCTGGATGTGGCCAAGCTGGTGGCGCTGCTCGCCCACCCCAATCAACGGCAAAGCTTGGCCGAGCTGTACGGGGTGAACCAAGCGCGCGGCCCGCGCTTGCCGCTGATTCAGGTGCCGACCACCGCAGGTACCGGCTCGGAAGTCACCCCGATTGCCATCGTCACCACCGGCGAAACCACTAAGCTCGGCGTCGTCTCACCGGTGCTGTTGCCGGATTTGGCGCTGCTGGATGCCGAGCTGACCTTAGGCCTGCCGCCTGCGGTGACCGCCGCCACCGGCATCGACGCTATGGTGCATGCCATTGAGGCTTACACCAGCAAGTTGAAGAAAAACCCGCTGTCGGACTTACTCGCCCGCGAGGCGCTACGCCTGCTCGCGGGCAACTTGGAGCAAGCCGTGCACCACGGCACTCAGCGCGAAGCACGTCAGGCCATGTTGCTCGGCGCTTGCTTGGCCGGGCAGGCGTTTGCCAACGCGCCAGTGGCCGCCGTGCATGCCTTGGCCTATCCACTGGGCGGGCATTGCCACCTGCCGCACGGGCTGGCCAATGCCTTGGTGCTGCCCGAAGTGCTGCGCTTTAACGCCCCGGCCGCCGCGCCGCTGTATGCCGAACTGGCCCCGCTGCTGCTGGGCGACAACTACCGCGGCAGCGGCACCGGGCAACGCTGCGCCGATGTCATTCACTACTTAGCCGGGCTAAACCGCCGCTGCGGGCTACCCAGCCGACTGAGTGAAGCCGGGGTGGCGCACAACCTGCTGCCCACCTTAGCGCGCGACGCTTTGCTGCAGCAGCGCCTGCTGGTCAATAACCCGCGCGAGGTGCACGAGGCCGATGCCTTGGCCATCTATCAGGCGGCGTATTGAATCCCTCTGTTTGTATTCCCCTCTCCCTCTGGGAGAGGACTAGGGTGAGGGCATAGCTAGGCTGAGGGCGATGCAGGCAGCTCGGAGCCGCTTGAGATATCCCTCACCCCCGGCCCCTCTCCCAGCGGGAGAGGGGTGGTCAATGGCTGGCAATACAGCCGGCGAATCAAACTATTGCGCCCAACGCCTAGCCTCTAGGCTGCTGGGCAGGTCAGACGAGAACAGAGCATGAGCCACGCTGAGCACCTGCGCGCCGACTACGCCCACTTCCAGCCAATCACCACGCGCTGGCACGACAACGATATCTACGGCCACGTGAACAACGTTGTCTATTACAGCTACTTCGACAGCGCGGTGAACACCTACCTGATCGAGCACGGCGGGCTGGATATCCACCACGGCAGCGTGGTCGGTTTTGTGGTCAGTTCGGCGTGCGATTACTTCGCCCCAGTGGCCTTCCCCGAGCGCATCGAGGTGGGGCTACGGGTCGCCAAGTTAGGCAACAGCTCGGTGCACTACGCGCTGGCCATCTTCAAGCACGGCCAAGCGCAAGCCTGCGCCGCCGGGCAGTTTGTTCATGTGTTTGTCGATCGGGCGAGCAACCGCCCGGTGTCTATCCCCCCGGCGCTGCGCGAGGCGCTTAGCCGCCTGCAGCGCACCACCCCGTAAGGAGCTTGCCATGCAAGATGCTGTGATTGTTTCCACCGCCCGCACGCCCATCGCCAAGGCGTTTCGCGGCGCGTTTAACGACCTCAAATCGCCATCCATGGCCGCCATTGCCCTGCAAGCGGCGGTCGCGCGCGCCGGCATTGAGGCGGGTGAGATCGAAGACGTGATCATGGGCACCGCCATGCAAGGCGGCACCGCTTCCACCAACCTCGCGCGCCTGTCGCTGCTGGCCGCAGGCTTGCCGCTGTCGGTGAGCGGGCAAACCATCGACCGCCAGTGCGCCTCGGGGCTGATGGCGATTTCCATCGCCGCCAAGCAGATCATGGTCGACGGCATGCAAGTCACCGTCGGTGCCGGGCAGGAGCAGATCAGCCTAGTGCAGAACACCCACATGAAGTGGACCGCCGCCGAGGCCGACGCCAATGTGGTCAAGATGGCCGAGCACGCCTACATGCCGATGCTGCAAACCGCCGAAATCGTCGCCAAGCGCTACGGCATCAGCCGCGAGGCGCAGGATGAGTACGGCTTCCTGTCGCAGCAGCGCACCGCCGCCGCGCAGGCTGCTGGCTTGTTCGAGGGCGAAATCGTCCCGGTCACGGCCCGCAAGAAGCTGGTCGACAAGGAAACCGGTGCCGTCAGCTACCAAGACGTCACCCTCAGCCAAGACGAAGGCAATCGCCCGCAAACCGTGCTGACCGACTTGCAGAACCTCAAGCCGGTGATCGACGGTGGCTGCATCACCGCAGGCAACGCCAGTCAGCTGTCCGACGGCGCCAGCGCCAGCGTACTGATGAGCGGCACCTTGGCCGCGCAGCGCGGTATCCAGCCGCTGGGCCTGTATCGCGGCATTGCCGTGGCTGGCCTGGCGCCCGAGGAAATGGGCATCGGCCCAGTGTTCGCGGTGCCCAAGTTGCTCAAGCAACACGGCCTGACGGTGGACGATATCGGCCTGTGGGAACTCAACGAAGCCTTCGCCTGCCAGGTGCTGTACAGCGCGCAGAAGCTCGGCATCGACCCGGCCAAGCTGAACGTCAACGGCGGCGCCATCGCCATCGGCCATCCCTACGGCATGAGCGGCGCGCGCATGGTTGGCCATGCCCTGCTGGAAGGCAAACGCCGTGGCGTGAAGTACGTGGTGATCACCATGTGCGTCGGCGGCGGCATGGGCGCGGCGGGCCTGTTCGAAGTGCTGTAACCCCTTGCCCGGCGCGGGCTCACCGCGCCGGGTAGCTTGCTAGCTATTCGGCGACAGCAGGACGGTAATCGGCCTGCCAACGATTGGCACGGCGGAAGGTGCCCAAGTCATTAAAGCGCACGCCCGTCTCGCGCATCACCCGGTGCGCCGTACGGGCGGTGAGTTGGCGGATATAAAACGGTTCTTTAACCACGAAATGGTGGATCGCATGGGTGCTGCCAAAATTGCAGCAAAACGCCTGCAACGGCCACAACCACCAAGGGTTAAGCACTTGGGTTTGCTGGATCACATTGCCCGGCTCAACGTCGCCGTAGTAGTGCATGTTCGAGCTGACAAAATGCAGGCAGAAGGTGCGCAGCACGTTGGGCCCCACCCACACCACCACAAGGATATCCAGCACAGGCAACCAAGCCGCTGCGCTGCTGCTCCACAACACCGGCTGGCCCCACAGCTGCGCCAGCAGTTGCGCACCGTGGCCAAGCAAAAACGCGTACCACACCCCCCAGTTGAGCAAGCCCAGCGGCGCATACACCGCCAGCGTGCGCCCGGCGATATAACGCTTACGCGCCCAGCTTGGCGCGCGCAGCAGGCGAATCAAGGCCGCCATCATGTTGTCGCCCACCATCAGCAAACGCGCCCAGCCCCACGGCTCGCCATTGGTGATGGCGCGCTCTTCCAAGTCAGCCTCGCTGCCCGAGGTTTTATGGTGATTAAGGTGCAAGCCACGGCGCACCCAGGGGTTAATCGTGCTCGGCCGTGCCAGCCAGACCAGCAACATCATCACGTTATGCGCCAGCGGCTGCTTACGAAAATACATGCTGTGGATCAGGTCGTGCTCCAGCTCGTGAGTCAGCGAGGCAAACCAAGCATTGAGCAGCAGGCAAGCCCACCACGGCAAAACGCCCTCGATATACAGCCAAGCGCTGCCGAGCATGCCCAGCAAGGCAAAGGTCAAAATCAGCGCGCCGAGCAGGTTCTGCCGCTGCAGCAGCGGATAACGCGCACGCAACGCTTGGCCTTCGGCGAGCACCACCGAGCGGATATGTTCGGCGCGCGCCGCCGCCGACAGCGCGCTTGTATTTTGTTGCGACATCAAGACATCCTCTTGGCTCGGCTGGCCCGCTTGGGCACAGCGCGGTGGTCTGACAGCTTCACTCACCTTCACTGTGCGCGGTTTACCGTGCACCCGCCTGTCAGCACACGCCAAGCTGTTGTTCGAGGACGCCAACCATGCGCGAACCCACCACATTAAGTAGCTGGACCGGCGCCCTGTGCCGCCAGCTCGATAGCCTCGGGCTGGATAGCCAAGCCCTGTGCCGCACCGCCGGGGTGCAACTGCCCAGCGCCGCACAAGCGCCCTGCCGCCTGCCGCTGTCGGCCACCAGCCGGCTATGGACGCTGGCCGTGCAGCACAGCGACAACCCCGCATTAGGGCTGGATACCTCACGGTTTGTCTGGCCCACCACCTTTCATGCGCTGGGCTTGGCGATTGTCGCCAGCGACAACCTGCTACACGTGTTCCAGCGCATCACCCGCTACTACCAAGTGGTGACCGATGCCTTGGCGCCCACCCTGCAAGCCGACGGCGACAGCTATTTGCTCAGCCTGCGCCAGCCGAGCGACAGCGCCGCCCCGCACCCGGCGGCGGTGGATGCCTTTCTAGCCATTTACGTGCGCACCTGCCGCCAACGTTTGGGCCGTGACTACGCCCCGCAAGCGGTACTGCTGCGGCGCCTGGCACCCAGCGACCCAAGCCCGTGGCACAACACCTTTCGCGCACCGGTGCAGTTTGCCGCCTCGGTCGATGGCCTGCGTTTCGCCCGCGCCGACTTACTGCGCCCGCTGGCCGATGGTCACCCGCAACTGGCCGCCCACAACGAAGCCCTGCTAGAACGCGAACTGGCGCTGCTGCAACGCCCGTGGAGCCAACGTGTCGAAGCGCAAATCAGCCAGCATTTAGCCGCCGGCGAACCCAGCGCCGAGCGCATAGCCGAACGCCTGTGCGTCAGCCTGCGCAGCCTGCAGCGCCATTTACACGACGAGCAACGCAGCTTCGAGCAACTGCTCGCCAGCATCCGTCAGCGCTTAGCCTGCGAGCACTTGACCGACCCGCGTTTGTCGATCAGTGAGGTGGCCTATCTGCTTGGTTTTGCCGACAGCAGCAGCTTTAGCCGCGCGTTTCGCCGTTGGCTGGGTTGTAGCCCCAGCCAATGGCGCGCCCGCCACGCCAGCTAACGTTCACGATATCGAACGCCGAGCAAATGCCGCGCGAAACGCCAAACTGCGCCGCCAGCGCAGCAAACACGGCTCATGCTTTTGATCTATTTTGTTGTTTTTGTTGAACAGGCTATTGCCGAACGCAGCGGCTACGCCTACGATTTGTTTGACTTTTTGAACACTAACGTTGCTCATCTTGAGCAACCGTCAGGAGATGACCGATGGAATTGCAAGACGCCAGCCTGTTCCGCCAGCAAGCCTATGTGGATGGCCACTGGTGCGAGGCCGATCACGGCGCGCGCTATGAAATCCGCAATCCCGCCACCGGCGAGCTGCTGGGCAGCGTGCCGAACATGAGCGCAGCGGAAACCCGCCGCGCCATCGAGGCCGCCGCAGCTGCACAAAAAGACTGGCGTGCGCGCACCGCCAAAGAGCGCGCCAAGCTGCTGCACAAGTGGTTTGAGCTGCTGATGCTGCACCAAGAAGACCTCGCCCGCATCATGACCTGCGAGCAAGGCAAGCCGCTGGCCGAAGCGCGTGGCGAAGTGGCTTACGCCGCCTCCTTTATTGAGTGGTTTGCCGAAGAGGCCAAGCGCGTGTACGGCGAGACCATCCCCGGCCATCAACCGGACAAGCGCATCATCGTGCAGCGCGAGCCGATTGGCGTGGCTGCGGCGATCACCCCGTGGAACTTCCCCAGCGCCATGATCACCCGTAAGGCCGCCCCTGCGTTGGCCGCCGGTTGCGCCATGGTGCTTAAGCCTGCGCCGCAAACGCCGTTCTCAGCCTTAGCACTGGCCGAGCTGGCTGAACGCGCGGGGCTGCCCAAGGGCTTGTTCAGCGTGATCACCGCCGATGTCGACGCCTCGCGTGATGTGGGCGGTGAGCTGTGTAGCAACCCCATCGTGCGCAAGCTGTCGTTCACTGGCTCCACCGGCGTGGGCGTGAAACTGATGGAGCAATGCGCACCGAGCATTAAAAAGCTGTCGCTGGAGCTGGGCGGCAACGCGCCGTTTATCGTGTTTGACGATGCCGATCTGGATGCCGCCGTAGAAGGCGCGATGATCAGCAAATACCGCAACGCTGGGCAGACCTGCGTGTGCGCCAACCGCCTGTACGTGCAAGACAGCGTTTACGACGCCTTTGTCGCCAAGCTTGCCGAGGCGGTGGCCAAACTGAAAGTCGGCAATGGTCTGGAAGATGGCGTCACCACCGGCCCGCTGATCGACGCCAACGCAGTGGCCAAAGTGCAGCGCCACTTGGACGACGCGGTGAGCAAAGGCGGCCAAGTGATTACCGGCGGCAAACCGCACGCACTTGGCGGCACTTTCTTCGAGCCGACTATCGTCACTGGCGTGACCCGCGAGATGGCCGTGGCCCGCGAAGAAACCTTCGGCCCGCTGGCGCCGATCTTCCGCTTTAGCGATGAAGCCGATGTGATCGCCCAGTCTAACGACACCGAATTTGGCTTGGCCGCTTACTTCTATGCGCGCGACTTGGGCCGCGTGTTCCGTGTTGCCGAAGCGCTGGAGTACGGCATGGTGGGCATCAACACCGGCCTGATCTCCACCGAGCTAGCGCCGTTTGGCGGCATGAAAAGCTCCGGCCTTGGCCGCGAAGGCTCGCGCCACGGCATTGAAGAGTATTTGGAACTGAAATACCTGTGCATGGGCATCTAGGAGGCACTGATTTAATGTCTGCACGGCTCAATCACTGCGTTGTGCGGTGCTCGCAACCTCGCCTACCAAGCGGTATGTCTCGGTTGCTGTGCTCCGTACGCCTTGTGCTTGAACCGTTCGCCAATTAAATCAGCGCCTCCCTAATCGCTGCACTATGCAGTCACCGTTTTGCGCAGCGGCTGTGTCGGCCACTCCGGCCGCTGCGCTGCTTTATTAACTCTGCCGTGCCGCACGGCAAGCTTGAACATGAGGAACACCATGAGCCAAAACAATGAGCAGCTGATGCAACGGCGTAACGCCGCCGTGCCGCGTGGCGTAGGGCAGATTCACCCGATCTTCGTCGATCGCGCCGAGAACGCTACGGTTTGGGACGTTGAAGGCCGCGAATTTATCGACTTCGCTGGCGGCATTGCGGTGCTCAACACCGGCCACCTGCACCCGAAGATCATCGCCGCTGTGGAAGCCCAGCTGAAAAAGGTCACCCACACCTGCTTCCAAGTGCTGGCCTACGAGCCGTACGTCGAGCTGTGCGAGAAGATCAACGCCAAGGTGCCGGGTGATTTCGCTAAGAAAACCCTGCTGGTGACCACCGGCGCCGAAGCGGTAGAAAACGCCGTGAAAGTGGCCCGCGCCGCCACCGGCCGCGAAGGCGTGATTGCCTTCACCGGCGGCTACCACGGCCGCACCATGGCGACCCTCGCGCTAACCGGCAAGAAAGTCCCCTACTCCGCCGGCATGGGCCTGATGCCCGGCCCGGTGTTCCGCGCCCAATACCCCTGCGAGCTGCACGGTGTGAGCGAAGACGACGCCATGGCGAGCATCGCACGCATCTTTAAAAACGATGCCGAGCCGTGTGACATCGCAGCGATTATTCTTGAGCCAGTGCAAGGCGAAGGCGGCTTCTATGTCGCCTCGCCGAGCTTCTTCAAGCGCCTGCGCGCACTGTGCGACGAGCACGGCATTATGCTGATCGCCGACGAAGTGCAAACCGGCGCGGGCCGTACCGGCACCTTCTTCGCTATGGAGCAAATGGGCGTCGCCCCCGACCTGACCACCTTTGCCAAGTCGATTGCCGGTGGTTTTCCGGTGTCCGGCGTGTGCGGTAAGGCTGAAATCATGGACGCCATCGCCCCCGGCGGTTTGGGCGGCACCTATGCCGGCAGCCCGATTGCCTGCGCCGCCGCGTTGGCGGTAATGGACGTGTTCGAGGAAGAAAACCTGCTGGCCCGCAGCCAAGCGGTGGGTGAGCGCCTGACCAATGCCTTTAAGGCTATCCAGAGCAAGCACAAAGCGATTGGCGATGTGCGCGGCTTAGGCGCCATGGTGGCCGTGGAGCTGTTTGAAGGCGGCGATGTGCACAAACCCGATGCGGCGCTGACCGGCAAGATCGTCGCCCGCGCGCGTGACAAAGGCTTGATCCTGCTGTCGTGCGGCACCTACGGCAACGTGCTGCGTATTCTCGTACCGCTGACCGCCAGCGACGAGCTGCTCGACCGTGGCATGGCGATTATCGCCGAGTGCTTCGCCGAGTTGGCGTAAACACAGCGCCCGCCGCCAACCCCTCTGCTGAGCGGTTGGCGGCTTAGGCCTGCGGTATAGCCAAATGCCATATCGCGTACGCAACTCTCTTCTACACTAAGCAATATCACCGACTGTCTCGGCTACACGACCAACTGGGAGCTGGTCTTAACCAACCCTCTCGGCAACGCCACGAAGGCCGCTGCCGTGCTGCGAGACCCCGGCATGGCCAATGACCCTTTACTTGCCGCCCTAGAAGCCATCACCGCGCTTCGCTCGTTAGAGACAGTGGAAGCAGCCCTGCTGAAAACCATTGGCGAAATCTACCCACAGATAGACCGTCTACACCTACTGACGTGGCACGATGGCGAGCTGATTGAGTACGGCGCCCTGCTGGATGGCCAGTTTGCCGAGCACAACGGCAGCCCCTTGCATGCCGAACATCCGCTCTATTCGCTGCGCCACACACTGCACTATGACCCCGAGCGTAAGCCCGGCGTGTATGGCGAGTATTACCTGTACCCGCTCAGCCGGCTCGACACCCTCACCCCAACCCACGCGTTGCTAGCCCTGCGCACCACGCGCTTATCGGGGCAAGCCCGTAAGGTGATCGGCAGCCTGATTCGCATTGTGGAAAACTTCACCGAACTGCTGCGCGAAAAGAACCGTGATCGCCTTACCGGCCTGTTCAATCGCCATCAGCTGGAAGAAGGCATCCATCAATTACTCAATCGCCGCACCCCGCATACCGGTGGCCAGTACTGGCTGGCGATGATGGACATCGACCACTTCAAGCAGATCAACGACACACTAGGCCACCTGTTTGGCGATGAGGTGCTGCTCACCGTCAGCCAATTAATGCAGGGCGCCTTCCGCAATCAAGATCAACTCTTTCGCTACGGCGGCGAAGAGTTTGTCGTGCTGCTCGGCGGTGTCGATGAAGACGGCGCACTGGGTGCTCTAGAGCGCTTTCGCAGCGATGTTGAACGCTATCGCTTTCCCCAGCTCGACAGCGTCACCCTCAGCATCGGCTACTGCCAGTTACTCAACCAAGGCAGTGCCGCCACAGCGCTGGGTGAGGCCGATCAGGCGCTGTATCAAGCCAAACATCGGGGCCGCAACCAAGTGTTTGCTTACCACCAGATTTGCGCCACGCAAACCATTAACCCCGAGACCGGTAGCATCGATTTGTTCTAACCGCTAAACAGCGGCAAGCCGAGCAGAAACTGCACCACGCTGGCGTTGGCGATATCGATAAAGAACGCGCCGAGCAGTGGGATGACCAAGAAGGCTTTCGAGCTGGGGCCAAACTTGTCGGTGATCGCGTTCATGTTGGCGATACCCACCGGTGTGGCGCCTAGGCCCATGCCGATAAACCCCGCGCTGATACACGCGGCATCGTAATCACGGCCCAGCGCGCGGAAGATCACCAGCACGGTAAACGCCACAATCAATACGCTTTGCAGCAGCATGACGAGGAACACCGCGCCAAAGGCGCTGCGCAGCTCTAGCAGCGGCATGCTGATCATCGATAAGCCTAAAAACAGCTGCAAACTGATCGCGCCCATTAAATCCACCGGGCGGGTGTCGAGCTTAACGCCGCTGGCATCCAGCACATTGGCCATCACGATGCCCATCAGCATGGCGGTCAGAAAGCCCGGCAAGCGCACGTTGTAGCCAATTAACCAGTCGTTAACCTGCGCGCCCACGCCAAAGCACAGCGCGACTAAAAACAGCGCACGCATAAAGTCCGGCACGTTAATCAGGTAGGTCAGGGTGCCGTGGGCTTCGATGTGCGCCATCTCCACGGTTTTTTCCGTGCTGCTGAGGTTATGCCGCTTAATCAGCCAAGCGCCTAGCGGGCCGCCGCATAAGCCGCCGGTAATCAGCCCGGCGGTGGCAAACATCATCCCTAGGCCGGCGGCATCTTCTAAGCCAAGCTCGTCGGCAAACACTTGCCCCCAACTGAGCGCGGTGCCATGCCCGCCCACCAGCGAGATGCTGCCACCAATCAAGCCGTACGCCGGGTGGGTGTCAAACGCCACCGCCATGCCCACCCCGACGACGTTTTGCAGCAGCAAAAACGCCACCGCCAACAGCAGCATTAACGCTAACGCGCGACCACCCACCAACAAGGCGCGTAACCGCGCCGACAAACCAATGGTGCTGAAAAACACAATCAGCAGCAGATCACGCAGGGCCAAATCGAACTGCACCTGCAAACCGGCCAGCGCCTGCAACAAGCTCAGCACTAAGCTAATCAGCAAGCCACCAGTGACAGCAGCGGGAATGTTATAGCGCTCTAAAAAACCCACCCGCGCATTCACCGCCATGCCCAGCCACAAGGCAATAATCGCTAAGGCGAGACCCATAGCCCCGCCCAAATTGATCTGCTCTGGCATAGCGCCCCCCGCTAAATAGCAAAGCCTTTAGCTTAGCGTGGGTGGCCTTAGCGGCTGGGGCTTTCTGCCCATGCCTTGATGGAGGGCAAGAAAAAAGGCTGCGGGCGAACGCCACGCAGCCTTTCTCGAACCCCGCCGCGCTTAGTCGGCGAGTGCGATGTCATCCACATACGGCGATTGCAGATCGCGCTCGGGGATTTCCCAAATCACTAACTGCGGTGGGCTTTGGCTGAACTCTTTGCCGCTGAAATACGCCTTGGCCGCACCGGAAAACTCGCCGCCATCTTTGGCAAAGTTGCCGATGCTGGCGCCGAGGGCTTGCTCCAGCAAACGCACGAAGTTGGAATTACGCGAGAACGAGGTGCCAATCAACGCGATGTTGGGCAGTTGGCTGTCACCAAACAGGTCGTCCAAGCTCAGCTCATCGCTGGCTTGTTCCTGCACGGTAAAGGTCGACGCGGCCAATTGCTCACCCGCAGGGCGCAAAGCTACCGGCAGCCAATCGAGGCCCGCCAAGCGCACTAAGTCGCCATGCCAAAGCTGCGCTTCGCCGGCCTCACGTTTGAGCTGCTGCGCGGGTGTCGCGCTGATGCCCTGCGCGCTTACCCCGGCGGCAATCGCCTGAGTAGCGGCTGCGGCGCCCAGCTCGCTCCAGTGCGTGTCGGTGCGCAAGAAGGCGTCACTGCCCAGCGGCGCCATGACCTCGGCCAAGTTCAACACCGGGACGTTTTGCGCCGCCAGCAGGGCTTGCCAATCCTTCACCCGCTCAGCCAGTTGCGCCGAGCGCGCTAAGCCGCACAGCTGCTCGCTAGCGATGCGGCTTTTATCCGGCACTACGGCGACCAGTAGCTTGATGTTGCGCTTGGCCAGCCAATCACGCACGGCAGTGACTTTCTCTGCTTTGGCCGCAGCATTGGCCTCTGCATGGTGGTGGATGCGGTTTTCATCGGCCAAAAACAGCCAGCCGTCACAGCCACGACGCACGCGCGTGCCGGTGTCGCCAATCGCCAGCCAGCTAGCGGCGCGCTCTAAGTTAGCGGCTTGCTCGGCAAACGGTACATTGGCCAGCTCATCGGCAATGCGGTGGGTAAAGGCGCCATTAAACAGCTGCTCGTTAGTCAGCTCTTTGGGCGGCTGAACCGCAACCTTGCCGCTGACCACGGACCAAATCACCGAGGCCAACCCCGCCACGAAGAAGACCAGCATCACCATGCCCGCCAGGGGGCTGAGCTTGGCGGTTAAAGCTTCGGCTGCTGAATTGTGGGTATCAGTCATCGCTTCTGGCCTTAAAACTGGAAGTACAAGAAGGGCACGGTTTCACGGCTGGCGATCAGGGCGAACGACAGCAAGAAACCCAGCACCGGCCACGCAGAACCCAGCACAACGAACAGCGCATGGTGCCCGTAGCGGTTCTCGAAACGCTGCTGATAGATAGGTGCAACTACGCAGAACACGCCCAGCAAGGCGGCGATAGCGTGGGTCGGGCGCAGCGTTGCCGCGAGGGCATCGCCCAGCGCAAAGGCATTGAGGCCAAACTGCCCGGCATACATAGTCATCGCCGTGGCGAAGTCCGGCGCGCGGAATAGCGTCCAGGCCAGTGCCACAAACAGCAGCGTCAGCACATGCGACAACGCGGTGGGGATGCGGAACCAACCGGCGCCAGCCCAGATACGCGCCACGCACAGCGCTACACCGTGCGCCGTGCCCCAGAGCAGGAAGTTCCAGCTATCGCCACCGTGCCACAAACCAGCAATCGCCATGGTCAGCAGCAGGTTGCGGTAGATCATCCACTTGCTGCCGCGATTGCCACCGAAGGGGATGTACAAGTAATCGCGAATCCAGCTGGACAGCGACAAGTGCCAGCGGCGCCAGAAGTCTTGAATGCTGCTGGCCAGATACGGCCGATTGAAGTTCTCCGGAAAGTGGAAGCCGAGCATCAGGCCGATACCGATGGCCATGGCGCTGTAGCCAGCGAAGTCGAAGAACAATTGCAGCGAATAGGCCAGACAGCCCACCCAAGCATCGACAAAGCTCGGCTCGGGCAGCGCGAACGCGGCATCCACCACTGGCGACAGGCTATCGGCCACCAACACCTTCATGCTCATACCAATCATGAAGCGCCGCGCGCCGAGGCTGAAATTGCCCCAGCTTAAGCCCCGATGCGACAGCTCCTCGCTCACCCAGCTGTAACGAATGATTGGCCCCGCGATGGACTGACCAAACATCAGCAGGTAAGTCGCATAGTCGACAAAACTGCGCTCGACCTTAACGGTTTGCCGGTACACATCGACCAAGTAGGAAATCGCCTGCAGGACGATAAACGACAAGCCCGCCGGCAAGGCTACCTTCTGCCACTCCAGTGGCATGGCGCCCTGCGAGATCAGCAACTCGCTGAGGGTCGCGGCGAGGATGTTGGAGTACTTGTACCAGCACAAGACCAGCACGTTGAGCACGATCATGGCCGTCAACCAGCGCACCCGGCTCTTGGAGCCGAGCGGCGCGCGATCGATTAGCAGACCACCTACCCAAGTGATCACTGTCAGCACGGTATGCAGAAGCATAAACATCGGGCTGAGCCAGCCAAAAAACACCCAGCTGCCGATCAGCAATACGCCGTTGCGCCACTGCGTGGGCGAGAGCACATAGATCAGCAGAACCAGCGGTAAAAAGAGCGTCAGGAACTCGAGGGAGGTGAAGACCATGTTGTCGGCATCAGTTCGCTAAATTATCCACGGCCTGAAACAGGCGCGGGCCTTGGGCCGACGGCACCAGCAGCACGCTGTAGCGCTGCCCAGCTTCTAGCTGGCCCAGCTCTAACGGCGCACCGGCGGCAGTGCCCGCGCATTGCAGTTGCACGCTGAGCTTTAGCGGATTGATAAAGCGACGTTGCACATCACCATGGGCAACGGCCTTGAAGATATCCACCGCGCGCCCGGCCACTTGCAGGCTGGCATCAGCACAGCTGGCATCGGCGTTGTAGAAGGCCAGCGAGGCCTTCAGTGCGTTGAAGTCATCCGGCTGCTCACGCAGGGTATGCAGGCTCAAGCCAGCCGCGCTGGGCAAGCCAATCACAGTGGCGAACTCACCGGGCTCGACGCTGACATCCAGCTCGGCGCTCTGCTCACCTTGCTTAAGGGTGCCTTGAATCGGCTTACCGGCAGGCACCGTAAGAAAGTCTGAGGCGCGCTGCTGAGCATCCAAGGTCAGGCTGGCGCCATTAGCGGCGCTCAGCGCTAACGGCTGCTCACCGGCATTGAAGAAGCGCAAGAAGGCGGCATCTTCACTGGGGCCTGTAGGGTACAGCGGGATTTCTGCGGCTTGCGCCAGCAGCGGCAGGCCCAACAGGACTGCCCAGCATGCGCGCTTCATTACTTAGCCCCTTTCTTCAGGCTGCTGGCCGGCAGCTTGCTCATCGCCTCAGCAATGCCTTTACCCCACGCCTTGTAACCGGCCACGGTGAAGTGCTGACCGTCGGTGGTGATCCACTGACCGGGCTTGGACATCTTCAGCGAGTCAACGTAAGTGCACGGCGACACGTTAGAGGCGAGGAACTTGGACATCAGCACCGTGCGCGGGTCGTTCTTGTGGTACATGCCACCGGCCTTACCCCAAGCCGGGCCAACCCACACGCACTTAGTGCCGGTGGCGGCGATTTCTTTGGTCAGCTTAGTGACGCTCTGCCAGGCCCAGGCTTTGGGGAACGCCGGCTTGTCGTAACTGGCCATAGTGTCGCCAATCACCAGCACCACCACGTCGGGCTTGTGGGTAGCAATCAGCTGCTTGATCGGCGTAGTGGTGGCACCACTGCCGTTGAGCTTGAGCTTCTCTTTGTTCTTCTGCACCGCGCCGCAGTCGACCTTTTTGGTCACCAGCCAATCGGCGGCACTGGCGCCACAGGCACCGATGGAATAGACGTTGGCACCTTTTTCTACCAGCGCAGCATTAAGCGGCTGGGTGAGGTGGTTATTCAGGCTCATGTGGCTTTCGCCAAGCACTAACAAAGACAAACCGGCAAGAACGGAGGCAGGCATCGGATACTCCTCGATGAACAGTGGTGATAAGGCTGACTGACGAGCGGATTACTTTTTCAGTACCGCTTCGAGCTCCTTGCTAATCGCTGCACCCCAGTGCTTGTAGCCCTGCTGGGTGAGGTGTTGGCCATCCGTGGTTGCCCATTGACCGGGCTTAGAGAACTTCAATGAATTGATATAGCTGCACGGCGCAACGTTGGCCGACAGGAACGACGAGATCTGCTTCACCCGCGGGAAGGTCTTGCCGTATTTGCCGCCTTCGGTACCCCAGTTCGGGCCAACCCACGCACACTTAGTGCCGGTGGCGGCGATGGCTTTGGTCAGGCTGGAGGTCTGCTGCCATACCCAGGTTTTGGAGAACGACGGCTTGTCGTAGCTGGCCATGGTGTCGCCCATCACGATCAATACCAAATCCGGCTTGTCCTGCTTGATCAGCTCGCTGATCGGCGTGGTTTGCGCCTTAGCGCCACGCAGCGAGACGGCTTTGTCTTTGCCACGGCGCTCGGCGGCACCACAAGAGCCGCCCTTGGTGACTTTCAGCCAGTCGCCAGCATTGGCACCGCACACCCCAATCGAGTGCACGTTAGCGCCTTTGCGCTGCAGATCGCTGTGCAGGCCATCGATTAGGTAATACGGGGTGGCCATGTGACTATCGCCAATGACCAAAATAGACAAACCAGCCAGCAGTGAAGACGCCATGAAATAACCTTCTTATTGAGAATACGGAGACTTATACGGGGAGACAGGCAGCGGCATCGGCGCGGTGATGTCTTCCAGCATGTAACGTAAGTAGAGGCCACCATTCCATTGGCGGTAATCCTGAGCGTTGTCTAAGCCAAAGTGGCCGCCGACAAACACATTGCGGTCGACGCGGTATTCCCCCGCGCCGCTAAAGCTGTAGCCAATCCCGGAGCTGGTGTTGCTGGCGTATTCCGCCGGATAACCCAAGATGCTGCTGGCTTGTGCCTGCATGGCCGCATCGCCGGGGAAGTAATCCGCCGAGTCTTGCTGAATGACCTGCATCCCCGCCGAGCCTTTGAGCTGCACCGACCAGTTTTTGTCACGCATCGACCACGCCACCGGCACACCCAACGAGACAAACGTCTGCGGGCTGAAATAACCGCCGTGGCCATAGGTGAACTGACCGAGGTTTTCGCGGTACTTAAGCCCCAGCAAACTGAGACCCACGGTGGTTTGCGTGGTTTCGTCGTTTTGCAGGTACTTGTACACACCGGCACCGACTTCGGCGCGGGTGTTGTCTTCGACGTTATGCCCCAGTAAACGGTGCATGGAGGCATACCCGTAGGCACCCACTTTGCGGTCGTCGTAACTGATTTGCGCACGGCCACCGTTGGCCGTCACGCCGCCCCACTTTTGCCCGGTGCGGCGGTCTTGGGTGCCGGCAAACGACAACACGCTGTCGGTCACCGCACGGCGCGAGGCGCTCAAGCTCCAATGCATATTGGGGTGGCCGGCAAACGTGCGCTGCACGCTCACGCCGCCCACGGCGGTGCTGTACAAAAAGCCCTCGGGGGTGATCCCCAAATCGGCTTTCAAGCCATGCGGGGCGCTATCCAAGGCCACCGCTAAACCCACGCCTGAGTCTTTCTGCGAACCTGGCGAGCCATTGGGCACCGCTTGGCTGGCAATCGGCCCACCGCCAAAGCGGCTGCGCGCTTCGCCATCCACCGAGCCGGCATTCAGCGACACCGGGGTTACCCGCAGGGCAATACGCTGATCACCAATCGGCATGCTGGCTTCGAACGGCGCCTGAATGTCGGTCATCTGGCTTAAGCCCGTCTCGCTGTCATTGCTGCGCACTTGCAGACCTTGGGCAACGTATGGGCTGCGCTGCTGGATGATGTCATCCAATGCCTTAGCCACTTCGCTCATGCCGGCACGTGGATCGGGCTCGTCCTCGCCCACCGGCACGACAAACGGATTCACTGCGGCGCGGGATTGACTGCTATCGGCCTGATAGGCCGTGCGCTGTTCGACCGGCGCGGCATAGCGACTGGCAGCAACCGGCGCTTCGCGGCTAAACGGCTGGGCACTCGGCGAGCTGCTGGTGACCGGCGCAGGAATCGCCTGACTGACCACCGGGCGCGGCACGGCACTGCTGCTTGTGCTGGTGCTACGCAGCGCCACAGGGCGATTTTGTACCGGGGTAGGAATGTTTTCCCGCGGGGCGCTGACATGCCCCGGCTTCGCAAACGGATTCACCGGCGTAGCCGGTTGCGCAGCGGCCACGTACTCAGGCTTCTTGTCGCGCGCTTCTTGGGCGACCACTTTGCGCAGCAGGTCTTCTGCGGTGCCGGTGCGGCCCAAGAAACGGTACACCCGCGCCGCGGTGGTCAGGATGTCGCGGTCTTCGGGAGCGAGCTTTAACGCTTGCTCAAGGGCGTCTTCGGCATAACTGGTTTCGTATTGCTGCGCCGCCATGTCGGCAGCGCCGACTTGGATATTGGCATCGTCCGGGAAGCGCTTAGCCAGCGGGCGGAAAATTTCCAAGGCTTTCGCCGTATCACCGAATGCGCCATACATGCGCCCCAGCGCAGCCAGGGCCAAGCGATCTTGCGGACGCTGCGCCAAGGCCGGCGACAGCACGTCATAGGCTTCGGCCAGCTCGCCGCGCAAACGCAGTTGCTCGGCTTGGCGTACGCGGTAGTAGAACAGCAAGTCGGCATACTGCTTTTGCTGCTCGGTGGTCATCTGCCGCCCTTGCAGGTCACGCAGCAAGCCACCGACTTCAACATCTTGCTCGGCGCGCAGCAGCACGCCGCCGTAGCTGAGCAGCAACGACAAGTCATCACCGGAGCTACGCGCCAGCAAGTCGCGCATCAAGGCGGTGGCGCGGTGGCCATCGCCGGCATCGGCGTAGCCGCGTGCCACGGCCACAATGCGTGCCGACTTGCCTTGCATCATCGGCTCTAGGCGACGCAGGTAAGCGCGCGCCTCAGGGCGCTGGCCAACCTTCAAGAGCTTTTCTACCCGCTGCAGCTGCAGGTTAAAGTCGACCTCGGTTTGCAGATTGTTGATCTGCTCATCACGTTGATCGTGGGGGATCTTCGCCAGCGTCTTGCTGGCCGGCTCCCACTCTTCCAAGTGCACCGACAGCAAGGCGCTGGTGAACAGGGCATCGCGGTCTTTGGGGTTTTTCGCTAGCAGGCCATCCATCAGGCTGCGCGCTTCGCCGATGGCGCCCATATCGACGTACAAACGCGCTAAGGCAAAGCGTGCCCAGGCGTTGTCGGGGTCGTCTTTCAGCGCGGCTTCTAAAGCGGCGCGCATGCCTTTGGTGTCGCCACGTTGCTCGGCAATGCGGGCGCGCTGCAGCGCTTCTTCGGCGCGCAGTTGAGCGATATTGCCCACCTTACCGCGCTCGCTGGCCGGAAGTTCTTGCAGCAAACCCAGTGCTTCACTGGCTTTACCTTGGCGGCCCATGACCTGCGCTAAGCCGCGCAAAGCGCGCGTTTTTTGCTCGCCCAAGCGCTGCGCCAAACGGTAATTGGCCTCGGCTTCTTTGAGTTGGCCTTGCTGAGCTTGCATGTCGGCTAGGGTCAGCACCGCCTCAACGTCGTTGGGCTTGAGCTTGCGGGCTTGCTCCAGTTGCGCGCGGGCATCGCTAAGCCGGCTGCGCTCGATATTCTGCCGCGCGCTTTTGAGCAGCGACCAGTAGCGCACATCATTCAGCGCGCTTTGCCACGCGCGGCCGCCGCCATTACGCACGGCGGTGGTGAGCAATACTTCGGCATCTTCTAGGCGGTCTTGGCGCTGACGCACAATGCCTAGGCCACCCAAGGCATCGGGGTCTTTGGGCTTGGTTTTTAGGTAGGCGGTGAAGTCGGTTTCCGCCGCCTGCATATCGCCTTTTTCCAGTGCCTTTAAGGCGCGATCCAGCACCGGATCACGGCGCCACACCTGTGCCGCTGCGGCCTTGTTGTTAGACGCCTGTCCACGGCGACGGCCTTCGGCCAGCAACTCGCGGATTTCTTCGTCATCGGGATGGGTCTTTAGAAACGACTCGAACAAGGGCTGACGGCTCTTGTCCGGCGGGCCCATCCAGGTCAGGGCTAACCGCCAGGTTTCTTCGGCAGCACCGCCGATATCGTCACGCTGCGCCAGCTTCTCGAGGTAGCGCACACCCTCATTACGGGTATCTAAACGACGCGCCAAATGCTGGGCAAAGAACAGCTTAGTGTAGGGGTCGGCAGGAAATTCACGCTGCAGACGCTCAAAGCCGGCGCGAGCTTCGGGCCAGTGTTTTTCCACAAAACCTAAGTTGTTAAACACCTCACGGCCGATCATGCCTTGCGCCGGGCGATTGCCCAATGCGCGGCGATACACCTCGGCGGCTTTTTCTCGCTCGTTTTCTTCCACCAGCAGGCGCGCCTCATCGATCAACGCTTGGTTGTCGGGGTCGAGCAGGTGGATATCTTGTTCCAGCATCAGCGCCTGACGCGGCAACGGGTCAATGGCTTGCAGTTGTTGCAGAAAGCCCTGCGCGACGCTCTTCTTCGCTTCTTGCACGGCAATCAGGCCTAAGCCATACAGGGCATCCGGCGAGGCAGGGTCAATCACCAGCAGCTTGTGCCACACCTCACTGGCGCGTTTGGGCTTTTCCTGCGCTTGCCAGAAATGCCCTTGCTCAATCAGCAAGGCTGCTGGGTCGGTGGTTTCGGCCTGTGCGCTCGTTACAGCAACAGTGGCGATGAGCGCCAGTGTTAACGGGCGGTAGCGGAACATGGAGACTCCCAATATGGCTGCACACGGCCATCAGCAGTAAAAGAGAAGCGCCCATCCGCCCAACCAAGGCCAAACAGGGTCAGCATGTAATCGTAGTAGAAAGGTGCACGGCCGGTGCCGGCTTGCCATTGATCCAGCGCGGCAATGGCGCGCTGGTATTGCAGCTCTTCCAGCCACGGCTGGTTCAACGCACGGAAATACGGCACCAATGCCGCAGCAAAGCCACTGGGGCTTTCGCCTTCTACATGGCCGGTTTGCACATTGGTTTTTTCAGGCGGCACACCGCTGGAGGCCGTGGCCCGCGCCATGCCCCACAAGCTCTGCAACACAGGCTTAGCTAAGGGGTCGCTGGGGTGCGTCATGCCGGCCCAGAGGTACACGCGAATGGCATCGTAGCTGCCGATATCACCCTTCATGGGGTCGGTGGTGAACATGCCGGCTTGCGGCGAAACCGCACGATAGCCGATCCAGTCCGGGGCAAAACCGTGTTCACCGCTTTCTATCATCAGTCGCGGGGTGAGGTTAGCGATTGCCTGCCACGGGCCCTGCGGGTCCACCGCTTGCAGGCGGCGCATCATCGACACCGGCTGGTAGCTGGGGTTAATGCGCCACAGATGACCAATGTGGGAAAAACCAATCGGTCCGGGCAACAACACCGGGCCAATACCCGGTAATTCGGTGATTTCACGCTCTTTGATCAGCTTAAGCAGCGCCATGGCATCGGCGCGGTAGGCCGGTTTCTTCCACAGGCGGTCGGCCTCGAGCAAGGCATAGGCGAACCACAAATCGGCGTCGGAGGCCGAGTTCGGGTCTTGCACTTTCCACTGGCCATCTTTGCCTTGGCCCCAGTGCCACGCCGGCAAGATATTCGCCGGGTCATTACCGGCAAGGTTCTCGCGGCTCCAGCGCCAAATCTTCGCGAAGCGTTGCTGGTCGTTGGCGACCAAAGCAAAAAACAACGCGTAGGACTGACCTTCTGAGGTGCTGTGGTTTTTCTCTAGGCTCGATTCCAGCACACGCCCATCGGGTTGAATCCACTGCTTGGCGAACAACTCCCAATGCGGCCAAGCGGCCGTGCACTGCACCGCAGCCTGCGCCGACAGGCTAGTCAACAGACATACGCTAAGCAGCAGACTGCGCAACATCACTGGGCATCCTTAAGGCGCGCATTGGCGCGGGCTTTGAGGGTCAGGTAGAGGAACACGCTAGCCAGCAACACGCCCAAGGCGGTGAAGAACACCATCCAGCCTAAGTTTCTTGCTAACAGCCACTGCAAGTAACGCACGATGCCGAGGCTGCCCACGTAGTATTCGTCTTCCGCCACCAGCGGGTTAACGCGCGTGCCGTTGACCACCACCAGGCTGCCCTGCACGGGCTGGTCGTATTCGCTGTCGCCACGCAAGGCGCCGGCGATATTGGCCAAGTGTTCCCCGTTGGCACCGGCTAACACCACCACGCTGCGACCGCTGCCCAGCGGTGACTCAAAGCCGGCCAGATAAGCACCGGCACCGCCACTGCCCAGCGCCACGCTATTGCGCGCGGTACGGCGGTTAACCCGGTCGTCGGGGCTAATCCAAGTGCGCAGGCGGTAGGCCAAGTCAGAGAACTCGAAGCTGCTGCCGGCTTGTAAGCTGGCCGGTAAGTACTCGGCCCAACGTTGCAGCAATGGCTGATTGCCGGCCGTGGCGATGAGCAGAATATCTTTGCCGTCCAGCAGGCTGTCGTCTTCACCTTGGCTCACGGTAAAGGCGCTGGCCGGCAGGCCGGTGGATTCACCAAAGCGGCCCATCACATCGAGGAACAGACCCAACTCTTCAAGGCTCACCGACGGGGCGACCACCACGGCGGTTTCCGACAAGTCGGCCATGCGCGTGAAGGGGAAGCCGCTGCTCTGGAACACGCCCATATTCGGCATCACGATGTAGTGGTCGTAATCGCTGATATCGATGGTCGAGTCGGGTTCGATGGTGCCGCGCATGTTGTCGATGATGATGTCGCGGCAGTCGCCTTGCTTGATGTAGTCGTACATGTAGCGCAGCTCAAGGTCGGCGCGCTGCGGGATATTGTTCACCGGCACGCGCAGCTGCACTTCTTTGAGCAGGCTGTCATCGCTTTGCAGGCGCTCGAGCAAGGCCTGATCGTCTTTGTAGTGCTCTTGCGAAGGCAGCGGCACCGACTTGATGAACTTGCCGCTGACACTGATCAACAGCGATGAATTGGTCGACACCGGCTGCGGGGTGTAGCGGTATTTCAGGTGCAGCGGAATGCCTTCGTCACGCCAAGTGAACAGATCCGGCGGCAGGCGCAGCGGGAACTTGATGGTGCCGGGGTTGTAACCGGCCACGCTGAGCTTTTTCGCTTCCAACAGCTCGCCCAGTTGCACCGCGCGATCACTCGGTAGCCAGTTGGGGGCGTCGTAAGGCTTACGCGCTTTTAGGCTGACCAAGCCGTCCACACGAGCGCTGGGGCCGGCCATCGCTTGGCTGCCGGTGACTAAGGCCAGTGCCGCCGTGCGCAGTTGCTCGCTATCACGCCCGGAGATAATCAGCAGCTTGCCGTACGGGTCATTGGGGTTCGCTTGGATGCTGACCACCGGCGCATCGAGGCTCTCTACTTCCAAGCCTTCCAGCGGCGCCGCTTGCGTCATAAAGACAATCGCACTGCCCTCGCTGGGCAGCTCGTTAAGGGTCGCGGAGAAACGCGCACCACGGTAGCTCGCCAGCGCACCAAACCAGGACGACACCGCACCGGCGGCCTCCAGCGTGAGGTTGTCCGGCGTACTGGTGAAGACGAACGGCAGCTGTAACTGGCGCGAATCACGCGGGTCGAAGAACGGCAGCGGCAGCTTGGCTAAGTCATCCGGCAGCACGATGGGCGTGGCTTCCATCTCGAGGCTGCTGCTGGTGCTGATTTTGGCCCACAGGCTAGTGTGCAGTGGGTCTTCGCACTCCATGGTGTAGTGGCCGATCAGCTGCAGGCTTAAGCGGTTAAATTCGGTGATCAGGTGCGGCGGGATATCCACCACGGCCTGCTGCAACGAGCCGGCGTTTTCTTGCGGCAAGGCCAAGCTGGTGGCGAGCTGGTCATTGACCATCACGTTGAGTTGCGACAGCTCTGGGATCAAGGCGGGCGAGTAGCTGTATTCCAGATTTACCCGCGCTTTGCTGACGACCTGATCGGCGCGCACATCGAAGCTGACGCTATCGCTGCCTTCGATACCACGCAGCTGCATGGTGTAGTTGATGCCCAACTGCGCCAAGGTAGCGCTAAAGGTCGGGTTAAACGGCTCTTCAGCATCGAGGCAGCCATCATCGACGCTGGCTTCTTCGCCTTCAGCCGCTTCTTCACCCTCGGCATACTCTTCACCTTCGGCAGCTTCCTCGCCTTCGGCGGGCGGCACGCAGTCCACGTCCACGACGCTTTCTTCGCCTTCAGCGCCCTCTTCGTAGGCCGCGTCTTCGCTGTAGTCGTACTCTTCTTCGGCCCACGCCGTAGAAAAGCCGCCGCACAACGCTAAGGCGAGAACAAGGATCTTTCCGTAGGTGTATGTCATGTGCTCCTCACAGAAGCCTTGAGTTGTGCCAGCAGGCTGCGTAAATGAATCAGGGTTTCGTTAGCGGTGGCCCGGCCTAACAAGCGCAAGCCGCGCAAACCAATGGTCGAGACTTCAGCCAGCGCGCCCAGCGGTGTGTCGGGAACCCCCTCACCCCACGAAGCCGCCCACGTATTGGCCCGCGAAAAGGTCATGCGGATCAGCTCGCGCTGTTGCTCGATGCTCAGGTTGGCAAAGCTTAAACCTAAGGTTGGCCCGCGACTAAACGCCACCAACGCCGGGAAGGCGCATTCTTCTTGGTCATGCAAAAGCGACACCAAGACCTGCTCGCCTTGCGGCACGTCCACCCCATCCGGCAGGGTGATACCAATCCCGCGCTGAGAAAAATCGTGGGTTGCGCAGACCACCGTCTTACCGTTGCTGAGCACCAGCGTGGCCTGCAAGTTGGCGTACACCCGTGGCTCGACGCGCACCTGCCGTGCTTCGGCAGCCACCGCCACCGAGGCGGCGCTGATGATGATGTTGTACAGCGTCCACGTTAGGTTAATCAGCAGCGTCGCCACCACGTCGCTATCGGCGGCAAAACCGAGCTTGCTCAAGCCCACCACAATGCCGATCACGTTGAGTAGCAGCACGACGATGTAGGGCCGCGCCATCTTCCAGTCGAAGTAACCTTTCTCGATCACCCCGCCCTTGGCGGTCACGTTGAACTTACCCAGCTTGGGGTTAACCATCGCCAGCAACACCGGGCGCATGATGTACCAAGCCAGCACCGACTCGTAGACCTCGTTCCAGAACGAGTGGCGGAAGCGCCCTTGGATGGTCGAGTTAGTGACGCTGGCGAGCAAAATGTGCGGTAACGCATACGCCATGATCAGCAGCGCACTGGCTTGGAAGATCTGCGCGCCAAAAAACAAATACGCCAACGGCGCCGTGAGGAACACCAAACGCGGCAACCCGTAGAAGAAGTGCAGCATGGCGTTCAGATAGCACAGCCGCTGACCAAACTTGAGGCCACCACCGAGCAGTGGGTTATCGGTACGGAAGATCTGCGCCATGCCACGCGCCCAGCGAATCCGCTGGCCGATATGCCCGGAGAGACTCTCGGTCGCCAAACCGGCGGCCTGCGGCAGCGCCAAATAGGCGGTGTTGTAGCCCAAGCGGCTCATTTTCAGCGCGGTGTGCGCGTCTTCGGTCACCGTTTCTACGGCGATGCCGCCGACCTCTTCCAGCGGGCCGCGCTTGATGATGGCGCACGAGCCGCAGAAGAAAGTGGCGTTCCACAGGTCGTTGCCGTCCTGCACGAGGCCGTAAAACAGCTCGCCTTCGTTGGGCACCGAACGGAAGGTTTCGAGGTTTTTCTCAAACGGATCGGGGGAGAAAAAGAAGTGCGGCGTTTGCAGCATCGCCAACTTCGGGTCGCGCAAAAACCAGCCCATGCCCACCTGCAAGAACGAGCGCGTGGGCACGTGGTCGGCATCGAAAATCGCGATGTAATCGCCCTTGGTAATCTTCAGCGCGTGGTTCAGATTACCGGCTTTGGCGTGGAAGTTATCCGGGCGGATGATGTAACCGATGCCGGCGCTTTCACAGAACTCACGGAACTCGTCACGGCGGCCATCATCCAGCACGTAAACATTCAGCTTGTCTTTTGGCCAGTCAATCGCCTGCGCGGCAAACGCGGTTAAGCGGATGATGTCCAGCGGCTCGTTATAGGTGGGGATGTACACATCCACCGACGGCCACAAGGCTTGATCTTGCGGCAGCGGATAAGGCTTGCGCTGCAGTGGCCAGGCGGTTTGCAGGTAACCCAGCAGCAGCACCAACAAGGCGTAGAGCTCGGCCAGCACCAAGCCATAACCGAAGGCCATGTCGAGCCAGTGCTCGAAGCCCAGCGAACTGGTTAAGCGCCAGTACATGTAACGCAGCGAAGCGATCACCGACATCATGATCATCGCCAATACGGCTAAGCGGCTGGCTTTGCGGCGCAGGATCAGCGCCACGGTCATGCAGGCGGCGGTGAAGAGCATTTGCTCTTCCAAGGGCAAAGGCGCGATCACCGTGATGGACACCACCAGCACCGCAAGCACGGCAATCAACACCTGCGCCCAAAGGGTGGCGCTGATGCGGACTGCCATGTGGCTCAGCTGGGTGAATTGCCCATTGCGCCATGGCCTCATGTATTAGGCGCCTTCGTCATCACTGGCGAAGTAGCCGACCAGGGCCATAGTGCAGTCGAGAATATCCCGACAGCCACGGCCATGCGGATCGTAATCCATCACGTTACGGTTATAGGCCAGCGCTTCGCTGATCGACTGATCGCGGGTGATGCGGCCAATCAGACGCTCGCCCAGCAAGCCCTGCATCACTTGGGTGATGTCTTTGTTCAGCTGGCGCGACTGGTCAACTTGGTTGACCACATAGGCGGTACCAGCAAAGTCATCGCGCTCATCGGTGTACGAGGCGATCAAGCGGTCGATCATCGGCAGCGCCGTGTACGAAGCCGCATCGGCCAAACTCACCACCAGGGCCACATTGGCCACCGTCAGCGCTTGCTGCAGATAAATCGACGGGCCGGGCGGGGTGTCGATCACCACCACAGCCCCCTCAGACAGCTGCAAATCGCTCAGCTGATAAGCCAGCCACAGCGGGTCATCGGCCAGTTGCGCTTCAAAAATGCGCCGCTGGGCCTCATCGGCCAAGCCATACGGCAAGACAAAAACGCCATCTTTGGTTGGCACCGCTTGCTCGCGCCAATCTTGCTGAAAACACACAACCCCTTGCTCTTCACTAACCTCGCCCTCGGGCTGGAAGTGATGGTGCAGGGCATTTTGCGGGTCCAGATCAATCGCCAGCACTGGGCGGCCGACCTTTTGTAGCGCAGCGGCAATATTCGCCGCCATGGTGCTCTTGCCCACGCCGCCCTTGCCTGACACCACGGCAACGACTTTGATCTCGCTCAGCTCAGGCTTACTGCGCAACGGTTGCGCGGCAGCAACCGGCTCGGGCTCTTTGGGCTGTTCCGGCTCTGGGGTGGCGGGCTTGTTGGCCTCATCGGCAAGCTTGGCCAGCAAGCTTTGCAGGCCAGCAGAAGACCAGGCGTCGGGGGTCTTAGCGCTCGGTTTTTTGCTGGGCGTAGGTGCAGGCTTAGACTCAGGCGCCGCAGCCGGGGCTGGGGCGGCAGGCGCGGGTTGCTCGGCAATAGGCGCGGCCGGCGCTACCTCTGGCTCGGCAGCGGGTTGCTGCTCAGGCTCATCGGCCGGCACGTCCGATTGTGCAGCGGCTTTTTTGCCACCGAACATCGAAGGCCAACGCTTCTGCGAGGCCTTCTCGGTCTCAGCCTGAGTAATTTCCTGATATTGGGCGGGGCTGCCGCCAAATTTCTTGAATAAGCTGGCGATATCGGAAGCGCTCATGACTACACCTGACTGCATTAGTCAAAAGTTTGTTGCCAGGAAATTGACTTAAATCACATTTTCTGGCTATTACAAAATGTTGCGCATAATCAAGACTTGTCTAGATGATGTCAAGCTGATGGTTATTCGATAACCAATATTGCTATTGCGTTGCAACCTTATTTCTGCTTGCTATAACAGCCAACGCAGCTTCTGTCTGACCATCGTCTCATTCACCAGCTAAGCTCAACAAAACCAAGCCTCGCATAAGGTGGAACCGATGCAGGTTCTTATTATTGAAGACGACCCATGGATGGCCGAGCTGCTGACCAGCTTAGTGCGCAATCAACGCAGCGATGCACACATCACCCTGTGCAAAGAAGGCTTAGCGGGTTGGCAGCACTGGCAGAAGCACGGTGCCGAGCTGGTGCTCTCGGACTGGAACATGCCCGGCATGAACGGACTGGACTTGCTCGAAGCAGTGCGCAAGAGCGAGCGGCAGAACGGCATCCATAAAACCCTGCAAGTACCTTTTATTATGGTTACCGCGCGCAACGACAAGCGCAGCGTCATGGAGGCTGTGCGCCTAGGCCTGACCGACTTTATCGCCAAGCCGTTTTCCGTCGAGCAAGTGCTCAGCCGCCTTAAGCCTTATTTGGGCGACAGCGAAAACATCAACAGCTTGGCCGAGCTGAGTCTAGAGGAATACCTCGACCGCCTCAGCGATGAAGAGCTGGAGCTACCGCTCAGCCCCACCCTGCAAGAAACCCTAGAACGCAGCATGCGCCCCGACGAGCAGGACTTCGACAGCTTAAGCGCCCTCTGGCAGCGCGACCCTGCGATCACCGCGCGCTTAGTCGCCGCCGCCAACAGTGGCGACTATTTCAAAGGCACCACCCTCACTACCTTGTCCCAAGCACTGCAACGTTTGGGGTTACACACCAGCTTGAACCTTGCCCTCGGCGTGGCCCTAAGCCCAGCCAGCAACCTCACCGACCCGCTATTAAAGGCCCGTGGCGAAGCGCTCTGGAAAAGCACCCGTGAACTGGCCGAGCTGTGCCAAGCACTCGCGGCGCAAGTGGGCGACAACAGCGAAGAAGCCTACACCGCGGCTCTGCTGAGCAATATCGGCGAGCTGGTGGTGTTATTTGAAAGCCAAAGCTGGCTCGCTACCGAGCAAACGCTGGATGAAGCCATGCTCGACGCTGCCATGGCACGCTTTAGCCGCCCCTTTAGCGCCACCTTAAAAGCCAACTGGCGCTTGCCACTGGGGCTACGTCAGCGCATCGGTGCCTTATATGGCATGGGCGGCCAAGTGACCGACAAGGCTGATCTGGTGATGCGCAGCGCCGCACTGCTATTAAGCCCCGAGGAAGACAGCGAACGCGAAGCGCTGCTCAACAAATGCCTGCGCCAACTCAACCTAGGGCGCTCGATTGCCGACGGTTTATTAGAAGCGGTACGGCACATGCCACTGGCCGAGGCTTAATCCATGCAAGTGCTGATCGCCGATGCCGACCCATGGGCCGCCGACCTGCTCAAGGTCATGCTGCTCAAACTGCGCCCCGATGCCGATGTGCAGCTATGCCAGCTGGCCAGCGAGGCGCGTGACTTTATCGGCGAATTTCGCACTGACCTGCTGCTGTGCGAATGGCAACTGCCGGACGCCAGCGGCCTGAACCTGCTGCATGCGCTGCATGCCAAGCACCCGCAACTGAAAGTCGTGATGGTTGGCGCACAAGTTGATCGCAGCAGCTTGACTCAAGCCAAGCGCGATGGCTTGAGCGACTTTATTAGTAAGCCACTGGAAGTGGTGCGCGTGATGCGCCGTCTTGAGCCACTGCTCGGCCAAGCCGAAGACTATAGCCCCGCGCCAGCGGTGGAGCGCTTTCCTAACTACTTACGTCGCCTGCTGGATAACCAGCTGGAGCTACCGATCAATCAGCCGCTGGTCGAACTGCTCGAACGCTGCCAAGAACCCGACAAGCAAGCCCTGCAAGACCTGTTTAACCTCGCCCAAGCCGACCCCGCGCTGACCAGCTATCTGCTGCGCGTCGCTAACAGCGCCGCTTACACCCGCGGCGAAGAGTGCACCGACCTGCGCAACGCCGTGCTGCGCTTAGGCATTGCGCACAGCTTAAACCTCGCCCTTGGCCAAGCATTGCGCCACAGCTGTACGCTCAGCCAGCCGCTGCTGGCCCCTTATGGTGTGCAACTGTGGCAGCAAGCCGAACAACTGGCCGAGCTAGCCCTGCGCCTCGCGGAAACCTGCCATATCCCCGGCGAAGCTTGTTACACCGCCGCGCTGCTGCACTGCATCGGCGAACTGACCGTGCTGCAACAAGCGCAGCGTTGGCTGGATGACGGCAATCCACTGCCCGCAGAAGCCCTGCACGAAGCGCTGGAGGAGTGCAGTCGGCCCTTTGCCGCCCGCTTAAAAGTGCAGTGGCGCCTGCCCTTAGCGCTGCGCGAGCTGATTGCTGCGGTGTACTTTCTCGACGAGCGTCAGGTCGGCCGCGACCGGCGCATCATGCATACCGCCGGCTGTTTGTTGCGCTTACCCGGCATCGACAACCCGGACGAACAACTGCCGCGCCTGCTGTCGATGCTCGGCCTCAGCCAAGCCGAGGCCACCCGCCTGCGCGAGCCCAGCGCCTAAGCCGCGCGTAATAGCCGCCCATCACAGGCGCAAAGCAAACTGGCGCCGCTGTAACACAGCCGCCACACTGACGTCTTAAGCACAGGACTAACCCTTTGGAGTGACCGTGCACGCGACGCTGCCCTTACTCAACGCCTTGGACTTTCCGCCGCTGACTCGCGGCGCGCTGACCACCCTGCAAGTCAACCTGACCTACGAGTGTAACCAGCGCTGCCTGCATTGCCACGTGAATGCCGGGCCAACGCGCACCGAACGCATGGACGACGCCACCCTGGCGCTGCTCCAGCAAGTGATTGCCACCCACGCGGTGCAGACGCTCGACCTCACCGGTGGCGCACCAGAAATGCACCCACGCTTTCGTGAGCTGGTGCAACACGCGCGCGCAGAAGGCCTGCAAGTGATCGACCGCTGCAACCTGACCATTTTGAGCGAGCCAGGCCATGACGATTTGGCCGCGTTTCTCGCCAAGCAACAGGTCGAGATCAGTGCCTCGCTGCCCTGCTATGCGCGCGACAACGTTGATGCGCAGCGCGGCGACGGCGTGTTTGCGCGCAGCATCGCCGGGCTACAAGCGCTCAATGCGCAAGGCTATGGCGTCGAAGGTAGCGGGCTGATCCTTAATTTGGTCTACAACCCGCAAGGCCCCAGCTTGCCACCGCCGCAGGCCAACTTAGAGGCAGCCTACAAGGCGCACCTTGAGGAGGACTTCGGCATCGTCTTTAACCACCTGCTGACCATCACCAACATGCCGATTCAGCGCTTTGGCAGCACCCTGATCAGCAAGGGCACCTTTCACGACTACATGCAGTTGCTGCGCGACAGCTACCGCGAGGACAACCTCGCGGCGGTGATGTGCAAGCACTTGGTCAGCGTCGACTATCAGGGCTACCTGTACGACTGCGACTTCAACCAGATGCTCGACCTGCCACTGCCGCTGATTGGCCGCGAGCGCAGCCACCTGCGCGACCTGCTCGCGCAACGCCTAGACGGCAACCCCATCGTCACGCGCGACCACTGCTTTGCCTGCACCGCCGGGCAAGGCTCCAGTTGCGGCGGCGCACTGGCTTAACCCCTCTATCAATCAAGGTGCAGTTACCCCATGCGCTCTAGCAAACTCTTCATCGTTATCGCCCTGATCGCTGCCATTGCGGCGTTTTTCGCCTTCGATCTTGGCCAGTTCTTTACCTTGGACTACCTCAAAGGCCAACAAGCCGCCTTCACCGCGCAGGTGCAGGCCCACCCGTGGCTAGCCGCTGGGGTGTTCTTCGCCGTTTATGTGTTGGTCACCGCGCTGTCGCTGCCCGGCGCGGCGTTAATGACCTTACTCGCCGGTGCCCTGTTTGGCCTGTTGGAAGGCTTTGTGATTGTCTCGTTCGCCTCCACCTTAGGCGCCACGCTGGCCATGCTGCTGTCGCGCTTCTTGCTGCGTGACTGGGTGCAGAACAAGTTCGCCAGCGCCATGCGCGGCATCGAACAAGGCGTCGAGCACGAAGGCGCGTTCTACCTGTTCGCCCTGCGCTTAGTGCCGGTGGTGCCGTTCTTCGTGATTAACCTTGCGATGGGCTTAACCAAGCTGCGCGCCAGCACCTTCTGGTGGGTAAGCCAGCTGGGCATGCTGCCCGGCACCTTGGTGTACGTGAACGCCGGCCGCGAGCTGGGCCAGCTGGACTCGCTCGGCGGCATCTTGTCGCCCGGCGTGCTCGGCGCCTTCGTGCTGCTTGGCGTGTTCCCACTCATCGCGCGCAAGCTGCTCGATATGCTCAAGGCGCGCCGCGTGTATCAGCGCTGGACTAAACCTAAGCAGTTCGACCGCAACTTAGTGGTGATCGGCGCCGGTTCCGGCGGCTTGGTCAGCGCCTATATCGCTGCGGCGGTGAAAGCCAACGTCAGCCTGATCGAAAAACACCAGATGGGCGGCGACTGCCTGAACACCGGCTGCGTGCCGTCGAAGGCGCTGATTCGTTCGGCCAAATTTGCCGCCGAGCTAAAAAAAGCCGAGCAACTGGGCTTTAGCGGCGCACAAGCGCAGGTGGATTTCGCCAAAGTGATGGAGCGCGTGCAGCAGGTGATCAACACCATCGAACCGCATGACTCGGTGGAGCGCTACACCGGCCTCGGCGTCGAGTGCATCCAAGGCAACGGCAAGCTCCTCTCGCCGTGGGAGGTAGAAGTCAACGGCCAGCGCCTGACCACCCGCAATATCATCATCGCCGCCGGCGCCCGCCCGCTGATGCCCGCGCTAGAGGGCATCGACAGCGTCGGCGCGTATAACTCCGACACCATCTGGCAAATCCGCGAGCAGCCCAAGCGCCTGCTGGTGCTCGGCGGCGGGCCAATCGGCTGCGAGCTGGCGCAAGCCTTCCACCGCTTGGGCAGTCAAGTGATTCAAGTGCAGCGCGGCGCCCGCCTGCTGCCGCGTGAAGATGACGACGCCAGCGAAGCCGTAATGGCTAAGTTCCGCGCCGAAGGCATCGACCTGCGCCTCGGCCACGAAGCGCAGCGCTTTGCCGTGGAAGACGGCACTAAGGTGCTGTACTGCCGCACCAAAGAGCACAGCGAGCCGGTGCGGATTGAATTCGACGAAGTGCTGATCGCCCTCGGCCGCGTGGCCAATGTCACCGGCTATGGCGCGGAAGAACTGGGCCTTGAGGTGCGCAGCAACGGCACCTTAGCGGTGGATGAGCATCTGGCCACCAAGTACCCCAACGTATTCGCCGTGGGCGATGTGACCGGGCCATATCAATTCACCCACGCCGCCGCACATCAAGCGTGGTACGCCGCGGTGAATGCGCTGTTTGCACCGTTTAAGCGCTTTAAGGTGGATTACCGGGTGATCCCCTGGGCCACCTTCACCGACCCGGAAGTCGCTCGCGTGGGCCTTAACGAGCAAGACGCCAAAGCCCAAGGTATTGCTTACACAGCAACCACCTTCGGCATCGATGACCTCGACCGCGCCATTGCCGACGAAGCCGCGCATGGCTTTGTGAAGGTGCTCACCGTGCCCGGCAAAGACAAAATCCTCGGCGTCACTATCGTCGGCGAGCACGCCGGCGACCTGATCGCCGAATACGTGGCGGCGATGAAGCACGGCTATGGGCTGAACAAAATTCTCGGCACCATTCACATCTACCCCACGCTGGCCGAGGCCAATAAATACGCCGCCGGTGAATGGAAACGCGCCCACGCCCCGCAAGGCGTGCTCAACCTGCTGGGCAAGTTCCACCGCTGGCGTTTGTCGTGATGCCGTGGCTGTCGCTGATTATTCCGGTGCGCAACGACGCCACTGCGCTGGCAAGCTTGCTGCACAGCCTGCAAACCCAGCGCGGCGCACTGGAGCTGATCGTGGTGGACGGCCAGAGCACCGACAACAGCGTGGCACTGGCGCAACCCTTGGCCGATCAGGTGCTCAGCAGCCCGCCCGGCCGCGCGCAGCAGATGAACGCCGGCGCCGCCGTTGCCAAAGGCGAGGTGCTGCTGTTTGTGCATGCCGATACTCAACTGCCGGAACACTTTGCTGCGCTAATCCAAGCCGCTGTACAGCACGCGGATTGGGGCCGTTTCGACGTACGCTTAGCGCCGTCGAGCTTCCTGCTGCGCTGGGTGGCGCGGTTGATGAACTGGCGCTCCCGCCTGACCCGCATCGCCACCGGCGATCAAGCCATCTTCGTGCGCCGCGATTTATTCCAGCAGCTTGGCGGCTATGCGCCCATCCCGCTGATGGAAGACATCGAGCTATGCCAACGCCTTAAACGTAGCGGCCGTTTCGCCGCCATCGGCACGCCGCTGATCACCTCCAGCCGCCGTTGGCTCAAGCACGGCACGCTGCGCACCATTGGCCTGATGTGGTCACTGCGCCTGCGCTACTGGCTAGGCGCCGACCCCGCCGCGCTGGCCGCACGTTATTACGGCAGCAGCAAGCCATGAGCCTGCCGGTGATTGTGATGGCCAAAGCGCCGGTGCCGGGCACGGTGAAAACCCGTCTCGCCGCCAGCTTAGGCGCCGAGGCCGCCTGTGATCTGTACCGGCGCCTGCTGCGCCATACGCTGGCCCATGCGGCGGCGTATACCGAGCAGTTACACCTGCATGTCAGCCCCGATGCCGAACACCCCGAACTGCAAGCGCTGGCCGCAGCATTTAACGCCCAGCTCAGCGTGCAATGCCCAGGCGATTTAGGCGCGCGGATGCAACATGCGTTTACCCAACTGGGCACCCCGGCCCTGCTGATCGGCAGCGACTGCCCCTTCTTGGATGCCGAGCAACTGCGCCACGCCGAGCACAGCCTGCGGCACAGCGATATCACCCTCACCCCCAGCGATGACGGCGGCTATGTGCTGATCGGCCTCAACCGCGTGCACGCGGCACCGTTTACCGACATCGCTTGGAGCACGCCGCAAGTGCTGGCGCAAAGCCAACGCGCCTGCCAATGCAGCGGTTTATCGCTGACCCTTAACCCCAGCCTGTGGGATATCGACGACGGCGCCGATTTACAGCGCCTGCGCGCACTACAAAAATTCGACTCGCTGGTCGCCGAATGCCCCTGATTTCGCCGCCGTTCGCCACACAAACCCGGCGATACCAGGCATTCACGACAGGCTGTCAGGTAGTGAGTCGATTTGACTGGCTACATCTGGCATAATCCGCGCTCTTTGCCGCAGCCCCCTTGCATCCAGCCTCTGCGGCAAACCTGTCGCACAGTGAATTACCGGAGGAATCGGCCCCCGCCGATGGTAACTAGATGACCGATAGCAACATTCGCGTTTACACCGACATTAGCGCCGCTGAACTGGTAGAACTGGCCGTTCGCCGCAGTGAAGGTGATCTCGCCGATACCGGCGCACTGGTAGTCAAGACCGGGGCCCGCACTGGCCGTTCGCCGATGGACCGCTTCATCGTCGAAGAAGCCAGCACCAAAGACGCCATTGCCTGGGGCAACATCAACCGCCCGTTCCCGGCCGACAAGTTCGATGCCCTGTGGGAGCGCGTGGAAGCCTACCTCGAAGAGCGCGACAGCTTTGTATCGCACGTGCACGTGGGCGCCGACCCAGAGCACTACCAGCCGGTCCGTATGACCACCGAAACCGCTTGGCACAACCTGTTTGGCCGCGTGTTGTTCGTCCGTCCGGACAACTACAACCCCAAAGGCAAAGAAGCCTGGCAGATCATCAACGCGCCGCATTTCGAATGCGTACCGGAGCGTGATGGCACTAACTCTGAAGGCGTGGTCGTCCTCAACTTCGCCAAGCGCAAAGTGCTGCTGGCAGGCATGCAGTACGCCGGCGAAATGAAGAAAGCCATGTTCGCCGTGCAGAACTTCCTGCTCCCAGAAAAAGACGTACTGCCGATGCACTGCGCCGCTAACGTCGGTGATGACGGCGACGTGACCCTGTTCTTCGGCCTGTCTGGCACCGGCAAGACCACTTTGTCTGCCGACCCGAGCCGCTTCCTGATCGGCGACGACGAGCACGGCTGGGGCAAAGGCACTGTGTTCAACATCGAAGGCGGCTGCTACGCCAAGTGCATCGACCTGTCGCAGAAGAACGAGCCAGTGATTTGGGACGCCATCAAGTTTGGCGCCGTGCTGGAAAACGTCGTGCTCAACGAGCAGCGCACTGCTGACTACGCCGACGACAGCCTGACCCAAAACACCCGCGCCGCTTACCCGCGCGAGCACATCGAGAAGCGTGCCGAGCTGAACCGTGCCGGCGAGCCGAACGCGGTGATCTTCCTGACTTGCGACCTGACTGGCGTACTACCGCCGGTGTCGATCCTCAACAACGAGCAGGCCGCTTACCACTTCCTGTCTGGCTACACCGCGCTGGTGGGCTCGACCGAAATGGGCTCGGGCGGCGGCATCAAGTCGACCTTCTCGACCTGCTTCGGCGCACCGTTCTTCCCGCGTCCGGCTGGCGAATACGCCGAGCTGCTGATCAAGCGCATCAAAGAGTTCGGCTCTAAGGTCTATCTGGTTAACACCGGCTGGACTGGCGGTGGTTATGGCGTTGGCCAGCGTTTCAGCATTCCCACCACGCGTGGCGTGATTGCTGCCATCCAAAGTGGCGCGCTGATCGACACCGAGACCGAGCACCTGGATATCATCAATCTGGACGTGCCCAAGGCCGTACCGGGCGTTGAAACCCAGCTACTCAACCCCCGCAACACCTGGGCCGACGGTGCCGCTTACGACGAAGCCGCCAAAGCCCTGGCCAAGCAGTTTGTGGATAACTTCCAGAAGTTCGATGTCTCCGAGGCCATCAAGGCCGCCGGCCCGCAGCTGTAAGCGCCGCGCCAGCGAACAAAAACGCACCCCGAGGGGTGCGTTTTTTTATGCCTAAACCGTTATGCGTTTGGCGCCTGCCACTGCGCCTCATCGCAACGCTGCGGCTCGCCACCGGCCTGCAAAAACGCCTGCCCCCAAACCTTTAGCTCGGCAATCACCGGCGCCAGCTGCCGACCCAGATCGCTCAAGGCGTAATCCACATGCGGCGGCACCACAGGGTGCACGGTGCGCACCACCAGGCCATGGCTCTCCAGCTCGCGCAGTTGTTTAGTCAACACGCGCTGGCTGATGCCCGGCAACAGCCGTTGCAATTGATTAAAGCGCTGCGTGCCTTGCAGCAAATGAAACACGATCACGCCTTTCCACTTGCCGCCGATCACATCCAGCGACACTTCCACCGGGCAACCGGAAAACACCTTCTGCGCCTCTGTCATGGGATAGTTACCTTTAGGTATGTATAGGCCATAAAAGTGCATACTTACACGATTGCAGGCATTGCACTAGCATGCCCCTGACTTACCTACCCGTCAGGAGCAAACGCCCATGCATATCTTCGAAGCCATCGAAAGCCGCCGCGCGGTGAAACACTTCGACCCCGAACACCGCCTAAGCGCCGCCGAACAAGCCCAGCTGTTTGAGCTGGCGCGCCTCTCGCCCACCGCGTTTAACCTGCAGCACTGGCGTTTTGTGGTGGTGGAAAACCCCGCCCTGCGCGAGCAAATTCGCGAAGCAGCGTTGGGCCAAGCGCAAGTCACCGACGCCTCGCTGTTGATTGTGCTGTGCGCCGATCTGAACGCCTGGAGCAAGCAACCCGAACAGCTCTGGACGCACGCCCCCAGCGCAGTACAAGACTTCATCGTGCCCTTAATCGACGGCTACTACCGCGACAAACCACAGGTGCAGCGCGATGAAATCATGCGCAGCTGCGGCATCGTCGCGCAGACCCTGATGCTCGCCGCACGCGGCCTAGGCTACGACAGCTGCCCGATGGATGGCTTCGACTTCGCGAAAGTCGCCGAACTCATCCAGTTACCGGAAGACCACGCCATCAGCCTGATGCTGGCGGTGGGCAAAGCCACCCAGCCGGCCTGGCCACGCGGCGTGCAACGCCCGCTGGGCGAGGTGGTCATCCGCGATCGCTTCTAAGCCTGGCTGGCGCAGCACTGACGCAGCGACTGGCTCAGTGCTGGCGCGTCCTGCGGCTGGCTAAAGATCAGCTCTAAGCGCGAGTCGCGCCGCCACGGGCTGGGCTGCCAGTCGATAGCTTGGCCGGGGGTGAGATTACAAGCGGCGGCACCTTCGACGGTTTGTACTATGCCTTTGGCGCGCAGGTAACGCTGCCCCTGCAGCCAATCGCTTAACGCCGACAAGTTAAAGCGCTGGCTGGGGTGCCAGCGCCAGCCGATGCTCCAGCCTTCTTCGCGCTGTTGGATAGCGACGATGGGCTGGCTGGGGTCGAGCCACACCTCGCCCAATGGCGCGCCTGCGCTGGGCAACAGCGGGTTACCCGCCTGCGCCGCACTTAACACCGCTGGGCACGGCGTCTGCCCGTGGCTGATCAGTTGCGCATTGGCAAAGCGTGCCTGCACAGCCTGCCGCTCGGCAGTACTGAGCAGCTCACTCTTGTTGATCAGTAGCGGCGCCGCGCTGGCCAGACAGTCTTCAAGTTGTTCACTGAGCGGCTCGTTGCGCTGCAAACGCTCGGCGTCCAACACCACGCACACCGGCTGTAGCGCCAGCACGCCTTGCCACGGCGGCGCGGCCAGTTGCGCGGCCAACGCGGCAGGGTGACCAAGGCCAGAGGTTTCAATAAACAAGCGCTGCGGTTTGGCTTGGCGCAGCAAGCGGCTTAAGGTCACGGTGAGCGGCGCGCCATTCACGCAGCACACGCAGCCACCGGCCACTTCGGCCAACTTTGCACCTTGGCCGCTGCCTTCTAGCAAAGCGGCATCCAGACCGATCTGGCCGAATTCATTGATCAACACCGCCCAGCGCTCATCGGCCGGTTTATTGGCTAACCAATAGCGCAGCACGCTGGTTTTACCCGCGCCCAACGAGCCGGCAATTAAGGTGGTGGGGATGTTGACCAACATGTGCTTGCGTGTCCTTGCGGAGACACTGGTTTAATCAGCGCCTCGGTATAAAAATATTCAGCTTAACCATCTTACCGGCTTGATCAGGATGATCCCTATGCCCGCCTTTACCGCTCGCCCCGTTACCCCGGCCGACTTGCCGCTGATTAGCGGTTTTGCCGAGAGCGCCGAAACGCTGTTTTACTTCTTCCCTAAGGCGCACTTTCCCTTAGGTGCCGCGCAGCTCGCCAGCGCTTTGGCCGAGCGCCAGCACGGCATCGTACTACTCCGTGACGAGCAACCTGTGGCCTACGCCAACCTGCTCAAGGTAGTGCCCGGCGAATACGCCAGTTTGGGCAACCTTGTCGTTGCGCCAGCGGCGCGCGGGCAAGGTGCGGCGCGCGCCTTGATCGAGCATCTTGAGCACTTAGCCCGCACCAACTTTGCCATCCGCGAGCTACGCGCGGCCTGCTTTAACCACAACAGCGCCGGCCTGTTGTGCTACCAACAACTCGGCTTTAGCCCCTTCGCCATGGAGCCCCGCCAAGACTGGCAAGGCCGCGCTGTGATGCTGCTACACCTGCGCCGAGCTATCCCATGCTAGGCTGCGCGCAGATTTTTTGGAGCTAGCGGTTATGCGTGCAGGGTTAGTGTTAGCGATGTTGCCGTCTTGGGTGTGGGCGCAAGCCTGTGTGGTGGAGACGCCCATTGATGACCACCAAAGCGTGCGCCTGTGCCAAGAGAACGTGAGCATTCCTAAGCAGTTGTTCAGTAGCGGCTTTTGTCAGCCGCAGCTCAAGGGCAAAGTGGTGACCGTAAGCTTTGTCGAGCAGTGCCCGGCGGAAAGCTACGGCGTGTGCCGCAATGCACAAGTGCAAGGTACGCCGTATCGCCAGCATATTCACTATTACGGGCATGCCAGCGACGGCGTTTATTTAAGCGTGGCCTGTGAAAAGCAGTATCACGGTCAGTGGCACGACTTAGGGAGGCGTTGATTAAATCTACGCCTCCTTAGCGAAAGCCCACATCACGCCAACCAGTCCATCGTTAGCAACAAGCGCCGTGCGCCATCGGGCACGGCGGGCGAGCGGTGGATAAGCCCGGCGCCTTCGTTGCCTTGCCACTTTTCCCCTTTGGCTAACGCCACCCAACCGGCTTGCAGATGTTGTGCTGCGCTGGGGTCTTGCGGCTCGTGGGCTGCAGAGCCGAGTTGGCGGCGATCCATCGCGCCTTCGAGCAACCATTGGCTAGCCGGGCCGCTGTAGGTGCTGATCAGGCGCAGCGGCACATGATCGACATGCCAACGCGGACACATGGGGCTGGCTAGACTGCGCAAACGCATGCCAATGCGCTGCGCGCCGAGCAGGCAGACAAAGGCATTCATCAGCCAATCCAAGTCGGCGCAAAACTCGGCGTAGCCGGGCAGCTGCGCACCGGGGATGGCGTCACCCAGCGGCGTCAGCAAGCCTTCGCCATCCGCTTCGCAAGTAAAAGCCAGCGCCAGCTGCGGCTCGGCGAGCAACAACTGCTGAGCAAAGGCGCTGACCTTCGGGCTTAATTCGCGCTGCCAGACGGCCAAGTTAACGCTGTCGTCCAACACATCGGCGAGCACCGCCGGGCTGGCGGCCAAATGCTGCTGTGGCGGTTGGCGTAGCTTGAGGGCATACATTAGGCTGCTTCCTCGTGCCACGCGCCGAACGGATCGGGCAAGCGCCGCCAGCTGTCGATGCCGGCGGCGTATTCCGCTTCGCTTAGCAGGCAGGCAGCCAGCTCGGCGCGTAGGCGCACAAAGTCGATGTTCTGGCCAATAAACACCAGCTCTTGGCGGCAATCGCCGTGCTCACCCAGCCAATGTTGCGCTACTAAGTCGCGGCCTTCGGCATCTTGCGGCCAGTTGGCGCGCGGCACATAACGCCACCAGCGCCCGGCGTAGCCGTAGCGCATCAAGCCGCCAGCCTGCGACCAACTGCCGGCTTCCTCGGGCTTGCTAGCCAGCCAGAAATAACCTTTGGAGCGCAGCAGGCGGCCGTTGCTCCACGTTTGATTCAAGAAGTTGAAGAAGCGCTCGGGGTGAAACGGCCGACGCGCTTGATAGGCGGTGGAGGCAATGCCGTATTCCTCGCTTTCCGGCACGTGCTCGCCGCGGATTTCTTTTAGCCAACCTGGGGCTGCCGCGGCGCGCTCGAAGTCGAAACGGCCAGTGTTGAGGATCTGCTTAAGCGGCGCTTGGCCCATCACCATCGGCACAATCTCGGCGTGGGTATTCAGGCGGCGCAGGATGGCGCTGAGTTCTTCACGCTCAGCTTGGCTGATCAGGTCGATCTTGCTGATCAGCAGCACATCGGCGAACTCCACCTGCTCGATCAGCAGGTCGGTGATTGAGCGTTCATCGTCCTCACCCAGCGTTTCGCCTCGGCTGGCCAGTCTTTCGGCGGCGTGGAAGTCACGCAGAAAGTTCACCCCGTCGACCACTGTGACCATGGTATCTAGCCGCGCCATGTCGGCCAGGCTCTGGCCTTGCTCATCGCGGAAGGTGAAGGTTTCCGCCACCGGCAACGGCTCGCTGATGCCGGTGGATTCGATCAGCAGGTAATCGAAGCGGCCTTCTTGGGCAAGGCGGCTGACCTCGGCCAGCAAGTCTTCGCGCAGGGTGCAGCAGATACAGCCGTTGCTCATCTCCACCAGTTTTTCTTCGGCGCGGTTCAGGCTCACATCGCGCTGCACTTCGCTGCCGTCGATGTTGATCTCGCTCATGTCGTTAACGATCACCGCCACGCGCAGGCCATCGCGGTTTTTCAGCACATGATTGAGCAAGGTGCTTTTGCCGGCGCCTAAAAAGCCAGACAACACAGTAACGGGTAGGCGGGTATCCATGGGATGAGTCCTGCGGTTTGACGATGGGTGTGTTTTTATATTGTTATAACATAACATTTCTAACGCAAGACCCACCCGACCAACCGAGCCTTCTATGACCGCCGCCCTGCCCGATATTGCCGCGCAACTTCACCCCCACGCCCAGCCGCTGGACTGGGTTGGCATGCAAGGTATCGCCTTGCCCATTCAGCTACTGGGACATACCTTGGCCGCCAAAGTGGATGCCGGCGTGAGCTTAGATACCCCCGGCGTGCGCGGTATTCATATGTCGCGCTTGTATCTGGCTTTGGAGTCGCTAAGTGAACAGCCGCTCGACGTTGGCGGGCTGCGCGCCGTGCTGCAACAGTTTTTGGACTACCACCAAGGCATGGCGCAGCGTGCGTATATCCGCCTGCACGGCGAGGTGCTGATTCAACGCCCGGCGCTGGTGAGCCCGCTGTCTGGCTGGCGCGCCTACCCACTGAGCATTGCCGCGGAGCTCGGCGCCAACGGTTTGCAGCTGAGCTTGACCCTCGACATCGGCTACTCATCCACCTGCCCGTGCTCGGCGGCATTAGCGCGGCAGCTGATTCAGCAGCAATTTGCGCGCTATTTTGCGGGCAAAAGCTTCGATCATGCTGCCATCAGCACATGGCTCGGCAGCGCTGAAGGGATTGTCGCCACGCCGCATAGCCAACGCAGCACCGCCACCTTGCAGCTGCAACTGGCACCCACGCTGAGCAATCTGCCGATTGCCCAGCTGCTAGATAGCGCCGAAAAAGCCCTTGGCACCGCGCTACAAACCGCCGTTAAACGCGCCGACGAGCAAGCCTTCGCCTTGGCCAACGGGCAAAACCTGATGTTCTGCGAAGACGCCGCGCGGCGCCTGCATAACGCACTGGAAAACCACCCCGCGCTGCTGGGTTTTGACCTCACCGTGGTGCATGCCGAAAGCCTGCATGCGCACGATGCCGTGGCGCGCAGTCGCTGGCAGGCGCCGTTATGATTCGCTGCCATGCGCTGCAATGGGGGCCTGCGGGGCGCCCGCTGACCCCACCGCTAAGCCTCGAGCTGGCGGCCGGCAGTCTGACCGGCATCATCGGCCATAACGGCTGCGGCAAAAGCAGCTTGCTTAAGGTACTGGCCGGCTTGCAGCCGCCGCTAAGCGGGCGGCTAGAAGTGCGCTGCCAACGCCCCGGTGGCAGCGCCTTACTGCCGCAGCAACAGGGCTTCGACCGGCAGTTTCCGCTGCGCTTGCGCGAGTTAGTCGCCAGCGGCCTATGGCGCTCGCAACAGCCGCGCGCCACGCGGCAAAGGCAACTGGAGCAAGCACTCGCGCAGTGGCAGATCAGCGCGCTGGCCGAGCAGCCCTTGGCTGAGCTCTCTGGCGGGCAGCTACAACGTGCGCTGTTGGCGCGACTGGAGTTGTGCGACGCCGAACTGCTGCTGCTCGACGAGCCCGAAGCCGCGTTGGATGCCGACGGGCAAACCCTGCTCTGGCAGCGCGTGCACGCCTGGCAAGCGCAGGGCCGCACCGTGCTGGTGGTCAGTCATGGGCTTAGCCACCTGAGCACGCGGCTGGACAACGCCTTGCTGCTGTCGGCCCACGGCTGCGTGTACGCGCCGCTTAATCAGCTACGCAGCCAGCCGCACTATCAGGTGGCCTGATGTTCGACGCGCTCTGGCAGCCGTTTGCCGAGTTTGCCTTTATGCGCCGCGCCTTGTTCGGCGGCATCGCACTGGCCAGCAGTGCCGCGCCGCTGGGGGTGTTCCTGATCTTGCGGCGCATGAGCCTGATTGGTGATGCGGTCGCCCACGGCATTCTGCCCGGCACCGCGTTGGCCTTTCTGTGCTTTGGCCTGAGCCTGCCGCTGTTGGTGCTCGGCGGCCTAACTGCCGGCTTGGGCATGGCGTTATTGGCTGCCTGGGTGAGCCGTCGCACTGGTCTGCGTGAGGAGGCCAGCCTCGCGGCGATCTACCCCATCTCGCTGGCCGGTGGCGTGCTGCTGCTTAGTTTGGCAGAGCAAAAAATCGATCTGCTGCACTTGTTGTTTGGCTCGGCGCTGGCGGTGGATGCGCACACCTTAACCGCCATGCTGGCCGTCGCCGGGCTGAGTTTGGCACTGCTCGCCCTGATCTATCGGGCGCTACTGCTGGACACCCTAGACCCGCTGTTTCTGCGCAGCGTGAGTCGCCTTGGGCCGCTGGTACATGGCCTGTTTTTGAGCCTCGTGGTGCTCAATCTGGTGATCGGCTTTCACGCCATCGGCGCGCTGATGGTGGTCGGCTTAATGCTGCTGCCGGCGGTGGCGGCGCGTTTTTGGAGTCGCCACTTACCCAGTCTACTGCTGCTTGCCGCACTGCTGGCCGCTGCCTGCGTGTGGCTGGGCCTGCTGCTGTCGTATTACGCCAACCTGCCCAGCGGCCCGTGCATCGTGCTGCTGGCCGGCGCGGCCTACCTGTTTTCCGTGCTGTTTGGCCCTGTGCATGGGCTGTGTCGCACCCCGGCTTTGCCTCACCCAACCTAAAAGGAACCCTGCATGCGCGCCTTGATCGCTTGCCTCTTGCTGCTGCTCAGCAACGTTACTGCCGCCGAACCACTCAAGGTGGTGACCAGTTTTAGCATTCTCGCCGACCTAACCCGCGCCGTGGGCGGCGAGCATATTCAGCTGACTAACTTAGTGGGCGCCGACCAAGATGCCCACCACTTCGAACCTAGCCCGGCCGATGCGCGCCTGCTGCAACGCAGCGATCTGGTGATCAGCAATGGCTTGGGCTTTGAGCCATGGCTCGCGCGCTTACTGGCCAGCAGCGAGAGCAAGGCCGCGCACATTGAAGCCACCCGCGGCATTGTGCCCCTGATGACCGACGAAGACGGCCAGCGTGTACCCGACCCGCACGCTTGGCAGAGCCTGACCAACGCCGAGCTGTATGTACGCAACATCGCCGCGGCGCTGAGCCAGCATGACCCGGCCAACGCCCGGCATTACACCGCCAACCGCGATGCCTACCTCAAGCAGCTGCACGTGCTGCTGCAACAGGCCACACAGCGCTTTGCCAACGTGCCGGCCAGCCAGCGCACTATCGTCACCAGCCACGATGCCTTTGGCTACCTAGGCCAAGCATGGCAGCTGCGCTTTATTGCCCCGCAGGGTTTAACCACCCACGACGAGCCCAGCGCCGCCGAAGTGGCCACATTAATTCGCCAGATTCGTCAGCAAGGCGTGCGCGCCGTGTTTGTCGAGAACATCCGCGATCCGCGCTTAATTGAGCAAATCGCCGAAGAAGCCGGCGCCAGCGTAGGCGGCACCTTGTATTCCGACGCCCTCGCCGCCGAAGGTCCGGCCAGCAGCTATCTGGGCATGTTCCGCCACAACCTCGACACCCTGTTAGCAGCACTGGCGCCATGAGCCTGTGGCAGCAACTGGAATACGCCGCTGCCGGCACGCAGCGGCCACTGCTTGAAGTGCTCGACGCCCTGCCGTGGAACGACGCAGGGCTAATCGCCGCCATTGCTCAGCAACACGACAGCGGCGCAGTGCTGATGCTGGCATGGATGAACCGCGCCGCGCTGGAGGAAACCCTCACCAGCGGTTGGGCCTGTTATTGGTCGCGCTCGCGCCAACAGTTGTGGCGCAAAGGTGCCACCAGCGGGCACCGCCAACGGTTAATCAGCGCGCACCTCGATTGCGACGGCGATGCCCTGCTGCTGCGTGTTGCGCAACACGGCGGCGCCTGCCACACCGGACGTGCCAGCTGCTTTTATCACACGCTGGATCAGCACGGCTTAACCGTCAACTGCGCCGCACCAAGCCACGAGGGCAGCGCCAATGGCTGATGTACTGATTCGCAACGCGCGGGTCGTTAATGAAGGCCGCGAGTTCGACGCCGATGTACTGGTTAGCCACGGGCGTATCGAGCAGATCGCCAGCAGCATCCAGCGCGCGGCCAAGCGCGAAATCGACGCCCAAGGCCAATACCTGCTGCCCGGCATGATTGATGACCAAGTGCACTTTCGTGACCCCGGCGCGCCGCACAAGGGAACCTTCGCCAGTGAGTCTGCCGCCGCAGTAGCTGGCGGCATCACCAGCGTGATGGACATGCCCAACACCCACCCCGCCACCCTCACGCTAGACGCGCTAGCGGCCAAAGAGCGGCGCGCTGCCAGCTGCGCGAAAACCAATTATGCGTTTCACTTTGGCGTTAGCCACGACAACCTCGACACCGTGGCGCGCCTCGAGCGCAACCGTGTGGCGGCAGTGAAAGTGTTTATGGGCGCCAGCACCGGCAACATGCTGGTCGATGATTTGCCCTCGCTGGAACGACTGTTTCGCGACTGCCCCACCCCGCTACTTACTCACTGCGAATACACGCCGCGCATCCGCGAGCGCGAGGCGCAGTGGCAAGCACGTTTTGGCGACGACATCCCCGCCGATCAGCACCCGCTGATTCGCGATGCCGAGGCCTGCTATCAATCCTCCAAGCTGGCCGTCGAGCTGGCCAAGCGCTTCGGCACCCAGTTGCATGTGTTGCACCTGACCACCGCCCGCGAGTTGAGCCTGTTCCAACCCGGCCCACTGGCGAACAAGCAGATCAGCGCAGAAGTCTGCGTCCACCACTTGTTCTTCGATGACCGCGACTATGCCGCGCTCGGTCACTTGCTCAAGTGCAACCCGGCGGTGAAGCAAACCAGCGACCGCGCGGCGCTACGCCAAGCGCTGCTGTGCGATCGACTGGATATCATCGGCACCGACCACGCGCCGCACACCCTTGCAGAAAAACAGCGCCCCTACTTGCAAGCACCCGCAGGCTTGCCGCTGGTGCAGCACGCCTTACCAGCACTGCTGGAGTTAGTCGCCGACGGCGTGCTGAGCCTGCCGCGCTTAGTGGCAAAAACCAGCCATGCGGTGGCCGAGCGCTTTGCCATTGCCCAGCGTGGTTATGTGCGCGAAGGCTATTGGGCCGATCTGACCTTGATTGAGCGCTTAGCCGAGCCGCGCCCGGTAGAGGCCGAGCCGATTCTGGCGCACTGCGGTTGGACACCCTTCCAGGGCCGCCGCTTTCGCCATGCGGTGCGCACCACGCTAGTCTCCGGCCAAGTGGCGTGGCACGCCGGGCGAGTGCAAGAGGACTGTCAGGGCTTACCGTTGTTATTCCAACGCGCTTAAGGGCTCGTTAAGCCCGCAAAAAGAACAAAACCCCCGCAGGCCAAGGCCCATGGGGGTTTTCCTCTTACGCCGCGCGAGGTGACGCGGGCGGCTAGCACGGCTTGTGGCCGTACTTACCTGACTAATCAGGGGGAGTGCACCGCGCAACTCCACAGTTCCAGCGCCGGTTCGGCCGCTTGTGGCGGGCCGAGCCAAACACTGAGGGCTTGGCAGCGTCCATCGACGCATAGCTGATAATCGCCGGCCTCGGGGGTACGCCCCAAGCGCAGCGGTTGCAAGGGTGGCACTTGGCGCAGGTAATGCCAAGCTCCCTCGCGTAGGGTGGCGTCGGCCGGGATTTCCATACCGGCGCCACTGCCTTTCACCCGCGCCCAGCCCAGCTGCAAACCGGCTGGCGTGACGCGGTAATCTTCTTCCCAACGCACCTTTTCGATGCTGTGTTGCCAGGCCAAGCTGAACTCGGCCACCGGCAACTCGGCCCACACGGCCCCGGCTAAACCCATGCACAGGCCTAGCACGCGGCGGCCTCGGCGCGCCGCTGTTGCCACCAGTGCAGGCCCAGCACACAGGCCGCTAAGGCAAAACCAATTTCATCGGTCACCGGCAGCGCCACAATCAAGCTGCCGCCGGCCGCCAAAGCGAGCAGACGCTGCCACCACGGCAACACGCCACGCCAATAACCAATCGCCGCCATGCCCCACAAACCAATCGCCAGCACGGCTTTGCCGATTAAATACAGGGTAGCCAGCACGCCGGCATCCCCCTGCAACATCAGCGCTGGGGCGTAGACGGCCATGAAGGGGACGACAAACCCAGCCATGGCGATACGTACCGACCACAAACTGATCTTTAAGCCCTTCTCGCCAGCAATCGGCGCGGCGGCAAAACAGGCCAGCGCCACCGGCGGAGTAAGGTCAGCCAAGATGCCGAAATAGAACACGAACATGTGCGAGACCAACAAAGGCACGCCGAGTTCCAACAAGGCCGGCGCGGCAATCGAGCTGGTGATGATGTAGTTGGGAATGGTCGGAATACCCATGCCCAGCACCAAGCAGGTGAGCATGGTCAGCAGCAACGAGAGGAACAGGTTGTCACGGCCTAGCTCCAGAATGTATCCGGCAAAGGTCGTAGCCACGCCGGTGAGTGAGATCACGCCAATAATCACCCCTACCAACACGCAGGCGATGCCCACCGGCACGGCATGCCGCGCGCCTTCTACCAAGGCATGCAGGCACAGGGTTAAGGTGTCGCGGCCACCTTTTACCCACCAGCACAGGCCGATCAGCGCGGCGATCACAGCGAACACTAAGGTGATGCCGAGCTGAAAGAAGCCCGCGCAGATCAGCCCCAAGGCCACCCAAAAGGCCACGCGCAGCTTGAACGCCGACACGCGCAAAATTACCGCCGAGCCAAGAATCACAATCGCCGTGAGCGCCAAGCCCACAGTGCCGGAGAACAGCGGCGTGCGCCCGGAGAACAGCAAGGCAATCAGCACCAACAGCGGAATCAACAGGTACCAGCGCTGCTTAAGCGCCGCCCATGGGTTGGGGCATTGGTCTTTCGGTAGGCCGACCAGCGCGGCGCGCTTGGCCTCTAAGTGCACCATCCAAAATACCGAGCCGAAGTACAGCAAGGCCGGCACCAGCGCCGCCTTGGCCACCTCCACAAACGGCACGTTGATGGTTTCCGCCATGATGAACGCCACCGCGCCCATCACCGGTGGCATCAACTGGCTGCCCATGCTCGCCGTGGCTTCCACGCCACCGGCAAACGCCGGTTTGTAGCCAAAGCGCTTCATCAGCGGAATGGTGAACTGGCCGGTGGTGACCACATTGGCCACGCCCGAGCCGGTGATGGTGCCCATCAATGCAGAGGAAAACACCGACACCTTAGCCGGGCCGCCCAAGCGGTGGCCAAACAAGCCCATGGCGAAGTCGGTGAACAGCTTGATCATGCCCGCTTGCTCTAAAAACGAGCCGAACAGAATGAACAGAAAGATATAGGTGGCCGACACATAGGTGGGCGTGCCGTACAGGCCCTCGGTGCCGAAAGACAGCTGATTGACCACCTGATCGAGGCCATAGCCGCGGTGCGCCAAGTCGCCGGGCAGGTATTGCCCGAGCAGGCCGTAGGCTAAAAACGCCGCGCAAATCAGCGGCAGTGCTGGGCCCATCACGCGGCGCGCGGCCTCAAACACTAAGCCAATCAGCAGCAGGCCGGTGAGCATGTCGAGGTCGGTCAGCTCGCCGCTGCGCTGAATCAAATCCGCCTCAAACCACCACTGATACAGCCCGGTGGCCATGCCGGCCAAACCGAGCAACCACGCTAGCGGCCGCCACGGCCGCGCACGGCCCCACAGCGGGTAGCAGAGAAAAATCAGCAGCAGCAAAAAACCCACATGCACCGAGCGCAGCACCTGCGTCGACACCGGGTGATAGGCCGCCGTGACAATTTGAAAAACAGAAAACAACAACGCCACGGCAAACAGCGCCTTGGGCCACTGTGCGGGGCTTTGCTCAAGATCGTTAGCAGGTGCAGACATACGCCACTCGCGGAGCTAGTGCCGGCAGGCTAGAAACCCAGCCTGCCCGCCTGAAGAAAAATACCCTTGCCCAGCAGAGCACCGGACGAGAGAAACCGGCGCTTCCTCACCGCTCGGCAAGGGCGGGGTTAATGCGCTACGCCATCACGCAGCACTGCCCCGGCACTTAGGGCAATAAGCCCTGCTCCTGATAAAACTTTTCCGCCCCCGGATGCAGCGGAATCGGCAGACTCTGCGCGGCAGCCGCGAGGTTGATGTCTTTGGCCGCCGAGTGCGCGGTGACTAAGCGCGGCAAGTTGTCGAACATCAGCTTGGTCATTTGATAGGCAAGTTCATCCGACACACCGCTGTGGCTAACCAAGATATTGGTGATCGCCACAGTGGCCACGTCGGCGTCTTGGCCTTCATAGGTGCCGGCCGGAATGCTCGCCGGCTGGTACGCGGCATTGCCAATCTTGGCCACCACGTCAGCGGGCACGGCGACAAACTCAATCGGCATCACCGAGGCCAAATCACGAATCGCCGCCATGCCCAAACCGGCGGACTGCAAGGTGGCATCCAGCTGGCGGTTTTTGATCAGCTCCACCGACTCGGCGTAAGGCAGAAACTCCACCTTGCCCATGTCCTCGTAACTCAGGCCCGCCGCTTTGAAGATGGCGCGGGCGTTTAGCTCGGTGCCGGACTTCGGTGCACCCACCGAAATGCGCTTGCCCTTGAGGTCAGCCAACGTCTTGATGCCCGACTCACCACTGGCAACGATCTGGATGTAATTGGGGTAAGTGCCGGCAATCGCGCGCAGCTTCTTCAGCGGCGCTTTAAAGCCTGCTTCGCTGTCGCCTGCCCACGCATCGGCCACCGAATCACCCAGCGCTAAGGCCAGCTCACCGCGCCCGGCTTGCAGCAGGTTGAGGTTTTCTACCGAGGCTTTGGTGGCCTGCACCGAGGGCTTAGCGCCGTCGATATGCTCGCCATACAACTGCGACAAGGCCACGCCAATGGGGTAATACACACCGCTGGTGCCGCCGGTAAGAATGTTAATAAAGGTCGGTGCAGCGAGTACTGCGGTGCTGGCCGTGAGGGTGGCAGCAGCCGCAAACAGGCCGAGGCGCTTGGCTAAACGCATGAGGGTTTCTCCCAGTCGTGTTGGATTTGTTGTTCGACGGGATGGGCTATTGCAGGGCCTGTGCCAGCGCCTGCAACGCTCTAGCGCGGGTGTTTAGTCAGAACAGCTGGCGGATATCCGCCAAAAGCAGCCTTTACCGTGGCGAAAACCCGCCATCAATACAGATGCACGCCCCACAGCCGTAATGCCCACGCCAAGGCAAGAAAGCACAACGCGGTGATCGCGCAGCAAGCCAACAACGCCAACCAAAAGCCCAAGCGCGGCAGCAAAAAGGGAAAGACTAAAAACATCGGCAAGGTCGGCAGCACATACCAAAAGGTGTACCACGCGTGGTTCTCAATCTTGCTCAGCGGCTGTTGCTCGACATACAGCCAAATCAGCGTCAGCACCGTGACCAGCGGCAGCGCCGCCAATAAGCCCCCCAGCCGATCACTGCGCTTGGCCAGCTCAGAAACCAGCACCACTAAACCGGCTGTAATCAGGTATTTGCTGATCAGATACGCCATGCCGCAAGCCCTCTAAACCGGGATTTTCGCTCTGCTGTGTGAGCTAGACCGCAGTGCCACGACCGTTTAGCGCCAAATGCCCTCGCAAGGGTTGACTCTCCCCCTAAGGAGAGACTTTAGCGTGCCCGGGCTGCGTGAATGCCCCGCGCTAGAGCGCAGCGCTTTCACCTCGTGTATGGCTCATAAAAAGGAGTTGATATGAACAACCCACTGGATCTGAACGCCGTCATCACCAGCACTCGTAGCATCCTAGCTCAACTTTTGGCACTCGACTTGGACGAAGTCGAAGCTGATCACCGCATCGTCGATGACCTGTCCGCCGACTCGCTGGATATCGTTGACCTGAGCTTCCAACTGGGTCGTAAGTACGGCTGCACCCTGCCCAAAACCAGCGTACTGGAGCACGCCAGCGAACTGAATGGCGACCTCGACGGCCTCGTCGAAAACAAAGGCCTCACCGCCAGCGGCGTGGCCTTGCTGCGCAACAGTCTTAGCGCTTACAGCGCCGAACAACTGCGCGTCGGCATGAAGCCCACCGAAGTGTTTGCGCAAACCACCGTGCGCAACTGGGCGCAGCAGTGCCACAACCTGTTCAACTACCTACCCGATACCTGCCCGCAATGCGGCTCGCATCACGCAGCGGTCAACGAGCGTGAACAAGTGGTGTGTGGTGACTGCAGCGGCCGCCTAACCCCACTGGATGGCGATGACGTTTCGCGCCAGCTGGTTGCGGGTTTTATGGCCACACAAGCCGGCGAGCCAGCCTAGGAGGTCACATGCTGGCCCGCGAAGTTCACGTCACCGGCTACGGCCTAGTAGCGCCTATGGCACTCAATGCCCAGGCGCTGTTTACCCGCCTCTGTGAGGAACAATCGTGCATTCGCGCGCATCCGCTGTTCGTCGAGCTAGGCTTCGCCAACACCGCCGCTGGCTATCTCGATAGTCAGCAGTGGCAAGCCATCTATGCCGCGCTGGAGCAACCCTGCGGCGGCCAGCCGCGTCAGGCCGCGCTGGCGCAATATGTCGCCGAGCAGGCCCTGCAGCATGCCCAGTTCGACCGGCAGAGCTTAGCCAAGCCACGCAGCGGCTTGTTTATCGGCGCCAATAAATACTGTGCCAGCGCCCAAGAGCTCGACGTGGTTAGCCAGTACTTTGATGCCCACGGCCGCGTCGATCTGGATGCCTACCTCGATCACCCGAGCAGCCAGCGCGAACCTTTCGCCTGGCGGGTCGATCAGCAAACCCAACACCTAGCGGACTACTTAGGCGTTGGCCAACACATCGCCACCCACGCCGATGCGTGTGCCGCCGGCACCATGGCCATCGGTAGCGCTTACCGCGCGATTGCCGACGGTCATCTGGATATTGCCCTGTGTGGCGCCACCGAACTGATGGCCAATGAGCTGCCTTACTACATGTTCAGCAGCCTCGGCGCCTTGTGCGCGAAGGGCGATTGGCCCGCAGACACGCAAAGCCGGCCGTTTATGCGTGATCGCTGCGGTTTTGTGCTCAGCGAAGGGGCCGCGATGTTGGTGCTGGAATCCCGCGAGCATGCCGAACGGCGCCAAGCCGTATCGCTGGGTCGAGTGCTCGGCTACGCCAACCTTTGCGAAGCCGAGAAGATGACCTCCAGTAGCCGCGACGGCAGTAAATACGCCCTGTGCATGCAGGCGGCACTGGCCGATGCCGGCCTAACGCCCGGCGAGATTGATCAGGTCAATCTGCACGGCACCTCCACCGCCGTTAACGACAGCTGTGAAGCCCTGGCGCTGGAGCAAGTGTTTGCCGACCACCTCGCGCAGCTGCAGCTGACCGCCAACAAGTCTGCCGTTGGCCACTCGCTGGCTGGCAGCGGTGCCATCGAAGCGGTGCTGTCGCTGCAAAGCATCGCCCACGGCGTGCAGTTGCCGACACTCAACTACCACGCCGACGGCGCGCAATACCCGCACCTGAACCTGCACGCCCAAGTGCAAACGCAAACCGTCAACACCGTGCTGTCCAACTCCTTCGGGTTTGGCGGCATCAACAGCGCCATCGTGCTAGGGAGAGCCTAAACCATGACCCAACCAGCTCCCCGCGCGGTTTACCTACAGGCCAGCAGTCTGCTGAATGCCGCCGGTAACAGCGTCGACGCTTTGTTCGGCCCCGCGCCCACACCCAGCCCGTTAGCTTTTGCTAACCAAATAACCGCCTTTCACGTCGAGACCCCAGCGCTTGAGCGCCGCCTCTACGACCGTAAGATTCAGCGCAGCGTCGAAGACCAAGGCCTGCGCCTGCTCGACTGCGTAGCCCGCTTGGCGCCCGCCGTACAGGCCCTGCCAAGCGCCCCCGAACGCTTAGCCCTGTGCGCGGCATTACCGGAAGTCGATGCCCCGAGTCCCTGCTGGGATGCCATCGCCGCACTGGGCGAAAACCCCGACGCCCTCTTGGCTAGCCTGTTCAACAACACCCCACCGCTGCATGCGCTGACGCTGCTCAACAGCAGCGTGATGTCCTATGTCGCCGAAGCCCTCGCCTGTCACGGCCCGATGGCCGGTTATTGCGCGCAAGAAAGCGCCGCCTTCGACGCGCTCTACGAGGCGTGGCAACTCCTGCGCGAAGACCGTGCCGACAGTGCGCTGGTGATCAGCAGCAGTCCTAACCTGACCCCCGCCGTGTACCTGCGTGAAGAAGCCCAGCCACCGCTCACACCATTGGGCGAAGGTGCCGCCGCGCTGCTACTTAGTCAGCAGCCGAGTGCCGACGCTTGGCAGATCAGCGTGCAGCACTGCGTGCGCGCCTATTGCCCTGTTGGGGCAGATGCCTTGGCCATTGCCCAAGAGCGGCTAACCGCCTGCCTGAGCCAAGCGCACCTGCAATTGAGCGACTTAGCGCTGGTGGTGGCCGACCCCAGCGACCCGCTGCTACAGGCCCTGTTACCCGGCTGCCGCTTACACAGCAGCCGCAGCCACACCGGCGACCTCGGCGCCAGCAGCCCGCTGACCGACATCGCCTATGCCTGCGCCCACCCCAGCCACACCGCCGCGCAACAAGCGCGCTATGTGCTGCTGTGCAGTCACAGCCGACAGGGCCACCTCGGTCTGTTGCTACTGCACCTTAGCCCTCAGGAGGCCCACGCATGAGCCGCACACGGATAGTCATCACCGGCATGGGCGCCGTCACCGGCTTCGGCTTCGAATGGCCCAGCCTGTGGCAGCGCATGCTTAAAGGCGAACACTGCGTCCGCCCTTGGCAGCCGGAAGAACTCAGCGACGACAGCTTCCCAGTGCGTTATGCCGCACCAGTGGATATGCAACAACTGCCCACGGAGCTGGCCGAGCACCCGGCTTGGCACACCGACTTGGAACGCCGCACGCGCTTTGGTTGGATCGCCGCCAGTCAGGCGGTACGCGACAGCGGTCTTAACGCCAGCGCCCTGCAACACGCCGCCGTGCTGACCGCCTCTGGTGCGCCGCAACACATGCTCGCCGACATGCGCCTGAGCTTAAACGGCGATGCAGCGCCAAGCTGGCAAACGCTGTTCGCGCAACGCGCGGCGCTGCATCACGAAGGCACCTTCCGGCAAAGTAATGACCGCCTAGCACGCGTGATTGCCGACGACTTTGGCTGCTGCGGCCCGGTACTGAACATCAGCAGCGCTTGCGCCGGCGCCGCGCAGGCAATCGGCAATGCCTTGTATTTGCTGCGTCGTGGCGAGGTACAGGTGGCCGTGGCCGGCGGTGCCGATTCGGTGCTGAATCTGGATACCCTAGGCGCGCTGTACCTGCTTGGCGCGGCCAGCAGCGAGCAACGCTGGGGCGCCGACCTGTGCCGACCGTTCGACCGTGATCGCAGCGGCCTGGTGGCCGGTGAAGGCGGTGGCTTCTTGGTCTTGGAAACCCTTGAGCACGCCCTGGCGCGCGGCGCCACCCCCTACGCCGAGCTGCTCGGCTATGGCAGCAGCTTAGATGCTTACCGCGTCACCGCTCCGGAGCCGAATGGCCGCGGGGCCATTTTGGCCATGCGTGCGGCGCTGGCCGATGCTCAACTGGCGCCGACACAGATCGACCTGGTTAACGCCCACGGCACCTCCACACCGCTCAACGACGCCACGGAAACCCTAGCCATCAAGCAAGTGTTTGCCGAACAGCAGCACTATCAACGCCTGCGCGTGTGCGCCAACAAATCGCAATTTGGCCATTTGATTGCCGCCGCCGGCGCACCCGAGCTGATCTGCAGTGCGTTGAGCTGTCGCGATGATCGAATCCCGCCAACCGTCAACCTGCAGCACCCCGGTGAAGACTGCGATCTGGATTACTGCGCCAACCAAGCCGTAGACCAGCCGGTGCATTACGCGCTGAGTAACTCGTTTGGCTTCGGCGGGCTGAACACCGCGCTGGTGGTCGGCAAATATGTGGAGGCACGCTTATGAGCCCCGCCACTTCAGCCATCGCCATCAGCGGCGCCGGTTGCGTGCTGGCCACCGGCTGGGGCAGCGCGGCGCTCTGGCAAGCCGCCCAGCAAGCACAAAGCGGTATCAGTGCCCTCGACAGCCCACTGCTGCACAGCCGCAAAATACCTACCTACGGACAAATCAGCGCAGCCACGCATCAACGCAGCTTGGCCGATTTAGCCCCTAATCTGCGCCGCTACAGCACCCCGGCGGTGGTCTGGGGGGTGAGCGCCTTGCAACAAGCACTCAACGAAGCACAACTGGAGCCCGCGAACAGCCCACTGCGTTTTGGTTTGTATTGCAGCCAAGGCGGTTACACCCACCCGGCGCTGGACGCCTACCACGAGCTACTGCGGGAATGCCGCCAGGCGCACGGCCTCGACGCCGTGCAACTGAGCCGCCGGGTGCTGCGTGATAACGCCTTGAACCCGTTTTTAGTGCTCACCAGCCTAAGTAACGGCCTGCCCGGCGTGGCCAGCCTTAACTTGCAACTGCAAGGCGAGTGCAACGCCTTTATGCAAGGCGTGTCCGGCAACTTGGCCGCCCTGCGCACCGCTTGCGAAGCCTTACAGGCAGGCCGCGTGGATGTTGCGCTGGTGCTGGCCGCCGGTAGCGAGCTAGACCCACTGGCCCTCGCCAAGCTGGCCCATGGGGGCGCGATCAGCCACAACGGCAACGCCCACTACCAGCCCTTCGATGCCAACGCCCAAGGCGCCATCGGCGGCGACGGCGCGGTGGCTTTGGTGCTGCGCCGCCAAGCCGATTTGCCCGCAGGCCCGCACGTCACCCTAGATGCGTTGGATGGCCACGCCGACTTTGCCCGCTTGCCACTACCGCAAGCGCCAGACGTGCTGTGGTGCAGCAGCCGCGCGCAACCGAACGACGACCGCGCTTTATGCGCCAGCCTGCGGCGCATCGCACCCAAGCAAATCAGCGCCAGCCAAGGCTTGACCGGCTGTCTGAGTGGCGCGCCCAGCTTGGTCGATGTGCTGTTAGCGCGGCGCAGCCTCGAGGCGCAATGCGTGCCAGCGATCTGCGGCCTAGAGCAACCAGTCGCTAACGATCTGCCACTGGCCCGCCAGCGCAGCACGCCGGCTGTGCTGCGCCGCGCTGCCGTGCTGAACCGCGACAGCAACGGTTTCAGTGCCTGTTACCACCTGACCTATCACCCGCTTAGTGCCTAATTCAAAGGAAGTGCTTGTCATGGATTACCGCGATTACGTTCGCCCCAAATACGTTGAGCTGATGCAGGCGCTGGGCTTGCAGCAGCAGTTTCATCGCGCCAGCGGCAGTCAATTGTTTTACCGCAACGCCGACGGCGCCGAAGTCGCCGTGGATGACTTTCTCGGCGGTTACGGCGCCGCGCTGTTCGGCCATAACGACCCCGAGTTCGTCAGCCAATACTGCCAATTGCTCGAAGCGCAGATCCCGTTCAACGCCCAGATGTCGGTGCGCGGCGCCGCTGGCGAGCTCGCGCATGCCCTGAGCGATGCGCTGAATGCCGAGCTAAACAACCGCGAGCGCTACATCAGCACCTTCTCCAATAGCGGCGCCGAAGCCGTAGAGATTGCCGTCAAGCACGCCGAATACTGCCGACAGAAGCAATTACAAGAACAGTTCGATGCGCTGGACTACCAACTGGCACAGCTGAGCAGCGGCGAGCAGGCCTATCAACTGCTCGATCTAGCCAGCCTCGACATACCCGCCGGCCTACTGCCGGCTTCGCTGGACAGCGCCACGCTGCGCCAGTTGGCTGAAGCCCTGCGCCAACACAACCTGCAAGTGCTGCAAAGTGCGCCGGTGTTCGTCGCCCTTAAACGCAGCTTCCACGGCAAGCTGGTGAATACCGTGCAGCTGACCCACGGCAAGCAATACCGCCAGCCGTTTGCACGCTTCGGCCTGCAGGTCGATTTCCTCGACCCGGCGCAGCCCGAGCAGTTTGCCCAGCTGCAACAACGCCACCAGCAAGCTTGGCTGAGCCTGCAAGCCTGTGCAGAAGGCTGGCAATTGGTGCGCCATGCGCAGTCGCGCATCGCCGCCGTGCTGCTGGAGCCGATCCAAGGCGAAGGCGGCATCAATGAGTTCCCCGCCGAGTTTTATCTGGGCGTGCGGCGCTTCAGCAACCAACTGCAATGCCCGCTGATCATCGATGAAGTGCAGGCCGGCTTCGGCCGTGCCGGCAGCCTGCTGGCGAGCAGTCAGTTCAATCTGCAAGGCGATTACTACTGCTTATCTAAGGCGCTCGGCGGTGGTTTGGCGAAGATCGCCGTGACCCTGATTCGCGCCAGCCATTACCAGCCCGACTTCAGCTATATCCACAGCTCGACCTTTGCCGAAGACGACGTGTCCTGCCAGATCGCCCTCAGCGCCCTGCGGCGTCTGCAAGCCAACGACGGCGCCATGCTCAAGGACATCGCCCACAAAGGCGCCTACCTGAAAAGCGCGCTACAAGAGCTGCACACCGCTTACCCCGAGGTGATCGCCGATGTGCGCGGCCGCGGCCTGCTGCTCGGCGTCGAACTGCACGACCTGAGCAAAACCGGCTCGCTGGTGCAGATCTCCGCGCAATACAACGAGGCGCTGGGCTACATCATCGCCGGCTACCTGCTGCAACACGAAGCCTTGCGGGTGGCGCCGTCGGGCAGTAACTCCAACGTTATCCGCCTGGAGCCACCGGCGTGCATCAGTTTGGCGCAGATCGATCGTCTGATCGGCGCTTTGCAGCGGGTTTGCGAACACTTGCGCCGCCGCGACTCGCTGCCGCTGGCCGCAGGCGTGTGCGCCGATCAGATTCCGCAACTGGCCGAGCGTGGCGAGCAGTTCAGCACCGCCGCCGCCCCAGCGCTCAACGCGCACCCGGCGGTGGTGACTAAGGTGGCGTTTATCAACCACCTGATCGACGCCGACATGCTCAGCGATGTTGATCCCTCGCTGGCGCCACTGAGCCCCGAACAAAAACGCAGCTTTATTCAGCGCATGGCGCCGGAACGGCGTTCGGCACCGATTGGCCCGGTACTGATCCGCTCGCGCCTAGGCACCGCCGTGGAGTTCAGCCTGTACCCCTTGTGCATGGACTCCAACGCCATGTCGGCCTACTTGGCCAGCGGTGATCTGGAGCCGATTCGCCGCGAGATCAGCGAGCGCATCAAAGATGCCCGCGCCGACGGCTGCCGGGTGGCCGGTTTGGGTATGTACACCTCGATCGTCACCAATAACGCGCAAGCACTACAGATCAATGACGTGGCACTCACCTCAGGCAACGCACTGACCATCGGCATGGGCCTGGAAGCCATTGAGCAGGGTTGCCAGCAACAAGGCCTGCAACTGAACCGCGAAACCGCTGCTGTGGTAGGCGCCGCTGGCAACATCGCCTCGACCTATGCCTCGCTGTTGTCGCGCCAGGTCGACCAGTTAATTCTGATTGGCAGCGGTCGCGATGGCTCGCTGCGCCGACTGGAGAAAACCGCCCAGCTGATCTACGCCGACGCCGCCCGCGCGGTGCTGCAAGGCAACACCCATGACGATATCTTGGCCGACCGCCTGCAACGCCTGAGCGGCTTCGATCGCTTACTGGCCGAGCATGCCAACAGCCCTGCGCTGGGCAAGCAGGTATTCGAGTTCGTCGCCCAGCATGCCAACGCAACGCCCTTCATCACCCTGAGCAACGACCTCAGCACCTTGCAGCAGGCGCGCATCGTGCTGTGCGCGGCGAATGCCGCTGAGCCGTTCTTGGGCGCCGAGCATTTCGCCGAAAACAGCGTGGTGTGCGACATCGCCGTGCCGCTCAACGTGGTGCAAAGCATCGGCACACAGCGCCCCGACGTGCTCTACATGCACGGCGGCATCATGCAGACCCCGCTCGGCGATGGCCTGCCCGCGCATGTGCGCGCCTATCTGCAGCACGACCAGTTGTACGCCTGCATGGCCGAGTCGGTGCTGATGGGCCTAAACGGCACGCGCCAGCATTTCTCCTACGGCGATATCGACCGCGAGCAGGTGCAGCAGATCCGCGCCCTGGCCGCCGCGCATGGCTTCGGCTTGGCGCAATTCAAAACTGCTAACTCTCTGTAAGGACAGCCCATGACTCAGCCCATTGCCATCGTCACTGGCGGCAGCCGCGGCATCGGTCGCGCCATCGTGCGCAGCCTAGCCGCCGCGGGGTATCAGGTGGCGTTTACCTACCAGCGCGATCACGTCGCCGCCGCCACGTTGCTGGAAGAACTGCGCTGCGCTTACGCGCAGGCCAGTTTCAGCGCGCACGCCTGCGATATCGCCGAGCCAACGAGCATTCAGCACTGCTTTGCCGAGATCGAAAGCCAATACCCGCGCATCGACCTGCTGGTGAACAACGCCGGCATCACCCGCGATGGCTTACTCGCCAGCATGCCGCTGGCTGACCTGCAACTGGTGATTCAAACCAACCTGATCGGCACCTTGCTGTGCTGCCAGCAAGTGCTGCCGAGCATGCTGCGCCAGCGCCAAGGCTGCATCGTCAACCTCAGCTCGGTGGCGGCGCAGAAACCCGGCAAAGGGCAAAGCAACTACGCCGCTGCCAAAGGCGGTGTCGAGGCGCTGACCCGCGCTCTGGCGGTCGAGCTGGCGCCGCGCAATATCCGCGTCAATGCCATTGCCCCGGGCATCGTTAATACCGAGATGAGCACCGCGCTGGTGGCTAGCCAAGCCGAGGCCATCCACGAGCGTTTGCTGGTTAAACGCTATGCCGAACCCGAAGAAATCGCCCAAGCGCTGCTGTTTATCGCCCAAGCGCACTACCTCACTGGCGAAGTGATCGCCCTCAACGGCGGGTTGAAAATGCCATGAGTACACCACGCACCTTTCTGATTACCGGCGCCGCCAAAGGCATTGGCCGAGCGATTGCCGAAGATTTGGCCACCGACAGCGCACACCGTTTGATCCTCCTCGATATGGATCTCGACCACCTGTGCAGCTGGGTCGACAGCCAGCCATGGCCGGCGCAGATCGAAGCGCATGCCGTCGACATCAGCAACCTAGAGAGCCTGCAAAGCCTGCTTAACGAGCTCGGCCAGCGCATCAGCCACGTGGATGTGCTGGTCAACAGCGCAGGCATCTGCAACGAGAACGAGCCGGAAGACCTGATCAATTGGAAACGGGTGATCGACGTTAATCTCAACGGCACCTTCTACGTCACCTCGCTGTGCGTGCCGCTGATGGCCGATCACGGACGCATCATCAATATCGCCTCGATCCTCGGCCGCGCTGGCAAGGTGCGCAACAGCGCCTACTGCGCCTCGAAACACGGCATGGTCGGCATGACCAAAGCGCTGGCACTGGACTTAGCGCCTCGGCAGATCACCGTCAACGCCATCCTCCCGGCGTGGGTCGATACCCCCATGCTGCAACAAGAGTTGGCCATGCAAGCGAAGATTGCCGGGCTCAGCGCCGAGCAAATCCAACGCAATGCGCGGAAAAAACTGCCGCTGCGGCGCTTTATTGCCAGCGCCGAAGTGGCCGCGCTGGTGCGCTACCTGATCAGCCCCGAAGCCGGCGCACTGACGGCGCAAAGCCTGCTGCTCGACGGCGGCGTTGGTTTGGGGATGTGAGCATGCCACGTGGATTGGCTCTACTGAGCGTGCTCAGCCTGTGCAGCGCCGCCGCGCTGGCCGACCTGCAGCCGGATTACTGGGATGGCGAAGTTGGCCTAGCCAGCGCCGTGCGCCTGCATGGCGACGAGGCCATTACGCAGAAACAGCTGTACCTGAAGGCGAGCCTAGAAGACTCGTGGGGCGACAGCTTCTACAAAGCCAAAGCGCGCGTACGCTACGACGCGCGCTACGAAGGCGATCAACCCTACAGCGATGCCGCCCGCGACGACTATCGCTTCACCGCCGACTGGCGCCACCTGTATTGGGGGCATCGCCTTGGCGATGGCGAGCTGACCTTAGGTTGGCAGCAAGTGGTATGGGGGCGTGCCGACGAGCTGCGCGTGCTCGATCAGGTCAACCCGTTGGATTACCGCGAAGGCCTCACCGCCTTGCTGGAAGACAGCCGCATCGCCCTGCCCATGGCGCGCCTCGTGCACCCACTGGGTGACTGGGAGCTGGAAGCCCTGTGGATTACCGACAGCAAAGCCAACCGCTGGCCCGCCGAAGGCAGCGAATTCGACGGCCCAGTGTTTACCCGCCCCGATCCGAGCCTGTTCGAAACCCAGCGCAGCGAGCAGTACCACGGCAGCGAAAAGTTCGCCTATGGGCTTAGCGCCAACGGTCAGCTCGGCTCAGTAGACGTCAGCGTGGTCGGCCTCAACAGCCGCCAGCAAGACCCGGTATATGCCATCACCGGCATTGCCGCCGATGGCCGCAGCCAAGTGCAGGCGCGCCATCCGCGCTACAGCATGCTCGGCAGCGGCATCGCCATCGACCCCGGCTACAGCTTGGTGATTCGCAGCGAGCTGGCCTACTTCGACAACTGGCAAGTCACCAACCCTTACCGCAGCCACGGCAGCGACCAGAGCAACATGCTCAAGGGCTTGCTGGGCGTGGATTACCTGTGGCGCGACTGGTTGCTCTCCGCACAGTGGCAAGAGCAGCACCTGTTGCAATGGCAGCCGGGCATGCTCACCCCCGAGCGCGACCGCCTGTTCACTCTGTCTGGCGAAGGCAGCCATCTGCAAGACCGGCTGAAAACCCGCCTAGTGATGGCCTTCTCGCCCCCAGCCGACGACAACACCCTGCTGCAAGGCATCTTCACCTACAAGCCCGCTGACTGGCTCAAGTTAGGGCTGGAGATCGACCTGTTCTTCGGCAACCGCGAGCAAGCCTTCGGCAGCTACCGCCAGCACGACCAAGTGCGCCTGTCTGCCGGCTACCTGTTTTAACCCCGAGCCCAAACACTACAAGGAGAGTCACATGTCACCCTCACTCAAGCGTCTCTGCGTTACCTCCTGCCTGCTGATCAGCAGTGTGGTCCACGCGGAAAACGCCCCCAATGCCGAACAAATCATGCAGCAGGCCCGCGACCGTCACGACGGTCACAGCTTTATTTCGCAGGTGTCATTGATCCTGCATGACAAGCAAGGCAACAGCCGCGTACGCGACTTCACCTACCTGCAAAAAGACTATGCCGACAGCGACAAATTCAGCATGTTCTTTAGCTCGCCCAGCGATGTGCGCAACGTGGCCTTTCATATCGAAAACCCCCACGAAGCCCTAAAACAAGAAGACAGCCAGTGGATGTACCTGCCGATCAGCCGACAGACCCGACGCATCTCCACCACCGACAAGCGCGGCGCGTTTATGGGCAGCGACTACACCTACGCCGACCTCGACAAAATCCGCGTCAATGATTACCGGCAAACCTTAGTCGGCGAAGAAACCCTGCAAGGCCGCGACTGCTATGTGATCGAGCGTGAGCCTGCGTCGCCAGCGATTCTCACCAAGACCGGCTACAACAAGCTCAAGGTGTGGATCGACAAGCAAAACCACTTGGTCATGCAGCAAAACTTCTATGACGTGAAAGATGTGCTGATCAAGCAGATGCGCACCAAAGAAGTCAGCACCATCGACGGCATCGACAGCATCACCCTCAGTGAAACCGAGCACTTCATCGACGGCACCCGTTCAGAAATGCGCTTTACCGACCTGCGCTACAACGTGTTGCTGGAAGACCGCCTGTTCACCCAGAGCGCCCTGCGTCGCGGCTTGAAAGCCAGCGATGTCAGCGCCCTGCAAACCTCCGCCCGCTAAGCAGGGATTGTCCACATGGAACGTTACTTAGATTTTGTCGAGCGCTATGCCAAGGCGTTGCTGCTCCTGCTGTTCGCCATCACCGCCTACTTCACCTATGCGCTGGGCTCACTGACTTCCGATACCAACCCGTATCTGCTCAAAGACACCCACCCGGCACGCAAAACCATCATCGACTTGCAGCAAGAATTCACCGGCACCTTCGACTCGGTGATGGTGTCACTGCATAACCCGCAGGGAGTGTTCAACCGCACCTCGCTGAATGCCTTGTACGCCCTCTCGCAAGCCGCGCGCTTGGTGGTGCTAAGCAACGAGCAAGATGCCCAGCAGTTGGCCAACCTGCTGGCCAAACACCCTGCCGATCAGCAGGCGCAGCAACTGTTTGCCGACATTCAGGCCGAGGGCCTCAGCCAAAACGACTACCGCCAACTGCAAGCCCTGCGCGACCACGCCCATGCCCAAGCATGGCACCCGCAAGACCGGCAATTTCTCGACTTTCTCACCGAACGGGTTAACCCCATCCGTGAGATGGCCTCGATGGGCGATCTGGAAAACATCCTGCTCAGTCAGGATGGCGAAATCCTCATCCACAAGACCCTGCGCGCCTATGACATGAACCCGGCCGAGGTCGAAAGCGAGATCATGAACAACGAGCTGATGCTCAACGGCGTGATCTCAACGGACAAAACCGTCGCCCTGCTGGTTGCCGAACTCGGCACCAAACAAGATGACGCCCAAGCGCAGCTACGTGCTTACCAGATCTTCCGCAAGATCGTCGCCGACTACCAAGCCGAGCACCCCGAGTTCACCGACGAGGTGTTTATCGCCGGCATGCCGATCTTCATCGGCGCCCAACAAGAAATCATCGACCACGACCTGGCCGTGCTGTTTCCGGTGGTCTTCTTGCTGATCACCGCGCTGCTGTTGGTGTTCTTCCGCAAGACCTTAGGCGTCGTGCTGCCGCTGACCAACATCATGCTCTGCACCCTGTGGACGCTAGGCTGCATGGCCTTGCTGGATGTGCCGATTGACCTGCTGACCAGCGTGCTGCCGGTGTTCCTGTTCACCATCTGTTGCTCGGACGCCGTGCACGTGATGGCCGAATACTACGAGCAGAAAAAAGCCGGCTTAAACAACCGCGAAGCCAACCGCGAAACCATGCGCCTGATGGCCATGCCGGTGGTGCTGACCACCATGACCACCATCGCCACCTTCGTCATCTCCACCATGACCAACATCGTCAGCATCCGTAACTTCGGCATTTTCATGTCGGTGGGGCTGGCCGTGGCCTTGTTGATTTCGCTGATCCTGATTCCCGCGTGGATTAGCCTCTGGGGCCGTGACAGCAAGTCGCAAGCGGCAGCAGCGAGCAAGCCTTCGCTTATTTCCGTTGCCTTGGTTAGCCTGTGCGGCCGCCTGATTGCCCGGCGTAAACTGGCTCTGCTGGTGCTGCTACCGCTGATGGCCGTCGCTACCGTGCTGACTTTTAACGTCAAAATCGAAGACTCGGGCATCGCCTACTTCAAAGAAGACAGCGCCATCCGCATCTCCGATGAATTCATTAACCGCCATGTCGCTGGCACCGCCCCCGGCTGGATTGCCATCGACAGCAAAAAACCACGCGGTGTGCTGGACGTTGAAGTGGTGGCCTTCATCGACAAGCTCGACCAGTTCCTGCGCGCACAACCGGATATCAGCTACGGCTACTCGCTGGCTACCTATGTGAAGCGCATGAATCTGGTGCTTAACGATATGCAGCCCGCTTATCTGCGTGTACCCGGCCCGCGCGAGACAATACGCAGCCGCGATGACGACGGCCAAATCGAGCAATTTGAAGTGGACGGCAACGACCTGATCGCCCAACACGTGATGTTGTTTGAAAACGGCGGCGGCTCAGACCTGACCAACGTGCTGAACGCCGACTACTCCAAGGCCCTGACCCTGTTCACCATGACCTCCTCGGTGGCCAGCGATTACCAGAGCCTGCTCGACCGCCTCGACGTTTGGCTGGCCGAGAACAAGCCGGCGCATCTGGAAATCACCCACGCCGGCACCCCCGTAATCTGGACCGGCGTGCTGCAAGAGATCACCCGTGGCCAAGTGCTGAGCTTCACCTTGGCCATGCTGGTGGTCGGCGGGATGATGATGTTCTGGCTGCGCTCGGTACGCTTGGGCCTGCTCGGCATGCTGACCTTGCTATGCACCTCGGTAAGCCTGTACGCCGGCATGTACCTGTTCGATATCGAGCTGAATATCGGTACCGCACTGGTGACCTTCCTAGTGGTTGGCGTGGTCGACTACGCGGTGCACTTGCTGTCGCGCATCAAGCGCTACGTCGAGCACGGCCAAGCTATCGACGCGGCCATTCTTAGCGCCATGCACAGCGTGGGGCGCTCGACGATTGTCAACGTGGTGATCTTCTCGGTCGGCTTCTTGGCCTTGTTGTTCTCCGACTACAAGCCAATTATCGACCTGGGCATGTTGGTCGCCTTGGCCCTGCTGATCAGCGGCATCATGACCATTCTGGTAATCACCTTAGTGGCACCGTGGTTCTTTGCCGCCGTCCGCCCACTTAACGCGCCAAACGAAGTGGTCTTGAGTCCTGCTGGCAACTTAGTTAGCGAGGGCTAAACCGTGCGCTGCTGCCGCTTATCCCCAAGCGCCGGGATAAGCGGCCAGCCACACCACGGTGTAATGCACAGCGCTCCAGCGAACTGGCCGCCGCCGGCACATAACGCCGCAACATGCGCTGCAATAAGCAACTGAGGCCTACGCAGACTGGCGTTTTTTTTTCAGCTCAAGAGCTTCGGCTTCCAGCGGGCACTCGTGCCGCGACGCTTGCAGGTCTTCCTCGAACACCTCTAGGGCGTTAAAAACCGTTTCTAGCTGGAGGATTTCCGTGCAGATCTCACGCTTCTTGCGCTGAATCTCGGCTTGGGCCAAGTCCCAGGGGAAACGTCCGCCGGTGTAGTCACGCAAGATATGCTGCAGCTCCTTGAGCTTGAAGCCCAACTGCTGAGCGCACTTAATAAAGCGCAGCACTTCGACACTGGCCGGATCGTAGACCCGGTATTTTCCTTCACGCTTGGGCTGGGGCAGCAAGCCGATGTCTTCGTAATAACGAATCGACTTGATGGTCGTACCCGACAGCTCTGCTGCTTTTCCGATATACATATGCCTTCCATTGCAGAGCGCGCCAAGCCAGGCTGAACTCGGCGCAGCATTGATCACTCGCCGTACAGCTTGGCGACCTGAGGCTGCATTTTTGTGACGGCGACATTAAAAGTCAAAAAACAGACAAGTCGCAATGCAAGCAATCACTGCGCCAAGGGCCCGGCGCAGGTTTTTCGTTCGATCCTTCAGTGCACCACGCACTGCATGCGTGCAGCGCACGCTATGCCGCACCGTATTGGCTCACGCCATGCGCAAACGCAGCTTACTCAGTGCTGATGAACGTTACCGTCGGGGTGCACGTGGCTGTTCTCGTTAGCCGCCGGCGCGGCTGGTGCCGCGTGCTCGGCGTGGTCGGTGTGATCAGGTTGTGGGTGATGACTGCCAGTGTGGTCGTGCATGGCGCTTTCACCGCCGCCGTGTTGATGGCCATCGCTGCTAGCCACTAAGGCTTGGTATTCCTCGGCGCTTAACTGCGGCAAACGCTGCAACAGCGCGACCATGCCCCAGATGTACTCATCGGCCATGCTCTTGCCCCACGCCGGCATGCCGCTGGCTTTAATGCCGTGCTTGATCATCCAAAAACTTTGCGCCGGGTCGCGCGGCGGGTTGGCCGTGGCCAAATTCGGCGGCGCGGGGTACAGCGCTTGGCTTAGCTCGGTCACCGCCACGCCCGGCGCCAAGTGGCAGCCAATACACATGGCCTGATAGTTACCCGCGCCTTGGCGGATCAACTCGGCATCATCCAACGGCGGCACCGCAATCCCCGCCGACCGCCGCGCCACGGAACGCTCGCGCGCCACTCCTAAGATCTGGTGCACCACATCACTGTGCGGGTCATCGGCCCCGACATTAATCGCCCCGGACAACACCACACCCGCTGCCGCTGCGGTAACCGCAACCCCGGTGATAACTAACGTGGCAATGACATTTCGCACTGGGTGGCTCCTCATCTTGGCTAGTTGCCGCAGTGTTAGGTTTGACCTTGGGGGAAGGTCAAGGGTGGTTGGCTGAGCAGCCATGCTTGATGGCTGTTGTGGCAATGGACTTTTGGGGTGGAGGGCGGGTAGTGTCTAGTGACATTGATTTTTTGTTTTTCTAACTAAGCAACGCTGCGTTTCGATGTAAAGCCTTCGGTGATTTTTTGGCAAGCAAGGTGAAGTGATATGTGAGCTTTTGGGCGGAGAACTCGGCAACTCTTTTCTCCACACAAGCAAACAATAAAAACACACAACTCTGCTTGACCAATAAAATCAAACCTACAAGCAATAAAGTAAGACCATAACAAGGACGTAATATGGAAAACCCCATAGAAATCATGGCCGCCTGCGGAGCGCTAATCGGCATAACCATGCTATTCGTTGGCCATGTATTCATCATGACCTCCGCATTCGCAAAGCATATAGCCTGGGGACTGAGCATTCTACTATTTGCCCCAGCCAGCATTATTTTCTCTATTGCACACTGGGACTATGCAAACTACGGCGCCAAACTTTTCTTAAAAGGCCTAGCAGTATCAATAGCATGCGGCCTTATCTTCTCATACACCACCGGCACACAATAAAAACAAGACAAATATATCAACCACCTCTACAAGAGGGATAGATTGTAAATCAACTATTAGCCATAAACCATACCAAAGGGCGTGAAAAATAATTAAAGTAAGCAGTAGAGAAACGGAGCCGCCAGCTTAACAGTCAGTGTGGTGACACCTCTGTAAAGCGGCAATAGAGACATTTGCATCGCAATATGTAATCACAATTATGCCCCACAGCAAATTGGTAACTAGAATTGAGTATTTTAAATACAATACCCGTAACCGCTATCCGAAATACTACCTTACCCGCATATCTACTACTCTTATGTGTACACATGACATCCTATGGTGGTACAAAAACAGATGATCCAAACGAAGTTGTAATTAAAACACCGACTGGCGAAGTAGTCGCCGAGCACCGGACTGAGGAGCCCTTTCAGCAAGATATCTCCCCAGTGAAGGCTAATGTTATTTCAGAGATCTCTGCTCTTGCCCGCGAGGCTTCTAACTTCCAACAGAAATACTTGCCAGTAGTAACAATTCTGTCGCTCGAAACGCTGGATCAAGCGGTTATGCACTGGCGGAATGATGACGTGAGTGACTACAGCGAACGTGAGGTCATAGCGATTCTTGGTGCTTATCTTGGAGAAAGGCTTGCCGCAGACTTTGGATTAAAGTGGGTTATCGTATCCGACAAGTATGGTACTGACTATGCGGTGACAGATAATGAAAGAGGCACTCAAGTATTTCCATTCTCATCTGTTGCTAAGCGCATAGACCTTACGGAAGCTAGGATTATGGTCGGAATTTACTACACAGCTAAGCATGGAATCGAAAATAGCAGAGCAAATAGAAATTAGCTTTAAAAATAAAAAGTAGGAAATTTATAATGTAGTTCGTTGCCTGTGTTTCATTGTTAGTTCTGCTTTCGCCTCCCGGCGACTTACTATTCTTTGCGAAAGAATAGTAAGCACAAGAAACAGGCCCCCAACATTGGCTCGGCTGCGCCGAGTTCCCTCGCTCCAGGCCTGCTGGAGGGGGCATTGGTGCAGGTCGATGGTTTGGCGGTTTGCACGTCTAGATTGATGTTTGTTTATTACTTGTTTGTTATTCCCTCACCCCGGCCCTCTCCCAAAGGGAGAGGGGGGAAAACGGCTGATTAGCTTGGACTAGGCGTTTGCATTTAAGCCCTCTCCCTTGAGGGAGAGGGTTGGGTGCGGGTGTTGAATATGAATGCCATTGATTCAGCGCGCACCAACTGCCCCTTTTATCCGGCTGAGTGCAGGCTGGCTGGAGCGGGGTAAGCCGCAGGGATGCGGCGCAAGCGGCGATGGGCTAGGGATAGCCCTTCGCCGTGGCCCTGCGTAAGCCTGCCGGAGCGAAGGAATCCAGCGAAGCTGGACCGGATAGTGGGGCAAGCGTTTTGGGTTACTTTTGCCGCGACTGGCAAAAGTGACTCGCCCGGGAAGGGCGAAACAAGAAGGCTCGATAAACTCGGCAATCTGCTTAACGCCAAAACACCAAAGCCCATCGCTTTGCAGACCCAATGCAACCTTAGTGAATGCTCAACAGGTTAGAGGATAAGCAAGGTAAACAGCGGCCCACGATATGACCGCCCTGCAGTCACATCGTGAGCTGAGTTGAGCTTAGCGCCAGTTGTACAGCTGCTGCTCGGTCAGCGCACTAAGCTCGCTGGCTTGCGCGCGGAAGGCCTTCATCGATGCCCAAATGCGGCTGCCCAAGTCGCTTTGCGCGGCAAAGTCATCCAGCACTTCTTCGCTGGCGGTGCGCAGCGCTTTGATCACCTCGTCAGGGAATTGGGCAAACTCCACCCCTTCGGTTTTCAGGCTTTGCAGCGCTTGCGCGTTGTTGAAGGTGAAGTCGTCGAGCATGTCGGCGTTACAGCTGCGCGCGGCTTCTACCACGATGGCGGCGAGGTCGTCGGGCAGTTGGTTGAGCGCGGTTTGGTTGATCAGCAGCTCCAGCACCGCTTGCGGCTCTTGCCAGCCCGGCGCGTAGTAGTAGCTGGCGGCTTTGTGCAGGCCAAAGGCTAAGTCATTGTAGGGGCCGATCCACTCAGTGGCGTCGATGGCGCCGGTTTGCAGCGCGGTGAAGATCTCGCTGCCGGGCATGATCACCGGGGTTGCGCCCAATTTAGCCAACACTTCGCCGCCTAACCCCGGCATACGGATTTTTAGCCCGGCGAGGTCTTCCACCTTGTCGATGCGCTTGTTGAACCAGCCGCCCATCTGCATGCCCGAGTTGCCACAGGCAAAGGGCTTCACGCCAAACGGGGCGTAGGCTTCGTCCCACAGGGCTTGGCCGCCACCTTTGTGCAGCCAGGCGTTCATTTCTTGCGCCGACAGGCCAAAGGGTACAGTGGTGAAGAAGGTCGCGGCGGCGACTTTGCCCTTCCAGTAATACGCCGCGCCGTGGCCGATTTCCGCGGTGCCGCGCGACACGGCGTCGAACACTTCCATTGGCGGCACTAGCTCGCCGCCGGCGAACACTTTAATGGTTAAGCGCCCGCCACTCATGCGCGTGACGATATCGGCAAAGCGCTGCGCACCGGTGCCCAAGGCGGGGAAGTTTTTCGGCCACGCGGTGACCATCTTCCACTCAAAGCGCTGTTGCTCAGGCTTGCCTGCGCTTGCCGGCGCTTGTTGTTCTTCTTGTTTGCAGGCCGACAAACCCAGCGCCGCCAAGCCCAAACCCGCAGCACCGATCAGTTCACGACGTTTCATTAGCGTTCCTTGTTATTGGTAAGGCAGGCAGCACTATGCCAAGCCGCAAAGTGACCTGCCAGTCTAGCGGTAGAAGCCTTGCTCGTGAGGTGTAACCAGATCAGCAATTACGCCGATGACGAGCAACGCAGAACCCATTACTTAGCCTGCGGTAATGGCGGTTAGTCTCTGTGCAGCGCTGGCCAATAAGCAGCGCGAGTACAGGCGATGAAATCCTGTCAACGCCTGAAAGCCCACTCCCAGTTTTCCGCTCGGTTGCAGCGGGACAACCGCCGAGCCAAAAAATAGACGTGTCGCCGGTGGATTGCTTGGCAGCGGCTGCACGCTCAACCACGAACGTGTGCGTCCAACCGCCAAGACAATCTCCTGCGGCCTACGCGCGCTCACCTGCCATGCCGAGAAGTGCAGCAATTCGCCAAGCGCTAACTGCCGCGCCAGTGCATCACTTGCAGGCATGCCCATCAGCAGCCCAATCAGACCACGCTCTACCTTAAACAGCCGCGAGGTGTAAAAGGCTTCGATCCACACAGGCAATGTAATAGCACCAGGCACCGTGAGCGTGTAGCAATCGGTGAAAGCACCACTGGCTTGGTAGCTGGCCAACAAGGAATCGACGGGGACAGAGGTAGCGACGGGCATATATAACCTTCTGTTAGAGCACCGCTTAGTTAGCGCGACGGTAGCTGCCGGGAGTTACTTGCCAAGCTCAGCCAACGCCTGCGCAGTGTAGTTGTGCGCAAATTCTGTCGACGGCAGAACAGGCGCAATCACATCGATCAACACCCCATTGGGGTCCACGGTGATGAAATGCCGCTGACCAAAGTCTTCGGCACGCAGGTTTACTAGCATTGGCAATCCCGCCTGGCATAGCCGCTGGTATTCATCATCAACGTCTTCCACTTCCAAGTTGATGATTAGGCCATTGCTCACTTTGCCACGGAAATCCGCCGGCACACTGGGGTGCTGCGGGTCGAGAAACGCCATTTCAAAACAGGCCGCCTGCGTGGTTTTCAAACTCACGTACCACGGCGAGTCGAAGGTGACTGTCAACGGAAAATGGGCTGTCCAGAAAGCCGCCGAGGCCGCCACATCGTGGCTCATGATGACGGGATACAGGCTGGTGATCTTCATCGCAGGACTCCTTCGTCCAAGTAAGTGGAGTCTGAAGGATGCGGAGCACGATAACTGGGGTCTTGTAAAAATGCGGCATCTGTCCGCGCGCGCGCCGGCGGCAGCCCGGCAAAGCGCACACAGTCGTGGCTTAGATGACTTTGATCGACGTAGCCTAGGCGTGCGGCGATCTGCGCAATCGGTAACGGGCTGCCGACCAGTAACGCCGCTGCCCGACGAAAGCGCAAGATCGCGGCGAACAGCTTCGGCGACAGTCCCACCGTGTCGCGAAAGGCGCGCTCAAATTGCCGGCGACTCTTGCAATACAGCGCCGCCAATTCGCTCACCGTGAGCGGGCCTGGGGTCTGCTCGACATAGCGCACAACGGCATCCAGCCGAGAAGGCACGGCAGGATGGCGCAGCAGATAGTGGACAAGCGTGCTGTCCAGCTGGGCAAACAGGGTTGCCGCGGGCAGATCGGCGGCCAACCAATTGAAATTCACGGCGAACGCGTCATCGGCGGGCTGCACCGTGTTGGTCAGCTCCAACGCCTTGGCGGCGAGAAAGTGCCGACTTTGCCCTGCCCGAAAGCGAATGCCCAAGTAGTGCTGCGCGCGCTCCAGGGGCACCTCGGTGCAGTGCGTAGTGGTGCCAAACGCACGCAGCCGATAATCGCCGGGGCCGATCACCAGCACGACATCGACCGCACCATCGGGGCTGATGGCGAAAGTGTCGTCGCGGTTGTCCAAGCCCAGCCAATAGTGGCTGATGTAAGGCCGCAACGGGGCTGCCGGTAATGCCAGCTGCACCGCAGGTGGGGGTAAGTTCATCGCCTCAATAGATCCTCCTGTGCAGGCTCTAGCCTAGCCCGTACGGCCCGCCAGGCGCGAGCACCCGAGCGGCTCCAACCAGGCAACGGCGCGGCGCTATACCTCGTAACGCTCACACCAGCGGCAGACCAGCTCGGGCCGCAAGCGCCGGAGGTCGGCGAAGTTTTCCTGCGGGGCAAAGCGGGCACAGTCCAGCAGGCGCAAGCGGGGAATTTCAGCCAGGTAGTGCAGCGCCGGGTCGTCCAGCTTGACGGCAGTCAAGAACAACGCCTCGAGGCGCCGCAGCCCGGCCAGCGGGGCCAACGAGGCGAGACGCTGTTGCCGCCACATCCCGCCTTCGATGCCGAGGGCGATCAACTGGTGAGCCTGCTGGAAAGCGTCGAGCCGATGCAGGTGCTTGGCGTTCTCGATAAACAGCCGGCGCAGGCTCGCCAACTCCAGCAGCGGCTCCCAAGCGCAGGGCGCGCGAACATCGATCAGCTTCAAGGTGCGCAGCTGCTTCAACTGACCCAAGGGCGTCAGGTCGGTGGCCGTCAGGTCATGGATTTCCAGGTAGCTCAGCGCGCTGAGCTGGGCGATTTCCTGCACAAACGCCTGATTGACCTGTTTGGCCACCAGCTGCTCGATCGCCCCGCGCGCAGCTAGGCCACGCTGCGAATGCCGCTCGCGGCGAAACGAGACCCGCCGCGCGTCGAGCGGCACCTCGGCCAGGGTCATCACGCACTCTGGCCAAGTGTCCCAAGCTTGATTGTCCCGGTACTCGGCTGGTTCTGGCATTTCTGGCATAGCCGTTCCCTCGTCTTCGTAGCGCGCCAGACAGTGTAGACCGGCTAGGCGAGCAGGCCGAGAACCGCCCGGAGAGCAGTCAGGGGCAGCACCGCCGCGCCAGCGCGGCCGGCAACACGCCAGCCCGCTGGCGCCGGGCGCCTTACAGCTGCTTGAGCGCGGCCTCTAGGCTGGCCACGCTGCGGCTGACGTTGTGCAGTTTGTCGAGACCGAACAAGCCGATGCGGAAGGTGGAGAAATCCGCGCCTTCGTCGCATTGCAGTGGTACGCCGCCGGCCACTTGCAGGCCGATGGCGGCGAATTTGCTGGTGTTTTTGATCGCCGGGTCTTGGGTGTAGCTGACCACCACGCCGGGCGCTTCGAAGCCGGGGGCGGCGACGCTCTTGTAACCGTGCTCAGCCAGCAAGCGGCGTACTTCGCGGCCTAGTTCTAGTTGCTCATCACGCACTTTTTCGAAGCCGTACTCGGCGGTTTCGCGCATGATCGCCGCCAATTGTGCCAAGCCGTCGGTGGGCATGGTGGCGTGGTAGGCGTGGCCGCCGTTTTCGTAGGCACGCATGATCTCCAGCCACTTGCGCAGGTCGCAGGCGAAGCTGTTGCTGGTGGTCTGTTCGATACGCGCCAGCGCACGCTCGCCGAGCATCACCATGGCGCAGCACGGGGTGGCGCTCCAGCCTTTTTGCGGCGCGCTGATCAGCACGTCGACACCTACTTTGCGCATATCCACCCACAAGCAGCCCGAGGCAATGCAGTCGAGCACGAATAAGCCGCCGACTTCGTGCACGGCATCGGCCACGGCGCGCAGGTAGTCATCGGGCAGCAACATGCCGGAGGCGGTTTCCACGTGCGGGGCAAACACTAGGCTGGGTTTTTCCGCACGAATAGTAGCGACCACTTCGTCGATCGGTGCAGGGGCAAAATGCGCTTCGGCGCCGCTCTCGATGGGGCGGGCTTTGAGTACGGTGGTTTTCGCTGGCAGCTGGGCCATGTCGAAGATCTGGCTCCAGCGGAAGCTGAACCAGCCATTACGGATCACCAAGCAGTGCTGGTTTTGCGCAAACTGGCGGGCTACGGCCTCCATGCCGAAGGTGCCGCTGCCAGGCACGATGGCGCAGGCATCGGCGCCGTACACCTGTTTTAAGGTGCTGGACAGCTCACGCATCACGCCCTGAAAGCGCTGTGACATATGGTTAAGCGCACGGTCGGTGTAAACCACCGAATATTCCAGCAGGCCATCGGCATCGGGTTGCGGCAGCAGGGCGGGCATAGAGCGTTCCTTCTATATACAGTTGTCAACGGTAAAGAAGGGCAGCTTACCAGACCTGTGCGCGATTACAGGGCAACACCTTGCGCTTGCGCCAGCAGCACATAACCCCAGGCCATCAGCGGCCACGCGACGAGCGGCTGAAACACCCAGCGCCACGGGCGCGACTGCGGGTCGAAGCCCACGCCGTGCACAATCGCCGCGCTTAAGCCGAGCATCAGCCACATCAGCGCGCTGTGGTTGTACTGCCCGCTGGCATCCACAAACAGCCCAGGATGCACCAGCAGCACCAACACCAGCGGCGTGGCGAGCAGGCAAGACAGCCCGCGCGCCGCTGGGTGTTTGAAGGCGTTAGGCATCCTCATCGACTTCGCTGTCGAGGTTCTGGGTGGTTTCCAGCCACAGGGCATTGATGATGCCGAGGCTGCAAGCTAGCAACACGCCGAGTATCCAGGTGAAGTACCACATAGGTTGTGCTCCTCAGTACAGGCTGTGCGAGTTGTTTTGGATATGCGCGGTGCTGACCTTGCCCCACATCTTGGCGTAGCTCCACAGGGTGTAGAGCAGGATCAGCGGCACGAAGATGCACGCCGCCACCAGCATGATGCCGAGGGTTTTGTGGCTCGACACGGCGTCCCACACGGTAAGGCTAGAGGCCAAATCAAGGCTCGACGGCATCACAAACGGGAACAAGGCAAAACCGGCGGTGCACAGGGTGCCGACAATCGCGAGACTGGAGCCGGCGAAGGCAAAGCCACCACGCCCAGCGGTGGCGGCAGCAAAGGCCAGCGCCGCACCGAGAATGCCCAACATGGGCGCCCACTTGGTATGCGGGTACAGCTGGTAGTTGGCCAACCAACCGGGGTTATCGGCCAGCACGGTTTTGTTCAGCGGATTCAGCGCGCTGTCTACGGCGCCGATTTGGCTGATATGCAGGCCGACGATATCGCCCTGCCACAGCCACACGCCGCAGCCAATAAACGCCGCCAAGAACACCAGCGCGCAGACTTGCGCGGCGCGTTGGCTGCGCGCGGCGATGGCGCCTTCGCTGCGCATCATCAGCCAAGTGCCGCCGTGCAGCATCAGCATGCTCAGGCTGACCACCCCGGCGAGCAGAGCGAACGGGCTGAGCAGCTGCCAGAAGCTGCCCTGATAGCTGGAGCGCAGGGTGTCGTCAAAGCCAAACGGCAGGCCGAGGAACAGGTTGCCAAACGCCACGCCGAACACCACAGACGGGATTAGTGCGCCAACAAACAGGCCCCAGTCCCAGCTTTGCCGCCAGCGGGTGTTGTCCAGCTTGCTGCGGTAATCAAAGCCCACCGGGCGCACGAACAAGGCAAACAGCACCAGCAGCAAGGCCCAGTACAAGCCAGAGAACGCCGCGGCATACACCAAGGGCCACGCGGCAAACAGCGCGCCACCGGCGGTGATCAGCCACACCTGATTGCCATCCCAGTGCGGGGCGATGGTGTTAATCACCACGCGGCGCTCGTCGTCGGTTTTGCCAACAATCGGCAGCAGCGCGGCGGCACCGAGGTCGAAACCATCGGTGAGGGCAAAGCCGATCAGCAGCACGCCGACCAGCACCCACCAGATCAGTTTGAGCATTTCGTAATCAAACATGGTGGCCTCCTCAGGCGTGCGCCGGTTGGGCTTGTTCGAAGTGATAGCGCCCGGTGTGCAGGCTGGATGGCCCCAAGCGCGCGAAGCGGATCATCAGGTACATCTCGATCACCAGCAGCACGCTGTAAAAGGCAATCAGCGCCAGCAGCGAGCCCCACACATCGGCACTGCTCACGCTAGAAGCCGACAAATGGGTGGGCAACACTTCGGCAATCGACCACGGCTGGCGGCCATGTTCGGCCACGTACCAGCCGGTTTGCGCGGCAATCCACGGCAGCGGCAGGCTGAACAACGCCCACTTTAAAAGCCACGGTTTGCGTTCTTCGTTTTTGCGCGCCGAGGCCCAGAAGGCACAGGCGAACAGCGCCAACATCAGGAAACCGGCGCCGACCATAGCGCGGAAGCTCCAGAACAAGCTGAACACGTTGGGGATGGTGTCCAGCGCGGCCTGTTGGATTTGCGCTTCCGTGGGATCCACCACGTTGGCGGTGTACTTCTTCAGCAACAGGCCGTAGCCGAGGTCTTGCTTGACCGCTTCGAAGGCCGCACGGGTAGCGTCACTGGTGTCGCCCGCCCGCAGCTGTTCGAGCAAGCCGTAGGCCTGCATGCCAGTGCGGATGCGCGCCTCGTGCTGCACTAACAGGTCTTTGATGCCGGTGACTTCTTTATCAATCGAGCGCGTGGCGATCAGGCCCAGCACGTAGGGGATCTTCACCGCGTAGTCGGTGCGCTGTTCTTCCTGATTGGGCCAGCCGATCAGGGTGAAGGCGGCCGGGGCTGGGTGGGTGTCCCATTCGGCTTCGATGGCGGCGAGCTTAGTTTTTTGCACGTCGCCTACCTCGTAGCCAGACTCATCGCCGAGCACGATCACCGAGAGAATCGACGCCAAACCAAACGCCGAGGCAATCGCAAACGAGCGGCGGGCAAAGCCTTGGTCGCGCTTCTTCAGCAGGTAGTAGCTGGAGATCGCCAGCACGAAGATCGCCCCGGTCACGTAGCCGGCGGCCACGGTGTGCACGAACTTGACCTGCGCCACCGGGTTAAACAGCAAGGCGCCGAAGTCGGTCAGCTCCATGCGCATGGTCTGGTAGTTGAACTCGGCACCCACCGGGTTCTGCATCCATCCGTTGGCGATCAGAATCCACAGCGCCGACATGTTCGAGCCAATCGCCACCAGCCAAGTCACAGCCAAGTGTTGCAGCTTGGACAGGCGCTCCCAGCCGAAGAAGAACAGGCCGATAAAGGTCGATTCCAAGAAGAACGCCATCAAGCCTTCGATGGCCAGCGGCGCGCCGAAGATATCGCCCACGTAATGGCTGTAGTAGGCCCAGTTGGTGCCGAACTGGAATTCCATGGTCAGGCCGGTGGTGACGCCCAAGGCGAAGTTAATGCCGAACAGCTTGCCCCAGAACTTCACCATGTCCTGATAGACCTGTTTGCCGGTCATCACATACACCGACTCCATGATCGCCAGCAGAAACGCCAGCCCCAGGGTGAGCGGAACAAACAGAAAGTGATACATCGCCGTCATAGCAAATTGCAGACGCGACAGGTCAACGACCGCTTCTGAGATCATCGCGGTTTTCCTCTAGGCTTACGGGATTCGGGGTAGCGCTGCCGAGCAGGCGCTCGGCGACGCGCGCGGTGCCATCGACGGGCACCGTAGGGGCAGCAAACCAATAGGCGCGGATCACCAGCAGCACGGCCAGTTTGATCAACACCACCACGGCCAACTCGCGCACCAGCGGGATGCGCCACCAAGGCCGAGCAGGCACAGAAGGGGTAGACGGCAGTGCAGGCATGGCCGCACTCCTCGGGCAAAGCCCTGGGTCATTTGGTAACACAATGTTAAGCCCTGCAGAGCCTGTGCACGCTGCGGCTAAATGTCGCAGGGGCCGCTTCTTGATTGTGAACAACGACAAACTGCAGCTTAAGCCGCCAAGCCGCAAGGCCGACGCTGCGGCCTAGCCGACAACATCGGCAGCCATTCTGGGCTACAGTGCGCACAGCACAAGGCTGGCCCAGCGTGGGCCGTGCAACGAGGAGCTGTATGAGCGAAGTGACCCGCGAACAGGCGCAGCAACGCGCCAGCCAAATCCATGCCTTTCATGCCGAGCTAGAGCTGCTCGAACGCCAACAGGTGTTGAGCCTTAACGACAGCCAGCGGCAGCGCTTGGGCGAACATCACCAGCGCTTACTCGAACGCTTTAGTCAGCAACTGGATATCGACACCAGCGCGCGCAGCGAGCAACTGTCGTTGGGCATGCGCGTGGCCTCGCTCTTTGGCGCGTTGGCCTTTGCCTGTGCCTTGTTCTTCTTGTTCTACCGCTTTTGGGGGTTGTTCAACACGCCCAGCCAAGTGGCCGTGCTGATTGGCAGCAGCGTGGCCAGTTTAGGCCTAACGCTGTGGCTGAATCAGGTCGATCGCAGCGGCTATTACTGCAAGCTGGCGGCGCTGCTGTGTTTTACCGCCTTCGTGCTGAACCTCAGTTTGCTCGGGCAAATCTTCAATATCACCCCCAGCGACAAAGCCTTGCTGCCGTGGGGCGCGCTGGCCTTGTTGCTGGCCTATCAGTGTCGCTTGCGCTTGCTGTTGGTGGCGGCGATTGCCTGCTTGGTGGCCTTTATTGCCGCGCGGGTCGGCGCTTGGGGCGGGGTGTATTGGCTCAGCGTGGGCGAGCGGCCGGAGCATTTCTTCCCCGCCAGCGTCTTGCTACTGAGTATTCCTGCACTGCTCAGCCAACAGCGCTGGTACGGCTTTGCCGCCACCTACCGGATTGCCGGGCTGCTGTGCTTGTACATTCCCTTGCTGGTGCTCGGTTATTGGGGCGAAAGCAGTTACTTGCCGTGGTCGGCCAGCAGCATCGAACTGCTCTACCAGACCCTCGCCTTTGTGCTTAGCGCACTGGGCGTGGCCGCCGGGGTTAAGTTCGCCCACAGCGATGTGCGCAACACCAGCTTGGTGTTCTTGCTGCTGTACCTGTACACCAAGTTCTTCGACTGGTGGTGGGAGCTACTGCCTAAGTACCTGTTCTTCCTCCTGCTGGGGCTGATCTCATTGCTGCTGTTGGTGCTACTGACCCGCTGGCGCCGCCAGCTACAAGGAGGTGTCTAATGCTCACCCCACGTCGCAGCCTGTGGTTGGGCTTGGCCGTTATTTTGGGCACGAATGCCATCGTACTGGCGGGCGTTTGGCAAAACCGCGCCGGCGTGCCGGACAGCAGTCTGCGTTTCAGCGAGCGCGAATTGCGCCTAGACCAACGCCGCCTGCTCGATGAAGGCGACGACAGCGGCCTGCTGCTTGAGCTGCGCTGGCAATACCCAGACTTCAACTGGCGCTATGACTCGGCGTGGCTTAGCCAAGCCGCGCTGCACAATATCGGCTTTAACGTGCCCAAGGGGTTTAGCCACGACGAGCGCGAGCGTTATATCCGCCAACTCAGTCGCCCTGCGTACTTGCTGCTTGAGCTGGATGGCCCCGCCTATCAAACCCGCTTGAAACAAGCCGACGACGCCGTAGCCAAAGCCACCGAAGCACTGCGAAAACTCAGCGACAAACAACAGCGCCAACGCGAGCTAGACGACGCCCAACGCGCCGCGCACCACGAGCGCACGCAAGCCAGCCGCTTAATTTTGCTCGACGCCGACAGCGATGCCGCGCGGCTGCGTGAGCGCTACCCAGACCGCAGCCGCTACCTGATCGTGCCCGGCCGTGTCTCACCGGGTGTGCGCTACGCTAATCATGAACACCAAGAGCCTTACTACACGGCCTTCCCGCAGCTGCTAAACGAACATATTCACGTGCCGGCCAGCTGGCGCGAACGCTTGGCCGACTGGCCGCAACGCTGGCAAGACAGCCAGAGCAGTCGCTTTATCAGCGTGCATTATGGCCAACGTTACGAACCCTGGCTGGCCGAATAAGCCCACTGCTAAGATCAATCCACACAATGGAAGAACCGGCAGGAAGCCAAAGACAAGGAGTTCGCGTCGCCATGCCGGTTCGCGGTTTTACCCTAGCCCTCAGCCTAGTGCTGACGCTCTGCGGCCTCAGCCCACAGGCCAGCGCCGAACACACCGGTCTGACCCTGTATACGGAAAACTTCCCGCCCTATAACTACGGCAACGACGAGCACGCTGATGGCTTTAGCGTGGCCGTGCTCGAAGAACTCAGCCGGCGTTTAAAGCAACCCCTGCATATTCGCGTGGTGCCGTTTAACCGCGCCTTACAAGATGTGGAGAAAGCCCCGAACCGCGGGCTTTTCTCCATCTACCGCACCGAAGAACGCGCCGCACGCTACAAATGGGTCGGCCCACTAACCAGCGCCAATGTTGCTTTACTCGCCCACCGCGACCGCCCCATCACCCTTAGCCGCCTTGAAGACGCGCGCAGCCTTGAGCGCATCGGCGTGCAAGAAAACAGCGCCTACCACTACACCCTAATGAGCCTCGGCTTTGCCAACTTAGACACCGCCGCCGCCGCCCTGCCCGACGAAGCCGGCACGCCCAACATCCACCGCCTCTACAAAGGCCGCATCAACCTGTGGGTAGCCACCGTCGCCAGCGCCCGCGAAAAAGCCCGGCTGCTCAGCTACGACCCGGACGAGCTGCAAATCGCCTGGGTACTCGCGCGGGATGATTTGTATTTAGCGTTTAATCTGGATACCGAAGATGCACTGATCCGCGATTGGCAAGCTGCGCTAGATCAGCTCAAGCGGGAGCCGCTGTGGCAGCAGTTGGAGCAGCGGTATTTGCGCTAAAAGGCGGTAGGCCCAAACACCCTCAGGTGAGCACAGGCAAAACCCGCAAAAATCCGTAACCCGCTAGGCTTAGCGCGCTCGCTGCAAACGCTGAAACGAGCGCGCGTAAGCAAGCCCCCTAGCTTTACTCCACCGTCACACTCTTGGCCAAGTTACGCGGCTGATCCACATCCGTGCCCTTGAGCACCGCCACGTGGTACGACAGCAACTGTAGCGGCACGGTGTACAAAATCGGCGCCAGAATGTCATCGATATGCGGCATGGCAATCACGCTGCAGCCTTCCTCGTCATGCAGCCCGGCTTGTTTGTCGGCGAAGACAATCAACTCACCGCCGCGCGCGCGCACTTCCTGCAGGTTAGATTTGAGCTTTTCCACCAGCTCGTTGTTCGGCGCTACGGTGACCACCGGCATGTCGCTGTCCACCAAGGCCAGCGGGCCGTGCTTTAGCTCGCCAGCGGGATAAGCTTCGGCGTGAATGTAAGAGATTTCCTTGAGCTTCAGCGCGCCTTCCATCGCTACCGGGTATTGCGTGCCACGGCCCAAGAACAGCGTGTGGTGTTTCTCGGCAAAGCGCTGGCTGACCTGCTCGACCACGGTATCCATCGCCAAAGCTTCTTCAAGTTTATTCGGCAGCTGACGCAAGCCTGCGACCAGCTCGGCAACGCGTGCCGCACTCAAGGTGCCGCGCGTTTGCGCTAAGGCCAAGGTGAGCAGCTGCAAGCCGACCAGCTGGGTGGTGAAGGCTTTGGTGGAGGCCACGCCAATCTCAGGGCCGGCGTTGGTCAGCAGGGCCAGATCCGACTCGCGCACCAGCGAGCTAGTGCCGACGTTACAGATGGTCAGGCTGGCCAGATAGTTCAGCTCTTTGGCCATGCGCAGGGCGGCCAAAGTATCGGCGGTTTCGCCAGACTGGCTGATGGTGATGAACAGGGTGCTGTCTTGTACCACCACGGGACGGTAACGGTATTCGCTAGCTACTTCTACTTGGCAAGGCAGCTTGGCGAGGTCTTCCAGCCAATAACGCGCCACCATGCCGGCGTGATAGCTGGTGCCGCAGGCGATGATCTGCACCGCTTTGATCTGCTTAAACAGCGCGTCGGCTTCGGCACCAAAGGCGCTGGACAGCACTTGCTGCTGGCCTAAACGGCCTTCCAGCGTGCGCTGCACCACGGCGGGTTGCTCGTGGATTTCTTTCAGCATGTAGTGACGGTATTGGCCTTTATCGGCAGCTTCGGCGCTGTCTTTGAACTGCACGGTCTCGCGCTCGACGGGTTCGCCTTGGCTGTCCCACAGTTGCAGGCTCTCACGGCGCAGCTCGACGATGTCGCCTTCTTCTAAATAGACAAAGCGGTCGGTCACTTGGCGCAGGGCCAGCGGGTCGGAGGCTAAAAAGTTCTCGCCAATGCCTAAACCAATCACCAACGGGCTGCCGCTACGCGCGGCCAGCAAGCGATCGGGCTGCGCAGCAGAAATCACCGCGAGGCCATAGGCACCGTGCAGCTCTTGCACGGCGGCTTTAAGGGCGTCAGCCAAGTCATCGAATTGCTTCAGCTTATGGTGCAGCAAGTGCACGATCACTTCGGTGTCGGTCTGCGAGGTGAACACATAGCCCAAGGCTTTAAGCTCATCACGCAGCACTTCGTGGTTTTCAATGATGCCGTTATGCACCACCGCCAAGCTGTCGCCAGAAAAATGCGGGTGCGCGTTGGCTTCGCTCGGCACGCCGTGGGTGGCCCAACGGGTATGGGCAATGCCGAGGCTACCGGGCAGCGGGCTGGCCTCAAGAGCGCCTTCTAGCTCAGCCACTTTGCCGGTGCGGCGGGCGCGCTTGAGTTGCCCAGAGGTGTTGATCAGCGCCACACCTGCGCTGTCGTAGCCACGGTATTCCAAGCGCTTGAGGCCTTCGATCAGAATCGCGCTGACATTACGTTCGGCAATGGCGCCAACAATCCCACACATAGCTACTCTCCATTTATTCGCTGGCAATGATCAGCTTTACCCCGTGGCTGCGAATCTGTTCGGCAGCCTCCGCGCTGATAGCACTGTCGGTTACTAAGGTCTGGATGCCTGCCCACGGCAGCTCCAGATTAGGAATTTTGCGGCCGATTTTGCTCGAATCAGCCATCACTACCACCTCGCGCGCCACCTCGGCCATCACACGGGATAGGCCAAGCAGCTCATTGAAGGTGGTGGTACCACGATTGAGGTCGATGCCATCGGCACCGATAAACAATTGGTCGAAGTCGTACGAACGCAAAACCTGCTCCGCCACTTGGCCCTGAAAGGACTCCGAATGTGGGTCCCAGGTGCCGCCGGTCATTAACAGGGTAGGTTCGTTTTCCAACTCGCGCAGCGCGTTAGCTACCGCCAGTGAGTTAGTCATCACCAGCAGGCCACGCTTGTTAGCCAGCTCAGGAATCAATGCTGCGGTAGTGCTGCCGTAATCCACCAAGATGCGATTGTGTTCGCGAATACAGCTGGCGGCGGCTTTGGCGATCTGCTGCTTAACCGGGGCGATGCTCGGCTCGTGGGCGAACTCGCTGGGTAAACTCACCGCTCCGCCATAACGGCGCAGCAGCAAGCCGAGTTTTTCCAGCTCGGCGAGGTCTTTGCGGATGGTGACTTCCGAGGTGCTAAACCGTGCCGCTAGGGTATCCACAACGACCTCGCCCTGCTCATTAAGCAAGGCGAGGATCTGATGGCGGCGCTGTGCGGTGTTGCGTTTCGTCACAATTAAGTTTCGATTCGTAAGTTAAGTGGGCGAATCAAAACATAAGCGTCTTACGGGAGGCAAGCCATTACTGCTTAACGGGTCGCTTCCACGTATCAATCGTGCGCTGCTTGGCACGCCCCACAGCCAGTGCGCCATCTGGCACATCTTGCGTCACGGTCGAACCTGCGCCCGTCGTCGCGCCGTTGCCGATAGTGACTGGCGCCACCAGCGAGTTGTTCGAGCCGATAAAGACGTCATCACCGAGCACGGTTTTGAACTTGTTCACCCCGTCGTAATTACAGGTGATAGTTCCGGCGCCGATGTTGCAGTTCGTGCCCACCTCGGCATCCCCAATGTAGGACAAGTGATTGACCTTAGAGCCAGCGGCAATCTTGGCTTTCTTAGTCTCGACAAAGTTGCCTACCTTCACCCCATCCGCCAGCGCCGTGCCAGGGCGCAAGCGCGCGTAGGGGCCGATGTCGCAATCGGCTGCCAATTCAGCACCGTCGATATGGCTAAAGGGTTTAATCACCGTGCCGGCGCCAATGCGGCAATCTTTCAGCACACAGTGCGCGCCAACCTGCACGCCATCGGCCAGCTCGACGTTGCCTTCGAGAATCACGTTCACATCCAGCAGCACGTCTTTACCGACGCTCACGTTGCCGCGTACGTCTAAGCGCGCAGGATCGAGTACGGTGGCACCGGCGCGCATTAAAGCTTCCACTTGGCGCGCTTGGTAGAAGCGCTCCAGCTGCGCCAGCTGCACACGGTCGTTAGCACCGAGCACTTCGCTTTCGCCGCTGGGCTGCTCGGTGGCAACCCGCAGGCCATCGCTAACGGCCATGGCGATCACGTCGGTGAGGTAGTACTCGCCCTGCGCATTGCTATTGGATAAGCGACCTAGCCAATCGCCCAAACGTGCGCCGGGCACGGCGAGAATGCCGGTGTTGCCTTCGCGGATTTGCTTCTGCGCCTCACTGGCGTCTTTTTGCTCGACGATGGCCTGCACCGCGCCATCGGCGCCGCGCACGATACGGCCGTACCCGGTGGGATCTGCGAGGTTCACCGTGAGCAAGGCGATCTGCTCCGGTGTCACTTGCGCTAGTAAGCGCTGCAAGGTGCTGGCTTGAATCAACGGCACATCGCCATACAGCACCAGCACAGTACTGCCCTCGCCTACCTCTGGCTGCGCTTGCGCGACTGCATGGCCGGTGCCGAGTTGTTCGGCCTGCACGGCAAAGTTAATGTCTGGCGCGGCATGGCGCTCGCGTACCAGCTCGGCGCCGTGGCCAATCACCACATGAATTTTGCTCGGCTTAAGCTCACGCGCCGCATCGATCACGTGGCCCAGCATGGCTTTGCCCGCTACCGGATGGAGTACTTTCGGCAAGGCCGAACGCATGCGCGTGCCTTGGCCGGCCGCGAGAATAATCACTTCTAAAGTCATAAGGGTTTCACGTGAAACAATGCAGGAATAAAAAAAGGGGTAGCCAAGGCTACCCCTTTCTCACAGCAGGATGAAGCGCTGTCTGGCACAAAGGCCAGCGCAGGCTTAACCGCCGAACTTTTTGCGCAGTTGCTGCACGGTACGCAGCTGAGCAGCGGCTTCGGCCAACTGAGCAGCGGCATTACCGTAATCGAACTCGGCGCCTTTTTCATTCAGTGCTTTTTCGGCATCTTTCAGCGCCTGCTGGGCAGCCGCTTCGTCGATGTCGCCGGCACGAATGGCGGTGTCGGCCAAAACCTTCACCATGTTCGGCTGGACTTCCAGGAAGCCACCGGAGATGTAAATCACCTCGGCTTCACCACCCTGCTTGATCACACGGATCGGGCCCGGCGTCAGGTCGGTGATCAACGGCGCGTGACCGGGTGCAATACCCAGATCACCCAAGTTGCCGTGTGCCACAACCATTTCAACCAGCCCGGAGAAGATTTCTTCTTCCGCGCTTACGATGTCGCAGTGGACTGTCATAGCCATAGTACTCGCCTCAAGTAGGCGCCCGCGAACGGGCGCACTCAATTACAGTTTCTTGGCTTTCTCGATAACTTCTTCGATGCTACCTACCATGTAGAACGCTTGTTCTGGCAGGTGATCGTAGTCGCCATTGAGGATGCCTTTGAAGCCTGCGATGGTGTCTTTCAGCGACACGTACTTGCCTGGCGCGCCGGTGAAGACTTCGGCCACGAAGAACGGCTGCGACAGGAAACGCTGCATCTTACGAGCACGGTTTACCAGTTGCTTGTCGGCTTCGGACAGTTCGTCCATACCCAGAATCGCGATGATGTCCTTCAGCTCTTTGTAGCGCTGCAGAACATACTGCACCTGGCGAGCAACACTGTAGTGCTCTTCACCAACGACCAGCGGGTCGAGCTGACGCGAAGTAGAGTCCAGCGGATCAACCGCAGGGTAGATACCCAGCGAGGCGATGTCACGAGACAGTACAACGGTGGCGTCCAAGTGGGCGAAGGTGGTCGCCGGGGACGGGTCAGTCAAGTCATCCGCAGGTACGTAAACGGCCTGGATCGAAGTGATCGAGCCTTTCTGCGTGGAGGTAATACGCTCCTGCAGTACGCCCATCTCTTCGGCCAGGGTCGGCTGGTAACCTACTGCAGAAGGCATACGGCCCAGCAGTGCGGATACTTCAGTACCGGCCAGGGTGTAACGGTAGATGTTGTCGACGAACAACAGTACGTCACGACCTTCGTCACGGAACTTCTCAGCCATGGTCAGGCCGGTCAGTGCAACGCGCAGACGGTTACCCGGCGGCTCGTTCATCTGGCCGTATACCAGGGCTACTTTGTCCAGTACGTTGGAATCCTTCATCTCGTGGTAGAAGTCGTTACCCTCACGAGTACGCTCACCCACACCGGCGAACACAGAGTAACCACTGTGCTCGATGGCGATGTTACGGATCAGTTCCATCATGTTTACGGTTTTGCCCACACCGGCACCACCGAACAGACCAACCTTACCACCCTTAGCAAACGGGCAAACCAGGTCGATAACCTTGATGCCAGTTTCCAGCAGCTCGTTGCCGCCAGCTTGCTCGGCGTAGCTCGGCGCAGCGCGGTGGATTTCCCACTGCTCTTCTTCGCCAATCGGGCCAGCTTCGTCAATCGGGTTGCCCAGCACGTCCATGATCCGGCCCAGAGTCGCTTTACCGACCGGTACGGTGATGGCCTTGCCAGTGTTGTTAACACTCAGGCCACGCTTGAGGCCTTCGGTCGAGCCCATGGCGATCGAACGAACGATGCCGTCGCCCAGCTGCTGCTGGACTTCTAGGGTTGTTGCTACGCCTTCAACATTCAAGGCGTCGTAGACGTTCGGCACCTGATCGCGGGCAAATTCCACGTCGATCACGGCCCCGATGATTTGAACAATACGTCCGCTACTCATCATTTGGTTCCTCTAAGAGACTGAAACCTGTGCTTAAACCGCCGCAGCGCCGCCGACGATCTCGGAGATTTCCTGGGTAATCGCAGCCTGACGCGCCTTGTTGTAGACCAGCTGCAAATCGCTGATCAGGTCACCGGCGTTATCGGTTGCGTTCTTCATTGCAATCATCCGCGCGGCTTGTTCGCAGGCACTGTTCTCAACCACAGCCTGGTACACCTGAGACTCTACGTAGCGCACCATCAGACCATCCAGGATGGCTTTGGCATCGGGTTCGTAGATGTAGTCCCAGTGATGCTTGAGGCTCGTGTCCTCATCAGCTTGCAGCGGAACGAGCTGTTCCACGGTCGGCTTCTGAGTCATGGTGTTAACGAACTTGTTGCTCACTACGAACAGGCGATCAAGACGACCATCGAGGTAAGCGTCGAGCATGACCTTAACGCTACCAATCAGATCGTTGATGGAGGGCTCCTCACCGAGATGGCTGATTGCAGCCACCACGTTGCCGCCGTAATTGCGGAAGAAGGAAGCGCCCTTGCTACCCACCACGCACAGGTCGATTTCCGCGCCTTGAGTCTTCCAAGAAGACATATCGCGGACCAGCGACTTGAACAGGTTGATATTCAGACCACCGCACAGACCACGGTCGGAGCTGACCACGATGTAACCCACGCGCTTAACGGCGCGATCCACCATAAACGGGTGGCGGTACTCGGGGTTGGCATTAGCCAGGTGACCAATCACCTGACGAATACGCTCCGCATAGGGGCGGCTGGAAGCCATGCGCATTTGTGCTTTGCGCATTTTGCTCACAGCTACCTTTTCCATGGCGCTAGTGATCTTTTGCGTGCTTTTGATGCTCGCAATTTTGGTGCGAATCTCTTTTGCGCCTGCCATGTATCACCTATCGGTTTGGACAGACGGGGGCGTTACGCCCCCGCTGCGGCTTACCAGGTCTGGGTGGCCTTAAACTTCTCGATGCCTTCTTTAATGCTGGCTTCGATATCGTTGTTGTAGTCACCCGCTACGTTGATCTGAGCGATCAGATCGGCTTTTTCACGCTGGAAGTAGGCCAACAGGGCTGCTTCGAACGCGCCAATCTTTTCCAGTTCAACATCGGCCAGGAAGCCTTTTTCCGCGGCATACAGGCTGACAGCCATCAGACCGATGGACATCGGCGCATACTGCTTCTGCTTCATCAGCTCGGTAACGCGCTGACCGTGCTCCAGCTGCTTACGAGTTGCCTCGTCCAGGTCAGAAGCGAACTGGGCGAAAGCCGCCAGTTCACGGTACTGAGCCAGTGCGGTACGGATACCGCCAGACAGCTTCTTGATCACCTTGGTCTGCGCCGCGCCACCTACACGAGATACCGAGATACCGGCGTTAACGGCCGGACGGATACCCGAGTTGAACAGCGACGATTCCAGGAAGATCTGACCGTCAGTAATGGAGATCACGTTGGTCGGTACGAAGGCCGACACGTCACCGGCTTGGGTTTCAATGATCGGCAGAGCGGTCAAAGAACCGGTCTTGCCTTTCACAGCGCCCTTGGTGAACTGCTCAACGTATTCTTCCGAAACGCGCGATGCACGCTCCAGCAGACGGCTGTGGAGATAGAACACGTCACCCGGGTAGGCTTCACGGCCCGGCGGACGACGCAGCAGCAGGGAAATCTGACGATAAGCCACAGCTTGCTTAGACAGGTCATCGTACACAATCAGGGCGTCTTCACCGCGATCGCGGAAGTATTCGCCCATGGTGCAACCGGAGTACGGTGCGATGAACTGCAGCGCGGCAGATTCGGAAGCACTGGCAGCCACGATGATGGTGTTCGCCAGAGCGCCGTTTTCTTCCAGCTTGCGCACTACGTTAGCGATGGTCGATTGCTTCTGACCGATAGCTACGTAGACGCAGCGGATGCCGCTGTCTTTTTGGTTGATGATGGCGTCAACGGCCATCGCGGTTTTACCAATCTGACGGTCACCGATGATCAGCTCACGCTGGCCACGGCCGATCGGGATCATGGCGTCAACCGCCTTGTAGCCCGTCTGAACCGGCTGGTCTACCGACTTACGCCAAATTACGCCCGGCGCCACTTTTTCAACGGCGTCGCTGGCTTCAGCGTTGATCGGGCCTTTGCCGTCGATCGGATTACCCAGGGCGTCTACGACACGACCCAGCAGTTGCGGACCAACCGGTACCTCGAGGATACGGCCAGTACACTTTGCGGTCATGCCTTCGGCCAGACCCAGGTAGTTACCCAGTACTACGGCACCTACGGAGTCCTGCTCGAGGTTCATGGCCATGCCGTATAGGCCGCCTGGGAACTCGATCATTTCACCGTACATCGCATCGGCTAAGCCGTGGATGCGGACGATACCGTCGGAAACGCTGACAACAGTGCCTTCGTTACGCGCCTGGGAGGACACATCGAGTTTCTCGATGCGCTGCTTGATGATGTCACTGATCTCGGAAGGATTCAGTTGCTGCATGCTCCGCCCCTTCAAACTCTTGATTTCAACGCTTCGGCCAATTGGGCAAGCTTGCCACGTACGGAGCCGTCAATGACGAGGTCTCCGGCACGGACAACGATGCCGCCAATCAGGCTGGCATCTTCGCGGGTTTGCATACGCACTTCCCGACGGAGCCTTGCACTGAGTGCCTTAGCGAGTTGGTCTTGCTGGTCAGCGTTCAACGCGAAGGCGGAAGTCACCTCGACGTCAACGCTCTGTTCCTGTTCAGCCTTGTACTGCTCAAACAGCACGGCAATCTCTGGCAACAGCTCCAGACGCTTGTTTTCCGCCAGCACGCTTACAAAGTTGCGTGCTGCCTGGTCGAGCTCCTCGCCGCATACGTCCATCAGGGCTTGGCCCTTTTGTTCGTTAGTCAGCTGCGGGGCCTTTAAACAAGCCTGCATAGTGTTGTCAGCGGTTACCGCCGCAGCCAAACCCAACATGCCAGACCATTGGGTCAGCTGTTGGGCGGCGACTGCGTGCTGAAAAGCCGCTTTCGCGTAAGGGCGCGCCAGGGTGGTCAATTCTGCCATGGTCGCCTCCGCTTAGAGTTCGGCTGCCAGTTTGTTGACCAGCTCCGCATGTGCATTTTGATCGACGGAAGCGCCGAGGACCTTCTCCGCACCAGCGACAACCAGGCCACCCAATTGGGCGCGCAGGGCGTCTTTGATTTGGTTCAGTTCCTGCTCGATTTCCGCTTTGGCCTGAGCCTTCAGGCGGTCGCCTTCGGCACGGGCCTGATCGCGCGATTCCTCGACGATCTGGTTAGCGGTTTTCTTCGCTTGCTCGACGATCTCGGCTGCCTGAGCCTTAGCATCGCGCAGTTGAGCGGCCACTTTTTCTTGGGCCAGCTCAAGGTCACGCGATGCACGGTTGGCAGCGTCCAAGCCGTCAGCGATCTTCTTTTGGCGCTCCTGCAAAGCCTGGATGACCGGAGGCCATACATACTTCATGCAGAACAGCACGAATACAAAGAAAGCTACGGATTGGCCGATCAGAGTTGCATTGATATTCACGCCAACACCTCGCTTATTCGTTGTTCAGTTAAACCAATCGCACTCGGCGAATTAGCCAGCTACCTGAGCAACGAAGGGGTTTGCGAAGGTGAAGAACAGGGCGATACCAACACCGATCATGGTTACGGCGTCAAGCAGACCTGCGACGATGAACATCTTAACCTGCAGCATTGGCACCATTTCCGGTTGACGCGCAGCGCCTTCCAGGAACTTGCCACCCAGCAGACCAAAGCCAATCGCGGTGCCCAGAGCACCCAGACCAATCAGCAGAGCTACAGCAACAGCGGTCAGACCTACTACAGTTTCCATTTTTCCTCCCGACACTACGTCGTGTGATTAAGGGTTGTGGTGAGTTGTGGTTAAGGGTTAAAGCAAAATCAGTGGTTATCTTCGTGCGCCATCGACAGATAAACGATGGTCAGCATCATGAAGATGAACGCTTGCAGCACGATAACTAGGATGTGGAACACAGCCCAAGCCCAGTGCAGCGCCACGCCGAACAGACCCAGTACCCAACCGGCACTGAAGACCACGGCGATCAGAATGAAAATCAGCTCGCCAGCGTAGAGGTTACCGAACAGACGCAGTGCCAAAGAGATTGGCTTGGCGATCAGGGTGACGAATTCCAACAGGAAGTTCACCGGGATCAACAGCGCCTGGACCAGCTTGTTGCTGGAACCGAACGGATGCAGGGTCAGTTCACCCAAGAAGCCGCCGATACCTTTGACCTTGATGCTGTAGAAGATGATCAAGGCGAACACGCTGAAGGCTAAGCCCAAGGTGGCGTTCGGGTCAGTGGTGGGTACAACACGGAAGAACAGGTGGTCGTCGCCAGCAATCTTGGCGGCAGCCATCGGCAGCCAGTCCACCGGAATCAAGTCCATCAGGTTCATCAGGAAAACCCAGACGAAGATGGTCAATGCCAGCGGAGCAATTAAGGCGTTACGGCCGTGGAAGGTGTCTTTGACGCTACCGTCAACGAACTCGACCATGACTTCAACGAAGTTCTGCAAGCCGCTCGGCTGACCCGAAGTGGCTTTCTTGGCCGCAGCGCGGAACAAGAAGATGAAAATCAGACCCAGAACGACCGACCAGCCTAGGGTATCCACGTGGAATGCCCAGAAGCCCATTTCCTTGGCTTCTTGCGCGGTGTGCGCAAAGCTCCAACCGTTAACCGGATGGTTGCCATAGGTCAGGTTCTGCAAGTGATGCTGGATATAATCCGATGCGCTGCCTGCCATGAGTTTGCCTCGAAGGTTTTAAGTTTTTTTAAGTTTCAGTAGCAGGGGTGCGAACCAGCTGGTCGCTTGCGTCAGCAGCATGGCGACGAAAAACGCCGGCGCATGCAATGGTTTCACCCCTACAAAAATCACTGCCATCAAGAAGGCGCTAAACACCAACTTACCGGCTTCGCCCGCATAGAAGCCGCGGACAATCTCGCGTGCTGCTCGCGCACCTTGATGACGAAAGGCTTTACGCGCTAAGTACAGCGTCGGCACAGCGACCACCAAGCCGCCTAACAAAGCCGATTTGCCTGCTGTGACGCCCCAAACCAAGGTAACGAGCAACGCCAACAGCACAGCAACCGCGAACTGAGCTACCAGGACAGGAAACACTGGCAGTCGGTACAAGGGCAGAACGGCAGGTGTTCTTGCAGTCATTCTTTCCCCACGCTCAATGCTTTGAGCCACAACTTAAAAAACAGGCATGAAAAATGCCGCAAAAAAGCGCGCAAAGTATAGGGAGCTTTGCCGGCGGCATCAACCGCAAAGGCCTTGCAATCCATACTTGGCGCACCAAATCTGGTCATCTTAGCGGATGTGCGCCAAAACGCCCTGCAATTCATCCAAGCTTGAGTAGCGAATCACCAGCTGACCCTTGCCTTTGCTGCCGTGCTTGATTTGCACACCCGCGCCAAGCTTTTCGGCAAGGCGTTGCTCCAAACGCTGAATGTCTGGATCTTGAGCGGTTGCCGCCGGTTTGCTGGGTTTGTCTTTGAGCAAGCCACGCACTAAGGCTTCGGTCTGGCGCACGTTGAGCGCTTCGGCAACAACCCGACGAGCGGCATCCACTTGTTGGTCTTCTGGCAAGCCAAGCAGGGCGCGGGCATGGCCCATCTCTAAGTCGCCATGACTGAGCAGAGTTTTGATTTCATCCGGCAGGGCAATCAGACGTAACAAATTAGCCACGGTGGCGCGCGACTTACCGACGGCATCGGCCACTTGCTGCTGGGTGAGCTCAAACTCTTGCTGCAAACGCTGCAGCGCGATGGCTTCTTCGATGGGGTTTAAGTCTTCGCGCTGGATGTTTTCGATCAGCGCCATAGCAATCGCGGCTTCGTCAGGCACTTCACGCACCACGGCCGGAATGCTGTCTTTGCCGGCTTGCTGACTGGCGCGCCAACGGCGTTCACCGGCGATGATCTCGTAACGGCCACCAGCAATCGGACGCACCACAATCGGCTGCATCACGCCTTGCGCGCGAATCGACGCGGCGAGTTCTTCCAGCGCTTGTGGGTCCATATCGCGACGCGGCTGATATTGGCCACGCTGGACTAAATCCAACGGCAGCTCACGCAGTAAGCTTTTGTCGGTGTTTTGAACGTCTTGTTCAATCTGGCTGACGGCTGCGCCGCCGAGCAAGGCATCCAGGCCGCGGCCTAGGCCACGTTTTTTGCTGGCCATTGTCAGTCCTTAGAGTGCTGGAGCGGGGATGGCTTTGTTGGCCACTTCTTGGCGGCGATTGATCTCGCCTGCCAAGGCCAAATAGGCAATCGCCCCTTTAGATTGCTTGTCGTAACTGAGTACCGGCATGCCAAACGAAGGCGCTTCAGCCAAACGCACGTTACGCGGAATCACTGTGTGGTACAGCTGATTAGGGAAATGCTGCACCAGCTGCGCCGAGACATCGTTGGTCAGGCTATTGCGCGGGTCGTACATGGTACGCAGCACGCCTTCGATCTTCAGGCTGGGGTTGAGCACTTGGCCTATACGCTTGATGGTGTTGACCAACGCCGACAGGCCTTCCAGCGCGTAGTACTCACACTGCATGGGGATCACCACGCCATCGGCGGCGACCAAGGCATTGACGGTGAGCATGTTGAGCGATGGCGGACAATCGATGAGGATGAAGTCAAACTTGTCGCGCGCCGCCGATAGGGCATAGCGCAGGCGACTTTCTTTCATCTTCATTTCCAGCAGCTGCACTTCAGCGGCGGTTAGGTCGCCATTGGCGGGCAACACCTGATAACCGCCGTTTTCCGAGGTTTGCAGGGCATCGGTCAGCTCGCATTCATCCATCAGCACGTCATACACCGAGCGCTGTAAGGTGTGTTTATCCACACCGCTGCCCATGCTGGCGTTGCCCTGCGGATCAAGATCAATCAGCAACACTTTGCGCTTGGTGGCTACCAGCGAAGCCGCGAGGTTAATGCAGGTGGTGGTTTTCCCCACACCGCCTTTCTGGTTGGCAATCGCCAATACCTTACCCATGTCAGCTCCCCCTCAATCCTTGCGCTGCAATATCAACAGGTGACGCTGACCTTCGCAACCCGGCACCGACAGGGTGTGTGACGTCAGCAGCTGAAAATCTGCCGGCAACTCTGCCAGTTCATCCTGTGGATAAAGCCCTTTCATGGCCAGCCAGCGGGTTTGATTATTACCCAAGTGGCGTGTCCAGTGGGTGAAGTCGTGTAACGAACTGAACGCCCGTGAGACGATGCCATCCAGCGCAGGCAGTTCGACTTGCTCTACGCGGCTATGCAGCACAGTGACATTGCTTAGGCCCAGTTCCATTTTCACCTGCTGGAGAAAGCGGGTCTTTTTGCCGTTGCTATCGACCAAGGTGAACTGCCGTTCGGGGTAGACAATCGCCAGCACAATGCCGGGCATGCCGCCGCCACTGCCGATATCGGCCCAGCGCTGCCCCTCGATAAACGGCAGCACGCTGAGGCTATCAAGCAAGTGGCGCTCGATCATTTCCTGCGGGTCGCGCACGGCGGTGAGGTTGTAGGCCTTATTCCACTTCACCAACAGCGCGTGATAGGCGAGCAACTGCTCGATCACCGCCTCGCTAAAGCTCAGGTTAAGCGCTTGTGCACCGCGCACTAAGGCGGCGCGATGAGGGTTATCCACAGCCATCAAGCGCTTTGCTCCAACGGCTTGGCAGCCGAGCGTTTTTTCAGGTGAATCAGCAATAACGACACTGCAGCCGGTGTTACCCCAGGAATACGCGAGGCTTGGCCCAAGGTTTGCGGCCGCGCCTGGCTGAGCTTGGCTTGGATTTCTTTCGACAAGCCGGAAATGGCGCTGTAGTCCAGATTGGCCGGCAAGCTTACCGACTCGCTGCGGCGCAGGCGGTCGATCTCTTCCTGCTGGCGGTCGATATAACCGGCGTACTTGGTTTGAATCTCTACCTGCTCGGCGACTTGCGCATCCACCACCGGGCTGTTGGTCAGCTCGGCTAGGCTGGCGTAGTCGATTTCCGGGCGGCGCAGCAAATCTTGCAGGTTGTATTCGTGACTCAGCGGGGTGCCGTACCGCTGGCTGATGGCTTCACCCACCGGCGTATTAGGCTGCACCCATGAGGTTTTCAGGCGCTGTTGCTCTTGCTCGATAGCTTCGCGTTTGGCGCAGAAGGCCGCCCAGTGAGCATCGTCGATTAAACCCAGCTGACGACCTTGTTCGGTGAGGCGCAGGTCGGCGTTGTCCTCGCGCAGAATCAGGCGGTATTCGGCGCGCGAGGTGAACATACGGTAGGGCTCTTGAGTGCCCATGCTGATCAGGTCGTCGACCAAGACGCCGATGTAGGCTTCGTCGCGGCGCGGAGTCCACGCGTCTAGCTCTTGCGCACGGCGGGCGGCGTTGATGCCGGCCAGCAAGCCTTGCGCACCGGCTTCTTCGTAACCTGTGGTGCCGTTGATCTGCCCGGCGAAGAACAGGCCGCCGATCACTTTGGTTTCTAGGCTGTGCTTCAAGTCGCGAGGGTCGAAGAAGTCGTATTCGATGGCGTAGCCGGGGCGCACGATATGCGCGTTTTCCATGCCGCGAATCGAGCGCACGATCTCCAACTGCACATCGAACGGTAACGAGGTGGAAATCCCGTTGGGGTACAGCTCGTGGGTGGTCAGGCCTTCCGGCTCTAAGAACACCTGATGCTGATCTTTATCGGCAAAGCGGTGAATCTTGTCTTCAATCGACGGGCAATAACGCGGGCCTACGCCTTCGATGACACCGGAGTACATCGGCGAGCGATCGAGGTTATTGCGAATAATCTCGTGAGTGCGCGCGTTGGTGTGGGTAATCCAGCAACTGACTTGTGCCGGATGATCGGCCAACGAGCCACGGAACGACATCACCGGCGTCGGCGTATCGCCCGGCTGCTCGGTCATCACCGAGAAATCCACACTACGGCCATCGATACGCGGTGGTGTGCCGGTTTTTAAGCGGCCAACGCGCAGCGGTAATTCACGTAAACGCTTGGCTAAAGCAATCGACGGCGGATCACCGGCGCGACCACCTGAGTAATTCTGCAGGCCAATGTGGATAAGTCCGCCAAGGAAGGTGCCGGTGGTCAGTACCACGTTGTCGGCCAAGAAGCGCAGACCCATTTGCGTCACGACGCCGCGCACTTGTTCGTTCTCGACGATCAAGTCATCAGCAGCCTGCTGGAAGATCCACAGGTTCTGCTGGTTTTCTAAGGTTTCGCGAATCGCCGCCTTGTACAGCACGCGATCGGCTTGCGCTCGGGTAGCGCGTACCGCTGGGCCTTTGCGGCTGTTGAGCACGCGGAACTGAATGCCGCCTTTGTCGGTAGCCATGGCCATGGCGCCGCCCAAAGCATCGATTTCTTTCACCAGATGGCTTTTGCCGATACCACCGATAGCGGGGTTGCAGCTCATTTGCCCAAGGGTTTCTACATTGTGGGTGAGCAGCAGGGTTTTAACGCCCATGCGTGCTGCGGCTAACGCAGCCTCAGTGCCAGCATGGCCACCACCGATCACGATCACGTCAAAACGACTGGGAAAATCCACCGCACACCTCTGCCTTGGGCAGGTTAAAGAGAGCCGCACAGTATACAGGCAAGGTTTCTTAAGTCAGAAGCGCTTCTGGCCAAAAAATGACCAATGCCAGTCTGCGTGCTTCCCCGCGCTGTGGATGAGGCACGATTAAAAATAAAAAAATGAATATATATTTTTTCTTATTTTTATTTTTCATTAATAGCTAAGCAGTTTTCTGTGGATAACCCGCTAAGAGCCTTGATTTTACTGATCTAGAGGCACCTACTAAGTCTGTGTATGAGCAGGGCAAATCCTTGGTGTAGCCTGTACAAAGCTTGGGGATGAAAGTGCCAGTTACCCACAGGGTCAGTTTTCCACGGCTTTATCGAGCACTTATGGGCAGGGCTTAGGGGCGGTTTTCCACAGAGCTTAAGTCGCCGTGTGGATAGCGCGTTGGCGTAGTTTTCGCCCACGGCAAAGCTGCCCACCCGGCTAAACGGGTAGGCACTCTATGCGTACGTGGGACTTACTTACCGATGCAGAAGCTGGAGAAGATACGCCCGAGAAGGTCGTCGGGGGTGAACTGCCCGGTGATTTCACCTAAGGCGTGCTGCGCTAAGCGCAAGTCTTCGGCAAGCAACTCACCAGCACCGCTGCCGAGTAGTTGGGCACGGCCGTTGTCCAGATAGGCCTGCGCTTGTTTAAGCGCTTGCAGGTGCCGGCTACGTGCGCTGAAGCCGCTCTCGGCAGTTTGCTGATAGCCCATGCAGGCTTTGAGGTGTTCGCGCAGCAAGTCCAAGCCTTGATCTTGCTTGGCCGATAAGCCCAGTAACAAGCCGTGTTCGGTTTCGGTTTGGCTGGGTTGTTCGCCGAGCAAATCGATCTTGTTGCGGATCAGCGTGACCTTGCTGGCGTCGGGCGCCTGGTCGAGAAACTCCGGCCACAAGGCCCATGGATCGGCTGCTTGCGGGTCGCTGGCATCGACCATCAAGAGGATACGGTCGGCTTCGTGAATGGCTTTCAGCGCCCGTTCGACGCCGATTTTTTCCACCGCATCGTCGGTGCTGCGCAGGCCAGCGGTATCAATCACATGCAGGGGCATGCCATCGATGTGGATATGTTCGCGGAGGATGTCACGCGTGGTGCCCGCAATGTCGGTGACGATGGCGCTTTCGCGGCCCGCTAAGGCATTCAGCAGACTGGATTTACCAGCATTCGGGCGCCCGGCAATCACCACGTTCATGCCATCGCGCAACAAGGCGCCTTGGCCGGCTTCGCGCTGCACGGCGAGCAGTTTGTTGCCCACGTCATCGAGCTTGCTGAGCACATGGCCATCGGCCAAGAAGTCGATTTCTTCTTCGGGAAAGTCGATGGCCGCTTCTACGTACATACGCAGTTCGATCAGCGCTTCGCTCAGTTCGTTGACGCGTACCGAGAACGCGCCTTGCAGGGAGCGCAGGGCATTTTGCGCGGCTTGTACGGAACTGGCTTCGATCAGGTCGGCAATTGCTTCGGCTTGAGCTAGGTCGAGCTTATCGTTGAGAAAGGCCCGTTCGCTGAACTCACCGGGCTTGGCCAGGCGCGCGCCGGCATTCACACAGGCGTCGAGCAGTAGGTTAAGCACCACGGGGCCGCCGTGGCCTTGTAGCTCCAGCACATCTTCGCCGGTAAACGAGTGCGGGCCGGCGAAGAACAAGCTAAGCCCTTCATCGAGCACACCCTGTGGGCCATGAAAGGCGCCGTAATGGGCCATGCGTGGCTTTAACTCCGTTCGGCACAGCTGCGCGGCAATCTGTTTTACCGCAGGGCCAGACACGCGCACGATGCCAACGCCTCCGCGACCGGGGGCGGTGGCAATAGCGGCGATGGTATCGGTGCTGATGTGCATAACTTTTCTCGTCTGAGTGAAACGCAAAACGCCCCACGAGGGGGCGTTTGCAAGGGCCGCGAGCGCTTAGGCTTTATTCGCGGCAGCCGCTTCGATCTGGCGGGTAATGTACCACTGCTGAGCGATGGACAAGACGTTGTTGACCACCCAGTACAGCACCAGACCAGCCGGGAACCACAGGAAGAAGAAGGTGAAGATAATCGGCAGCATCTTCATCACTTTGGCCTGCATGGGGTCCGGCGGGGTGGGGTTGAGCGTCTGCTGAATGAACATGCTCGCGCCCATGATGATCGGCAGCACGAAGTACGGGTCCATCACCGCCAAGTCGTGAATCCAGAACATCCACGGCGCTTGGCGCATCTCGACGCTTTCCAGCAGCACCCAGTACAGGGCGAGGAAGACTGGCATCTGCACCAGAATCGGCAAGCAGCCGCCCAGCGGATTGATCTTCTCTTTCTTGTACATCTCCATCATGGCTTGCGACATCTTCTGCCGATCGTCGCCGTACTGCTCGCGCAGTGACTGCATCTTCGGCGCTAAGGTGCGCATCTTGGCCATGGAGCGGTAACTGGCGGCGGATAGCGGGAAGAACGCCAGCTTGATCAGGATGGTCAACACGATGATCGACCAGCCCCAGTTGCCTAGCAGGCTGTGGATATGTTCCAGCAGCCAGAAAATCGGCTGGGCCAACCACCAGAGGAAACCGTAATCGACAGTCAGCTCAAGACCCGGTGACAGGGCTTCCAAGGTGCTTTGGATTTTCGGGCCGGCGTAGAGCTTCAGCGCTACAGTTTCATGGCTGCCCGGAGCAACGCTTAAGGTCTGCCCGGTGAAGCCAATGATGTAGTTGCCTTTGCTGTCCTTACGGCTCTGCACAATGTGCTGGCCTTCGGCGCTCGGTACCCATGCGGTGACAAAGTAGTGCTGCAGCCAAGCGACCCAGCCACCTTGTACATCAACGCGCAGGTTGTTTTTGTCCATGTCGGACATGCTCAACTTGCTGTACGGCTCATCCGGCGTCCACAGCGCAGCACCAAGGAAAGTGGCCATGCCAGTTGCGGTGCTGGACGATGGGTCGGCGCTGTTATCGCGCTTGATCTGCGCGAACAGATTGCCGTTCCAAGCGCTATCGCTCTGGTTGTCGATCAGGTATTCGACATCCACCTGATAGCTGCCGCGTACAAAGCTGAAACGCTTGGTGTAGTTAACGCCATCGGCGCTGAACTTCAGATCAACCACCAGCTTGTCTTCGCCATCGGCCAGGCGGTATTCGCTGGCAGAAGCGCTGTACAGTGGGCGACTAACGCTAGAGGCATCGGGGCCATTCACGCCGATCAGGCCGCTCTGTGCTTCGTACACACGCTCTTGGCCGTTATCGAACAAGGTGAACGGAACGTCTTTGTTCTTCAGGCTGCGCGGGTACTGCGGCAGGTTCAGATGCACCACATCGCCGCCCACTGGGTTGATCGCCAGTTGCAGGGTGTCGGTGTTCACCGTGATTAGCGCAGTGCTGGCTTTGCTGGTTTCCACCGGAGTTTCGGTGCTGCTGGCAACCACCGGCACATCATCATTGCTGGCGGTGGCTGTGCTGGGCACGTCCGTCGGCAAACTGTTGAGGGGTTGAGCGTTCGACGCAGCTGGCGGCAATTGCGCCTGGCCGTAGTCTTCGTTCCAAGCCAGAACCAAGAAGTACGACACCACCGCTAAAGCGACAATCAGGACGGAGCGTTGGATATCCATGAGCTATTCGGCCATCGAAGAAGGGCGGGAAGGATGTTCAGGCACCGGATCATACCCTCCGGGATGCCAAGGGTGACAGCGCGACAAACGGCGCACTGTTAGCCAGCCGCCACGCGCAAGACCGTGCCGTTCGATGGCTTCTTGAGCGTAACAGGAGCAGCTGGGATAAAAGCGACAGTGGCTGGCCATCATAGGACTGATGGCATAGCGGTATACGCGGATCAGGCCGAGGGCCAGACTACGCATTGCGGCGAGCGGGACTGTCTTTGGCAGCAGGCAGATGAGTGGCGAGGCGGGAAAAGCGCTTCCACAACTTGGCGAAATGCGCGTGCAGCTCACTGTTATCACTATCGGCCATGCCCTTACGCGCTAAAACCACGATGTCCCAACCACCGATCACATCTTGATGGCGGCGAAAACTATCGCGGATAACCCGTTTCAGGCGGTTACGCTCAACAGCTAGACGCACACTCTTTTTAGCTATCACAAAGCCAATGCGAGGGTGGTCTAGCTGATTCGCGCGAGCAAGCAATAAAACCTGCTTGCCAGGAACCTTGCCGGTGGTGCCATCAAAGACTGCTTTGAATTGCCGCGGCGTAAGCAGGCGCTTATCGCGGCTGAAGCTTTGATCGGCCACCAGCGGGTTCAATTAGACGGTCAGACGCTTACGGCCTTTGGCGCGACGGCGAGCAATAACCTGACGGCCGTTTTTGGTGGCCATACGAGCACGGAAACCGTGTACGCGCTTACGCTTCAGGACGCTGGGTTGAAAAGTACGCTTCATGGTGATGTACCTGGGTGAATAAGTTATGGCGAGCCTGCCAACTGCAGACCCCCCTCCAAAGGACCGGCAATTCTAAGGAAAGGTCTTGCCAAGGTCAATTTGCTTGAGTGCTTTTCGTCGTCTGAGGGCCAAGCTAATTAAAAATAAAAGAATGAATTTTTAAAAAGATAGTGTTTGTTAAAGCTTATAAGTGCGGCTCGATCTGTGGATAACCCTGCAAGAGGCATGACTAGCAAGGCTTACAGCGCTCTGTAAGTCTGTGCGTAAGCTGTCGTGGTCTTGTCGCTAAGCTGCTGATCAGCAGTGGATAGAATGGCGGTTTTTCCACAGCGGGTTTATCCACCTCGCTGCACACAGGCTTATAGGCAGGGTTTTTCAGCAGTTTTCCACAATGCTTAGGGCGCTCATTGTGTATCGTTGGTCACCTTTAAGTGGCTGATTGTCAAGCCAATTATTTGCCTTATTGGGTGTGGATAAGTGGTCTAAGGCAGGGCTAAAATGGCTCTTTTAGCTGACCCCCACCAGCAAGGAGACGGCGTGTCCGTAGAGCTTTGGCAGCAGTGTGTTGATCACCTGCGTGATGAGTTGCCCAGCCAGCAGTTCAATACTTGGATACGCCCGTTGCAGGTTGAAGGCGACGTCGATGAGTTGCGGGTGTTTGCCCCCAATCGCTTTGTGCTCGACTGGGTGAATGAAAAGTACCTGTCGCGCATTTTAGAATTGATGGGTGAGATGGCTGTGGAGTCTGTGCCGGCCTTGTCACTGCTAATCGGCAGCAAGCGTGCGGCTAAGCCGCAAGTGGCTCGCGCTGTCGCCACACCATCTGCTGCTATTAATGAAGCCCCCCGCACCCAAGCGCCGGCTGCGGTGAGCAACCCGGCTTTACTACAAGAGGTTGCCTCGGGCTCTGCTGAAGAGGTGCTGCGCGAAGCACCAACTAGCTCAAGCAGTGCCCCTCGCGCTGCCGAGCCAGTGGTTAAGCACACCAGCTATCTAAACCGTGGTTTTACCTTCGAGAACTTTGTTGAGGGTAAATCTAACCAGCTCGCCCGCGCGGCGGCGTGGCAGGTTGCCGATAATCCCAAGCATGGTTACAACCCACTGTTTTTGTACGGCGGCGTAGGTTTGGGTAAAACCCACTTGATGCACGCGGTGGGTAACCACTTATTAAAGAAGAACCCCAACGCGAAGATCGTCTACCTGCATTCCGAACGCTTTGTCGCTGACATGGTGAAAGCGCTGCAGATGAACCAGATCAACGAGTTCAAGCGCTACTACCGCTCGGTGGACGCCCTGCTGATCGACGATATTCAATTTTTCGCCCGTAAAGAGCGCTCGCAGGAAGAGTTCTTCCATACCTTTAACGCGCTGCTTGAAGGTGGTCAGCAGGTGATTTTGACCAGCGACCGTTACCCGAAAGAAATCGACGGCCTGGAAGAACGCTTAAAGTCGCGCTTCGGTTGGGGCCTGACGGTAGCCGTCGAGCCGCCGGAGTTAGAAACTCGCGTCGCCATCTTGATGAAAAAAGCCGAGCAGGCGCGCATCGACTTGCCGCCGGATGCTGCGTTCTTTATTGCTCAGCGTATTCGCTCCAACGTGCGTGAGTTGGAAGGCGCGCTCAAGCGGGTGATAGCCCACGCGCACTTTATGGGCCGTGAGATCACCATTGAGCTGATCCGCGAATCATTAAAAGACTTATTGGCCCTGCAAGATAAACTGGTCAGCATTGATAACATCCAGCGCACGGTGGCCGAGTACTACAAGATTAAAGTGGCGGATCTGCTCTCCAAGCGGCGCACCCGTTCGGTAGCGCGGCCACGCCAGGTGGCGATGGCGTTGTCAAAAGAGCTAACCAACCACAGCTTGCCGGAAATTGGTGATGCCTTTGGCGGGCGCGATCACACCACGGTGTTGCATGCTTGTCGCAAAATTGCTGAATTACGCGAAAGCGATGCAGACATCCGCGAAGACTACAAAAATCTGTTGCGTACACTGACCACCTGATAGCAGCTACAGAGGGACGAAACATGCATTTCACTATCAATCGAGAAGCTTTGTTAAAACCGCTGCAGCTGGTAGCCGGTGTGGTTGAGCGTCGGCAAACCCTGCCAGTGCTGTCTAACGTGCTGCTGGTGGTGGAAGGCCAACAGCTGTCGTTGACCGGTACCGACCTTGAAGTCGAACTGGTAGGCCGCGTTGAATTGGAAGAGCCCGCCGAAGCCGGTGAGATCACCGTACCAGCGCGCAAGCTGATGGATATCTGCAAAAGCTTGCCCAGCGACGTGATGATCGACGTGCGTCTGGACGAGCAAAAGCTGCTGGTCAAAGCCGGTCGCAGCCGCTTTACCTTGTCTACCTTGCCAGCCAATGACTTCCCTACCGTAGAAGAAGGCCCAGGCTCTCTGAACTTCTCAGTACCGCAAGCCAAGCTCAAACGCCTGATTGACCGCACCAGCTTCGCCATGGCGCAGCAAGATGTGCGTTATTACCTAAACGGTATGTTGCTGGAAGTGGCGCAAGGCAAGCTGCGCGCCGTAGCCACCGACGGTCACCGCTTGGCCATGTGCACGCTGGATGCCGGTATTGATTACCAAGACAAACACCAAGTGATTGTGCCGCGTAAAGGTATTTTGGAATTAGCCCGTTTGATGAGCGAGCCGGATACTGATGTGCGCATTGTGCTCGGCAGCAACCATATTCGCGCGACCACCGGCAGTGGTGACTTCACTTTCACCTCAAAGCTGGTGGACGGCAAGTTCCCCGATTACGAGCGCGTTCTGCCGCGTGGTGGCGACAAGCTGGTGGTTGGTGAGCGTAACTCGTTGAAAGAAGCCTTTAGCCGTACCGCGATTCTGTCCAATGAAAAGTACCGTGGTATTCGCTTAGGCCTGTCGGAAGCGTTGCTGAAAATTCAGGCTAACAACCCTGAGCAGGAAGAAGCCGAAGAAGAAGTCGCCGTTGATTACGCCGGTGGCTCGTTAGAGATCGGCTTTAACGTCAGCTACCTATTGGATGTGCTGGGTGTGATGGGCAGCGAAACCGTGCGCATGACCTTGAGCGATTCCAACAGCAGCGCCCTGCTGCAAGAAGGCGACAGCGACGACTGTCACTACGTTGTTATGCCTATGCGCCTGTAATGGCTCTAACGCGTTTGAGTGTCAGTGGGGTGCGCAACTTGCACCCCGTGAACCTCACCCCCTCCCCTCGAATCAATCTTCTCTTTGGTGCGAATGGCAGTGGCAAAACCAGCCTGCTAGAAGCTATCCATCTGCTGGGCCTGGCCCGCTCCTTTCGCAGCACACGCTTAACCCCCGTCATTCAATACGAGCAAGCGCATTGCCAGCTGTTTGGTGAAGTGCTGTTTGCCGATGGCCTGCGCTCGCAGTTAGGCGTGCAGCGTGATCGCCAAGGTGAATTTGTTATTCGCCAAGACGGGAAAAATCTACGCAGCGCGGCTGCACTGGCCGAGTGTTTGCCGCTACAACTGATTAACCCCGATAGTTTTCGTTTGCTGGAAGGCTCGCCGAAAGTGCGTCGGCAATTTTTGGATTGGGGTGTGTTCCACGTGGAACATCAGTTTCTTCCTACCTGGCAGCGCCTGCAGACTGCCCTACGGCAGCGAAACTCGTGGCTACGGCATGGTAGAATGGACGCCGCTTTGCAAGCCGCGTGGGACCGCGAATTGGTCACCGCCAGCGAGCAAATCGACCGCCTACGTCAAGCCTATTTGCAGCAGTTAAAGCCAGCCTTTGAGCAGGTGCTGGCTGAGCTGATTGACCTGTCTGGGCTGACGTTAAGTTACTCGCGAGGCTGGGATAAAGAGCGCGATCTGGCCGAGGTCTTACAGGCTGGCTTAGAGCGCGATCGTCAGTTGGGTTATACCCAAGCGGGTCCGCAGCGTGCTGATTTGCGTTTGCGCATTGGCAGTCATAATGCGGCCGATGTGTTGTCGCGGGGGCAGCAGAAGTTAGTAGTCTGTGCGTTGCGTATCGCCCAAGGGCATTTGTTGCAGGCGGTTAAACGGGGGCGTTGTGTGTATTTGGTCGATGACCTGCCCTCGGAGTTAGATGAACAGCATCGGCGTGCGTTGTGCCGCTTGCTGGAAGCGCTCGATTGCCAAGTGTTTATTACCGGCGTTGAGGCTGCACAAATAGAAAGTTTCTGGCGTGAGGACACGCCGCTTGCCATGTTCCACGTGGAACATGGACGAATAACACAGACCTTAGCCCATCAGGAGTGAAGGCATGAGCGAAGAAAAATCGTACGACAGTTCCAGTATTAAAGTGCTGAAAGGCCTGGATGCCGTACGCAAACGTCCGGGCATGTACATCGGTGACACCGATGATGGGACAGGTCTGCACCACATGGTGTTTGAAGTCGTCGATAACTCAATCGACGAAGCATTGGCAGGTTTCTGTTCGGAAATCTTGGTTAGCATCCACCCCGATGAATCCATCAGCGTGCGTGACAACGGCCGTGGTATTCCGGTGGATATCCATAAAGAAGAAGGCGTTTCCGCAGCCGAAGTGATCATGACCGTGCTGCACGCCGGCGGTAAGTTCGACGACAACACCTATAAGGTGTCCGGTGGCTTGCACGGCGTAGGTGTGTCGGTGGTGAACGCGCTGTCGGAAGAATTGCAGCTGACCATTCGCCGCGCCGGCCAAGTGTGGGAGCAAACCTACCACCACGGCGTGCCGCAAGCGCCGCTCGCACCGGTGGGCGAAACCGAAGGTTCGGGCACCGAGATTCACTTCAAGCCCTCGCCGGCCACGTTCAACAATATCCATTTCAGCTGGGATATTCTCGCCAAGCGTCTGCGCGAACTGTCGTTCCTCAACTCCGGTGTGTGCATCGTGCTGAAGGACGAGCGCAGCGGTAAGCAGGAAACCTTCCACTACGACGGTGGTCTTAAGGCATTTGTTGAGTACCTGAACACCAACAAAACCACGGTGAACAACATCTTCCACTTCACCTGTCAGCGTGAGGAAGATGGCGTTGGCGTTGAAGTGGCCATGCAGTGGAATGACAGCTTTAACGAGAACATCCTCTGCTTCACCAACAACATTCCGCAGCGTGACGGTGGTACTCACTTAGCGGGCTTCCGCTCTGCCCTCACCCGCAACCTGAACACCTACATCGAGCAGGAAGGCCTGCTGAAGAAGATGAAGGTCAACACCACTGGCGACGACGCCCGTGAAGGTTTGACGGCGATCATCTCGGTGAAAGTGCCAGACCCAAAATTCAGCTCGCAGACCAAAGACAAGCTGGTTTCCTCAGAAGTAAAAACCGCCGTCGAACAGGAAATGGGCAAATACTTCGCCGATTATCTGCTGGAAAGCCCCAACGAAGCCAAGCTGGTGGTCGGCAAAATGATCGACGCCGCGCGTGCTCGTGAAGCGGCGCGTAAAGCCCGTGAAATGACCCGCCGTAAAGGCGCGCTGGATATCGCCGGTCTGCCGGGCAAGTTGGCCGACTGCCAAGAGAAAGACCCAGCGCTGTCTGAACTCTACATAGTGGAGGGTGACTCTGCGGGTGGCTCGGCCAAACAAGGCCGTAACCGCAAGACCCAAGCGATTCTTCCGCTTAAAGGTAAGATCCTTAACGTCGAGAAAGCACGCTTCGACAAGATGTTGTCTTCGCAGGAAGTCGGCACCCTGATCACCGCCCTCGGCTGCGGCATTGGTCGTGAAGAGTTCAACATCGACAAACTGCGCTACCACAACATCATCATCATGACCGATGCTGACGTCGACGGTTCGCACATCCGTACCTTGCTGCTGACCTTCTTCTTCCGCCAGATGCCCGAGCTGATCGAGAAAGGCTACATCTATATCGCGCAGCCGCCGCTGTACAAAGTGAAGAAAGGCAAGCAAGAGCAGTACATCAAAGACGACGAAGCCATGGACGAATACATGACTCAGTCGGCTTTGGAAGATGCCAGCCTGCACGTTAACGAAAGCGCCCCGGGCCTGTCGGGCGAAGCGCTGGAAGCCTTGGTCAACCAATACCGTGGCGTGATGAAAACTCTTAAGCGTCTGGCGCGGTTGTACCCGCAAGAGCTGACAGAGCACTTCATCTACCTGCCGCGCGTGGGTGTTGAGCAGCTGGCTGATCAAGCGGTGATGCAAGCTTGGTTAGAAGGCCTGCAAGCGCGTTTAAGCGCTGCGGAAAGCTCAGGCTTCACCTATACCGCCAGCCTGCACGAAGACAAAGAGCGTCACCTGTGGCTGCCAGTGATCGAAACCGTGGCCCACGGCTTGTCGAACTACATCACCTTCAACCGTGATTTCTTCGCCAGCAATGACTACAAGAGCATCGCCAACTTGGGCGAAGCACTGAATGGTCTGCTGGAAGACGGCGCTTACATTCAGCGTGGCGAGCGCACTAAGCCGGTAACGCGCTTCAAAGAAGGCCTCGAATGGCTGATGACCGAAAGCACTAAGCGCCACAGCATTCAGCGCTATAAGGGCCTGGGCGAGATGAACCCAGACCAGTTGTGGGAAACCACCATGGACCCGAACGTGCGCCGTATGCTTAAGGTCACCATTGAAGATGCGATCGCCGCCGACCAAATCTTCAACACCCTGATGGGTGATGCAGTAGAGCCGCGTCGTGACTTTATTGAGAGCAATGCTCTAGCGGTGACTAACTTGGACGTTTAACGGCCAAGTTAGCAGTAATGTAAAAACCCCGGCTTGCCGGGGTTTTTTATGGACGCTTAGTTAACGCTGTAATGCTCGAGTTGTTCTGCTGCGCGTTGGACGATGAGATGGGCTTGGTTACGGCCTGCATTCTTGGCTTGATAGAGGGCTTGGTCAGCCAGTTTGTAGAGGTGGTCGAGCTGGAGCGGCTCGTGGCCGCTGGGTAAACAGACCATGCCGATGGAGGCGGTTAGCGGGCCTTCGAAGTGGCTGATTTCTTCATGCAGTTCAATGCTGCGAATGCTGTCGAGCATTTGTGTGGCGAGTTCTTGGATAAGTTCGACATTCGGCTCTACCAAGGTGGTGTAAACAGCGAATTCTTCGCCGCCGATGCGGTAGGCGCTATCCCCTGCTCGGCGCATTTGTCCGTGTAAGCTCGCGCCCAATTTTCGGATAACACAGTCGCCACTGCTGTGGCCGTAGCGGTCGTTGATTTGCTTGAAGTGGTCGACATCGAGTAAGGCAAACACCGCCCAGATTTGCCGATTGTTATGGCGGGCTAAGCGGGCCAGTTCGAGCGGCAGTTTTTGTTGAAAGTGCCGGCGGTTAAATAACCCAGAAAGCTCATCGGTGATGGCGAGTCGAGCAAGCCGCTCGTTAACCGAGGTGAGCTCAGCCGTGCGTACGGTCACCAGCCGTTCTAATTCTTCGTGAGAATCCACCACGGCGTCTTGGGCTTTTAACAGGGCTTGCGCGGTGCCTTGTAGATGGCGTGCAAGCAGACCAAATTCGTCGTCACGCTTGAGCATGTCGGACTCCTGCAAGGCGCGGAAATCTCCGTGATCAACGGCGCGGCTAACGCGGGTGAAGTGCTGCAACGGCTGCAGCACATAACGGGTGATGAGGTGCCAGAGCACGGCAAACTCGCTCAGTAGGCCGAGTAAGGCGATGGCAAAAATAACGCTGGCGGCGAGCAGGGCTTTATCTTGCAGTAAGTGTTTGGGGTAAATGTTGGCCAGATACCAGTCAGGCCCCTGCAAGTGGGTAAAGGCCACATAGGCATCGGCGATCTCTACTACGCCACTGGATTGGCCTTGTTTGATGACTTTAAGTACTAGGTTTCTTATTTGAGGCTGGTCGTTGCCTAAGACCAAAGCGCCACCGGCCGCGAGGATTTGCTCTTGTAGCGCCCCGTAGGCAATCAGCTCGCCACGGCTGTTGAAGGCGAGGTTCTCGGTGCCCTGTTGTGCTTTCTTGAGGGTGCGATTGATAAAGTCATCGAGCAGGATGTCTTGCCCTAATGTCGCGATGTGTTCGCCGGCGCGGTAAACCGGCTTTAGGCAGCTGACCATCCACATTTTCGCGGTGCTATCGAAATACACCTCACTCCACACCAACTGACGGCTGGGGTTATTGCGCGCGTCGGCTAGGGCGACAAAGACTTCATCGGGGAAGTAGGTATCGCTGGGCACCTGATGCATATACGGCACGCCGACAAACTCGCCGACGAGGAAGTTTTCTGGCGTGGAGAGGTAGTAATTGATGTATTGCTCGGTGGCGATCAGCGCGCTGCCGTACCAATCCAACAGGCCGACCATAACAGCGGTGCGGTGGCGATATTCATCAGTGAGCTGCACGTCGTGCCCGATAAAGGCGGTGAAACCCTCGTGATAAAGCCCGTCGGCGGCGACCTTGCCGTCGTACCACGGCTGCTTAGTGCGCCATGTCTTATCAGGCCACTGCTCAAAATACTGATCAAACTGGGCTACACCCTGTTTGATCGGCACTTTGTTTAATTGCTCCAGCAGAACTTTTTCGATCGCTTGGTGATAGAGCTCGGTTTGGTTAAAGGGGGCGGAGTCTAGTTTGCCGCGTTCAATAATGTACTGCTGTAGCTGGGCTCGGGTTTCGCCTTCCAGCAGGCTGATGGCATGGTAATAACTGACCAACGCGAGCACTAAGGCAACCACAAGACTGCGTAAAGCGCCGCGCCACATGATGTGGCGGCGGATGGAGTGTTTGGTACTGGAGTTGGATTCGGCTGTGTTCATGCAGTCTCAACGCTAGCGGACAACGCTGAGCTGCAGCCAAATGGGCCGCGCACAGCCATCACTAGCCTGAGCATAGCTGGCAAAGAGCTATGGCGTGCTAAGCGCTGTGTAACATCGTGCGGGTGTGTGCATCTATTGCTGGTCGCCGGTGTTGCCGGCAAGCAGCCAAAGAGGATCAGCATGCGCACCCTATTAGCCGGCCTATGCGCCTTAATGATGAGTTTTCCACTGTGGGCCGCTACGGCGCCGGTGTATTCCCACGATGGCAAAACCGCGTTGAAGGGCTTTGATGTGGTGGCTTATTACAGCCTGCCCGCCGGGGCCAATGCGCTAAAAGGTAAGCCGGATATCGAGTATCAGTGGCAAGGGCTGACTTGGTATTTCGCCAATGCGGCTAATCGGCAAGCCTTTGTGGCAAATCCTGCGGCTTATGCCCCGCAGTATGGGGGGTATTGTGCGTTTGCCGTGGCCCATGGTTTTACTACCTCGCCACGGGTGAACAGCTGGAAAGTGGTCGACGGTAAGCTGTACCTCAACAACAATCCCAGCTCATTTAAGCTGTGGGAAAAAGACCAAAGCAACAAGATTGCCCAAGCCAACCAGAATTGGCCGGCGGTTTTGCATAAGTGAGAAAGGCTATCGACTGTATAGTTGATAATCATTTTTAACTATACGTTTGCCGCGTGACACTGAAGGCCTATTCCACAGTAGACCCGAGGTGCAGCATGCAAAAGACAGCCAGTTTCGCCGTTGTGCATTTTTCCGTGGCGTTTGGTATGGCCTACGCATTGTCGGGCAGTGCTTGGGTAGGCGGTGCGATTGCCGTGCTTGAGCCTGCGGTGAACACAGTGGCGTTCTATTTTCACGAGAAGTTTTGGCTACGCCGCCAGCAGCGCATTGCTTCAGCAGAGGCGCTGAAACAGCAACCGTTGCCGGCGTACGACCATAACTGTATGGCCGGTTACTGTATGCCGGCGTGAAGTTGGCTGAGGCCGAGAAACAGTAGCAGCCCCAGTGGGCCGAACAGCATGGCCAGCACATAGCAGGGCAGCAGCCAAACATGGCCCATGCCCTGCGCTACCCCTTGTTGGTGGATATACAGCCCGGCCAGCAGGTCAAAGGCGAGAATATGCACCCAAGCGGCCAACACGGCTTTGGGATTACGAAATAATGCCAGCACGCCCTTAAGGGTAAAGAAGCCGGGTTTACCACTGCCCGGTTCTGCGCGGCTGGTGAGCGCTTGTTGCAAGCTCACCGCATACAACACGCAGAGCAGCACAATGGCGACGCCGAGGACAAACAGCGGTCCGCTGGCCCACATCGGCAATGCCATCAAAATCAGCCAGCCGGCACCTGCGGTGAGGCTAGCGAGCTGAAATAAGCGTGGTTGCGATAACGTCATGATCTGCCCCTCAAAAGCCTCTGTTGTGCCTGATTTTAGTCGCCTGCGGGCGAATTATTTCGGCGCTGAATAAGGCTCTAGAAGCGAAGCTTGACGGCTTTAGCTATCACTCACACCGCGCCGACTGCGGCGGTATTCGACAGGGGTTTGCCCCGTCCAACGGCGAAACGCACGGTAAAAGGTGCTCGGCTCGGAAAACCCGGTGAGGTAGACAATCTGGTCGATGGACTCATCCGTACCGGCCAATAAGCGTTTCGCCAAGCGGCAACGATAGTCGCCCAAAATCTGATTGAAGCTGCTGTTGGCACTGGCTAAACGCGAGCGCAATAAACGCGAACGTAACCCCAGTTGTTCGGCGACTTGCTCAAGGCTCAGCTCGCCGCTTTCTAAGTGCTCGGCAATCACTTTGCGCACCGCGTAGATCAGGTCTTGGCGTTCCAGCTCGGCGACCCGTTCGCTGGCCACTTGCTCGTGTAAGGCGAGCAGTTCAGGTTCGGCGTGCGGGCTGGGGGTGTCTAGCCAGTGCGCAGGAAAATGCAGGCTATTTTCTTCGCGGCCGAGCAATACCGGGCAGCCATAGAGCGCTTGGTATTGCTCGGCGTTGGCACCGTGTTTAAACGAGAAATGCAGGGCCAGTGGCGCAAAGCTATCGGCAGTGAGCTTGCGGAAAAACTCAATCACGCCAAAGGCGAGTAATTCGATGAACGGTCGTTGGCTGTCGGCCGGTAGATTGAGGCTAAGAATGGCGACCTCGCCGTCGCGGCGAAGTTGGCCTTGTAAGGCATCACTAAGCAGGCGTTCGTAGTTCATGGCGCGGCGCAAACCTTCACCAAAGGTGGGGCTGCTCAAGAATAAATATTCCAGCACTTGGCCGTGGTAGGCCGGTAAATGCCGCGCCAAGGTGAGGCCGATATCCGGGTCATCGGTGAGTTCTTGCAGCACTTGCCAGAACTGCTGTTGCGCGGCGTGCGGGGTGCGTAAGCGCTTGTCTTCCAGATCGGCTAGACGCAGGCCACAACGTTGAATCAGGGTGGGCACATCAATGCCAGCACGGGTCATGGCCTGCAAAATCAGACGAAGTAACACACCAGAATCCGTCAGCACGGCTTAAACTCTTCTCGTAACAAAGTGCCCATCCTACTGGGCGCTGAGCCATGTGCAAAGCCGCGCCGTTGGCCGGGCAGCCCACCTTTTGGGCAGTACCGCCATTGTTGCGCGGCTGGGCATATTGGCAGTCTTGCGGCTGTACCTGGGCTTAATCAGGTTTTGACGTAGTAGCCAAGACGGAGGAAACAGATGGCTGGCGATACTCTGCTGCGCTTACAACGTAGTCCAGCAATGACGGGCTTGTATGCGCGTGCCTTGCTGCATAAGGCAGACGGGCAGGCACCGTTACCCGAATTGGCTATCGAGCTGGATGACCAGCGCGTTGATGTTCGCCATGTACAGCACTACCGGCATATCTGTGGCTTCACCGGGCAAGGCCCGTTGCCGGTCAGTTATCCGCATATGTTGGCATTTCCGCTGCACTTGGCATTGATGACCGACAAGGCTTTCCCGTTTCCGTTACTGGGTTTAGTCCACGTCAGCAACCGTATCGAGCAACTGCGTCCGTTGTGGCCGCGCGAGAACCTACGCGTGCGCTGTTATTTGGGCGAGCTGCGCCCGCATGCCAAAGGGCAAACCTTTAGCATTCACAGTGAGATTTGGTCTGGGCGTGAATGCTGTTGGCGCAGCGAAAGCGTCAACCTGTTCCGTGGCAAGCCTGCCAGTGGCCCGCAGGCGGTTAAACAGCCGGTTGTCGACGATGCTCTGGAAGGATTGCAAGAAACCACCCGTTGGGATTTGCCCGGCAGTTTAGGCCGTGCCTATGGGCGTATTTCTGGTGACTTGAACCCGATTCACTTGCACCCGCTGAGCGCCAAGCTATTTGGCTTTGAGCGTCATATCGCCCACGGCATGTGGCTTAAAGCACGTACCTTAGCCAAGCTGTTGCCGGTCGAAGAGCGCCGCGCTGTGCAGGTGGCGGTTGAGTTTAAGCGCCCGGTGTTTCTCCCTGCTGAACTGAGCCTGCGTGAGGCCAAGCGTAACGAGCATAAAACCGCCTTTGCCTTGTACAGCGCCGATGGCGCTGAGCTGCACCTGCAAGGCCAGCTCGACTATTTACGCTAGTGGCCGGCGCCGCGCTGACTGACACGACCCTGACATAGCAACTTAGCCTTTTGCGCTATTGCTACGTGTGATGGTGACCTATTGGTCACCTTTTAGCGTCTGACTCCTTGTTGCGAAAAGAACTCACAAGGAACCTGGTATGGCGCAGGCCACTCCCCGCTATCTGGAAGCCATTCTTCATCACGATATTCCGCTAACCCGCGCCATGGGGCTCAGGGTGTTGAGCTGGGAAGATCGTCAGTTACGCCTCGGTATTCCCTTGGCGGCCAACATCAATCACAAAAGCAGCATGTTTGGCGGCAGTTTGTACTGCGCGGCGGTGCTGGCCGGCTGGGGCTGGTTGCATATGCGCTTGCACGAAGCCGGCATTAACGACGGCCATATCGTGATTCAGCAAGGCGCCGTGGATTACCCCGTGCCGGCGTTAGGCGATGTGGTCAGCGAATGCAGCGACCCGGGTGACGCGGCGTGGGAGAAGTTTCTCAAGGTCTACCAACGCCACGGCCGCGCGCGGCTAAACCTGCAGAGCCGTGTGCTGTGTGACAACCAAGAAGTGGTCAGCTTTAGCGGACAGTATGTGTTGCACCGCTAAACGGTTTTAAGCCAACCTCGCCGCAGCCTTAAGCAGCGTTGCCCGCCACGGGGCTTGGGCCGGTAAGGCAATAAAGTGCGGGTTGAGGTAGCTGTCGGCGGCGGGGTACTCCAGCACGTTGCCATCTAAACGCAACACGCAGCCACCGGCGCCTTCCAGCACGGCTTGCGCGGCGGCGGTATCCCACTGCGAGGTGGGCGCCAAGCGCGGGTAGAGATCGGCTTGGCCGGCGGCCAGTTGGCAGAACTTTAATGAGCTGCCGACGCTGATGCGCTCGAAGGCGCCAACGCTGTGCTCTAGCGAGGCCAACAGCGCCTCTTGTTCGGCGCTGCTGTGGCGCTTGCTGGCCACCACCTGCAACGGAGTGTGTTGGCTACGCACTTGCAGGGCATGCAGGACGCCGTCGGCATCTTCTTGCCACGCGCCCTGCCCGGCGCCGCCGATATACAGCAGGTTTTGCGCTGGCACGCCAACCACACCAAACACCACGCGCCCCGCTTCGATCAGCGCGATGTTGACGGTGAACTCGCTGCTGCCGCTGATAAATTCTTTGGTGCCATCCAGTGGGTCGACCAGCCACCAGCGTGACCAGCCTTGCCGTGTGGCGAGGGGAATGCTGCACGACTCTTCAGACACCACCGGGATATCCGGGGTGAGCTGCGCTAGCCCGTCGATCAGCACGCGGTTGGCGGCTAAGTCGGCGGCGGTCACGGGCGAGTCATCGGCTTTGCGCTCGACATCAATGGCTTGCTGCCAGAACGGCAGGGTGGCCGCGCCGGCCTCGCGCACCAGTTGTTTGAGGGCGTTTAACGGCAGTTCAGCGTGCATGCAGGCCACCTCGTTGAGCAATCACATCGCGGGCTAAATACAGCGCGGCGAGGGCACGGCCTTCGCTGAATTGCGGGTGGTTGACCAGCTGGCTGAGCTGGCTTAGACGCACGCTATCGAGGCCCATGGGTTCGGGTTCATCGCCGGGCAGTTTTTCTTCGTACAGGTCCCAAGCGAGCACCACTTGAATGCGTTGGCTCATATACCCTGGCGACAAAGACAGCTCGGTTAAGTGCTCCAAATGCCGCGCGCCATAGCCGGCTTCTTCTTTTAATTCACGATTGGCGGCGTCGAGCACGTCTTCACCCGGCTCGATCAGGCCTTTGGGCAGCGATAGTTCGTAGGCATCGGTGCCGGCGCAGTATTCTTCCACCAACAGCGCGGTATCGGCGTCACGCAGGGCAACTACCATCACCGCGCCGTAGCCGTTGGCTTTGCCGGCCAAGCGTTCGTAGGTGCGCTCCACACCGTTGGTGAATTTCAGCTGCAGTTGCTCGACGGCAAACAAGCGGCTGCGAGCGACAATCTCGCGGCTCAGGACGGTTGGTTTTTCGCGCATGCGGCTCTCCCTAAGTGAACGGTTATCATACGCTGATCTGAATCGCGGCTTGTGGCCTTGGAATCTTCAACATGCAGTTACCTTGGAATGCGCTCGATTGCGTGCTGCTCGATATGGACGGCACCTTGCTCGATCTGCACTTTGATAACCACTTCTGGCTAGAGCACCTGCCCGCCCGCTACGCCGACAAGCACGGCTTTACCCTGCAGCACGCCAAGGCTGAGTTGTACCCCTTGTTTGCGGCGCAGCAAGGTCAGTTAAGTTGGTATTGCTTGGATTACTGGGCGCGTGAGCTGGACTTGCCGATTGTGGGCTTAAAACGCGAGATCATGCATTTGATCAGCCTGCGTGACGATGCCGCGGCGTTTTTGCAGGCCTTACAGCACAGCGGTAAGCGCGTGTTGTTGATCACCAATGCGCACCGCGATTCGCTGTCGCTCAAGCTGGAGCGGGTCGAGTTGGCGCCCTACTTCGAGCGCTTAATCAGCGCGCACGACTATGGCTTTCCCAAAGAGCAGCAGGCGTTTTGGCAGGCACTGGTGAGTGATACGGGCATAGACCCCGCGCGCAGCTTGTTTATTGATGACAGCCTGCCGGTGCTGCGTAGCGCGCAGCGCTTTGGCGTGGCGCAGCTATTGGCGGTGCGCCAACCGGATAGCCAAAAAGGCCCGAAAGACACCGAAGAATTTGCCGCCGTGGAGGATTACCGCGCGCTGCTCAGTGGCCTATAAGCCGCTGCTTACTTCTGCGGCACCGCGCGGGTGCGGCCGTGAGCGTCGATGGCGACAAACACAAACAGCGCCTCGGTGACTTTACGGCGCTCGATGGCTTGCGGGTCGTCGCTCCAGACTTCGACCAGCACCTTGATGGAGCTACGGCCGACCTCTTCGACTTGGGTGTAAAACGCCAACTGCGCGCCGACATTCACCGGCACCATAAAGGCCATGCGGTCGATGGCCACGGTGGCAATGCGTCCACCGGCAATGCGGCTGGCACTGCTGCTGGCGGCGAGATCCATCTGGCTGACCAGCCAACCGCCATAAATATCGTTAAAGGCGTTGGTGTCACGCGGCAGTGCGGTGAGCTGCATGGCGAGCACACCTTGGGGGGTAGGTTCGTCCAGGTCTTGATCCTGGTCGTTATCGAGTTCTTCCAGCATGGTCACGGATCTTATTGTTATCAGTGTCGTTCTTCTGTTGGCAGTATACCGACCGCAGAGTCGGGCTTCGACCATGCTTTTGGCTATTCGTGCAAGGTTTGCGCAGTGTTAGGCAAGTATTGGCACACACGGCGTGTGCTGGTTGGGCAGCTGCTTAGCGCAAAAGTTTCTAGCGTTCATCGAACTGTCACATACGCTTCATAGACTCGTCATGCATTCAGCGGAGACTGCTCTCCCAACAAACCCACCACCCTTGCTGACAAGGAGCAAAGGCATGAAATTGAAGCGTTTGATGGCGGCCCTGACCGTTGTTGCCGCCGGTACCGCGACCAGCGCTATCGCAGGTGTTGATCCGGCTCTGCCAACTTATCAAAAGGCTGCTGGTGTATCCGGCAACCTGTCGAGCATCGGCTCGGACACCTTGGCTAACCTGATGACTCTGTGGGCCGAGGATTACAAAAAGCATTACCCCAATGTGAACATTCAGATCCAAGCGGCCGGTTCCTCCACTGCGCCGCCGGCGCTGACTGAAGGCACTGCCAACTTCGGCCCGATGAGCCGCAAGATGAAAGACGTTGAGCTGCAGGCCTTCGAAGAAAAGCATGGCTACAAGCCGACCGCCATTCCGGTGGCTGTGGATGCCCTGGCCGTGTTCGTGCACAAAGACAACCCGATCCAGAGCCTGACCATGGCGCAAGTGGATGCGATCTTCTCCAGCACTCGCCTGTGCGGCGCTGCTAAAGAGATCAAAACCTGGGGTGACGTCGGCCTGACTGGCGATATGGCCAACAAGCCGATTCAGCTGTTTGGTCGTAACTCGGTATCCGGCACCTACGGTTACTTCAAAGAAGAAGCCCTGTGTAAGGGTGACTTCAAGCCGAACGTTAACGAGCAGCCCGGTTCTGCCTCTGTGGTGCAGTCGGTTAGCCAGTCGCTGAACGGCATTGGTTACTCGGGCATCGGCTACAAGACCGCTTCGGTAAAGACTGTTCCGCTGGCTAAGAAAGAAGGCGCCGAAGCGTTTGACGCTAACGAAGCCAACGCTCTGTCTGGCAACTTCCCGCTGTCGCGCTTCTTGTTCGTGTACGTGAACAAGGCACCGAACAAGCCGCTGAGCCCGCTGGAAGCCGAATTCGTTAAGATGGTGCTGTCCAAGTCTGGTCAAGAAATCGTGGTTAAGGACGGTTACATCCCGGTTCCGGCCAAGGTTGTTGAAAAGACTCTGAAGGATCTGGGCCTGTAATAAAGGCCAAGACAGGCTAAGCAAGACTTAGCAGGCAAGGAGGCCAAGCCCGCTGACGGTGATCCCGTCGGCGGGCTTTGTCGCGTCAAATGGCTGTAATCTTTTTGTCACACAAGCCCGTTAGGGTATGCCCGCATAACTAATCTGGCCGAGCCCTCCATGTCTGCAAAAAGCTCTACCCAGCGTATCGACTTCAATACGCCAGCCCTCAAGCGCAAGCGCAAACTGCGCGCGCTGAAAGACCGCCTCGCGCGTTGGTATGTCACCTTTGGCGGCTTGGCCGTGCTGGGTGCCGTGACGCTGATCTTCTTCTACCTTGCGTGGGTGGTGCTGCCGGTGTTCTCCGGCGCCGAACTTGCCGAGAAAAAAGCGCAAAGCCCTGCTTGGCTGAGCGAAGCGGGCGAACCCTTGTTGCTGTCGATTGAAGAGCAAAACAAGGTCGGCATGCGCTTAGGGCGCGACGGCCAAGTGGTGTTCTTTAACGTTAAAGATGGCAGCGAGCGTAAGCGCTTCCAGCTGCCGTTGCCGGCAGGCGCGAGCATTACCTCGTACGCCGAAGACCAGCCCGGTACCGACCGCGTGGTGTTGGGTTTGTCCAACGGTCAGGCCTTAGTGTTTAAGCACTTTTATAAGGTCACCTACCCCAACAACGTGAAGACCATCAGTGCCGAGCTGCAATACCCGCTGGGTGAAGCGCCAATCAGCATGGATGAGCAAGGCCGTGCGCTGGAGCATGTCGCCTTTAGCGATAAAGGCGATGCCAAGCTGCTGGCCGCTACGGTGGGCGCCGAGCTGATGCTGCTGTCGATCAGTGAAGAAGAGAACTTCCTCACCGGCGAAACCACGGTGGAGCAAGAGCGCATTGCCCTGCCGCAGATTGCCGACCCGATCAAAGACGTGTTCATCGACCCACGCCACATGTGGCTGTACGTGCTTAACGGCCGTGCCAAAGCTGACGTATTCGATCTGCGCAGCAATCAGCTCAATGGTCGTTACAAGCTAGAAGCCGATGGCGACACCGAAGTAACCGCTGCGACGCCCTTGCTTGGCGGTATTTCGCTGCTGGTCGGCGACAGTAAAGGCGGTATCAGCCAGTGGTTTATGGCCCGTGATGAAGACGGCGTGGCCGGGCTTAAGGAAATCCGCACCTTCCAGCTGGGCGATAGCCCCGTCCAGCAGATTGTTGCTGAAGACCGCCGCAAAGGCTTCGTCGCCTTAAACGGTCAAGGCGAGCTGGGCGTCTTCCACAGTACCGCGCACCGCACCTTGCTGGTGGAGCCGGCGGCTGAGGGTAAAGCCCTGTTTACCCTGTCGCCGCGCGCGAACCGCGTGTTGATTGAAGAAGCCGGCCAGTTCAAGCCGTGGGCGCTGGATAACCCGCACCCGGAAGTATCGTGGAGCGCGCTGTGGGAGAAGGTCTGGTACGAAAGCTACGACGAGCCTAAGTACATCTGGCAATCCACTGCCGCCAACAACGATTTCGAACCGAAGATGAGCCTCTCGCCGCTGACCTTCGGCACCTTGAAAGCAGCCTTCTACGCCATGCTGCTGGCCGCCCCGCTGGCCATCTGTGCGGCCATCTACACCGCTTACTTCATGGCTCCGCAGATGCGCGGCAAGGTCAAGCCGGTGATCGAGCTGATGGAAGCGCTGCCGACGGTGATCTTGGGCTTCTTCGCCGGTTTGTTCCTCGCCCCGTTTGTGGAGAACAACCTACCCGGCATCTTCAGCCTATTGATACTCATGCCAATGGGCATGCTGCTCGCCGCCTTCGGCTGGAGCCGCCTGCCGGAGTCCATCCGCCTGCGCGTGCCGGATGGCTGGGAAGCCGCGCTGCTGATACCCGTGGTGCTGTTCATCGGCTGGTTTAGCCTGAGCATGAGCGGGGTGATGGAGAACGCCTTCTTCGCCGGTGATATGCGCCTGTGGCTGACCAACGATTTGGGCATCACCTTCGACCAGCGCAACGCCTTAGTGGTTGGCTTGGCGATGGGATTTGCGGTGATTCCGAACATTTATTCGATTGCCGAAGACGCCATCTTCAGCGTGCCGAAGAGCCTCACCTACGGCTCGCTGGCCTTGGGTGCTACGCCGTGGCAGACCCTCACTCGCGTTGTGATTCTCACCGCCAGCCCGGGCATTTTCTCCGCGCTGATGATCGGTATGGGCCGCGCCGTGGGCGAAACCATGATCGTGCTGATGGCCACCGGCAACACACCGATCATGGAATTCAACATCTTCGAAGGTCTGCGCACCTTGTCGGCCAACATCGCCGTCGAGATGCCCGAGTCGGAAGTCGGCAGTACTCACTACCGCGTGCTGTTTATGGCCGCCATGGTGCTGCTGCTGTTTACCTTCGCGATGAACACGCTGGCAGAGCTGATTCGTCAGCGCCTGCGCAACAAATACGCCTCGCTGTAAGGGAGCCAAAACATGTCTCTGAAGCGTAAACAACAAACACTCGGCGGCTGGTTTAAAAGCGGCGCGCCGATGGTGTGGCTCAACGGCGGCGCCGTGGCCATCGCTATCATCATGACCATCGGCCTGCTGACCCTGATCGCTGTGCGCGGTTTGGGTCACTTCTGGCCGGCGGACATCCTCGAAGCCGACTACGTCATCCCCGGGCAAAGCGCCAAGGTGCTGATCGGCGAGGTGGTGCAGCAAGAAGAAGTGCCCAGCGCTCGTCTGCGCGGCGCCGGCTACCCGGTGGCTGACGATGCGCCGGAGTTTATGACCCGTGAGCTGATGAAGGTCGGCAACCGCGAGCAGTTTGGCGCCGACTTCAGCTGGATCGTCGACGATTGGCTGGAAAACAAGCGCTACCCGGCTGAGCTGGTGGCGGTTGAGCGCCGTGAGTGGGGCAACTTCTACGGCCGTCTGCTGAGCGTGAAAGAAAACGGTCAACAGGTCGCCGAAGGTGATGCCGCGTGGGCCGCGCTGGAAGAACGCCTGGAGCGCGTCGAAGACCTGCACCACGACGTGATGCGCCTAGAAAAGAAAGACATCGGCAAGATCAACCACGGCCTGGAAAAACTGCGTTTGCAGCAGCGTAGTCTGGAGCTTAAAGAGCAACTGACTCCGGCCGCCCAAGCCGATCTGGATGCCGCACGCGCCGAGCTGGATGCCCAGTACAAGGTGCTGGAGGCCGAGCTCACCGCCCTGCATGGCCAGTTCAATCGTGACAGCGCCGTGTTCGTGATCAGCGATGGCCGCGAAGTTGAAATCAACTTGGGCAAAATCGTCCGCGCCTATCGCCCTAACGGCATGGGCTTGGGTGAGAAGATCAGCCATTACGGCAGCAAGTTGTGGGAATTCCTCGCCGATGACCCGCGTGAAGCGAACACCGAAGGCGGTATCTTCCCGGCGATTTTCGGCACCGTGATGATGGTCATGCTGATGACCGTGTTCGTCACCCCGTTCGGCGTGATCGCCGCGGTGTACCTGCGTGAATACGCCAGCCAAGGTGCCATGACCCGGGTGATCCGCATTGCGGTGAACAACTTGGCCGGTGTGCCGTCGATTGTCTACGGCGTGTTTGGCTTGGGCTTCTTTGTCTATGTGCTGGGCGGTTCGCTCGATCAGCTGTTCTTCCCCGAAGCCTTGCCGGCGCCGACGCTGGGTACTGGCGGCTTGCTGTGGGCCTCGCTGACCTTGGCGATTCTCACCGTGCCGGTGGTGATCGTGGCCACTGAAGAAGGCCTGGCGCGGATTCCGCGTATGGTGCGCGAAGGCTCGCTGGCCTTAGGCGCCACCAAAGCCGAAACCCTGTGGAAAGTCGTGCTGCCAATGGCTAGCCCGGCGATGATGACGGGTTTGATTCTCGCCGTGGCGCGTGCCGCCGGTGAAGTGGCACCGCTGATGCTGGTCGGTGTGGTTAAGCTGGCCCCCAGCCTGCCGCTGGATGGCAACTACCCTTACCTGCATTTGGATCAGAAGATCATGCACTTGGGCTTCCATATTTATGACGTCGGCTTCCAGAGCCCCAACGTCGAAGCAGCGCGCCCGCTGGTGTACGCCACCGCCTTGCTGCTGGTGATCGTGATTGCCCTGCTTAACTTCTCGGCCATCGCTATCCGTAATCACCTGCGCGAAAAGTACAAGGCGCTGGAACACTAATTGAACGCCTGTGCCTGCTGCTTAAGCGGCAGGCCAACGCTCTCACTGGAGTAGATCATGCAACAGCAAAACCCATCCCGCGGCATCGACATGGCAGCACTGGGTCGTGGCAAACAAGTGCTGCGTTTGGAAGATGAAACCGTAGCTTTGGATGTGCCGGGTCTGAACCTGTACTACGGCAACAAACAAGCCCTGCACGATATTCGTCTGAGCATTCCGCGCAAGCGCGTAACGGCGTTTATCGGCCCGTCGGGTTGCGGTAAATCCACCCTGCTGCGCTGCTTCAACCGCATGAATGATCTGGTGGATGGCTGCCGTATCGACGGGCAAATCCTCTTGGATAACGAGAACATCTACGAAAAAGGCGTGGATGTCGCCGAGCTGCGTCGCCGCGTGGGCATGGTGTTCCAAAAGCCCAACCCGTTCCCCAAGAGCATCTACGAGAACGTGGTGTACGGCCTGCGCATTCAGGGCATCAACAAAAAGCGTGTGCTCGACGAAACCGTCGAGTGGGCTCTCAAAGGCGCGGCGCTGTGGGACGAAGTGAAAGACCGCCTGCACGAATCGGCACTGGGCTTGTCCGGTGGTCAGCAGCAGCGTCTGGTGATTGCCCGCACTATCGCCGTAGAGCCAGAAGTGCTGCTGCTCGACGAACCGTGCTCGGCGCTCGACCCGATCTCGACCCTTAAGGTGGAAGAACTGATCTACGAGCTGAAGAACAAGTTCACCATCGCCATCGTGACCCACAACATGCAGCAGGCGGCGCGTGTGTCGGATTACACCGCCTTTATGTACATGGGCAAAATGGTCGAGTTTGGCGACACCGACACCCTGTTCACCAACCCGAGCATCAAGCAGACCGAAGACTACATCACCGGTCGTTACGGCTAAGGCCGCGCCTGAACGGCGGCTTGCCGGCCTTTTGCGCCCAAGCCGCTATGCTGATACGGGTAACTATTTTTGGCCGGTGGCGCATCTGACCGGCGTTCGCGGAGCGAAACATGATCGATAAAGAAGGGCTTTCTCATCACATCTCCCAGCAATACAACGAAGAGCTGGAAGAAGTCCGCAGCCACCTGTTGGCCATGGGCGGCTTGGTGGAAAAACAAGTCACCGACGCCATCAGCGCGCTGATTGATGCCGATACCGGCCTAGCCACCCAAGTGCGCGAGATCGACGATCAGATCAACCAGATGGAGCGCAATATCGACGAAGAGTGCGTGCGCATTCTCGCTCGTCGTCAGCCGGCGGCCTCTGACCTGCGCTTGATCATCAGCATCAGCAAGTCGGTGATTGATCTGGAGCGCATCGGCGACGAAGCGTCGAAAATCGCCAAGCGCGCGATTGAGCTCAGCGAAGGTGCCAGTGATAACTCCAAGGGTTACGTTGAGATTCGCCACATCGGCGACAAAGTACGCAAGATGGTGCAAGAGGCGCTGGACGCCTTCGCCCGCTTCGATGCCCAGCTGGCCCTTACCGTGGCGCAGCAAGACAAAGCCGTCGACCAAGAATACAAAAGCGCGCTGCGCGAGCTGATGACTTACATGATGGAAGACCCGCGCTCGATCTCGCGCGTGCTCAGCGTCATCTGGGTGTTGCGTTCGCTGGAGCGAATCGGCGACCATGCCCGCAACATCGCCGAGCTGGTGATCTATCTGGTGCAGGGTACCGACGTGCGTCACATCGGTTTGACCCGCATGGAAGAAGAAGTCCAGCGCGGTCGATAAGCGGTTCGTGACGCGGCTTTCGTCAGCGTCTTCCAGCTTAAGTCGGCAGCCACTGGCGCTGTCGCACCAATCCACCCCGGTTCACCTTGTGTGTCGGCTTAGAACCGGGGTCTTTTTCTGCGTGTCACCTCAAGAAACACTCTCTGCCGGCAAATCGCAGCCAGCACTTTCGGCTGCCTGCTATGTGGCCCGCTCGGCATAAAAATCACTCTTAGTAATGAGTGAGCTGTGACCGCCCAGTGGTTACAGTGGCATGGTTAAAGTTGTGCCCGGCACAACATCCCGAGAACAACAACAAAGGGAACCCTGCCATGCTCCGTGTCGTACTGCGTCGTTGTGCGCTCTTGTGCCTGACGCTGTTAGCTGTGCCTGCGCACAGTGCGGATTCACCCTATGACCTGTTTCAAGCCGAAGCCTGCCAAGCGGTCAACAGCCTGCTGCTCTACCGCGGTGAAGGCCTGCAAGAAAAATATTCCCAGCGTCTGCGCGAAGACCTGCAGCAGTTGGCCAACCAAATGGCCGCTTTGCCGGCCAGCACCCCAGCGTTAGCGCAAAAGCACGCCGAACTGGATCGTCAGCTGCGCTTAGGGCTGACCTTTGGCCCCAACGAAGATGACATGCCGTGGAGCTACCCCGAAGACTTGGCCGCTTCACTGCGTGATGTACTGCTGGCCAGTGTCGATGCCAGCGGTGGTGAGGCGGTGACCGGCCTTTCGTCGCGTATCGAATACCTCACCGTGCAGTATCTATACCGGGCTTATTTTGGCTTGTTCGAGATACTGCGCGAGCGCCCGGATATGTACATGGGGCAGAACGAGCAAGTGCTGATCAGCAGCATCGAAGCATCGCTCACCGACAAAACCAAGAACCCCGAGCTGCAAGACAGCAAAGCCCAAGGGCGCTGGAAGTTTCTTAAAGTGGCGCTCAGTGACATGAACACCAACGACGGTGGTGTGATGGTCGGCACCCGCTCTGGGCGTGCCTATGCGCCCTTGGTGGTCGATCGCCATGCGCGTGCATTGACCGCGCGGATTGCCCAACTGCAATAAGGTTTTTCGCCAGTTGCGTAGTGCGACTGGCGAAATCTGCAAAAACCTACCTTACTTAGATCAGACACTAACGGCACGGTGACGACGGAGGGCGCCCGTGAAAGTACTGATCGTTGATGATTCCAGCATGTCGCGCAAACTGGTGCTTAAAGCCTTACCAGAAGGCTTTGCCACCCAGATCACCCAAGCAGCTAACGGCGCGGAAGCCTTAGATGCCTTTCATGATGGCTTGGCCGAGGTGATCTTCCTCGACCTCACCATGCCGGTAATGGACGGCTTCAATACCCTTGAGGCGCTAAAAAAAGAGGATGCCAACGCCATTGTGATTGTGATCAGCGCGGACATTCAGCCGCTGGCACAAGAGCGCGTGCGCAGCTTAGGCGCGGCCGCCTTTGTGAAGAAACCCATCACCCCTGAGGCCATGGAGAAGGCGCTATTTGATGTGGGCCTAATCTGATGACCAGCCAACTCACGGTATTGAGCGAAGACCAGCGCGATGCGCTGCAGGAGCTAATGAACGTCGCCATGGGCCAGAGTGCCGATCGCTTAGCGCGGTTGACCGGCACGTTTGTAACCCTGTCGGTGCCGCGCGTGCATGCCGTCACGCAGACGCTGGATAAAGTCCTTACTGACTTGGGCATTGGCGATGAACCTCAATTGGTGACTCGGCAATCGTTTCTCGGCAAGTTACGTGGCGAAGTGTTGGTGTGTTTTGCTGTCAGCGGTGCCGGTGAACTGGCCGAGCTAATGGGCTATGAAAACAATGATGTCGCCAGTGGCGACGAGCTGTTGATGGATGTCACCAACATCCTCACCGGCGCGTGTATCAATGGCTTGGCGGCGCAAATTCAAGCCATGGTGAGCTTTGGCGCGCCGTCGTTAATGGCCCGCGCTAAGGCGCTGCGCGAAGTGCTCGCGGAGCAAATTGCCCAGGGTTACCAGTCGCTGGTATTGGAGGTGCGCTTTGAAGTGGCCTCGCACAGCTTCACCTGCGATCTGTTGGTGTGCATCACCGATGATTCGGTGGCTGTGGTGATTGAAGCGGTCGATAAACTGCTGAGTGAGTTTTAAATGAGTGAAGTCAGCAGCCCAACGCTGATTTCGATCCTGCAGCAGATCAACATGGGTGTTGTGCTGCTGGATGACCAAGCGCGGGTGCACTTCTGGAATGACTTCATGGCGGTCAATTCCGGCTTACGCCCTGAACAGGCGCTGGGCAAAGCGCTGTGCGAGTTATTCCCCGATCTGCCCGAGCCGTGGCTGCGCAAGAAGCTCGATAGCGTGTTTATGCTCGAGAACATGGCGTTCAGTAGCTGGCAGCAGCGCCCGCACCCGTTCAATTTTGCCGGTAGCCGACCGATTACCGGACAAGCGCAGAAGATGTTCCAGAACGCGACCTTCTTCCCCTTGCGTGAGGCCGATGGAGTGATTCGCTTGGTGTGCCTAGCGCTGACCGATGCCACCGATATCGCCATGCAGCAACTGGAGCTGGCCGAGCTCAATGCCCTGCTAAGCGCCGAAAAAGAAGAACAAGCACGGCTGATCAAGCGCTTGGAAGAAACCCAAGCGCAATTACTGCAATCAGAAAAAATGGCCGCCATCGGCCAGCTGGCTGCCGGCGTTGCCCACGAGATCAACAACCCGGTGGGCTTTGTGAACTCCAACCTAGGCTCGCTTAAAGGCTATGTCGATGAAGTGTTTGCGCTGATCAACAGCTATCAAGCGCTGATCGAGCAACACGGCAACGAGGCGCTAAAAAGCGAACTGGCGGCGCTGAATAAAAAGGCCGATTTAGATTTCTTAATCTCAGACTTGGCCGAGTTGATTCGCGAATCGCAGGGCGGGCTGGATCGGGTCAAGCGCATCGTCGTCGATCTGCGCGACTTCTCGCATGTCGATAGCAGCGAATGGAACATGGCCGACCTGCATCAGGGCCTCGACAGCACGCTGAATGTGATCTGGAACGAGATCAAATACCGCGCCGACATTATCAAGGAATACGGCGATATTCCCGCCGTGGAAGCCATCGGCGCGCAGCTCAACCAAGTGTTTATGAACCTGATTATCAATGCCTCACACGCCTTGGGCGAAGGCGGTCATATCTGGCTGCGCACTGGCCAAGTCGACGATGAAGTGTTTGTGCAGGTGCAAGATGACGGTTGCGGTATTGCCGCAGAAAACCTTGGCCGCTTATTTGAGCCGTTCTTTACCACCAAGCCGGTGGGCAAGGGCACCGGGCTTGGCTTATCGCTGGCCTACAGCATTGTGAACAAACACCATGGCCGCCTCGAGGTGAGTAGCGTGGTCGGTCAGGGCACCACGTTCACCGTCTGGTTGCCCAAGACCCAGCCTAAAGCTGCAGAAGTGGCCAGCGCTTAGCTGGCCTTAGCGGGGAAACGCCCGGGTGCTGCCGGGGCTTCGCTAGCCGGCGGGGCGGCTTCGCTGGGGCTTGGCGTTTGCGGCTTAGCTTCGCGGTATTGCTCGTAACCTAAACCCACCTGCGGCGGATTGGCGATCAGCTCGATTTGCTTGATGTCTTCGATGCGAAACACCATTTCACCGGTGTTTTCACGGTCGGCGTAGGCGTGAATTTTGTCGTCGTTACCCCAGTAGCGCACCTCTTCCAGGGTGATAAAGCCACGCTGCGCGCGGTTGTTTTTGATCAGCCGATACAGCGGTTGGGCGATGCGCCCGTAATAGTAGTAGCTGTCCATGCCGCTTTCGCTAGGCACATTAAAGTGAATAAAGGCCCAGATGCGTTGCTCGGCGCTATCGGCCACCAGCGCTTTAACTTCCGCTTCGGGTTGCTCGCAGGCGCTGAGTAAAAGGCTAAACACGAGAAGAAGAAGGGGCTTGCGCATGGGCGTCCTTGGCAGGGGGAAATAAGCTACCCACATTAACCAAGGCGCCCAACAAGGACAAGCCGCGTGCGCCTTAGTGGCCTTGGTGTGCGTCGTGCGCGGCGGCAGGTTGTGCGGCGCTGGCGGGCTGCTCAACCTTGATCTCGACCTGCACTTCGCCGGCTTTCTCAAAAATCAGCGTCAGGGCAAAGCTATCGCCTTCGGCCAGCGGTGCGGTTAAGCCCATCAGCATCAGGTGATCAGCGCCGGGTTTCAGGGTGGCGGTGCCGTGCGCGGGGATATCCACAGCATCGACTTGGCGCATTTGCATCAAGCCGTTTTCGTGTACGTGGGTATGAATTTCCGTGACGGCGGCGCGCTCGGTGCGCGCGCCTAATAAGCGGTCCGCTTCGCCACCGTGGTTCATGATGGTCAGATAAGCGCCGCCATTGGGGGCCACGGGTGGCAGCGGGCGCGCCCACGGGTGATCAATATGCAGAGCGCCGGCTTGGTATTCATGGCTGAGTGTCCAAGGGCTGGCGCTGAGCAGGGTGGCGGCGGCAAACAAGGCGAGCAAACGGCGCATGGCGTCTCCGAAAAAGATTAAAGCGCACAGCCTAGCATGCCGATAGGGGCTGCTTACTGTGGCAGGTTGTCACATTGGCCGCGTGCCTTTGGCAGTTAGCGACTATGCTTGAGGTAAGTTTTTGGGAGTCCCTATGAGCAAAGTAACGGTGCTGGTGGTCGATGACGCCGCGTTTATTCGTGATCTGGTGAAAAAGGGGCTGCGTTCGCATTTTCCCGGCGTGCAGATCGAAGAGGCGATCAACGGCCGTAAGGCGCAGCAAATTCTCGCGCGGGTGCCGATTGACTTGGTGCTGTGCGATTGGGAAATGCCGGAAATGAGCGGTCTAGAGCTGTTGACTTGGGTGCGCAGCGAGCAAAAAACCGCCAAGGTGCCGTTTGTTATGGTCACCAGCCGTGGCGATAAAGAAAACGTCGTGCAGGCCATTCAGGCGGGCGTTTCCGACTACATCGGCAAGCCCTTCTCTAACGATCAACTGGTCACCAAAGTTAAGAAAGCCTTGGCCAAAGCCGGCAAGTTGCAGTTATTAGCGCAGCAGGCGGCAAAACCGGCCAGCACAGGTTTTGGTGGCGACTCGCTGAGCGCCTTAACCGGTGGCAAGGCGGAAGTCGTGGCACCCAGCAAGCCAGCCGCCAGCGCGCCGCCTGCCGCTGCCCCGGCAACGCCTGCGGCGAAACCTGCCAAGCCGGCCCCAGCAGGGCGTGGGCAAGGCACGTTGCGCCTGCCCAACAGCAGCTGCGAATGCGTGATCAAAGCCCTGAGCCTTAAAGAAGCACAGCTGGTGGTGAAAGTGCAGGAGCCGTTACCGCAGGTGCTGGAGTCCGCCGTGCTCGACCTGCAACAGGGCGAAGACAACGAAGTGGCGCGCTTAAATGGCTATCTGCACAGTGTCGCGGCGATGGAAAACAGCCCGGCCAGCGAGTGGCTGCTGGTGCTGTTTCGCTTTGTTGATAAAGACCCGCAGAAGCTCGATTACCTGTCACGGCTGATCGCTCGTGGCTCGGTACAGAAGCATTACTCCCCCGGTGCTTAAGGCACGCTCGGCAGGGTTAATCAGGTGCGCTGTTTCACAGCCCAAAGCCACGGCCCTCGCGGTGTGCGCCCTGCCCTGCTAGTCTTTTTAATCCCTGTTCTTAATGTGTTCCACGGCCATGCTGCGTTTATTGATGTTTGCTGTTGGCGCCAGTGCCTTGCTCGTGATGTCGGCCCCCGTGATGGCGCTGACGGTGTACAAGTACGTCGATAAAAACGGCGTGGTGACCTACAGCGACCAAGCGGCGCCCGGCGCGGAAGTGTTTCAGTTTCGTGATCGCATGGTCGAGCGCATCGAAAGCCAAGTAAAACTCAGCAGCAAAAAGCACGAAGCCGGCGAAACCCTGATCGTCGATAACCAACTGCATGCGCCGGTACAAATCGAGCTGAGCCTGTCGGGCTTAAGCAACGTCAGCGGCGCGCCGGATCAACCGTTGACCTGGGTGCTGCCGCCGCGCAGCAAAATCCGCCTGCTCACCTTGGCCCCGCGTGATGTCAGCAAGCCGATGCGCTACAAGTCGCGGTTAAAAACCGCCTTGGGTGACCCGCGCCTGCTGCCGAAAAACTACGCCTACCCACTGCCTTGGCGTGGCGGGCCGTTTCGCTTAACCCAAGGCGCCAACGGCAAATACAGCCACTTCACCCGCAAAGGCCGCTACGCCATGGATATCGCCATGCCGGTGGGCACGCCGATTGTCGCCGCCCGCGCTGGGGTGGTGGTAAAAACCGAAAACCAGCAGAGCGGCCGGGGTAATAACCCGTCGGGTAATTTCGTCCGCGTGCTGCATGAAGACGGCACCATGAGCGTGTACCTGCACCTGATGCGTGGCTCGGTGAAGGTGCTGGAAGGCGAACGGGTCAAGGTTGGCCAGCTGCTCGCGCGCTCCGGTAACACCGGTAACAGCACCGGGCCGCACCTGCACTTTGTGGTGCAGCGCAACGTTGGCCTGGCCGTCGAGTCGATTCCCTTCGACTTCAGCCAACCGGTTAACAGCCTGCCCAATTTCGCTGTGGGTGGTGATTAGCCAGTCATCATTTGGACATCTTTTGGTTATGTCGTCGTCATAACCGCGCAGCACCCTGCGGCAAGACCTTGGCCCAAGACCGAAGGATTGCCCGATGAGCCGTTTTGACCTGCAAGACCAACGTAACCACCCCCGTAACTCAACCCCGGCGCTGACCGCGCTGATCGACCGCGCCTTGAGCCGCCGCCGTTTTCTCGGCGTGGGCGCGACGGCCGGTGCTGCGAGTTTTCTCACCTTAAACCCGCTAAGCCACGCAGTGGCCGCTGCGGCTAACAGCCCGTTGCTGGGCTTTAACGCGATTAGCGCCTCTGGCGAAGACACCCTGCGCCTGCCGCAAGGCTACCGTTGGGAGGTGCTCGTATCGTGGGGCGACCCGCTGTTTGCCGATGCCCCGGCGTTTAGCGAAAGCGAGCGCAGCGAGGCGGCGCAGAGCCGTCAGTTTGGCGACAACAATGACGGCATGAGCTTCTTCCCGCTGGCTGCCGACCGCGCCCTGCTGGCGATCAATAACGAGTACACCAATCAGGAATACCTGCTGCCCGCCGGCAAAGTGACCAGCCTTGCGGATGTGCGTGCCGACCAAGCGGCGCACGGTGTGTCGATCATCGAAATCGCTCTTAAAGACGGCCGCTGGCAGCGCGTGCTGGATAGCCGCTACACCCGCCGCATCACCGCCAATACGCCGATGCAGCTGAGTGGCCCTGCCGCCGGCCATGCTCTGCTGCAAACCCAAGCCGACCCCAGCGGTCGCGCCGTGCTCGGCACCTTTAACAACTGTGCCAACGGAGAAACTCCGTGGGGCACCTACTTAACCTGCGAAGAAAACTTCAACGGCTACTTCGGCAGCCAAGACCCGGCGCTGGCGCTTAGCGCCGCGCAGAAGCGTTATGGCATTGCCGCCGTGGATGCCGGGTTTGGCTGGCATGCCTTCGATGCGCGGTTCGACTTGGCTAAAGAGCCCAACGAAGCCAACCGCCACGGCTGGGTAGTAGAGATCGACCCGCGCGATCCGCAGTCGGTGCCGAAAAAACGCACCGCGCTGGGCCGCTTCAAGCACGAAAACGCCGCCTTGCACATCAACAGCGATGGCCGTGTGGTGGTCTATTTGGGCGATGACGAACGTGGCGAACACCTCTACAAGTTCGTCTCGGCGCAGCGCTTCGATAAGAGCAACCCGCAAGCCAACCGCGACTTGCTGGATGACGGCACCTTGTACGTGGCGCAGTTCAGCGCCAAAGACGGCGAGATTCGTGGCGAAGGCCGCTGGCTGCCGTTGGTGCACGGGCACAACGGCCTGACCGCGGCAAACGGTTTTGCCGATCAGGCCAGCGTGCTGATTCACGCCCGCTTAGCCGCAACGGTAGTGGGCGCCACCACCATGGATCGCCCCGAGTGGGTGGCCGTGCACCCCAGTGGTCAGCAGGCCTTCTGTACCCTCACCAACAACAAAAACCGTGGCACTGAAGGCCAGCCCGTGGGCGGGCCAAACCCGCGCGCGGCCAATCACTACGGGCAGATCCTGCGCTGGGCGCCGGCTGGCGGCGATCATGCCAGTGAGACGTTCAGCTGGGACTTGTTCCTTATGGCCGGTAACCCCAGCGTGCACCCCGGCACAGCTTACGCAGGCACGGCGAATATCGACGCCGACAATATGTTCAACAGCCCGGATGGCATCGGCTTCGACGCTGACGGGCGGCTGTGGATTCAAACCGACGGCGATTACTCCAACCAAGGCGACTTCGCTGGCATGGGCAATAACCAAATGCTCTGCGCCGACCCCAACAGCGGCGAAGTGCGGCGTTTCTTGACTGGGCCGATCGCCTGCGAGATCACCGGGCTAACCTTTAGCCCCGATCACACCGCCATGTTCGTCGGCATTCAGCACCCCGGCGAGGAAAAAGCCCCGTCGCACTTCCCGCATGGCGGCATGCCACGCTCTAGCGTGGTGGTTATCACCCGTGAGGATGGCGGCATCATCGGCGGGTAACGTGCGCCGCTGTGCTGCCGCTAAGCCGTCGGCACTGCGGCGGCATAGCGCCTATAGTTAACCCACCAGTCGCCCTCGTGGCTGGTGGGTTAATTGTTTAAGGAGTGCTCTATGTCGGCCTTATTGCGCGGTGCTGCGGTGTTGTTTGCCAGTGTCTGGCTGTGTGCCGGTGCCGTGCAGGCGCAAGAGGTACGCTTTGCCCCCGAGGCCGATTACGGCCCGTTTATCTTCCAGCAGGACGATGGTCAGATAGCCGGCCTGTCGTTGGATTTTCTGCAAGAAATCAGCCGCCATGCGGGCCTTACGCTGAATATTCTGCCGGCTAAACCTTTGGCCGAGATTCTTGCAGATGTCGCGCAAGGCCAGGTCGATGTGGTCAGCTCGTTGCGCCCAACCACCGAGCGGGCCAAATACTTGGGGTTCACTAAACCCTATGTGCAGATTCCAGCCGTTGTGGTGGACCGCAGTGATAGCGCACAACGCCTGAGTTTGGCCGCCTTGAGCGGGGCCAAAGTTGCCGTGGGCAAAGGCTATGCGGTGGAAGCCTTTGTGCGGCAGTCGTATCCGCAGATCAACTGGCAGGCGGTTCCCTCAGACGGCGTGGCGTTGCAGCAGCTCTTAGCGGGCGAGGTCGACGCCGCGGTGGCCGACATTGCCAGCGTCAGTTTTATCGTTAAACAAGAGGCGCTAGAGGGCCTGCAACTCGGTGCCGCGGTGGGCTTTGATTACCCGCTGAGCATGGCCTATCGCAAAGATGACGAGGCCCTTGGCCAAGCGCTAGAGGCGGGGCTAGCGGCGATTGAACAGCCGCAACGCTTAGAGATTATCAACCGTTGGATGCCCAGTGATGCGCTGGCGCGGCAAGAACACCCCGGCCTAACCCCGCAAACCGTCGGCCTGTTTGGCTTACTGCTGGCGGCCTTCTTGGCGGCATGGGCGTTGTGGCGGCGTCAGCGTCGGTTGCCAACGGCATGACGGCCAATCACCTGCTGCGCTTACCTCTTAAGCAGGCGGCGCCGTTGGCCGCTTGTGGTTACTGCTTGTTCGGCATGCTGGGGATTTTTCTCTCGCAGCAGCCGGGCGCCGTGGCTGCCGTGTGGTATGCCAATGCCTTTGCCGTGGCCATGCTATTGGCCGCGCCACGCGCCGACTGGCTGGTGTTGCTGGTGGCTATCGCGCTGGGTAATGCGGCGGCTAATTGGTTCAGTGGCGATACGTTGCTGCATTCGGTGCAGTTCGTGCCGGGCAATCTGTTGGAAATCAGCGTAACGGCGTGGTTACTGCGGCGCATCGGCATCTTGGCCGAGCTGGCGCACAGCCCGTTAGCCCTGTTGCAGCTGCTGGCTTTGGCCGGCGCGCTGACACCTATGTTTGGCGCCGCGCTCGGCGCTGCGGTGCTAAAACTGACTGTGCCCGTGCCTTATGCCGAGCTGTGGCTGAGTTGGTATCAAGGCGATGTGCTGGGCATGATCACCCTGCTGCCTTTGTTGCTGGCTTTGCGCCACGAACCGCTGCAAAACCTTCGCCGCTTCGGCTGGCCAGAAAGCCTCAGCTTGCTGGTGCTGTGTCAGGCCGTGACCTTGTTGGCGCTGACCCAACTGCCCTTCCCGTTTGCCTTGGTCATGCTGCCGCTGCTGTTGTGCGCCATGCTTGCGCCAGTGCTGCTCACCGGGCTGGCGGTGTGGCTTACGGGGCTAACCATCAATGTCATGCTGGCGCTGGGGCACTTCATTCCGCCGCCGATCACCGCGCACTGGCAAAGCCTGTGGACTTACGTGCCGATCGTCCTCACTGTACTGGCCCCCCTGCTGTTGGCCAGCGCGCTAGAGCAAAGCCGCCAACGGCAGCGCGAACTCAGCCACCAAGGGCGCTTGCTGGAAGAAGCTGGCAGCCTCGCCAGCCTCGGTGCTTGGGAGCAGCATTGGCCCAGCGGCAAAGTGTATTGGTCGGCCCAGCTGGCGCATATTCTCGGCCAGTCGCAGCCGCGCACGTGGGAAAGCCTCATGCCGCACTTCAGCCCGGCAAGCCGGCAATTACTGCTGCGTGCCCTGCAAAAAGCCAGCGTCAGTGGCGCCCCCTGGGAGCTAGAGCTGGACTACGCGCCCAACGAGCAAGTCCAAGCCGTGCGGGTGCTGCAACTGCTCGGACGGGTAGAGTCGCACAGCACCGGGCAGCAACGCTGGTGGGGTGTGGTGCGCGATATCACCGCGCAAAAAGAACTCGACCAGCTCAAGAGCCAGTTTGTCGCCACCGTTAGCCATGAACTGCGCACCCCGCTAACCGCCATGCGCGGCGCGCTGGATTTGCTAAGCCACACCCAAGCCGAGCACCTGCCGGAAGCCGGCAGAAACCTGCTCGACATTGCCGCCCGCAACACCAAACGCCTCGGGGAGCTGGTCAACCTAATCCTCGATCTAGAAAAACTCCGCGCCGGCCGTTTGGAGGTACATGCAAAACCGTTGGATATGGTCGCCGCCGTGCGTGAAAGCTTGGTCACCCTAGAGCCCTACGCTGCTAAGTATCAGGTGCGTTTTGTTTTCCAGCCGCCAGCGCAAACCCTCTACGCGCTGGGCGACGAGCTGCGCGTGCAGCAGGTGCTCAGCAACCTGCTATCCAACGCCGCGAAGTTTGCCGACACCGGCTCGCAAGTGCTGCTTAGCCTCAACCGCGATAGCGAAGGTGTGCGCTTATCCGTCACTAATCAAGGGCCGCCGATTGAAGAGGCATTTCGCGCGCATATCTTCCAACCGTTCCGCCAAGCCGACGGCAGCGACCGCCGCCAGCGCGAAGGCACAGGCCTTGGCTTAAGCATCAGCCGCGCCTTGGTAGAGGCCATGAAAGGCGAAATAGGTTTCACCAGCGATGCCGAACAGGGCACGTGTTTTTGGTTCCGCTTGTTGGCGGCGGAGTAGGCTATCTAAAGTGCCATCGCGGAGAAGCGATATAAACGCGCCTTTTTAGCGCTGCTGGTTTGCTAAAAAGATGCCTCAACCTTTGTCGGTTGCCAATAAATTCGTTCTTCGTGGTTGCCCCCGAGCACCTTATTTAGATTGCCCATAATCTCTAGGCTGTAACGCGATTACTCCTTTACCCGGGCGCTTAGCTGGGTTCAAATCGTCAGCTTTGTGCTGGCTGTGCGGCTGGCGATTCTTCTCATCAAGGGAGTGATGTTCGACATGATCGTGGGTATAGATCTTGGCACTACTAATAGCCTCGTCGCGGTATGGCGTGAGGATGCAGCGCAGCTGGTGCCTAATGCTCTCGGCCACTTTCTAACCCCCAGCGTGGTGGGGTTGGATGACGATGGACAAGTGTTGGTTGGCCAAGTTGCGAGAGAGCGCTTGCAAACTCATCCGCAGCTCACCGCAGCGTTGTTCAAGCGTTATATGGGTAGCGCCCACGATGTGCGTTTAGGGGCTCGGCGCTTTCGTCCAGAAGAGCTTTCTGCGCTGGTGTTGAAAAGTCTTAAGGCGGATGTTGAGCGAGCTTTTGGCGAGCCAGTGACGGAGGCAGTCATTAGTGTGCCTGCCTACTTTAGCGATGCCCAACGCAAGGCCACTCGCATTGCCGGAGAGCTTGCTGGGCTGAAGGTTGAGAAGCTGATCAATGAGCCGACTGCAGCGGCATTGGCTTACGGCGTACATCAAAAAAATGAAACCACCTTCTTAGTGTTTGATTTGGGCGGTGGCACCTTTGATGTTTCCATTCTTGAACTATTCGAGGGCGTTATGGAGGTGCGTGCTAGCGCCGGCGATAACTTCCTTGGTGGCGAAGACTTTGATGATGCGTTGGTGGCGCATTTTGTGGCTGCGCAGAGTAGTGCGGGTCACCTGCTGGATCTACACCAGCATGGTTTTAACCAGCGCTTACGGCGCGAAGCTCAGCGTGTGCGTCATGCCTTAGGTCAGCAAGAGCGAGAAATATTTCGGGTGCTACAAGGCGAGCGCGAGCTGTGCCTAGAGATTGATCAAAATAGCCTGCATGAAGTGGTTTCCCCGTTATTGAGTAGACTGCGCGCGCCAATTGATCGTGCCCTGCGTGACGCCCGCATACGAGTTAGTGACCTAGATGAGGTGATTTTGGTTGGCGGTAGTACCCGCATGCCGTTAGTGCGTAAGCTGGTTGCCAGTTTATTTGGGCGTTTCCCTTCGCTGAATCTGAACCCAGATGAGGTGGTCGCCCAGGGTGCAGCAATTCAGGCGGCGTTAAAAGCGCGGGCGGCGGCACTGGAAGAGGTGGTGCTCACGGATGTTTGCCCGTATAGCCTGGGCGTGGAAACGTCAGTGCAGTTCGGCCAACAAACCGAAGCTGGGCATTATTTTCCGATTATTGAACGCAATACGGTGGTGCCGGTAAGCAAGGTGAGGGAGCTGCAAACCCTGCATGACAATCAGCAACAGGTGCTGTTGAAGATTTATCAGGGTGAGAGCCGCTTGGTGAAAGACAATATCTACCTTGGCGAATTGAGCATTGCTGTGCCTCCGCGTAAGGCCGGTGAAGTCACCTTGGATGTGCGCTTTACCTATGACAATAGTGGTCTTTTGGATGTGCAGGTCAGCATCCCTATGACCGGTGAAACTCGTAATCTGATCATAGAGAATAACGCTGGCGTGTTGAGTCCAGCAGAGATTGCTCAGCGCTTGAGCGAGCTAGAGAGCTTAAAAGTGCACCCCCGAGATCAGCAGGTTAATAGCTTGCTACTGGCCCGCATTGAGCGCTTGTATCAAGAGCATTTGGGTGAACTTCGGCAATGCTTCGGACAGATGGCACAGGACTTCCATCAGGTTTTGAATAGCCAAGATGAGCGGCAGATTCGCGAGCTGCGCAAATCCATCGAACGCCATTTGAGCGAATTGGATGTGGGGATTTAAGCATGTCCGGTAATTGCTGGGAGGTGCTCGAGCTTGCCGCTGATAGCGATGAGCGCAGTGTTAAAAGGCGTTATGCCCAATTGCTCAAACGGCATCGTCCGGAGGAGTCACCGAGCGCATTTCAAGCTTTACGCGAGGCCTATGAGCAGGCGTTACTGGCTATTCGCTGGCGTCAGGACTACGAACAAGATAGTAGCTCTGAAGAACAGAGCGAAGCAGGATTTGCTCCGCTGGAGCTTAACGCCAATACAGCCGAAATTAAGCCGAAAGAAAGCATGGCACCGGCTTGCTTGGAGGTTGTAACGCCGCATGAGCAAGAGCGTAGTCTAGAGCCCGAGGTGGTGGCGATGCTGGCTGAAGCCACGCCTGCATCGTTAGATGCTTGTTTGGCTCAAGCGGAAGCCGAGGGTTACCGCCTACTGTTTGAGCAACATTTATTAACGTTGTGCTTGAGTGGCCGCGAAGATGCCTTGGCGATGACGGAGTGGGCTTTGCGCCGACTCCATTGGCTGACCCCATGGCAGATACTGCAAATATCAGAGGCTACTGGCAATTACTTGCTGGAGCGTTGGCTGCACGGGTGCTTGCAGACTGTTCAGAACACTTTGGCGCAAAACCCATCCACTGCAGCTAAGTTGCTCGTGGAGGCGGCGCAGAGCCCATGGTTGAGTGCTTTTGATCAGCAAAACTGGTTTCAGCAGCACTTGGTGCACTGGTTGCTGGATGAGCAGAGCTGGACCCCAACCTTTTTTGAACAGCTGGCTAATGGTTTGGGCTGGCATATCGCAGGCCAAGAGCCGCCATGCCCTGCTTGGCAATGGCAGCAGTTACTCCAGCGTTGTGATGAGTTTGAGTTGTTGCGCCGATTGCGTGGCCATATTAATGATTTTTGGCCCTGCTCAGCCGAGGCGCGTGCTGCTTGGTTGTTGCTCAAGCCTTTGGCTCCTAGCGAGTGCCGAGTGTTGGTAGAGCATTTTGACGATAACGACTGGAAAGCCTGTTCGCATTTGAGCGACCTGCTGGAGTACCGCTATCAGGGTGTGCTTGAGCAATTAAGTGAAAAGGGCTTGCGTGATTGGCGTGAGTGGCAGCCTGGCCCGGGCTGGGGCAATCTGGACGGCATGGTTTGGCTGTTGTTTTTTCTGGTTCATCTGGCCGTTGAGCTGAGCGGATTAGGCGTGTTTTCGGCTCAAACAGGATGGTCTGCGCTGATCGACGCAATTTGGGTGGCTTCCATAGGCTTTTTGTTATCTAGGTTGTTGTATCGTGGCTGGAGGTTTTTCGCGCGAAAACTTACTGAAATGGATGTGAGGCTAAGCAATGCTCTATTGCCACAAGTATTAAACCGGCAGGGCGCGGGTATATTGCTCTTGCGTCACGGAGTTTCTGCTGCAGGGCTTGGACTGCTGAGTGCAGGTATGAGTCGGCTATCTTTGCCGTATTCGTTGCTTCTGAGCGGGGTAGTGTTTTGCACAGGGTTGGCGTTTGTGCATTACAGCGTTCGCTTGCCAGCGATGCTAATTGATCGGTGGTTGGCTGATTTAGTGCAGAGTTGGAAAGCGCATAAAGAAGCTTTATGGGTGTGCTTTACGCTTTTGCTGATCTACTGGGGGATGAGTTTAATCAAAGTAAAGCCAGAGGACGTTGATCCAGCCAGCAGCACAGCGCATTGCGAGCAATATGCGAGCAATATGGTCGTTAGAAATGGATGTATTAAGCTTGAGCAGATGAAAGCAGCTAAACGTTCGGTAGGTGATAACTAGAGAGCCTCACACGGGGTTTTGGATTGGCTGCTGAGCGTAAATCTCACTGCAAATACCGCTGCTCCAACTGCTGCCAAAGAGGTTCGCACTTGAGCTGATCAAGCGCCGCTTGCTGGCTGAGAATAGCTACAAGAGTGTCGCTGCCCCCTCGGCGTGGTGGTCAGCTACACCCAAGACCCCGCGATCAAAAATACCAGCAAGTTTGCCGCCATCGGCCTGTAAGTGGCCGGCGGCGAACCGCGGCAATACGACGAAGGCGCAGACTTCTTTACCTTCCGCATCGGCCTGTTCGGCCTCGACAAACTGCACAACGTCAGCCGCACCATGGCTAGCCTCGAAGAGGCGTTAAAGCAGTTGTAAAGGCTGCGGGAGGCGGTGCCTCCTGTTTGCTGGGCATGGCCGCATGCTTCAATTAGCGCTGTAAATAGCGCAAAACCCCATTCCCCGCTCTCACCCCACTGGCAAAACACGCGGTGAGCAGATAGCCGCCGGTGGGTGCTTCCCAGTCGAGCATTTCACCGGCACAGAAGGTGCCGGGTAGCGCCTGCAGCATCAAGTCATCGCTCAGCGCCGCGCGTTGCACGCCGCCGGCGGTGCTGATCGCTTCGTCGAGAGGGCGTAGGCCCGTGAGGGTCAGCGGCAGGTGTTTTAGCAGAGCCGCTAAGGTGGCTGGGTCTTGGCGTTGCTCGGCGCTGCTCAGCTCGTGCAGTAGGGCGACTTTGGCGGCATCCAGCTTTAGCTGAGCGCGTAAAAACTTACCCAAGCTTTGTTTACCGCGCGGTTTGCTCAGGCGCTGTTGGATGTCGGCCTGGGTGCGCTGTGGCAGCAGGTCGAGGCCAATGGTGACCTGGCCGTCGCGGTTAATGGTTTCGCGCAGCAGGCGCGAAATGGCGTAGATCAGGCTGCCTTCGATGCCGTGTTCGGTGAGTACGCACTCGCCTTGCAGGCTGTGCGGCTGGCCGTGTTCATCGCGGTAATGCACTGCCAGCGGCTTTAACTGCGCACCGCCGAATTGGCTGCGCAGGTGCTCACTCCACACGCAGGTAAAACCGCTATTAGCTGCCTGTAACGGGCTCAGCGCTACGCCGCGCGAGGCGAGCAGGCTTTGCCACTGGCCATCGGAACCCAACCGCGCCCAACTGGCGCCGCCTAAGGCCAGCACGCAGGCGCTGGGCTGAATGCTCAGCTCGGTGTCACCTTGGGCAATGCGCAAGCTGCCGTCGGCATGCCAACCCAGCCAGCGGCTGCGCGGGTGCAGTTGCACGCCTTGTTGGCGCAGCCGCGACAGCCAGCTGCGCAGCAGCGGCGCGGCTTTCATGTCGGTGGGGAACACCCGCCCAGAGCTGCCGACAAACGTCTCGATACCCTGCGCGTGAATCCACTCGCGCAGTTGGCTGGGGCTGAAGTCAGCCAGCCAATCGGCCACCCAGTCTTGCGCGGGCGCATAGCGGCCAATAAACGCCGGCAGCGCTTCGCTGTGGGTGATGTTCATGCCGCCGATGCCCGCCAAGAGGAACTTGCGCCCCACCGAGGGCATGGCGTCGTAAACCGCCACCGGCACGCCGGCGCGGCTGATGATATCGGCGGCCATCAAGCCGGCGGGGCCGGCGCCAATCACGGCAACGGTGTGCGAGGGGTTAGGCATAAGCAATCACAGCAATGAAGTGCCGACTATTGTCGGCAGCCAAGCGGGCTTAGGCAAATCGGCCATGCCCTGTGACGCTTCGGTCACCGTGCGACTGACCCCGCCATTGGTTGGTGGTGAGGGTGGCAACCCTGATCAATAGTGCCAACGCTGCTGTTCACGGAGGAACGCGGCGCCCTGTTCAATCACGCGTGGCGATAACACTAATAAACCACGCCAGGAGCCCAAGATGACCTCAGCAAGTGCCAAAGTGACCGCCCACTTCCCCGTGCGGCGGATGGATTTCAGCTTTACCGACACCGACAAATATTGGTGGAACGGCAACCCCTTCATGACCCACTTCATGAACAACCTGTCGTCGCTGTTCCCCTATGGCGAGAAGTTCTTTGTCGATAGCGTGCGTGCCGTGCGCGAGCAAATTACCGATGCTCAGCTGCAAAAAGACATCAGCGCGTTTATCGGTCAGGAGGCCATGCACTCTAAGGAGCACGCCACCTATAACGAGTATGCCCAGGCGCATAACATCGACCTGCATACCTTAGAGCTGCGCATCAAATACCTGATGGAATTCGTCACCCGCTTTAGCACCAAGAAGATGAACCTCGCGGTGACCTGCGCGCTGGAACACTTCACTGCCACCATGGCCGAGCAGCTGCTCAAGCGCGAAGACATCAGCCTGCAGATGCAAGACCCGCGCATGTACCGCCTGTGGTTGTGGCACGCGATTGAAGAGAACGAACACAAGTCGGTGGCCTACGATGCCTATCAGGCGATTGGCGGCGGCTACTTCACCCGGGTGCTGTCGATGGCGGTCACCAGCCTGACCTTTATTGGCGTGATCGCGTGGTTCCAGCTCGGTTTGCTGCGCCGTGATGGTCAGCTGACTAACTGGCGCAGCTGGCGCTATGGCTTGACCACCCTGTTCGGTCGCCACGGTTATGTGCGTGGCTTGCTCAAGCCGTATCTGGAGTACTACAAGCCGGGCTTCCACCCCGCCCAGCAAGACACCCGCGACCTAGAAAACCACTGGCGGCGCCGTTTGGGCTTTAGCCTGCCCAGCGCCGCCTGATTACAAGCGCAGCTGGCCGAGGCGCTGCAACACCGCAGCGCCGCTGGCCAGCATGAGGATATGCTCCTCGGCTTGCTGGCGTAGCTCGTGCTGGCGGGCCGGGGTGCTCAGGTAATCGAGCGCCATCTGGAATAGATGATGGGTGATCTGCTCGGAAATCACCGCCAGTTGGCTGTCGCTGATACCGGTAGGCATCAGCTTGAGGTCGCGGATGTCCTCACGCATATCGGCGGCAAAGCCGTTCATCACTTCACTGAGCGCTTGGCGCAAGGCCGGTGAGGCGCCGTAACGCTCACGAATGCCGACGATAAACGCCTCGGGCTGCTGATCGACAAAATCGAAAAACAGCTGCACGGTTTCATGCACCACGCGACGACTGCGGATCAGGTTGATGCCGAACAAACGCGGCACGCTGAGCTTGTTATCGCCCTTGGCGCGCGCGGCGGCTTGCTGGCGCAAAGCGCGCAACGGGCCGCGTAGCTGAGTGCCGATATCGCGAATCAAGGTCAGGCCCAGATCGTCGATGTCGCTGAAGTGGCGATAGAAGGTGTTTGGGTTCAACCCCGCCTCGCGGGCCAGCTCGCGCAGGCCCAAGCTGCTTAGGCTGCGACTGTCGCAACACAGACGCAGCGCGGCTTGCAGCAGTTGCCGTTTACCCGGCGCGAACTCGCTGGCGGGGCTTTCTAAAGACGTATCACTGCTGGGCATATCCCGACCTTGGATGGGGGTTGTCAGACAATCGCTTGACGCAAAGTATACAAGTGTCTACCTTCAGTGCACAGCTGTAGACCACATAACCACAATCAGGAGTCTGCAACATGAATGCGCCCGCGTCAGCCCCAGTGCAGCATTGCCAAGTGGCCATTATTGGCACTGGATTCTCCGGCCTCGGCATGGCTATCCGTTTGCGTCAGCAAGGCCTCGATGATTTTCTTCTGTTCGACAAAGAACAGGGCGTCGGCGGTACTTGGCGCGTTAACCATTACCCCGGCTGCGCGTGCGATGTGCAGTCGCACTTGTATTCCTTCTCGTTTGAGCCTAACCCGCAGTGGACGCGCATGTTCGCCCCGCAGCAGGAGATCAAAGCCTACTTAGAGCGCTGTTGGCACAAGTACGCGCTGGCCGAACAAACCCAGCTGGGCTGCGAGATTCGTACCTTGCATTGGCAAGAAGCACAGCAGCACTGGCTGCTCACCGCCGCCGATGGTCGGCAGTTCAGCGCCCGCTATGTGGTGTCGGGGATGGGCGCGCTGTCGATTCCGTCGATCCCCGAGCTGCCGGGGCTGGCCAGCTTTAAAGGCGAGCGCTTTCACTCGCAAGACTGGAACCATGACTACGAGCTGCGCGGCAAGCGCGTGGCAGTGATTGGCACCGGCGCCTCGGCGATTCAATTCGTGCCGCAGATTCAGCGTGAGGTAGCCCAGTTGGATCTGTACCAGCGCACCCCGCCGTGGATCATGCCCAAGCCCGACCGGGATATTTCCGCCGCCGAGCAACGTCGTTTCGCCCGCTGGCCGTGGCTGCAAAAACTCTGGCGCGGCGGGTTGTACAGCCTGCTGGAAAGCCGCGTGTTGGGCTTTGCCGTCACCCCCAAGGCGATGAAGCTGGTCGAGTGGGTCGCGCGCCTACACCTGCGCAAACAAGTCAAAGACCCCGCCCTGCGCGCCAAGTTAACGCCCAGCTACACCATCGGCTGCAAACGCATTCTGCTGTCTAACGATTACTACCCGGCGCTGGAGCAAGCCAACGTGAGCGTGCTGGATAACGGCATCGGCGAAATTCGCCCACACAGCATTGTCGATAGCCAAGGCGTGGAGCGAGCGGTCGATGCGATCATCTTCGGCACCGGCTTTACTCCCAACGACCCGATTCCGCGCGGCTGCGTGTTTGGCCGTGACGGCATCGACTTGGTCGATACTTGGCCGCAAGGCCCCGAAGCCTACAAAGGCACCATGACGCAGGGCTTCCCCAACCTATTCTTCCTCATGGGGCCCAACACCGGGCTGGGGCATAACTCGATGGTGTACATGATCGAGTCGCAAATTCACTACGTGCTCAGCGCCATGCAGCTGCTCCAGCGCAACGGGCTGGATAGCCTCGAACCTAAGGCCGAAGCCCAGCAAGCCTTCAACCTGCGCCTGCAAAACCAGCTTGGCCCCACCGTGTGGAACAGCGGCGGTTGCAACAGTTGGTACTTGCACCCGGTGAGCGGGCGCAACTGCACGGTGTGGCCGGGCTTTACTTGGCGCTTCCGCCAGATTACCCGTCACTTCGACCCGGCGGCCTATCACTTTGACCGCGTGCAGCACCCGCTGCGCCAAGCACAACCCCAGCCCGAGGCAGAAGGAGCCAACGCATGAAGCACCTGCACAATAAAGTCGCCGCCATTACCGGCGCCGGTTCCGGCATTGGCCGCGCCTTGGCCTGTGCCTTAGCTGGGCGCGGCTGCCATCTGGCGTTGGCCGATATCAACGCGCAAGGGCTGGCAGACACAGTACAACTGGCTAACCGCTACGGCGTGCGCATCACCCAGCACGTGGTGGATGTTAGCGATGCCGAGGCGGTAAAGGCCTGGGCCGATGCCGCTGCCGCCGAGCACGGGCAGATCAACTTGGTGTTTAACAACGCTGGGGTTGCACAGTCCGGCACGGTGGAAGGCAACAGCCTGGACGATTACCAGTGGCTGATGGGCATCAACTTTTGGGGTGTGGTGTACGGCACTAAGGCCTTCTTGCCGCACTTAAAAGCCAGTGGAGCTGGCCATGTGGTGAACATTTCCAGCATCTTCGGCCTGTTCGCCCAACCGACCATGAGCGCCTACAACGCCAGCAAGTTTGCCGTGCGCGGCTTTACCGAGTCGCTGCGCCAAGAGTTGGATTTAAGCGCGGCCAACGTTAGCGCCACCTGCGTGCACCCCGGCGGCATTCGCACCAATATCGCCAACAGCGCGCGGATGAACGACAGCGTGCGCAGCGTGGCCGGCAAGAGCGCCGCCGAGGCCAGCGCCGAGTTCGGCAAATTGCTGCGGACCTCGCCGGAAAAAGCCGCGCAGGTCATCATTCGTGCTGTGGAGAAAAACCGCCGTCGGGTGCTGATTGGCATCGACGCCAAGGCCACCGATCTCATGCAGCGTTTAATGCCCAGCGCCTATCAGGCGTTATTGGTGTGGCTGAGCGGCAAAATGCGCGCCCAAGCGCTTAAGCAGCAAGGCGCGGCAACGGCCCACGCTAAGGCGGAAACACCGTAAGCCAGAAGCACAACGTCCCGTATACACGCGGTATCGGGGCGTTGTGAGCAGGGCAGCAAGGCGCTTATTTAGTCGCCGCTAAGCGCTCCAGCAGGGTGGCCTGCGCATTGCGCGGTGTTTGGTTGCCGCTGGGGTTTTGCCGCACATAACTGCCATCACTTTGCAGCAGCCAAGCTTGGGTGTTGTCGGTTAAGAACACATCCAGCTCTTTCTTCACCCGCTGGGTCAGGCGCTTGCCCTCCACCGGGAAGCAGGTCTCGACGCGCTTATCCAGATTGCGCTCCATCCAATCGGCGCTGGACATAAACGCCAGTTCTTCGCCGCCGTGATTCAAGAAGTAATACACCCGGCTGTGCTCTAAGAAGCGGCCGATGATCGAGCGCACCTGAATATTGTGTGACACCCCGGGGATACCCGGACGCAGGCAGCACATGCCGCGCACGATGAGGTCGATCTTCACCCCGGCCTGACTGGCCTTGTACAGCGCGCGAATGATTTTCTCGTCGGTTAAACCGTTGACCTTGGCGATGATGTGCGCCGGTTTGCCGGCTTGCGCATTGGTGGTTTCGCGTTGGATCAGGTCGAGCATGCCCTTCTTCAGAGTGAACGGCGCGTGCAGCAGCTTTTTCATCCGCAGGGTTTTACCCATGCCGATCAGCTGGGCAAACAGCTTGGCGACGTCTTCACACAGCGCCTCGTCGGAGGTCAGCAGGCTGTAGTCGGTGTACAAGCGCGCATTACCGGCGTGGTAGTTGCCGGTGCCCAAATGCGCGTAGCGCACCAGCTCGCCGTTTTCGCGGCGCAGAATCAGCAGCATCTTGGCGTGGGTTTTGTAGCCCACCACGCCGTAGGTGACTACCGCGCCCGCTTGTTGCAGACGGCTGGCCAGTTGCAGGTTGGACTCTTCATCAAAGCGCGCGCGTAGCTCGATCACCACGGTGACTTCTTTACCGGCGCGCGCGGCCTCGACCAGCGCATCGACCATCTCGGAGTTAGCGCCGGTGCGGTACAAGGTTTGCCGAATAGCCAACACGTGCGGGTCTTTGGCGGCGCGGCGCAAGAAGTCCACCACCGGGGTGAACGACTCATACGGGTGCAGCAAGAGGATGTCTTGCTTGGCCACCACGCGGAACAGGTCTTCGTTATCCACCAGCGCCTTGGGCAGCGACTGGCCCAGCGGCGGGTGCTGCAGCTCCGGGCGGCTGGGCAAGCTGGTGATGCCGAACAGCCGGGTTAAGTTCACCGGGCCGTTGACTTCGTACAGCTCGGCCTCAGACAAACCAAACTGGCGCAGCAGGTAATCGGTTAAGTGTTTCGGGCAGTTATCGGCCACTTCCAAACGCACGGCATCGCCGTAGCGGCGCGACAGTAACTCGCCGCGCAGGGCACGGGCCAGGTCTTCGACGTCTTCGGTATCCACCGACAAGTCGGCGTTACGGGTGAGGCGGAACTGATAAAAGCCCTTCACCTTCATGCCAGAGAACAAGTCATCGGCGTGGGCGTGAATCATCGAAGAGAGGAACACGAAGTTATCGCCCGGCCCGGCAATCTCATCGGGCATGCGGATCACCCGTGGTAGCGAACGCGGCGCAGGAATAATCGCCAAGCCGGAATCGCGGCCAAAGGCGTCGACGCCTTCCAGCTCGACGATAAAGTTCAGGCTCTTGTTCACCAACAGCGGGAAGGGGTGCGTGGGGTCGAGGCCAATCGGCACGATCAGAGGCACGATTTCCTCGCGGAAGAAACGCCGCACCCACTGCTTTTGCTTGGTGTTCCACTCGTGGCGGCGAATAAAACGCACGCCGTGCTCAGCCAGTTGCGGCAACAGCAGGTCATTCAGCGCCGCGTATTGGCGGGCCACTTGCTCGTGCACCAGCTCGCTGATCTGCGCCAACACTTGCGGCGGCAGCAGGCCATCGGGGCCGGCTTGTTCGCGGGCGAAGTTGATTTGTTTCTTTAAGCCGGCGACGCGAATCTCGAAAAACTCATCGAGGTTGCTGGAGAAAATCAGCAAAAACTTCAGCCGCTCCAGCAGCGGGTAGCGCTCGTCGAAGGCTTGTTCCAGCACGCGGATATTGAACTGCAGCTGCGACAATTCGCGGTGAATATACAAGCTCGGGTCGTTCAGATCCGGCGGCGTGGGGGCAACCACGGCGGGGGCTTCGCTGGTCATTTCGAGGGCGGCTTCCACAAGGGTTTCGGGGGCGCCTGGCAGTGTCATACGTTTCTTCCTTGCGTCGCCAAGGCGATGACGCGGCATCCCGCCACGCCAAGGCTGTTAGCTGCGCTGTAACATCCGTGCGGCATCGGCCGCGAAATACGTGAGAATGCCATCGGCCCCGGCGCGCTTGAACGCCAGCAGCGACTCTAAAATCACTGCCTCGCTCAACCAGCCGTTCTGGATGGCGGCCATGTGCATGGCGTACTCACCACTGACTTGATAGACAAACGTCGGCGCCTTGAGGTCATCTTTGACCCGACGAACGATGTCCAGATAGGGCATGCCGGGCTTGACCATCACCATGTCGGCGCCTTCGGCCAAATCCATCGCCACTTCGTGCAGGGCCTCGTCGCTGTTGGCGGGGTCCATCTGGTAGGTGTTCTTGTTGCCTTTGCCGAGGTTACCGGCCGAGCCCACCGCATCGCGGAACGGCCCGTAGTAAGCGCTGGCGTACTTGGCCGAGTAGGCCATGATGCGCGTATTCACATGCCCAGCGGCTTCCAGCGCCTCACGAATGGCACCGATGCGGCCATCCATCATGTCTGATGGGGCTACCACGTCGGCACCGGCTTCGGCGTGCGACAGCGCTTGTTTCACCAAGGCAGCGGTGGTGATGTCATTCAGTACATAACCGCTGTCATCGATGATGCCGTCTTGGCCGTGGGTAGTGAACGGGTCGAGCGCCACGTCGGTGATCACCCCCAGCTCCGGGAAGCGCGCTTTCAGCGCACGGGTGGCGCGCTGGGCAATGCCATCGGCGCTCCACGCCTCACAGGCGTCGAGGGATTTCTTTTCCAGCGGCGTAACCGGGAATAGGGCTAGTGCGGGAATGCCCAGCGCCACCCATTCTTCAGCCGCCGCCAGCAGCAGGTCGATCGACAAGCGCTCCACGCCCGGCATCGAGGCCACGGCTTCGCGCTGGTTGCTGCCGTCGAGCACAAACACCGGCAGGATCAGGTCATCGACCGTCAGCTGGTTTTCACGCATCAAACGGCGCGAAAACGCATCACGACGCATGCGGCGTAAACGGGTCTGCGGAAACTGACGGGCAACAGGGCTGAACGACACAGGCAACTCCAGACTCTGCCAGGCAGAGGCAATATGACAAATCTAGTCGGTCATTATGACCGAATCATGACGGCGGTGGCTGATTTGGGTCAGGCCTAGTGCGCTCGCGCAACCGCCTAGAGCAGCCACCTAGGACAACCGCGACACACGCTATGCGGCCATACGGCTCGCAACGGCGCGAAAAACAGCTTTACTGAATAAACGCCCTGTCACACTTGTGGTGCTTGTGTGTCGATTCAACGCTTGCTCATTAGCCTTTCTGCGCTGGCCTCTGTGCTGCTGGCGCTTGCGCTTATTGGCGTGTTTGGCCTGTTGGACGCCTACGACAAACTGGACCAACAGCGCCGCGACTATCAACGCGCGCACGCTTTAACGCACCAGCTACAGGAAAGTTCCGACGACCTCACCCGCTATGCGCGTACTGCGGTGATCACCTTAAAGCCGGTCTACCACCGTTTATTCAATGACCTGCTGGCACTGCGTAGCGGTACAACGCCATCGCTCAATTGGCAGCAAGACTTACAACAAGATTGGCTCAGCTCAACTCATTGGGATGGCCCGCATAGCAGCATTGCCGACTTCGAACAGCAGCTGCATGAACTGCCCTTTACCGAGCAAGAGCGCACACTGCTGGCACTGGCTGAGCGCCGTTCGATAGCCCTGACGGAGCGCGAGCAACTGGCCATCCACGCCGCGCACGGGCGCTTTCTCGACAGTTACGGCAAGTTCACTCGCGAAGGCCCGGCAGAGCCACGCATGGCCACCAAACTGCTGTACGACAAAACTTATCTAGACGCCAAGCGCGGCATTATGCAGCCCATTGAGCAAGCGTTTGCGCTGTTAGAGGCACGTCAAGTTAAAGCCCTGCAACGCGCCGAGGATCAGCGCTTGCTGTTCAGTGTTTGGCTGATCGTGGTGTTGCTGGCTGGCGTTGCCACCGCTACTGCATTCCATCTGCTGATCTCACGGCGCATTGTGCGCCCGCTCCTGGGCATGGTGGCGCGCACTGAGCAGTTTACTCTTGGGCAAGGCAATAACCGCCTCACGGTGCGCTATGACGATGAGTTCGGCGCGCTCGCCAAAGCCTTCAATACCCTTATGCAGCGAGTGGAAAACAACTTGTCGCTGCTGGAGGTGTCGGCCAACACCGACCCGTTAACTGGGCTGGATAACCGCCGTCAGTTTGAGCACGACTTACTCAGCGAATGCCTGCGCATGCAGCGCTCGCAGCAGCCAATCAGCCTGATTATGGTGGATGTGGATAACTTCAAGGCCTACAACGACCGTTATGGCCACCCTGCCGGTGATGTGTGTTTGCAGCAGCTAGCGCAGGCCCATAACCTATTGCAGCGCGTGCGCGACCTTGCTTTGCCGCACCGCGACAACGTGGTGCCGATTGTCACCATCAGCCTAGGCGTGTGCAGTCTGAGCACTTGGCAGGTGGATATGCCGCACGTCTTGCTGCAACGTGCCGATGAGCTGCTCTATCAAGCCAAACATGCCGGGCGTAACCAAATCTGTACTAGCGATCAATGCCACCCCGCCAATATGACCTTAATGCCGAAAGCGCCGAACTAGCGCTCTGGCCCGCACGCTACCGGGCCAAGGCCTGCAACACGGCCATCGCTTGCTCGGCGCGCGCCGCCGGCAACAAAATATGGTCGTGATAAAAGCCCGCCAGCAGGTTAGCGCTAATGCCCTGCTCGGCCAGTGCCGTGGCCACCGCCGCGGTTAAACCGACGGCCTCTAGGCTGGAATGCACGGTAAGGCTGATGCAGGCAAACACTGCGTGGTAGATCAGCTGGTGCTGGTCGGCGACGGTTTGCGGCACCACTAAGGTCATGCCTTCGTCTTCGCGCACCATGGCCAGCGGCTGGTACTCGGCGAAGTCGCCGTACTGGCCGCCTAACGCCACGTATACATACTGCTGAGCATGCAGCTGCGGCTTAAGACTGGCCAGCAAGCGGGCGAGATCGCGCTCGCCGCTCATTGCGCGGCTTCCAGCGCAGCGAGGCGTTCTTCCAGCTCGGCGATGCGCGCTTCGAGCTGGCTCAGGCGGTCGTCGGCCACTGCCGCGGCGGCGCTGGCGCTGCTTTGCGCGGCTTGTTCGACGGCTTCTGGGCCACAGGTCAGGTGCATGTAGCGGTCTTCACGCTGGCCACTTTGGCGCGGCAACACGCAGACCAGTTCGCGGCTGATCAGGCGTTCTAGGTGATGCTGCACTTCTTGGGTGTTGTCAAAGCTGTGCAGGCGATTGCTACGCGTGAGCAGTTCGCCCAAGGTTTGCGCGCCGCGCAGTTGCAGCAGCGCCAGCAGCACCAGCTGGGCGTGGACCAGCTCAAGGGCTTTGTCCATGCGTTGCTCCCAGCGGTCGGCGCGGCTGCCCATCACCAGTTTGACCATGCCGCGGTTTTCTAGCTCGCGCAGGGCATGGGCAATTTCGCCGGGCTGTAGGTTCATCACCGGCTCGCGGCTGGTCTTTTGGTTGCAGGCCAGCTGCACGGCGTTCAAGGTCAGCGGGTAGCTTTCCGGCGTGGTCGCCTGTTTTTCCACCAAGCAGCCCAGCACGCGTGCCTCGATGGCGGTCAGCGGGGTTTCATTCAGGTTTACAGCGCTCATAGGATGACTTCCGGCAAATTGATCGCTTGAACTTTACCGCACAATCACCGACAAACAGACCTCACGCTTTTGGAGAGCGCCCTTGAAATCACTGCGCCACCTCACCACCGTGTTGCTAATCGCCGCCAGCAGCTGGCTGTATGCCGAGCCGCGCGAGCTGGATTGGCTAGAACTGATGCCCGCAGCCGATCGGATTGCGCTGGAAAACATGCCCGATATCGACCACGGCGTGAGCCCCGAACGCCCCGGCGATTTTTCTGCCCCCGGCGGCATGAAACAAGCGCCCGGCCTGCCAGCGGTTATGTATTCCGCCAATACTGTGGCGGCGCTGGACAAGCAGCAGATTCGCCTCGCCGGTTACCCCGTGCCACTGGATAGCGACGGCCAAGGCCTAAGCCGCGAATTCTTTCTGGTGCCCTACGCCGGGGCGTGTATTCATGTACCGCCGCCACCGCCGAACCAGATCATTCTGGTCAGCTTTGCCGAGGGCTTGTTGATTGAAGACCTGTACATCCCCATCGAAGTCAGCGGCGAGTTGCGCATCGAAAGCGTGAGCGACCCACTGGCCGACGCCGCGTACGTGATGCAGGCTTCTAGCGTGCAATTGCTAACCGAAGAACAACCATGAATTTAAGCCTTGGCCATGTGGCGGCTTTCCTCCTGCTCGGCTGTGGCGTGGCGTGGTGGATGCGCGCCAGCAGCCTGCGCCAAGCCGCATTACTGGCCGCGCGGCGCCGTTGCGAGCGCTTAGATGTGCAACTGCTCGACCAAACCATCGCCTTAAACCAGCTGCGCGTGAGGCGTGGCGATAATGGCCGCTGGTATATCCAACGCATTTACCGCTTTGAATTCAGCGCCGATGGCAGCGACCGCTACCCTGGCACCGTAGAGCTGCGCGGCGCCCGCCAAGGCACGATTACCATGGCGCCGCACCGCATGCCCGAGTAGCCCGGCGCGCACCAAAGCAGGCCATAGGCCAGCAAGTGCGCCCCGAAATACGGCACAGGGCCGCCCGCTATGGGGGCGCGTTTCGCACTAATGCCCTGATCTAGAGCGGCTGCGTGCACTGGCATGGTTTTCGCTGTGCAAAGGGCAGAATTTTCTGCGCTTGTTCCGCCAACCGAGCCAATACCGCCATGAGCGAACCTGCCCACCAGCTGTCGATGACCGTGCTAATGACCCCGGATAAGGCCAATTTCTCCGGCAATGTACACGGCGGCACCTTGCTCAAATACCTCGACGAAGTCGCCTACGCCTGTGCCAGCCGCTATGCCGGCAGCTATGTGGTGACGCTCTCCGTCGATCAAGTGATGTTCCGTCGCCCCGTGCATGTGGGCGAGCTGGTGACTTTTCACGCCTCGGTGAATTACACCGGGCGCTCGTCGATGGAGATCGGCATTAAGGTCACCTGTGAAAACATCCAAACCCGCGCCAAACGCCACAGCAACAGCTGCTATTTCACTATGGTGGCCTTAGATGCCCAAGGCAAACCGCAAGCCGTGCCGGCATTGATTCCGGAAAACGACCTCGAACGCCGCCGCTTCGAAGCCGCCCGCCTGCGCCGGCAGCTGCGTGAAGAAATGCAGCAACGCCACAAGGCGATTAAACAAGCCGCGCTGCTGCACGAAGAAAGCAGCAAAGAGACTCGGCAGACATTGCAGTAAGCCGGCAACCTGCCATGCTGGCGGCTCACCCCAAGGAAGGCCGCCATGCACCCCACCCTGCATACCCTTAGGCTGCGCCTGCAACCGCCGCAATCGGCGGATGCCCAAGCGCTCGCTTATTGCGCCAATCACCCGGCGATTGCCGAGCACACGCGTTTGCCCTATCCGTATCAGCAGGCCGATGCCAAGGCTTGGCTGGCGGCTATTGCACACAGCCGCGACCTGCACTGGCTGATCTGGGCCGAGCAAACCTTGCTCGGCGCCATTGGTTTAACCGCGCGTGCAGTGGGTGTTTGGGAGCTCGGTTATTGGCTAAACCCACGCTATTGGCGACAGGGCTTGGCCTGCGAGGCTGCCACCGCCGTGTGCGCTTGGGCCGCGCACAACCGGCCCACTCAGCGCCTGTATGCCTGTCATAGTGCCGACAACCCAGCCTCGGCGCGGGTGCTGCTCAAGCTGGGGTTTCGCCCCGAGCCGAGCGAGCCCGGCGCAGAGCGGCACTACTGGCTGGCGGCGCAAACCGATTAAGCCAGCGCCTGCTGCTCGACCAATAAACGTTCAAAAGCCGCCGCATCGCGCGGCGGGCTGATCAGATAGCCCTGCACTTCGTCGCACTGCTGCGCCTTAAGGAAGGCCAGTTGTGCGTGTTCTTCCACGCCTTCGGCCACCACGCGTAAGTCCAGCGCATGGGCCAGCGCAATAATGGCGCGGATAATCGCCGCGTCTTCGCCTTCGCGCGGTAAGTCGCTGACAAAGCATTGGTCGATCTTCACGCTATCCACCGGAAGGCGCTTTAAGTAGCTGAGCGACGAATAGCCGGTGCCGAAGTCGTCAATGGCTAAGCCCACGCCCAAGCTTTTCAGCTGGTTGAGGGTCAGCAAGGTGCTGTCGAGGTTATCCAGCAGCAGGCTTTCGGTCAGCTCTAGCTCCAACAAATGGGGGGCTAAACCGGTTTCTTGCAGAATGCCGCGCACCAACGACACCAAGTTGCCTTGGCGCAGCTGCTGGGCCGATAAGTTCACCGCCACACGCAGTTCATCCAGCCCGGCTTCGCGCCATTGGCAGGCGTTGCGACAGGCTTCGCGCAGCACATATTCGCCAATCGCGGCGATCAGCCCGGTTTCTTCGGCCAAGGTGATAAACGCCGCAGGGGCAATCAAGCCAAGGCTTGGGTGGCGCCAGCGTACCAAGGCTTCGGCGCCGCACACCTGCCCGGTGCGCACATCCAGCTTGGGCTGGAAGTACACCGCCAGTTGTTCTTCGCGAATTGCTTTGCGCAGGTCGTTTTCCAGCTGTAAGCGCTCCACGGTACAGGCTTGCAGGTTGTCGCTGTAGAACTGGAAGGTGTCGCCGCCAACATGCTTGGCGTGCTGCATGGCCTGCTGCGCTTGGCTCATCAGTGCCGACACTTCGCGGGCGTTGTCTGGATACAGGCTGATACCTACCGAGGCGCTGTGCACCAGTTCGTGGCCGTCCAGCTGCAGCGGCTCGCGGATCTTGCTCAGCAAGCGACTGGCAATGCGCGACAGCGCCGACAGGCTAGTGTGGTGGTCGATCAGCAAGGCAAATTCATCGGCCGACAGGCGTGCGAGCATCTCGGCTTCGGGCACCGCTTCGGTCAGGCGCTGGGCGATTTGCGTTAACACGCGGTCAGCAAACTCTTGGCCGAGGCTTTCGTTGATGTGCTTAAAGCGGTCCAGATCGATATGCAGCAAGGCCAGATTGCGCCCCTGCTGGCGCACTCGCTGACTGGCTTGATGCAGGCGCTCGCGGAACAGCGCGCGGTTGGCCAAGCCGGTGAGTGGGTCGTAGTGCGACAAATAACGCAGTCGGTCTTCGATAGCACGGCGTGCCGAGAGGTCGGTGAGGAAGCCGACAAAATGGGTGATGCGCCCTTGGGCGTTGCGCACCACGGTCATCTCCAGCCATTGCGGGTAGTGCTCGCCGCTTTCGCGGGTGCCGCTGAGTTCGCCCTGCCAGCGGCCGACGCGAATCAGCTCGCCGCGAATTTGCAGATAGCGCTTGAGCAGGTCGAAGTTGCCGGCGATTTCGTCGATGCGAAAACCTTCCACGCGCTCGCGGCGCTGGCCGGTGATCTTCAGCAGGGCATCGTTCACCGACAGCACTTCGCCTTCCACGTTAAGGATAAAAATCCCTTCGCTGGCGGCATCGAAAACCGTCACCGCCAAGCGCTGTTGGTCTTCACGCTGGCGGCGCAGGCTGATGTCGCGGCGGGTGCCGAGCATCCGGTGCACGCGCCCGGCGCTGTCGCGGGCTACTGCGCGGCCACGGTCTTCCAGCCACACCCAGTGGCCGTCGTTATGCCGTACGCGGTATTCCACGATGTATTCGCTGGTTTGCCCGCGCAGGTGGTCCATCAGGGCTTTGCGCAGCAGCGGCACATCGTCGGGGTGCAGGCGCGGGCGCAGGTCTTTAAGCATGCCGGTGACCAGCTCAGGCTCGACGCCGAACAGCTCTTGCACACGTGAGTGGAACACTTGGTCGGTGTCTAAATCCCAGTCCCACAGCGCCAAGCGGCTGGCTTCCAGGGCAAGGTCGAGGCGTTCTTTGCTGGCGGTCAGCTCGCTGCTGGTGGCCTGCAAGGCGGCGGTGCGCTCTACCACGCGCTGCTCTAGCTCGTCATGAGCTTCGCGCAGCGCTTGCTCGGCGCGGCGGCGTTGCTGCACTTCTTCGGCCAGATGGCTGTTGAGTTGATCGCTGCGGTTATTGGCTTCCTGCAGGGTTTCGATCAGCGCTTGATGCTGAAAACGGCGTAACAGGTTGTGCTGAATTAAGCGGTGCATTTGCCACGCAATCAGCACCAGCCCGGCGAGCATGATCAGGCCGAGCAAGCCCCAGCCTCTGGCGTAAGCGCCCTCTTGGCTAAGCAGAAACACGCTCGCCGGCAGCAAGCTGGGCAAGGCAAAGGTTAAGAAGGCCGGTACGCTCACCGCATAGGCCACGCTGGCGCTGAGCACCGCACAGGCAAGCAGGCCATACACCAGCATTTGCTGGATAAACCCCGGCACTTCCTGAATAAACAACGCGGTTAAGCCCAGACTGATGCCCGACAGCAAGGCGCCAATTAAAAAGTTCACCCGCCAATGCCGCGAGGCTTTGCGGCTGAGGCTGGCACGTTCGAACGCGACCACTTGGGTGATGCGCAATAACGCCAACACGCCCACGGTGCCCAGCCACACCAACAGCCAAACATTGGCCTGTTGTTGCCAATGCAGCACCGCGCAGCTGGTCACGGCCAAGAGCATTAATAAGGTGGGCAGGCGGGAGCCCTGATAGAGCAGATTGGTCCGTGCTACGCGTAATTCCATGGCGTAGCGGGCGGATAACTCGGCGGCAGCTTCCCGAAGCGGCACAAACGACAGTGCGGCGGTCATTGGTTTTTTATAAGTATCGGACCCAAGGGAGCCCCCAGCATACCTAGGAGTGCCCAGCGACCCAAGCCGTCTTGTCGGACAAGTTATGGCCTTGAGCCTAACTTTGGTGCTGCACCGGCGGGTGGTCGGCGTGGTTTGCCGCCCGCTTGGCTGGCCCCGTAGAATGCCGGCCCATGGACGTTTCTAATCTTCTCGATCATCTCAACAGTGGCCAGCGCGACGCCGTCAGCGCGGCGCTCGGTCAACAACTGGTGCTGGCCGGCGCCGGCTCGGGCAAAACCCGCGTGCTGGTGCACCGCATCGCCTTCTTATTGCAGGTGGTGCAGGCCGCGCCGCACAGCATCATGGCGGTGACCTTCACCAACAAGGCCGCCCATGAAATGCGTGCGCGTATCGCGCAAATGCTCGGCCACGAGCCGGCGGGCATGTGGGTGGGCACCTTCCACGGCTTGGCGCACAAGCTGCTGCGCCAGCACTGGCAAGAGGCTGGCTTGGCGGAGAACTTCCAGATCCTCGATAGCGACGACCAGCTGCGCTTGGTTAAGCGCGTGCTGCGCGAGTTGCAGTTAGATGAGCAGCGCTGGCCGGCCAAACAGGCGCAATGGTTTATCAACGGGCAGAAGGATGAGGGCATGCGCCCGCACAACATCCAGCCCAGCGGTGATCTGTTTCTGGCCACCATGCAGAAGATTTACCAAGCCTACGAAGCCGCCTGCGCGCGCGCCGGCGCGGTGGACTTTGCCGAGCTGCTACTGCGTGCGCTGGAGCTATGGCGCAATCGCCCCAGCTTGCTGGAGCACTACCAGCGACGCTTTCAGCACCTGTTGGTGGACGAGTTCCAAGACACCAACGCCGTGCAATACGCCTGGTTGCGTCATCTGGCCGGCAACAACGCCAACCTGATGGTGGTCGGCGATGACGACCAGTCGATTTACGGCTGGCGCGGCGCGCGCATCGAGAACATCCAGCAGTTCACTGACGACTTTCCCAACGCCGAGCTGATTCGCTTGGAGCAGAACTACCGCTCCACCGGCACCATTCTTAAAGCCGCCAACCGGCTGATCGCCAACAACGCCGGGCGCTTGGGCAAAGAACTGTGGACCGAAGACAGCGAAGGCGAGGCCATCGCCCTGTACGCCGCGTTTAACGAGCACGATGAAGCGCGCTTTATTGTCGAGCGCATCGAGCAAGCGGTGCGCGAAGGTTTAGCACGCAGCGAAATCGCCATTCTGTACCGCTCCAACGCGCAATCGCGGGTGCTTGAAGAAGCCCTGCTGCGCGAGAAAGTGCCCTACCGCATCTACGGTGGGCAGCGCTTCTTTGATCGCTTAGAAATCAAAAACGCCTTGGCCTACCTGCGCCTGATTCGCCTGCGCGATGACGACGCCGCGCTGGAACGGGTGATCAACGTACCGCCACGCGGCATCGGCGAAAAAACCGTCGAAGCACTGCGCCAGCATGCCCGCGAGCAAGGCCTCTCGATGTGGCGTGGTATGCAGCAGCTGGTCGCCAACAAAGGCGTCAGTGGCCGCGCCGCCAGCAGCTTAGGCGCGTTTATCGAGTTGATCGAAAACCTCGCCGCCAAAGTGGAAACCTTCCCGCTGGGCTTGATGACGCAAACCGTGATCGAGCAGTCCGGGCTGATCGCCTACCACCGCGAAGAAAAAGGCGACAAAGGCCAAGCGCGGGTGGAAAACCTCGAAGAACTGGTCAGCGCCGCGCGTGCTTACGAGAACGAAGAGATTGAGCTGTCGCCCTTAGCCGACTTCCTCGACCACGCCGCGCTGGAAGCCGGCGACACGCAAGCCGACGAATACGAAGACAGTGTGCAGCTGATGACCCTGCACAGCGCCAAAGGGCTGGAGTTCCCGCTGGTGTTCTTGGCCGGCATGGAAGAAGGCCTGTTCCCGCACAAGATGAGCCTCGAAGAACCGGGCCGCTTAGAAGAAGAACGCCGCTTGGCGTACGTGGGCATCACCCGCGCGATGCGCAACTTGGTGATCACCTACGCGGAAACCCGCCGCCTGTACGGCAACGAGACCTACAACAAGGTCTCGCGCTTTGTGCGCGAAATGCCGCCGGAAACCCTGAGCGAAGTGCGCCTGCAAACCAGCGTTAACCGCCCCTTCGGCGGCCAACCGCGCGCTAACTTAAGCCCGTTTGCCGGCGCCGAAGTGCCGGACACCGGCCTCACCCTCGGCCAGCGCGTGCGCCACAGCGTGTTCGGCGAAGGGGTGATCCTCAACTTCGAAGGCAGCGCCGCGCAGGCCCGCGTGCAGGTCAACTTTGGCGATCAAGGGGTGAAGTGGCTGATGCTCGCCTACGCCAAGCTGGAAGGGTTGTAAGCAGACAGGCATAGGCCACTGGCAGCGACTAGGCTGACAGAACACTCACCGGAGGTTCTGTCATGTCTGACCATCGCACCTACAAAAAAATCGAAGTGGTTGGCTCATCGAAAACCAGCATCGAAGACGCCATCAACAACGCCCTCGCCGAATGCAGCAAAAGCATTAAGAACATGGACTGGTTCGAAGTCACCGAAACCCGTGGCCACATTCTCGATGGCAAGGTGGCGCACTATCAGGTGGGGCTGAAGATTGGTTTTCGCATTGAGGGCAGCTAGGGAGCCTCTGCTTTAATCAGCGCCTGCCTAGATCGCGGCCTCAGCCAATAGCTGCAACGCCGCCGCACTGTTAAGCACGTGGGCGTATTCGTCCTGTAGGTTAGCCAGCGCCATGGCGTGCACTTCCTCGGCGCTGCGCGGCACACCATTAAAGTCGCTCTTGGCGAAGGTGAACGTGGCATCGGCCACCACGTAGGTGGCAAAGCCTAGGTTGCCTGCGCTGCGGGCTGTGGCCTCGACCGAGTTGTTGGTGCTCACCCCGACCAGCACCAGTTCGCTAATCCCGCGCACATGCAGCCAGCGCTCTAGGTTGCTGTGCACAAAGGCATCCGGCACGTGTTTATCCACAACATGCTCGTGAGCGAAGGGCGCGAGTTCTGGCTGAAACTCGGCACCGACTTGGCCGGGCCAAAATACCGAGCCCACCGTGCGAGAAAGATGACGCATATGCACCACCGGTGCGCCACGCGCGCGCCACACCTGCAATAACTGAGCGATGACGTGCTCGGCCTGTGGGTTATTGCGTGGCGGTAATGACGGCATTTGCATGCCACGTTGCATATCAATGAGTAGCAGAGCAGGTAACGGCATACGGTCCTATCCCTAGGTAATGATTACTGCCCGGACTGATCAAACAGCGTCAGCCACGGGCTCTGTTCGCGTTGCGCGGCGGGGGTTTGCAGCCACGGCAGCACCGCGTCGCTGCGGGCGTCGGGCTTGGCTTGGTAGCCAAACCAGCGATTACGCCCCGCTTGTTTGGCGTGGTACAGCGCTTGGTCGGCCAGATCGATCACTTGCAGCCAGCCAACGGCATTCGGCTCGTGGGGCAGAAAGGGGTAGCAGGCAAAACCTACCGAGCAGGTTTTGCGCAGCGGTTGGCCATTGCTTAAGCGAAACGGCTGTTCGGCAAACGCCAAACGCAGCCGCTCGGCCAGCTGCGGGGCTTGCTGGCGCGGCACTTGGCGAGTGACAACGAGAAACTCTTCGCCGCCCCAGCGAACCAAATAATCATCCTCACGAAACACTCGTTGCAAACGCGCCTGCACTTGTTGCAATACGCTGTCGCCGGCGTTGTGGCCGTAGCTGTCGTTGACCTCTTTAAAGTGGTCGATATCGACTAAAAAGGCGATTAAGTCGGCGTCATCCGGGCGTTCGCTATGCCCTTCATCCTGCCAGCGCCGGTAACGCTCACAGCAGCGTTCGAGGTCGTGGCTTATGTGTTGCAGCACAAAGCGGCGGTTGCGCAGCCCGGTGAGCGGGTCGGTGAGGCTGTGTTGGGTCAGGTCGAGGTTGGCTTGTTCCAGCTCGGCATTGCGCGCGCGCAGTTGGGCTTCCAGAGCCACGCGGTCGTTAAGGTCGTGCAGGGTTACGGTGTGGCCTTGCAGTTGCTGGCGGGTGTTGAAGATGGGGCTGACGTCCAGCTCGTAATCATGCCCGGCCAGTTGCAGCAAGGCCTGACTGCTCACCGCCACCGGCGTGTCGCCCAAGCGCTGGGTTAAATGCTCACACAGCAGCGGCTGGCTGGCGAAAGCCTGCGTCAGTAAGCGGCCTAGGCCATGGTTGCTCGCTACGCCGGTCATCTGCGCAAAGGCGCGGTTCATATCCACCACGCGCTGATGGGTATCGAGCACCAACACGCCATCACGCACCGCATCGAGGGCGCGGTTGCGCATCACCGGCAGCACGTTAAACAGCTGATAGCGCAGCATGGCCAGCCACAACATGCCCACGGCCAGCGCGAGGCCCAGCGGCACTAAGTCGTACTGGCGCGGCACTAAGCCGGTGATCAGCAGCACGTTGGCGATCAAGGGCATCAGCAAGCCCGCCGCCAGCAGCCCGCCTTGGCGGCGCAGTAAGGGGTTGCCACTCCACAAGGTGGCCAATGTCAGGCAGATGCCGGCGAGAATCAGCAGATAGCCGTAGGCGGTGAATAACCAGTAGTAGGGGCCAAAAATCAGCGTGTCGGTGTAGGTGAGGGCGTCGATGCGGGTAAAGCGCACGTCTTGCAGCATGAGCGTGGTGGTGGCGGGGTTCCACAGCAGCCACTGGGTGCCCAACGGCAGCGCCAGCATGGCCGCCCACAGGCCCGGTCGCGACCAACGCTCGCCACCGGTAAAGCACAGCACAAAAATAAACGCGCCCACCGGCGTCATGCCGATAAACAGGTACTTCACTTTCAACCAATGGATGGCGAAGGCCGGGCTGGCCGTGGCCATCAGCACCACGCACAGCGACCAGCACCACGCGGTGGCGACGAAAAACAGCAAGGGCTTGGCGGTGCCCAGATGACGATAGCGCCAAGCGTGCAGACCGGCTCCGGCTAAGGCAATCAGGGCAACCAGTACGCCCAGCATGTAGAGGACTTGCCAATCCATATCGCGGACTCTGGTGTGCTTAACGCCATGCTAGCGTTTTAATCCGAGCGAGGCGAAACAGCGCCTCGCTGTTAGGCATCAACGGCTGCTTGCGCGTGCAAAAAAGCCAATACTCGCTCGGCGCTGGCTGCGGGGTATTCCTGCATAAAGCAGTGCCCGCCCGGCACCTGTAAACCGCTGGCGTTACGGTTAATGGCACGCCAGCGCTGCACGGCCTCGCCAACAAAGGGATAAGTGCGCTCGCCGTAGATAACTTGAACCGGGGTTTGGACTTTCTTCAGGCTCGACCACAAGCGCCGCGGGAACGAGCTGAACACCTCGGCCTCGCGGCTGGGGCGGCATTTCAGTTCTACCCCACCATCGGCGGCGGGCTTGAGCGCGTGTTCGGCGAAGGCTTGCAGGGCGTCTTCCGTCCAGCCTTTAAACATGCCGCGACCGCGCAGGCCCTCCACCACCGCTTGGCGATCGGGCCAGTGCGAGCGGCGCTTGCGCGTGGCCGTGGCCAGTTTATTGCGCGAGTACAAACCCACCACGTCCGACAGCGCCATCACGCCGATCAGCTTGGGGGTAAACAGCACAGGGTCGAGCAGCACCGCACGGCGAAACAGCTCAGGGTGTTGCGCCAGCATCAAACTGGTCAGCACCCCGCCAAAGCTATGCCCCACGGCGTAGATTGGCACGCCGGCGTATTCACCGGCAAACGCCTGCCAAGCTTCAACGCACAGCTCGGCGGTGCGATTCCAGCCATGAAAACGCCCGCCGTGATCGCTATCGCCTTGGCCTTGGGTGTCGCTTAAAAACAGATCAAAGTGCTCAGCCAACGGCGCCAGCATGGGCCAGTACACCCCACCGCAAAAGCCATTGCCGTGCAAGAAGTGCAACACCGGCTTGCCACTGGGCGCGCTGCGTAGACCACGTTGGGTGAAGCCTGCCGAACAGGCGTGCGACCAAGAAATCAGGTCCATGCTTAAACGCTCGTTTGATTGCTTTCTGGCAGTGTAAACAGCCTTAAGTGAGGCAGCAAATCACCACCAGCCGACCAACGCACACCGCCAAAGCCGCCTGCCAAGTGGCATTTTGATCTCGCATCGCCCTAAAATTGTCGGGCAAAAAAGAACCTTTCCAAACAACTACAACTTTTTGAGCCTGCCTCTATGCCCAATACACACTCCCTGCAGAAAACCCTATTAGCGCTTGCCGTTGCTGGTGCCAGTCACTCTGCATGGGGGACTAGCTGCCATTTAAACCTACCCAGTTCTAACGACCAAAGAATTAGCAGTAATTGCGAGTTAGTAACCATCCCAAATACAACTATAATTTTGGGTGATTCTGCTCTTAGGGTTGATGCAACCGTTGACACACTGGAGAACCGAGGGATAATTGACGGAAGCTCTTACGGAGTGGAGATTTTTTTATTTGGCAGAGTAAACACAATTAACAACCATGTACAAATAAGCGGCGCAACTGCTGGAATCCAGAGCAATTTTAGCATCCCATTAGAAATTAATCATTTTTCTGGCTTTATCAGCGGCAATCACGCAATTAATGGTGGTAACTACACCACTCTAAATTGGTTCGGCGGCACAATATCTGGCCACTTAACTGGATTAAAAGAACTCAATATCAGCAAAGCCAACGCCAGCACCGGCGGATCCTTATCCACAGCACCTAACAGCATCATTCGCCTACAAGTCAGCAGCGACAATAGCACACCGCTATTCACAGCTAGCGGCGGAATTAATTTAGGCAGCAACAGCCAAGTATTCCTTAAGCCCAAAGGCTCCGACTTTGCCGTCAACAATAAAGGTTATGTATTATTAAGTGCTGCCGGCGAAACCTTCTCAGCACCCGGATTACAAGTGCTAAGCGACTCTCCGTTATTAACGGTTAATTCTTGGTTAGCCACCAGCAATGACTTACGCGCTAACATTAGCGTGGCGGGTCAATACCAATTCGGCGGCACCCCCAACGGTCAGCGCGCTGGTTCTGCACTATTACCGCAACTGAGCACATTAGCGGGCAACAACCCCAACAACCCGGTGCTCGACGCGCTGGCCGGTAATGCCGAGCAAGTGCGTAAAACCAGCGATGAGTTAGTGCCGCAGGTTAACGGTGGCAATGTCTTCGCCCCGCAGCAACAAGCGCATCAAATGCAGCAGCAATCGTATAACCGCCTGCAAGGCGCTAGTTCGGGCGACCTACTCGCCGAGCAAGGCTTGTGGATGAAAGCCCTGCACAGCAAGGCTGATCAAGATATGCGCCAGCAAGTGGCGGGGTTCGATGCTGAATCTAACGGCATGGCCTTGGGCTTTGACGGCAAGCTAAACGAGCAGCTCACCGTCGGTTTGGCCTACAGCTACCTGCACAGCAATGTGAGCGGCGACAGCAATAGCACCGAGATCGACGGCCATGCCATCACCGCGTACGGTGGCTTTGCACAAAATGGCTACTTCGTGAACGGCAGCCTGACAGCAGGTTTGCAGCACAACGACGGCCAGCGCTATATCGCCGGCACTAAGGCCGAGGCGGATTACGACAGCCAGTCCATCGCCCTAGATGTAGTCGGCGGCTACGGCTTTAACCTCGACAACGGTTTGCTGCTGGAGCCGCGTGTTGGCGCTCGTTATGGACGTGTGGATACCGACAGCTACCGCGAAAAGGGCTCACTGGCGTCGCTAAACGTCGAAGAGCAGCGCTTTGAGATCGGCCAGTTAGGTGCCGGTGCGCGTATTGCTGGTGCACTGGAGCTGGGTAGCGGCGTCCTGCAGCCGGAAGCCACCGCCATGGTGTATCACGACTTTATTGCTGACAGCGTTAGCACCACCTCGACCTTCGTTGCCGGTGGCTCGCCGTTCTTGTCGGTAGGTGCTACTCCGGCACGCACCAGCTATGAAGTGGGCGTGGGTGCCAGCTATGCGCTGGGCAACACCACCTTTGGCGTGAGCTACGACTACCTTGGCCGTGAAGACTTCGACGCGAATACCGTCGAGGCTTCTGTGCGCTACGACTTCTAAGTTTTAGCGCCACAAAAGCCCCCGCATCAGGCTGAGTGAAAACGTCGCGAACGCAGGCTAGGCAAGGCAAAAACAAGCGAAAAAGCGCAGTTTACGTGTGGTAAATGAGCATTTTGAGCCTGTTTTTAACGCCGCATAGCCAAGTGCAGTAGTTTTCACACAGTCTGGCGTAGCGTGCTGCTCGGGGGCTTTTTGTTGCCTTCAGCTATCCATCCACTGGCGCAGCAGGTTTTGGTAAATGCCCGACAGTTTGGTCAGGCCGGCATGCTCTGCCGTCAATTCGCCACGTAATTGCTGCGCGAGGCCGTCTAGCTCATACAAGGTGCGGCGTTGCTCTGCACTGCGCACAAGGCTTTGAATCCAGAAGAACGCCACCAAACGCACGCCGCTAGTAACAGGAGCCACTTGGTGCAGGCTGCCTGAGGGATAGATCAGCAAATCACCGGCGGCGAGCTTGATCTGCTGCTCGCCAAAGCTGTCGTGAATAATCAACTCGCCGCCTTGGTACTCCTCCGGCTGGGTGAGAAACAAGGTAGCCGACACATCGGCGCGTAAGGCTTCACCACTCTCAATACGCATGACGGTGTTATCCACATGCGCGCCATAGGCTTGACCGTTTTGGTAGCAGCTGAACTTAGGCGGCAAGATCTTGCTCGGCAGCGCCGCACTCATAAACAGCGGGTTGTTTTGCAGCGCCTGAATAATCAGCGCCGCCATCTGCTGCGCTTCGGGGCTGTCGGCTGGCACTTGGTGATTGTTTTTCACCCGCGCCGCCTGCGGCCCAGCGGTCGCTTTGCCGTCTTGCCAGTTGGCTTGGCGCAGCAACGCTCGGCACTGATCGACCTGCTCTAGGGTTAATACCTGTGGAATGCGTAGCAGCATAATGCCCCCTTGTTTATTGCGGGCATGGTTATGCAATCGCCCTGCACAGGCAAGCAGCTTGCCGTCTATTGATCAGTCAGCACGTTTAAAGGACGCCTTAAGGCAGCAAATGCGCCAGTAGCTCGCCGCAGTCGGCCAAGTCATCGTGAATGGCGCGGGCTAAGGCTGGGCTATCGTCGGCTTGCAGCGCCTTCCACGCCGCCTCGTGCGCGGCATTCAGACCGGCGTGCAAGCGTTGATCGTTGAATAACTGGGTAAACACCGGGCCGACTTGCAGCCACAAGCCTTCGATCAGCCGCAGCAGCACCGGATTGCCGCAGGCACGGTATAGGCGCAGGTGAAAATCCGCATTGCCGCGCAGATAGCCGGCGGCATCCTGCTGGCTAAGCGCGCTGGCCATGCGCTGCACCAATGCCCCCAAGGCCGCGCGCTCGTCTGGGGTTAAGCGCGGTAACGCTTGGGCGGCAGCCATGGGCTCCAGCGCTAACCGCACACTGAGTAACTGTTGGTATTCCTCACGACGCAATACCGGCACCTGTACCGAACGCTGCGGTGCACTGCGCAATGCGCCTTCGGCCACCAAACGCTGCAACGCGGCGCGCACCGGCATAGTGCTGGCGGCGTAGTGCTCGGCCAAATCGCGGATTTTTAACCGCTGGCCGGGCTGTAATTCGCCATCCAGCAGCGCTTGGCGCAGGGCGTGATAGACCTGAAGTTGCCGATTGGCTTCGCTGTCGTCGTGCATTTTTTTGAGCGCTGGCTGGCGTTGATCCGGGTGTTAATCGAGTAGATGGGCGGCATATTGACTTTTTGTGATCACAAATTCAAGAATGCGTGCAAAATATACAACGCCCTGATGGGAGGCCGTGATGACTGCCAGTGGTATTAGCCCCGCCGCCGTAGAAACCTTTGCCGCTCGTGAGCGCGCACGCTTTCTCGAGCGCAACCCCAAGTCGGTGCGGCTCGCCGAGCGCGCGCGCAAATCGCTGTATGCCGGCGTACCGATGCACTGGATGGCCGACTGGTCGACCCCCTGCCCGCTGTTCGTCGAACGCGCCAAAGGGGCGCGCTTTTATGATGTGGACGGCCACGAGTACATCGACTTCTGCCTGGGCGACACCGGCACTATGTTCGGCCACTCGCCGGACCCCGTCGCCAAAGCCATTGCCGAGCAAGCTAACAACGGCTTGACCACCATGCTGCCCGGCGAAGATGCGGTGGTCTGCGGCGAGCTGCTGGCCGCGCGCTTCGGCTTGCCGTACTGGCAAGTCACCGCTACCGCCACCGATTCCAACCGCTACGTGCTGCGCTGGGCCCGTGCGGTGACCGGCAAGAACACCCTGCTGGTGTTCGACGGCTGCTACCACGGCACCGTGGACGACGTGATGGTGCGCTGCCGCGACGGTGCCACCGTGCACCGCTCGGGGTTAGTCGGTCAGGCTTACGACCTTACCGAGCACAGCCGCGCCATTCCCTTTAACGATGTGGCCGCCCTGGAAGCCGCGCTAGCCAAGGGGGATGTCTGCGCCCTGCTCTGTGAGCCGGCGATGACCAACATCGGCATGGTGCTGCCCGAGCCGGGCTTTATGCAGCAGTGCCGCGAGCTGACGCGCAAGTACGGTGCGCTGCTGATCATCGACGAGACCCACACCATCTCCACCAATATCGGTGGCTGCACCAAGCTGTGGAACCTCGACCCGGACTTCTTCGTGGTCGGCAAACCGATCGCCGGTGGCGTGCCGTGCGGCATCTTCGGCTGTAGCGCCGAGATGGCCGAGCGCATGGCCGCCTCGCGCAAGAGTGCGCAGCAAGACAGTCACGGTCACGGCCACAGCGGCATGGGCACCACGCTGTCGGCCAATGCGCTGGCCATGCACTGCATGCGCGCCAACCTTGAACAGGTGATGACCCAAGCCGCCTACGAGCACATGCTGCCGCTGGCTAAGCGGCTGGCCGATGGCTTCCGCAGCCTGATCGCCAAGCACAACCTTAAGTGGTCGGTGACTGAGCTAGGCGCGCGCAGCGAGTTCCAGTTCTGCCCCGTCTCGCCGCGCACCGGCGCCGAGGCCGAAGCCGCCTTCCACGACGAGTTGCAGATGGCCATCCACTTGTACCTGATCAACCGCGGCATTCTGATCACCCCGTTCCACAACATGACGCTGTGCTGCCCGAGCACCAGTGAACACGATGTGGATCAGCTGATCAGCACGCTGGACGGCGCCATTAGCGACCTGCTGGCGATACCCGGCGCGCGGCTGTAAGCCGTTCTCGGGCGGCTCTTGCCCCCTCTCCCTTAGGGAGAGGGCCGGGGTGAGGGAAGCTCGACACATACCGCTTAGTAGCGTCGCCTGAACAATCCTCACCCCTAGCCCCTCTCCCAAAGGGCGAGGGGAATGCAAAGCAAGGACTTCACCATGCAATTCGCCGATCCTCAGGAAGCCCTCGACTTCCTCGCCCAGCACCCTGACGTGCGGCATATCGAGCTGTTTCTGATCGACCCCAACGGCGTGCCACGCGGCAAGCTGCTGCACCGCGACGAACTGCTGGCGGTGTTCCGCGATGGCCGCCCGCTGCCCAGCACAATTCTCGGCCTGACCATTCAAGGTGAAGACGTCGAAGACACTGGCTTAGTCTGGGAAGTCGGCGATGCCGACTGCTGGACTTACCCGCTGCCCGGCAGCCTCACCCTGCAAACCTGGCGCGCCGAGCCCACAGGGCAACTACAGGTTTGCATGCACCCCGAGCGCGGCCTGCCCGCCGCAGTGGCTGACCCACGCCTGCTGCTGGCACGCGTTGCCGACGGCCTGAAAGCCGACGGCTACCATCCGGTGATGGCCGTGGAGTTGGAGTTCTACCTGCTCGACCAACAGCGCCAACCGCATGAGCGCCCGCAACCGGGCCGCCAAGGTAACGGCCAACGCCCGCAGCAAACCCAAGTGTATGGCGTGCTCGAATTAGAACAGCTGCAAGGCTTCTTGAATGACCTGTACCGCGCCTGCGAAGCCCAAGGCCTGCCGGCCCGCACGACGATTTCTGAATACGCGCCGGGGCAAGTCGAGATCACCCTCGAACACCGCTACGACGTGCTGCAAGCCATCGACGAAGGCGTGCGCTACAAGCGCGTAGTCAAAGGCGTGGCCAACCAACACGGCATGGACGCCTGCTTTATGGCCAAGCCCTTCGCCGATCTGGCCGGTAGCGGCATGCACCTGCACGTGAGCCTGGCCGACGCACAGGGCAACAACTTAATGGCTAGCGACGACCCACAAGGCACGCCGCTGCTGCGCCATGCCATTGCCGGGATGATGGCCACCCTCGACGACGCGCTGGCGCTGTTCTGCCCGCACGCCAACTCATACCGCCGCTTTCAGGCCAACAGCTACGCGCCGCTGGCGAAAAGCTGGGGGGTGAATAACCGCACGGTGTCGTTCCGCGTGCCGGGCGGGCACCCCAATAGTCGGCATATCGAACACCGCATTTGCGGTGCCGATGCCAACCCTTACGTGGCTGCCGCCGCGCTGCTGGCGGGCATGCACAAGGGCATCCGCGAACAGCTCGACCCCGGCCCAGCCATCGAAGGCAACGGCTACGCGCAAGTACGCGACAGCTTAAGCACCGACTGGCTCGGCGCACTGAGCCGCTTGGCGCAATCGACTTGGGCCAAAGAGGCGCTGGGCGAAGACTTCTTGCGGGTGTATCTGGCGATTAAATTCGCCGAATACCGCCAGTTTATGGGCGAAGTCGGCGAGCAGGATTGGCGCTGGTATTTGCAGCACGCTTAACGGTTTTAGTGGTTAGGCGCTTACCGCTCATCCAAGAGGCATCTAGGGTGCCTCTCAGCCTTTAAAACTCCGCGCAAACAGCTGTTTGGCGGCATTCACGCCTTGGCTGCTGCCTTGGCTGGCATACAGGCCATGCTCCTCTAGAGCGGCAAAGCTTAGGCGTTTCATCAGCAGGGCTTGCAGCACGTCGATATCGCTGACGATCAGCGGCGTGTCGGCCAGTAGCTCATCGCGGGTTGGCGGGTTGTGGGCGATTAGTTCGAGCGTTTCACCATCGGCTTTGAGCTGCATGTAGTGATTACCGCTGAGCTCGTACAGGTAGACATTGAATTGCTCGCCTTGGTAGTGGCGCTGTAGCTGCTTCTCCAACTGCCAAAACACCATGGTTAGGCGGTTGGCCGAGGCCGGCAGCAGTTGCAAGGTGCCTTGCTGCACGGCGTGGTTAATCGCGCTGGCCACTGCGAAGGTGTCTTTCGGGACGGTGCTGAGGACACCATCGGTGGCGCCATCCATCACGCAGGCACTGCTCAATGTGCTCACCGTGAAGGCACAGGCTAAAGCGGTTCGGGTAATAGCGTGGCGAAATTTTCCCATGACGGTTTCCTCAAGGCTTAAGCACGGAGACACGTTGGCCGCGCAGTTGGTAGCCGGTTTCGGCAAGGTCGGTGGCGCTGTTCTCGACACTCAGCACACCTTCCACCACCACGGCATCCCACAGGGCGGTGGCGGCAACGCCTTTTTCAAACACCACATGCACGAGTTGATTGGGCGGTGGCGGCGGCACATGCACGCAAGCGCCGACAAAGGGTACCAGGAGAAATTCGGTGACGGTTTCAAAGTCACCCTCCAAAGGCACTACATAGCCGGTGAGCTGCACCGTTTGTTGGTCGAGCTCTGCGCGCATGCTGCCCGCCATGGATTGCGCAAAGCGCATTTGTTCGTGCGGGGCTGGCAGCAACAGTGGCTGGCTGGTTTGCGCATTGCGCTCAGCGGCGGGCACCAGATCGAGCCAATCCAGCGCTAACGGTGCGGCTTGTACACTGAATGACAGGCTAAACAATAGGGCGGTGAGTCGGCGCAACATGGTGTTGTCCTCGCTAAGCAATGGCTTGATTGCATGATGCCTAGGCCTTAGGCGGCGAAACACAGCGTCAGCCGTAACACTCGATTAAGCCGTGCTTTACAAACGCAGCCTGCAACGCGGCATACCCAACCCCGCCGACGTTGCTGGCGGGGTGCGTTGCCGGTTGAGATTAACGGTTGATCGGCGATACCCCGGTCTTGCTCTTACCGTAGCTGTAGCCGCTGTGATCCACCGGCAGGGCCATCGGGAAGAAGGCGTCGAAGTCATCCAGATAAGCGGTCAGCTTGCCGAACACCTCGATTTGCCCAGTGGCTTTGGCCTGACCGGTTTTGAGCAGCTCCTGCATGGTGACTTGCTTGGTCAGTAGGCGGGTGAAGTCGGCGCGAGTCAGTTCAAGGGTGAAGGTCGGGTTCTGCGCGGCGAACCCTTCGATGTTCGATAGGCGGCCGTTCTTCAGATCCAGCGCGTACTGCTTGCCTTCGTCGGGCATGATCAGCGTGGCGCTGAACGCGAAGTTATCCGCAGCGGCCTTCGGGCCATTCAGGCGTACGCCCATGAAGTTCAAGAAGTCGCCCACGCGCATCGCCGCCAGCACATCAGGCGTTACGGCTTTAACCGTTGCCGCCTTCACCACGCCTTGGCGTAGCTCTAAGGCGCCGGCCAAGAAGGTATTGCGCTCGCCGGAGGATTCGCTCTGGTAGCCCAACTGCTCGTAGCAGTCGGCGGCTAAATAGCGCGCCTGCATGTTGTTCCCATCGGCCATGACCGCCTTGTTGACGATCTCGGCGCACCAACGGTAGTTGCCTTCGTCGTAGGCTTTTTTACCGGCCGCCATGATGGCGTCGACGCCGAATGCCGCGACGTACTGCTTACCCGCTTCTTGCTTATCCAGCGGCAGCAGGGTGGCCGGGTCCATGTCGAAGTAGCCAATGTACTTGTTCACCACGGCCTTGGCATTACGGTGGTAAGAGCCGTGGTAGCCACGCAGGTACCACTCGTTAGCCAGCACCGGCGGCACCCAGAACTCATCTTGCATGTCGCTGATGCTCACGCCGTGGTTCATCAGGCGCAGGGTTTCGTCGTGCAGGTAGCCGTACATGTCACGCTGCTTTTCGAGGTAATCGCGGATGTGTGCATTACCCCAGCGCGGCCAACCGTGCGAGGCAATCAGGGTTTCTGCTTCGCCACCGAAAGAGTACAGCGCCTTGTTGATGGCGTTGGCCCAGGCCAGTGCGTCACGGGTGAAGGCGCCACGCAGGGTGTAGATGTTGTGCAGGCCGGCCACGGTGGTTTCGGCACCCCAGTAGGTTTTGATGCTGGGGATGTAGATGTTCATTTCCGACGGTGCTTCGGTGTCGTCGGCGTTTTGCAAGACGAACTCGACACCGTCGATGGTCAGCGTTTCTTCATCCTGATTGACCTCATAGGTGGGCAGAATCAGCGACAAACCGCCGTTGGCCACGCCCTTACCGATCGCCGCATCGACTTGGCCCAGCTCGCTCTTGGCTAAGGTATTGCCGTACTGGAACTGCACCCGGCGGGCCATCACGTTACCGGCCAAGACGTTCTCGGCGATGGCAAAGTCGGAGAAGCGCCGTGGGGCAATCACTTGCACCTTGCCGGCATCCACGTCGGCCTGCGAAATCACCCCTTTCACACCGCCAAAGTGATCACCGTGGGAGTGCGAGTAGATCACCGCTTTAATCGGCAGATCGCCGTCTTGCACATGCTGCTTGAACAGCGCATACGCCGCTTGAGCGGTTTCTGGAATGGTCAGCGAGTCGAGCACCACCCAACCGGTTTTAGTGCGAATAAAGGTGATGTGCGCTAAGTCGTAACCACGCACCTGATAAACCCCTTCGCGCACTTTGAACAAGCCGTGCTTGAGGTTCAGCTCGGCTTGGCGCTGCATGCTCGGGTGGATGCTGTCCCAGTCTTTACCAAGGGTCAGGTATTGGTAGTTGCCCAGCTCCCAGACCACTTTGCCGTCAGCGTTTTTAATCTCGAGGTTTTCTTCGCGGGCGATAAAGCCCTTCTGCGCCAGAGCCCAGTCTTGCTGGTCGGCAAACGGTAACGAGGCGCGTAATTCGTTCTGGAACTGCTTGGTATGTTCAGTGGCAGGCTTCTGCTCAGCATTGAAGGCAGCCAAAGCCGGTACGGCCACCAGAGAGGCTACGGCAAGAGCGAGGGTGGTCTTGTGCATTTCCAGACTCCTAAAACGGGCGTGATGGGCGTAACGCCATTGTCCATTTCAGTGCCCGAGAAACGATGCACTCAAGCGAATAAGTGCTTTAAGCACTGCTTAACAATGGCCTCCGCTCATGCACTGCAGCAGGGCCAGCGGTGTCGCGAGCGTCAGCCAGCTAAGGCACGCTGTAACGCCGCCGCGGCAAACCCGTCAATCACACAAGCGCACACCAGCCTTGAGCTTGTCGCAGTGCGCCCCCATAGTGGCCATTCATACTGTTTAAGGAACTCCGCCGTGCATAGCTTGCTCACCCAGCGCCTCGCATTGCTGCAATCCCAAGCCCCTGAGCTACTCCGGCAGTGCCATCACGGCTTAGAAAAAGAGAGTTTGCGCATCAATCACGATGGCAGCTTGGCCATGACGCCACACCCGCAGGCACTGGGTTCGGCGCTGACCCACAGCCAGATCACCACGGATTACTCGGAAGCCCTACTGGAGTTCATCACCGCCGCGCACAGCACACCGCAAGCCGCGTTGGCCGAGCTGGATGACATCCAACGCTTCACCTACACCGAGCTGGGCGAAGAGCTGCTGTGGACGCACTCCATGCCGTGCAAACTGCCGGCCGAGGCGGATATCCCCATCGCCCAATATGGCAGCAGCCCCATCGGCCAGCTGAAAACCATTTACCGCCAAGGCTTGGCGGTGCGTTATGGCAAGGCCATGCAGTGCATCGCCGGCATTCACTACAACTTCTCGCTGCCCGATGAACTGTGGCCGCTGCTGCAACGCGCCGAAGACAATCACGACGCGCCGCAGGCCTACCAATCGCAAGCCTATATCGATCTGATCCGTAACTTTCGCCGCTACAGCTGGCTATTGATGTACCTGTTTGGCGCCTCGCCAGCGGTGTGCGCCAGCTTCTTGCAAGGCCGCCCGCACGGGCTTGACCAGCTTGACGAACACACCTTGTACCTGCCGTATGCCACCAGCTTGCGGATGAGTGATTTGGGCTACCAAAACAGCGCGCAGTCGAGCCTCACCCCTTGTTACGACCAGCTGGACACCTACCTCGACAGCCTGCGCCATGCGGTGAGCACGCCTTACCCCACTTATGCGGCAATCGGCACGAAGAAAAACGGCCAATGGCAGCAGCTCAACACCAACCTGTTGCAGATCGAAAACGAGTACTACTCGACCATTCGCCCCAAACGCGTCGCCGCTAGCGGCGAACGCCCACTGCAAGCACTCGGCCGGCGTGGCGTGCAGTACGTGGAAGTGCGTCTGTTGGATATCAACCCCTTTCTGCCGCTGGGCATCGATGCTCAGCAAGCGCATTTCCTCGACACCTTCTTGCTGTTCTGCGCTCTGCACGAAAGCCCGCCGATGACCGGTGAAGAATGCCGGGAAAGCACCGCAAACTTTGCCTTAACCGTGAAAGAAGGCCGTCGCCCAGGTTTATTGCTCAGCGAAAACGGCCGCCCGCGTACCCTGCGCGACTGGGGCGAATGCCTGTTCGATGCCATGGAAGCCTGCGCGATAGCACTGGACCACGCCTATGGCGGCCATGCCCATCACGAAGCGCTTAGCCACATGCGCCAGCGCCTGACCGACCCGGCCTTAACGCCTTCGGCTAAGGTGCTCAGCCAGCTCAAGCGTGAGCACTGCGCCTTCTTCACCTTCGCCCGGCAGCAAGCCGCGCAGCATGCGGCGGATTACCGCGAGCAGCCGCTGGCCCCTGCGCAGCACAGTCAATTCCAAGCCAGCGCCGCCGCCTCACTGGCCGCGCAAGCCGCGCTGGAAGCCGAGCCGGCGGTGGACATGGATCGCTTTGTTGCCGACTACGTGGCGCAAGTTCACTAAGTGCATGCGGGCTTATTCGCTATCCGTTTAAGCCCGCCGCTACTGCCACTAAGCTGCAGCAACACGCTGATTTGCCGAGCTTTTTAAGCAACGCCCAGCGAAGACAGGCACCGCTGATACCGGCTTAGCGGCCACTGGTCTTAGGCTGGCTGGCGAAATGTGACACAGGTCACAGCCACTATATCGCCATCGCGGTGCAGCGCTGTGCCGGGGCTATGCTTAACGCGTATTCACTAACGCGACGGCATTACCATGGCGAAGGAACACGCACCCCAGCCAGTGCCTGACGTCTCAACCGAGTGGAGCTTGGAAAGCCTCAACAAGGCTTACCAACAAGGGTATATGGCCGGTCTTACGCGTCCGCAGGCGCGCTGCCCCTACCCTGCTGAAGTACCTGCTGCGGCATGGCATGCCGGTTGGGAAGATGGCCAGCAGCAACGTCTCTTGCATCAACGCGTCAGCGCCTAACCAGGCGCTGCTCCCCAGCGATTTTTCTGCAATAAAAAGCCCCGCCGGCTCAACCGGCGGGGCTTTTGTAGTCCCACAGACTCGCGCGCGTTACTGCGCAATCAAGTTGGTAAACAGCAAGTCTTCCACCTGCTCGGCGCCGGTTTCTTCTTTTAAGGCTTTTTGCACTTCGGCCAGTGCCTGTTTGCGCAGCGCTTCTTTGGCTTCGACGCTGGCCAAGGCCTCATCAGGTTGGCTGTTAAACAGCATCACCAGTTGGTTGCGCAGCAAAGGTTGGTTGGCTTCGACTTGGGCTTTGGCTTCGTCGCTGCTCACCCGCAACGACACTTCGGCCTTAAAAAACTTGATCCGTGGGCCAACGCCATAGTTGCCGACAAACGCCGGGGTCATGGTCACGTACTGCGCTTGGGGCTTGGGTGGGGCTTCGCCTTCGGCGGCTTCTTCTTCCTCGGCCAGCACGGGCATGGCGAGGGCTAATAAGGCGGCAGCCAACAGGGCAGTCAGTTTTTTCACAAAGCACTCCGGGGGCCGAACGGCCAATTGATTCGCACTGCAGCAAGCTTAGCTGCCCTGCTCACTGGCGGCAAAAGGCAGCGCCGCTAGCAATCATCCGCGTGATGCCCTAGCTATCAGCCGCAAGGATGCTGCTTGTGATCAAGGCTGCGCTTTCTACACTGCTTCGATAAGCAAAAGAACACCCGGGAGACCCCGCATGAAAGCTGTGTTGTGCAAAGCCTTTGGCCCTGCTGAAGATCTGGTGTTGGAAGACGTCGCCAGCCCCACCATCAAGAAAAATGAAATCCTCTTAGATGTGCATGCCGCCGGGGTTAACTTTCCCGATACGCTGATTATCGAAGGCAAATACCAATTCAAGCCGCCGTTCCCATTCTCGCCCGGTGGTGAGGCTGCAGGCGTGGTGGCCGAAGTCGGCGAGAAAGTCAGCCACCTGAAACCCGGCGACCGGGTGATGGCCTTAACCGGCTGGGGCAGCTTTGCCGAACAAGTGGCAGTGCCCGGCTACAACGTGCTGCCGATGCCCGATGCGATGGACTACGCCACCGCCGCGGCCTTTAGCATGACCTATGGCACCTCAATGCATGCGCTTAAGCAGCGCGCCAATCTGCAAGCCGGGGAAACCTTGCTGGTGCTCGGCGCCAGCGGCGGCGTGGGGCTGGCTGCGGTGGAAATCGGCAAAGCCATGGGCGCGCGGGTGATTGCCGCCGCCAGCAGTGCGGAAAAACTCGAGGTGGCGAAAAACGCCGGTGCCGACGAGCTGATCAACTACAGCGAAACCAGCCTGAAAGACGCGGTGCGCAAGCTCACCAACGGCCAAGGTGTGGATGTGATTTACGACCCGGTAGGCGGCGACCTGTTCGATGAAGCCGTACGCACCCTCAACTGGCGTGGCCGTTTGCTGGTGGTGGGCTTTGCCAGCGGGCGCATTCCAGAGCTACCGATCAACCTCACCCTGTTAAAGGGCGCCAGTGTGGTAGGCGTGTTCTGGGGTGCCTTCACCCAGCGCGAGCCAGAAGCCAACTTGGCCAACTTCCAAGAACTGTTCGCCATGTACGCCAAAGGGCAGATTAAGCCGCTGGTGTCGCAAACCTACGGCCTAGAAGACTACGCCGCAGCGATCAACGCCTTAGGCCAGCGCAAGGCGGTGGGCAAAGTCGTGGTGAAGGTGCGCTAAAAGCAGCGCGCTTGGATGCGCCCCCGGCCACGCTTAAGCCCGTGGCCGGGGCGCGGCGTTAATCTTCTAGCGGCAAGGGCAATCGCAGCCGAGCCTCTAAACCGCCGCCTTGGCGGTTTTTCAGCTCTACGCTGCCGCCATGCAATTGCGCGATGCGCCGCACAATCGACAGGCCCAGTCCGGAGCCTTGGCTAGAACCACGCGACTGATCACCCCGGGCAAAGGGCTGGAACAGCCGCTCGATATCGTCTTCCGTCACCCCGGGGCCACGGTCCACCACGCTGACCACAGCGCTGAAGCGCAGCACGCTGTCTTGCTCGGTGAAGGTGCGCACCTCCACGGCTTTACCGCCGTACTTCAGCGCGTTACCGACTAAGTTGCTGAGCATGCGTTTACAGGCCACGCGGCGTAGCGGTAGCAGGGGAATCTCCTCTTGCTTGAGGCTTACGCATTGCTCGCGCTGGTTAAAGCCGGCGACCACCTCGCTGACCAGCAGGTTAAGGTCGACCGACTCTTCGCTTTCATCACGGCCGTCGCGGATAAAGGCGATGAACTGGTCGAGGATTTCGTTCATGTCCTCGATATCGCGGATCATGTCGTCCTGCATTTCTGGGTCATCGACCGCGCCCAATTCCAGCGCTAAACGCATGCGCGTTAGTGGTGTGCGCAAGTCATGGGAAACCCCCGCCAGCATCAGTTCGCGCTCAAGCGCGGCTTGGTCGATGCTGTCGCTCATGCGGTTAAAGGCTTCATAGACTTCGGTCATCTCGCTGGGCTCGCGCCCTAAGTTGAGCTGCATCTTGCCGCCATGCCCAACGGCGCCGGCGGCTTGTTTGAGCTTTTCAAACGGGCGCAGCAGCTGGTTGACCAAGAACCACGCGGATAAGGTCGAGGCCAAGCCAATCACCGCCAGCCAGCCCAAGATATTCCACACCCGTTTGCCACGCAGCGGGTGCGGCGATAAGGGAAACTCCAGCCACTGCGGGCCCAGCTGTGGCGCGCGTACCAACATGCGGCTTTCGTTGGCCACGCGCAGAATCACTTCTGCCGGGCCGCCGAGGGCTTCTTCTAACTGGCGCTGGAAGATGTCGTTGTACGGCCAGTGGTATTCGCCATCTGGCACACCGGCGTCATCCACGGTGCGCATATCCAGCGCCTTGAGTAGCCCCTCGCGGTCTTCGGCATCGGTGGCCCAATAACTTTTGATCACCCGGGCGGTATTCACGCTGTAATGGCGATCGACCAAGGCATCTTCATTGGCCCACAAATACAGAAAGGTCAGCACCTTGGAGAGCAGCACCACCACCAGCATCAACAGCAAGGTGCGCGCGAAGATGCTGCGCGGCAGCCAATTCGCCGTCACGACTTAGTGCCGTCCGGAACAAACACGTAGCCCACGCCCCACACGGTTTGGATATAGCGCGGCTTAGACGGGTCGACCTCGATCATGCGGCGCAGACGGGAGATCTGCACATCGATGGAGCGCTCCAGCGCGTCCCACTCGCGGCCGCGCGCTAGCTGCATCAGCTTGTCGCGCGAGAGTGGCTCACGCGGATGCTGCACCAGGGTTTTCAGCACCGCGTATTCGCCGCTGGTGAGCATGCTCACCTCGTCGCCTTTGTGCAGCTGGCGGGTGCTTAAGTCGAGGCGGTAATCACCAAAGCTCACTTCGGCTTCTTCATTCACCGGCGCGCCGGGCACGCTGGGCGCTTGGCGACGTAGCACGGCTTTAATCCGCGCCAGCAGCTCGCGCGGGTTAAAGGGTTTGGGCAGATAATCATCGGCGCCGGTTTCTAGGCCCTCGATACGGCTGCCTTCATCGCCTTTGGCGGTGAGCATAATCACCGGAATCGGGTTGCCTTCGGCGCGCAGACGCGCGCAGGCGCTGATGCCGTCTTCGCCGGGCATCATTAAATCCAGCACCACCAAATTAAAGTGCTCGCGTTCGAGCATGCGGTTCATGTGCTCGGTGTTCTCCACCGCGCGCACGCTAAAGCCTTGTTCTTCTAGAAAACGCTCCAGCAAACGGCGCAGTCGGGCATCGTCGTCCACGACCAGAATTTTGCCGTTTTCTACCGGGGTCACCTCAGTCATTGGCTGTTCTCCCTTTTCAGACGTGGCATTGTGGCCCAGTGCCGGCGGTCGGCCCAGTGCGCAATCTTTGCAAGACTTTACACAAGCCTTGGCCATGCGGCTCGCGCTCGCCGCCCCGCTGGTTATAATCGAGCGTTTTCAATCGCTTAGAGTTTAGCCGCCGCATGATCAGTATTGCCCAGCGCATCGCCGAGGAACTTGGCGTACGTCAACCACAAGTGCAGGCCGCCGTGGCCCTGCTCGATGAAGGCTCCACCGTGCCGTTTATCGCCCGTTACCGCAAGGAAGTGACCGGGAGCTTGGATGACACCCAGCTGCGCCACTTAGAAGAGCGGCTGCGCTATTTGCGCGAGCTGGAAGAGCGCCGCGCGGCGATCCTCGCCAGCATCGACGAGCAAGGCAAACTGAGCCCGGAGCTGGCCCGCGAGATCAACGGCGCGGACACCAAAACCCGCCTCGAAGACCTCTACCTGCCCTACAAACCCAAGCGTCGCACCAAGGGCCAGATCGCCCTGGAAGCCGGCCTCGGCCCGCTGGCCGACAGCCTGTTCGATGACCCGACGCAAGACCCGGAAGCCCTCGCTGCCGGTTTTGTGAATGCCGAGCAAGGCGTGGCCGATGTGAAGGCCGCGCTGGAAGGCGCGCGCTATATCTTGATGGAGCGCTTTGCCGAAGACGCCGCGCTGATCGACAAGCTGCGCCGCCTGCTCAAGCAAGACGCCACCCTTACCGCCCGCGTCAGCCCCGGCAAAGAAAGCGAAGGCGCTAAGTTCCAAGACTATTTCGAGCACGACGAAGCCTTTAAAGGCGTGCCGTCGCACCGCGCGCTGGCGATTTTCCGGGGTCGCAACGAGGGCATCTTGAGCGTCACCCTGAAAGTCGGTGACGAAGCACCGGGCGTGGCCCACCCGGCCGAGCCGATCATCGCCAGCCACGTGGGTATCGCCAACCAAGGCCGCGCTGCCGACAAATGGCTGAGCGACGTGGTGCGCTGGACGTGGAAAGTTAAGCTCTACACCCACCTAGAAACCGAGCTGCTCGGTGAGCTGCGTGAAGCCGCCGAAGACGAAGCGATTCGCGTGTTTGCCAGCAACCTGAAAGACCTGCTGCTTGCCGCCCCGGCTGGCCCGCGCGCCACCCTGGGCCTGGACCCTGGACTGCGCACCGGCTGCAAGGTGGCGATTGTCGATAACACCGGCAAGCTGCTCGACACCGCCACCATCTACCCGCACGCGCCGAGCAATCGTTGGGATGAAGCCCTCGCGGTATTGGCCAAGCTGTGCGCCAAACACGGTGTCGAACTGATCGCCATCGGCAACGGCACCGCCAGCCGCGAAACCGACAAGCTGGCCGCCGAACTGATCAAAAAAGTGCCGGGCTTGGGCCTGACCAAGATCATGGTCAGCGAAGCCGGCGCTTCGGTGTATTCCGCCTCGGAATTGGCCGCCAAGGAATTCCCCGAGCTGGATGTGTCGCTGCGTGGTGCGGTGTCGATTGCCCGCCGCCTGCAAGACCCGCTCGCCGAGCTGGTGAAGATCGAGCCCAAGGCCATCGGCGTGGGCCAGTACCAGCACGATGTGTCGCAGTTAAAACTGGCCCGCTCGCTGGATGCGGTGGTGGAAGACTGCGTGAACGCCGTCGGCGTGGACGTCAACATGGCCTCCGCGCCGCTGCTGGCGCGTATCTCGGGCCTGAATGCCACGCTGGCGCAGAACATCGTCGCCCACCGCGATGCCCACGGCGCGTTTAACAACCGCGCCGAGCTGCTCAAAGTAGCGCGTTTGGGCGAGAAAACCTTCGAGCAAGCGGCGGGCTTCTTGCGCGTGATGAACGGCGACAACCCGCTGGATGCCTCCGGCGTGCACCCGGAAGCCTACCCGGTGGTGCAGCGCATTGCCGCCGATACCAGCCGCGATGTGCGCGGCCTGTTGGGTGATTCGAGCTTCTTGAAGCGTCTGGATCCGGCTAAGTTCACCGATGAAACCTTCGGTTTGCCCACCGTCACCGACATCCTCAAAGAACTGGATAAACCCGGCCGCGACCCGCGCCCTGAGTTTAAAACCGCCAGCTTCCAAGACGGCGTGGAAACCCTGCACGACTTAAAGCTCGGTATGCAGCTGGAAGGCGTGGTGACCAACGTGACCAACTTCGGCGCGTTTGTGGACATCGGCGTGCATCAAGACGGCCTGGTGCACATCAGCGCGCTGTCGCACACCTTTGTGAAGGACCCGCGCGAAGTGGTCAAAGCCGGTGACGTAGTGCGCGTCAAGGTGCTGGAGGTGGACATCCCCCGCCAGCGTATCGCCCTGTCGATGCGCATGGACGACACCCCCGGCGAGAAGGTCGAAGGCCAACGCGGCGGCCAACGTGGTCGTGGCCAAGGCAACGCCCGCGCTGCGGCGCCTAAGCAACAAGCGGCTCCGGCTAACAACGCCATGGCCGCGCTGTTTGCTAACGCCAAGCAGCTGAAAAAGTGAGCCTGCCCGCCGGCTTTGTCGGCAGCCCGTTTAGCCAGCACCTCGGTATCGAGGTGTTGGCCGCGCAGGAGGGCACCACCCACCTGCGCATGACGGTGACGCCTGCGCTGCGCAACCTCTCCGGCATGCTGCACGGCGGCGCACTGATGGCGCTGGCCGACACCGCCATGGGCCTGGCCTGCTTCGAGCGCTTTGGCGAGGCCGAGCCGTGCGTAACGGTGGAGTGCAAGCTGAACTTTATCCGCCCCGTAGCCGATGGCAGCGTGGACTGCCACGCGCGCATCCTGCACAGCGGCAAACGCACCTTAGTGCTGGAGGCGGAAGTAGTGCAGCAGGGCAAACTGGTGGTGAAAACCTTAGCGACGTTTGCGCGGCTTACCGGCTGAACAGCTTAAGTGCAGTAGGCGCCGATTAAACCGGAGGCGCCTTAATGGCGCTGGTAATACACCAGCAAGGTTTCATACTCGCCGGTCTCTTTAAGCATCCCTAAGCCTCGGTCGAAGGCATCGCGCAAAGCGCGGTCGTTAAATACCGCCACCGCCGGCACCGCCGGGATCACCTCTTCTAACGCGCGCAATGGGTAGCTATGGCGCTTGTCGCGGTAGTAATGCTGGAAAATCCAGTAATCCAACACCACCACTTGCACCCGTTTAAAACCCAACATATCCACCAGCGAACCCATGTTTTGCACTTCGCTGTAGTCCGGCGACTGCTCGACGGCGGCGACAAACTCTGGGCCAAAATAGCCACGTGCACCTTGAAAGGTAGCCACCCGATAACGCGCCAAGTCGCTTAACGTGCTGACCCGCACCTCTTTAGCATTTGCGTGAGCAAATACCGTTGGCCGGTAATGCAGATACGGCTGCGAGAGGTACAGGCCCTCTTGCGGCTGATTAAAGTACGGCAGCATGACATCGGCCTTGCCCGCCTGCAGCGAGGCAAACGCACGGTTCAGCGGCATAAAGTTAAGGGTGACGGCGTGACCGGCACGCGCCAAGGCGGCACGGGCAATGTCGATATCTAAACCAGTTTGCGTGGCCGCACTCATATGCGGCGGACCATCGGCCGTTACCACCCGCAGTGGCGCCGTGGCTTGACTAGCGCTGGCATGCCCCACAGCGCCGAGCAGCATACCGACCAATAACATCCTGAAAGTGTGCATCGCTAATCCCTAGCACCTGTGTTGATGATTCGCTGTGCCCTGTTTCTGAGCCTAGACTAAGCCCACCGGCATTGCGCTGCGCTGCACAAGGAAGACCGATGACCCCGCTTAAAACACCACTCGCTCGTGCCCTCGTTACCTTAACCGCTGGCCTAGTGCTCGGCAGCAGCGGCTGGTGGCTGTACACCGCCAACACCCCAGCGGCGACGCCCAACAACGCGCCAGCGGCCACAGCAATGCCTGCCAACAGCGCAAACCCCGCACAGCCAGAAGACGCCTTAAGTGCCGAGCAACAAGCGCTATTAAACGCACCAGAAACCCAGCACTACCAAGACAACTTGGCCTTTGCCACCCGCCTGCGCAGCTTTTTAAGCGAAGCCAAACAGCTCAGCGAAGCGCAGCGGGATGCACAAATTGAGGCGTTCGCCGCAGCGATTGCCGAGCGCGAGGGCCGTGGCGAACTGGCGCTCAATGAAGCGCTGTTATTGGATCTCGCCCTGATCGAAGCCCGTGGCGGCGATGAAGCCAGCCAGAAAGCCGCCGCCGATGCCTTAGTGGCGCGCTACCGGCAGCGCAGTGCCGAGCGGGTGCAGGCCGGCCTAAAAGACGCCGTCGAGGCACAAGCCTTCGTCCTGTATAAAAGCCAAGAAAGCGAAATCGTCAGCGAGGTGATGGCCATGAACGAAGCGGCCTTGCCCTTAGGCGTAAGCCGTGACGAATACCTCCGTCAGCGCCTGCAAAGCGCCCGCGAGGCAGCGCTGGCACAAGCCAGCGGCACCTCGCAGAACGCGCCTCAGAGCAATTGATTGAGCAGGTAGTAAAGCAAGTTAAACGGCTTGGCGCGGTCGGCGGCATCGCTGCTTTCGCTGGCCGAGAGCACCGGGCCTGAGCCTTCGAGTACGTTATTGACGAAGTTATCCAGTTGCAGGTTTTGCTCCTGAATATCCGCGTTGGCGAACTCGATGATGGTGGTGCAGTGGCTTTCATTCACCGCGCGGTACTGCGGGAAATACCCACCAAAGTTATTCAGGCTCGCTAACTGGGTTTTCAGCCGACCGGTATCCACACTCCAGCGGGCGGTGATGCGCGCCTCCTTAGTGGCTTGGTCCGGCGCGTTGATGATGTCGCCGTAGAAGCGCTCGTAGGAGTAGCCCGAATAGTTCTGGTCTTGCCAGAAATGCGTATGGCCTAAGCGGTCGCTGGGCAGATGACTGGACAGCGCCGAATACAGGGTGCCCAAGTCATTGGGGTTGAAGCCCGGTAGGCGACTCTGCAAATACCCCAGCGGGCCACTGTCCAACCCCCAGGCGCCACGAATCAGCGCTTGCAGCGGTTTGGAGGGGTAGTCCTGATTGCTGCCATTAGCCAGCGCGGTGAAGATCGGCCCCGAGTCGTTGATCAGATAACCCTTATTCGGCGCCATGTCTTGGCGAATCGCCGCGTAGTTATTCAGGCTGCCGGCGCCACCGGCACTGCAACCTGTGGTGAGCAACTGCGCTGGGCGTTGCAGGTTGTCTTTTAACCAACCCAAGGTCGCGCGCATATTGCGCAAACCGTTGTGGTGCCACACCAGGGGCTTGGCCGCATCACTGGGGTTGGGGTACACCGCCACCTTGTCGCCAGCGTAAATATCGCCGGTGCAGTAGGGCACATAGACCATGTTCCAGTTCTGGCTTTTGGTGCGCGTCCACGGGTGCAGGCGCACCACAAATGGGCTGACTAGGCTGGCGCCGGGGTTGAGCAAGCTCATGTAGTTATCCGGGATGCCGTTGGGGTTACGCGCACCACGAATGCCGCTTTGCCCGCTGCAACTGGCGTAGTCCCAACACGCGCCGCCGCCTTCTAAATAGATAATCGTGTTGCTGGTGTTGGGCACGCGGTTAACGAAGAACTTATACGGCGAGCCATCACCACACACCGCGCCGGTTTGCGGCGCCATTTCGACCTTCTGCCAGCTCCAATACAGGCCCGGCTTAAAGCTGCTGGGGAAGCCCGACGGGTTGGCCAGCATCGGGTACGGGCCAACACGCTGCGCGGCGCTGACCTTGTTATCCGCCTTGGGCGGCGAGGTGAGGTGTTTCAGGGTGGTCCAGAAGTTGTAGTCGCCAAGCTCCGCGTGGGCGGGCACGGCACACAGCAACGACAGGCTTAGGGCGGCGAGCAAGGAGTGAGATTGCCTAGGCAAACGCATGTGAGAGTCCCTCATGTTCTTGTTATGCGAGGGCTGGCCAGACCATCGGCCAGCCTGTATCCACTGAGTACAACGGGGAAACAGGGGCCGCCATGCAGCACGGCAAAGTCAACGATAGTTCAGCTTTTGCCCGCACCATGGCCCTTGAAAGACGGATTAGCTATTAGGCAGGCGCGGGAAATAGTGACTGGCGATCAGCATCGCCAGCACGCAGGCAGGCAGAGGGTTTGCGGGCTTAATGGCACTCGATAATGCAGTTCTTGCCGGCACTTTTCGCCGCATACATGGCTTGATCGGCACGGCGATACAGGCCATCGAGATAATCACCGGGGCGCAGCCAGCATAGGCCGATACTGGCGGTGATCTGCACTGGGCCTTGCAGGCTTTTCACTGTTAATACGCTGATGGCATCGCGCAAGCGCTCGGCAATTTGCCGTCCTTGTGCCGGTGGGCAATTGACCAACACCGCGGCAAATTCCTCACCACCCACGCGGCCAAACGGGTCGCCACGGCGCAGCACATGCCGTCCGCATTCGGCCAGCTGACGCAATACTTGGTCGCCGACTTGGTGGCCGTGCTCATCGTTGATCTGTTTGAAGTCATCGACATCGAGCATCAAAAAGCCCAGCGGCAAGCCATTCTCTTGTGCGCGTGTCAGCTCAAAGCCGGCACAGCGCATAAAGTGATTGCGGTTTTGGCACTGGGTTAAGCCATCTTCGGTGGCCAAGCGTTCCAGCTCGCAGTGCAGGTGTTTGTTTTCGGTGATGTCTTCGGCGATGCCGACCACCAGCGGGCGGCCGTCGTCATCGTCGGCACTTAAATAGCTGCGGTCGCGAATCCAGCGCAGCTTGCCGTCGCGCAGAATGCGATATTCCTGTTCTTGGGTTTCGCCATGCTCGATGGTGCGCTTAACGCTGGCCTTGAGGGCGGCTACGTCGTCGGCATGCACCACGGAGTACCAATGCTCGCAGTCTTCCAACACTTGGCCGAGCGGTAAGCCAAAGACCTCTTCATAGGCGGGGCTGACGTACAACACCCGCTCGGCGTTGGGGTCAAACACCCATAACACCGACGGCACCGTAGCGAGCAAGCGGTTGAGAATATTCAGCTGCCGTACCAGTAGCTGCAGCTCTACGCTATGCAGCGACTGGCCAAGTTGCGCCGCACTGTCAGTGGTTGCTGGCTGACTTGCGCGGTGGTCTTTGCCTACCACCATAGAACACCTGTCCCGCGTATTCGCTTCCTTGGCTGTGCTGGACTCCGGTTGCAACGGGGTATGCCCAGCAATGAGTTACCCCAGTCTAGCGGCAGGGCCGTGGCTGACTGAAAGAACAAAAAAGCCCACTAAAAAGTGGGCTTATTGCAAAGGGCTATCATGGGCTGGCTCGCTAATGGCGCGAGCCACGCCTTAGGCCGGCTGCATGGCCGGGCGCAGCGAGTAGCTCTTCAGTTGCTCGGCAAACGCTTGCAGCGCTTGGTTGCCGCTGGCTTCGGCCTCGGCAATCCACTGGCGCAGGGCTTCGAGCATCTCGTGGGCGTTGTTGCGGCGCTCGGTCCAGATGGTTTGCAGGGCTAGGCGCTTTTCGTACACCTGCTTGAGCGCATCGCTGCGGCTAAACAGGGTTTCTAAACGCATTTTGTGCCGTGCATCGAGCAGGCTGGTTTCGCGCGCCAGCAGGCGTTTGGCACTGCGGCCAATCCCGCTGAACTTGCTTTCTAGGCGAGTTTTTTCTGCCTGCACCATAGGCGCAATCACAGTACGTCGGAACTCGGCCATGACCTGAAAACGGTTGTTGGCAATCGCCATAACAGTATCCAGATCAAGGCTGTTTTTGCCTTCCACACGGTGGGCAATCGGCGTGGTGCGCTTCACGGTGGCTAAGCCCAGCGCGCTGAATAGGCGAATGTAGGCCCAGCCCAAATCGAACTCCCACGGCTTGACCGACAGCTTGGCCGAGTTGGGGTAGGTGTGGTGGTTGTTATGCAGCTCTTCGCCGCCAATCAAGATGCCCCACGGGCTAATGTTGGTGGCCGCATCGCTGCATTCAAAATTACGGTAGCCGAAGAAGTGGCCAATGCCGTTGATAACCCCGGCGGCCCAGAAGGGAATCCACATCATCTGCACGGCCCATACGGTCATGCCCAGTACGCCGAACAGGGCGAGGTCGATGATCGCCATCAGCACGATACCGCCGAAGGTGTAACGGCTGTAGACGTTACGCTCGATCCAGTCATCGGGGCAGTTTTTGCCGTAGGTTTCCAGTGTTTGCTGGTTGTTGGCCTCGTCGCGGTACAGCTCGGCGCCGCGGCGTAGCACGGTCATCAAACCCAGCACTTGCGGGCTGTGTGGGTCTTCACTGGTTTCGCACTTGGCGTGGTGCTTACGGTGAATCGCGGTCCACTCGCGGGTGTTTTGTCCGGTGGTCATCCATAGCCAAAAACGGAAGAAATGCTGCAAAGCCGGGTGCAAATCCAGCGCGCGGTGCGCCGAGTAGCGGTGCAGATAAACCGTCACACTGACGATGGTGACGTGCGTCAGCGCCAGGATGACCAGCACTAATTGCCAACCAGAAAGGTCGAGCAAACCGTTGTACCACATGGGCATGAATCCTCAGATGAACTGCCAGAGGGCGCCTGAATAGACGCCGTGGCCGGCATTATGACGGAAAATGAACGCAGATTCAGTTCTTACGACGAAGCGTCTGCTAAGCGGGCAAGCCGGCGATGCGATGACGCTGCATAAAGCGCTGATCGAGCCAGTGCTTCCACCAACCCACCCAACGGCCACTGGCACTCAAGCCATGCCAACTGAGCAAGGCGCCGCCGCTGCCATCCGACAACAAGGCCAAGCTTTGCGCCTGCGGTTTGTAGGCTTGCAGTGGCTTGTCTTTCAGGCTGGCGCTTAAGTTGGCCGCTAGCACTGGGCCCATGCGCACCGCATACACGCCATTACGCGTCGCGCCGGGCAAGCTGGCGCTATCACCCACGGCGAAGATGTGTTTGTGGTGCAGTGCCTGCAACTGCGGGTTAACGCTGATAAAACCCTGCTTATCTAACGCCAGCCCGCTGCTTTGCCAGCAGCTTAGCGGCGCACTGCCGGTGGCCATGATTAGGCGCTCGTAGGGCAGGCTGCGCCCGCCGGCCACGCGCACACTATCGCCTTGCACGCACTCCACTTGGCTGTGCTCGCGTAGCTCCACTGCCTGCAACGCCAGCAAGCGCCGCACCCGCTGGCGCAAACCGGGCGGATGTTGGCTTAACAGTTCGCCTTGGCAGATCAGCGCTAACTCTTGGCCAACCGGTTGATTGCTCAGCGCCAGCGCTAACTCCACGGCGGCCGGGCCGCCGCCAATAATCGCTAACGACCTATGACCTTCTTGCTGCCAGCGATGCCAGCCGGCTAAAAACTGACTAAACGGCTTCACACTGAGGATATCCAGCGTGGGGTTTTGCAGCGGCGGCAGACGCGTTTGCCCACCCAAATTGACCGAAATAAAACGCCCTTTAACCAGCTGCCCGCTGTCTAAGTGCACCAAACTCTGCCGCGCATCGAGGTGCTCAACATTGCCGCTGACTAACTCCACTTCGGCGGCTTGGCACAAAGGCTCCAGCGCAATGCGGCAATCCTCCGCCTGATAACGCCAACTGAGTAGCCCCGGCAACATGCCCGAGTACCACGCATACGGCTGCGGGCTTATCAACACAATGCGCCCCGGCGGGCGCTGGCCGGCAGCCCACAGGCGCAGCACGCCCAAGTGCGCGTGCCCGGCACCCAGCAACACCACATCGCATGATTTCATCGGCCTTCCCCCTTATCACATACTTTCAGTGTGGCTGGGCTACTGGCAGTCTGCCAGTTCAGCCCTGTGGTCTACACTCAGACCATGCTCGGGAGACTCTGCATGCGCGCAATCGCTGTTGTGCTGATGCTGTGTATCAGCCCATTCATTGCGGCAGCACAAAAGGTCGTGCTGTACGCCGACGACGCCTATCCACCCTATTCGTTCAGCGAACAGGGGCAGGCGCGGGGTTTGTATGCGCAAATTTTGCGCAAAGCCTTCAGCCGCATGCCCGACTATGAGGTGCGTATCGAGCCCAAGCCTTGGAAGCGCGCGCTCAAAGCGCTGGAGCGCGGCGAGGTGATGGCGATTTACCCGCCGTATTGGCACCCGCAGACGCGCCCCTTTATGTGGCCCTACAGCGTGGCGCTGTTTGAGGAGACTGTGGCTGTGCATTGTCACTTTCAGCGTTCGCCCTCAGGCCCCGGCGCACGTTGGCCGGAAGCCTTTCAAGGCTTGCGCATCAGCCAAACTAGCGGCTACGACCAAGGCGGCGAACACTACAAGCACTTGTTAGCAGGCGGCCACCTGACGGAGGTGTATGCCCGCTCGACAGAGCTGAATGTGCTGATGATGGCCAAAGGGCGCAGCGATTGCTTTCTTAACGACCGGCTATCCACACGGCTAGAGCTAAAACGGCTGCAAAACAGCGTGCAAGATGATGCTGTGCTGGCTGAGTTAATGCAGATTCGCGATACCGCCACGGTGTCACAACAGGCTGTGTACGTTGGCTTTAATCAGCAATTTGCCGCGCGCTATCCCTACTGGCGGGACTTCATGGAGCAGCTCAACGATCGCCTGCTGGAGATGCACGGCACTGGCGAGATTTACCAAATGGCCAAAGATTACGTGCAGCAACAAACCCAGTGCCCCCAGTGCAGCTATTTATTACGCCAGCCTTGATTACAGGCTGTCTGGGTCGCCGATAAACATCTGAAGTCGTGAACGCAGCCAGCGTTCGGCCGGGTCGTTGTCGTGCGCGCCGCTCCACGCCATCGACAGCTCATAACTCTGCGCGGCAAACGGCAGCGGCTCTGAGCGCAAGCCACCCATGGCCACCAAGGCTTTGGCGGCATAGTCCGGCACTGTCGCCAACATATCGGTGCCGCCGAGCAAGCTTGCCAAGCCATTAAATTGCGGCACGGCGAGCACCATGCGGCGCTTGCGTTCGATTTTCGCCAGCTCGTCATCAATAAAGCCGTGCAAGTCACCGGCAAACGAGACAATCGCGTGTGGCCGACGGCAGTAGTCATCCAGGGTTAACGCGCCGGGCGCGGTGTCGGCGCGCAGTAACAGCGGCTGGCTGCGGCGCAAGGTTTTGCGTTTGGCGTTGGCGGGCAGGTCTTCGCTGTAACTGACCCCCACGGTGATCTCGCCGGAGGCCAGCAAGCCCGGCAACGTCAGGTAGTTCACCCGCCGCACCACTAAGCTGACTCCGGGCGCTTCGATGCGCACACGCTTGAGCAGCGCCGGCAGCAGGGAAAACTCCACTTCATCGCTTAAGCCAATGCGGAACACCGCATCGCTGTTGGCCGGCTCGAAGTCACTGGTGGCGCTGATCGCGTTAGAGATTGAATCCAGCGCCGGCACCAACAGCTCGAACAACTCCTGCGCCCGCGCGGTGGGCTCCATCAGGCGGCCATTACGCACAAACAAGGGGTCGTTAAAGATCCCGCGCAAACGCCCTAGCGCAGCACTGATGGCTGGCTGACCGAGAAACAGTTTCTCGGCGGTTCGCGTCACGCTGCGCTCGTGCATCATGGTTTCGAACACAATCAGCAAATTCAGATCAATTCGCCGCAGATCGTTGCGGTTCATCCCTACCTCGACATCATCGGCGCTGGCTTTGTCGCTGAGTATACCTAGGCTGAGCGGATGTTTCGGTACGCGCACTCGGCCCCTGTCGTCACAGCCGTTCAGTCAAGCGGCGCAGATCGCCGCTATGGCGCGGCAATATTCCAAATCAGAATTTGCTTAAAGCCATTAACAGCAAGCGGTAATGACGCTGCAAAAGCCACTCAAGCAGAAAACATAATGCTCACATATTAGCCGCATGATCGCCGTCAATTGTCGTAGATAGCCGCTAAATATCCATTTATCAAACAGCCGTAGAAGTGCCTTAAAACCGACACCTTGGCGGCAAAGTTGACGTCAAGCCCTTCTGCCCTACCGCTGGTCATTTACCGGCATGCGCTGGCCGTGCGCTTGGCGTGGCAGTGACTACCTTTTACATGAGGCAAGGAGAATGCTCATGGAAAAAGGCTCTCGCCGCCTGTCCGTTGCCCCCCAGGCATGGTTAGCAGTGATGCTGTTGTGGGCAGTGGCACAAAGCGCGGATCTGTATTTGCTGCAACAGGGCCATCCGGTCACGGCATTTGCCGGCCTTGCGGTCAGCGTGGTCGCACTGTGCTGGCTCGGCTGGCCGGTGCTGCTTATTCAACCGTTACTGTTGCTGTTGTTGAGCACCTTGTGGCAAGTCCCGCTGACCCTGCCGTTGCTGCTCGCTCACGGCCTACCGCTGCTTGCGGCCGTGGCCATGCTGCGCTGGGCGCCGTTTGATCAGCAATTGCTGCGGCTATCGGCCGTGCAGCGCCTGCTCTGGCTGGCGCTGGTTACCAGCGTGGTGGCGGCACTCTGCCAATGGGGCACCGCGCAGCAGTTATTCGCCAACAGCGTTGCCCAACTGGCTTTGCTAATTTGCTTAGCAGTGCCGCTGCTGAGCTTTGCCAGCCGCTGGGTCAACCCCAAAGCCATGCGCTCGATGAGTGCCGGCCTTAAGGCACCGCAACGGCCACCCTTGTGGATGCTGCTGCTTAGCCTGCCCACGCTGGCCCTGTTGCATGTCATCCCGGCCGAAGAAGCCCTGCTGCTGATCAGCTTTATCATGCTTGGCAGTGCTCTATTAGCCGCCATGCCCGGCGCCAGTTTGGCGATTGGCGTGGCAGGGCTGTGGTTAATCGCGCTGCCGCAAGAAGGCGAAGCCCTGCAGAACCTAGAGCTCACCTATCTCGCCCTGATCAGCGGCAGCTGCGCGCTGCTCGGGCGCCTGCTCAGTGATTTGCGCCGCGCCTATCGCTGGCGCAAATCGATTCAGTCAGAGCTGGATTTAAGCCGCCAAGTGCTCAACGCCTGTCCGCTGGGGGTGGTGGTGATGAACGCCGAACCACTCAACCGGCCCATCAGCTACGTTAACCAAGCCTACGAAAACATGACCGGCTACAGTGCCGGCGAACTGATTGGCCAAGGTGACGAGCGCTTAAGCGGCGAAGACCTCGCCCAAGGCGGCATGCTGTTGCTGCGCGAAGCCATGGCCAACGGCGAGCCCTGCCAAGTGGTGGTGCGCCAGTACCACAAAGATGGCCGCCTGTTCTGGGACGAAATCACCCTCGCACCGCTAATCAATGCCCGCCACGGGCGCTACTTTATTTTGCTCCATCAAGATGTCACCGCTCGCGAACGCTTAATGCACGAGCTCATGCACAGCCGCGAAACCCAGCTGCGCCAAGCCCGTGTGCTCAGCCAAACCGAGGCCATTAGCGATATTGGCGGCTGGACGTGGGCCGTGGGCAGCGAAGACATTTTCTGGACCGACGGCGTATACAACATCCTCGATGTGCCCAGCAGCTTCACCCCCACGCTGCAAAGCACCTTGCAGTTTTACCTTGCCGACGACCGCCTGCGCGTGCGGCAAGCCATGCGCCACGCGGTTAGCCATGGCGAACCTTTCGACTTTGAAGTGCAGGCGAAAACTGCGCAAAAACGCCTGATCTGGCTACGCATTAAAGGCTTTGTGCAGCAAGAAAATGGCCGCTCAACCCGCCTCTACGGCGCCATTCAAGACATCAGCGCATGGCGCACCACGCAGCAGCAGCTACGCGATCAAGACCAGCGTTTGCGCTTGTTCTTCGATGCGCCGATTTTGGGCATGGCGCTGACCTCGCCCCACCAGCAATGGCTCGAGGTCAACCAGCGCCTGTGCCAGATGCTCGGTTACAGCCGCGAGCAAATGCTCAAGCTCAACTGGCGCCAGCTGACCCACCCGGAAGACCTCGACAAAGACTTGCGCCTCTTCCATGAGCTGGAAGCCGGTGAGCGCGATAGCTACGAGCTGGAAAAACGCTACCGTCGCGCCGATGGCGAAGTGGTCTACGCACGCCTGCTGGTGCAGGCCGTGCGCGACCGCCAAGGCCAGCTGGAGTATTGCATTGGCCTGATTGAAGACATCACCGAACGGCGTGAAGCTGAGCAGCGCTACCGCGCGATGGTCGAATTCGCCCCCGAGGCGATCATTCTCTGGGATGCCGAGCAAGGCATCGTCGAAGCCAACGGCCATGCCGAAAGCCTACTGCGCTGCCGGCGAGAAAGTTTATACGGCAAAAGCATCGAGGCCCTGCGCGAGCGCCTACAGCAAAAAGTCGAACTGCCGGACCTTGGCGAATACTTCCAGCAAGCGCTGGAAGGCCACCAGCCGGTGTTTGAATGGCAACTGCTAAACGCCGAAGGCAATGCGCGCACCTGTGAGGTGCGGCTGATTCGCATGCCCGGTGCGCGGCCGCTGGTGCGCGCCAGCTTTAACGATATTTCTGACCGTTTGCGCTACCAGAAAGAAATCGAGCGATTGGCCTTTCATGATGCGCTCACTGGTCTGCCGAACCGAGTATTGCTCAACGATCGGCTCGGACAAGCCATGGCCCGTGCGCGCCGGCAAAATCAATTTGGCGCCTTGCTGTTGATCGATCTCGATCACTTCAAGCACGTCAACGACAGCCTCGGCCACACCTTAGGCGACCAACTGCTGTGTGCTACCGCCAAGCGCCTGCGTGAACGCCTGCGTGATGAAGACACCCTCGGGCGTATCGGTGGCGATGAGTTTGTCGTGCTGCTGGATGGCTTAGGCGAGTCACGTGAGCAGGCCATCGACCTCGCCACGCGCATCGCCGCCAAGCTGATCAACGGCCTGCAAGACAGCCTGCCGGTTGGCGAACTGGAGCTAGCCATCAGCGCCAGCTTGGGCATCAGCCTGTTCCCGCAATGCGAACAAGAAGCCGAAGATGTGTTCCGCCAAGCCGATGCGGCTATGTATCTGGCCAAAGGCGCCGGGCGTAACACGCTGCGGTTTTTCTCTGCAGAAGTGCAGGAAAGCCTCGACGAGCGCCTTACGCTGCAAAACGAGCTTCGCCACGCCTTGCGCCGCAACCAGCTGCGCTTGGTCTACCAGCCGCAAGTGGACATGCACACCGGGCACCCCACCGGCGCCGAAGCACTGCTGCGCTGGCAGCACCCCTTGCTGGGCAATGTGCCGCCAGATCGCTTTATCGCGCTGGCCGAAGAAGTCGGCCTGATGACCGAGCTAACCCGCTGGGTGATCGACCAAGCCTGTGCCGAGCAAGCCCGCTGGCAAAGTCTGTGGCCTTCACGACCGCTGCGCATGGCGGTCAACCTAAGCTCGCAATCGCTGCGCAACGATCAGCTGCGCGAAGATGTGGTCAGCGCCGTCAGCCGCCACCGGATTGCCCCCTCACTGCTTGAGCTGGAGATCACCGAAGGCAGCATGCTGTATGACGTCGACAAAGGCATCAGCCTGATGCGCAGCATCAAAGCGCTCGGCGTGCAGTTTGCTATCGACGATTTCGGCACCGGCTATTCATCGCTCACCTACCTTAAGCGCCTGCCACTGGACCGGCTAAAAATCGACCGCAGCTTTGTTCGTGACTTGCCCAAAGACAGCAACGACGTGGTGCTGGTGGATACCATGCTGGCCATCGCCAAGCAGATGCATTTAGAGGTGGTGGCCGAAGGCGTGGAGGACGACCCGCAGTGGCAATTCCTCCGCGAGCGCGGTTGCCATCTGGGCCAAGGTTATCTGTGGAGTAAACCGCTGGAGGCCGCCGACTTCCGCCAGTGGATCAGCGAGAAGCTCGGCACACCGGATAAACAAAAGACCGGCTAATGTGCTCAGCTGATAAAAAACGCCGCTGCAGATGCAGCGGCGTTTTTATTTATCAGTGAAGCCTAAACGGGGTCTGAGTTAATCGGCGAACGGCTCAAGCGCAAGGCGTACCGTATTCAACGCTTCAATCATCCGCCGCACTAGCGGTCGGCTGCATTGACTTGTTAGCAATTTCTCACTCGACGATAATAGAATCTTCAAACGCTATTTGCCGTATACCATAGCTACCAATCGCGAACTCGTTAGGTAGGCGAAATTTTTTACTTCTAGGGAATTCAAAATTCCCAAAAATCGCGCCAAAAGTAAGTGCTCCTCCGATTAGAGTTAATATACCTGTTAGAATATATCCAGCAAAGGATGCGATGCTCATGATGGGTAAATGATTTATCCATTGTAATTTTGCGTTAGACAACTCCGGTAGGGCGTCACTTGGAATGTAGTGAGATAAAATCCCGGAAAAGAACGCAAACGCCAAAAACACTAGACCGGCAATTAAATTTTCCAGTTCAAATCCACTTTTCTCGTTTTTTGACTCTCGCTCGATCTGATTATGCGTTAGACGCTGAATCTTTAATTCTGGTGGCAAGTCATCTGCGACGATCTTGAACTTCAAGTCTTTGCTAGAAGGCTCACCTTTGACTAATAACTTAAAAATAAAGAATTCGTCTTTATTTAGGGAAACGCTGATTTATTAAGCCTCACACCAGCACCAGTGCCGATTCGCAGCGCAAAATCAGAAAACCAGCTCGATTCCCCGCATGACTAGCGCCTTTTGGCGTTAGCGCAGCCTCCGTAGAGGCCATTTCCCGTCAGCAAGACGGATTTATCCCGTGAGCACGCATCAAATGTCGCTTGGATAGCAGCAAATTCGCGAAGCCAAACAGGCTGAACAGCTGCGCCGTGTTTTTCGTCAGACCGCGATAGCGCGTTTTGCGGTAATGAAACAGATTTTTAACCACGTGAAAGGGATGCTCGACTTTGGCGCGCACTTTGGCTTTC
>NZ_FOAS01000031.1 GCF_900109735.1 Atopomonas hussainii
CCTAACGTTTGGTTAAGGGGCGGCCAAAAGCGCAGCTTTTGGACGTCCCAGTGAGCGAAGCGAACGACTTGAACCAATTGTTATGCGGCTCACTCGAACTCATATGTGGCAGTGCCATTTGGTTTCATCTTGATTGTTACTGTCTCGTACTGGTGGCCACGCTGCGCCTCTAATTTGAGCAGTTCTCGCGCTGCGTTGTGCGGGCCAAAAATGTTGGTTGGTTCAAACTTCAACTCCTCACCGGCATTATTCATAGTTGCACGATATGAGCTTTTAGAGTTTGTTAGGCCGGCTTCATGTGTGATTGTGAACGTGGCTTTAACTTCTGCCCAGCCTTTGGGAGCATCAATGGTCACGTTTTCATATATGAAGCTAACCAAGCCATCGGAGGTAAAGTTTTCTGACAATGAGAAGCTGCTCCATAGCAGGGTTGTCAGGATGAATATTATTTTTGGCATGCATGATTCTCAATTAACGCATAACGTTTGGTTAAGGGGCGGCCAAAAGCGCAGCTTTTGGACGTCCCAGTGAGCGAAGCGAACGACTTGAACCAGTTGTTAGACGCGTGTTTCGCCATGGTCATAATTAAACTTGTAGCTGTTGTGGTTGAAGTCGATTGCTTGAACGTATTCAGGGTGTAATGAAAAACCCTCGCTAAATATGTCAGCTCCGTGAGCTGACCAGATGACTTCACCTGCTTCAGAGAACCGACATACCTCTAGCTCACCATGCGAGATTAACGCATTGCGCTCTACGTTGACGTATACACCAAAGCAGGTTGCATCATCTACCTGCAAGGTCCACGTGACAGAGAGTGGGAATAGACTTAGCTTGACTACGTGGCGCCCGATAGCCAGATAGGCTGCTTCGTTATGCAGGATAACCGAGTGTTCATGCACACCAGTGCATCCACCAGCATCGCCAAGGACAATAAACGGTTTGTCGTTTAGCAAAATTCCGTGGATGGAGCTAGGAGAGTAAACAGAGTCGAGAAGTTGTTCGCTAGCGTATTGCCGAGAATTGTCGGCGGAGCCGAATGAGTAAACTGGCTCGTTTATTAGGGTTATTGTTCCGACTGGCGTCTGAATTTGCATAGCGTCTAACGTTTGGTTAAGGGGCGGCCAAAAGCGCAGCTTTTGGACGTCCAAGTGAGCGAAGCGAACGGCTTGAACCATTTGTTAGGTGCTGGTTCGCTGAGCCTGTTCTCTTCTAAAAGGCTCCACCTCGTGTAGATATCGAGTGAATGTATCTTTCGGGCGCTCAAGGCCATTTGATGCCAAAGTTCTCGAAGCCATACCTCTGTGATTGCTGCCGTGAGTTAACAGGTGAATCATTACCTCTTCTACTGATAGTTTTCCGTAATCGCCGTCAGTAAATTTAAAAGAGATAATTTGGCTCAAAATTTCAGGAGTAATTGTTGCGGAGAAATGTACAAGCCATGAGTCATTTCTGTCGATTCTTTCTTTCAGCTCTGAGTACGTTGGCGTTTCGGGTGTGTTGTCAGCCGAATAAAGCTCCGGGGCTCCTGACATTCGGCTAATAAATAAACTGTCAACCACGGTAGTGTGGTTAAGGATTCTAATAAAGAAGACGGCGTCGCTCTCCGGAAGCAGATGTAGCTGGCGCTCTCCGAAAGTCAGTAGCTCAGAGTTTGCCCATTTTTTATACTTGAATGCGTTTGCAAACAGCAACTTGGAAGTCTCCATTTCTGTTGAGGGCAGTGCTTTGTTGCTCCAGCACCTAACGATAAGCTAACGGGCAGGCAAAAGCGCAGCTTTTGACTGTCCAGCGAGTGAAGCGAGCGGCGTTTAGCGCATTGTTAGGATGGCTCGTTGTGGCTGCGGAGCCACAGGCCAAACCCAAACGAAAAGACCCGAAACGCCGAAGTGATGACTTTCTAAAGTAGTTATTTGCGACTTGATCCATGCTGTCAAAACCTTCCGATGCTTACCGCAAATAACCCGCCGGCGAACCTACAGGCGGCGCCGAGGAACTGTCAGAAAACCGTAAAGCTAACGACAAAACAGCGCGCTGAAAAGCGGCGTGTGGATTCGTTGTGGCTAGGTGGTTTGCGAACATTATGTGAAGCGCCCTAACGATTAAGCTAACGGGCGGCCAAAAGCGCAGCTTTTGGACGTCCAGCGAACGAAGTGAGCGGCGTTGAGCGCATTGTTATGGGTTTGCACTGCGCCTCCTGTTGATTAAAATTTGCATAATAAAAGATAAGCAAAATAAAGCAATTGAGGCGTTAACTAGGAAATGCCGCAGGCCTGATAGGTGGTCTTTGATGAATGCTTCGCTATGCTTCTGAGCTCGAAGAGTAAAGTTAATGCCGCAGCTAATAGCACGCTCAGGATTGTCTTTAATGAAACTCTCAATCTCTGAAGTTAATTTGTGGTTATTTGCCGCGCTTGACTCTAGTCCATCTGCAATGGTCGCGTAGACAAATAAGCTACCTATCAAGAATAAAAATGGTGCGACCATGTTTAGAAGTATCTGCTTCATGATGAGCCCATAACGTTTGGTTAAGGGGCGGGCTTTAGCCCGTCCCAGTGAGCGAAGCGAACGGCTTGAACCATTTGTTAGCCGAACTCTCATGTTTCGCTAGAAATAACATGAATGATTAAGTCAAGCGAGTTGTCTGCCAGCAATGGTGGATAATCGCGACTTGAGTGAGTAAGGAAAAACAGAGAGCCCGGTTGTGTGTCAGATGGCATTGAAAAATAGGTGTAGAAGTGGTTTTTCACGGGCTCGGAGTAAGTTATGTAAATCTCCGATTCTTTAATTTCTATGGCGGCGAGCTTGCCATGACACGTGGTGTGCAGTGAGAAAAATAAGGAGATTGAACTGCAAAGATCAAAGGATGCTGATGAGCCCTGCCTGCCTTTATGGATTGACCTGGCGACTGCATTGAACTCAGTTGTCTTGCCGTGAAGATGCAGTTCCTTGTTTTTCAACTCCGCGAACATGATTGCTCTCTGGCTGTGGATCTGAAGGTCTTTGGTGGCTAACGTTTGGTTAAGGGGCGGCCAAAAGCGCAGCTTTTGGACGTCCCAGTGAGCGAAGCGAACGACTTGAACCATTTGTTAGGCCTTTGGCGAATACTGTACCAAGTAGGGCACCTCTGCAGCCTGCAAATTTCTCTCGCGAAAGCAAAATTTAAAACCCCCCCACTCAAGAGATATTTCGACAAATTGGCCAGTAAAACCGTGGAATTTTGCGGATTCAAGGGCGCCTGGAAGCTTTGACAAACTTTTATATGACCAACCTGAGATGCCTATGTCAGGTATGTGGCTGAAGTTTAAAGAATCAAGAGTGTCCATTTCGGTAAGGTTATTTAAAGATCTGTCAATTGCGCCAGCCGAAGGGGAGAATATGAGAATTGTCGCGTAAGGGCCGTTGCCGTCTTCGATGAACTCTTTGTTGTATTCGACTGCGTATGTGAATGCAGATGGGCCAATATTGTAAATGTTGTCACCGACTCTTCTCGCAGTCCCTGGGAGGTCTCGAAGCGAAGTCCAGGGCTTAAACCATGAGAGATTGTTCATGATGTGTAAGGCCTAACGATAAGCTAAGGGGCGGCAAAAAGCGTAGCTTTTTGACGTCCAGTGAGCGGAGCGAGCGGCCTTAAGCGCATTGTTAGGATGGCTCGTTGTGGCTGTGAAGCTGCAGGCTAAACCCAAGCGAAAAGACTTGAAATGCCGAAGTGATGACTTTCTAAAGTAGTTATTTGCGACTCGATCCATGCTGTCAAAACCTTCCGCTGCTTACCGCAAATAACCCGCCGGCGAACCCACAGGCGGCGCCGAGGAACTGTCAGAAAACTGCAAAGTTAACGACAAAACAACGGGCTGAAAAGCGGCGTGTGGTGTCGTTGTGGCGATGTGGTTTCTGAGCATATTTGAGGCGCCCTAACGATTAAGCTAACGGGCGGCAAAAAGCGTAGCTTTTTGACGTCCAGCGAACGAAGTGAGCGGCGTTGAGCGCATTGTTAGGATGGCTCGTTGTGGCTTGGGAGCCACAGGCCAAACCTAAGCGAAAAGTCGA
>NZ_FOAS01000012.1 GCF_900109735.1 Atopomonas hussainii
AGAAGGCCAGTTGCAAGAGCAAATAGAACGCCTGAAAGCCAAAGTGCGCGCCAAAGTCGAGCATCCCTTTCACGTGGTTAAAAATCTGTTTCATTACCGCAAAACGCGCTATCGCGGTCTGACGAAAAACACGGCGCAGCTGTTCAGCCTGTTTGGCTTCGCGAATTTGCTGCTATCCAAGCGACATTTGATGCGTGCTCACGGGATAAATCCGTCTTGCTGACGGGAAATGGCCTCTACGGAGGCTGCGCTAACGCCAAAAGGCGCTAGTCATGCGGGGAATCGAGCTGGTTTTCTGATTTTGCGCTGCGAATCGGCACTGGTGCTGGTGTGAGGCTTAATAAATCAGCGTTTCCCTAAAGAATCACTTTCCTCATAATCATCTGGCTTATTGTAGTCATACTCAACATTGAATCTCCCGTCAGGATAAAGAGTAAAGAAAACTCCCCAAATACGACTCCCATCTTTTTCAAGGAGATCATCACGGAGATAAATAGCAGCATCCAGCCCCTCCCAGAGAGCGCTAGGATTTCTTTCAAATCCGCCTTTCTCTTCCCTTCCCCCATTATATATAAACCATTGAGAACCAGACGCCATCTTTTGAAAGATTTGCATATGACAACCAGCACACTCCCACTGCCGCCCATCAATAAAACCTAAAACATATGCAGCCAACCGACAATAAGCCTCTTCAACCGTATTCATCACACCATCACTGCTCAAACCAAAAAGGAACTAGCCCACAACAAAAAAGGGGACCGATTTATTCCCTAACCCCCAACCACCCCTTCTTCCCGCCCCACCTGCTCATGCAGCGCCAAACAATTCGCCACTTCCACCAGCTCGCCACGCTTTAACCGTTCGATTTTATTCAGCAGATAACGCTCGACCTCTTGCGCTTGCCGCACGCGGTCGCGCACATCACTTAAGCGATCTTCGAGCATGGCCAGTTGTTCGGGCAGGCCGAGGCCGCCGGCGTAGTAGCGGCGCGTTTGTTCGGCGATTTCGTTAAGGGTGAAGCCGATGTATTTGGCCAAGCGGATCAGCTCAATGCGCTCTAGGTTGTCGCGACTGAAGTCTTTATAGCGGCGGCTGCCGGCTTGGCGTTCGGTACTGAGCAGCAGACCCAATTGGTCGTAATGCCGGATGGTGTCTTTGGTGGTGCCAGTGGCTTTGGCCAGTTCACTGATTAGCATGCGGGCTCCATTGTGCCGAACGGGGCTTGACTGTTGGGTTAACCCAACAGGTTAGAGTGGCCTAGACTGGAGTAATTATTCTAATTGCGCCAGCCCCAGTCGCCGTTACCGGGGCTAGGCCAACAACCTAAGAGGCACAGGCCGTGATTAGCTTTCAACTCAATGGGCAGCGCGTAGACGCCGATGTGCCCGCCGATATGCCGCTGCTGTGGGTGGTGCGCGACCATTTCAAGCTCAAGGGCAGCAAATTTGGCTGCGGCATGGGCCTGTGCGGCGCGTGCAGCATGTTGGTGGACGGGCAATCGACGCGCACCTGCATTTTGCCGGTGGCGGCGGTGGCTAATCGCGCGGTGACCACCATTGAAGGGCTTGCCGATAAAGACAGCCAGCAGCTATCTACCCTGCAACAGGCATGGGTGGCGCACAGCGTGCCGCAGTGCGGTTATTGCCAATCGGGCCAGCTGATTAGCGCCACGGCGCTGTTAAACAGCAACCCCGCCCCTTCGGATGCGGATATCGACAACGCCATGCAGGGCAATCTGTGCCGCTGCGGCACGTATCCGCGCATTAAGCAGGCGATTAAAGCCGCCGCAGAGCAAACAGCCGCCGCCGTGCATACCTTCGACCCACGCCAAGCGGAGGCCAAAGCATGAGCCAGACTAACCAAGCGCGCCGCCTGTTTTTAAAGCAGCTCGGCATTGTGGGCGGCGGTTTAATTGTTGGCCTGCCGCTGTCGGCCTCGGTCAACGCCAACAGCACCACCAATGCCGCCTTGCAGCCCAATGCGTTTATTCACTTAAGCCAAAGCGGTGAGGTGAGTTTTTATCTGCCGCGCAGCGAGATGGGCCAAGGCACTTACCACGGCCTAACCACCCTGATTGGCGAGGAGCTGGACATCGACCCAGCGCGCATTCGCGTGCATCACGCCACCGCCGACACGGCGTTTAACAACCCCGAGTACGACCAGCAAATCACCGGCGGCAGCACCAGCATGAAGGGCAGCTACCTGCCGCTGCGCCAAGCCGCCGCCGATGCCCGTGCGCTGCTGTTATTAGCCGCCGTGCAGCAGCTGGGCGTGCCGCGCGAGCAACTGCGCACCGACAACGGCTATGTGCTGCATGGCGAGCAGAAAACGCCCTACGCCGAGCTGGTCGCCGTGGCTGCGCAGCTAGAAACACCCCAAGATGTCGCCCTGAAAGAGCCCAGCGAATTTAAATACATCGGCAAGCAGCGCCCGCGTTTGGATGGCCACGCTAAAGCCACCGGCACCGCCGAGTTTGGTTTAGATATCGACTTCCCCGGCTTGCAGCGTGCCGTGCTGGTGCGCTGCCCGGTGGCTGGCGGCACAGTGAACAGAGTGGACGACAGCGCCGCGCGCGGTATGCCTGGCGTCACCCATGTGGTGAGCATTCATAACGGCGTGGCCGTGGTGGCCGAGCACTACTATCAAGCCAAACTGGCCGCCGCCAAGTTGGTGATCGACTGGCAGCTGCCGGAGAAACTCAGCCAGTTTTCTTCCGCTGAAGGCCAAGCGCAGTTCGCCCAAGCATTGGATGCGGACAAATCCCACGAAGCCTTTAAGCAAGGCGATGGCAGCAAGGCACTGAACCCCGCCAGCCGTGTGCTGCGCGCCGATTACTGGGCACCCTACCTTGCCCACGCCACCATGGAGCCAATGAACTGCACGGTAAAAATCGCCGACGGCGAGATGGACGTTTGGGTCGGCAGCCAATCGCCGGGCCTCGCGCAGGGCTTGGCGGCGTTTTATAGCGGCATCAGCAAGAGCAAAATCCGCATCCACAGCACCTTCTTAGGCGGCGGTTTTGGTCGCCGTACCGCGTCGGACTACGTTGGCGAAGCCGTGGCCATCGCCAAGGCCAGCGGCGTGCCAGTGCAACTGATCTGGAGCCGCGAAGACGACACCCGCCACGACCTTTACCGCCCTGCCGCCATGGCGCGCTTTGCCATCGGCCTAACCGACGACGGGCGCATCGACACCTGGCAGGTGCGCCGCGCCGGCCCCAACATCATGGCCTACACCGTGGACGAAGCGCTGGACGCCATGGCCCCGGGCTTTTTGCCCAACGGCATGGTCAATTGGATGAGCAAGGCCGGCTACGGCCTGTATGACGGCTGGAGCCTCGACCACTCCAGCGTCGAAGGCCTGTATGAAGACTACGACGCCAGCCACAAAGCCGTAGAGCACGTGACCGTCGACCCCGGCCTGCCGTGCGGTTTCTGGCGTAGCGTGGGGCACAGCTTTAGCGGCTTCTTTAAAGAGTCGATGATTGATGAAGTAGCCGTGGCCACCGAGCAAGACCCGGTCGCCTACCGTTTGCAGCACTTAAGCGGCAATCCGCGCTTAGCCAACGCGCTGAAAGTCGCCGCCGAAAAAGCCGGCTGGCCGAAGGCGGGCAACAGTGAGCGCCGCTTGGGCGTGGCGGCGCATAACTCCTTCGCCAGCTCAGTAGCGCAGGTGGCCGAGGTGTCGCTAGAGAACGGCGCCATCCGCGTACACAAGGTGGTCTGCGTGGTGGACTGCGGCCGCGTGGTGAACCCCGATGTAGTCAAAGCGCAGATGGAAAGCGGCATCCTCTTCGGCCTTACCGCAGCGCTGCACGGCGAAATCACCTTAAAAGACGGCGTGGTGCAGCAAAGTAATTTCCACGACTACCCCGTGCTGCGCATGCCGCAAACGCCGGAGATTGACGTGCACATCATCGATAGCAACGAGCCGCCCACCGGCGTTGGCGAACCCGGCACCCCGCCGATTGCCGCTGCGGTAGCCAACGCGCTGTTTGCCCTCACCGGCCAGCGCCTGCGCAGCCTGCCGCTGAAACTGGCGAGCTAACCATGCACGACTCGCAACTCACGGTACTGCAAGGCAGCCTGCGCTGCTTGCAGCAAGGCCATGCGATCACCCTGGTCAGCGTGGCGGCCACGTGGGGCACCTCGCCCCGCCAGGTCGGCTCGCTGCTGGCGGTGAGCAGCGACGGGCAATTCTTTGGCAGTGTCTCCGGCGGCTGCGTAGAAGAGGACCTGATCGAGCGCCTAGTGCAGCAACCGGTGCACGCGCCGCAGCTGATTCGCTATGGCGAAACCGCCACCGAGCGGCACCGCTTTGGCCTGCCGTGCGGCGGCGTGCTGCAGTTGGTGGCCGAGCCGTTGAATGACATCAGCGAAGTGCAAGCGCTGATCGGCGAACTAGAGCAGCGCCGCGCGGTGCTCAGGCAGACCTGCCTAACCAGCGGCGCCAGCGAGCGCCACGCCTATCGCGGCCAAGTGGCGCCTAAGCTGAGCAGCCAACACTGGTGCAACGTGTTTGGCCCGGTGTGGCACTTAGTGATTGTCGGCGCTGGCGAAACGGGGCGTTATCTGGCCGAGATGGCCGGCGCGCTGGGCTTTGCCGTAACAGTAAGCGACCCGCGCCCGGACTACCGCAGCAACTGGCCGCTCACCCATCTGCCGCTGACCGAAGGCTACCCGGATGATGTGATTGCCGGGCTGAACATCGACCCACGCACCGCGATTGTCACCGTGGCGCACGACCCGCGCGTGGACGACATGGCCCTGCTGCAAGCGCTAAAAAGCCCGGCATTTTATGTTGGCGCGCTGGGCAGTCACGCCAACAACCAAGCGCGCCGCCAACGCTTGCAAGAGCACTTAGGCTTTAGCGCCGCCGAAGTGGCGCGCTTGGCCGGCCCGGTGGGTTTACCGCTAGGCAGCAAGACCCCGGCCGAGATCGCGCTGGCGATCATGGCCGAGATTGTCGCGCTGAAAAACGGCATCGACTTACGCGCGCAGCTGGCCCCAGCCGAGCCAGCCGCGAGCCCTGTGTGCAGCCTGGCCGCCGGTTAATGACGCCCGATAACCCAGTGATCGGCCTGCTATTAGCCGCAGGGCAAGGCAGCCGTTTTGGCGGCGATAAACTGTTGCAGCCGCTGGCCGATGGCACGCCCATTGGCCTTCAGGCCGCGCGCCAGCTGGCTGCGCAGGTGGATGAACTGCTCTGCGTAGTGCGCCCGAATGATCACGCCCTTCAGGCGCTGTTGAGCGCAGAAGGCTTCACTGTGCTGCCGAACCCCGAGCACTTAACCGGCCTTAGCAGCAGTCTAAAAGCTGGCGTAGCCGCACGGCCCAACGCGGCGTATTGGCTGGTCGGGCTGGGCGATATGCCGTTTATTCAGCCCGCCACCTACTCCTCTATACGTGCCGCGCTCAACCAGCAACTCAAGCAACCCACCCACACCCAGCGCCTGCTACGCACCCGCTTAAACCAGCACACCCACGGCCATCCCTGCGCCCTGCCGCAACGCTACCGCGCCGAGCTAATGGCCCTCAGCGGCGATAGCGGCGCGGCCAAACTGTTTAAACAGGCTAAGTCCTGCGACGTGCAACTGCTCGACACCGACGACAGCGGCGTGCTGCGGGATATCGACGTACCGGCCGACCTGCACTAAGCAACACTGCTCTACTACCGCGCAAGCTGCGCCGTATCACTCTTGCCTTAATGCCCGCTGCCGCGCCGACTGAGGCCAATTTACCTAAGGCGGAAAAGGCTTATAAAATTCGCCAGCGTTCAAGCACAACAAGACACAAACATGGAGGTTTTTGTGGACATATCCACTGTCTATCCCGCTGGCCCTGCGCAAGTACCCGACAATCTCACCCGCCCCAACGCAAGCTACAAACGCCACGTTTGGCTCGCCATGCTGGGCTTAACGTTTTTTATGCTGGCCTACTTCGCGCTCTTGGGCTGCTTTGCATGGATCACCTGGGCCAGCGCCAGCGCCTTGCACGAAGGCCGCGACGACGTGATTCGCAGCATCGTGATTCTGCCCTGTGCGGCCATTCTTACCCTATTTATGGCCAAGTCACTGTTTGCCGTTAAACGGGCTGGCAACACCGACGGGATGGAAGTGACCGAGCAAGAGCAACCCGCACTGTTCAGCCTTATTTATCGGCTTGCTGATGAAATCGGCGCACCACGCCCGCATCGCGTATTTCTGACCCCCGATGTCAACGCGGCCGTGTCTTACGACCTCTCGCTGCTTAACTTGTTCTTCCCCTCGAAAAAGAACCTCATCATCGGCCTTGGCCTAGTAAACGTGCTGTCGTTGGGCGAAATGAAAGCCGTGCTGGCCCACGAGTTTGGCCACTTTGCGCAGCGCTCCATGATGGTGGGTCGCTGGGTATATATCGCCCATCAAATCATCGGCCACATGGTTGCCACGCGTGACTGGCTAGATAAGTTGGTCAAGTTTATCGGCTCCATTGACCTGCGTATCGCGTGGTTTGGCTGGCTGCTAAGCATCGTTATTTGGTCGATTCGTGCCGTGGTTGACACGCTCTTTTCGCTGGTGGTGATGGCCGAGCGGGCACTTAGCCGCGAAATGGAATTTAACGCCGACCTAGTAGCGGTATCTGTGACCGGCTCAGACGCTTTGGTTAACGCCCTGCATAAACTGCAAGCCGCCGACCACGCTTGGCAAACCGCACTCAACGTGGCCGAGCGCGAAAGCCGCAATGGCCAACGCATTGCCGATTTGTTTAGTGCTCAGCGCGTTGCCATGGAAGCCATGCGCCATGTGCTCGACGACCAAAGCTACGGCGCCACGCCGCTAGCCCCCACAGACACTAACCCGGCCGAGCACCGCGTGTTTTCCGAGCAAAGCGCCCGTCCACCGCAAATGTGGGCAACTCACCCAGCCAACCGCGACCGTGAAGACAATGCCAAGCGCATTTATGTCGCCGCGCCGATTGAAGAACGCTCGGCGTGGACACTGTTCAACGAACCGGCGCAGGTTAGAAGCAGCATTTCGCAAAGCTTTTACAACGCCGAAAAGCGTGACGAGATGGAGGTCATTGCCGCCAAAGACGCGGTTATGAAGCGTTTCGCCTTTGCCTCATTGGCGCCTAAATACCTCGGCAACTACCTCGGTCGCGCCCCCTTACGTAATTTCAGCTCAATGGATGAATTGCTCAGCTGTGGCGAGATCGCTGCAACCCCGCAAGCCTCCATTGCGCAGCTCTACCCCTCATCGCTAAAAGACCTGCTCAAACAAGAACGCGACCTTGATATTGAAATCGCCACCCTCGAAGGGCTGCGCAGTGGCCAGTTAAAACCCTCTGGAGGCGTTATTCGCCATCGCGGAGAAGAGCTTAAAAAAGAGCAAATCCCTACCGCCATCAGCGAACTAAAAGTAGAGCGCAGCACGCTTGCCGAACAACTCAAGCAACATGACGCCAGCTGCCGCCGCGCCTATCTACAAGCGGCCGAACAACTCGACCAAGGCTGGTATAGCTACCTGCTCAGCTTAAACAAACTGCTGCATTGCACGAGCCACCTCGCGGCAGTGGCACATAACGAGCAAGCCTTGCTAACCAACACCTGGCTGGTGATTACCGCCGATAAGCAAATTGGCTTTTTCGAGAAGCGCCGCATGATTCGTGTGGCCAAACAGGTAGAAGCGGTACTCCGCGAAGTGGCCAGCACGCTACAAACGCTGCGCCCCACCGCCAGCACCCTAGAGAAGCTGGGCATTGATCGCTGGAAGGAACAAATTCCACAGTTCAATTTGCTCAATGTCAGCGAAAAGAATTGGGCCGATTGGTGCCCCGCAGCCAGCCAAGAGATCAGCAATATCGCTGGCTTACTCGACTACATCAGTGATGTCACGTTGGAAGAAATCATTGAAGCCGAGCAGACACTGCATCACGCCATTATCGATGCAGACGTGCTGCTTACCGACGCACCGGCAAGCGCCAGCACGCCAGAAGACTACTTAACGCTACTACCGGGCAACGAGCACGTTCTGCAACAGAAGCTCGACCTCTGGAACCGCTTTCAATTAGCCCAAGGGTTGCTGCCTACCTTGTCCCGTCTTCTGATTGCAGGCGGCATCGTTGGCGGCACTATTTTGTTTGGGCTGTTGTACAAGCCGTAATACAGCTGCGGCTAGACAACTGAGCTAATTTTGAGCCAGCCGTTCATACGGCAACGGCTGGCATCTTTTAGCTAGCAACCAGGCAGCTATTTAGCCGCCCATTGCGCCCCGATTTTGCGCACACAGGCTCATTTGCCTCGCTAAAAAGCCCCATCGCCGTTCATCCGCAGCGCTTTAAGCACCCGCCAAAAACACCGCAAAACGCCGATAACCTTCTGCTTTATAAGGCCTTTTAACAGGCTGGCACACAACCTGCTGAAACCACAGTGCTCGCTCACAGGCGCCATACAGCTCTGATCATGGATGTGACAGAGGCGGCGGCGACTGTGAGCGGGCGCGGGTCACAGCTCACGGACGAGCTGAAGCCTTTCTGGGGGAGCCTTGCTGCTAATCGCCAGAGGCGACGCAGCACTGCACCGAACCGATAGCCTTACGCAGGACGGAGCAGCATGCACGCAGTCAGCACCGATGCACTCGCACACAACGCCATGGCCAATAGCGCCAGCGCACCACCGGACGCTCTGGGCCGGGTGTTGGTGATTGGCGGCGGGCCGGTCGGCATGCGCTTTGTCGATGAGCTGCTTAAGCGCCGCCCGTTAGCGCAGGTCGAGGTGTTCAGCAACGAGCCGCATCGCCCGTATAACCGCGTACAGCTTTCCAACTTACTGGCTGGGCAGACTTCGCCCGAGGCACTGGACTTACCCCTGCCCGACCCCGCCCAGCACCCACACTTTCGCCTGCACTCAGCCACCATCATCGCCATCGACCCGCTGACCAAGCGCCTCGAAGACAGCTGCGGGGAGAAATACCGCTTTGACCATCTGGTGATCGCCACCGGCGCACGTGCTCACGTACCGAATATTCCCGGCGTGCAGCTGCCCGGCGTATTTACCTTTCGGCGCATGCACGACGCGCAGTTGCTCGCCTCGCGCACCACGCGCAGTCGGCATTTGGTGGTGGTCGGCGGTGGCGTATTGGGCATTGAAGCGGCCAAGGCGATGGCCCGCTTGCACACTAAGGTCACGCTGATTCAACAAGCGCCGCACCTGATGAATCGCCAGCTGGATGCCACCGCCGCGCACCTTCTGGAGCAACAACTGCGCGCCCAAGGGGTGGATATTCTGCTCCACGCTGGGGTGCGCGAAGTGCTTGGCGAGGCGCGTGTGACGGGCGTGCGCACCTTAGATGGCGCGCAGATCGCCTGTGACAGCGTGCTGCTGTGCACCGGCATCAAACCGAATATCGAGCTGGCGTATCAGGCGCGCCTGCGCGTTGGTACGGGGATCCGCGTGAATGATGCGCTGCAGACCTCGCACCCGGATATCTACGCGATTGGTGAGTGCTGCGAGCATCGCGGGCAAACCTACGGCTTAGCCGCGCCGGGCCTAGAGCAAGCGGCCGTGCTGGCCGAAAGCCTTGCCGGCGGCGGCGCGCGCTATCAGGGCTCGACCACCGTAAGCCGCCTGAAAGTGGTTAACGAGCAAGTGGTTAGCCTCGGCGAAGTGGTCGATTTGCCGTTTCGCCCGCGGCAAAGCCAGCTGCGTTTTCTGCGCCGCAAACAAAAAAGTTACCGCACCTTAGTGTTACTGCGCGGGCGCATTATCGGCGCCGCTGGGCTGGGCGAGTGGCCAGAATTTGCGCGCATCCAAGAAGCCTTCCAAACCCAGCGGCGTGTGTGGCCGTGGCAATGGCTGCTGTTTTTCCTCTGTGGCCGCTTATGGCTGCGCAGCGGCGCCGACGATGTGCGCCAGTGGCCCGCCAGTGCGGTGGTCTGCCAGTGCAATCAGGTCGCATTGCACACCCTGCGCCAAGCACAGCGGCAAGGCTGTAACGATGTCGCCAGCCTCAGTCAGAGCACTCGCGCCGGCACGGTATGCGGCTCATGTCGGCCACTCATGGCCCAGCTGGTGGGGCAAAGCGCCAGCGAGAAAACCTATGGTTGGCCGCTGCTGCTCGGCGCCAGCCTGCTCGGCTTGCTGGTCGCCGCGCTGCTGGTGTGGCTACCGGCGGCCAGCTTGGCCGACAGCGTGCAGCAACAAGGCTGGTTCGAAAAAATCTGGAACGACAAAGACTACAAGCAAGTCAGCGGCTTCAGCCTGCTCGGCGTGGTCGCCGTGGGCCTCTTGATGTCGCTGCGCAAGCGCCTGAGCTGGGCGTGGCTGGGCGGTTTTAAGCACTGGCGCATCGTACACGGGCTGCTCGGTGCTGGCGGCGCGGCGCTGTTGATGCTGCACACCGGCTTTCACTTAGGCGAGAACCTTAACCGCTGGCTGATGCTGTGCTTTCTCGCGGTGTTGGTGCTGGGCAGCGCCGCCGGCTTAGCCAGCGCCCTCAGCCACCGACTAAGCCCCGCGCTGGCGCGGCGCCTACAGCAGCAAGGTAACTGGCTGCATGTGCTGGTCGCGTGGCCGCTGCCGGTGCTGCTCGCGGTGCACATCCTCACTGTGTATTACTTCTAAGGGGACGGCATGAAGCAGTGGTTATGGGGCATTTGGGCGCTGATCACGCTGGGGCTGGGCGGCTATTACGGACACACCTTGCTGTTGGCCGAAAATAAAAGCGCCCTACTGATTGGCCAAGCCACCCACGGCCATTACCAGATTGAGCTGGCCTGTAGCAGCTGCCATACCAGTGCCTTTGGCGGTGGCGAGGTGCTGCAAAACGCTTGTGTGGATTGCCATGGCGACGAGCTAAAAGCCGCACACGATTCGCACCCACGGAAGAAATTCACCGACCCGCGCAACGCCGATCTGCTGCAAATCATCGACGCCCGTCAGTGCGTGAGCTGCCATAACGAGCATCAACGCGAGCAAACCCACGCCATGGGCGTCACCCTGCCGGATGACTACTGCTACCACTGTCATAAAGAAGTCGGGCAAAACCGCGCCAGCCATAAAGACTTGCCGTTCGACTCGTGCGCCAGCGCCGGTTGCCACAACTACCACGACAACCGCGCGCTGTATGAAGACTTCTTAGTCGCCAATGCCCAAGGTGACTGGCTGAAGGCACTCAACCAACTGGCCGAGCCCAACCGCAGCGCACGCAACGCGCAAAAACACTGGCCACCGCTGAGCAACCAAGCCAACGCGCAGGCCAGCGCCGAGCAACAAGCCCACGCGCAAATCACCGCCGACTGGGCGCTGAGCGCACACGCCCAAGCGCAAGTCAGCTGCGTGGGCTGCCATAACGACGGCCAAGGGCAGTGGCTGGCCAAGCCGGCGCTGGCGCAATGCCAAAGCTGCCACCAAGACGAAAGCGCCGAGTTCTTACAAAGCAAACACGGCATGCGCTTAGCCGCTGGGTTAACCCCCATGACCCCAGCACACAGCGACGCGCTGGCCTTTCACGAGCAAGCGCAGCACAGCGAGCAAAGCTGCAACAGCTGTCACCAGCCGCACCGCCAAGACACCCGCCACGCTGCCGCCAGTGCGTGCCTCGCCTGTCATAACGATGAACACAGCGCCAATTACTGGGCCTCGCCGCACGGCCAAATCACCCAGCAGGCACTGGATGGCCAACGCCCATGGAGCGAAGCTGTGACCTGCGCCACCTGCCACTTACCGCGCGTGGTCACCAACAAGCAAGGCGTGACCAGCAACGCCGCCGAGCTGGCCGAGGCCAACGCCAGCGGTAAAAACACCGCGCAGGTTGCCGTGCTGCACAACCAAAACATCACCCTGCGCCCTAACGAAAAAATGCTCCGCCCGGTGTGCATGAGCTGCCACAGCTTGCCCTTTGCCATTGACGCGCTGGCCGATGAAGCGCTGCTGAACAACAACTTCAGCGGCCCACCGGCCGTGCATGTGCCCTCGGTGGATTGGGCCGTCGAGCGCGCCAAGTAACCGTTTTCCTTCAACCAAGAGGTCGTCACCATGAAAAAAGCACTGCTTACCTTGGCTATCACTGCCAGCGTTGTGAGTCTGAGCGGTTGTAACGAGCCAGCCGCGCAAGGCATCGAACCGAAGATCTTCACCGACTCGCTGTTTGCGGTGATGAACGCCGACCGCACTAACTACACCAAGTTGGTGGTCAAGCGCTTAGGCCCCGATGGCGCCAACGTGATCAAGCCGCATGAAAACTGGCAGGACTTCGACAACGGCACCCTGCTGCCGGCGCAGATGTTCCGCGCAGGCTCCGAGGCGGTGGCCGAAGTGACCAGCGACTTCACTTACTCGCTGCAGTCCATCTGGCCGATCAATAGCCAGAACGCGCCGAAAACCCCGATGGAAAAAGAAGGCTTAGAGTTCATCGCCGCTAACCCCGGGCAGAACTTCTACGGTGAAGAAACCTTGGGCGATAAAAGCTACTTCACCGCCGTGTACCCGGATGTCGCCGTCTCCGACGCCTGCACCAGCTGCCACAACCAGCACAAAGACTCGCCGCGCACCGACTTTAAGCTCGGCGACATCATGGGCGGTGTGGTGATTCGCGTACCGCGTTAAGGAGGCCGCCATGCACAGCCTGTCACGCCTTACCTTAGCCGCTGCTTTACTCACCTTAGCCGGCTGCGAAAGCGCCGAAGAAGTCGCTCAGCGTGAGCGCCTCGCCGAGGGGCAAACGCTGTATGAGCAGAACTGCCGGGTGTGCCATGCCGCAGGCATCAACGGCGCACCGATTGTCGGCAACGCCAAGATGTGGGGCCCGCGCGCCCAACAAGGCGTCGATGTGCTGGTGCAACACGCCATCGAAGGCTACGGGCTGATGCCCGCCAAAGGCGGCAAAACCCACTTAAGCGACGCGCAGATTCGCTTAGTGGTGGAGTTTTATCTGGCGCAATTACCCAACGAATAGACCCACGTGATTAGTTGAATAAGAGGAAAACCTCATGAGTATTTTCGAAAAAATCGGCGGTGAAGCCGCCGTTAATGCGGCGGTGGATGTGTTCTACCGCAACGTGCTGATGGACGAACGCATCAGCCACTTCTTCGACAGCATCGACATGGCCTCGCAACACCAAAAGCAAAAGGCCTTTATGACCATGGCCTTTGGCGGCCCCAACCACTACACCGGCGCCGACATGCGCAAAGCCCATGCGCATATGAAGCTCACCGAAGAGCACTTTACTGCCGTGGCGGAAAACCTCATTGCCGCGCTCAAAGAGCTGAATGTGGCGCAGGAGCACATCGACGAGATCATCGCCGTGTGTCTGAGCGTAAAAGACGATGTGCTCAACGTGCCGCCGGCGGCCTAAGCGATGACCGCGATAGTCTTCGCCGGGCAAAGCTATGCTCTGGCAGACGGTGAATCCGTGCTCGACGCGCTGCTGCGCGCCGGGCACGCCATTCCCCACGGTTGCCGCGCCGGAGTGTGTCAGGCCTGCTTGCTGCAAAGCGACGAGGCCCCGCCAGCTAACACGCAGCGCGGTTTAAGCAGCGCGCAAAAAAGCCTTAACTACTTTTTAAGCTGCCAATGCCAGCCGCCTGCATCGCTTAGCGCGCAAGCGGTGGATCAAGCCGGGCAACGCGTTAGCGGCGTGGTGCGGGAAAAGTCATGGCTTAATCAACGTGTGCTGCGTTTACGCATCGAAGCGCCACTCGACTTTAAGGCTGGGCAATACGTCACCCTCTGGCAGTCCGCGCAACTGGCGCGCAGCTATTCGCTAGCCGGCAGCCCCAACCCACAAAACCTGCTGGAGCTGCACATTCGCCACTACCCCGACGGGGCGTTTTCTGCATGGGCGGCCGAGCAGCTTAAGGTTGGCGATGCACTCGACATCCAAGGCCCGCTGGGCCAGTGCGTGTACAGCGCGCCAGCCAACCAGGCGCTGCTCTTAATCGGCATGGGCACCGGCCTCGCGCCGCTGTGCGGCATAGTGCAAGACGCTCTAGCCCAAGGCCACAGCGCGCCAATCCAACTGATTGCTGCGGCACGCAACGGCGCCGACTTGTACTACCTCGACGAACTCAGCGCGTTAGCCGCCCAACACCCGCAACTGGGCATCACTTGGCTGGCGCAACACGCCAACCAAGCCACACCGCCAGCGGTAGCCATCGGCGATGTGTATACCCACGTTAAAACCCACTTCGCCAGCCTCAAGGGCTATCAGGTTTACCTGTGCGGTGCTGCCTCATTCGTCGCCAAAATGCGCAAGCAATGCTTTTTAAGCGGCGCCGGCATGGCAGATATCTTGGTCGATAGCTTTGTGCCGTTTGCCACGACGAAGACTTAACCCGCCGGCAGCAACCCTTTAGCGCGCAAAGCCTGCAAGACAATGCTCTGGCGCAGCGGCAAGTCGGCGGCGCTTTGCGTGTCGATATTCAGGGCAAACAGCCACGTCCCCTTGTCGCCCTGTAGATAGCCGACAAACCAACCCACGCTCGGTTTGCCGCGGGTAAACCAGCCGGTTTTGCCGTACAGCTGCCAGCCATCGCCTTGCTCGAGCAACATCAAGCGCACGAGGCTGGCGTAATCGGCAGGGCTAAACGGCGGCTGGCGCTGCACAACGCTACGCAGAAAACGCACCTGCTCCTGCGCACTGATGCGCAGCGAGCCATCCAGCCAGAACTGATCCACCACAAACGGCTGGCGCAACTGACCATAGCCGGTGGCTTGGATATAGCCGGGGTAAACCGCCGGGCCCAAGGCTCGCGCCAAGCGCTGATAGCACCACACGCAGCTCACCCGAAAGGCGCTATCCAACGTCTGATCGCGGTTCCACACGCTCATTTCATGCTCAGTGCCATCCCACGCGATGCGACTGTCGGGGCCGCTGATCAGTCGCTCATGCAGGGCAATCAAGCTATTGAGCACCTTAAAGGTGGACGCCGCTGGGTAGCGCTCTGCCGCCCGCTCAGGGTTGTGCACCCAGCGGGTAGCGCCGTCCAACGATTCGATCAGCAAAGTGCCCTGCACCTTAGCCGCATCAAACGGCTGCGCCAACGTGTGGCTGTCGGCCTGCGCGATGCTCGAGAGCAGCACGAACAGCAGGCTGATAGCCGCCGCCAGCCGGGTGTTATTACGCTTAATATGCAGGCCCATCGGCGCCCCCTAGGTTTCTTTGCCGCCGCTTAGCTTACCCTCGGCACCATGCTCACGGCATGCCGTACAATGGCGCTTTCTTTTTGTGCGGGCGTTTTTGCGATGTCGTTTTCTTCTTTAGGTTTGCTGGATGCCTTGGTCACTACCGCCGCTGAGCTGGGCTACAAGACCCCCACGGCCATCCAGCAAAAGGCCATCCCGATTGTCTTGCAGGGCCGCGACTTGCTCGCCGCCGCGCAAACCGGCACCGGCAAAACCGCCGCCTTTACCCTGCCGCTGCTGCACAAGCTGACTTGCGAAGGCCCCAAGGTGGGCGGCAATCAAGTGCGCTGTTTGATTCTGGTGCCCACCCGCGAGCTGGCCGAGCAAGTGCTCACCAGCGTGCAAAGTTACAGCCGCCAACTGCCGATCAGCAGTTATGCCGTGTATGGCGGCGTGAGCATCAACCCGCAAATGCTGCGCCTGCGCAAAGGCGTGGATGTGCTGGTGGCCACCCCCGGCCGCTTGGTGGATTTGCACCGACAAAACGCCGTGCGCTTCGAGCAACTACAACTGCTGGTGCTCGATGAAGCCGACCGCATGCTCGACTTAGGCTTCTCCCTAGAGCTGGCGGAAATTCTCGCCAGCCTGCCGCGTAAACGGCAGAGTTTGCTGTTCTCGGCGACCTTCTCGGACGAAATCCGCACGCTTGCCAACAAGCGCCTGAACAACCCGCTCACCGTGGAAGTCAGCCCGCGCAACACCGCCGCGCAGTCGGTTAAGCAGTGGCTGATTCCGGTGGATAAAAAGCGCAAGGGCGAGCTGCTGCTGCACCTGCTGCGCCAACGCCCGGCCGAGCAACTCTTGGTATTTGTGAAAACCCGCAAAGGCGCCGAGCAGGTGGGCCAGCAACTGCGCGAAGCGGGCATTGCGTGCGACACCATCCACGGCGACAAGCCACAACCGTCACGCATGAAGGCGCTACAGGCGTTTCGCGATGAAGAGCTGCAAGTGCTGGTCGCCACCGACGTGGCCGCGCGCGGGCTGGATATCCCCGACCTGCCCTTGGTGATCAACCACGACCTGCCCACCGTGGCCGAAGATTACATTCACCGTATCGGCCGCAGTGGCCGTGCTGGCAGCCAAGGCGAAGCGATCTCGCTGGTGTGCGCCGATGAAGTCGAGCAACTGGCGGCCATCGAGCGCTTACTCAAGCAAACCCTAACGCGCAAAGAAGACCCCGACTTCAGCCCTAGCCACCGCGTGCCACTCACCCACGATGGCATGGCGCAGAAGAAGCCGAAAAAGCCCAAGCAGAAAGCCTCCGACAAGATGATCAGCGGCAAAGTGCACTTAGGCACTTGGTTTGACGAGCCGCCAAAACCGGCGCGCGCGGTACGCGGCAAGCCCATTTTCGCCAAGAAAAAGCCCAAATAGCCGCCGGCAAGCCTGCACCAATGGGCTAACCTAAAGCCAAATGCAGGAGCCGCCCCAGCGGGGCAGGAAGCCCACGATGAAACGCATTCTGGTTGCCAATGCCAAGGGTGGCTGCGGCAAAACCACCTTGGCCACACAAATCGCCAGCCACTTTGCTGCGCAAGGCCAGCGCGTGTTGCTGGCCGATTACGACCCTCAGCGCTCGGCCAGCGATTGGCTGCAAAATCGCCCCGCCGGCTGCGCGCCGCTGACCATTCACCCCGCGTGGCAAGCACCGCTACCTAAAGAACCCTATGACGTGTTAGTCGGCGACATGCCCGCCGCCATCGCCCCGCAGGCGGTATGGCAAGTGTTGAAAGCCGGCGACAAGCTGCTGGTGCCCATCCTACCCTCACCCAGCGACATCAAAGCCAGCCTGCGCTTTTTAATGGCGCTGAACTTGGCTGATCTGGCCAAAGGCGGCATCGAGGTGGGCTTAGTGGCCAACCGCGTACGCGGCAATACCGAATACGCCCGCCGCCTGCACGAATTACTGGAAAAAATGCGCCTGCCGCTAGTAGCCAGCATTCGCGACACGCAAAACTACGTGCGCGCTATGGACCACGGCGTGAGCATCTTCGACCTACCCGCCTACCGCGTGCGCAACGACCTAGCCCAGTGGCATGCGCTGCTGGCTTGGTTAGACCCGAGCTATAACCCAGCGCCACAAGCCATCCAGGCCTAACAGGCCGCTCTACCGGTTACTGGCCATGCGCTACTAATCTGACCAATCGGTCATACGCCGTACCACTACGCCCTCTCCCCCCTCCCGCCAGAGGATGCCGCGCCGGCACAGGCGCTGCAGCATGCTCACGCTGCACCCTGACTTAACAACAAACATAAAAAGGAAAGTGCCATGACCCCGCTTACCCAGCCCCATCGGCTGTGCAAGTGGCTGGCGCTCGCTGCTGTGGGGCTGACCAGCCTCAGCGGGCACGCCGCCCTCATCGAACCCGGCCCTGACGAGGCCATCCTCTATTACCAACGCGACGACAACCAGTACGACGGCTGGGGCTTACACCTGTGGAATACCGGCAGCTGTAGCGGCAGTGCGGTGGCCACCGACTGGAGCCAGCCGCACCCGGCCAGCGGTGTGGATGCCGAACACGGCGCCTATTACCGTATTCCGCTGCTTAGCGATGCCAGCTGCCTGAACCTGATCATGCACAAGGGCAACGACAAAGACTTAGGCGGCAACGACTTGCAGTGGCGCTTTAGCAGCCTCGGTAAGCGGGTGTTTAGCGTTAGCGGCAGCAGCACCTTGTCGCCCGAGCCGATTGGCCCGGCGCCGCTGACCATCGACGGCGCGCGCGGCCATTGGCTAGATGCGCGCACCTTAGTGGTCTACGGGCCGCACAACGCCGAACAGCTGGAGCTACGTTACGCCAGCGATGCGAGCATTAACGTCGACGGCCAAGCGCGCAGCATCAGCGGTGGCGAGCGCTTAAGCCTTACGCCGAGCAGCTTGAGCGAACGCCTCGCCAAGCGCTTTCCGCACTTAGTCGGCCACAGCGTGTATCGCGTGGCAGGCAAGCCAGCGGCCATCCGCGCAGCGCTAAAAAGCCAGCTGTTAGTGGTGGGCTACCAGCAAGACGCGATCGAGTTTGTCAGCCAAGTGCAGACTCCCGGCGTGCTCGATCACCTGTACCGCTATCGCGGCAAGCTAGGCAGCCAAGTGGGTCATCACGGCGTGGTGTTCCGCCTGTGGGCGCCCACGGCGCAAAACGTGCGCTTGCATCTGTTTGATGCCAACAAGCAGCCGCTGGCCGACAGCCCCGTCACCCTGCGCGAATACCACGGCGTATGGCGCTATGTAGGCCCGCGCAGACTAGATCGCGCCTTCTACCAATACGAGGTCAGCGCCTATCACCCCAGCAGCGGGCAGATCGAAACCACCTTAGTGACCGACCCTTATGCCCTTAGCTTGGCGCAGAACAGTCGCTACGTCCAAGTGGTGGATTTGGACGACAGCGATCTAAAGCCCAGCGGCTGGGACAACGTAAAACGCCTGGCACAGAAAACCCCTGAGGCCAGCGTGATTTACGAAACCCATATCCGCGATTTCAGCGCCAGCGATGCCAGCGTCGCGGCCGAGCAGCGCGGCAAATACTTGGCCTTTACGCAAACGCAAAGCCACGGCATGCGTCACTTGCAAACATTGGCTGAGGCGGGCTTAACGCATATTCAGCTGCTACCGGCGTTCGACATTGCCACGGTGGATGAAAACCCCGCCCAGCAGGTCAATCTGGATGACAGCTTCAGCAAGCTCTGCGAGCTATCGCCGCAAGCTGCCGAAGATTGGGCCAGCTACTGCAACAGCGGCACCATTCGCCAAGCGCTGGAGCGCTTTGACCCCGCCGGCCCCGAGGCGCAAGCGCTGCACAGCGTGCTGCGCAACGTGGACGGCTTTAACTGGGGCTACGACCCCTACCACTACACAGTGCCCGAAGGCAGCTACGCCAGCGATGCCGACGGCGTAACGCGCATCCGCGAGTTCCGCCAGATGGTCATGGCGCTTAACCAGCAAGGCTTAAGCACGGTGATGGACGTGGTCTACAACCACACCCATGCCTCGGGCCTTGGCGAGCAGTCGGTGCTGGATAAAATCGTCCCCGGCTACTATCACCGCCGTCATCCGCTGACCGGTGCTGTGGAGCGCTCGACCTGCTGCGACAACACCGCCAGCGAACACGCGATGATGGAAAAGCTGATGATCGACTCGCTCAAGGTCTGGGCGCGCGATTACAAGGTGCGCGGCTTCCGTTTTGACCTAATGGGCCACCACATGCGCCGCAATCTCAAGCGCGCGCTGCGTGCGGTGCAGCAAGTCGACCGCGACACTTACTTCTATGGCGAAGGCTGGAACTTTGGCGAAGTGGCCAACGATGCGCGCGGCATCAACGCCACCCAGCTGAACATGGCCGGCACCGGCATCGGCACTTTTAACGATCGCCAACGCGATGCGGTACGTGGCGGCGGCCCGTTTGATGGCGGCGACAGCCTGCGACGCAATCAGGGCTTTGCCAACGGCCTGTTCGTCATCCCTAACGAGCACAACAGCGCCAGCGAAGCAGAAAAAGCCCAACTGCTGCGCACGCTCGACTGGCTGCGCATCGGCATTGCTGGTGGCCTGCGCGACTACCCACTGGTGACTGCCGATGGCAGCGTGAAAACCGGCAGGCAAATCGATTACAACGGCCAGCCGGCGGGTTATACCCAAGACCCGCAAGAAACCATCAACTATGTGTCCAAGCACGACAACCAAACCCTGTGGGACATCAACCAGTACAAGCTCGCCAGCAGCCTAACCCTGCCCGAGCGCGTGCGCTTACAAGTGCTTGGCCTCGCTGTGCCACTGTTGAGCCAAGGCATACCGTTTATCCATATGGGCTCAGACCTGCTGCGCTCTAAATCCATGGAGCGCGACAGTTATGACTCTGGCGATTGGTATAACGCGGTGGATTTCAGCTACCAGCAGAGCAACTGGAACAAGGGCCTGCCGCGTGCCGACAAAGACGGCGACAACTGGCCGCTGATTCGCCAGATCATCGCCGACCCGCAAGCCGCGCCGGACAGCGTAGCTATCGAGGCGGCGCGCCAACAGTTCTTAACCTTGCTGCGCATTCGCCACTCAAGCCCGCTGTTTAGCTTGGCCAATGCCCGCGAAGTACAGCGCCGCTTGGCCTTCCACAACACCGGCCCGGAGCAAATCCCCGGTGTGGTGGCTTTTAGCTTGGATGACAGCCGCGGCGCAGGGCGCAATCTCGACCGCCGCTACGAAGGCTTGATGGTGATTCTTAACGCCAGCAACGCACCAGTCGCCATCCCCGGCGCCCTGCCCGGCTTCCGCCTGCATCCACTGCAAACCAACAGCGACGCCATCACCCAGAGTGCTAACGTCAGCAACGGTGTGTTTAACGTGCCGCCGCTAACCGCTGCGGTGTTTGTACTGCCCGAGCAGCGCCGCTAACCGCTCAGCGGAGCCCGCCAAGGAAGGCTGGCTCCGTGATAGCGAAATCCGTACACTCGCCCGCGCAACACTTTGCGCATGTCTGGCTAGGCATACGCCGAACTGGTGTGCTGTGGATGTTTTAGTCATGGACCGACACCCTGCCTGCTCTCGCTGCTGGTGTGCGCCACCGAACTGAACCTCGCCGCACCGTTAACCCGCAAACGAGAGTTCATATGAAAGCAATCCTCGCCGGCTTCGGCCTTATTGGTGCTGCCCTGCTCAGCGGCTGTGCTACCGAAACCTCCCGCTCTTTGGCGGTTGAGCAAGTTCCCACCGCCAACATCAGTTACAGCGGCCCACGCAGCCCAATCGCGGTGGGTAAATTCGATAACCGTTCCAGCTACATGCGCGGCCTGTTCTCCGACGGTGTCGACCGCTTGGGCGGGCAAGCCAAAACCATTCTGGTCACCCACCTGCAGCAGTCCAACCGCTTCAACGTGCTGGATCGCGACAACATGGCGGAAATCCAGCAAGAGTCGCAGCTGGCGCAAAAAACTCAGCAACTGCGTGGCGCCAGCTATGTGGTCACCGGCGATGTCACCGAATTTGGCCGTAAAGAAGTGGGCGACCACCAGTTGTTCGGCATTCTGGGTCGCGGCAAGCAGCAAATCGCTTACGCCAAGGTCAACCTGAATATCGTCAACGTACTGACCTCCGAAGTGGTGTACTCCACCCAAGGCGCTGGCGAATACAGCCTGTCTAACCGTGAAGTGATCGGCTTTGGCGGCACCGCCAGCTACGACTCGACCCTCAACGGCAAGGTGCTCGACCTAGCGATTCGCGAGGCCGTCAACAAGCTTGTTAATGGCATCGACAGCGGCTCTTGGCGCCCGGCGCAGCAGTAATTCACAAGGACGTTTTACCTATGCAAAAAGCTCCCATTGCGCTGCTACTACTCAGCGCCAGCCTGACAGCGTGCGTCAACCAGCCCAAACCCCTCTATCACTGGGGCTCTTATCAGACGCAGGTTTACGAGCGCTTTGAACAGCAAAGCGACCCACAAGCGCAAATCGCCGCACTCGAAGAGAGCATCCAAGAAGCGCGTGCGATCGGCGCCGATGTACCGCCGGGGTTCCATGCCCATCTTGGCCTCTTGTATGCCGAAGTGGGCAAGGCCGATCAGGTTCGTCAGCAATTCGAAACCGAAAAGACCCTGTTTCCCGAATCGGCGACCTACATGGACTTTTTAATGCGCAATTTTGCTAAGAAGTGATCGCCATGCACATTGTTAAGAAAATCTCTGCATTAGCGTTACTGGGTTTAACCCTGGTCATCACTGGCTGTGCCAACCAACAGCCCGGCTACGACTACACGGCCTTCCGTGAAAGCAACCCGGCCTCGATTGTGGTGTTGCCGCCGGTGAACAAATCCCCCGATATCAAGGCCAGCTACAGCCTGTATTCGCAAGTATCGGTACCGCTGGGCGAAGCCGGCTATTACGTCTTGCCGGTGGCTTTGGTGGATGAAACCTTTAAGCAAAACGGCTTAATGAACCCCGACGAAATGCACGCCGCGCCGCCGGCCAAGCTACGGGAAATCTTCGGCGCCGATACCGCGCTGTATATCGAAATCACCGAATACGGCAGCAGCTACATGGTGATCAGCAGCGAAGTGGTCGTCACCGCCAACGCCAAGCTGGTCGACTTGCGCAGCGGTCAACTGCTCTGGGAAGGCAGCGCCAGTGCCAGCACCGCCGAGCAAAACAATAACAACCAAGGCGGCTTGGTCGGCATGTTGATCATTGCTGCGGTTAATCAGATTGTTAACACCATCACTGATCGTGGCCATGAGATCGCCGGCCTGACCAGCGCGCGACTGCTAACAAGCCAGCGCGCCAACGGCATTCTGCCGGGACCACGTGCGCGCCCCGTGACGCCCCAATAAGCTTGTGCAATAACAACAAAAAGGCCCGAGTGCTCAGCGCCTCGGGCCTTTTTATTGCTCACTTCAGTAACGCCGGCTTAGCTCGACGCTTTACGCTGCCTAACGGCCTCAAACAAGCACACGCCGGTAGCGACCGACACGTTCAGGCTGCTCACGCTGCCGGCCATTGGCAGGTTGGCCAGATAATCGCAGTGCTCGCGCGTTAGGCGGCGCATGCCTTTGCCTTCGGCGCCCATCACCAAGGCCAGCGGGCCTTTTAGATCATGCTGATAAATCGACTTTTCGGCCTCGCCGGCGGTGCCCACCAGCCAGATGCCTGCCTGCTTGAGCTGCTCGAGGGTGCGCGCCAAGTTGGTCACCGCGACTAGCGGAATCACCTCGGCGGCGCCGCAGGCCACCTTACGCACGGTGGCGTTCAGCGTGGCGGATTTATCTTTGGGGATGATCACCGCATGCACCCCGGCCGCATCGGCGGTGCGCAGGCAAGCGCCCAAGTTATGCGGGTCGGTGACGCCATCGAGAATCAGCAGCAGCGGCGGTTCTTCCAAGCGCTGCAATAACTCATCGAGCATCGCCTCGCCCCAGATCTGGCTGGGCGACACATAGGCCAGCACGCCTTGGTGCACCCCATCGACGCGCTCATCCAGCTCGCGGCGTTCGGCGTAGTCGATATCGATGCGGTGCTGCACAGCCAGCTCATAGAGGCTTTGCAGGCGGTCTTCCTGCCGGCCACTGGCCAAGACAATTTGCTTCACACGCTTGGGGTGATGACGCAACAAGGCTTCGACGGCGTGCACGCCAAAGACCATTTCCCACTGACTCATGCTTAACCTCGTGACTGCCCGCGCGCACTACCGGCGCGTGGGGTGGTTTTCTTTTTTGCCGGCTTCTTGGCGCTGCTCTTGGCCTTGGTCGGCTTAGCGGCTTGCGCAGGCTTGGCGGTTTTTTTCCCGCCCTTGCCCGGTTTGGCTTTGCGGCTGGTTTTTTTCTTCGCCGCGCCCTTATCGCCCTCGGCCTGACCGCCGCGCTTGGCTTCATCGAGCAACGCTTTACGCACCGCGCGGCTCTTTTGCACATCGCGTTCGGCCAATTGCCGCGCCGCTTCGGCGAGTAAATCCGGCGATACATCGGCCGTTTTACGCTTACGCGGGCCACGCGGCTTATCCGCTACCGGCTCTTTACCGGCACTGCGACGGCGCTTGGGCGATACGCTTAACGGCGCATCGGCCAGTTCGAAATCGAGCTTGCGTTCGTCCAAATCCACCCGAGCGACGATGATCTGAACCTCATCACCCAAGCGGAAACTGCGCCCACTGCGCTCACCGCTTAAACGGTGATGCACGGCGTCGAAGTGGTAGTAGTCGCCCGGCAACGCGGTGACGTGCACCAGGCCTTCGACATAAATCTCCGACAGCTCGACAAACAGGCCAAAACCCGTCACGCCGGTGACCACGCCAGCAAACTGCTCGCCGACTTTGTCTTGCATGTACTCGCACTTCAGCCAGCTGGTGACATCGCGCGTGGCCTCATCGGCGCGGCGCTCGGTCATCGAGCACTGCTCGCCCAGCTGCTCCAGCCCCGCTTCGTCATACGGGTAAATACGCGCTTTGGCCATGCTCGCAGCACCAGCGCGGCGCACGTGTTTGGTCTCGGTTTTGCTGCGCACAATGCTGCGAATCGCGCGGTGCACCAGCAAGTCCGGGTAACGGCGAATCGGCGAGGTGAAGTGCGCGTAGGCGGTGTAGTTCAGGCCAAAGTGCCCGTCGTTTTCCGCCGTGTAGCAGGCTTGACTCAGCGAGCGCAGCATCACGGTTTGAATCAGGTGGAAGTCCGGGCGGTCTTGGATGGTCTCCAACAGCGCTTGGTAGTCTTTCGGCGTCGGCTCGCCACGGCCTTTATTCAGCGTTAGGCCCAGCTCGGCCAAAAAGCCGCGCAGCTTCTCGAGCTTTTGCTCCGGCGGCCCAGCGTGCACGCGGAACAGCGCCGGCAAGCCGTGCTTCTCGAGGAACTTGGCTGCCGCCACGTTGGCGCACAGCATGCATTCTTCGATCAGTTTGTGCGCGTCGTTACGCTGGGTCGGGCGAATGTCGGCAATCTTGCGATCGGCACCAAACACGATACGCGTTTCGGTGGTTTCGAAGTCAATCGCACCGCGCTCGGCACGTGCAGCCAACAGCACGTGATACAGCGCATACAGCTGCTTTAAGTGCGGCATCAAGTGATTCATCTGCCCGCGCAACTGTTTGGCTTCGGTGCTGTTAGGCTTTTCCAACACTTGGCTGACTTTGTTGTAGGTCAGCCGCGCGTGGGAGTGAATCACCGCTTCATAGAAGGTGTAACCGGTGAGCTTGCCGGTGGCCGAGATGGTCATCTCCGCGACCATGGCCAGGCGATCAACCAAGGGATTCAGCGAGCACAGTCCGTTGGACAGCACTTCCGGCAGCATGGGGATCACGCGCTCGGGGAAATACACCGAGTTGCCGCGATTTTGCGCTTCGGTATCTAAAGCACTGCCGACTTTGACGTAGTGCGACACATCGGCAATGGCCACAAATAAGCGCCAACCGCCGGATTTTTTCGCCTCGCAGTACACCGCATCGTCGAAGTCGCGGGCGTCTTCACCGTCGATGGTGACAAACGGCAGCTGACGCAAATCGACGCGCTGCTCTTTGTCTTTCTCGGCGACCTCGGGGCTTAGCTTGCTGGCTTCTTTCTCGACATCTTTAGGCCACACGTGCGGAATGTCGTAGCTGCGTAGCGCCACTTCGATTTCCATGCCCGGCGCCATGTAGTCGCCGAGCACTTCGGTGATCACGCCTTGCGCTTGCAGGTGGTTTTTTGGCCACTGCTGAATTTCCACCTGCACGAACTGGCCATGCTTGGCGCCACCTTGGTTACCCGGCAGCACCAGCACTTCGTGAGTGATTTTCGGGTTATCCGGCACCACAAAGGCGACGCCGCTTTCAGCAAAGAAACGGCCGACAATCTGCGGGTGTGCACGCTCCAGCACTTCCACCACTACCCCCTCGCGGCGGCCACGACGGTCGAAGCCAGCCACCCGCGCCAACGCGCGGTCGCCATCAAACAGCTGACGCATTTGCGCAGGGCTTAAAAACAGGTCGTCGCTGCCGTCATCCGGCACTAAAAAGCCAAAGCCATCACGATGGCCCATCACTCGACCACGGATCAGGTCGAGCTTATCCACCGGCGCATAGGCACCACGGCGGGTGTAAATCAGCTGACCGTCACGCTCCATGGCGCGCAAGCGGCGGCGCAGGCCTTCGATCAGTTCTTCGTCATCATCAATGCCCAGCTCAGCGGCCAACTGTTCGCGGTTGGCCGGCGCGCCGCGCTTCTCTAGCCATTCGAGAATGTACTCGCGGCTCGGTACTGGACGTTCGTATTTTTCCGCCTCGGCGGCGGCGTTGGGATCTTCTGCCTGCCAATCATTCATCGGGCCGGCGTCTCCTTGGTTTTGCGTGGTTTTCTTCATCTGTGTATTGAAGCGCGAAACGCACCTTTCATACACCTTAGATCGGAAAATAAAATTTTTTTACCATCAGGGGTTTACAGTGTTTTTATCGGCCCGTATAGTTCGCGCCGTCAACGACGCAGGGTAACCTGCCAGATGACATGCCCAGGTGGTGGAATTGGTAGACACGCCAGCTTCAGGTGTTGGTGGCTTTACGGCCGTGGAAGTTCGAGTCTTCTCCTGGGCACCATTTTCGAAAGACCCCGCAAACGCGGGTTTTTTCATTCAGTCCCGAGTTGTTCATGGTGCGCTCGGTGCACTGTATCCAGTTTGCCCAGGTGGTGGAATTGGTAGACACGCCAGCTTCAGGTGTTGGTGGCTTTACGGCCGTGGAAGTTCGAGTCTTCTCCTGGGCACCATGCATAAAAACCCGCTTCGGCGGGTTTTTTCGTTTCTAGCACAAGGTCTTTCCCACCTTTGCTGCACCAATCGCCCCCACCAGAAACAACAAGGGCCACCCGCAGGCAGCCCTTGTGGCATCACGCTTTACGCTTACGCGTAGGGATGGCGCAGTACGATGGTCTCGCCGCGATCCGGGCCGGTCGAGATGATATCGATCGGCGCACCCACCAGCTCTTCGATACGCGCAATGTAGTTACGCGCCGCTTGCGGCAGGTCTTCTAGACGCTTGGCACCCACAGTGCTATCGGTCCAGCCGGGCATTTCTTCGTAGACCGGCACCAGGCCTTGGTAGCCATCGGCATCCAGCGGCGCGTCGAGCACATCAACGCCGTTACGCTGATAGCCAACACACAGGTAGACCTTCTCCAGGCCATCCAGCACGTCCAGCTTGGTCAGGCACAGACCGGAGATGCTGTTCACTTCGATGGCGCGACGCAGAATCACCGCATCGAACCAACCACAGCGACGGGCGCGCCCGGTGGTCGAGCCAAACTCGTGACCACGCTTAGCCAAGTACGCGCCGTTGTCATCAAACAGCTCGGTCGGGAACGGGCCAGAACCCACGCGGGTGGTGTACGCCTTGGTGATACCCAGAATGTAATCCAGATACAGCGGGCCGAAACCCGAACCGGTGGCGGTACCGCCAGCGGTGGTATTGGAACTGGTCACGAACGGATAGGTACCGTGGTCGATATCCAGCAGCGAACCCTGTGCACCTTCAAACATGATGTGCTTGCCGGCTTTGCGCTGCTCGTGCAGCACGGCAGTCACATCGACCACCAAAGGCGCCAGCTCTTCGGCGTAGGCCAAGCATTCATCCAGGGTCTTCTGGAAATCCACCGGCTCGCACTTGTAGTAATGCTGCAGCGCGAAGTTGTGGTAATCCAGCACTTCACCCAGCTTAGAGGCCAAACGCTCGCGATTGAACAAGTCAGCCACGCGCAGACCACGACGCGCCACTTTGTCTTCGTACGCAGGGCCAATGCCGCGCCCTGTGGTGCCGATTTTCGCATCGCCACGGGCACGCTCACGCGCCTGATCCAGCGCCACGTGATAAGGCAGAATCAGCGGACACGCCGGGCTAATGCGCAGGCGCTCGCGCACCGGTACGCCTTTTTCTTCCAGACCACGCATTTCGCGCAGCAGGGCATCGGGCGCCAGCACCACGCCATTACCGATCAGGCACTGCACGCCCTCACGCAGAATGCCCGACGGGATCAGGTGCAGGACGGTTTTCTCGCCGTCGATCACCAAGGTATGCCCCGCATTGTGGCCACCCTGATAACGCACAACGGCCGCTGCCTGATCGGTCAGCAGGTCAACAATCTTGCCCTTGCCCTCATCACCCCACTGGGTGCCCAGGACAACTACGTTCTTACCCATAAAAAAATCCCCGTTAAAGGAAGTTGCGGCCTACGCCGCGTAACTATCAGTTAGCCAGCGGCACGACTTGCCAGCGACCCGCTTGTTCAATCAGCTGGCGATCACAGCCCGCCGCACGCGCATCACCCAGGTTTTGCCCCGGCAATGCTTGAATCACTCGCGCCCCGTCAGCACGCAGGGCCATTACAGCCTGCCACAGTGCCTGGGCTTGTTCGGCCGGCGCCCACACAGCGCCCGCCTCGGCCACCTGCGGCAGCTGCCCCAAGTTGACCAGTGTTTTTAAGTCGGTAGAGAAGCCGGTAGCCGGACGGGCGCGACCAAAGTCGGCGCCGATATTGTCATAACGACCGCCTTGGGCAATCGCCTGACCACAACCGGGCACATAAGCGCCAAACACCATGCCGGTGTGGTAGTGGTAACCGCGTAGCTCGCCCAAATCGAAATACAGCGGCAAGCCGACGAAGCGCTCAGCCAACAGGCTCGCCACCTCACGCAGCGCCGCCAGCGCGCTCTGCACCGCGGCCGGCGCACCCGCCAACTGTTCGGTGGCTTTATCCAATACGTCGATGCCACCACACAAGCCCACCAAGGCTTGCAGCATAGCGGCCAACTTGGGCTCCACGCTCTGCGTGAGCGCCTTTACTGCATCGCCGTCTTTGCGCTGCAGGGCGTCAAACAGTTGCAGCTCTACTTCGCCGCTCAAACCCGCAGCCTGTACTAAGGCGCGGTAGATGCCGACATGCCCCAGCTCCAAGTGCACATTGGGCACCTGCATGGCTTGCAAGGTGGCGAGCATCAAGCCAATAACTTCTAGGTCGCTGGCACAGCTAGCATCGCCGTACAACTCGGCACCCAGCTGAATTGGGCTGCGCGAGGTGCTCAGCGCGCGCGGGCGGCTGTGCAGCACGCTACCGACATAACACAGGCGGCTCGGCCCTTCACGGCGCAACGTGTGCGCATCGATGCGGGTGACTTGCGGGGTGATATCCGCGCGCAAACCCATCAAGCGGCCCGACAGCGGGTCGGTCACTTTAAAGGTTTGCAGTTCCAAATCTTGCCCGGCGCCGGTGAGCAACGAGTCGAGAAATTCGATATGTGGGGTAATAACCAGCTCGTAACCCCAGCTGGTAAACAGGTCCAGCAACTGCCGGCGGGCATGTTCGATCTGTGCGGCCTCAGGCGGCAAAACCTCTTCAATGCCGTCTGGCAGCAGCCAGCGATCCACCCTGCTCATGCGTGCTCTCCTATCACTCTTACGCTTAATTTCGAACCCACTGCAGGCTGATCACGCCTAGCAGCATCATCACTAAACCGGCGATACGCAGTTGCCGGTCGGTTAATTGCGCCACACTCTGCACCATGCTGCGCCAGCCTTGTGGATTGAGAAACGGCATCACGCCTTCAATCACCAACACCAAACACAAGGCCACCCACAGTTCTTGCCACATAGGCTCGCAATCTCGCAGACGCAAAAAAGCCGGGAAATCCCGGCTGACTCATGATACCACTTTTTCGCCGCAGGTCACCCCGACAAACACCTTGTCGGGGCGAACGGCGCAGGGTTTACGGCTTGGCTTGATTCAAATAGCGGAAGAACTCGCTCTCGGGATCGAGCACCAGCACGTCGCCCTTGTCCGACAGCGACTGGCGATAGGCCTGCAAGCTGCGGTGGAAGGCATAGAACTCGGGGTTCTGGTTATAGGCTTCGGCGTAAATAGCCGCTGCTTTGGCATCACCCTTACCGCGGATTTCTTCCGCTTCACGGTAAGCCTCAGCGACGATCACGCGGCGCTGGCGGTCCGCATCGGCGCGAATACCCTCAGCCTGCTCACGACCTTTGGCGCGATGCTCGCGCGCCTCACGCTCACGCTCGGTAGCCATCCGTTCGAACACCGAACGGTTCACTTCACGCGGCAGGTCGATGGCTTTGACGCGCACATCCAGCACTTCAATGCCCAATTCACGGCGCGCGGCTTTATCCAGCAGGCCGGTAATATCGGCCATCAGCGCATCACGCTCACCAGACACCACTTCATGCAGGGTGCGCTTACCGAATTGGTCACGCAGACCGGCATCCAAACGGCGCGCCAAGCGCTCGTCAGCCACCAACTTGTTACCTGAGGTCGCGGTATAGAAGCGCTCTGGGTCTGCGATACGCCACTTGGCGTAGGCATCCACCATCACGGCTTTCTTTTCCAAGGTCAGGAAGCGCTGGGTTTGCGAATCTAAGGTCAGCAAACGGCCATCGAACTTGCGCACGTTGTTGACCATCGGGATCTTGAAGTGAATGCCCGGCTCAACGTTGGCATTTTCGATCTTACCGAAGCGCAGCAACACCGCGCGCTCGGTTTGCAGAACAATAAAGAAGCTGTTCCAACCAATCAGCGCCAACACGACACCGACGATCAGCACGCCTAGAGACTTGTTAGTCATTAGCGACTCTCCCGGCTACGTAGATTGCGGTTATTCAGATCAGTTTCGACACGCGTCGACACGCTGCGCGAGCTGTTATTGCCCGAGCCGTCGCTGACAGGGCTGCTGCTATTGCGGCGTTCAACCATTTTGTCCAGCGGCAGGTAGAGCAAGTTGTTCTGCCCTTCTTTGCCGGTGACCAGCACCTTACTGGTGTTGGCGAGCACTTCTTCGACGGTTTCCAGATACAAGCGCTGGCGGGTCACTTCCGGCGCACGCTGGTATTCGGTAAGCAGCTGGTTAAAGCGATCAGCCTCACCGGTGGCGCGCGCGACGAGTTCGTCACGATAGGCGCTGGCGTCTTCCAAAATGCGCTGCGCTTGACCGCGCGCTTCTGGCACTACGCCGTTGGCGTAGGTTTCCGCTTGGTTCTTCTCGCGCTGCTCGTCTTCACGGGCACGAATCACGTCATCGAAGGCATCTTGCACTTCGCGCGGCGCTTGCGCGTTCTGGATGTTCACCTGAGTCACGGTGATACCGCTGCCGTAGGTGTCGAGGAACTGCTGCAGACGCTGGGTGACTTCCACGGCCATTTGCTCACGACCTTCGGTCAGCACGCGGTCCATGGTGGTGGAGCCCACTACATGGCGCAGTGCGCTGTCGGTGGCGTGTTGCAAGCTGATCTCCGGCTGATCGATGTTCAGCACGAAGTTTTCCAGATTGCTGATGCGGTACTGCACGGTCAACGGTACTTCGACGATGTTCTCGTCCATGGTCAGCATGGTGCCTTGATTGCTGTAGGCACGCTCACGGGTGACGTTTTCCTGAAACTTAGCTTCGAACGGCGGGAAATACATGTGCAAGCCACCGGGGCCGACGGTGTCGCTGTATTTACCCAAGCGCAGAATCACTGCCTGCTCTTGCTCATCCAAGATGTACACGGCGTTATACAGCCAGGCACCGGCAATCACCGCTGCGGCCAAGAACAACACGCCCATGCCGCCGCCGGAGCTGTTCGAGCCACCGCCAGAGGATGACTTCTTGCCACCGCCGAAAATGCTATTGAGGCTGTCTTGCAACTTGCGGAAGGCTTCGTCCAAATCCGGTGGGCCTTGGTTATCGCCGCCGTTATTTCCGCCGTTATTGTTGCCGCCTTTGCGACCACCATTGCCCCAAGGGTCTTGGTTGTTCGAATTACCCGGCTCGTTCCAGGCCATAGTTTTCTCCGTTGTCTGGCACTTGCGACACGTTTTGTGTCGAAATGCTAACGATTCTTCCGGCAGGGTAGCAAACCCACCCATGCCGGACACGGTTACAAAGTGTGTCGAGCGACAAACTCATCCGGCTGCTCGCCTTCGCGACTGAGCAGACGATTTAAATCACTGCGCGCCAAATTGACGGCCAACAGTATTTCACCTTGCTCGCTGTAGTCTTCCGACTGCACCGCGCCTGCATCATGCAGCAGTGCGCGCAGGCGCGCAAAGCGCTGCGGCAAGCACAGAGTGCCGATAAAACGCTCTTCGCCGAGCAATTCACGCACCGCTTCGCCAATCAGCGCTAGGCCTTGGTCATTCTGCGCGGAAATCCACACTTGCACCGGACGCCCTTCGGCGTCGCGCTGTATGTGCGGCTCTACGGCATCCAGCAGGTCAATCTTGTTGTACACCTCAAGCATCGGCACTTGGTCGGCGCCAATCTCGCCCAGCACATGTTTGACTTGCTGCATTTGCTCGTCGCGCTCTTCGCTGTGCGCGTCGATCACATGCAAGAGCAAGTCAGCCTCGGCGGACTCTTCCAGCGTAGCGCGGAAGGCTTCGACCAGCTTGTGCGGTAGATGACGAATAAAACCTACAGTATCGGCCAGCACCAGCGGACCAAACTCCGGCACCTCTAAACGGCGCAAGGTGGGGTCAAGCGTGGCGAATAGCTGGTCGGCGGCGTATACGCCTGACTCAGTTAAGGTATTAAACAAGGTGGATTTACCGGCGTTGGTGTAACCCACCAACGACACCAGCGGCACTTCGGCGCGCTTACGCCCACGGCGGGCCTGCTCACGCTGCGAGCGAACTTTCTCCAGCTTTTGCTTGATCTGCCGCACGCGCACGCGCAACAGGCGACGGTCGGTTTCTAGCTGGGTTTCGCCGGGGCCGCGCAGGCCGATACCGCCCTTTTGCCGCTCGAGGTGCGTCCAGCCGCGCACTAAGCGCGTGCTGACGTGATCGAGCTGGGCCAGCTCAACCTGCAATTTACCTTCGTGAGTCCGCGCGCGCTGGGCAAAGATATCCAGAATCAGGCCGGTGCGATCAATCACCCGACACTGAAATTCACGCTCAAGGTTACGCTCTTGACTGGGCGACAGGGCGCTATTGAAGATCACCAGGTCGATCTCGTCGGCTTTAACCAGCGCGGCGATTTCTTCCACCTTGCCACTGCCGATCAGCAGCTTGGCGCTGGGCTTATGCCCGCGCACGGTGATGAAGTGGGCAACGTCAGCTCCGGCCGAGCGCGCCAAATCGAGGAATTCTTGCGGATCCTCGCGCGTCTCGGGGGCAGAGCCTTCCAGATGAACCAAGAGGGCGCGTTCGCCGCCCCCATGACGCTCGAAGAACAATCAAACCGCCTTAGTTATTCGCTAACTTCCTGCTCGCCATGCTCGCTACTGGGCAGACGCACCGGACGGCTGGGCACAACGGTAGAAATCGCGTGCTTGTAAACCATCTGGCTCACGGTGTTTTTCAGCAGGATGACGAACTGGTCAAAAGATTCGATCTGGCCTTGCAGCTTGATGCCGTTGACCAGATAGATGGAAACCGGCACGCGTTCCTTGCGCAGGGTGTTGAGGTAAGGGTCTTGTAGCGAATGCCCTTTTGACATGGTTGCACTCCTTTCGGATTCAATAACTTATTGTGATTAAAAAGCTCAATCTTAGTGGGCATAACCCCACCTCAGCTTAAGCATAGACGCCAAATTCGCGTGTCTCAGGCCAATATTTGGGCCTCTTGCAAACATTTCAAGGCGACGGCGAGATTGTTTGGCTTAAGACTATCCAGCCAGATCAAGTCAGACCAGCTGCGCAGCCAAGTAAATTGCCGCTTGGCCAGCTGCCGGGTGGCAATGATGCCCTTCTCCTGAAAGCCTGCATAGTCTAAATGACCTTCGAGGTAGTCCCAGGCTTGCCGATAACCCACCGCACGCATAGACGGCAGATCGGCGCTTAAGTCACCTCGCGCGCGCAGAGCTATGACCTCATCGACGAAGCCTTGTTCCAACATTTGCGCAAAACGTAGCGCAATGCGCTCGTGCAACACCGCACGCTCGGCCGGCGCGATGGCCAACTGCACCGTGCGATAAGGCCAGTGACTGCCAGCCGCGGCTTGCTCGGCGCGGTGCTGGCTCATGGTTTTGCCCGACACCTGCCACACCTCCAGCGCACGCAGTAAACGCTGCGGGTCGTTAGGGTGAATGCGCGCGGCGGATTCGCTATCGACCCGCGCTAACTCGTCGTGCAGCGCCTGCCAGCCCTCGGCAGCGGCGCGCGCTTCTAGTGCTGCGCGCACCTGGCTATCGGCACTGGGCATGCTCGCCATGCCCTCTAGCAAGGCTTTGTAATAGAGCATGGTGCCGCCGACCAAGAGCGGAATCCGTCCCTTGGCATGACTGGCTTGGATGGCCGCCTGCGCATCGGTGACGAAATCTGCCGCCGAATAGCTTTGCGCCGGATCGAGAATATCCACCAACTGGTGCGGATAGCGCGCCAAGGTGGCGGCATCGGGCTTGGCCGTGCCGATATCCATGCCGCGGTAGACCAGTGCCGAGTCGACGCTGATCAAATCCACCGGCAGCTGGCCAGCCAGCTCCAGCGCCAAAGCAGTTTTGCCCGAAGCCGTGGGGCCCATCAGGCAGATAACAGCAGGCTCGTGCATGTTTAACGGCCGCGCAGGAAGAGCTTATCCAGCTCATCCAAGGTCAGGCGCGTCCATGTCGGGCGGCCATGATTGCACTGGCCGCTGCGCTCAGTTTGCTCCATATCGCGCAGCAGGGCGTTCATTTCTGGCAGGCTCAAGCGGCGATTGGCGCGCACCGCGCCGTGGCAAGCCATAGTGGCCAGCAGCTCATTGAGGTGCGCTTGAATGCGATCGCTATTGCCGTACTCGAGCAAATCGCCGAGCACATCGCGCACTAAGCGCTCGGCCTCGGCTTGCTTGAGCAACACGGGAATCTGCCGAATCGCGAGGGTTTCCGGCCCCAGCGGTTGCAGCTCAAAGCCCAGCTTGGCAAACCACTCGGCGTGCTCGTGGGCGCAGTCCACTTCGCGAGTGCTGAGCGCCACGCTTTCCGGCACCAGCAGCGGCTGGCCCTTTAAGCCTTCGCTGGCCATCGCGGCTTTTAGGCGTTCGTAGGTGATGCGTTCGTGCGCCGCGTGCATATCCACCAGCACTAGGCCTTCGCTGTTTTCCGCGAGGATATAAATGCCTTTGAGCTGCGCGATGGCATAGCCCAAGGGCGGCACGGTGGCGTTTTCTTGCTCCGCTAGCGGCTGATGAAAGGCCTGATAGCCGGCACGCGCCTCGCCACTGAACGCCGGCCCGGTGTTTTGCGGGCGGAACTGCGCGCCCGCGGCATAGCCCGCTGTTTGCGGATTCACCTCAGCACTCGGCGCCACGAACACCGGCGCCTCTTGGCGCAGGCCGATTTCGCCTTGCGGGCCAAATTCACCGGCGGCTAAGCCACTGGCTTTCGGCGCTGCGCTGGGCAGCAAGCTATCGACACTGCTGGCCGCTGGCGGCATTTGCTGCTCGGGGCGCACATCGGCCAAAGCGCGGTGCAAGGTACCGTAGAGGAAGTCGTGCACCATGCGCGAATCACGAAAACGCACTTCGTGCTTGGTGGGGTGCACGTTGACGTCGACCGCGTGTGGGTCGACCTCCATAAACAAGACAAACACCGGATGGCGGCCGTTATACAGCACGTCGCGGTAGGCTTGGCGGATTGCATGGGCAACCAGTTTGTCGCGCACCATACGCCGGTTGACATAGAAGTACTGCAAGTCCGCTTGCGAGCGCGAAAAGGTCGGCAAGCCCACCCAGCCCCACAGCCGCAGGCCGTTGCGCTCGATATCAATCGGCAGCGCTTGCTCTAAAAAGCCCGCCGCACACACTTGGCCGACGCGCCGCGCCATGCTCGCTTCGTCGTGCGCAGCTTGCAGCGCCAGCACGCTTTTGCCGTTGTGACGCAGATTAAACGTGACATCGAAACGCGCCAGCGCCAGCCGTTTGATCACCTCTTGCAGATGATCGAACTCGGTTTTTTCTGCGCGCAAAAACTTGCGCCGCGCTGGGGTGTTGAAGAACAAGTCGCGCATCTCCACCGTGGTGCCCTTAGGGTGGGCAGCCGGCTGCACTTGCGCCTGCATGTCGCGGCCCTCGGCAAACACTTGCCAGGCCTTATCGGCATCGGCGGTGCGACTGGTCAGGGTTAAGCGAGATACCGAGCTGATCGACGCCAGCGCCTCGCCGCGGAAACCTAGGCTATCGACGCCTTCCAGGTCATCCAGACTCAAAATTTTGCTGGTGGCGTGGCGCGCCAACGACAGCGCCAAGTCTTGCTCGGCAATCCCGCAGCCATCGTCGCGCACGCGCAGCAGCTTGACGCCACCCTGCTCGACATCCACATCAATACGTGTAGCGCCGGCGTCGAGGCTATTTTCCAGCAGCTCTTTAGCCACCGAGGCCGGTCGCTCGACCACCTCACCGGCAGCAATTTGGTTAGCCAGCTGCGGCGACAGCAGCTGGATACGCGGTAACGCGGTCATCTCAATTCACCGGAATAGCTAGGGTCTGACCGACCTTGATCACATCGGTCGATAGATTATTGGCTTGACGCAAGCGGGTGAGCGGCACCTGATAACGGGTGGCAATCAACGCCAACGTATCGCCACGGCTGACGATATGCTGACGCGGCCCCTGCGGTAACTTACCGCTGTCTTTTTGCTGGGCGAGATAGGTGCCCACCGGCGGATGATTATGGAAGTACTCACGCAAGCCTGCGCTGACCGCTTTGGCCAACGCCTGCTGGTGCGCTTTAGTGGCCAAGCGCGCCGACTCGCCGGGGTTGGAGATAAACCCGGTTTCCACCAAGATCGACGGAATATCCGGCGATTTCAGCACCATAAAGCCCGCTTGTTCGACGCGCTGTTTGTGTAGGCGGGTGATGCGTCCCATGTTGTTGAGCACTTTCTGGCCGACATCGAGACTCGACGACATGCTGGCGTTCATCGACATATCCAGCAGCACGCCACGGAGCATTTTGTCGTGTTCGTCGAGATTGATCCCGCCGACACCGCCGATCAGGTCGGACTGGTTTTCTTTATCCGCCAACCAGCGCGCCGTTTCGGAAGTGGCTCCGCTGTTAGACAAGGCAAACACCGAAGCGCCGTAAGCCGATTTGCGCAGCGCCGCGTCAGCATGGATGGAGACGAACATATCTGCGCCTTTGGCGCGGGCGATCTCGGTGCGTCGGCGCAGGGCGATAAAGTAGTCGCCGGTGCGCGTTAGCTCGGCACGAAAGCCTTTGGTGGCGTTGATCTGGCGCTGCAGCTCTTTGGAAATTTCCAGCACCACATGTTTTTCACGCAGGCCATTGGGGCCAAGGGCGCCGGGGTCTTCCCCGCCGTGGCCGGCGTCGATGGCGATAATCACGTTGCGTGAGCCGCGCGAGGGCAGCGGCGTTAACTTGCCGGGCACTTTCGGCGCGCTGCTAGGCTGCGGTGCCGGCACGGGTGCCACGGTTGGCGCCGGCGTCACGTTCGGCGCGCTCACTTGGCTCACCGCGCCAGCCTGCATGTCATACAGGTCTACCACCAAACGGTGGCCGTACTGTTGATTCGGCGGCAGGGTAAAGCTCTTGGCGTTCACCGCCGCGCTTAAATCGAGCACCACGCGCAAATCGGTGGCGGTATGCATCGCCGCCCGCACGCTTTGAATGGGGGTGTCTTTTAGCTCCAGCTGATTGACCGCCGCCTTAAAGCTAGAGGCCGGCACGTCGATGACCACGCGCTCGGGCGCGCTGAGCGAGAACAGCGTGTGCTGCACCGGACCAGACAAGTCAAACACCAAGCGGGTGTTATCCGGCGCACGCCAAACGCGCACACTTTGAATATCAGCCGCCTGCAATGCAGGGGCCAGCGCGAGCAAACCCGCTAGCATCAAGCCGTACAAACCAGCATTACGCGGCCGTTTAGCGGTCATCCCCCACCCTCTGTTGCAGCAATTCTTATTGGTGACTAGCGCGTAGCGTGGCCAACCACTGCTCGGCCCGCTCACTGTGCGCCGTCAGTGTCGCCTGACGCGCCTGATTATCTAAAGCTATGGTAATGACCAGATCTGGCTTTGGCAAAACGCCCACACCCTTGCTCGGCCACTCGATTAAACACAGGCTGTTATCGCGCAAGTAATCGCGAAAACCTAAGAACTCCAGCTCTTCGGGATCAGCCAAGCGGTACAGATCGAAGTGATACACCGCACGCTCGCCCAGCTCATAAGGCTCAACCACGGTAAAGGTCGGGCTCTTGACCGCGCCGCTGTGGCCCAAGGCGCGAATCAAGCCGCGACTGAAGGTGGTTTTACCCGCGCCCAAATCGCCTTCTAAAAACACCACGCCACCGGCACCGATAGCCGCCGCCAACTGCTGGCCCAGCTGCACCGTGGCCGCTTCATCGGCCAGAAAAATGCTTATGTTCGACACGGCGCGTGTTCCTCCAACAATCTGCGCATCACCGCGATTAAGTCACTGGCCGCCAAACCACGCCCTTGTGCGCCCAGCTGCTCTCCAGCGCGAGCATGTAGCCAAACCGCCAGTTGCAAGGCCTCCAGTGCGGACAAGCCTTGCGCCCACAGCGCGGCGACCGCACCGCTAAGCACATCGCCCAAGCCCGGCCCGGCCATCGCCGGATGACCATGCACACAGCAACTGACCGCACTGCCCTGCTCCGCCAGCAAGCTGCCTACGCCCTTAAGCAGCACAGTCGCAGGGTAGCGCCCACACAAACGCGCTAACGCTTGCGGGCGGCCAGCCTGTACCGCGGCACTGCTGATAGCCAGCAAGCGCGCTGCCTCGCCGGGATGCGGCGTGATCAGCCATGGCGCTTGCGGGGCGCGCAGTGTACCGGCTGCGAGCAGATTTAGCGCGTCGGCATCCCACACTTGCGCAACATCGCTGGCCGCCACCGCGCTGGCCAAGCTGATGCCCCATGCCGACTGCCCTAAGCCGGGGCCCAGCACCACCACACTGGCGCGCGCCAGCAGTGGCTGTAAGTCAGCGGCTGAGCGCATGGCCTTTACCATTACCTCCGGCAGGCGAGCCAACAGCGGTGCCACATGCTCGGCACGGGTTGCCACGCTGACCATGCCAGCACCCAAGCGCAGTGCGGCTTCGGCGGCCAAGAGCACAGCGCCGCCCATGCCTAAGTCGCCACCGACAATCAGCACATGCCCCAGCTGGCCTTTATGGCAGGCCGCTGAGCGCGGCGGCAAACGTGGCACGGTGTCGCTGGTGAGCACCTGTGCCACGCTGGGCGCCGTTTGTGCAGTCTCGCCGGCTTGCAGATCGGCAAACACCAGCGTGCCGACATACTCAGGCCCAGCGCCGGTGAACAACCCCAGCTTTAAGCCGATAAAGGTGACCGTGATATCCGCCTGCACGGCTGCGCCGAGCACAGCGCCACTGTCGGCACATAGGCCTGAAGGAATATCCACCGCCAAACACGGATTGGTTTGCTGGTTTAGCCACTCGATAGCAGCACGATACGGCGCACGCACCTCGCCGCTAAGGCCGGTGCCGAGCAAGGCATCTACCAGCACACCGTTGGCTTCTGCCTGTTGATCGAACGCCTGCATGGCCACGCCGGCGGCCTGCGCCGCCTGCACGGCGAGCTGTGCATCGCCACGCAGGCCGGCTGGCTCACTCAACCAATACAGCTGCACCTGCCAGCCCGCTTGCTGCGCAAGCAGAGCAATCAGGTAGCCGTCACCGGCGTTATTGCCGCTGCCGGCCAGCACAGTGAGCGCGCCCACCTCGCCAAACTGCTTGCGCAGGGCGCGCCAGCAGGCCGCAGCGGCGCGCTGCATAAGCGCAAAACCGGGCGTTCCGGCGGCGATAATCTGTGCATCCAGCGCGCGCACTTGCTCGGCGCTGTGCAGGCGATGTGGCCAATCTGCATCGAACATAAGGGCAAACTCCCCAAGCAATGGCAAAATTATACCCCTGACCTTTTATTACCTGCTGCCATGCCTGACGCCTCCATCGACTTTCATGCCCTCGCCCAACAGATCAAAGACTGGGGCCGCGAGCTGGGTTTCCAGCAAGTGGGCATCGCTGGCATTGAGTTAGGCGAGCACGAGGCACACCTGCAAACCTGGCTCGACGCGGGTTATCACGGCGAAATGGACTACATGGCCAGCCACGGCAGCAAGCGCAGCCACCCCGAAGAGTTAGTGCCCGGCACCCTGCGCGTGGTGTCGCTGCGCATGGATTACCTGCCCGCCGACACCGCCATGACGCAGGTGTTAAGCCAACCCGAGCACGCCTATATCTCGCGCTACGCCTTGGGCCGCGATTATCACAAGCTGATCCGCAAGCGCATCAGCCAGCTGGCGCAGCAGATTCAACAACACATCGGCGACTTCGGTTATCGCGCCTTTGTCGATAGCGCCCCCGTGCTAGAGCGTGCCCTAGCCGATCAAGCGGGGCTTGGTTGGATTGGCAAAAACACCATGCTGATCAACCGCCAAGCGGGCAGCTTCTTCTTTCTCGGCGAGCTGTACACCGACCTGCCACTGCCGGTGGATACGCCCTACGGCAAAAACCATTGCGGCAGCTGCACCGCCTGTTTGGACAAATGCCCCACCGATGCCTTTGTTAGCGCCAATGTGTTGGATGCCACGCGGTGTATTTCCTACCTGACCATCGAGCTTAAAGGCAGCATTCCCGAAGACCTGCGCCCCTTGATGGGCAACCGCGTGTTCGGCTGTGATGACTGCCAGCTGGTGTGTCCGTGGAACCGCTTTGCCCGCCCCACCGGCCAAGGCGACTTTCAACCGCGCCACGACTTAGATAAAGCCCAGCTAGCGGGACTGTTTCTGTGGGATGAAGCAACCTTTTTAACCCGCACCGAAGGCTCGCCGATTCGCCGCGCCGGCTACGAGCGCTGGCTACGCAACCTAGCCGTAGGGCTGGGCAATGCGCCAAGCAGCCCCGAGGTTATCGCCGCGCTTAAAGCCCGCGTCGACTACCCGTCTGAACTGGTGCAGGAGCATGTGCGCTGGGCCTTGGCACAACATGCTCGGAAGGCCCTGCCTTAGTGGCTGCGCGACCCAATCACTGCGTTGCGCGGTGCTCGCAAGCTCGCCTACCCGAACGGCATGTCTTGCCTGCTGCGCGCCGTGCGCCTTGTGCTTGAGCCGCTCGCCGACTAAGGCAGCACCTTCGTCAAGGCAACCCTATTAGTACTTAATAAAGTGCTCACGGTAGTGGCGCAGCTCGGCCACTGAGTCGCGGATATCGTCCAACGCCAAATGGCTGCTTTGCTTCTTCACCCCGTCTTTCACGTGCGGCGCCCAGCGAGCGGCCAGCTCTTTCAGGGTGGAAACATCCAAATTGCGATAGTGGAAGAAACGCTCCAGCGTTGGCATGTAGCGGTACAAGAAACGACGGTCTTGGCAGATGCTGTTGCCGCACATGGGTGAAGTGCGCGCCGGTACCCACTGCTCTAAAAAGGCGATGGTTTGTGCGGCGGCTTCGTCCTCGCTGACGGTGCTTTGCCGCACGCGCTCAGTCAGGCCCGACTGGCCATGTTGGCGGGTGTTCCAGTCATCCATACCGGCCAGCACTTCATCGCTCTGATGCACGGCCAGCATCGGGCCTTCGGCAAGAATATTTAAATCGGCGTCGGTGACTAAGGTGGCGATTTCGATGATGCGGTCGTTGTCCGGGTCCAGACCGGTCATTTCTAGGTCGATCCAGATCAGGTTCTTGGCGTTTTGCATAAGCGTGCTCCAGCGGGTAATGCTCGCATTCTAGCAGCCGTCGGGCGCGCCGATGGTGGCCTAACTGCAACGACGGCTGACCGCACCGGCACTAACCGCTACACTCGCGCATTATTCTCACCAGCCGAACTCCATCATGGCCAAACGCCAACTCAACCGCCGCCAAGAGTGGCGTATCCAAAAAATTCAGGACGAGCGTGCCGCCCGCGCCGCCAAGCGCGCCGAGCGCGCTGAAGAAGACTTAGAAGGCGGCGACTTAGGCCCCGAGCAAACCGGCCTTGTGATTGCCCACTTTGGCGTGACGGTTGAAGTCGAAGGCGACGACGGCGCTCGCGTGCGCTGTAACTTGCGCGCTAACTTGCCGGCGCTGGTGACCGGCGACCGCGTGGTATGGCGCGCCGGCAAACAAAACAACGGGGTGATCGTCGCCCAGCTGCCACGCAGCTCGGAGCTATGCCGCCCCAACGCGCACGGGCAGTTAAAACCCGTGGCGGCCAACGTGGATCAGCTGCTGGTGGTGATTGCCCCGCGCCCTGAGCCGCATGCCAACTTGATCGACCGCTATTTAGTCGCCGCCGAGCACGCCGGCATTCCGCCGCTGTTATTGCTCAACAAGGCCGACCTGATTGACGACAGCAATGCCACCAAGCTGGACGCGCTGCTAACGATTTACCGCGAACTGGGCTACCCGGTGCTAGAAGTCTCGGCGCACAACGGCTTGGCTATGGAGCAGCTGTATGCCGCGCTGGATGGGCATATCAGCGTGTTCGTCGGCCAGTCGGGGGTGGGCAAATCGTCACTGGTGAATAAGTTACTGCCCGGTGAAGACACCCGCGTGGGCGACCTCTCGCAAGCCACCGGCAAAGGCACGCACACCACCACCACGGCGCGTTTGTTTCACTTCCCCAGTGGCGGCGACTTGATCGACTCGCCGGGTATTCGCGAGTTCGCCTTGGCGCACATCGAGCGCGCCGATGTCGAAGCGGGTTTTATCGAGTTCCGTGATTTGCTCGGCTGCTGCCGCTTTCGCGACTGCAAGCACGAGCGCGAGCCGGGTTGCGCCTTACTGCAAGCGCTGGAAAACGGCGCAGTCAGCCAGCAGCGCATGGACAGCTACCGGCATATTCTGTCTAGCCTGCCAGAAAAAACTTACTGAGCCGGGCGCGGCGCCTGCAAAGCGCCGCCTTCACCAAACGCATCGGCCGGCGCCGCTTGCCCCGGCGCGGCAAAGCCTTGCGGCAAGCTGGCATCGCCATCCAGCACATCAAATGGCACGGTTTCCCCCTCACCCACGGCTGGCGGCTTGCCCGCCTGCTCGGGGGGAATCTGCGGCACATGCTGCTCACCTTCGATCTCGGCCTGCGCGCGCTTGGTCAGCACTAAGATATCGATACGCCGGTTGATGGGGTTCAGCTCATCCGTTGCATCAAACAGCGATGACGAGGCGTAACCCGCCACGCGCGCCACTTGGGTATCGGGATAACCACCAAACTCCAACGCACGCCGTGCCGCGTTAGCGCGCTCGGCCGACAGCTCCCAGTTGCTGTAGTCCTTACGCCCGACATACGGCCGCGCATCGGTATGCCCGCCGATACTGACCTTGTTCGGCACTTGGCGAATGGTGTCGGCCAAGGCCAAAAGGATTTCCTCAAAGTAAGGCGACAGCTGAGCACTGCCGGATTCAAACATCGGCCGATTCTCGGCATCGGTGATCTGAATGCGCAGGCCGTCGGGGGTAATCTCAAACAGAATCTGTTCGCTAAAGCGCTTTAACTCAGGACTTTCATCGACTTTCTGCTGCAACTCTTGCATCAACAGCGAGAGGCGCTCTTGCTCGATACGGTCGGCCAGCGTTTCGACTTGGTTCTTGTCGAGAGTGATGCTTTGTCGATCACTGCTGCTTTGATCTTTATTCAGTGTGCGGTCCGGCGACACCTGCGGCGAGCCGCCCAAGTCGATCACATAGGGGCTGGCACTTTCACTAAAGCCGATGGGATCTTGAAAGTAGCCCGACACGGCTTTGAGCTGCTCCGGCGTGGCGCTGGACAGCAGCCACAACACCAGAAAGAACGCCATCATGGCCGTGGCAAAGTCAGCGAAAGCAATCTTCCACGCACCACCGTGATGCCCGCCGACAACCTTTTTAACCCGCTTGATGATGATCGGTTGCGCGTTATCCACGGCTTAGCCCTCAGCGGCCACGCACGGCGCTATCGACATCACTGAAAGAAGGCCGATGCGCTGGCAACAGCACTTTGCGGCCAAATTCCACCGCCAACGATGGCGGCATGCCAGAGGCCGACGCCACCAGCGCAGCCTTGATACAGGCGTAGACGTTCAACTCTTCCAGCGCGTCGTGTTCAAGGCTGGTGGCCAGCGGACCAAAAAAGCCATAGGCGGCGAGAATACCCAAGAAGGTACCCACCAAGGCCGCTGCCACGTGCTGACCAATCGCCGCTTGGTCGCCCGAGCCGAGCATGCCCATGGTGATCACAATACCCAGCACGGCGGCGACAATACCGAAGCCCGGCAAGCCGTCGGCAATCCGCGTAACGGCATGCGCCGGGTGGTCGAGGTCGTGTTTGAGGCTTTCTAATTCTTGATCGAACAGCCCCTCCAGCTCATGCGGAGCCATGTTGCCCGAGGACATCAAGCGCAGGTAGTCGCAGACAAAGGCCAGCATGCGCTCGTCTTTGAGCAGCACCGGATACTTAGTAAAAATCGGGCTGGACAGCGGTTCTTCGATATCCGCTTCGATGGCCATCATGCCTTCGCGACGGCTCTTGTTCAGCACCTCGTAGAGCATGCTGAGCACTTGCAGGTAATAGTCGTGGGCAAACCGTGTGCCAAACATGCTGAGGGACTTTTTCAGCACGTGCATAAAGGTGTAACCGGGGTTGGCTTGCAGGAAAGCACCTAACGCCGCACCGCCGATGATCAACACCTCCAGCGGTTGCACGATGGCCATAAACTCGCCATGCGCCAGTAGATAGCCGCCTAACACGCCGGCGAACACGACAATAATGCCGATAATTTTAACCATGCACCCTAGCCTTACGTAGAAGCAGTTGCTCGAAGCGAGACAATGCCTTCTTTTTATCGGAAGCTTTGCGCCAGACTATAGTCCCTTTAGATGAATTGCCACACGGACCACCATGGCCAACCAACGCGAGCTGCCAAAAACTGTCAAAGGCTGGGTTGATCTGCTCGATCGCGCACCCATCCCCGTCACCCCGGAAGAGCTCAAAGCCGCCCGTGAGATTGTCGCCAATGACCGTTTAAGCCTGCGCGATATTGCCGAACGTTTGCAGCAGTTCCCGCCCATGGTGCTGCAAGTGATGCGCGCCGCCAATCGTGGCCGGCAAGTGGATAACCGCGCCGAAAGCCTAGAGGTAGCCATCAACCGTTTGGGCCTTGGCAAGGTCGAGCAGCTGGTTAAAGCCGTGCCGAGCAAACCCCATGAGCAGCTGCCACGCGGCCTGCGCCAAAGTCTGCTCATCTCGCAGCATGCCAGCACCCAAGCCAACGGGCTGTTTGCCCAGCGACTGGCGCGGCTATGGACAGAAATCCACTGGGGCAGCTTGCTGTTTCTCGCCCCGGTCTGGGCTTTGTGCAGCGTGGCGCCCAACCTGTTTGAGCAGTGGGAAAAACGCGCCCTCACCCATGGCGAAGACGAAGGCAAACTCGAGAAAGCCCTGCTCGGCGTGCGCCTTAGCGAAATTGCCGCGCAGCTCAGTGAACGCTGGGGGCTGCCCGAGTGGATCGCTCGGGGTTACGAACTACTCGGCCGCGACAAGCGCATGCTGGTGCGCGCGCTGCACATTGCCCACCACTGCGAAACCCCACAGCAACAGCTACAGCAACTGGATGCCCAGCAAGAGCTGGCCATCTGGCTAACCCAGCCGGCCAACACTGTGCTGCTGGCCAACGCATTGGCCGTAGCGGCGCACAATCGCTGGGGCAGCCCACACACCCTGCGCTGGCAACAGCTGACCGCCCTGTACCTGCGCGAGCCCTTAGGCCAAGTGCAAAACAGCATCCACCAACTGGCCGCCAAGAGCGCCCGTCAGCTACCCGCCAGTGCGCTTTGGCACCCGGCGCAGGCGCTTCTCTGGCCGTGGGATGCGGTGCGCTTTACTCCCGAGCCAGAGCAGCCAGAAGCCGCCGCCGAGCCCGCCAGCAAGGCCCCGCCCGCCCCCGCCAAAGCTGATGCTGCACAAGAACAAGCGCAAAAAGCCGCAGCGCGCGCTGAGCTGGCCAAGCAACTGCCGCAGTGGAAGGCCTTGGTGACTCAACTGCAAGCCGCACCCTCGCCGTTTAACAGCGTGCTGCAGCTCACCCAATGCGCGCGTGAAGCCGCCGTGACCTGTGGCATGCAGCGCGTGTTACTGCTGCTACCCAACCGCGAGCGCAGTTTCTTGGTCGCCCAGCAATCGCATGGTTTTACCGAACCGGTGAGCAACTTAAAGCTGGATATCCCCAACAGCCCGCTGCTGCGCAAACTGATGGCCGAGCCGGCCATGCTGCACATCGACTCCGCCAACTACGCCCGCTACGGCGCGCATATCCCCGGGGTACTCAAGCCGTTGTTCGACGGCCAGCACCTGCTGCTGCGCTCGCTCAGCCAAGGGGAAAAGGTGGTCATGCTGCTGATCGCCGATGCTGGCGGCAACGCCATCGACGAGCTGCAAGTACAAACCTTTACCCGCACCGCGCAAGCGCTGGAAAAAGGCCTGCAGATTTATGCCAAGCGCGGGCGCGCATAACCACGCCAGCGGTAACAACCGCATTCCGCCGGCGCGTCGTAAAGTCGCATGATCGATGCGGCTTGGTTAAACTCGGCAAGTCTTTTTGTTAGGAATCGCCATGAGCGCCTTTGCCGATTTACCGCTTGTACTCGAGCCCGCGCAGCTGGCTGAGCGCTTGGATGCGCCAGAACTGATTCTGGTCGATCTGTGCCAAAACAGTCGCTACCCCGAAGGCCATCTGCCCGGCGCGCGACATATCGACCCCAAGCGCACCACCCTCGGCACACCGCCCGCACCGGGCTTGCTGCCTGAGTTAGCGCAGCTAGAAGCCATCTTCAGCGAACTGGGCCACAACCCCAACGCCGTGTACGTGGTGTATGACGACGAAGGCGGCGGCTGGGCCGGACGCTTTATTTGGCTGCTGGATGTTATCGGCCATCACCACTACCACTACTTAAACGGCGGCCTGCATGCGTGGGCTGGCGAAGGCTTGCCGCTCAGCCGTGAAATCCCTGCGGCGCACACCCGAGCGGTACGCCTCACCCTGCACGAGGCGCCGACCATCAGCCGTGAAGCGCTGCAAGAAAGCCTCGGCGCCGCCGATTTATGCATTTGGGATGCGCGCTCCCCCGGCGAATACTCAGGCGACAAAGTGCTCGCCGCCAAAGGCGGGCATATCCCCGGCGCGATCAATTTTGAGTGGACCGCCGGCATGGATAAAACCCGTGGCCTGCGCATTCGTAGCGACATTGCCGAGGTACTCAACGGCCTTGGCATCACTGCCGACAAGCAGATTGTCACCCACTGCCAAACCCATCACCGCTCGGGCTTTACCTACTTAGTGGCCAAAGCCTTGGGTTACCCGCGCGTGCGCGCCTACGCCGGCTCATGGTCGGAGTGGGGCAACCATCCTGATACTCCTGTAGAGCTTTGAGACAACCATGTCGATTAAGAAAAACCTGTTTATCACCGCGCAGTATTTGCTGCCGCATCACCTGCTCTCGCGCCTGATTGGCTTTGCTGCCGAATGCCGTGCGCCGTGGTTTAAAGACCGCCTCATCGGTTGGTTTGCCAAGCAGTACCAAGTCAACATGAGCGAGGCCGAGGTCGAAGACCTCACCGCTTACGAGCACTTCAACGCCTTCTTCACCCGCGCGTTAAAAGACGGCGCGCGCCCGCTGGATAGCACCGAGGGCAGCATCCTTTGCCCTGCCGACGGCGCCATCAGCCAACTGGGCAAAATCGAGCATGGCCGCGTGTTTCAAGCCAAAGGCCATAGCTTTAGCGTGACTGAGTTGCTTGGCGGCGACAGCGCGCGCGCCGAGCCGTTTATGGGCGGCGAATTCGCCACGGTGTACTTGTCGCCCAAGGATTACCACCGCGTGCACATGCCGCTGACCGGCACCCTGCGCGAGATGGTTTACGTACCGGGCCGTTTGTTCTCGGTGAATCAAACCACCGCGGAAAACGTGCCGGAGCTATTCGCCCGTAACGAGCGCGTGGTGTGCACCTTCGACACCGAACGCGGCCCGATGGCCGTGGTGCTGGTCGGTGCGATGATCGTGGCCTCGATCGAAACCGTATTCGCCGGCCTCGTCACCCCGCCTAAGCGCGCGCTAAAAACCGTGCGTTACGATGAAAGCAGCCGCCAACCCATCGTGCTGGAGCGCGGTGCGGAGCTGGGCCGCTTTAAGCTGGGCTCCACCGCCATCGTGCTGTTCGGCCCGGAGCAAGTGCAGTGGGCCGCCGAGTTGGGCGAAACCAGCCCCGTGCGTATGGGCCAGCAGCTGGCACTGCCGCGCCAGTAAGTTTGCGTTAAGCAAAAAAAAGCCGCGCCCTGCACAACGCAGACGCGGCTTTTTTGTGCCTGTTACTAAGCCTTCGCTAACTGCCCGCGCGCCTCAACCTGCGGCGTTGGCAACCACAACAGCTGACGATAAAACCAACGCGCCACGCCCCACTGCGGCAGCCCCAAAAACAGCAGCCAGGCCACGCCAAACACAGCGCCAAGCGCCCAGCCAAACGCATGCACCGCTGCGCTAATCACAATCGCCGAGCCCAGCACTAAACCAAACACCAGCGCCAGCAAGGTCGCTATCGTCGCCATGCCACTGGGCACACCATCGCGCACCGGCAACTGCGCCACGCTCAGCTCACGCCCTGCATTCAGCCAATCGACCATCCACTTAAACAGCACCGGCAACAGCACGCAGCCCATGGTGTATAAGGTTAGAGCTACCGGCGAGACCAACCACTGCAGCGCCAAGCCCCAATGCCACTGAGCAAACACCTGATGATCGGCGGATAAGAAGCGCTGGTAGCCAGTGCCATCCCAGCCATGCACCAGAATGAACAGCATGCCGAAGTAAGCCAGCAGCAAGTGCCAAAAGGCTTGATAGGTTTTACCGCGCTGAATCAGCGCCCGGCACAGATAAAAACCCAGCATGCCTTGGGTGATATTGGTCACGGCAAAGCCGACACCGAGCCACGTGGGTAAATCGGTCAATTGCCGCGCCACTTGCATGGTTTCCCAGTCAGGAAATTGCCACAACAAAATCATCCCCGAGGGGCCAAACAGCAGCGCCAAATACAACAGCGTGCGACTGAAATACGGGTTATCCAACAGCTTCTGCGCACGCGGCGCCACTGCCAACTGCCGCGCCGCCGCCAAGGCAAAACCGGCACCTAAGCCGTACGACCAAAACACATCCACCTGCACCATTTCTTATTCTCCCTATCTGCTGAGGTTGCACCGCTAGCGCGGCTGGCAGGTATTGTGCGCAGCAGCATAAGGCGCCGCGAAGGTCGCCTAGGGCCGACTTTGGGGGGAGATTAAAAAGCCGATTGGCCGGATATGACTACTCAGCTTTTAGCTGCACTCTAGCGGGAACGCCAGCACCTGGGCGATATCGTCTAAGCCTTCCACCAACATGTGCAGCCGATCAAAACCCAGCGCCACGCCGGCGCAGTCAGGCATGCCGTGTTCCAGAGCGGCCACTAAACGCGTGTCGGCTGGGCGAGGAGTTTGCCCGAGGGCTTGCTGCTCGGCTTGGTCGGCAGCAAAGCGCGCCGCTTGTTCGGCGGCATCGGTGAGTTCCCAGTAGCCATTGGCCAGCTCAACACCTTGCACAAACAGCTCAAAGCGCGCTGCCACCGGCCGGCCTTGCGCATCTGCCACCACGCGCGCCAAAGCGGCTTGGCTGGCGGGAAAGTCATACACGAAGGTGGGCGTGCTTAAGCGCGGCTCCAGCACATGGCTGAACAGCAGCTGTAACCAGCCAGCGCGAGATAGCTCGCCGACGAAGTCGATATGCTGCCGCGCACAAGCGGCCAACGCTTGGCTATCGGCGCTAAACACATCCAACCCCAGCTCGCACTGAAACAACTCGGCATAGCTCACGCGCGCAAAGGCTTGTGCGGGCAGCAAGGGCGCGACCAGTGCTTGCACCTCATCCATTAATTGCTGATCGGTAAAGCCGACGCGATACCACTCCAGCATGCTGAACTCGGGGTTATGCCGCCGCCCACGTTCGCCATTGCGGAACACTTTGCACAGCTGCCAAATACAACCGCTGCCGGCGGCCAGCAGGCGTTTCATCGGGTATTCCGGTGAGGTGTGCAGGTACAGCGCCTGTGCCTTGCCGCCGCCCTCGGGGCGATATTGCGTAGCGAAGGGCGTGAGCAGCGGATCCGACACGGGCACCGCTGAAAGCATCGGCGTTTCCACTTCCAGCACCTCACGCGCGGCAAAAAACGCGCGGGTGTAGTACAAAAGCTCTGCGCGACGCTTGAGCTGCGCCAGTGTAGCGCTGGGTTGCCAAGTCATTAGTCCTGCTCCTTTAATGCCGAGGCAACTCGCCACTTCGCCAAGGATGCGTCCATGAAAAAAGCCCTCTTACCGCTACTGGTGCTCATTGCTTTCAGCGCCTACACCGCCTTCGTCATGCTGCAGGCGGAGCAATCATTGCTCGACTTTGGCCTGCAATTGCTTTCCCAACTAGACACCGCGCAGGTGGTGATTGACCTGTACATCTTGGCCGCACTGGCCTGCGTATGGATGGTGCAAGACAACCGCGCACGCGGTAAGCCTTGGCAGGCGATCGCCCCGTATATTCTGCTGACCTTAGTGTTTGTCTCGATCGGCCCGCTGCTGTATCTGGTGGTGCGTGCTTTGCAACCGAGCACGCCGGCCGCGTCTTAGCAGCCTGTGCGCGGCCTCGCCTGTCGCAAGGCCGCGCACATACTCAGGCGCGACTGACGTATTCGCTGGTGCGGGTATCGACTTTCAGCACGTCGCCAATCTCGATAAACAGCGGCACCTTCACTGTGGCGCCGGTGCTTAAGATGGCCGGCTTGTTGCCGCCGGTAGCGGTGTCACCGCGAATGCCGGGGTCGGTTTCGGTGACTTCTAACTCAACGAAATTCGGCGGCACCACGGAGATCGGCGCACCGTTAAACAGGGTGACGTTGTACACCACCTGCTCTTTCATCCAGATATTGCAGTCGCCCACGGCTTTGGCATCGGCGGCAAACTGCTCGAAGCTGCCATCGGTCACCATGAAGTGCCAGAACTCACCGTCGCTGTAGAGGTACTCCATGTCACGATCCATGACATCGGCGCCTTCCAGCGACTCGCCCGACTTAAAGGTGCGTTCCCACACGCGGCCGGTCATCAGGTTGCGCACCTTTACGCGGTTAAAGGCTTGGCCTTTGCCGGGTTTGACGAACTCGTTCTCGAGAATGGCGCACGGGTCGCCCTCGAGCATCACTTTCAGTCCAGATTTAAATTCGTTGGTAGAATAATTCGGCATGCTTGCTCACTGTTGTCAGGGCAGCGCCGAACACTTTAGCGCCGCCTAAAAACCATGGGTTAAGCCTCAGAGACCACCCGCTCAAGGCACTGGGGTGAGCCCATGCCGGACACGCTCCCAATGCACTAAGACAGCGCATGATACCCCTATCCGCCACTGTGATCGAACCAAGCCCCTGGCAGCAACAGCTCAGCCAAGCCATCAGCGACCCCGCTGAACTGCTGCATTACCTTGAGCTAGACAGCCACTGGCTGGGCCCCGCCAAAGCCGCTGCCGAGCTTTTCCCGCTGCGCGTACCACAAGCGTTTGTGCGCCGTATGCAGCGCGGCAATCCGCATGACCCACTGCTGCGCCAAGTGCTGCCACTGGGCGAAGAATTACAAACACACGCAGGCTTTAGCCACGACCCACTGGCCGAGTTAGCCAGCAACCCCAGCGCCGGGGTGATTCACAAATACCATGGCCGCGCGCTGCTGATTGCCGCCGGCGCCTGTGCGGTGAATTGCCGCTATTGCTTTCGCCGCCACTTTCCCTATGCCGATAACCGCTTAAGCCAAGATGACTGGCAAAAAGCGCTGGATTACCTGAGCGCCCACCCCGACATTCACGAGGTCATCCTCTCCGGCGGCGATCCGCTGGTGAACAGCGATGCGCGCCTCGACAGCCTGATCAGCGCGTTGGAAGCCCTGCCGCAGCTAACCACTCTGCGCATCCACAGTCGCTTGCCGATTGTGCTACCGGCACGCATTACCGAGGCGCTGTGTACGCGCTTGCAGCAAAGCCGCCTGCGTGTGGTGATGGTGATTCATTGCAATCATGCGCAAGAAATCGACGCTGAAGTGGTGAGCGCGCTTAATCGGCTGCGCCATGCTGAGGTCACCCTGCTTAACCAAGGCGTGCTGCTGCGCGGAGTGAACGACAACGCGGCGGCGCTGGCTGAGCTATCCCACGCCCTGCACCGCGCCCATGTGCTGCCGTACTACTTATTCCAGCTGGATAAAGTGCAAGGCGCCGCGCACTTCATAGTCAGCGACGCCCACGCCCAAGCCCTGATGCAACAGCTACAAGCCCAGTTACCCGGCTACCTGCTGCCGCGCTTAAGCCGCGAAGAACCCAACCAACCCAGCAAAACTTTGCTGCGCTTTTAATGTCGATTTGATACTTAACAAGCAGTTACAGCACAGTCCTTGCAGTAGCCTTAAGATGGCTGCAGCATCAGTCGCCAGCTGCTAGAGTCAAAACTTGGGCAGGCGCGTTCGCTAACGCGCTATCGGAGTGCCCAAGCGCTCTGGGGGAAATAACAGGATTCATGGAAAGCACTAAACCAGCCACGCTGCTTCGCACGCCCACGCCTCGGCAACCGGCTTTGACCTTTGCCGATGCCACGCCGCGTGCCCTGCGCCGCTGGTTAGATCAGCTGCCCAAAGCCAATCTGGGCGAAACCGCGCGCCTGTTGTTCCAAGCCCTGCAAGAAATCAACGACCTCATTTGCCCGCCGCAGGCACGTCTCGACCTGCAAGAGCTGCTGCGTGTAGAAGTCGCTTACGTGTGCACGCAGCTAGAGCGGCACTTTCTCAACCGTAACGTGGTGCTCGATGAGCGCGCGCGCAAGGTGGCCAATCTGTGCCAAGCGCTGCAACATCATTTAGCCAACGGCTACAAACTGCTGGCCGATCAAGCCGCCAAGGCCAGCGGCAACGAAGCCGACCGCCTATTGGCGATTGCTTGCAACCGCGCCCTCGCCTGCTTGGGCGAACTGCACCTGCGTGCCTGCCAGCTGTATTGCCCGGTTCCCGAAGGCTTGTGGCTGGACGTGCACCAGCTGTTTATTCTCGGCGCGACCCGCAAACTCGACACCCTGCCAGTGGCAGACCCGCTGCTGGATGAGCTCAAACCCAGCCTCACCCAACGCTACCTGAGCATCTGTTTACTGGCCTGCGCGCGCCCCAATCAAATGCGCCAAAGCGGCATGGAGCGCATCTATCACGCCCTGCTGGATTGGTCGCGGCTAGCGCGCTTAAGCCGCCAAGGCGCCGAGCAGTGCCTGCTGCTGATTTTGCCGCGCTTAGATGCCCCGCCGCGCTATCGCGCCCTGTGGCGCGAATTGCCGCAAACCTTGCGCCTCGGTATAGACCCCAGCGCACTGGCCGATGCACTGCGCGAATATTTACTGCTCAGTGACGAACAGCGCGCCGGCTTCCGCATCAGCGTGCCAGCCCAATTGGGCGACGATTTGCTGCAACACCTGCACAGCGCTTGGGGCGCTGTTGCCGAGCGCTCATTCCAGCGCAAACCCGTGCAAGGCCAGCAGCTCGAACTGTGTATCGGCATGTCGGCGGTGCACTACTACTTAGGCGACGAGCGCAGCTTTGACGACATCCTACAACACAGCCAAACCTGCGCCGACTTTCAATCCGTGAACGACTTGGATGTCTGGGCCAATGCCTTCGATGCCGCCCCAGACGATGCTTGGAAGCCCGGACAAAGCGATCAGATCGAATACCAACCCAAAGCCGGCAGCAGCAGTTTTACTGCCGAGCAGAGCGCGCCCGAGCAACCTTCATACACGCTCAACATCATCAACCAAAGCCCCGGTGGCTATGGCCTGCAATGGCATGGCGCGGTGCCCGACCAACTGCAAGCCGGCGAGCTGATTGCCGCCAAACAGCCCAATCAAGCGCTGTGGAACATGGCCGTGGTGCGCTGGATTCGCCAAGTGCGCGGCGGCGCCACGCAGATGGGCATCGAAATGCTCGCCCCCAAAGCCAAGCCGTGCGGCGCGCAACTGCTGCGCAAAACCGAGCAGCACAGCCAATTTTTACGCGCCCTGATGATCCCGGAAGTGCGCGCCATCTCGCGCCCCGCCACACTGATCACGCCACGCCTGCCCTTCCAAGAAGGCCACAAGGTGCTGGTGCGCCGCGAAGGCGAAGAGTTCCGCATTCAGCTAGGCAAACGTCTCACCGCCAGCGGCAGTTTTAACCAGTTTGAATACCGCCGGTTAGATTTAGCCACTGGCACACCACCGCCCAGCGGCAGCGTGCAAGGCTCTGGCAAAGGGGATGGTGACTTTGACTCACTGTGGAACACTCTGTAGATTCAAGCCGCCTTTTGCGGCTTAATCGCCTCACTTTTACTGCAAGAACGACGCTCAATGGCCCTGGATAAGAAAAAGACGATTCGCCTGCTGATTCTGGAAGACTCGCAAAACGAGGCGGAACGTTTGGTCAGCCTATTCCGTAACGCTGGCCGAGCCACGCGAGTACACCGCCTGACCGGCCCGGAAGATCTTGAGCAACAGTTACAGCAAGGCTGGGACTTACTCGTTGCCGCGCCCGAGAGCGAAAACCTCGATCCGCAAGAAGCCCTCGCCGCGTTGCGCAAAGCGGACAAAGACATCCCGTTTATTCAGTTGCTGCCCGATAACGAGCCCGACAGCGTTACCGAAGCGCTGATAAACGGCGCGGCCGATGCACTGCCGCAAGGCGAAGACGAGCGCCTGATTCTGATCGCCAACCGCGAGCTAAAAAACCTCGAAGAGCGCCGTGGCCGCCGCATCGCGGAAATTTCTCTGCGTGAAGCGGAAAAACGCTGCCAGTTGCTGCTCGACAGCTCAGTCGACGCCATCGCCTACATTCACGACGGCATGCACATTTACGTCAACCGCTCGTACATGCAGCTGTTTGGTTATGAAGACCCTGATGATCTGGCCGCCGAACCAGTAATCAACCTGATTGCCGGTGCCGACCAAGGCCGCTTTAAAGACTTCTTAAAGCAGCACAAAGGCGAGAGCGACAACGCCGAACTCAAGCTCACCGGCGCTAGCGCCGATGGCAGTCAATTCAAAGCCAGCATGAGCTTCTCGCCCGCCACCTACGACGGCGAGCCCTGCGTACAACTACTGATTCGCACCGAAAACGACAACGCCGAGCTGGAAGAAAAGCTCCGCGAAGTGGCCAGCCAAGACTTGGTCACTGGCCTGTTCAACCGTAACCACTTCTTAGAGCAAACCCAGCTACACGCCGAGCGCGTGGTGCAACAGCAAAGCCAAGCCTGTATCGGCTACTTACTGGTGAGCAACTACGCCGAGATCTTGGCTGACATCGGCATCGGCAAGCTCGACCTGTTGCTGGCCGACATCGCCGGCATGCTGCGCCAACAATTTGGTGAGCCCAGCCTGCTGGCACGTTTTGGCGATGACGTGTTTACCGTGCTGACCCCTGAGGTCACCCCTAAGCAGCGCAGCGAGCATTACCAAGCGCTGCTGAAGCAAGTTACCGAGCACTTGTTTGAAGTGGACGGCCGCACCGTACAGGTCAAGCTGTGCATTGGTCTGGCCGGCTTAAGCGAGGCCACGCACAAAGCCAACGTGGTGATCGAGCGCGCGCACCGCTGCGCCGAAGAAGCCCTGCAAGCCGGTAACGGCGAGATCAAGCTGTACGACCCCTCGGCGGAACTCGCCGCTGCCGCCAGCCGTGGTGACTTAGTCGCCAGCATCAAGCAAGCACTGGAGCAAAACAGCTTTAAGCTGATGTTCCAGCCGGTGATTAGCCTGCGTGGCGATCCGCACGAACATTATGAAGTGCTGCTACGCCTAAAAAGCGGCGACGGCAAAGAACTGGACACCACCGAAGTTATCGCCGCGGCGAAAACCGCTGGGATGGCAGAAAAGGTCGATCGCTGGGTCATCCTCAACAGCATCAAGCTGTTGGCCGAACACCGCAGCAAAGGGCATGACACGCGTCTGTTCATCAACTTAAGCGGCCCCAGTCTGCAAGACGCAGGCTTGCTGCCGTGGTTAGGCAAAGCCCTGAAAGCCGCACGCTTGCCGACCGATGCGCTGACCTTCCAGTTCAATGAAACCGATGCGATTGCCTACTTAAAAGCCGCCAAAGGCTTGACCGAAGGCTTGGCCGAGTTGCATTGCCGCGTGGCTGTCAGCCAATTTGGCTGCGCCGCCAACCCGTTCAACACCCTCAAGCACTTGAAGGTGGATTTGATCAAGGTGGACGGCTCTTACGTGCAGGACTTGTCCGGCGCGGAAAGCCAGCAAGCGCTGAAAGACTTGATCACCGCCATCCATAATCAGGCCAAGCTGACCATAGTGCCCTACGTGGAAAGCGCCAGTGCCTTGGCCACCTTGTGGCAAGCCGGCGTTAATTACATTCAGGGCCACTACCTGCAAGGCCCAACAGCGGCGATGAACTACGACTTTAGCGGCGGCGACGAATAAGCCGCCCCCAAGTAAAAAGCCCGGCACACTCAGGCTGTGTGAAAACGTCGCGAGCGCAGGCTAGGCAAGGCAAAAACAGGCGAAAAAGCGCAGTTTACGTGTGGTAAATACTCCGCACATCCTGTGCTCCGCCCTGCGGGTCAGCTAAAGCTGTTCAAACCCGCTCCTGCGGATTTGTGAGCATTTTGAGCCTGTTTTTAACGCCGCATAGCCAAGTGCAGTAGTTTCCACACAGTCTGACATTGGCCGGGCTTTTTTATCACATGACGCTTACTCGCCTTCGCGATCGCGATAGCCGAGCAAGTACAGCACGCCATCTAAGCCCAGCGTAGAAATCGCCTGCTTAGCGGACTGTTTCACCAACGGCTTAGCGCGAAACGCCACGCCAAGGCCAGCAATCGACAACATCGGCAAGTCATTAGCACCATCACCCACGGCAATCGCCTGCTCCAAGCTAATCCCTTCACGCTGGGCCAGCTCGCGCAGCAAGTCGGCTTTACGCTGACCATCGACAATCGGCTCCAGCACTTCACCGGTGACTTGGCCGTCGACAATCGGCAGCTCATTGGCAAACACATAGTCAAAGCCCAACTTGGCCTGCAGATGCTTGGCAAAATAAGTAAAACCGCCGGACAAAATCGCCGTTTTGTAACCGAGGCGCTTTAACTCGCGCAGCAAGGTTTCCGCGCCTTCGGTGAGCGGCAGGCGTGCGGCGATCTCCGCCAGCACATCCTCCGACAAGCCTTTGAGCAGGCCGACGCGCTCTTTAAAGCTGGCGCGAAAATCCAGCTCGCCACGCATGGCGCGCTCGGTGATCTCCGCCACCTGCTCGCCCACGCCTGCCGCCTTGGCCAGCTCGTCGATCACTTCGGCCTCAATCAAGGTGGAGTCCATATCGAACACCACTAAGCGGCGATTGCGGCGGAACACAGTGTCTTGCTGGAAGGCGATATCGACATTCAGCTCCTGCGCCACGGAGAGAAACTCGGCGCGAAGTGCTGCCGCATCGTCCGGCTCACCACGCACCGAGAACTCCACACAGCCCTTGCTGCGTGACTGATCGGCGCCCAGCGCCACACGACCCGACAGGCGATCGATATGATCGATATTCAAGCCATAGCGCGCGGTGATCGAGCTGACTCGGCGCAGCTGCTCTGCGGTGACCTGACGCGTCAGCAAGGTAACGATATGCCGCGACTTGCCTTGGCCGCCCACCCACGCGGCGTACTCCGCCTCGCTCACTGGGGTGAAGCGCACTTGCTGATCCATCTTGTAGCCGGTGAACAGCACTTCTTTCAGCACACCGGAGGCTTCGGCATTGCTGGGAATTTCCACCAGAATGCCAAACGACAAGGTGTCGTGAATCACCGCTTGGCCAATGTCGAGGATATTGGCGCCGCTTTGCGCCAGCACGCCGGTGATGGCCGCGGTTAAACCCGGGCGATCTTCACCGGTGATATTGATCAGCACTATTTCGCGCACGCTGGGGTCTCCCTGCAAAATTTGCCGACAGTTTACCTGCAAACCCGGTCGCATCGGCAGCGTTGCGGCTATCAAGGCTCGCAATCAGGCGTTTATACTGCCGATCATCTTTGTCTGCCGATTTTGCTCTGTGAACCGCCCACACGATCCACGCCCCGATAATGTGTTCGTCATGCTGTTTCAGGCCCTGCGTCGCAAGCGCATCAGCCTGAGCTTACGCGTGGCAGCGCACAGCCTGTTTTTAGTGGCGTTTGCACTGATTGTGTATGCCTGGGTGATGGGCATGCAGTTTCGCCAAGCCATGCAGCAACAGGCTGACGCTTTAGGGCAAAGCTTAGTGGCACAAACCGGCGCCTCAGCCACCGAGCTGCTGGTCGCCAACGACCTGCTTAGCCTCAATGTGTTGCTGAATAATCTGGTGAAAAACCCGCTGGTGGCGCATGCGGCGATTTACAGCGTCGACAACCGCATTCTTGCCGAAGCCGGCGCAAGGCCACGCACCCTACTGGGCGAGCCGGAAGGCCTGTATTCGACCAACATCACCTTCCAAGAGGTGATCGCCGGCTACCTGCGCATCAGCCTCGACATGAGCCAGTTCTACCAGCCGATGACCATCAGCTTGCAGAGCATGGCGATTCTTAGCTTGATTCTGCTCGCGCTGACCATCTCGCTATCGCTGCGAGTGGGGCGCAATCTCGCCCAGCCGCTGCAAGAGCTGCGTCTGTGGCTGCGCGACCCCGACGACCCAGCGCCAGGCTCGGCACGCATGGATGAAATCGGCGAGCTGGCGCGCCAGCTGCAAGCTCGCTTGGTGGTTCCCAAACCTGCACCAGCACCTATTGCTGAGCTCACGTCCGCCGACGAGCAAGAAGACGCATCAGAGCCTGACTGGGACGAACGCGGCGAATTCGACGAGCAACACGACGAACCACTGCCTTGGCAAGCCGATGAGGCGAGCAGCGCGTTTAGCGACATCGAAGACGACCCAGACCCAGAAACCTGGCTCGGCGAACTGGTCACCCCAAGCGAATTGGATGAAGCCGGGGAAATCCCCGGCGAAACCTGCGTACTCGCCGTGCAGCTCGGTGCCCAAGAACAACTGCGCCGCCTGCCCCGCCCACGCCTGATGGAGCTGCTCGAGCGCTATCGTGGCGCGCTGGAGCAAGCCGCACAGCTGTATAACGGCGAACTGCATACCCTCAATGACGGCAGCAGTTTGGTGCTGTTTCACAGCGAAGAATGCGCCGACGACCACACCGGCAATGCCCTGTGCTGCGCCGAACTGCTGCGCGGCCTTGGCCATAGCCTGCAAGTGGAAGTGGCCGACAGCGGCTTAACCTTGCAACTGCAACTGGGCTTGGCCGTAGGCGATAGCCTGCAAGATTTGCCGCAAGGCGAACTGCTGCTGAGCGAAGCTACCCAAGCGGCACTGGCCCTCAGCCAACACAGCCGCAACTTAGTGTTGCTTGACCAGTCAATCAGCAGCGAGAGCGACATTCGCCACCGTGCCAAGGTACGCCCCATCGCCAGCCCTGCTGGTGCCTGTTGTGTCGAGCGTTTGCTGGAGCCCTACCAGAGCCTGCTCGATAGCCAGCTCACGCAGATGTTTGAAAGCCCCACCAGCTAACGCCGGAGCCCACCATGCGCCGCCTCATCACCCTCCCCTTGGTTTTGTTGAGCAGCGCGTTAGCCGCGCATGAGCATCACGGTCATGCGCAGTGGAGCGAACACAATGGGCAACGCTGCGTGACCAGCAATGGCCTGCCCAACCATGCCACCGGGCAGTTTCCTAATCGCGGCAACCCACACCGCATCAGCGAACAAGCCACACACCTGTGCGTGACACTCACGCCGAAGAAAAACGCCACGCCCACAATGATCGAGCGCGGCGCGATTGGCGTGGCGATTAATGGCGTGCCGTTTCGCCCAGAAACCGCCGACTATTACGACGCCAGCAGCCAGCGCGGCTTTAGCCGCAATCCGCAGTCGGGTTGGAATCTGGAAGGCTTAGGCGCCCGCGACTTGCTCGGCATGGACAGCAACAACGCCCACGTGGATGAGCGCGGCCTGTACCACTATCACGGCGTGCCACCGACGTTAACAGCTCACAGCAGCTTGCTTGGCTATGCCGCCGACGGCTTTGAGATTCACTACCGCGCTAATCAGCCGCCATCGGGCTACCGGCTAAAGCCCGGCCAGCGACCTACCGCGCCCTATGGTCGCTACGACGGCACCTATATCGAAGACTGGCAGTATGTCGGCGGCCCGCACACCCTCGATCGCTGTAACGGCGGCGAGCTGGATGGTCGCTTCGTGTATTTCGCCACCGATAGCTTTCCATTCTTCCCCCGCTGCTTGTGGGGCACGCCAAGCGCCGACTTTAGCCCACGCGCACGGCCAAACGCGGCGCAGCCTAGCCAGCGCTTGCCAGCACGCACTAACGACGCAGCAGCGCGGCGCCAACCGCCGGCAGCGGCTATCGACGCCTGCTCAGGCCGTAGCGACGGGCAACGCTGTCAATTCAGCCCGCCGGGGCGCCCAAGCCTACAAGGGCAATGCCGCCGCACCCCGCAGGGTGTGACGGCTTGTGTGCCTTAAAGCGTTTAAGCCCGCGTTAATCCGCCGGCACCGTGCGCTGCTCGGCCCATTGGCGCAGCGCGAAGAGGTCTTCCGCCATCACCACCGACAGTGGCGAGGTGTCATGCAGCGCCTGCACGATGTGCGTCTGGTTAACCGGGCTTTCTTGCGCTTGCGCGGCGTACACAGCGCTGACCACCGCCTGCTCGATTTCCGCCCCCGAGAAGCCTTCTGCAGCCTCCGACAGCTCCGCCAAGGCAAAGCGCTCTAAGGGCAAATCGCGTTTTTCGAGGTGAATGCGGAAGATCTCCTCACGCACCTGCGCCCCGGGCAAGTCGACAAAGAACATTTCATCAAAACGCCCTTTACGCACCAGCTCCGGCGGTAACTGTTTGATCGCGTTGGCGGTGGCAACCATAAACACCGGCGTTTTGCGCTCGGCCATCCACGTTAACAAGGTGCCTAACACGCGCTGGCTGACGCCGCCGTCGTTGTCGCCGGTGGCCATGCCTTTTTCCAGCTCGTCCATCCACAGCACGCACGGCGACATCATGTCCGCCAACTTGAGCGCCTCACGCAGGTTGCGCTCGGTTTCGCCAAAGTACTTGTTGTACAGGCTGCCGAAATCCAAGCGCAGCAGCGGCAGACCCCAGAGACCAGCCACGGCTTTGGCAGCCAAACTTTTACCGCCGCCTTGCACGCCCACCAACAGCACGCCGCGCGGTATATCGCCGCCTTGCTGGGTTAAAAACGCCTGCTGACGTTGGCCCAGCCACTGCTTAAAGCGGCGCAAACCACCTACATCGGCAAAGCGCGCGGTGTCGTACTCAAAGCTCAGCACGCCGTCTAGGTCGAGCAGCTCGAACTTGGCTTTATTGAGCTCCGGCAGGTCTTCTTGGGTGATGGCGCCGTCATCGACAATCACTTTGCGCGCCAGCAGCCGCGCCTCGCCATGGGTAAGGCCGCGCAGGTTCTTTACCAGCTGCCCTAAGGTGCGGTTATCGGTGCGCACGCGCAGGCCGCGATTGCGCTCGCTCCACTGCCCGGCCTCTTCGCGCACAATCGCGCCGAGTTCTTCTTCCGACGGCAGCGAAAGCTCAAAGCGCGCGGCATAACGGCGCACCTCAGCGGGCAGTTCCATGGCATGCGAGAGCAGCACCACGGTCGGCGCGTAGCTTTCGCTGCGCAGCGCCACTTCTTTCAGCAAGCGCACCAGCTTAGGGTTCTCGCCCAGCAAGTACGGGTGTAGATCGCACAAGACATACACATTGGGCTGCATATCGCGGCGAATAACCTTCAGCGCCTCTTCCGGGTTTTGCGTCAGCTCGCTATCGGCGGCATCGCTACCAAAACCCAAGCGTGCCAAGCCGTCGACATCGGTCCAGCGATACACCGTATGGGTGCGTTTAACCGCCAAGCTGGTGATCAGTTCCAGCACGCGCGGCTCTTCCCACGACTCAATCAGAATCAGTTTGACCTTAGAGTCGAGCACTAAGCCCAAGTCATGTATGTCGTTTTTCACCCTTACTCCTTAAAGGCTTATCCGTGCACGAAAAGTTGCCAGAGGATACACTCGCCGACGAATTTAGCGCGCCAATCAGCGCCACGGGAGGCTCTATGGACTGCTTATTTTGCAAAATAGTCGCCGGTGACATACCCGCGAAAAAGCTCTACGAAGACGAACACCTCGTGGCCTTTCACGACATCAGCCCGCAAGCGCCGGTGCACTTTTTGGTGATCCCAAAAAAACACATCGCCACCTTGAATGACTTAGCCGAAGACGACAAAGCCCTCGCCGGGCACATCCTCTTCACCGCCCAGCGTTTGGCCAAAGAGCAAGGCTGCGAGGCGGGCTTTCGTGTGGTGATGAACTGCAACGAGCAAGGTGGGCAGACCGTGTACCACATCCACATGCATGTGCTCGGTCAGCGTCAACTGAACTGGCCGCCGGGTTGATATGCGCGTCACCGCTTTACTGGCCAGCCTATTGCTGTGCCTAGCGCCCAGCGCGCATGCCTTAAACCCCGGCGACACCTTCCACGACAACCTGCTCGACGGCACCCCCGGCCCTGAGCTGGTGGTGGTGCCGGCGGGCACCTTTGTCATCGGCGACAGCGTAGGCTCTGGCAATCACAACGAGCGCCCCACCAAACAACTTACCCTGCCCAAGGCGTTTGCCATGGGCGTTTATGAGGTGAGCTTCGCTGAATGGCGCGCCTACAGCGAAGCCAGCGGCAAGCCGGTGCCGAATAACGAAGGCTGGGGCTTATCGGAACAGCGCCCGGTGATGCATGTGAACTGGCATCAAGCGCAGGCGTTTTGCCAATGGCTCAGCCAAGTCACCGGCCAGCGCTATCGCCTACCTACTGAGGCCGAGTGGGAATACGCCGCCCGCGCCGGTAGCAGCAGCTTGTTTTGGTGGGGCGACAGCGCCGCGCCCGTTAATGAGCAACCGTTTGCCCACTGTCGCGGCTGCGGCACCTCCAGCTTTATTCGCAACAAAACCGCACTGCGTGGCCAATTTGCGCCCAACGCGTTTGGTCTGTACGACACCGCCGGCAATGTTTGGGAGTGGACTGCTTCGCCCTATTCCGCCACCTATGATGGCAGCGAACAACACAGCGCCCGCTTGCTCGATCAACGCCCGCGCGTAGTGCGTGGCGGCGCGTGGAACAGCGGCCCGCAGTATTTGCGCAGTTCGCTGCGCGACCCGCGCCAAGCCGATCAAGCCAGTTACTCATTGGGTTTTCGTGTGCTGCGCGAGCTGAACTGACAGACGTCAACGTCTACACACCTAACTGCGTTACACTTTGCACAGTTTGTTCTGGAGATGCGTATGCCGTCCCAACGCCATTACTCCCCGCTCGATCAGCTGCTGCTGCAAGCCGACAGCGCCCTGCGCACCTTGCTGCCCTTTAGCGGCCAGCCGGATCGCCTGTCACCGGCCAGCGATAAGCCCGAGTGCGAGCTGTCTGCCGATGACAACCGCCATGTCGCCGGCTTGATGCGCATCAACCACACCGGAGAGGTGTGCGCGCAAGGCCTGTACCAAGGCCAAGCCCTCACTGCCAAGCTGCCGGAAGTGCGCGAACGCATGGAGCACGCGGCGCGGGAAGAAATCGACCATCTGGCCTGGTGCGAAGAGCGCCTGCGCCAACTGGACAGCCGCCCCAGCGTACTTAATCCACTGTTTTACGGCCTGTCGTTTGGTATTGGTGCCACCGCCGGTTTGATTAGCGACCGCTTAAGCCTAGGCTTTGTCGCCGCCACCGAAGATCAAGTGTGCAAGCACTTGGATGAGCACCTGCACCAACTGCCGCGCAGCGATGCAAAGAGCCGCGCGATTTTGGCGCAGATGCGCATCGATGAAGCCGAGCATGCCGACCATGCCTTAGAGGCCGGCGGCTTTAAGTTTCCCGCGCCGGTCAAACTGGGCATGACCTTGCTGTCCAAGGTGATGACCAAAAGCACCTACCGCATCTGATTGAGTCAGGGCTTTGCGGCTTGAACAAAAACGGCAGCTTAATAAGCTGCCGTTTTTGTGCGTGCGCTCGCGACTTAAGCGCCGAGCTCTTCAATCTCATAATCGTGAGTAATCGCCACACCCGCCGCGCCGAGCATGATCGACGCCGAGCAGTATTTTTCTGCCGACAACTCAACCGCGCGTTTAACCTGCGCTTCTTTTAGGCCACGGCCTTTGACCACAAAGTGCACGTGAATTTTGGTGAACACTTTCGGGTCTTCGCTGGCGCGTTCGGCCTCTAAAAACGCCTCACAGTGCTCTACCGGCTGACGCGCTTTCTTCAAAATGCTCATCACGTCAAAACCGGTGCAGCCACCCATGCCCAGCAGCAGCATTTCCATCGGGCGCACGCCCAAGTTGCGGCCACCGTATTCCGGCGGGCCATCCATCACCACCACATGGCCACTGCCTGACTCACCTAAAAACATGGCCTCACCGGCCCACTGAATCCGCGCCTTCATCCCCATACTCCTGATAGCCTGCAAACCGCGCGGTAGCTTACCACACGTCTATTTGCCAGCTGTGGCCACTAGCGCTTACGCTTTCTGTGGTTCAATTCGTAAAACCAAGCGGTCGCTTGTTGGTAAACTTGACGCCGTCACACTGACACCATCAGCTAAAAAAGGAATATAGTCACTGTTGGTCTTTATCCAGATCACTGATGACGTATCCCAGATAAAACAAAACGAGTCGCTGGATCGTGACTCAACATTGCGGGAAATCTCATGGTTGCACTGACCCTTACGCCAAAAATCAAGAACCTCGATAAGTTCTTGGCCCACTGCCATCGCCGTCGTTTTACTGCCAAAAGCACCATCATTTATGCCGGTGACCGTTGCGAAAGCCTGTTTTTTATCGTCAAAGGCTCCGTGACCATTCTGATTGAGGATGACGATGGTCGCGAAATGATCATTGCCTACCTCAACGCCGGAGACTTCTTTGGCGAGATGGGCCTGTTCGAGCGCGAAGGCTCCGAGCAAGAGCGCAGCGCTTGGGTACGCGCGAAAACCGAGTGCGAAGTGGCAGAAATCAGCTACGCCAAGTTCCGCGAAATCAGCCAGCAAGACCCGGATATTATGTTCGCCCTTGGCCAGCAGATGGCCGAGCGCCTGCGCGATACCACGCGCAAAGTCGGCGACTTGGCCTTCCTCGACGTGACTGGCCGCGTCGCACGCACCCTGCTCGATCTGTGCAAGCAACCCGACGCGATGACGCACCCCGACGGCATGCAGATCAAGATCACCCGCCAAGAGATTGGCCGCATTGTTGGCTGCTCGCGGGAAATGGTTGGTCGCGTACTGAAGTCACTGGAAGAACAGGGACTGGTACACGTCAAAGGCAAAACCATGGTGGTTTACGGCACCCGCTAAGACCCTCGCGCAGGCTTGGCTCTCAGCCGAGAGCCAAGCGCCGCTCGACGCAACAAGCGCTCACTCGCTCTCCTCACTTAACGCACCCCGTCGCCGAATCTCAATCAAACGACAGCACGCCGCAACGGCAACCGTTCGTCGGCAATAGCCCTCCCCTGCCTCAAGCTCTTTTCACCCACGCCGAAAACCCGCTCAGGAGTTACAAAAACCTGCACGCGAGGGGCTGCAAAGCATGCTCAGCGTCAACACCAACATGGCGTCATCATTTACCCAGCGCCAACTGGGCAGTAACGGCAGCGCCTTAAATACCACGCTGCAACGACTGTCCACGGGCTATCGCATTAACAGTGCGAAGGATGATGCCGCCGGCCTACAGATCTCCAACCGCCTATCGACACAGGTCAGCGGCTTGGCTGTGGCTGTGCGTAACGCCAACGACGGCATCTCGCTGTTGCAAGTCGCCGAAGGCGCTCTGCAAAGCGTGACCGATGCACTGCAGCGGATTCGCGTACTGGGCTTGCAGGCCATGAATGGCTCCAACGGCGCCAGCGAGCGCGATGCGCTCAACCAAGAAGCCCAGCAGCTTGCGCAGGAAATCACTCGCATCAACGAAACGACCACCTTTGGTGGGCGCAAAGTGTTCGATCAGGGCAGCAGCTCGCTGCTTGGCGATCTTGACCAACGCTCGGTACTCAACTCTTTACGCGGCTATTGGATTAGCGAAGGCGAACAACGCGTCTTCGACGCCTTCGGCCTGCGTGCCGATGGGGCGCAGCTGGAAATCACCTTCAGCAATAACGGCGCCAGCCCTGCTTTAGCCTCGGTCGCCTACACCGGTGCCGATGGCAACGGCAAGGCGCTCAACCAAGTACTCGACGTTAACCTCGCCTATTTCGATGCCTCCACCCTACCCAACGGCGGCACCAACCCTGCGCAGTACACCGACCGGGTGATTGCCCACGAAATGGCTCACGCGGTAATGGGCCGCACGATGAATTTTGCCGGCGGACTGCCCAACTGGTTTATCGAAGGCGCCGCAGAGGCTGTACATGGCGCCGATGCCCGAGTATTTGCCGACACCGCCGGCGGCACCAATGTCACCGCCATGCTCGCCGCCTTCAACGCCGACAACGTCGGTGTCAGCGCCGGTTACTCGGCCGGCTATGTGGCCGTTCGCTATATGCATGACCGCATCAAGGCAGCCGGCGGCACCGGCATCAAAGAGATCATGGGTTATCTCAACAGCAATGCCGGCTCGACACTCGATCAGGCGCTGACCAATGCCAGCAAAGGCGCCTTCACCAGCCTGGCCAACTTCAATACCCAGTTCAATGCCAATGCCAGCGCCTATGTTGCAGGGATGAACCTGACCAACGCCGACACCGGCGCCATCGGCGGCCTAGATGCTGACGGCGGGCCGGTGTTAACGGCAGAGAACATCTTGCCCAACCAAGGCACCGGGCTGCCCGGCTCACAGGGTTTTAAGCTCAAAGAACCGAGCTTATTTAATGCCAACAGCGTGGGCGGCGGCAGCGTGGTGGACTTCCAAGTTGGCGCCAATGCTAACGAAACCGTCAGTGTCGGCATCGGCTCATTCAGCGCCGGCTCGCTGGCACTGAGCCGGCTCAACTTAGGCACTTTGCCCGGCTTCGCGGTGATGGATGTAGATGACGCGCTGGCCTATGTCGATCGCCAGCGCGCCTACATGGGCTCGCTACAAAACCGTCTTGAAGCGACTATCGACAACCTGCAAAACATTGGCGAAAACGCCGCCTCCAGCCGCTCGCGAATCATCGATGCTGACTTTGCCCAAGAAACCGCCCTGCTGGTCTCACAGCAAATCAAACAGCAGGCCGCGCAGGGCATCCTCGCGCAAGCTAATCAGCAGTCGGAAAACGTGCTCAACCTACTGCGCTAGAGGCTTTGACGCTAAGCAGCCCCGACACCGTGCCACAACCCCCGAATCGCCGCAATGCCCTGCGCACCCACTTGCCACGCCTGCGGCAAGTCGGCCGGACTTACCCCGCCGAGCAGATACGCTGGGCTTAAACACTGCTTGAGTAATTGTTCGGCCTGCGCCCAGCCTAGAGGCTCTGCCTCTGGGTGTGAGGCGGTCTGCAGTAGCGGTGACAGGGTAACAAAGTCCACCCCCAACTGATTGGCCAGCGCTAACTCGGCGGCGTTATGGCACGACGCCGCCACGCGCACACCCGCCGGGCGCTCACCCTGAAAGCCCTGCAACTGCGCGGCGCTGAGATGCCAGCCGGCGCCCGGCACTTGCGCCAATAACGCCTGCTCGCCGTGCAGCATCAGCTGGGCACGGCCCGCACACAGCGCCGCCGCTTGCTGCACACAGTGCAAATACGCCGCCGCACTTAACTGCGGTAAACGCCAGTAGATCAACGCTGCGCCAGCAGCCAAAGCCTGGGTTAACTGCGCTAAGGCGTGCTCTGCCGTCCACTCGGGCGCCGTGACCCAGTAGCAATCGGGCAGCTGTGCGGCACTCACAATCGGCAAATTCGCTGCAGGAAAGTGGTAATCGCTTAACGCCGGCGGCACCACCCACGCCAAGGGCTGCCCCTCAGCACCGTGTGGCTCGCCACTGAAGCCGGTCACGCGCCAAACGTCCAACAGTACGGATTTATCCGCGTAATCATGGCTCACCTGAATCAGTGGCCGTGCAGCGGTCACGCGGATGCCTAACTCTTCGTGCAGCTCACGATCCAGCGCCTGCTCGCGAGTTTCCCCCGCTTCGCATTTACCGCCGGGGAATTCCCACAAGCCACCTTGATGCTGATTCGCCGCGCGCTTGGCCAGCAGGATACGTCCATCCTCGCCGACGATCACAGCAGCCATGACATGAATGCGCTTCATCCATCCCCCCAAAAATACACGGGCCAGCAAGCTGGCCCGTTTTTAGCTCGGTGTTACCCGCCAATTTAGGTGCGGTATTCGGCGTTAATCTTCACATACTCATGGGAAAGGTCGGTGGTCCAGATAGTTTCGCTGAACTCGCCACGACCTAACTCGATGCGAATGGTGATTTCCTCGCGGGCCATGACCTCGGCGCCTTGCGCTTCGGTGTAGCTGGCCGCGCGACCGCCTTGGCTGGCGATGCACACTTCACCCAAGAACACGTCGATCTTGCTCACATCCAGCTCTGGCACGCCGGCGTAACCTACGGCCGCCAAGATGCGCCCCCAGTTGGGGTCGGAGGCAAACAGCGCGGTCTTGATCAGCGGCGAGTGGGCCACGGCATACGCCACATCCAAGCACTCTTGCGCATTACCGCCACCGTTGGCTATCACGGTAACGAACTTAGTCGCGCCTTCGCCGTCGCGCACGATGGCTTGTGCCACTTCCATAAATACGCTGAACACGGCGTCTTTCAGTTTGCCGAACAACTCACCGCTGGCGGCGGTGATTTCCGGCAGCTTGGCTTGGCCGGTGGCGATCAGCATGCAGCAATCGTTGGTCGAGGTGTCGCCGTCGATGGTGATGCGGTTAAACGATTTATTCGCCGCATCGCGCACCAGCGCTTGCAGCACATCGCGCGAGACTTTGGCGTCGGTGGCGATATAGCCCAGCATGGTGGCCATGTTCGGGCGAATCATGCCGGCGCCTTTGCTGATACCAGTGACGGTGACGATGACGCCGTCATGCTCAAACTGACGACTGGCGCCCTTAGGCAGCGTGTCGGTGGTCATGATGCCTTCGGCGGCTTGCGCCCAGTGATCTTCCGCCAAGTCAGCCAGTGCCGCGGGCAGCGCGGCTTCGATCTTGGCCACGGGCAGCGGCTCACCAATCACACCGGTGGAAAACGGTAAAATCTGCTCGGCATCGACTTGGGTCAGCTGGGCCAACGCCTCGGTGCTGCGCTTGGCGTTGGCCAGACCATCATCGCCGGTACCGGCATTGGCGTTGCCGGTATTGGTGAGCAAATAGCGCACCTCGCCCGCCAGACGCTCGCGAGTAATCAGCACGGGAGCGGCGCAAAACGCATTGGTGGTGGTCACGCCAGCCACACGCGAACCTTCTGCACAGCGCATGACGACCACATCCTTGCGGCCTACGCGTTTAATCCCGGCCGAGGCGATACCCAACTCGAAACCCGGTACTGGATGCAATGTGGGCAGCGGGCCCAGTCCAACAGCCATAGTGACGCTCCTTGAAAATCATGCTTGCTTTAACTGGCAAAACGCCGCGAGCAGCCAAGGCTGGTCACGGCGTTGCTAGCACGGTGGCTCGATCAGGGTTTAGCTGATCTGGCCGTGACAGTGTTTAAATTTCTTCCCCGAGCCGCACGGGCACAGCTCATTGCGACCCACTTTGCGCTCGTTGCGCACGGGCTCTTGCGCCTGCGGCTCGTCGTCTTCAGCGTCGCCATCGTCGTCACCGGCCATGGCTGGAGCAGCGGCATGCTGGAACTGCATGCTACGGGCGCGGGCTTCGGCTTCGGCGCGCATCCGCGCTTCTTCTTCGGCCGGATCTTCGCGGCGCACTTGCACGTGGGCCAGCACGCGAATCACGTCCCGCTTGATCTGCTCGAGCATTTCTTGGAACAGGTTAAACGACTCGCGCTTGTATTCCTGCTTGGGGTTCTTCGCCGCGTAACCACGCAAGTGAATACCGTGGCGCAGGTGATCCATAGTCGCTAGGTGTTCTTTCCACAGGTCATCCAGCACGCGCAGCATGATCTGCTTCTCGAAGGTGCGCAGCGCATCGCCGCCGGCCAGTTCTTCTTTGCCGCGATAGTCTTCGGTGACCAGATCCATCAGCTTGGCGCGCAGGGTTTCTTCGTGCAGATGATCGTCTTCATCCAGCCACTGCTGAATCGGCAGCTGCAGGGTGAACTCGCGGTTCATCGCCTCTTCCAGCCCTTCGATATCCCACTGTTCTGGCAGGGATTGCGGCGGCAGGAACTGATCGACCAAACCATTCAGCACTTCGGCGCGGAACTCGTCGATGGTGGCCGCTACGTTGTCGGCTTCCAGCAGGCTGTTGCGCATGTGGTAAACCACTTTACGCTGCTCGTTGGCGACGTCGTCGAACTCCAGCAGTTGCTTACGGATATCGAAGTTGCGGCCTTCGACCTTGCGCTGGGCTTTTTCGATGGCGTTGGTGACCATGCGGTGTTCGATGGCCTCGCCCTGCTGCATGCCGAGGGCTTTCATAAAGTTCTTCACCCGATCAGAGGCGAAGATGCGCATCAGGTTGTCTTCCAGCGACAGGTAGAAACGGCTCGAACCCGGATCGCCCTGACGACCCGAACGGCCGCGCAGCTGGTTATCGATACGGCGTGATTCGTGACGCTCGGAGCCAATCACGTGCAAGCCGCCATTTTCCAGCACTTGCGCGTGGCGCTGTTGCCATTCGGCTTTGATCTGCGCGATTTGCTCGTCGCTGGGGTTTTCCAGCGCGGCGACTTCGGCTTCCCAGCTACCACCAAGCAGAATGTCGGTACCACGACCGGCCATGTTGGTGGCGATGGTCACAGCGCCCGGACGACCGGCTTGCGAGATGATCTCAGCTTCTTTTTCGTGGAACTTGGCGTTCAGTACCTTGTGCGCAATACCAGCTTTGTCCATCAGGCTGGACAGGTATTCGGAAGCATCAATCGACGCCGTACCGACCAGCACCGGGCGACCCGCAGCCTGACAGGCTTGCACGTCGGCAATCACCGCTTGGTATTTCTCTTCGACGGTGAGGTACACCAAGTCGTTGCCGTCTTTACGCGCCAGCGGCTTGTGGGTGGGGATCACCACCACGTCGAGGGCGTAAATCTGGCGGAATTCGAACGCTTCGGTGTCTGCGGTACCGGTCATGCCGGACAGCTTGTTGTACAGACGGAAGTAGTTCTGGAAGGTGGTCGAGGCCAGCGTCTGGCTTTCGGCCTGAATCGGCAGGCCTTCTTTGGCTTCGATGGCCTGGTGCAAGCCTTCGGACAAACGACGACCGGGCATAGTACGGCCGGTGTGTTCGTCGATCAGCAGCACCTGATTGTTCTGCACGATGTACTCGACGTTGCGGTGGTACAACGCATGCGCGCGCAAGGCCGCGTAAACGTGGGTCAGCAGGGTCAGATTCTGCGCGTGATAGAGGCTCTCGCCTTCGGGCAGCAAACCAGCTTCGGTGAGCAGTTGCTCGATGTACTCGTGACCGGCTTCGGTGATTTCGATCTGCCGGGTCTTTTCATCGATGGTGTAGTGACCCGGCTTGCCGGCGTCGCCTTCCACCGCCTCGACGCCACGTTCCAGACGCGGGATCAAGTTGTTCATTTCCATGTACAGGCGCGAGCTGTCTTCGGCCTGACCGGAAATAATCAGTGGGGTACGCGCTTCGTCGATGAGGATCGAGTCCACTTCGTCGACCACGGCGAAGTTCAGGCCGCGCTGGAATTTATCTTCCAAGCTGAAGGCCATGTTGTCGCGCAGGTAGTCGAAACCAAATTCGTTGTTGGTGCCGTAGGTGATGTCACACGCATAAGCAGCACGCTTTTCTTGCGGGTCTTGCTGCGGGGTAACCACACCAACGCTGAGGCCTAAGAATTCATACAGCGGACGCATCCAGTTGGCGTCACGGCGGGCCAGGTATTCGTTCACGGTGATCACGTGCACGCCTTTGCCGGCCAGGGCGTTTAAATACACCGCCAAGGTGGCCACCAGGGTTTTACCCTCACCGGTACGCATCTCGGCAATTTTGCCGGCGTTAAGGGTCATGCCGCCGATCAACTGCACATCAAAGTGGCGCATACCCATGACGCGCTTACTGGCCTCGCGACATACGGCAAAGGCTTCCGGCAGCAAGGTATCGAGGGCTTCCCCTTGGCTGGCACGCTGGCGCAGCTCCTGACTCTTGGCACGCAAAGCGGCGTCATCCAAGGCGACCAACTGCTCTTCCATGGCATTGATGGTCTTAACCACGCGCGACATGCGCTTGAGCTCACGGTCGTTTTTACTTCCGAAGACTTTTCTCAGCAAAGGGGCAAACATGACGTATAGGGCTTTCCACTGATTGAAGGGAAAGGGCGCATCCGCGCGCCCAGCCGAAGCGATAGGCTTAAAACAAGGCAGGCATTCTAACCGGATGCAGACGATTCGTCAGGCATGCCGTTGGATTGCATTGTCAACGATGTAACGAACTGCGGGCAATGTAGCTACTGGGATTGACTAATTTGCCGTTTTTGAACACCTCAAAATGCACGTGATTGCCAGTAGAGCGGCCAGTGCTACCCACTTTGGCAATAACCTGCCCCGGCTGCACCAGCTCACCGACTTGCACGGTGTTGCGCTGGTTGTGCGCGTAGCGGCTCACATAACCATCGGCATGGGTGATTTCTACCGTGTTGCCATACGCGGGACGACGGCCTGACCAGGTCACCACGCCAGCAGCCACCGCGACTACATCGCTGCCACGCGGCGCGGCAAAGTCGACGCCTTTGTGCAAGCTAGAGCGCCCCGTCACTGGGTTTACCCGACGACCAAACGGTGACGATACGTAGCCCGTATTCACTGGGCGACCGGCCAGTTCGCTGGCTTCAGAGATGCTGCGTTCGGCCAACATAGACTCCAGCAAATCCAGCTGCAGTTCGCGCTCGCCTAAGCGCAGCTCTAGCGCGCTTAAGGTTTCCATAAAGCTGGGCGGGGCATAGGCCGGCAGGTTTTCCAGCTCGTCATCAGCACCGCCTTGGGCGACGTCGATGGCGAAGTCGAACTCGCTGCTATCCAGCTCGGCCACGCCAACTAAACGCTCGCCTAGGGCATCGATACGCATCATGCGCGCTTGCAGGCGGCCGACATGCACGGCCAGGGCATCTAATTGACGCTGCGCGTCTTCGCGGGTTTCCCGCACGTTGTCACGCTGGTATTGCAGCGCCAGCGCAACATCTAAGCCCTCGCCCGGGCCGCTGTGGTTATGCCACTGGGCCAGCGCTAAGCCGCCAACCAAACCCACACCTAACAGGAGCTTGGTCGCCAACGCGGCGGTCACTGCCAGCCAGCGACCGCTAACATTGGTAGTGTTACTGCCACGACGGCTAAGAATGATGACTTGCATGCATTCAACCTCGTTGTGTCTTGCGCCGCAGCGCATGCGTCTCTGTTAGCATGCCGGGCAAGTAAATCATCACAAGGCTTCCTGCCATGGGGTTCCGTCCGTTGGACGCGAAAGGGCTCAAACACCTGCTCAAGCAGGGTGCCCTGCAAACAATGCTCAATCAGGCCGCTCGGGTGGCGCGCTATCAAGCGCTACTCGAACAATGCCTACAGCCGGCGGCTAGGCCACACTGCCAAGTGGGCGGCCTGAATAACGGCAAGCTGGTGATCGTGGTCGACAACAGCCATTGGGCTACCCGCCTACGCTTTCAGGAACAGCGATTGCTGCGCCAGCTGCAAGCGTGCGAAGAATTGCGCACCTTAACCAAAATTCTCATCAAGGTACATCCTCGGTCGTCCGCAGCGCCTTACCGTTCACATTCTGCGCGACGCACCCCCGCCGCTGCCGAGGCCCTGCATGAAGCTGCCGAGGTGATTCAAGACCCGCAACTAAAGGCCGCGCTAGAGCGCTTAGCCAGCCGCCACGAGAGCAACAAAAAAGCCTCAGACGACAACGCCTGAGGCTTTTTTAATACCCGCAAAACCCGCCGATTTATTCTTGCGCTTTGGCCTTGGCCAGTTTCGCCGCGCGTTGTTTGCGCACTTCCTTGGGGTCGGCAATCAAGGGGCGATAAATCTCCACCCGCTCGCCCTCTTCCAGCACGCGCTCCGCCGGCTTAGCCACGGCTTTGCCAAAGATACCCATGGGCGTGGCAGCCACATCCAACTCGGGAAAGAAGCGCTCCAGCCGCGCCGCTTTCGCGGCATCGAGCATGCTACTGCCTTGCGGCACTTTTAGGCGCACCAGTTCTTGGCGCTCGGGGGTGGCGTAAACCACCTCGACGCTGATTTCGTGCTCAGCCATACAGTTGTTTCGCTCGTTGGCAGAAGGCATCCACCATAGTGTTGGCAGCCTGATTGAACAAAGGGCCCAGTGTCGCTTTGGCCAAGGTGCCGGCGTAATCGAAGGACAAATCCAAGCTGATCTTGCAGGCATGCTCGCCAAGAGCCTTGAAGTGCCACACGCCGTTTAAGCGCGAGAACGGCCCTTCGACCAAGTTCATTTCGATACGCTCGCCGGGCACTAGCGTGTTGCGGGTGACAAAACTCTGATTGACCCCGCCTTTGGCGATGGTTAGGCGCGCGGTCATTTGCTCGGCGCTAACCTCGAGCACTTCGCTGCTATCACACCACGGTAAAAACTGCGGATAGCTGGCCACATCATTAACCAAGTCGTACAGCACCTGTGCGGAAACCGGCAGCAAGGCAGAGCGCTGAATGCACATCATGGGCAAACCCTCACTTCAGCAATTCGGCGACAAACACCACGGCGATGCCCAATGGGGCGACCACACGCAGCAACACCAGCAGTAGGTTTAAGAATAGCGGGTTCTTAAGCTCCAGCTCTTCGCGCACCACCTCACGGCCCAGCACCCAGCCGGCGAACAGCACGAACACCAAGCCACCCAGCGGCAGCATGATGCGACTGGTTAAGTAATCAACCAGATCGAAGAAAGTCTTACCGCCTTCGGCGCCCCACGCCCACAGCGCAAAGCCGTCGGCGCCGGTGACGAAGAACTTAAGCTCGGCCCACTCGTTAAACGACAGCACAGTGCCAATCCCCAGTACCCAGCAGATCAGCGCCAAGAGCCAGGTAAAGCGCACCCGGCCACCGGCATGCCGATCACTGAAATAGGCCACCGCCGGTTCGAGCATGGAGATCGACGAGCTCCACGCCGCCAAGGCCACCAGCACGAAGAACACCACGCCCATCACTTGGCCAAAGGCGATATTGCCGAACGCCACCGGCAAGGTGACGAACATCAAGCCCGGCCCGGCGCCCGGCTCAAGGCCGGCAGCAAACACGATGGGGAACAAGGCTAAGCCTGCGGCCAGCGCCACCACAGTATCCAGCAGGCCGACGGTAATAATGGTCGCGCCAATCGGTGCGCGGCGCGGCATATACGCACCAAAGGCCATGATCGAACCGACGCCCACACTCAAGGTGAAGAAGGCATGACCTAAGGCCGGCAGCAGGCCGTCTTTGACTTGCGCGGGGTCGAAGTGGAACAAGAAGCGCACGCCATCCATGAAGTGTCCGGTGGTCACGCTGTAACCCAAGAGCACCACCAAGAGTAAAAACAGCAGCGGCATCATCAAGCGCAGCGCACGCTCAAGACCGGCGACCACGCCACGGGTAATCACCCACGCCGTCATGGCCATAAAAATGGTGTGAAAAATAATCAGCTTGACCGGGTCGGCCGTCAGCGCGCCGAAAGCGGCGCCAGCGTCTTCACCACTAATGCCGGTGAAACTGCCCTTGCCCATATCGATGATGTAGCTCAGCGACCAACCGGCCACCACGCTATAAAAAGACAGAATCAGCAGGCCGCAAATCAACCCCATTACCGCTGCCCACGCCCAACGCACACTGGCGCCACGCTCTACGGCCAGGTTCTGCAAGCTGACCACGGGGCTGTGTCGGCCACGCCGGCCAATCAGGGTTTCCGCCAGCATTACCGGCATACCCACCAAGGCGATGCAGAACAGATAAATCAATACAAAGGCACCGCCGCCGTAGACGCCGGTCATGTAGGGGAATTTCCAGATATTGCCCAAGCCCACCGCCGAGCCGGTGGCCGCCAGAATAAAGATCCAACGGCTGGCCCACACCTGAGCCACTGCCTTGTCGCCTGCCATGTTGTTCTCCACGCTCTACTTTCTACAAGGGGGCAAGAAAACCGCGCATTGTCCAGAAAACGACCAAGGCGAACAAGGCTCAGAAGCCGCGAATAAATGCAGCGAACAGCGCAAGCACAAGGCAATAGGAGCACAGCCTGCGGGGCATACCCAGTGGTAGACGCGTTGCCGGGCACCGCGCAACGCTGTGCTTGAGCCGGGCAGCCATTTCATTCGGGGACTCCTCAGCGACTAGGCGGCAGTCGACCACCTGCCTATAATGCGCGCCCTATGGCTAAGCAGAAAAAACACCCCTCGGGGACTATCGCCCTTAATAAGAAGGCGAAACACGACTACTTCATCGAGCAGACCTTCGAGGCCGGCATTGCTTTGTCGGGCTGGGAAGTAAAAAGCCTGCGCGCTGGCAAAGCGCAGCTGGTCGACAGCTATGTGCTGCTCAAAGATGGCGAAGCTTGGCTGATGGGCGCGCACATCACCCCGCTGCCGCAGGCCAGCACCCACGTGATTGCCGACCCCATCCGCACCCGCAAATTGCTGCTGCACAAAAACGAGCTGGGCAAGCTGTTTGGCGGCGTGCAGCAAAAAGGCTACGCCTGCGTGTGTACCGCGCTGTATTGGAAGCAGCACTTGGTCAAATGCGAAATCGCCCTGGCTAAAGGTAAGAAGGAGTTCGATAAGCGCCAGGTCGAGAAAGACCGCGACTGGGCCCGCGAAAAGCAGCGCGCGATGCACAAGTAAGCCAATGCGAGGCGCCTAGGGGCGCCTCGCTGCTTTTAGTTAGTTGCCCAGCTGATGGTTGTCCAGCTAGCTGTCCAGCGGGCCTAACTACCCGCCTCGATACACACCTTCACCGCATCCTGCCGCCAATATTCCAGATCGCAGTCGATCCAGCGCCCACTCTGATCGGCGTTGACCCGTTGCACCTGTAGCGCCGGGCTGCCGGGGGCGACTTTCAGCACGCGCGCGGCCATTTCCGGCAGCGCAGTGGGCATGATTTCGAAGCGCACGCGACCGTATTCGATGCCGTAATGCTGGCGATACAGCTCGGTCAGCGAATGGCTCAAGGTGCGCTCGCCAAAACGCTCGAAGTCGGGAAAACACGCCGCGTTTAAGTAGTGCTCGACAAACAACACCCGGCGCCCATCCACGCTGCGCGCACGACGCACTAGGTACACCGGGTCGAGCGGGCGAATCTGCAAGAGCGCGGCAATCTGTTCGGTCGCGGCTTGGGTTTCCACCTGCAACAAACGCGTGCCGGGCACCCGCCCTTGGCTGCGCACCATGCGATCAAAATAACCGCGCGCGCTGGGGTTGTAGGCCAAACGCGGCGGGGCGACAAACCAGCCACGGCGCTCTTCGCGGTACAGCACGCCTTCGGCCTCCAGCTGCAATAACGCCTCGCGCAGGGTGATGCGCGTGGTGGCGAACTGTTCGCTGAGCACCCGTTCGGCGGGCAGACGGCCATGCTCGCCGAGGTCTTGATCGATTTGCGCCAGCAAGGCCTGACGAATTTGCGTGACTTGCGAGGGCTCGCGCCCCGGTATGCCGGTGTACATCGAATAACTCCCACGGCGTGATTGTGCGCGGCAGGTTATGCCTGCGCCACGTGACAGGTGGATGACAAACCGGGGTTGTCACACAAGCGTCATCGCCTTGCCATGGCGCCGTCATGGCGCCGTCCTAGCGTGGTGGCTGTTGTGCTGACCTAGACCAGACACGGAGCCATCCATGAAGCGTTTTACCCTCTCCCTGCTTGCCCTCACCTTGGCCGCTGGCCAAGCGCTGGCTAACACCCCCAACATCACCGCGCTAGAAAAAGCCGCACGCGCCGAAGGCCAACTGGCCAGCGTTGGCATGCCCGACTCGTGGGCGAACTGGAAAGACACCTGGCGCGACCTGAAAACCCACTACGGCCTGGCGCACATGGACACCGACATGAGCTCGGCGCAAGAGATCGCCAAGTTCGCCGCCGAGAAAGAACAAGCCACTGCCGATATCGGTGACGTTGGCGAAGCCTTCGGCCCGATCGCCGTGCAGCAAGGCGTCAGCCAGCCCTACAAGCCAAGCACCTGGGACGACATCCCGGCTTGGGCAAAAGACCAAGACGGTCACTGGGCGCTGGCCTACACCGGCACCATCGCCTTTATCGTCAACAAGCAACTGGTGAAAGACGCGCCCACTTCCTGGGCCGACTTGCGTAGCGGCAGCTACAAGGTCAGCGTCGGCGAAGTGGGCGTAGCCTCACAAGCCAACAATGCCGTGCTGGCTGCAGCGTTTGCCACTGGCGGCAACGAACAAGACTTAAGCCCGGCGCTGGATCTATTTGCCGAGCTGGCCAAACAAAAGCGCCTGTCGCTGAATAACCCGGTGGTGGCCAATCTGGAAAAAGGCGAAGTGGAAGTCGGCATTCTCTGGGACTTCAACGCCCTCGGTTATCGCGATCAGATCGACCGCGAGCGCTTCGCCGTGGTGATCCCCAGCGATGGCTCGGTCACCTCGGGCTACACCACCATCATCAACAAGTACGCCAAGAACCCCAACGCCGCCAAGCTGGCCCGCGAATACATCTTTAGCGATGCCGGGCAGATCAACTTAGCGCGTGGCTATGCCCGACCGATTCGCGCCGAAAAACTCAGCCTGCCGGACGATGTCGCCGCCAAGCTGCTGCCCGCGGCGCAATACGCCAAGGCCCGCCCGATTGCCGACGGCAAAGCCTGGGAAGCCAGCGCCAAGCAACTGCCGCGTCAGTGGCAAGAACGTGTCGTCATTCACCTGCAATAAGTCGCACCATGCCAACCGCTCAACACCGGGTGATTGTGATCATCCTCGATGGTTTGGCATGGTCGGTCGCCACACAGACTCTGGGTTATTTGCAGGGTCTGTGTGAGGCCGGTCAAGCCAGTGTGCAGCGCCTGCGCTGCGAGCTGCCATCGCTCTCGCGCCCGCTTTACGAATGCATTCTCACCGGCACTGCGCCGGTGCACAGCGGCATCACCCATAACAATGTGGTGCGCTTAAGCCAGCAAACCAGCCTGTTCCATCTGGCCCAAGCCGCCGGGCTGCGCACCGCTGCGGCGGCCTATCATTGGATCAGCGAACTGTATAACCGCGCGCCCTATGACCCGCTGCGCGACCGCAACACCTGCGCGCCGGAGCTGCCGATTCAATACGCCAGCTTCTACCACCGCGACGACTACCCCGATGACCACCTGTTTCTCGACGCCGAGCAACTGCGCCGCCAGTACCAACCCGACCTGCTGCTGGTGCACCCGATGAATATCGACGACGCCGGGCACCGTCACGGCCTACACAGCGCCGCCTATCGCAACGCCGCGCGCCGCGCCGATAACCTGCTGGCCGCCTTCGTGCCACTGTGGCGCGAGGCCGGTTATCAACTGGTGATCACCAGCGACCACGGCATGAATGCCGACGGTAGCCACGGCGGCACGCTGGATGAAGAGCGCGATGTGCCGCTGTACTTGATTGGCGAGGCGTTTAACCACCAGCACCCGCCGCAAGTAGCCCAGACCGAACTGTGCGGGCTGTGCGCCGACCTGCTGGGCCTTACGCATAACAAGCCCCGCCCGCGCCGGACGCTGGCCAATAGCGAGGCCGTGCCATGCTGAGTTTGCTAAGCCGCGCGCCCGCCAGCGCGCTACGCCTGCCGCGCCTAGAGCGCAGCCAATTGGCCTGTGCGCTGGCGGTGTTGCCCTTCGTAGTGCTGTTTGGCCTGTTTCAACTGGCCCCGCTGGCGTGGGTGGCGGTGAACAGCCTACTGGTGGATGGCCAGTGGTCGTTGGGCCACTACCGCGAAGCGCTGAGTTCGCCGTTTATGCGCCAAGCGCTGGGTAACTCGCTGTGGGTGTCGGTGCTCTCCAGCCTGATCGGTTTGGTGATTGCAGCGATCGGCAGCTACGCGCTGTACCGCAGCGGCAGTCGCTTGCGTGAATGGGTGCTGGCCTTTGCCAGCATGACCAGCAACTTCTCCGGTGTGCCGCTGGCGTTTGCCTTCATCATTCTGCTCGGCTTTAACGGCAGCTTGAGTTTGCTGCTGCGCAAGTTTGGCTTGGCGGATGACTTCAATCTGTATTCCACCCAAGGCCTGCTGCTGATTTACAGCTACTTTCAGATTCCCCTCGGTGTGTTGTTGCTCTACCCCGCCTTCGATGCCCTGCGTGATGACTGGCAAGCAGCCGCCGCGCTGCTCGGCGCCAGTCGCTGGGGCTTTTGGCGGCAGATTGGCTTGCCGCTGCTGTGGCCGGCACTGGCCGGCACCTTTCTGATTCTGCTCGCCAACGCCATGGGCGCTTACGCCACGGCCTATGCACTGACCAGCGGCAACCTCAACCTACTGACCATTCGCATCGCCAGCTTAGTGGCCGGGGATATTTATCTGGAGCCGCAACTGGCCAGTGCCTTGGCCATGCTGCTGGTCGGCATGCTGGCGCTGACTGCAGCGGTTAACCAATGGCTACTGCGCCGGAGGCCCAATGCGCTGGACTGAACAACACAGCTACCGGCTGATCGTCTGGAGCCTCGTCGGCCTGCTGGCCATGCCGTTGCTGGCCACCTTGTTGTATTCACTCTCGAGCAGTTGGGGCGCCACCCTGCTGCCCGACGGACTAACCCTGCGCTGGTACTTAGCACTGTGGAGCGAGCCGCGTTTTCTTGCCGCCTTCGCCCGTTCGCTGTTGGTGTGTTTGGCGGCGCTGGCCCTCACGGTGGCCGTTATGTTGCCGCTGGTATTGGTGGCGCACACCCGCTGGCCGTGGCTCGACCGGCTCATGCAACAGCTCATGCTGCTGCCCTTCGCCGTGCCTCCGGTGGTGGGTGCCGTGGGGCTGTTACAGCTGTATGCCGGTGGCCCGCTACCCATAGTCGGCACACCGTGGATCTTGATCGCCTGCTTCTTCACCCTCGCTGTGCCGTTTCTCTATCAGGCGCTGGCCACCAGCATCAAAGCCCTGCCCTTACAGGATTTGCTCGACGCCGCGCGCCTGCTCGGCGCCAGCACGCCCGTGGCGTTTTGCCGCGTGGTGCTGCCGAGCCTGCGCAACGGCTTGCTGGCCGGCTGCTTTATCAGCTTCTCGTTTTTATTTGGCGAGTTCGTGTTTGCCAACCTGCTGGTGGGCACGCGTTTCGAAACCTTGCAGGTGTACTTAAACAACATGCGTAACCACAGCGGGCATTACACCAGCGCGCTGGTGATCAGTTATTTCTTGGCCATCTTGCTGCTCACGTGGCTGGCCAACCGACTCAGCCGGAGCGCCCGATGAGCTTTCTTACCCTCAGTCATATTGAGCAGGGCTACGCCCAGCAGCCGCTGTTTAACGACTTCAACTTAAGCATTGGTGAAGGCCAGTTGGTCAGCCTGCTCGGCCCCAGTGGCTGCGGTAAGTCAACCCTGCTGCGCTTAGTCGCCGGGCTCACGCCGCTACAAGGCGGGCGTATTCACTTGGCTGGGCGCGATATCAGCCACTGCGCGCCACGCGAGCGCGGCATCGGCATGGTTTTTCAGAGCTATGCGCTGTTTCCCAACCTCAGCGTGTTCGACAACGTGGCCTTCGCCTTAGTGCAGCAAAAGCAGCCCAAGGCGCAGATTCGCCAAGCGGTTGAAGCCATGCTGGAGCAAGTCGAGTTGAGTGAGCTGGCCAACCGCCTGCCACGCCAGCTGTCCGGCGGCCAGTGTCAGCGCGTGGCCTTGGCCCGCGCCTTGGTGTGCAAGCCGCGTTTGTTGCTGCTCGATGAGCCACTGTCAGCGCTGGATGCACGCATTCGCCGGCATTTGCGCGAGCAAATCCGCCAGCTGCAGCAGGCTTATGGCCTGACCACACTGTTCGTCACCCACGACCAAGAAGAAGCCCTAACCCTGTCAGATCACATCGTGCTGATGGAGTGCGGGCGCATCGTGCAGCAAGGCAACGCGGCCGAGGTGTATAGCGCGCCGGTGAATGAATTTGCCGCGCGTTTTATCGGCCACTACAACGTGCTCAGCGCCAGCGAAGCGCAGCAACTGAGCGGCCACGCGCAGACTCAAGCACTGGCGATTCGTCCCGAGGCACTGCTACTGAGCACGCAACCGCAAACCCTTACCGGGCACTGCGCGCCACAGCCGGTGCAAGTCGAGCGCCTGCAATTGCTCGGCAATGTGCTGCGCTACCAAGTGCGCTGCGGCGAGTTAAGCCTGACCTGCGACCGCCTCAACCAGCACCCGCAGCAAGTGTTTGCCGTGGGCCAACAGCTGTGGCTGAGCGTGCCGTTGGCCGCACTACGCCCACTGGCCGCGTAAGCGCGCCCAGAGGCTTTTTGGCTTGCGGTAGAAGGGTTCAACCTCGCTATAAAAGTGCTGGCTGATGCCGCTGTTTTCGTTAGGGCTGACCAGCACTAAATCCACCGCCATGCCTTGCGGCGCGGTGTCGGTGGCCACGCTGCCGGCATCCTGCAGCACGCTTTGCGCATCGCCGCTGACCTCCAGCCCCACCAGTAAACTTTGCGCCGGTGTGCGGCTCGCGTCGTGCATCAGGGCCAAAAAGGCCTGCTGCACGTTAGCGTGCTTGGCCAGCAAGGCGGTTAACGCGGCGACTAAGGCATCGGGGTAGTCTTTGGGCTGGCCGAGCAAGACTTGGGTTGGCTCCTGCACCACATGCTTCTGAACGCTACAGCTGCTGCCGTGGGCGAGAATTTGCTCCACCTCGTGGGGGACAAACTCTTTGCCATAGGGCGAACGCGGATTGAGCACTAAGGTGGCACCACGGGTCATCTCGAACAGGGCACGGGCGTTAAAGCTGAGGTATTGCTCCTCGCGCTCAATCGACTGGGCGAGCACTTCTACCGAGGTAAAAAACGGCAGCACCGCCGTGCCATCGGGCTTTTGCCAATGCTGCAGACGCAGCTTATCGCCCGCCGCCACCTGACCGCCTAAGTGCTGCTCGCCATGGCCGATCACCAACACCTCGCTTTCCAGCAAGGCGCGGATAAACGCCGGGCGCTCGGCGGGCGCTTGCGCGGCTAAACGCAGCGCCTGTTCGAGGGCGTTCTCAGGCTCGGCAGACATAGGCAGCTCCGGAAAAAATCAGCGCGGAGCATGCCAGTGGCTAAACGGCATTGCTGTGTGCCATGCCCCAGAACACCGCCAAGCAGCCATGACGTGTCAATTGTGTGAAGTGCTGCGTGGCTCGGCTTAGCTCGGCTTAGCGCATCAGCAGCGGCACATCGAACCAGCGCGCTAACCGTTCGGCATCGGCCACTAAGACATCCCGCTTGCCGTGATCCATCACATTCAGACGTTGGCCACTTTGCAGCACAAGGTTGAGTTCGTAGCTGTTATACGAGGGGGCTTCGCTATCCGTCACTAGTTCTGCCAGCACCTGCACGGCGCGAATTTCATGCAGCGGCGCTGCTTTGCCGCGTTCCTGTAAGGCATGCCGTTGCTGATCCGTCAGCCCTTCACGGCCTTGCCAATACCAGCCCACGCGCCGGTCAAAACACTTGCGTGGCGCCGCGAAGCGCACCAGCGCCCAGCTAATGCCGATAAACATCAGCCCCATCAGCAGCGGAATCAACGCCTTGGCGCCCTTATCCAGCTCGGCAAAGGCAATCCCCAAACCCAACGGGCCGCCAATGGCACCGAATAAGCTGCACAGCAGCACAAAGCGCCAAGTAGGCGCGACAACCCAACCCTGCTCCGCGCACGCTGACAGTTGCTGGGTCTGAAAGTTGGCACCACCGCTGTTGAGCGGCGACCAGTCAACCTTGAGGCCTTTAACCCCCGATTGCGCCGCCGCATCGCGGACGGCTCCCGGCGCGGCAGCGGCGTCCGCCTGCGCTTGTAACCATGAACGGCGGTTGTGCCGCACACGCACACTGAGCAACCACACCTGCGCGAACACGCCGCCGATCAGCAACACCCAGCGCCCCGCATGAATCGCCTCGGCGATGGGTTCTGGCAGTAGCGCAATCGGTGACACAGGCCAGAGGGCCAAAAAGCCCAACATCGCCAGCAGCCCAGCGATGAGGTTAAGCGTTTGGTAAGACAGCCCACGCTGTTCTTCAGCGGCCATAACCCCTCCGTAAAACGAATGGCACTCAGGATTTGCTGAACGTGCCGCGCCGCGCCGCGCGGGCTTCGCGGTCGTGTTGTGCGCGAGCTTCGCCGAGCACTTCCTCGACAAAGCGAATGTGCTGCTCAGCGGCGGCTTTGGCCGCGTCGGCCTCACCGGCAAGAATCGCCGCAATGATCGCCGCATGCTGCGCGCGCAGCTGCTCGCGCGTGGCGGGGTCGCGCTGGTACAAGCCGCCGATGTTGGTCACCACATTGCGCTTTAGCAGGTCGAACAGACCTTTCATGGTGTGCAGGTAGATCAGGTTGTGGCTGGCCTCGGCAATCGCCAGATGAAAGTGCGCATCCGCGCCGCCTTCTTGCTGGCGCGAGTTGTTTTCGTAGCTGGCTTCCAACGCTTGGTGCGCCGCTTGTAAACGCTGGTGATCTTGTGCGCTAGCGCGGCGCGCCGCTTGGTAGGCACAGGCGCCTTCCAGCACGGCACGAAACTCAAGCAAGTCGCGGTGCGCCGAGGGTTGGCTTTCCAGCAAAGCCAGCAGCGGATCAGTGACGCCGCGGCCCAACTCTTGGCTGACATAGTTGCCGCCGCCTTGGCGGCTGACCAATAAACCGCGCGCCACCAGTTTTTGCAGCGCCTCGCGCAGGCTGGGGCGCGACACGCCAAATTGCTCGGCCAACACGCGCTCAGCGGGCAGGCGTTCGCCAGCCTTAAAAGTGCCTTCGGCGATCAGGGTTTCCAGTTGCTGAACGATATCGTCCGACAAACGGCGCGGTTGCAGCGAGGCCATGCAGGTGTCCTTAAAAAACCAATAAAAAGCCCCGCGCCAGCGCTGTGGCAAGCGGGTTTGCTCGGCGAGCGTACCCAGAGCCCCGTAGCAACTCAAGGCCAATGGTCAGACCAATCCTGCGACTTAAGTCCAATAGTCATCAATTGACACATTTTTCTCGCCCCCATAAGCTGATCGGGCCCAAAGGGAATTGGTATTACCAATTTACCAAAAAACAAATCTAAACAACGAAGGGTCGATTGCGTGTCTTATGTCTTAAACATAAGCGCGACAACCGATCCGTAATGGGAGCCGTCATGAACTTAACCGCTTTGTTGCTGGCCGCCGTGTTGTGCGCCTGCACCTGTGCCCTCAGCGTTACCCACCACGCGGAGGATCGCGCATGAGCCCTGCCATGGCCGCCCTACTGGCCTTTACCCCCATTCTGCTTGCCGGCATCTTGCTGATTGGTCTGCGTTGGCCCGCCAAGCACGCCATGCCCGCCGTGTTCGTCGTCACCGCGGCTATTGCGGCGCTGGCGTGGGACATGAGCGCCACCCGCATCATCGCCTCTAGCCTGCAAGGCTTAGTGATTACTCTTGGCGTGCTGTGGATCATCTTCGGCGCCATCTTGCTGCTCAACACCCTGAAACACTCCGGGGCGATCAGCACCATTCGCAGCGCTTTTGCCAATATCAGCCCAGACCGCCGTATTCAGGCGATCATCATCGCGTGGCTGTTTGGTTGCTTTATTGAAGGCGCCTCAGGCTTTGGCACCCCCGCCGCGATTGCTGCACCACTGCTGGTAGCGCTGGGCTTCCCCGCCATCGCGGCGGTGATGCTGGGCATGATGGTGCAAAGCACGCCGGTATCCTTTGGTGCGGTGGGCACGCCGATCGTGATTGGCGTTAACACCGGCCTCGACACCGCCACCCTAGGCGCGCAACTGGTTGAGCAAGGCTCTAGCTGGGCGGCGTTTTTGCAGCTGATCACCAGCCAAGTGGCGATCATTCATGCGCTGGTCGGCAGCATCATGCCGATCCTTATGGTGCTGATGCTGACGCGCTTCTTCGGTAAGGAAAAAAGCTGGAAAGCCGGAATCGCCGCGATCCCCTTCGCCTTATTTGCGGGCTTGGCCTTCACCCTGCCGTACATGGCCACCGGGGTGTTCTTAGGGCCGGAGTTCCCCTCGCTGGCTGGCGGTTTGATTGGTTTGGCGATTGTTACCTTGGCCGCCAAAGTAGGCTTTTTGGTGCCCAAGCAGAGCTGGGACTTTGCCGACAGCAAAGACTGGCCGAGCGAGTGGCTGGGCAGCATCGAGATGAAACTCGACGAGCTGAGCCAAGCGCCGATGAGCGCCCTGCGCGCGTGGGTGCCGTATGTGCTGGTGGCGGTCATTCTGGTGATCAGCCGCGTGTTCCCCGAGGTCAGCGCGCTACTGAAAGGCGTGGCGGTGAACTTCACCGACATCTTGGGCGAAACCGGCATCAGCGCCGGCATTCAGCCGCTGTACTTGCCCGGCGGCATCTTAGTGGCCGTGGTGCTGATCACCTTCTTCTTGCATGGCATGCGCCTTAACCAGCTGAGCAAAGCGGTGGGCGAATCCGGCAAGGTGCTAGTGGGTGCCGGCTTTGTGCTGCTGTTTACCGTGCCTATGGTGCGCATCATGATCAACTCAGGCGTTAACGGTGCCGATCTACCGAGCATGCCGATTGCCATGGCACAGTTTGTCGCCGACAGCGTGGGCGGTATTTACCCATTGCTGGCGCCGAGCGTGGGTGCACTGGGCGCTTTCTTGGCCGGCTCCAACACCGTGAGCAACATGATGCTTAGCCAGTTCCAATACGGCGTGGCACAAAACTTAGGTCTTTCTGGCGCGTTGATCGTCGCCGTGCAAGCCATTGGCGCCGCCGCCGGCAACATGGTGGCTATCCATAACGTTGTCGCCGCATCTGCCACCGTGGGCCTGCTGGGCCGCGAAGGCAGCACGCTGCGCAAAACCGTTTGGCCTACCTTGTATTACGTGCTGGCGACCGGCGCGATTGCTCTGTTTGCCGTGTATGGCCTGGGCATCAGCGACCCGCTGGTTGGCCATTAACGCGCAAGGCTTAACGCCTTATGCCATAACCGACCTGCGCTGCTTGGGCGCAGGTCGGCTGATTGATTGAGGACTTTGCCATGATTATTTCTGCCGCCACCGACTACCGCGCCGCCGCCAAGCGCAAGCTGCCGCCGTTCTTATTTCACTACATCGACGGTGGTGCCTACGCCGAGCACACCTTAAAGCGCAACGTGGCGGACCTCGCCGATATCGCCCTGCGCCAGCGCGTGCTGAACAACATGGCCGAGTTGGACTTGTCCACCACGCTGTTTAACGAACAACTCAAGCTGCCGGTGGCGCTGTCGCCGGTCGGCTTAACCGGCATGTACGCCCGCCGTGGCGAAGTACAAGCCGCGCGCGCCGCCGATGCCGCGGGCGTGCCGTTTACCCTGTCTACCGTGTCGGTGTGCCCGATTGAAGAAGTCGCCCCGGCGATCAACCGGCCCATGTGGTTTCAGCTCTATGTGCTGAAAGACCGTGGCTTTATGCGCAATGCGCTGGAGCGCGCCAAAGCCGCCGGCGTCACTACTTTAGTGTTTACCGTGGATATGCCGGTGCCCGGCGCACGCTACCGCGACGCGCACTCTGGCATGAGCGGCCCTTACGCGCCGCTGCGCCGTGTGCTGCAAGCCATGACTCATCCGCAGTGGGCGCTGGATGTCGGCGTGCTCGGCAAGCCGCACGATCTGGGCAATATCTCCGCCTACCGTGGCTACCCTACGGGGCTGGCCGATTACATTGGCTGGCTGGGCGATAACTTCGACCCGTCGATCTCGTGGCAAGACTTGGAGTGGATTCGCGAGTTCTGGGACGGCCCTATGGTCATCAAGGGCATTCTCGACCCGCAAGACGCCCGCGATGCGGTGAGTTTCGGCGCCGACGGCATTGTGGTGTCCAACCACGGCGGCCGACAGCTCGACGGCGTGTTATCCAGCGCCCGCGCCCTGCCAGCGATTGCTAAGGCGGTCAAAGGCGAGCTGAAGATTCTCGTCGACTCCGGCATTCGTACCGGGCTGGACGTGGTGCGCATGCTCGCCCTCGGCGCCGACTGCTGCATGCTCGGCCGCGCATTTGTTTATGCGCTGGCCGCCGATGGCGAAACTGGGGTACGCAACCTGCTGAGCCTGATCGAAAAAGAAATGCGCGTGGCCATGGTGCTCACTGGCGCCAAATCGATCAGCGACATCACCGCCGATTTACTGGTGCGCCCGAGCCACCCCTAATAACAGAGCGTGCCCCCTGATGAGCCTACCCACTGCTTTTCTCGACGCCATCGCCGAACTAATCCCCGACAACCGGCGCTTTAGCGACCCGCTCTCGACCCTCGCCTTCGGCACCGACGCCAGCTTCTACCGGCTGATTCCGCAATTAGTGCTGCGCGTCGAAAGCGAGTGGGAAGTGCAAGAAACCCTGCGCCACGCGCACCAACACAGCGTGCCGGTGACCTTCCGCGCCGCGGGCACCAGTCTTTCCGGCCAAGCGATTACCGACTCGGTGCTCATCGTGCTGGGTGAGCATTGGCAAGGCCGCGAGATTCGCGATAACGGCGCACACATCCGCCTGCAACCGGGGGTGATCGGCGCCACCGCCAATGCTGCGTTGGCACCGTTCGGGCGCAAAATTGGCCCTGACCCGGCGTCGATCAACGCCTGCAAAATCGGCGGCATCGCGGCCAATAACGCCAGCGGCATGTGCTGCGGCACCGCGCAAAACAGCTACCACACCTTAGCCGGCATGCGTCTGCTGCTGGCCGACGGCAGCATGCTGGACAGCGAAGATGCCGCCAGCGTGGCGCGCTTTCGGCAGTCGCATGCGGCACTGCTGGATGAGTTGGCTCGTTTGGCCGAGCAGACGCGCAACAACCCTGTGCTGGCAGAGAAAATCCGCCACAAGTACCGGCTGAAAAACACCACAGGCCTGTCGCTGAATGCCTTGGTGGATTTCACCGACCCGCTGGACATCCTCCTACACCTGATGATCGGCAGCGAGGGCACGCTAGGCTTTATCAGCGCCATCACCTACCGCACCGTGGAAGAGCACGCGCACAAGGCCTCGACCTTGGTGGTGTTTGCCGATGCCGAGCAGTGCTGCCAAGCCGTCACCACACTTAAAACCAGCCCCGTCGCGGCTGTGGAGCTGATCGATCGTCGCGGCCTGCGCTCGGTAGAGAACAAACCGGGCCTGCCCGAGTTTGTGAAAACCCTGCCCGATGCCGCCTGCGCCTTATTAATAGAAAGCCGCGCCGCCGATGACGCCACGCTAAGCCAGCAGCTGGCGCAGATCGAAGCGGTATTAAAGGGCTACACCCTGCTCGCCGAAGTGCCCTTCACCCGCGACCCTGCCGAGTTCGGCAAGCTGTGGGCGATCCGCAAGGGGCTGTTCCCTGCCGTGGGCGCGGTGCGCGACACCGGCAGCACGGTGATCATCGAGGACGTGACCTTCCCCATCGAGCAACTGGCTGCCGGCGTGCTGCGTCTGCAGGCCTTGTTCGACAAGCACGGCTATAACGAGGCGCTGATCTTCGGCCACGCGCTGGAAGGTAATCTGCACTTTGTGTTCACCCAAGCCTTCGAAACGTCCGAGCAAATCGCCCGCTACCGCGCCTTTATGGATGACGTGGCGCAACTGGTGGCCGTGGAATTTGGCGGCGCACTAAAAGCCGAGCACGGCACTGGCCGCAACATGGCGCCGTTTGTTGAGCTGGAATGGGGCCACGATGCCTATCAGTTGATGTGGCAATTAAAGCGCCTGCTCGACCCGCAGAACATTCTTAACCCCGGGGTGATTCTTTCCGACAATCCCGAGCTGCATGTGCAAAACCTAAAGCCCATGCCCGCCGCCAACGCGCTGATCGACAAGTGCATCGAATGCGGCTTCTGCGAGCCGGTGTGCCCGTCACGCGGGCTAACGCTTACCCCGCGTCAGCGCATCGTGCTGTGGCGCGACATTCAAGCCAAACGCCGCGCCGGCCAAGACACTCAAGCGCTGGAAAAGGCCTATCAATACCAAGGCATTGACAGCTGCGCCGCCACCGGCCTGTGCGCGCAACGCTGCCCCGTGGGCATTAACACCGGCGATTTAGTGCGTGAACTGCGCGCCGAACAAACTCGCTCGCCACGCATTGCCCGCTGGCTGGGCGAACACTTTGCCGCCAGCCTAAAGGCCAGCCGTCTGGTACTGGCCGCTGCCGATGGTGCGCGTCGGGTGCTCGGCGCACCGCGTTTAGCAGCGCTATCGAACGGCGCCAGCAAAATCAGCGGCGAACGCTTACCGCGTTGGCATGCCGCCATGCCGCAGCCGGTGCGCCTTGCTGCGGCGCCAGCAATCCGCCAAATGGACAAGCCACGCGTGGTCTATCTGCCAGCCTGCGTATCCCGCGCCATGGGGCCAGCAGCCGCTGACACAGAGCAAACCAGCTTGTTCGATAAAACCGTCGCGCTGCTTAATAAAGGCGGCTATGCGGTGGTAATCCCCGAAGGGCTGGATAACCTCTGCTGCGGCCAGCCGTTTGCCTCTAAAGGCTATGCCGAGGAAGGCGCGCGCAAACTGACGGAGCTGCGTGATGCGCTGTTAAAAGCCAGTCGCGGCGGGCTGGACCCCATCTACTGCGACACCAGCCCGTGCACCCTGCGCTTAATCAAAGAAAGCCCCGACAGCCGCTTAGACATTTATGAGCCGGTGCGTTTTATCCGCCAGCATTTGGCCCCGCGCCTTACCTTTAGCCCACAAAGCACGCCAGTCGCCGTACATGTCACCTGCAGCACCCAGCACTTGGGCGAGGCCGAACACTTGATTGCGCTGGCGAAACTTTGCGCCACTAAGGTGGTCATTCCAGAAGGCATTCATTGCTGCGGTTTTGCCGGCGATAAGGGCTTCACCACCCCCGAGCTAAACCAACACGCGCTGCAACGTCTGCGTGGCGCCGTGCAGGAATGTGGCGAGGGCATATCCACCAGCCGCACATGCGAAATTGGTCTAAGCCAGCACGGCGGCATCGATTATCACGGGCTAGTCTATTTAGTAGATCGCGTGACATCTCCGCGAACTGAAGAGCCAAGCCAACTTGAGGTCAGCGCGTAGCGCCAGCACCGCAGTCTCACTACTGAATTGTTGAAGGTGTGTTCGACATGATCTACCCCGCCCAGCGCGGGGCTTTTTTTGTCGGCGCGACGGCTGCGCAAAGCAGACGCGCAAAGAAAAAGGCCAGTCCGTGTGGACTGGCCTTTTCTAGATGGTGGGTCGTGTAGGATTCGAACCTACGACCAATTGGTTAAAAGCCAACTGCTCTACCGACTGAGCTAACGACCCAAAAATGGTCGGGGTAGGGGGATTCGAACTCCCGACATCCTGCTCCCAAAGCAGGCGCGCTACCAGACTGCGCTATACCCCGGTTGAGATGGCTCCGCGACCTGGACTCGAACCAGGGACCCAATGATTAACAGTCATTTGCTCTACCGACTGAGCTATCGCGGAACAACACTTCTCAAATCTCGCCAGAACCGGCGTTTGCCTGCGTGCTGTCGAGGCGCGCCATTTTACGGAGCGACACCGCCCTGTCAACCCCCTATAATCGATAAAAAAAGCCATTGGCACACATCGTTGCCGCTTGCTATATCAAAGACTTAAAGCATCGAATGCAAGACGACCAGGCATGGTCGAGGGAAAACGCATGACCACCCGCAGCACTACCAGCGATAACAGCAGCCCCGCGATTGCCAACGAGCAATTCCGCCAGTTGCTGGCCGGCTCTCGGCAAATGCTGGTTAGCACGCTCTCCGAACGCATCAGCGAATCGTTTGGCCACGTCGACCAAACCTTGTTTGAAGCCGCCGACCAAGCCGAAACCAACCAAGTGCAGACCCTGTTTTTCGACAGCATGCGCGAGATTCGCAGTCGCCGCGGCGAAATCGAACGCCAGTTCTTGCGTTTAATTGCAGAAAACTTTGCTGACTTTTTAGCCGGCAAAGTGCCGCCGCCACGCGACCTGCAAGGCATGGAGGCCGACGAGCTGTCGCTGGTGCAAAACGAGGAATACGAAGAAGCCCTGCAAGTGACCACCATGGCGCAGCACGTTAATAACCGCTGCGTGCAAGAGCTATTCACCTTGGAACAACGCTTGGCCGTGATCAACAACGGCCGCAAACCCAGCGACGAAGCCAACCCGTTTGCCGCGCGCAAAATTGCCCAAGCCTTTAGCGATGCGCTGCGCGCGCACAGCTTTCACCCGCGCATTAAACAAATGCTGTATGTGCTGTTCGATCAGCACGTGATGAGCTGCTTGGACGAACTGTACAAAACCCTGAATCAGCGCCTCATCGACGCCGGCATTCTGCCCAACCTCAAATACAGCGCGCGCCGCGCCCCCAGTGCACCTAGCAAGTCAGCCGCCCCAGCCAGCAATGAGGCGCCCAACGACGACGAACAGCCGTCGTCAGCCCATGCCAGCGCACCTAACAACGCGCCCAACCAAGGCGCAGGCGCTGCACAAGCCAGTAGCGCGCACAGCGCTGGCGGGCTTAGCCAAGGCGATGGCGCCGCACTGCACGCCGCCGCACAAGCCGCCGCTGAAAGCCTGCAAATGCTGTCGAACCTCACCAGCCTGATCCAAACCCAGCGCAACCAAGCACCGCAAGCGCCGATATATGGTGAAACCCGCAGCATCAGCGCCTACAGCCCGAGCGATGCGCAAGAAAGCTTCAGCATTGGCGAGCTGTTCTCCGCGCTCGACCGACTGCAAGAAAGCAGCGCCCGCGAACTGCCACAGAATATTCACACCGCGCAGAAAGTGGCGCCGGTGAAGCAATCACTGCACGAAGACCTGCAACAGCACAGCGAAAAACCCGGCAAAGTGAAAGTTGGCGATGCCGAAGCGGATGTCATCGACTTAGTCGGCATGCTGTTTGACTACATCCTCGATGATGACAACCTGCCCGACCACTTCAAAACCCTGCTCTCGCACCTGCACACGCCGTATTTGAAAATCGCCTTGCAAGACAAAGCCGTGTTCAGCAACCACGACCACCCCGCGCGGCGCCTGCTGAATAATTTGGCCCAAGCCGGCGTGCTGTACGGCGACAGCAACGACAACCAGCCCTTGCAGGCAAAAATTCAGTGGATGGTGGAAAAAGTCATCCACGAATTTAAAGGCGAGCTGGCCATGCTGGAGAAGCTCAGCGAAGAGCTGGACGACTTCTTAACCGTGCAAAACCGCCAAGCCGAACTGGTCGAGCGCCGTGCGGTAGAAGCGGCACGCGGCCGGGAAAAACTCTTACAAGCGCGGCAAGACGCCGAAAGCCAAATCCACCAGCGTTTAGAGGGCAAGAATCCGCCGCTGCTGATTCGCAATTTCCTCGAACTCACTTGGGTCGATGTGTTGGTCTTTAGCCAGCTGCGCCAAGGGGTCGCCAGCCCCGCGTGGCAAAACGCGCTAAAGGTCGCCGAGCAGCTCATTCTCGGCTCTAGCCCGCTGGAAGCCGTCGCCCTCGCCCAGTTCAAATCGACCCAAGCGCAACTGCTCGATCAGGTGCGCGAAGGCTTGGAGCAAGTCGGCGGCTATCAAGAAGACGGCATCCGCCGCTTGCTGGCCGATCTGTCGACCTGCTTTCACGCCGTGCAAGCCAAAGCCCCGCAGATTGCCGACAAGATCAAACACGACCTGCCCCCCTCGCAACTGGGCAGCATGCTCGGCGAAGATGCCCCGGCAACCACCCCGGCCAAGCCCAGCAGCGAACTGAGCGCGGCGGCCAAAGCGCGCCTTAAAGAGCTGGATGATCTGGAGTTCGGCACTTGGTTCGACATCAAGCACCAGCAGCGCCTGCAACGGCTCAAGCTGTCGTGGTTTAGCCCCACCACCCGCAAATACATGTTTGTTGACCAAAGCGGCCACCGCACCCTAGTGATGAGCCGCGAAGAACTCGCTCAAGCGCTGGAGAGCCAACAAGCGTGCATCATTGAGCCCGAGCGCAAACCGCTGGTCGACCGCGCCCTCACCACCATCTACAAAGTGCTGCAGCGGATTACCGGCCGCCAAGCAGCCACGGCGAACTGAGCCGATAACAGGACCGAGAAACGCAATGGACGAACGCCGCTACCAACCCCGAGTCGCCCCACAGCAACCGCTCGAGTTGATCGACAGCATCACCGGCAAACGCATGGGGCGGGTGGTGGATCTTTCCGAAGAAGGTCTGATGATCTTCAGCGAAATGCACATTGACGCCGAATCCATCTGGCAGTGCGTACTGATCAGCCAAGATGGCGCCGAAGTGCCACTGGGCGCGGAATGCCTATGGAGTCGCAGCGGCGGCGATCAACAACACTGCTGGGCCGGCTTTCACATCATCGACATCAGCGATGAAGGTAACGCCAAAGTGCAGGCGTGGATTATTGCCGGCTTAGCTTAAGCTCAGCGTTTGCTTCCACCTTTAGGTCGCGCACGATATGGATATCAACAACCTGCCCTTCGGCATCACCGACTGGGAGCAACTCCCTAGCACCCTGCATGCGGGTGAGCGCGGCAGCGCCACGTGGCGCACCCAGCACTTTGGCCCCATTCGCGTGCGCCGCGTGGACTACTCCGCCGGTTACTTGGCCGACCACTGGTGCCGCAAAGGGCACATCCTGTTCTGCCTAGCCGGCGAGCTGACCACCGAACTGGAAGACGGGCGCTGTTTTGTGCTCAAGCCCGGCATGAGCTATCAGGTCGGCGATAACGCCGAAGCGCACCGCTCTAGCACCGAAGTGGGTGCCAGCTTGTTTGTGGTGGATTAAAACAATGAGGGCAGCTTGCGCTGCCCTAACCACGCCAAAGCCAGCAAACGTCTTAGTTAAACACCACCTCTTCCCCCTCCAGTGCAGCTTTGATCTGGCTGCCTGGGGCAAAGCGCCCGGAGAGGATGGCTTGCGCCAGCGGGTTTTCGATCCAGCGTTGAATGGCGCGTTTTAGCGGGCGCGCGCCGTACACCGGGTCGAAGCCGACGGCGACCAGTTTATCCAGCGCTTCTTGGCTGAGTTCTAAGCTCAGCTCGCGCTCGGCCAAGCGGCTGCGCAGGCGGGCCAGTTGGATATTGGCGATACCGGCGATTTGTTCGCGGGCCAGCGGCTCGAACACCACCACTTCGTCGATCCGGTTGATGAACTCGGGGCGGAAGTGCATGCCCACCGCATCCATCACCGCGGCGCGCTGCGCTTCGGCGTCGCCGGCCAGCTCTTGGATTTGCGCCGAGCCTAGGTTGGAGGTCATCACCACCACGGCGTTTTTAAAGTCCACGGTACGGCCTTGGCTGTCGGTCAGGCGGCCGTCTTCGAGCACTTGCAGCAGCACGTTGAACACATCGGGGTGGGCCTTCTCCACCTCATCCAAGAGGATCACCGAGTACGGCTTACGGCGCACGGCTTCGGTCAGATAGCCGCCTTCTTCATAACCCACATAGCCGGGCGGCGCGCCGATTAAGCGAGCCACGGAGTGCTTCTCCATAAACTCGGACATGTCGATGCGCACCAGCGCTTCTTCGGTATCGAAGAGAAACTCGGCCAGCGCCTTACACAGCTCGGTTTTACCCACGCCGGTGGGGCCTAAGAAGAGGAATGAGCCGCTGGGGCGATTCGGGTCGGCCAGCCCCGCACGCGAACGGCGTACGGCGTTGGCCACCGCCACCACGGCTTCGTGCTGACCGATCACCCGGTTATGCAGGGCATCTTCCATGCGCAGCAGTTTGTCGCGCTCGCCCTCAAGCATTTTCGCCACCGGAATGCCGGTCCACTTGGACACTACTTCGGCGATTTCTTCATCGGTGACCTTGCTGCGCAGCAGTTGGTTTTCGCTTTTACCGTGCGCGTCGACCATTTGCAGGCTGCGCTCCAAGTCCGGGATAACCCCGTATTGCAGCTCGGCCATGCGATTCAGGTCGCCCTTACGGCGGGCCAACTCCAAGTCTTGTTTGGCTTGTTCGAGCTTTTGTTGCAACTGCGCCGAGCCTTGTACCTCGGCTTTTTCCGACTTCCACACCTCTTCCAAGTCGGCGTATTCGTGCTGCAACTTGGCGATGTCGTCTTCCAACTTGGCCAAGCGTTTGCGCGCGGCTTCGTCTTCTTCTTTCTTCAGTGCTTGGCGCTCAACTTTCAGCTGAATCAAGCGACGGTCGAGGCGATCCAGCGCTTCAGGCTTGGAATCGATCTCCATACGAATGCGGCTGGCCGCTTCGTCGATCAGGTCGATGGCCTTGTCCGGCAGCTGACGATCGGTGATGTAACGATGACTCAGCTTGGCGGCAGCGATGATCGCACCATCAGTGATGGTCACCTTGTGGTGCACTTCGTAGCGCTCTTTCAGGCCGCGCAGGATGGCGATGGTGTCTTCTTCGCTGGGTTCATCGACCAGCACCTTCTGGAAGCGGCGCTCCAGCGCAGCGTCTTTTTCGATGTACTGGCGGTACTCATCCAGCGTGGTAGCACCCACGCAGTGCAGCTCGCCACGCGCCAGTGCGGGTTTGAGCATGTTGCCGGCATCCATGGCGCCATCGGCTTTACCGGCGCCGACCATAGTATGCAGCTCGTCGATAAACAGGATGATGCGCCCTTCTTGCTTGCTCAGCTCGTTGAGCACGGCTTTGAGGCGTTCTTCAAATTCGCCACGGAACTTAGCGCCGGCAATCAGCGAGCCCATGTCCAGCGACAGCAAGCGCTTGTCCTTCAAACCATCAGGCACTTCGCCATTAATGATGCGCTGCGCTAAGCCTTCGACAATCGCGGTTTTACCCACGCCCGGCTCGCCGATCAGCACCGGGTTGTTCTTGGTGCGGCGCTGCAATACCTGAATAGTGCGGCGGATTTCATCGTCGCGGCCAATCACCGGATCAAGCTTGCCGTCTTCGGCGCGCTTGGTCAGGTCGATGGTGTATTTATCCAGCGCTTGGCGGGCTTCTTCGGCGTTGGGGTCGTTCACCGCTTCGCCACCGCGCAGGTTGTTGATGGCGTTCTCCAAGGCTTTTTTCGACACGCCTTGCGCCAGCAACAGCTTGCCCAAACGGGTGCTGTCATCCAGCGCGGCGAGCAGCACCAGTTCGCTGGAAATAAACTGATCGCCCTTCTGCTGCGCCAGTTTGTCGGCCAAGTTGAGCAACCGCGCCATGTCTTGCGACAGGGTGACATCGCCGGTGGGGTTAGAGATTTTCGGCAGATCACTCAGCGCTTTGTCCAACTGCGTGCTCAGTTGGCGCACATCGAAGCCGACTTGCGCCAGCAGCGGTTTAATCGAGCCGCCTTGCTGTTCGAGCATGGCCAGCAGCAGGTGCAGGGGTTCAATCGCCGGGTGGTCGCGGCCTACGGCCAGCGATTGAGCATCGGAAAGGGCCAGCTGTAATTTGCTGGTTAAACGGTCAATACGCATACACAGTCCTCGGTCATGGCCAGCACGGGGCGATCACTTGCCCAACCACTAACGCGCCAGCGATACAGTTCAAAACACTTACTGTTTAGATAAGGACACTTTGCGCGCTTTCAAGGTGTAGCGCTTGATTTGGCGCAATGCCAAGGCCTGCTCGCGGCAGACGCAGGCTTATTCTGCCAGCCAGATTAAGCTGGCTTGGCGGCCGGTATTGGCTTGCCGGCGGTAGGAAAAGAAGCGTGCTTCGTCGCTAAAGGTGCACTCGCCGCCGCCGGCCATTTGGCTCACGCCACAGGCCGCCAAACGCTGGCAGGCGAGCAGGTATAAGTCGGCATAAAAATGCCCATCGCGCTGACTGGGGATAAACGCGCTGGCAGCGGCGCGGTCAACCTGCATAAAGGCGTCGCGCACTTCAGCACCGACTTCAAAGGCTTGCGGGCCGATGGCCGGACCAAGCCATACGCTGACCTGCTCAGCCGGTGTGCGCATGGCTTTTAAGGTGGCCTCTAGCACCCCAGCATGCAGGCCACGCCAGCCGGCATGCGCGGCGGCGACCACATCGCCCTGCGCACTGGCAAACAGCACTGGCAGGCAATCGGCGGTCATCACCACGCAGGCTTTGCCGGGCGTGCGACTGATCACAGCATCGGCGCACGGCGTGCCGGTTGCCGTGGCGTCGACCACCTCGATGCCGTGCACTTGCTTGAGCCAGCAGGGCTCCATTTGCCATGCGCGCGCCAGCTTAGTGCGGTTAGCGGCCACGGCTTCGGGGCTATCGCCGACGTGATCGCCCAAGTTAAAGCTGGCATACGGCGCGGCGCTGGCACCGTCCAAACGGGTGGTCTGCAAGGCGCGCACGCCTTCAGGCAGGGACCAGTCGGGGAGATACCAGCTCGCGCTCATCGGTTAGCCCAAATAGGTTTCGGCGTCTTGCTTAAGCAGAGTCAGCAGCCAGCGGAAATCTTCCGGCAATGGCGACTCCCAGCCGACTTTCTTGCCTGTAGCCGGGTGTTCCAGCTCAAGAAAGCGCGCATGCAGCGCCTGACGCGGAAATTCGCGCAGCGCTTGAATTAAGGTTTGGCTCGAACCCGGCGGAATCTGCACGCGGCCGCCGTATTGCGGGTCGCCCACCAGCGGGTAATGCAGATGGCTCATGTGCACGCGAATTTGATGGGTACGGCCAGTTTCTAGCTTAACCCGCACATGGGTATGCCCACGGAAGCGCTCTAGCACGCGGTAATGGCTCACCGCTGGTTTGCCGCCGGCGACCACCGCCATCTTCTGCCGTTGTTGCGGATGACGACCAATCGGCTGATCGACGGTGCCGCCAGCGGTAATCACGCCCAGTACCACAGCCTCGTACAGACGGCTCACGGTGCGTGCTTGCAGCTGGCGGACTAAGACGTTTTGCGCTTCCACCGTCTTCGCCACCACCATCAAACCCGTGGTGTCTTTATCTAAACGGTGCACGATGCCCGCACGCGGCACTTTGTCGAGCGCCGGCACATGGTGCAGCAAGGCATTTAACAAGGTGCCATCGGCATGCCCGGCAGCCGGGTGCACCACTAGGCCGGCGGGCTTGTCGATGACCAGAATATGCTCATCTTCAAAGACAATATTCAGCGCGATAGCTTGCGCCTCCCACTGGCCTTGCACTTCGATGGTCGCTTTCAGCGCCAGCTCGCAGCCGGCGTGCACCACATCCTTAGGACGCAGGGTTTTGCCGTCCGCTGTTAAGGCGCCGTCTTTAATCCAACCGGCAAGGCGGGAGCGGGAATAATCTTCAAACAGCTGCGCGGCCACTTGGTCAAGGCGTTGACCGCCTAGCTCCACGGGCACAGTGGCGTTTTTTTCAATGAGTTCAGACATGGCGATAAGAGGGCTGCAAGGCTTTTGGTTTCGCCTGCGCGCTGTGGTTAAATACGGCGTTCTTCAACCCCGTTAGCGGGCGCTCACTATAACAGGACGGCCTGATCGCGTCAGCCGCCGTCTCAGGGATGCACGACACCATGCCAGTGAACAAGTTGTTGTTGATTGCCGCGTTGGCCCTTATTGCGGCCTGTTCTTCAAAAACGGTCATCGACGAAAACCTCACCGAAAACGAACTGTACGCTCAGGCTCAGGAAGACCTAGGAAGCAGCCGCTACAGCACCGCGATTGAAAAGCTCAAAGCCCTTGAGTCGCGCTACCCCTTCGGCCGCTACGCCGAGCAGGCGCAGCTGGAGCTGATCTACGCCTACTTTAAGAGTGTAGAACCCGAAGCCGCGCGCGCTGCGGCCGATCGTTTTATTCGTCTGCACCCACAACACCCGAGCGTGGATTACGCCTACTACATCAAGGGGTTGTCCTCGTTCGAGCAAGACCGTGGGTTGATCTCGCGCTTTATTCCGCTGGACATGACCAAGCGTGACCCGGGCGCGGCGCGTGACTCGTTCAACGAGTTCGCCCAGCTGACCAGCCGCTCCCCCAACAGCCGCTACGCACCGGACGCCAAGGCGCGCATGATCTACCTGCGCAACCTGCTGGCCGCCTATGAAGTGCACGCCGGCGACTACTACTTAAAGCGTAAAGCCTACGTAGCCGCGGCTAACCGTGGTCGTTATATCGTCGAGAACTTCCAAGGCACCCCTGCGGTAGGCGATGGCTTGGCGATCATGACTGAGGCTTACCATCACCTCGGCATGCAAGACTTAAAGCAAACCTCGCTGGATGCGCTGAAGCTTAACTACCCTGAGCACCCAAGCTTGGATGGTGGCGAGTTCAAGGTCACCTACAAGCAAAAAGAAGAGCGCAGCTGGCTGTATCGCAACACTGTCGGCCTGTTCGACAATGCTGCGCCGCTGCCGCCGGGCCAAACCCGCGCCAGTCAAGACGTAATTCAACAGTACGAAGATGCTGAAGAAGCTATCCCCGGCGAGCTGAAAGAAGGCCTGCAAGGCGAAGAAGAGAAAGAGCGCTCTTGGTTCAGCTACCTGACCTTCGGCCTGTTCGACTAAGTCGCACAGCGCTCTCAACAAAAAAGCCCGCAGCATTCACTGCGGGCTTTTTTGTTGGCCATGGGGGCGCTTATTTCACTTGATGCATGACCCGCTGCGGGAACGGAATCGACAGCCCTGCTGCTTCTAAACGCTCTTTACCTTGCTCGGTAAAGCCGAACATCACGTTCCAATATTCGGCAGTATCTACCCACACGCGCAGTTGCAGATTGACTGAGCTGTCAGCCAATGCCGTCACCCACAACACAGGCTCTGGGTCTTGATGTACGCGGCTGTCTTCGTTGGCCATGGCCAACAGCACATCACGCGCCAGCTTGATGTCATCGCGGTAATCAATGCCAAAAGGGATATCCACACGGCGGCGTGATTCACGCGAGAAGTTGGTAATAGTGCCGTTGGACAGCGCGCCATTGGGCACCACGACGATCTTGTTGTCGCCGGTTTTTAACACCGTGTGGAAGATCTGAATCTGCACCACAGTGCCGCTAATGCCCTGCGCTTCAACAAAGTCACCGGCCTTAAACGGACGGAACAACAGAATCAGCACGCCACCGGCGAAATTCGACAAACTGCCCTGCAGCGCCAGACCAATCGCCAAACCAGCAGCACCAATGGCCGCCACGAACGAGGTGGTTTCCACGCCGATCATGCTCGCCACGCTGACGATCAACAGCACCTTCAGGACGATATTCGCCAGGCTGGCGATAAAGCCGTGCAGCGTGGGGTCGACGGCCTTCATGGTCAGCAGCGCGGTGATGCGCTTGCTCAGTTTGTTGGTCAGCCACCAACCCAGCACTAAGGTAATCAGCGCCAGCGTCAGCTGCCCGCCGTAATGCAAAATCAACGGCATCCAAGTATTGGCCAGCTCTAACAGCTGGTTGTATTCAAGCTCCATAGTCACTCCTCGTTTTATGGAAGGATAAAAATGACGAAGGCCCACAAGGGGCCTTCGTTAGAAACAGCAACGCTTAATCGCGGAAGTTGTTGTACTGCAGCGGCATACCCAGCTCTTTAGTGCGCAGCAAGGCGATGGCCTCTTGCAGGTCGTCACGCTTTTTGCCGGTCACCCGCACTTGCTCACCTTGAATGGCGGCTTGCACCTTGAGCTTGGCGTCTTTGATCAGCGCGACGATTTTCTTCGCTAAGTCTTTATCAATGCCCTGCCGCAGCAGCACTTCTTGCTTCATTTCTTTGCCCGAGGCATAGGCGTCTTTGACTTCCAGACACTGGATATCGATCTTGCGCTTAACCAGCGAGCTCTTAAGAATTTCCAGCATTTGCTGCAGTAGGTAATCCGCCTCGGCGGTCATGGTCACGCTGAGATCTTTGGCCTCGAAGCTGCCTTTACCGCGCAGATCGTAGCGGCGCTCCAGTTCCTTCATGGCATTGTCGATAGCGTTGGTGACTTCGTGTTTATCCAGCTCAGACACCACATCAAAAGACGGCATATATCCTCCCCTTGGGATAAACCCAGCCGACTTACCTCGGATGGGTTACTTGCGACAGACGAAAAAGATGACCGATTATAGCCAACCGCGCGGCCATCACAGAACCGCGCCTGCATGCCGCCTAGGATGGCAGGCATTCTCTATACTCAAGCGCAAAGACAAGAAGGAACCTTCATGCCCAACCCCCAGCTCAGCATTATGGTGGTCGACGACGCTAAGTTTTCTAGCGCCGTGATTGGTCGTGCTCTTAGCCAAGCCGGCTACCAAGATATCCGCTTCGCCTCCAGTGCTGGCGAGGCATTGCAACAGCTGGAGAAGCGCCCGGTGAGCGTGCTGCTGGCCGACTGGCTAATGCCCGAAATGGACGGTTTAGAGCTCACCGCACGGGTACGCCAACACGATGAGGCGACCAACCATTACACCTATATCGTGCTGCTGACCGGCAAAGACGGCGACAAGGTACAAGGCGAAGCGTTTGACCGTGGCGTGGACGATTTCATCAGTAAAACCTCGATGAGCGACCAATTATTGCCGCGCATCTATGCCGCTGATCGGGTTAGTAACACCATCAATCGGCTGCTTGGCGAAACCCGCATGCTGACGAAAAACCTCGCCAGCCTTGAGTCGCGCAACTTAGTCGATGCCACCACCGCCTTGGGCAATGCCCGCTTTGCGCGGCAGAAACTCGGCGACACCCTGCGCCAAGTGGAGTCCCGCGGAGGCGCCTGCTGTTGCCTACTGATCGGCATTGAAGAAGCCAGCAAGCACAAGCGCACCTTAGGTGAAAAAGCCTACAGCGAGCTGCTCGCTGGCATGGCGCGGCGTCTGCAGCACCTCGTGCGCCCACTGGATATTTTGGCGCGCTTAGATGACGAGTGTTTTGCCCTGATCACCCTGCAAGAAGACCTGCAGCAGTGCGTGCCCAGCAGCTTCCGCCGTCTGCACGAAGGCCTGAACTTAAAGGCCTTTAAAACCAGTGAAGGCTTTGTCAGCGTTAAAGCCGGCATCGGCATGGCCGCCTGCGATAACCGCTTAGGCCTGCCCGCCGAAGACACCTTAATGAGCCTTGCCCACCAACAACTGGAGTTGGCCTACCAAAACGGCTTGGTCAACGCGGCGCGCTGGCAGCCAGAATGACCTGGCACATCTTAGGCGCCGGCAGTTTGGGTTGCCTATGGGCCGCCCGACTCGCTCGCGCCGGCGAGCCTGTGCTGCTGCTCCTGCGAGACCGCCAGCGCTTAGCGCAGTACCGCGCTAGCACCGGCGTTGGTCTGCGTGAAGGGGATAACTTCAGCCGCTTTCCCATTGCGGCCGACACCCTCGACGGCAACCAGCCGATCCAGCGTTTATTACTCGCCTGCAAGGCCTACGACGCCGAAGAAGCCGCCGCCAGCGTGGCGCCTCGCTTAGCGCCCACGGCGGAAATTCTCTTGCTGCAGAACGGCCTCGGCAGCCAACAAGCGGTAGCCGAGCGCCTGCCGCGCGCGCGCTGCATTGCCGTATCCAGCACCGAAGGCGCCTACCTTGAAGCCCCGTTTAGCGTGGTGTGGGCCGGGCGCGGGCAAAACTGGTTAGGCGATGGCAGCGAGCAAGCCCCCGCATGGCTCGCCGCTCTGGATAAAGCCGAGATCCCCCAGCAATGGACGACACAGATCGACGCCCGCTTGTGGAAGAAACTTGCGCTGAACTGCGCCATCAACCCGCTCACTGTGCTGCACCAGTGCCGCAACGGCCTGTTAGCCGAACAGCAAGAAACCCTCGCCACGCTGTGCAGCGAACTGGCTGCCCTGCTGAGTCGCAATCAGGTCCGCATTAGCGCCGATGAGCTGCTTAACGAGGTGTTGCAGGTGATCAACGCCACCGCAGCGAATTACTCCTCGATGTACCAAGATGTGCAGCAAAACCGCCGCACGGAAATCGCCTACTTACTCGGCTATGCGGTACAAAACGCTCGCGCTCATCACCTGCACTGCCCGGCCTTTGAGCAGCTGCACCAGCAGTTGCAAAACGCCCTCGCGCAGCGCGGCTTGCCTACTGACTAACACATGGCGCAGCGCAGCTTTCTGCAAGACTTACCGGTTGGCCACAAGATTCTCGCCGGCCTGCTCACCCTCGTTTTAACCACCCTGCTGATCGCCAATATCGCCTTTATCAGCGCCGCGTATTGGATCACCCAAGAAAGCATGGCGCCCTCGGCCATGCGCACCCTCGGTCAAGTGTTTGCCAGCCCCGCGTTAAGTCGCGAGGCTCTGGCCTCGCCACAAGCGGCCAGCCGCGCACTAGAGCGCTTAGACGGCCACTCGCCCCTGCGCGGCGCGGCCTTGTACGGCGCCGATGGCACGCGCCTCGCCGAACGTTTTTGGGGCCACGCGTTAAGCATTCCCAGTAACGCCGGCAGGCTGCACGACTGGCAAGACAGCCACCTGCGGCAAAGCCGGATCAGCGAAATGCCGCTACCCAACGGCGCCACCGGCCACCTGCTGCTGATTGCCTCCAGCGAGCTACCCAGCGAGTTCTTCACCGGCACCTTAAGCGCCAGCTTGGGGATCTTTTTCGCCAGTGCCTTGCTCTGGATCGTACTGGCGCGCCAGCTGCGCAAGTTGGTCACTAAACCAATTCGTCGCCTTGAAGAGCTCAGCCGCCAAGTCACCGAGAGCGAAGACTACAGCCTGCGCGCACGCATCAGCGGCGAGGACGAAATCGGCCACCTAGGCCAAGCCTTCAATACTATGCTCACCCGCATTCAGGCCCGCGAGCAGGAGCTGCGCGACGCCCGCGACGAAGCCTGCGCCGCCGAACAACAAGCCCACGAACTGGCCGAAGAAGCCCGCCGTGGTCAGCGCAAGCTGGAGCTCGAAGTGCAAGTACGCAGCAAGATCGAGCACAAGCTGACCGGCTTTCAGGACTACCTCAACAGCATCATTAACTCCATGCCCTCGGCGCTGATCGCCGTGGATGACCAACTGTTTGTCACCCAGTGGAACCTCGCCGCCTGCGAGCTGAGCGGCCTAAGCCGCGCCGATGCGTTAAACAAGCCGCTGGCCTTGGTTTTCCCCAACTTGGAAGGCTTCACCAGCACCCTGCGCGACACCATGGGGCGCAGCAAAGCCGCCACCGTCGAGCGCGTCAGCTGGCCGCGCGACGACGAAACCCGGCATTACACCCTGACCTTCTACCCGCTCTCAGCCGCCAGCGGGCGTGGCGCGGTGATCCGTATCGACGACATCACCCAACGCCTGAACATGGAAGAACTGGTGGTGCAGTCAGACAAGATGCTCTCGGTCGGCGGGCTGGCCGCCGGCATGGCCCACGAGATCAACAACCCGCTTGGCGCCATGCTGCACAACGTGCAAAACATTCGCCGCCGCTTGTCGGCGCACCTGCCGCGCAATCAGCAGATTGCCGACGGTGTGCAGCTCGATTTAGAAATCCTCGAACGCTACCTAGAAGCGCGGGAAATCCCCGCGCTGCTAAACGGCATCGACGCCGCCGGTCAGCGCGCCGCGCGCATTGTCGAGCACATGCTGAAATTCAGCCGTTTAAGCGACCGCCAACTGGCGCCGTGCGACCTCAACGCGCTGGTCAGCCAAGCCTGCGAGGTAGCACGCACCGAACTGCAACTGGCCGATGGCGGCGACCTGCGCCAGCTACCGATCGAGCTGCAACTCTCACCGCGCCTGCCGGAAGTGCGCGTGGTCGCCACCGAGCTGGAGCAAGTGCTGCTCAACCTGATCGGCAATGCCGCGCACGCCATCGCCCAGCGCAAACGCCAAGCGCCGAGCCATCAAGGCCGCTTGAGCATTCGCACCCGACTGCGCAGCCCGTGGGTCGAAGTGCTGATTCAGGACAACGGCATCGGCATGTCGGAAAAAGTCCGCAAGCGCATCTTCGAGCCCTTCTTCACCACCAAAGACACCGGCCAAGGCACGGGGCTGGGTTTGTCGGTGAGCTACTTCATCATCACCAACAACCATCAAGGGCAGATGGAAGTGCAGTCCAGCCTTGGCGAAGGCAGCTGCTTTACCCTGCGCTTGCCGCTAGCCAACTAAGGTGCGCGGGAAAGCCCGCATGTTTCTGAGGGTTAAGCGCCCTTGGCGAGCGTGGCACAATGGCGCCCTCTCTCTCGCCGCGTAAGGTTTTCCCATGAGCAATCGCCTCACCCGCATTTACACCCGCCAAGGCGACAAAGGCCAAACCTCGCTGGCCGACGGCAGCCGCGTGAGCAAAACCCACCCGCGTATCGAAGCGATTGGCTCGGTGGATGAGCTGAACAGCCAGCTGGGCTTATTGATTGCTGAACTGCTCGCTGCCGTGGCAGAAAAACCCGCGCTGCAAGAAGCGCTGGATGTGCTGCAACCGATTCAGCACCGCTTATTCGACTTAGGCGGCGAGCTGGCCATGCCCGAATGGAGCGCCCTGCAGCAAGCGCATATCGACGCCATGGAAGCGCAAATTGATCTGTGGAATAACGAGCTTGGCCCGCTGGAGAACTTCATTCTGCCCGGCGGCTCGCGCCTGCTGGCCCAAGCCCATGTGTGCCGCACCCTCGCGCGCCGCGCCGAACGTCGCTGTCAGCAGCTGGGCGATGTTGAGCCAGTTGCCGGCCTCGCCCAACCGTATCTGAATCGCCTCTCGGACTTGCTGTTTGTTGGCGCACGCATCATCGGCCGCCGCGAAGGCTGCGCCGAAGTGTTGTGGGTGCCAGCAACTGCCGAGTAGTGGGCTCGCCAACATTGGGCTCACCAACAAAAAAGGCGCTGAATCATCAGCGCCTTTTTTGTTAATCCCCGATCTTCCAACCTGAGGTAATCGGATAACGCCGATCGCGGCCAAAGCCCCGCTGCGTCACGCGCGGGCCCACCGCCGCTTGGCGGCGTTTGTACTCGTTAAGATCCACCAAACGTACCACCTTGCGCACTACGTCCTCATCAAAGCCTTCGGCAACGATGGCATCGGCGGAGAGGTCGTACTCGATGTACAGCTTGAGGATTTCATCCAGCACGGGGTACGGCGGTAGCGAGTCTTCGTCTTTCTGATCGGGCGACAGCTCGGCTGACGGCGGACGATCAATCACTCGCTGCGGAATCACCGCGCCAAGACTGTTGCGGTATTCGCAGAGGCGGAAGACCAAGGTTTTCGGCACGTCTTTGAGCACATCAAAGCCACCGGCCATGTCGCCATACAGGGTGGCGTAGCCGACCGCCATCTCGCTCTTGTTGCCGGTGGTCAGCACCAAGTAACCCTTCTTGTTGGAGATCGCCATCAGCAAGGTGCCACGGCAACGCGCTTGCAGGTTTTCTTCGGTGGTGTCGCGGCCTAAGCCCTCGAACACAGGCGCCAGCGTCGCCTGAAAGGCCTCGACCATGTCGGCAATCGGCAGCACGCGGTAGGTCACGTTGAGCAGGCGCGCTTCTTCAGCGGCATCATCCAAGCTCATTTGCGCGGTGTAGTGGTAGGGCATCATCACCGCCTCGACGCGCTCGGCGCCTAAGGCATCCACCGCCACGGCCAACGTCAGTGCCGAGTCGATACCGCCAGACAAACCGAGCACCACGCCTTTAAAGCGGTTTTTCTCCACATAGTCGCGCACGCCGGTGACCAGCGCCTGATACACCGAGGCTTCCAGCGCGGGCAGTTCGGCACACTTGCCGGGCAGCGCAGTCACCCGCTCAGCCACACGCAAATCCACCGGGAATAAACCAGCGACAAACGCAGGGCAGCGTTGCAACACCTCGCCCTCGGCACTCATCAGCAGCGAGCCGCCGTCGAACACTAGCTCGTCCTGCCCGCCGACTTGGTTGACATAAACAATCGGCATGCCGCCTTCGCGAGCACGCTCGGCCAGCATGGCCTCGCGCTCGCTTTGTTTGTCTAAGTGGAATGGCGAGGCATTCAAGCTCAGCATCAGCTGTGCGCCGGCGGCCTTGGCCTGCGCCATGGGCTCGGCGAACCAGATGTCTTCGCAGATGGTCAGCGCCACCGGCACGCCTTTAACCTCCAGCACGCACGGCTCGCTGCCAGCGCTGAAGTAGCGCTTCTCGTCGAACACTTGGTAGTTGGGTAGCTTTTGCTTGTAGTAGCTGGCGAGGATTTGCCCGTCGGCCAGCACAGCCGCCGCGTTATAACGCAGCTCGCCGTCGACCCACGGATATCCAACCACCATATAAATGCCGCTCACCGCCTGCGCCAGCTCGTGCAGTGCGCGCTCGATGCGGCGTTGCATGCTCGAGCGCAGCAGCAAGTCTTCCGGCGGGTAGCCCGACAGCGCCAGCTCAGGGAACACAATCACATCGGCGTGCTGCTCATCACGCGCCTGCTGCGCGGCGGCAATCAAGCGCGCCAAATTGCCGTGCACGTCGCCCACATGCAAATTCAGTTGGGCCATCACAATGCGCAAGGTGTCGGTCATACCAGCTCTCCACAAAACCGGCGGCCATTGTCCCGCATGCGCCAGCGCGGAACAACGGCGGATAGGCTGCGCCGCTTAAGCGCGTGGGCTACACTGGGCCACCCGCTGGAAATGAGGTGCTCATGGGATTGTTCCGCCTGCTCTTGCTCGGCGCTGTGATTGCAGCGGTTTTGCTGCTGTGGCGACGTTTTAAAAACCGCAACACCACCGCCCAACAACAGCCCACCGCCGACGAGCCCATGGTGCGCTGCCAACATTGCCGCGTGCATTTACCCAAAGCCAAGGCCATCGAAACTTCACAAGGCTGGTTCTGCAGCCAACAGCACGCCGAGGCGGGCCCGCGTGAGCCACGCTAGCACACAAACCTTCCCCCTGCGCGGCGCCACGGCGCTGCGCAGCTTGCGCCTGTATAACCTCTACCGCGTGGTGCTGGGGCTGATTCTGGTGCTGGTGGTCAGCGGCAATATTCACCACGACTTGCTGCGCTTAAGCGATGACGACCTGTTCACCGCACTGGCGTGGATTTACCTGATCAGCAACGTGCTGGTCAGCGTGTTGCTGTTACGCCCGCCCACCCCGCTGCTCAGTTTTAGCCTTGGCGTGTTGGATATCGGCCTACTCGGCGCCTTGTATTACAGCGCCGGCGGCGCACCGAGCGGCACCGGCAACTTGATGATCATTGCCGTGGCCATCGCCAACATTTTGGTGCCGGGGCGCATCGGTTTGCTGTTGGCCGCACTGGCGACCATGGTGGTAATGGGTGTCACCCTGCACATGAGCCTGAGTGACAGCAGCGCCAGCAGCCAGTTCTTGCAAGCGGGCACCTTAGGCGGGCTGTTCTTCGCCGCCGCGCTGTTTACCCAAGGCGTGACGCGCCGCGCGCAACAAAGCGAAAGCATTGCCGAGCAGCGCGCCGCCGACGTAGCCGGCCTGCAAGAAATGAACACGCTGATTCTGCAGCGCATGCGCACCGGCATCTTAGTGCTCGACGCCAGCCACCAAGTGCTGCTCACCAACCCCGGTGCGCAAAGCCTGCTCGGCCAGCAGGGCTTAACCGGGCAATACTTAGACCCACTGGTGCCCGAGCTGGTCAAACGCCTACAGCAATGGCTGCACAACCCCACCCTGCGCCCGCAAAGCTTTCGCGGCCATCCCAATGGCCCTGAGTTACTGCCCAGCTTTGTGCCACTCAAGCGCGGCGAGCAAGCCAACTACCTGGTGTTTTTAGAAGACTTATCGCAAATCGCCCAGCAAGCGCAGCAGCTCAAACTCGCTTCGCTGGGGCGCTTAACCGCCGGCATTTCGCACGAAATTCGCAATCCCTTGGGCGCCGTCAGCCACGCCGCGCAGCTGCTGCTGGAATCGGAAGAACTCGATAAGCCCGACCGCCGTCTGGCACAGATCATTCAAGATCACTCGCGGCGCATGAACTTAATCATCGAAAACGTCTTGCAGCTCTCACGCCGCCAAGCCGCCGAGCCACAACTGCTGGATTTAAAATATTGGCTGCACCGTTTTGCCAGCGAGTTCCGCAGCACGCATCCGCAAGCCGGTACACTGCACCTCGCCACCAGCCAAGGCTCGGTGCAAACCCGCATGGACCCCAACCAGCTAACCCAAGTACTCAGCAACTTGGTGCAAAACGGCCTACGCTACAGCCAGCAAAAGCATGGCCAAGCGCAGGTTTGGCTAAAGCTGTACAAGGACGACAACAGCGAACTCCCCGTACTGGAAGTACTCGATGACGGCCCCGGCGTGCACCCAGAACGCCGCGAGCAACTCTTCGAGCCTTTCTACACCACCGAAAGCAAAGGTACGGGTTTGGGACTGTATATTTCCCGTGAGCTATGCGAGAGCAACCAGGCCCGCCTGGATTACCTGCCGCGCGAGGAAGGCGGCAGCTGCTTCCGTATCACCTTTGCTCACCCGCGCAAGATGAGTTGACCTTGATGAGCCGCAAAACCGCCCTGATTGTCGATGACGAACCGGATATCCGCGAACTGCTGGAGATCACCCTCGGGCGTATGAAGCTCGACACCCGCAGCGCGCGCAATGTGAAGGAAGCGCGCGAGATGCTCGCCCGCGAACACTTCGACCTGTGCCTGACCGACATGCGCCTGCCCGATGGCACCGGCCTCGAGCTGGTGCAGCACATCCAAAAGCAGCACCCGCAAACCCCGGTGGCGATGATCACCGCCTACGGCAGCCTCGACACCGCCATCGCCGCGTTAAAAGCGGGCGCCTTCGACTACGTGACTAAGCCGGTAGAACTGCCGCGCCTGCGCGAGCTGGTCAACAGCGCGCTGAACATTCCTGCCCCCGGCGCCGCACTACCCGCTGCCGCCGAAGCCAGCCAGCAATTGCTCGGCGAATCGGCACCGATGAAGGCGCTACGCAAACAGATTCTCAAGCTCTCACGCAGCCAAGCGCCGGTGTACATCAGCGGCGAATCCGGTAGCGGTAAAGAGCGCGTCGCGCGGCTGATTCACGCCCAAGGCCCGCGCGCCGACAAGCCGTTTGTGCCGGTCAACTGCGGCGCGATTCCCAGCGAGCTGATGGAAAGCGAGTTCTTCGGCCACAAAAAAGGCAGCTTCACCGGCGCCGGCGAAGACAAGCTCGGCCTATTCCAAGCGGCCAACGGCGGCACCTTGTTCCTCGACGAAGTGGCCGATCTGCCGTTGTCGATGCAGGTCAAACTGCTGCGCGCCATTCAAGAAAAAGCCGTGCGCCCGGTCGGCGGCCAGCAAGAAATCGCCGTCGATGTGCGCATCCTAAGCGCCACCCACAAAGACCTCGCCGGCGAAGTAGCGGCCAACCACTTCCGCCAAGATCTTTACTACCGCTTAAACGTCATCGAGCTGAAAGTACCGCCGCTGCGCGAACGCCGCGAAGACGTACCGCTACTGGCCGAGCACATCCTCAACCGCTTAGGCCAAGACCTCGACCTGCCGCCGGTGTCGCTAAGCCAAGACGCGCAAGGCAAGCTGCTCAACTACCGCTTCCCCGGCAACGTGCGCGAGCTAGAGAACCTGCTCGAACGCGCCTTCACCCTGTGTGAAGACGACATCATCGAAGCCCGCGACCTGCACTTCGCCGACGCCCCCGGCGCCATCAGCGAAGGCATGCCGACCTTGGGCCAAGTGGATAACCTTGAGGACTACCTCGAAGACATCGAACGCCGCGCCATCATGCAAGCGCTGGAAGAAACCCGCTGGAACCGCACCGCCGCCGCGCAGCGCCTTGGCCTGACCTTCCGCTCGATGCGCTATCGCTTAAAGAAATTGGGCATTGATTGATCACCCAGCCCACCGCCAAAACCGGCTAACGTAGGCCGGGTTAGCCCACGGCGTAACCCGGCAAGCAGGCTGCAAGGCCTGCCCTGCCTCATCACAGCAAATACCCAACCACCACAAAAAAAACCGAACCCCACACCATCAGGGAGTGATGCACGTGACCAATCTTGCCAACTTCGACACCAGCTACTGGCAACCCAAAGACCCAGCTTGGCTGGCCGCACGGGAAGCACAGTGGCCTGAAATAGAAATACTTTTGTTTGAGCTGAACAAAAGCAAGAAGGCTGTTGGTGTTATTAAGCGCTATTTTTTTAAAGGCACCTTGCCTGATTGGGATAAGCTCAGTGGCTGGGATAACTATGAGCGGCATTTAGACTTAATGCTGTTTCTCTATTTGCACCCCAGCCAAGACCCGGCGGTATTAGCCCCCTTGCGCGATGCATATATTCGCTTGCGGCATGTGCAACCACGCGACATTGAAACGGGCTTTCAACAGCTCATCAGCATAGGGATGATTCAGGCGGCCGGCGGAGGGGGGCATAGGTTTCGTTATGAAACGGTGGCGAAGGCTTTACCGCATCTGCTGGCAAATTTTTCCGTAGGTGATGACGGTTTCATTACAATTAAAGCGCATATTACGGGGCATAGTGAGCGGCTATTTCGCTTATTGTTTACCGACCCGCAGCAGCAAGTCATTAACTTGCCAAAGCGCTTGCCGGCGCAGATACCGCAGCACGGCTTTCGCGATGTCTGGGAGTGGTCGCAATGGTTGACCCTTGAGTTGCCCTTAGGGCCGTGCGCCAGCGATATGCTTTACCAATACGATTACCCTCTGGAATTTTGGTATGCCCAGTGTGGTTGCGATTTGCCACGTTTTGATCAAGCTGCTCGCTCACCTAGAGTTGTTGAGTTATTCATCAAGGCATTCTACCGCTTTCAGCATTTCTTCGATGTGCACGCCGCAGACGACCCGCGCGCGCCCCTTGTGCGCAAAGTTGTGCAAATGCTCGACACGCGTGAGTTTGTACAGCCGGTCAAGCTGCTGTGGAATGAGGTAAAAGCCGGTGAGGTGGTGGTGACTGACCCTTGGAGCCCCGACTGCAAGCTGAAAAAGTCTGCCTTATGGAGCGCCTTTAAAATTAAACCCGAGTGGCCGAGTGTATGAGTGCTGCCCTGCGTTCGAGCCTGCGCATTCACCGCCGCCAGCTGGCGGCCGTGTTGCAGGCGCTGGATTACCAGCCCGATGAAGACTTCAGCTTGGCGCACAACGTGTGCGACTGCCTAAGCGACTACCATTGGTACGCCGCAGCCCCGCAGGATGAATGGCTGAGCTTTGAGTTTGCCTCAGACGATGACGAGCAAATGGACTGGGAAGTCTTACTGACCCTCACCCCCTTTCTTGAAGAAGGCAGCTATTACGAAGAGCGCGCTGGCGATTACGTGCTTGATGCCCAAGGCCAGCAACGCACCGGGCTGATCCGCGCCTGGGTAGAGCAAGGTCAGCTCAAGGGCATGATCTATGCGCTAGTGCCAGACCCAACCGGGTCGGCAGTGCGTGAGCCCGTCGCAGCGCTTGACCCACGGATGATTTAGCCCGCTCACCGCGTTCTGCCAATCCCGTAGGCCGGGTTAGCCAACGGCGTAACCCGGCAAGCAGGCTGCAAGGCCTGCCGGAGGCCCCTCAAACCAAGCCACCCTCGCGCTGACCGAAACGAGCCTTGAGCTACAGAGATAACTTTCGGAGTTAGCGGAAGCCTCTCATTGCGCCTTCCCGGCGCGTCACTTTCTTCTTGCGTGCCCAAGAAGAAAGTAACCAAAGAAGAAGGGCACCCTGTGTCCGGGTTTGGCCTACGGCCAAACTCCCTTCGCGCCGGGCCTGCTCCACGGGTCGCGGCGAAGGGCCATCCTGGCCCATCGCCACTCGCTCGACATCCCTGTCTCGCGCCCCGCTGCGCAAACTCTCTGCTCAGCCGAACACCAAGGGGTTGTCGCCTTCGCACGAAATGCGTTTGCCAAACATCAACAATAGAAATACGCCGGCTCAGCAAGAGCTCACACATTGAAACCACCAAACCATCGACCTGCACCAACGCCCCCTTCAGCAGGCCGAGTGGAAGGTTTCTGCAAGAGGTTAAGCGGCAGGGATGCCGCGCAAAGCCCGATGGGCCATGGATGGCCCTTCGGGCTGGGCCTCTGGAAGAAGCCTGGAGCGAGGGTACTCGGCGCAGCCGAGCCAATGGCGGGGGCATGTTTCTTTTGCCTTCTTTTCTTTGCGCCAAAGAAAAGAAGGTCGCCGGGAGGCGAAATCAAAAACGTAACGTCAACGCCAATAATCAGCCTGACTAGAAAGCATCGTCAATGACGACCTCTGGCAAGCTTCGGAGCCACACCGACGACTAGCTGAAAAAAACTCAATCACTGCGTAGCATTCGCCGTATCCGGCGCGGCACCCGGCGCCACCTGCCCTTGGCTAGCCGCCAAAAACGCCATCATTTGCACCAAGAACAAGCCCGGATCAGCACGCTTAGCATCGTGCTTTTTAGCCACAGTGGCGGCTGCCGTCTTGGCCTCGGGCAGTTTTACCCGCGACAGTTGCAGCGATTGGTCGCTGGCCAACGCCACAGGGCTAGCGAGAGCGAGTGAAAGAACACCAGCAAGAAAGGTACGCATTAGAAGACTCCGCAAACAAAAGTGACTGCGCGGCATCCATGGTGCGCGTGGGTCTGCTTTTGGATACAAGAGCCGCGCCAAAGTTCCGTGCACGCCTCTAAACTAGGCAACCTGCGCTTTGACAGTTTGGCAATGCGGCGCTGTTTAGCCACCTGCGGTAACAACAGTGCGCAAAAACTGCACAGCGCGGCAAGCGGATGCCAGCGCACTGTGCAGCCTTTTGAGTGCTGCCGGGTATCAAGCCTCCGGCGCTTGTAGGGCGAGAATCAGCGCTTTAAGAAAACGCGCTGCCTCGCCGCCGGTGACAGCGCGATGGTCGAAGGTTAGCGACAGCGGCAAAATCGGGTGCACCTCGACCTTGCCATTGACCGCCACGGGCTCTTGGCGAATGCCGCCGGCGCCGATGATGCACACCTGCGGCGGCACCACCACGGGGTTGGCGTAGCGCCCGAACAAGGTGCCGAAGTTCGACAAGGTAATCGTGGCGCCGAGCAGCTCATGCGGTGGAATCGAGCGCGCTTTCACCGCCGCGCGCAAGTTGCCTAAGCCTTCGCGTAGCTCATCCCCACTGCGTGCAGTGATGTTGCGCAGCACCGGTACAAACAAGCCGTCAGGCGTGTCCACGGCAATGCCTAGGTCGACATGCGCGTGCTCTTTGAGCGACGGCCCTTTACCGTCGAACCAGCTGTTTAGCAGCGGCTCGGCTTGGCAGGCTACGCCAATGGCTTGCGCAAGGCGAATCATCGGGTCGCGGGCTTCGCCCCACTGATGCAAGTCGGCGTCTTCAACAATCACCACTGGCACCACTTCGGCATGCGCGCGGGCCATGTTTTTGGCCATAGTGCGGCGCACGCCACGTAAGCGTTCGCCGCCAAATTTGGCCAAGCTTTGCTCGGCAGCAGCCTCGACATCTTGGCGGGTAATCAGCCCTTCCGGGCCGCTACCGCTGAGCTGCGCCAAGTCCACATCCAGTCGTCTTGCCAGCTGACGCACCGCCGGTGAGGCTTTCGGCGCTTGGTGCTCCAAGCTCGACGGCGCCGCGCCAACAAAGAAAGTGTCGCTGCTGCCGGCTGCGCCGCCGGCATCCAGCCGGCCCACCACAGTGCCGGCGTCGTCTTCGCCGCCTTCGAAGGTGACTAAGGTTTCCCCCACATGCAGGATGTCGCCTTCGCCACCGTGGCATTTGCCGATCACCCCATCGCATGGCGAGGGAATTTCGACGATGGCTTTGGCGGTTTCCACCGAGACAATCAGCTGGTCCGCTTTCACGGTTTCGCCAGCGCTAACGTGCCATTCAACGATCTCGGCTTCTTGTAACCCTTCGCCCAAGTCGGGCAATTTAAATGTTTTCATCGCGGCCCCCCTTAGGCGTAATTAAGTGCGTCGTCACAGGCTTGCAGAATGTCCGCCACTTGCGGCAGGTAGTGCTGCTCCATGCGGAACAACGGCGGCGGAATATCCGGCGCGGTGACGCGCTGGATCGGCGCCTGCAAGTCGAGCCACAGGCGCTCGTACAAGCTAGTGGCGATTTCCGCACCGACCGCGCACGAACGCGGTGCCTCGTGGACGATCACGCAGCGCCCGGTTTTGCGCACCGAGGCTTCGAGGGTGTCCATGTCGATGGGGCTGACACAGGCGACGTCGATCACCTCGACGCTGACGCCGTGTTCCTCCAGCTGCGCGGCGGCTTGCAGGCTTTCGTGTACCGAGGCGCCCCAGCTGATCAGGGTTAAATCGCTGCCTTCACGTAGGGTGAAGCAGGTATCCAGCGGTAGGCGCTGGCCGTGGTCCTCTAGGGGTTGTGGGTTCATCCGATAGAGCCGCGTGGGCTCGAGGAAAATCACCGGATCGGGGTCATCAATCGCCGCCAGCAGCAAGCCATAAGCCCGCGCTGGTGAGGAAGGAATCACCACGCGCACACCGGGGATATGCGCAAACATGGCCTCCACCGCCTCGCCATGGTGCTCCGGCGCGCGGATGCCGGCACCCATCGGCGAGCGGATCACCATAGGGCAGCTCAGGCGGCCACGGGTGCGGTTACGCAAGCGCGCGGCGTGGCTGACCAGGTGTTCCATGGCGGCGTAGATAAAGCCTAAGAACTGAATCTCCGCCACCGGCTTTAAGCCTTGTGCGGCCATGCCGACGCTGAGGCCGCCGATCATGGTTTCCGCCAGCGGGGTATCGAGCACGCGCTTAAAGCCGAACTCTTCACGCAGGCCCAAGGTGGCGCGGAACACGCCGCCGTTGGCGCCGACGTCTTCACCGAGCACGATGACGTTGTCGTCTTCGCGCATAGCGCGTTTCATCGCCAAGTTAACCGCTTCCAAGAGGGTGACTTTGCTGTATTTCTCGCCCATGACTCAGCCCTCCCCGTTGCCGCGACTAACGCGCTCTAGCCACATCGCCCGCTGGTCTGCCTTGGCGGCGGGCCACTGGGCATAGACGTAATCCAAGGCATCGCCGGGTTGTTGCGGCACGCTGGTTTCGTATGCTTCGACGGCGGCCTGCACGCGCTTTTGCGCCTCGGCCAGCCAGTCTTGCTCGCGCTGTTCGTCCCACAGGCGGTGCTCAACGAGGAAGTTCTGCAAACGCTTGAGCGGCTCTTCGGCCCAGGCTTGTTTCACTTCGTCTTCACCGCGATAGCGGCTGGCATCGTCGGCGGTGGTGTGGTCGCTCAGGCGATAGCTCATGCACTCCAGCAGGGTCGGACCTTTGCCACGCCGAGCACGTTCTAGCGCCTCTTGCAGGCGGTCGTAGACGGCAAACACATCGTTGCCATCCACTTGCTCACCAGCGATGCCCGCGCCTGCGGCCTTCTGCGCCAGCGTGGGTGCGGCGCATTGCAGTTTGCGCGGCACCGAGATGGCCCACTGGTTGTTGTTGACCACAAACACCACCGGCAGCTGCCAAGCGCCAGCCACATTCAGCGCCTCTAAAAAGTCGCCCTTGCTGGTGGCGCCATCGCCACAGGTAGTCACCGCCACGCGATGCTCGCCGCGAATTTTGAAGGCGCTGGCCACGCCACAGGCATGCAGCGCTTGGGTAGCAATCGGCACGCAGGGCGGGAAGTCTTGCGCCACGGCGGGGTCAACAAAGGCGCAACCGCGCTCGTCGCCGCCCCAATATAAGAGGATTTCTTCCATCTTCACCCCACGACGCAGCTGCGCGGCGGTGTCGCGGTAATACGGCACCAGCACATCGTCGCCGTGCATCAGCTCGCCAATCACCACGCCGATGGCCTCTTGGCCGAGGGTCGAGGCGTAGGTGCCGATGCGGCCGGTGCGCTGCAGGGCAATGGCCTTCTGGTCAAACAAGCGCGTGAGGCGCATTTGCTTGTACAGCCGGCAGAGTAAATCGGGGTCGTCGGCCCAGGCCGGCAGGCTGCTTTGCAGCTGACCGTCGGGGGCTAAATAACGGGTATACGGGACCTTTATTGTTAACGGCATGGTGGCTCCTCCAGCGCCAGGGTGGCGCGGTGACTGTTCCCTCGCTTGTGGCGAAGGCGTTAACGCAACGAGCACGGGATACGTGCCGGTTACGCGAGCCGCGCCAAGGGTGATGGCGCGGGTACAGCATGCAGACGCGTCTGGGTAAGACTAGTCGGCAAAAACCAAGCGTTCCGCCAAGCTGTCGGCCACGCGCGCGGGTGAGCGTTTATGGGCTTGAGCTTCGGCGTAAATTTCTGTCAGGCGCTGGCTGATATGGCTCAGCTGCGCGGTGATCTCACCACTATTACGGCCTTGATGAGTGAGCGCCACATAGATCAGACCACCGGCATTGATGACGTAATCCGGCGCATAAAGAATGCCGCGCGCATCCAGCTCATCGCCCATTTCAGGGTTAGCCAACTGGTTATTCGCAGCACCGGCAATGGCGCCGCAGCGCAACTTAGCGACGGTGCTGCGATCCAGCACACCGCCCAAGCCGCACGGCGCGAGGATGTCGCACGGGGTGCTTAACAAGGCTTCCGAGGCCACCGCGCGGGCGCCCAGTTGCTCAACCGCTAACTGCACTTTGCCGGCGTCGATATCGCTGACGAACAACTCAGCGCCGGCGGCTTGCAGATGCTCGGCCAAGGCGTAACCGACATGCCCAAGGCCTTGAATGGCCACGCGCAGGCCGTCTAAGTCATCGCTACCAAAGCGCGCGGCGGCGGTGGCACGCAAACCGGCAAACACGCCCAGCGCGGTGTGCGGCGAAGGGTCGCCGGCGCGGGTGGTGGAGGTCACGTGTTGGGTGTATTGGGCAATGCAGTCCATGTCTTCGGAGCTAGTGCCGCTGTCCATGGCGGTGATGTAGCGGCCATCGAGGCTATCGATAAAACGGCCAAAGGCTTCAAACAAGGCCGCGCGGTCGTCGACATGCGCGGGGCGCAAAATCACCGACTTGCCGCCACCCAGCTCAAGCCCGGCCAGTGCGGCTTTGTAGCTCATGCCTTGCGCTAGACGAATGGCATCCTGCAGGGCCGCCTGCTCGTTGGGATAACTGAGAAAACGGCAACCGCCGAGGGCCGGGCCACGGCGGGTGCTGTGAATGGCAATAATGCCGCGCAGGCCGGTTTTTTCATCCTGCGCGATATGCAGGCTTTCTAGCCGTGCGGCTTCCATCTGCTTGAACATGGCGCCCCCTTGCTACTGATAAGGTCGAATAACTAACCCATCGGCTCGACGTTATCAGCAGTATAGGCAAGCCGGTGCAGCACACGCGGCGTTTGCAGTCAGGAAGGCGTCACGCTTATTTAGCCAACAGGCCAACAATGCGCTCGTTATAACGATTGACCAGCAGCGGCACGGCTTTTTCGCGGTAGTTCATCAGTGGTTTTTCGATAAAGCGCCAGGTCACTTCCACGCTGTCTAGGCGTTGGCTGACTTCGGCCGAGTCACTGAATTGGTTATCCAGCTTGATCAGGTCTTGCGAGAAGGCCGAGGCCAGCTGATCGACAGCCTTTTCTAAGTCTTGTGCCGAGTCATAGATGGACGAGCCGCCATCCACTGCCGCCGACGAGCGCACATATTCTGCGGTGATGCGCTGCATCAGCACGGCTTGCTCAAGCAAGGGGTCAACGTGGCTATCGGGCTGGCCGGCTTGAGTCACCTGCTGCGCCTCGAGGTGGGCAATCAGTTCATGGCCGCTGATGGCTAAGTCATTGATGGTGTGAAAATCGAGGTAGCCATCTTCGGCAATCCGATTGGCTTCAGCCAACTGCTGAAAGCGCGGCGCCAGTTGTTGCAGCTGCGCGGACCAATCGTTTTGCCCTTGCGCATTGGCCAGGGCGACGAGGCTTTTGGTGTTCTCGGTAAACTCGGCCGAGGCTTTCTGCATCGCGGCTTTAGAGCTGGGCGAGCCTTCTTCCAAGGTCATGCGATGGAACTGCGTCATCAAGCGGTAAGCGGTTAGGCGCTCACGCTGCAGCGACTCCAGTAACGCTTGATCGGCAAAGGCGCTGGGTAGCGCTAAGCTCAAAGCACAGCCAAGCAGTACAGGGCGGAAACGGCGCATGGCAGGACTCCTTTCTTGTTGTTTTGTGCACCATGACAGGCTGGCCGGCGCATGGCAACCATCCCTAGGTTCTGTGAACTACGCCACAAAGCTACGCCTTATCGGTGAACCGTCCATGACGCCCAAAGCCTGCGGCAAAGCGCTGCGCGCCGGCTTGGCTTTCGCCGCTGTCAATGACCGCCACACCACCAGCAAATTCTTGGGCTAACGCGTCTTCTAACGGTAAATCCCACTGCGCATACACACTGGCTCGATCGGCGAGCAGGCAGCGCTGCGGAAAAGCGGCCAGCTGCTCAGCCAATACCAATGCATGAGCCAGCGCCTCGCCCGGCGCACAGGTGCGATTAACCAAGCCCATCTGCAGCGCCTCGTCGGCAGCCACGGCGCGCCCGGTGAGGATTAAATCCAGCGCGCGGCTTTGACCAATTAAGCGCGGTAAGCGCACGCTGCCGCCATCAATCAAGGGCACGCCAAAACGCCGGCAAAACACCCCGAGCGTGGCATCGCTGGCCATCACGCGCAGGTCGGCCAGCAAGGCAAGCTCCAAACCACCGGCCACCGCGTGGCCTTCAATGGCGGCAATTAACGGCTTACTGAGCTGCAAGCGGCTGGGCCCGAGCGGCGCTTCGCCGGGCCAAGCGAGACGATTGCGCCGCTCGCCACCCTCGGCCACCGCCGCAAGGTCTGCCCCGGCGCAGAAGGTATTGCCGGCACCATGCAGCACCGCCACGCGCAGACTGTCGTCCGCGGCAAAATCCTCCAACACGGCTAACAAAGCCTGTGCGGTAGGACGATCTACCGCGTTGCGCACTTCTGGTCGATTAAGGGTAATTTGCAGCACCGCTGCGTGCTGCGTGACATCCACCAAGGCCATGGTAACCCCCATGAAAAAGGTAACTCCCATTAAAAAAGCCACCGTGAAGGCTCACGGTGGCTTGATTGGCAGATGTCAGCAAGCGTTATGGCGCAGACAGCCGCGCCTGTGGCGACTCAGGCCTGCTTTTGCAGGTGGGCGACCAGTTTGCCGATGGCTTCCATGTTGTCTTTCGGGTGAGTGGCGCCGCTGAAGTCATTAATCGCGCCCCACTGCGCGGCCAGTTCTTCCACGCTAAAACCTTGCGGGTTGAAGCAAGCGCCTTGGCTCTGCTCCCAACGGGTGCGCCCTACCCAGCCGCCACCGACTTCATACAGGCCAGAAGAGTCTTCACAGGCAGGACTACCGAGGTACACCACCAGTGGGCTAACCAGCTCAGGCTTGAGGGCTTCAAACAGTTGCGGCGGGATCAGCCCTTCGGTCATCCGCGTGCCGCCGGTCGGGGCGATGGCGTTGACCTTGATATTGAACTTGGCGCCTTCGATGGCCAAGGTGCGGGTCAGGCCGTACAGGCCAAGCTTGGCCATGCCGTAGTTGCTCTGGCCAAAGTTGCCATAGATGCCGGACGTTGACGCGGTGAAAATCACCCGGCCAAAACCTTGTTCGCGCATCAGCGGCCAAGCGGCGCGGGTCACCTTGTAAGCGCCTTCCACGTGCACCTTGTAAACCAAATCCCAGTCGGCATCGGTCATCTTGTGGAAGGTGGTGTCGCGCAAAATGCCGGCGTTATTCACCACCACATCGACGCGGCCAAAAGCGTCAACGGCGGTCTTGACGATGGCATCGCCGTCAGTCACCGAGTTGTAGTTGGCCACCGCGGTGCCGCCAGCGGCTTGAATCTCAGCCACTACTTTATCGGCGGCGGCGCTGCTGGCACCCTCGCCCTGTGTGGTGCCACCCAAGTCATTCACCACCACCTTAGCGCCATGCTGGGCAAACAGCAGCGCATGCGCACGGCCTAGGCCGCCACCAGCCCCGGTAACGATTACAACACGGTCTTTGAGGTCGATCATGAGAGGGTCTCCGACACAGGGTTAAAAAACCCAGTGTTGGCTGCCTGTAGTGGCATGACAAGCATCGACCACCGGCTGAATGCGCCCCGATAACTACAGCCAATTCAAAGCAGAGAAAAATATTGATCTAACCAATAGCAAAAAGCGCAGCCTAAGCTGCGCCTTTGCAAAACATCGTCAATACAGGCGGCGTTTAGTACTGCGCGCCCGGAAGCGGAGCTAGCTTGATCTCGACACGGCGGTTTTGCGCCCGACCGGCATCGCTGTTGTTATCCGCAATCGGCTGACTAGGGCCAACGCCACGGGCGGTCAAACGGTTATACGCCACGCCCTGGCTGGCCAGATAATTGACCACGCTTTGTGCACGACGCTGGGACAAATCCATGTTGTATTGGTAGCTACCAACGCTATCGGTATGCCCCGTCACTTCGATAATGCTTTTGTCGTACTGGCGCAGCGAATTAGCCACGTTATTCAGCGTGGTGTAAAAACCGCCGCTGATATCGGCCGAGTTAGTAGCAAAGGTGATATTACCCGGCATCACCAAGCTCAACTGATCGCCTTGACGCTGTACATCAACGCCAGTGCCTTGCATCGACTGGCGCAGTTGCGCTTCTTGCTTATCCACGTAGTAGCCGTAGCCAGCACCGGCCGCGCCGCCGATTGCAGCGCCAATCAAGGCACCTTTACCGCGATCGTCTTTATTCGCCAGCGCACCAACAGCAGCCCCCGCCAATGCGCCTAGGCCGCCATAGGTTGCGGTCTTGCCGGCTTCACGTTCACCGGTTTGCGGGTTGGTAGCACAACCGGCCACTAACAGCGCGGCGCAGCTCAGGGCAATCAGGTTACGAGTCTGGTACATAACATTTCCTTAACACTGTGGCGGAACATCCGCCGCTGTTAGAAAGCCTAGTCGCGCAGGAGTTCCTTGCACAGCTGCTGGCTGAGCACGCGATCACAGGCTGACAAACGGGTTCTCACGCATCTCATCGCCCAGATTGGTGTCTGGGCCATGGCCGGTGACCACAGTGGCGTCCTCATCCAAGGTGTAGAGGCGGGTTTTGATCGACTTCTCGATCGTCGGGAAATCACCACCCCACAAGTCGGTACGACCAATACTGCGGCGGAATAACGTATCGCCAGCGATTAACAGCTTGGCCTCTGGAAACCAGAAGCTCATCGAGCCAGGCGTATGTCCGGGCGTGTGCAGCGCCACACCGCAACCGCAGTCTAAGGCCTGATCATCGCTCAACCACTGATCCGGTGCTGGCACCGGGGTATATGGCACACCAAACATGCGGCACTGCACTTCCAGCGCATCCCAAAGGAACTGGTCTTCTTTATGCAAATGCAAGGTGGCGCCGGTCTTCTCTTTCATCTGCCCAGAGGCAAGAAAGTGATCGAGATGCGCGTGAGTATGAATGATGCTGACCACCTTGAGCCCTAGCGCATCCAAACGCGCCAAGATCAATTCGTGATCGCCACCGGGATCAATCACGATGGCTTTCTTGGTGACCGGATCACCAATGATGGTGCAGTTGCACTGCAACGGCCCGACAGGGAAGGTTTCGCGAATTAACGCAGGCTTGGCATCGGCCATAACATCCTCGACAGCAAATCAGTGCCCCAAGGTTACGCCAAGCCAGCAAAAAGCTGAACGCAGAAACGCCAAACCCCGGCACAAGACCGGGGTTTGGTGAACATCAAGTCGAGACTTAATGCTTATTCGGCAGCAGCTTCTACCGAGCCAGCGACCGGACGGTCAACCAGCTCTACGTAAGCCATCGGTGCTTTGTCGCCAGGACGGAAACCGCACTTCAGGATACGCACGTAGCCACCCGGGCGGCCAGCGTAACGCTTGCCCAGATCGTTGAACAGCTTACCAACCGCTTCCTTAGAGCGGGTACGGTCGAAAGCCAGACGACGGTTAGCTACAGAGTCAACCTTGGCCAGAGTGATCAGCGGCTCGGCAACGCGGCGCAGTTCTTTGGCTTTCGGCAGGGTGGTTTTGATCAGCTCATGCTCGAACAGCGACACGGCCATGTTCTGGAACATAGCTTTGCGGTGCGCGCTGGTACGGCTCAGATGACGACCACTTTTACGATGACGCATGGTTCATTTCCTCACCGAACATCTCGTTCGGTTATAAAGGACGATCAGGCCGTGGCCTTATCGTCTTTCTTCAGACTAGACGGCGGCCAGTTGTCCAGGCGCATGCCGAGCGACAGACCACGCGAGGCCAGAACGTCTTTGATCTCAGTCAGAGACTTCTTGCCTAGGTTCGGGGTCTTCAACAGCTCGACTTCGGTGCGCTGAATCAGGTCGCCAATGTAGTAGATGTTTTCAGCCTTCAAGCAGTTAGCCGAACGAACGGTCAGCTCAAGGTCATCAACCGGACGTAGCAGGATCGGGTCGATCTCGTCTTCGGCTTCCTCTTCTACCGGAGCAATGTCACCCTTCAGATCAACGAAGGCTGCCAGCTGCTGCTGCAGAATGGTCGCGGCGCGACGGATGGCCTCTTCCGGGTCCAGAGTACCGTTGGTCTCCAGATCCAGAACCAGCTTGTCCAGGTTAGTACGCTGCTCAACACGCGCACTCTCAACCACGTACGCAACACGGCGCACAGGGCTGAAGGAGGCGTCTAATTGCAGACGACCAATGCTGCGGCTTTCGTCTTCGTCAGTTTGACGAGCGTCAGCCGGCTCGTAGCCACGGCCACGAGCAACAGTCAATTTCATGTTCAGCGAGCCATTGGCAGCCAAGTTGGCAATGACGTGATCGGGGTTAACGATCTCAACATCGTGATCCAACTGGATGTCTGCTGCGGTCACAGCGCCCGCGCCCTTTTTAGTCAGGGACAGGGTCACTTCATCGCGACCGTGCAGCTTAATGGCCAGCCCTTTGAGGTTCAGCAGGATCTCGATGACATCCTCCTGTACGCCCTCAAGGGTGCTGTATTCGTGCAGCACGCCGTCGATTTCTGCCTCAACCACGGCACAGCCGGGCATAGAAGACAGAAGAATGCGGCGCAGTGCGTTACCCAGGGTGTGTCCAAAACCACGCTCGAGAGGCTCGAGGGTGATCTTGGCGCGGGTTGCACTGACCTCTTGTACGTCAATATGACGGGGGGTCAGGAACTCGTTTACCGAACTCTGCATGAAGGCACCTTTGGTTAGCTCTTACTTAGAGTAGAGCTCGACGATCAGGTTTTCGTTGATGTCAGCGGACAGGTCGCTGCGAACCGGAACACTTTTGAAAGTGCCGGACTTCTTATCAGCATCGACTTCAACCCACTCGACGCGACCACGCTGAGCACACAGCTCCAGCGCTTGCACGATGCGCAGTTGGTTCTTGGACTTCTCGCGAACAGCAACCACGTCACCAGCTTTCACTTGGTAAGACGGGATGTTCACGGTCTGGCCATTCACCTGGATAGCCTTGTGGGAAACCAGCTGACGTGCTTCAGAGCGAGTAGCGCCGAAACCCATGCGGTAAACCACGTTATCCAGACGGCACTCCAGCAGCTGCAGCAGGTTTTCGCCAGTGGCGCCCTTACGGCGAGCAGCTTCTTTGTAGTAGTTACCGAACTGACGCTCCAGCACACCGTAGATACGACGCACTTTCTGCTTTTCACGCAGCTGGGTGCCGTATTCAGACTGGCGGCCGCGACGCTGACCATGCTGGCCAGGAGCGGTTTCAATGTTGCACTTTGACTCCAGCGCGCGGGCACCACTCTTCAGGAAGAGATCAGTACCTTCACGACGGGACAGTTTGCACTTAGGACCAATATAACGAGCCATCTAACTGTCTCCTGTTTACACGCGGCGCTTCTTCGAAGGACGGCACCCGTTGTGCGGGATCGGCGTCACATCGGTGATGCTGGCAATCTTATAACCACAGGCGTTCAGTGCACGCACAGCGGACTCACGACCCGGACCCGGGCCTTTGACGTTTACGTCCAGGTTCTTCAGACCGTATTCCAAAGCGGCCTGACCGGCGCGCTCTGCGGCAACCTGAGCAGCAAACGGCGTGCTCTTACGCGAACCACGGAAACCGGAGCCACCTGAGGTAGCCCAAGACAGGGCGTTACCCTGACGGTCAGTGATGGTTACGATGGTGTTGTTGAATGAGGCGTGGATATGGGCGATGCCATCCACTACCGTCTTTTTAATTTTCTTACGAGGACGAGCTGCGGGCTTTGCCATCTCAGTATTCCTGTTTCAGCAAATGCAATTACTTGCGGATCGGCTTACGCGGGCCCTTACGGGTGCGAGCATTGGTCTTAGTACGCTGACCACGCACCGGAAGGCCGCGACGATGACGCAGACCACGGTAGCAGCCCAGATCCATCAGACGCTTGATATTCATGTTGGTCTCACGACGCAGATCACCTTCAGTGATCAGCTTGCCGACTTCGCCACGCAGAACATCAATCTGTTCTTCTGTGAGATCTTTGATCTTAGCAACCGGGTCAATACCAGCAGCAGCACAGATGTTGTAGGCAGTCGGACGACCAACGCCGAAAATGTAGGTCAACGAGATAACAGTATGTTTGTTATCTGGAATGTTGACGCCAGCAATACGGGCCATTCAGTTAACTCCAAGTGACAGCAATCCCAGACCCAAAAGCCAAGGAAAAGGGCGCGGGATCTTAACGCTGTAAAAACAAAAATTCAACCCGGCAGCACACTAGCTGCCGGGCTATTTAACACGCGAACAATCAGCCTTGGCGCTGCTTGTGACGCGGCTCAGTGCTGCAAATAACGCGCACGGTGCCGTTACGACGGATCACCTTGCAGTTACGGCACATTTTCTTGACCGAAGCACGAACTTTCACGATCAACTCCTCAACCAGAAGGCGTTATCAGCGCATGCCAGCGCCGTAACCCTTGAGGTTAGATTTCTTTAAAATGGATTCGTACTGGTGCGAAACGAGGTGCGATTGTACTTGAGACATAAAGTCCATCACAACCACCACCACGATCAGCAGCGAAGTACCACCCAGATAGAAAGGCACGTTTGCCGAGACAATCAGAAACTCTGGCAGCAAGCACACACCCGTCATGTACAGGGCACCGACCAAAGTCAGTCGCGTCAGAACACCGTCGATGTACTTGGCAGACTGCTCACCCGGGCGGATACCCGGAATAAACGCACCAGACTTCTTCAGGTTTTCAGCCACTTCCTTCGGGTTGAACATCAAGGCTGTATAGAAGAAGCAGAAGAAAATAATCCCCGCACTAAACAGCAAAATGTTCAACGGCTGCCCCGGCGCAATGGCCTGGGAAATATCTTGCAACCACCCCATACCCTCACCCTGACCAAACCACTGACCCAGCGAAGCCGGGAACAGCAGCAAGCTGCTGGCGAAAATAGCCGGGATAACACCCGCCATGTTCACCTTCAGCGGCAGATGACTGGTTTGTGCGGCGAACACCTTACGACCTTGCTGACGCTTGGCGTAATTCACAGTGATACGACGCTGACCACGCTCCATGAAGACCACAAAGCCCACAATCGCGATAGCCACCAACCCTACTACCAACAGAGCAAAAATATTAATGTCACCCTGACGCGCCGACTCGATCGACTGCCCAAGAGCAGACGGCAAGCCTGCAACAATACCGGCAAAAATCAGCATCGAAATGCCGTTACCAATACCGCGCTCGGTGATCTGCTCACCCAACCACATCATGAACATTGCGCCAGTCACAAAGGTTGTGATCGCCACAAAGTAGAAGCTGAAGTCAGTTGAGAAGGCCACGCCCTGACTAGCCAGACCAACGGACATGCCGAACGCCTGAACCAATGCAAGACCCAAAGTGCCATAACGGGTGTACTGACTGATCTTACGACGACCAGCCTCACCTTCTTTCTTCAACGCCTCCAGCTGCGGGCTAACAGCGGTGAGCAGCTGCATGATGATCGACGCCGAAATGTACGGCATGATCCCCAAGGCAAAAATACTCATCCGCTCTAGCGCGCCGCCAGAGAACATGTTGAATAGACTAAGGATGGTACCCTCGTTCTGGCGAAACAGAGCAGCCAACTGATCCGGATTGATGCCCGGCACGGGGATATGCGCCCCGATTCGGTAAACAACAATCGCCAGGAGCAGGAATCGCAGACGAGCGAAAAGCTCGGTCATACCGCCACCACTGAGTGCCGAGAGAGCGCCTTGCTTAGCCATTTATTCCTCGATTTTTCCGCCAGCTGCTTCAATAGCCGCACGAGCACCCTTAGTGGCACGCAGGCCCTTCAGAGTGACCGCCTTGGTCACGTCGCCAGACAGGACAACCTTGGCACGCTGAATGTTGTTGGTCAGCACATTGGCTGCCTTCAGCGCTTCCAGGGTGATCACGTCAGCGCCAACCTTGGCCAGTTCAGAAGTACGTACTTCAGCAGTCACTAAAGCCTGCAGAGATACGAAACCGAACTTAGGCAGGCGACGGTGCAGCGGCTGCTGGCCGCCTTCGAAGCCCGGAGCAACCTTACCGCCGGAGCGAGAGGTCAGACCTTTGTGACCACGGCCACCAGTCTTACCCAGACCGCTACCGATACCACGACCGGGACGGTGCTTTTCGCGACGCGCGCCAGGAGCGGAACGCAGATCGTTCAATTTCATCGATTAACCCTCCACACGGACCATGTAGGAGACCTTATTGATCATCCCACGAGTGGCCGGAGTGTCTTCAACTTCAACGGTGTGACCGATGCGACGCAGGCCCAGACCTTTAACACAGGCCTGGTGCGACTTGATGCGGCCAATGACACTCTTAAACAGAGTGACCTTGATCTTTGCATTAGCCATGGTTAGACGATCTCCTCGACGCTCTTGCCACGCTTGGCTGCGATCGACTCAGGAGAGCGCATGTCACGCAGACCATTGAAGGTTGCCTGAACCACGTTCACCGGATTGGTCGAGCCATAGCACTTAGCCAGTACGTTGTGTACGCCAGCCACTTCCAGCACAGCACGCATCGCACCACCAGCAATTACACCAGTACCTTCAGATGCCGGCTGCATGTACACCTTAGAGGCGCCATGGGCAGCACGGATCGGGTACTGCAGCGTAGTGCCATCCAGGTCAACCTGGATCATGTTGCGGCGAGCAGCTTCCATCGCCTTCTGGATAGCAGCAGGCACTTCACGCGCCTTACCACGACCGAAGCCGATACGACCTTTACCATCACCCACCACAGTCAGGGCGGTGAAAGCGAAAATACGACCACCTTTTACGGTTTTGGCAACACGATTAACTTCGATCAGTTTCTCGATGTAGCCTTCGTCGCGCTTTTGTTCGTTATTAGCCATAACCTACCCCTTAGAACTCCAGGCCGTTTTCACGGGCAGCGTCGGCCAGAGCCTTCACACGACCGTGGTACTTGAAGCCCGAGCGGTCGAAGGATACGCGCGAGATGCCAGCGGCTTTCGCGCGCTCAGCAATCAGTACACCTACCTTCTGGGCGGCTTCGACATTACCGGTAGAACCCTGACGCAGTTCTTTATCCAGCGTAGAGGCGCTAGCCAGCACCTTGCCGCCGTCAGCAGAAATCACCTGGGCATAGATATGTTGAGAAGAACGGTTCACGCACAGGCGCACCGCTCCAAGCTCACGCAGCTTAAGGCGAACCTTAACCGCGCGACGCAGACGGGATACTTTCTTGTCCATGTGCTTAGACCTTACTTCTTCTTAGCTTCTTTACGACGGACAACTTCATCCGCATAACGCACGCCCTTGCCTTTGTACGGCTCTGGACGACGGAAATCGCGAATTTCAGCAGCCACCTGACCAACCAGCTGCTTGTCGATACCCTTAATCAGGATGTCGGTCTGGCTGGGAGTCTCAGCAGTAATACCTGCCGGAAGCTCATAGTCGATCGGATGAGAGAAGCCCAGCGACAGGGACAATACTTGACCCTTGGCCTGAGCCTTGTAACCAACACCCACCAGCTGCAGCTTGCGCTCAAAGCCCTGGCTTACGCCAGTAACCATGTTGTTCACCAGTGCGCGGGTAGTACCGGACATCGCACGAGCCAGCTGGTCGCCGTTGCGCGCCTTAACGCGAACTTCGCCATCAGCCTGCTCGATCTCGATGGACGAGTGCAGGTTTAATTCGAGTGCACCCTTGGCACCCTTCACGCTCAGCAACTGACCAGCGATTTTAATTTCAACGCCAGACGGAAGCTTTACGGGGTTCTTCGCTACGCGAGACATTATTCCACCCCCTTAGAACACGGTGCAGAGCACTTCACCGCCAACACCGGCAGCGCGTGCGGCGCGATCAGTCATCACGCCTTTGTTGGTGGAAACGATGGAAACGCCCAGGCCACCACGAACTTTCGGCAGGGCATCGGCAGAGCGGTAGTTACGCAGACCAGGACGGCTTACGCGCTTCAGCTCTTCAATAACCGGCTTACCTTCGAAGTACTTCAGCTCTACAACGAGAACTGGCTTCACATCACCTTCGACACGGAAATCGGCTACAAAGCCTTCTTCCTTCAGTACAGACGCAACCGCCACCTTAAGCTTGGAAGATGGCAGGCTTACGCTGCTCTTCTCAGCCGACTGGGCATTACGGATGCGGGTTAGCATGTCTGCTAACGGGTCCTGCATACTCATAGGCTTAAATGCTCCAAAAACTAATAAAGACCTTTCGGCCATGACTTTCGCCCAAGCGGGCGGATTAACCCCATACCCGGGCGAGCCGGGTATTCTAGGGATACCCCAGAAACGAATCAAGCCCCAAAAGGGGCTTGATTCGCATACGGTCACCGCCGAAGCGGTTAACGCATTACCAGCTGGCCTTAACCAGACCCGGCACGTCACCACGCATTGCTGCTTCACGCAGCATGATGCGCGACAGACCGAACTTACGGTATACACCGTGCGGACGGCCAGTCAGACGGCAGCGGTTACGCAGGCGGCTAGCGCTAGCGTCACGCGGCTGCTTCTGCAGGGCGATCTGGGCTTCCCAGCGCTCTTCCGGAGACAGCGACTGGTTAGCGATGACGGCCTTCAGCGCAGCGCGCTTCTCGGCGAACTTGGCAACCGTCAGCTGACGCTTCAGCTCACGGTTCTTCATGCTCTTCTTAGCCATGGATCAGTCTCCCTCAGTTACGGAACGGGAAGCTGAAAGCACGCAGCAGAGCGCGGCCTTCATCATCGTTACGAGCAGTGGTGGTCAGAGTGATGTCCATACCGCGCAGGGCATCGATCTTGTCGTAATCGATTTCCGGGAAGATGATCTGCTCTTTAACACCCATGCTGTAGTTGCCACGGCCGTCGAAGGCTTTGGCATTCAGACCACGGAAGTCACGAACGCGCGGCAGCGCGATCGACAACAGACGATCCAGGAATTCGTACATACGATCGCCACGCAGAGTGACCTTCACACCAATCGGCCAGCCGTCACGGATTTTGAAACCCGCGATTGACTTGCGTGCATAGGTGACGATCGCTTTCTGACCGGCAATTTTTTCCATATCAGCGACAGCTGCTTCGATGACTTTCTTGTCACCAACAGCTTCGCCCAAACCCATATTCAGGGTGATTTTGCTAATACGCGGCACCGCCATCGCATTCAGACCCAGCTGCTCTTTGAGCTTGGGAGCGATTTCGTTCCGGTATTGATCTTTCAATCGGGCCATGATGGTTACCTAATCGTTAACTCAGGCGTCAACCGGCTTTTGGGTCGACTTGAATACACGGATTTTCTTACCGTCTTCAACCTTGAAACCAACGCGATCTGCTTTGCTGGTTTCGCTGTTGAAAATGGCAATGTTCGAAACGTGCAGGGGCGCTTCCTTCTCAACGATACCGCCAGCCTGACCCAGCATAGGGTTAGCTTTGGTATGACGCTTGATCAGGTTGACACCGCCAACCACCAGACGATCATCGGCCAGCACTTTCAGGACCTTACCGCGCTTGCCCTTGTCTTTGCCGGCGATGACGATCACCTCGTCGTCACGACGAATTTTTTTCATGATCGAACTCCTTACAGCACTTCAGGGGCAAGCGAGACGATCTTCATGAACTTCTCAGAGCGAAGTTCACGAGTCACGGGCCCGAAAATACGGGTGCCGATCGGCTCGAGCTTGTTGTTAAGCAGTACAGCTGCGTTACCGTCGAAACGGATCAGCGAGCCATCCTGACGACGCACGCCGTGGCGAGTACGCACAACGACAGCGTTCATTACTTGGCCTTTTTTGACCTTACCGCGCGGAATTGCTTCCTTCACGGTTACTTTGATGATGTCGCCAATACCGGCGTAACGGCGGTGTGAACCACCCAGCACCTTGATACACATCACGCGACGTGCACCGCTGTTGTCAGCGACATCAAGCATGGATTGAGTTTGAATCATAACTTTCTCCGACTCCCACCGCGCTAAACCGGCGGGAGTTGCTGGGTTCCTTAAACTTCCGCGCTACGCTCTACAACTTCAACCAGAGCCCAGTTCTTGGTCTTAGCAACCGGACGCGTTTCGCGAATGGTTACTACGTCGCCGATACGGCACTGGTTGGTTTCGTCGTGGGCGTGGAGCTTAGTGGAACGCTTCACATACTTGCCGTAGATCGGGTGCTTAACGCGACGCTCGATCAACACGGTGATGGTCTTGTCCATTTTGTCGCTGATCACTTTACCGGTCAGCGTACGGACGGTCTTCTGAGTCTCAGCCATGGTTAGTTACCTGCCTTCTGGTTGAGCACAGTTTTCACACGTGCGATATCGCGCTTCACCTGACTCATCAGGTGAGTTTGCCCCAATTGGCCAGTGGCCTTCTGCATGCGATAGTTGAACTGATCGCGCAGCAGAGTCAGCAGCTGCTCATTGAGCTGCTCAACAGATTTTTCACGCAGTTCGTTGACTTTCATCACATCACCGTCCGCTTAACAAAGGTGGTGGCGACTGGCAGCTTGGCAGCGGCCAGGGCAAAAGCCTCACGCGCCAATTGCTCAGAAACACCTTCGATTTCGTAGAGCACCTTGCCCGGTTGAATCAGGCACACCCAGTACTCGACGTTACCCTTACCCTTACCCTGACGAACTTCCAGGGGCTTCTCGGTGATTGGCTTGTCGGGGAAGACACGAATCCAGATCTTACCGCCACGCTTAACGTGACGAGTAAGAGCACGACGAGCAGCTTCGATTTGACGCGCAGTGATACGACCACGACCGGTCGCTTTCAGTGCGAATTCGCCAAAGCTAACTTTGCTCCCACGATTTGCCAGACCGCGGTTGCGGCCTTTGTGAAGCTTGCGGAACTTCGTACGCTTAGGTTGCAGCATTTGCGTACCCCTTACTTAGCAGCTTTTTTCTTGGGTGCCGGTTGCGCCTTCAGTTCTTCCTGACGGCCACCGATAACTTCACCCTTGAAGATCCAGACCTTCACACCAATCACACCGTAAGTGGTGTGAGCTTCGTAGGTGTTGTAGTCAATGTCAGCGCGCAGTGTGTGCAGCGGCACACGACCTTCGCGATACCATTCGGTACGCGCGATTTCCGCACCACCCAGACGACCACTGACCTGGATCTTGATGCCCTTGGCACCAATACGCATGGCGTTCTGTACCGCGCGCTTCATAGCGCGACGGAACATCACACGACGCTCCAGCTGCTGAGCAACGCTTTGCGCTACCAGCATGGCATCGAGTTCCGGCTTGCGGATCTCTTCGATGTTGATGTGCACAGGCACACCCATCTTGTTGGTCAGGTCCTGACGCAGCTTCTCAACATCTTCACCTTTCTTGCCGATCACGATGCCGGGACGAGCGGTGTGGATGGTGATGCGTGCAGTCTGAGCCGGACGAGCGATGTCGATACGGCTTACGGACGCGCTTTTTAATTTGTCTTGTAGGTATTCACGAACCTGCAGGTCGGCCAGCAGATAGTCGGCGTACTTCTTGCCTTCTGCGTACCAAACGGAGGTGTGCTCCTTGACGATACCCAGGCGAATGCCATTGGGATGTACTTTCTGACCCATCTAAATCGACTCCGTTACTTGTCGGCGACCTTGACCGTGATATGGCACGAACGCTTGGTAATGCGATCGGCACGGCCTTTGGCGCGCGGCATGATGCGCTTGAGCGAACGCCCTTCGTTGACGAAGACAGTAGAGACTTTCAGGTCATCTACGTCAGCGCCTTCGTTGTGCTCGGCGTTGGCAATTGCCGACTCAAGTACCTTCTTAACAATGGCGGCAGCTTTTTTATTGCTAAACGCCAGCAGGTTGAGAGCCTCGCCTACTTTCTTGCCACGAACCTGGTCAGCGACCAAGCGGGCTTTTTGAGCAGACAGACGAGCGCCCTTTAGGGTTGCAGCTACTTCCATCTTCATTACCCCTTAACGCTTGGCCTTCTTGTCTGCTACGTGACCGCGATAAGTGCGGGTTGCAGCAAACTCACCCAGTTTGTGGCCAACCATGTCCTCGTTAACCAGCACAGGTACGTGCTGCTTACCGTTGTGGACGGCGATGGTCAGACCAACCATTTGCGGCAGAATCATCGAACGACGCGACCAAGTTTTAATTGGCTTACGGTCATTCTTTTCTGCTGCCACTTCGATCTTCTTCAATAGGTGAAGATCGATAAACGGACCTTTCTTAAGAGAACGCGGCACTATCGTTTCCTCACTCTATTACTTGCGACGACGAACAATCATCTTGTCGGTGCGCTTATTAACGCGAGTCTTCGCACCCTTGGTCGGGAAGCCCCACGGCGAAACCGGGTGACGACCACCAGAAGTACGACCCTCACCACCACCATGCGGGTGATCAACCGGGTTCATGGCAACACCACGAACGGTCGGGCGAATACCACGCCAGCGCTTGGCACCAGCTTTACCCAGCGAACGCAGGCTGTGCTCGCCATTGGACACTTCGCCCAAGGTGGCGCGGCACTCGGCCAGCACTTTACGCATTTCACCGGAACGCAGACGTACGGTTACGTAAGCGCCTTCACGAGCAACCAGCTGTACAGAAGCACCGGCAGAACGTGCGATTTGCGCGCCTTTGCCCGGCTTCAGCTCGATGGCGTGAATGGTGCTACCCACCGGAATGTTGCGCAGCGGCAGGGTGTTGCCCACCTTGATCGGAGCTTCTTGACCGGAGATCACTTGATCGCCAGCAGAAACACCTTTCGGCGCGATGATGTAACGACGCTCACCGTCGGCATACTTCAACAGAGCGATATGCGCAGTACGGTTTGGATCGTATTCGATGCGCTCAACAACGGCAGGGATGCCGTCCTTGTTGCGACGAAAATCGACCATACGGTAATGCTGCTTGTGACCACCACCCACATGACGGGTAGTGATGCGGCCGTTGTTGTTACGACCGCCCGACTTGGACTTCTTCTCGACCAGCGGAGCGTAAGGAGCACCCTTGTGCAGGTCGGCATTGACCACTTTGACCACGAAACGGCGGCCAGCAGAAGTCGGTTTACATTTAACGATTGCCATAATGCACCCCTTGCTTATTCAGCGCTGGCGAAATCGATGTCCTGGCCCGGCTGCAGGGAAACGTACGCTTTTTTCCAGTCGTTACGCTTACCTAAACCGCGTGCGGTGCGCTTGGTCTTGCCCTTAACATTCAGGACAGCAACCTCGGCAACCTTCACCTCGAACAGTTGTTCGACGGCCTTCTTGATTTCCAGCTTGGTTGCATCAGTAGCAACCTTAAAGACGAACTGCTTTTTGCTGTCTGCGAGAATGCTCGCCTTCTCGGAGATATGCGGACCTAGCAGTACCTTGAAAACGCGTTCCTGGTTCATGCCAGCAGCTCCTCGAACTTCTTGACAGCCGACACGGTCATTACAACCTTGTCATAAGCAATCAGACTGACCGGATCAGTAGCCTGCACATCGCGTACGTCAACGTGCGGCAGGTTACGAGCAGCCAGATACAGGTTGGTATCAACAGCCTCGGTCACGATCAGCGCATCAGTCAGACCCATGCCGCCGAGCTTGCTCAGCAGGGCTTTGGTCTTCGGAGCTTCAACAGCGAAGCTATCTACCACTACCAGACGATCCTGACGCACCAGCTCAGAAAGGATGGAACGCACAGCAGCGCGATACATCTTCTTGTTCAGCTTTTGCGAGTGATCCTGCGGCTTAGCAGCGAAAGTAGTACCGCCCGAACGCCAGATGGGGCTACGGATGGTACCAGCGCGAGCACGACCAGTGCCCTTTTGACGCCAAGGCTTCTTGCCGCCACCAGAGACTTCAGAACGAGTCTTCTGGGCGCGGGTGCCCTGACGGCCGCCAGCCATGTAGGCGACGACTGCCTGGTGAACCAGGGTTTCATTAAATTCGGCACCGAAAGTGCGATCGTTTACGTCGATCGCGCTGGCACCGGCAACATTCAATTGCATCTCAGGACTCCCCTATTAACCGCGGGCCTTAACAGCCGGACGCACGACAACATCCGAACCGGTGGCGCCGGGCACTGCGCCCTTGACCAGGATCAGGTTGCGTTCAGCATCCACGCGAACCACTTCCAGAGACTGGACGGTTACGCGCTCAGCACCCATGTGACCGGACATTTTCTTGCCTTTGAAGACACGACCGGGGGTCTGACACTGACCAATAGAACCAGGAGCACGGTGGGAAACAGAGTTGCCGTGAGTGTTGTCCTGACCGCGGAAATTCCAGCGCTTGATAGTACCGGCGTAGCCCTTACCTTTGGACTGACCGGTAACATCAACCAGCTGGCCAGCTTGGAAGATTTCCACAGTAACTTGTTCGCCGGACTGGTATTCACCTTCTTCCAGACGGAACTCACAGCTCGTGCGACCTGCCGCCACGCCAGCTTTCGCCAGGTGACCTGCCTGAGCTTTGGATACTCGGGAAGCGCGACGCTCACCGACTACCACTTGGATTGCCTTGTAACCGTCAGTTTCAGCGCTACGCACTTGACTGATACGGTTCGGCTCGACTTCGATCACGGTAACCGGGATCGACGCGCCGCTTTCGGCAAAAATGCGGGTCATACCGCACTTACGACCGATAACACCAATTGTCATTTTTTAAAACCTCATAAGTGTACGGGGCTTTTACCCGCTATGGCCGCCCATTCCAGAGCGTTACACGGCCACAGCCCCAACTAAGGCTGTTAACCGAGGCTGATTTGCACTTCGACGCCTGCAGCCAGATCGAGCTTCATCAAAGCATCGACGGTCTTGTCAGTCGGCTGGACAATATCAACCACGCGCTTATGAGTACGAATTTCGTACTGGTCACGCGCATCTTTGTTCACGTGCGGAGAAATCAGCACAGTGAAGCGTTCTTTGCGAGTCGGAAGAGGAATCGGACCACGCACTTGAGCGCCAGTACGTTTCGCAGTTTCTACAATTTCCTGCGTCGACTGATCGATCAAACGGTGATCAAAAGCCTTCAACCGAATGCGAATTTGCTGGTTTTGCATTTGATCTTGAACTCCAAGCTGGTTCCTTTGGGCAGAACATGCCCATGAAAAGGAGGCGCAATTCTACAGATCGCATTTTTTAGTGTCAACCAATGCAAAAGGGCCCCGAAGGGCCCTTTTGTCGGATGCGATTATTGATTACTCAACAATCTTGGCCACAACGCCAGCACCCACGGTACGACCACCTTCACGGATAGCGAAGCGCAGGCCTTCGTCCATCGCGATCGGAGCGATCAGGGTAACAACCATCTTGATGTTGTCGCCCGGCATTACCATTTCAACGCCTTCCGGCAGCTCACAGTTGCCAGTTACGTCGGTGGTACGGAAGTAGAACTGCGGACGATAGCCCTTGAAGAACGGAGTGTGACGACCACCTTCTTCTTTGGACAGAACGTACACCTCGCCTTCGAACTTGGTGTGCGGCTTGATGCTGCCCGGCTTAGCCAGAACCTGACCACGCTCTACGTCATCACGCTTAGTACCACGCAGCAGGGCACCAACGTTCTCACCAGCACGACCTTCGTCGAGCAGCTTGCGGAACATTTCCACACCAGTACAGGTGGTTTTGGTGGTCGGACGGATACCAACGATTTCGATTTCCTCGCCCACTTTCACGATGCCGCGCTCAAAAAAAAAAACAGTCACTACAGTACCGCGACCAGAGATGGAGAATACGTCTTCGATCGGCATCAGGAACGGCATGTCGATAGCGCGAACCGGCTCAGGAATGTACGAGTCCAGAGTTTCTACCAGCTTCTTAACAGCGGTAGTACCCAGCTCGTTGTCGTCTTGACCGTTCAGAGCCATCAGAGCAGAGCCCACGATGATCGGAGTGTCGTCGCCCGGGAAGTCATAGGTAGACAGCAGGTCGCGAACTTCCATTTCTACCAGCTCGAGCAGCTCAGCGTCGTCAACCATGTCGGCCTTGTTCAGGAACACGACAATGTATGGTACGCCTACCTGACGGGACAGCAGGATGTGCTCACGCGTCTGCGGCATCGGGCCGTCAGCAGCGGAACAAACCAGGATAGCGCCGTCCATCTGCGCAGCACCGGTGATCATGTTCTTCACGTAGTCGGCGTGGCCCGGGCAGTCAACGTGCGCGTAGTGACGAATGTTGGAATCGTACTCTACGTGTGCAGTGTTGATGGTGATACCACGAGCTTTTTCTTCCGGCGCAGAGTCGATCTTGTCGAAGTCGACCTTGGCAGAACCGAATACTTCGGAACATACGCGGGTCAGCGCAGCAGTCAGAGTGGTCTTGCCATGGTCAACGTGACCGATGGTGCCAACGTTTACGTGCGGTTTGTTACGTTCAAATTTTTCTTTAGCCACGGTAATAGCCTCTTAAATTCAAATTAGCTGTCTTATTTCTTGCTGACAGATTCGACAATGTTGTTCGGCGCTTCAGCGTACTTGGCGAACTCCATGGAGTAGCTGGCACGGCCCTGCGACATCGAGCGGACGTCGGTAGCGTAACCAAACATTTCGCCCAGCGGTACTTCGGCACGGATAACCTTGCCGGAAGGACCATCTTCCATACCCTGGATCAGACCACGACGACGGTTCAGGTCACCCATCACGTCACCCATGTAGTCCTCAGGCGTTACCACTTCGACCTTCATGATCGGCTCAAGCAGTACAGCACCGCCCTTCTGGGCCAGCTGCTTGGTCGCCATAGAAGCGGCGATTTTAAACGCCATTTCGTTGGAGTCGACATCATGGTAGGAACCATCGAACACAGCTGCCTTCAGGCCGATCAGCGGGAAGCCGGCGATAACACCGTTCTTCATCTGCTCTTCGATACCCTTCTGCACTGCCGGGATGTATTCCTTAGGAATCACACCGCCCACAACTTCGTTAACGAACTCCAGACCTTCCTGACCTTCGTCAGACGGGGAGAAGCGAATCCAGCAGTGACCGAACTGACCACGACCACCGGACTGGCGAACGAACTTACCTTCGATTTCGCACGACTTGGTGATCTTTTCACGGTAAGAAACCTGCGGCTTACCGATGTTGGCTTCTACGCCAAACTCACGCTTCATACGGTCAACCAAGATGTCCAGGTGCAGTTCACCCATACCGGAAATAATGGTCTGACCTGTTTCTTCGTCAGTCTTAACGCGGAACGACGGGTCTTCCTGAGCCAGCTTGCCCAGTGCAATACCCATCTTCTCTTGGTCAGCCTTGGTCTTCGGCTCAACGGCAACAGAAATCACCGGCTCCGGGAAGTCCATACGCTCAAGAATGATCGGCTTCTCGATCGAGCACAGGGTGTCACCAGTGGTCACATCCTTCATACCGATCAGAGCAGCGATGTCACCAGCGCGTACTTCTTTGATCTCTTCACGGGTATTGGCATGCATCTGAACCATACGGCCCACACGCTCTTTCTTGCCCTTGACCGAGTTGATCACCGAGTCGCCAGAGTTCAGAACGCCGGAGTAAACGCGTGCGAAGGTCAGAGTACCTACGAACGGGTCAGTGGCGATCTTGAATGCCAGCGCAGAGAACGGCGCTTCGTCAGAAGCCTCACGCTCGTCTTCGAGCTCTTCGTTGTCCGGATTAACACCCTTAATGGCCGGCACTTCAGTCGGTGCAGGCAGGTAGTCAATCACAGCGTCCAGAACCAGCGGCACGCCCTTGTTCTTGAACGAAGAACCACATACAGCCACAACGATTTCACAAGCCAGCACGCGCTGACGCAGACCGGCCTTGATCTCGGCTTCGGTCAGCTCACCTTCTTCAAGGTACTTGTTCATCAGCTCTTCGCTGGCTTCAGCAGCAGCTTCAACCATGTTCGAGCGATATTCTTCAGCCAGCTCTTGCAGCTCAGCCGGAATATCTTCTTCGCGGTAGGTCAAACCCTGGTCATCTTCGTTCCAGTAGATGGCCTTCATCTTCAGCAGGTCAATTTGACCCTCGAAGTTTTCTTCCGCACCGATAGCTAGCTGCACAGGCACAGGAGTGTGGCCCAGACGCTGCTTGATCTGACCGATCACGCGCAGGAAGTTAGCACCGGCGCGGTCCATCTTGTTCACGTAAACAATACGCGGAACGCCGTACTTGTTGGCTTGACGCCATACGGTTTCGGACTGCGGCTCAACGCCTGAAGTACCACAGAACACCACAACCGCACCGTCGAGTACGCGCAGCGAGCGCTCTACTTCAATGGTGAAGTCAACGTGACCGGGGGTATCAATGATGTTTACGCGGTGCTTGTCATACTGCTTGGTAGAACCCTGCCAGAAAGCAGTGGTTGCCGCCGAAGTAATGGTAATACCGCGCTCTTGCTCCTGCACCATCCAGTCCATGGTGGCTGCACCATCGTGCACCTCACCCATTTTGTGGTTGACGCCTGTGTAGAACAGGATACGTTCCGTCGTGGTGGTCTTGCCCGCGTCTACGTGGGCACAGATACCAATGTTACGGTACAGGTTAATAGGGGTTGTACGAGCCACAATACTGTCCTCGTTGGATTAGAAGCGGTAATGCGAGAAGGCCTTGTTGGCCTCCGCCATGCGATGCACGTCTTCACGCTTCTTAACAGCAGCGCCTTTGCCTTCAGCGGCATCCAGCAGCTCACCAGCAAGACGCAGAGCCATGGACTTCTCGCCGCGCTTGCGGGAATAGTCCACTAACCAGCGCATGGCCAGAGCGTTACGACGGGAGGGGCGCACTTCAACCGGCACCTGGTAGGTAGCACCGCCAACACGGCGGGACTTCACTTCGACCAGCGGAGCGATGGCGTCGAGAGCTTTTTCGAAGATTTCCAGGGGCTCGCCTTTAGTGCGCTCAGCAACCTTAGCCAGAGCACCGTAAACGATACGCTCGGCTACGGCTTTTTTGCCGCTCTCCATTACATGGTTCATAAACTTTGCCAGCAGCTGGCTTCCGTACTTCGGATCGGCCAGAACTTCACGCTTGGCAGCTACACGTCTTCTTGGCATGGATAAGTCCTCAAACGGTCTTCAGGTTAGTCTGGAACGGAGAGTTAACTACGTCGCCCAGCCTTACTCTTATCGACTCTATAAAATTCAAATTACTTCGGACGCTTGGCGCCGTACTTAGAACGACCCTGCTTACGGTCTTTAACGCCGGAGGTATCCAGCGAACCGCGCACGGTGTGGTAACGCACACCCGGAAGGTCTTTTACACGACCGCCGCGGATCAGCACTACGCTGTGCTCTTGCAGGTTGTGGCCTTCACCGCCGATGTAGGAGGTGACTTCATAGCCGTTGGTCAGACGTACACGGCACACCTTACGCAGAGCCGAGTTCGGCTTCTTCGGGGTGGTGGTGTACACACGGGTGCACACGCCGCGACGCTGGGGGCAGTTCTGCAGCGCAGGCACGTCGCTTTTCTCGACCATGCGCTTGCGCGGCTGGCGAACCAGCTGGTTAATCGTTGCCATCTAATAGCTCCACTGTTGTCTCTCGACATATAAACAAAAAGGCAGGTGCACGAATGCCCCGCCAATTTTGGGGTGTGAAATTCTAAGGAGAGTCCCGCACCCCGTCAAGAAAGCCCCGACGACCAATGGTCGCCGGGATTTCCTCGAAAGGTTTTACTCGCTAGCGTTCAGCGCGTCAGTCAGAGCCTGTTCGGCTTCGCTGGCACTGATGCTGGCGGGCTTGTCAGTCATACGCTGACGCTTACGCTCACTGTGGTACGCCAAGCCAGTACCGGCCGGAATCAGGCGACCCACCACCACGTTTTCTTTCAGACCGCGCAGGTAATCACGCTTGCCGGTGACGGCCGCTTCGGTCAGTACGCGGGTAGTTTCCTGGAAGGAAGCCGCGGAAATGAACGATTCGGTCGACAACGAGGCCTTGGTGATACCCAGCAGTACGCGCTGGAACTTGGCCGGGAAGCGATCGTTAGCGATCAGCACTTCGTTTTCTTCCAGCACCTGAGTCAGCTCAGCTTGGTCGCCTTTGATGAAGGACGAATCGCCCGAATCACCCAGTTCAACCTTACGCAGCATCTGACGCAGGATTACTTCGATGTGCTTATCGTTAATCTTCACGCCCTGCAGACGGTAAACGTCTTGGATCTCGTTAACGATGTACTTGGCCAGTGCGCTCACACCCAGCAGACGCAGGATGTCATGCGGATCGCTCGGGCCGTCGGAGATCACTTCACCCTTAGTAACCTGTTCACCTTCGAACACGTTCAGGTGGCGCCACTTCGGAATCAGCTCTTCGTAAGCATCGCTACCATCGGTCGGCGTGATCACCAGACGACGCTTGCCCTTGGTTTCTTTACCGAAGGACACAGTACCGCTGATTTCCGCGAGGATTGACGCTTCCTTCGGACGACGCGCTTCGAACAAGTCGGCAACGCGCGGCAGACCACCGGTGATGTCGCGAGTCTTGGAGGTTTCCTGCGGGATACGTGCAACCACGTCACCCACCTGAACCTGCTTACCGTCGGTCAGGTTGACCAGCGCGTTAGCCGGCAGGAAGTACACGGCCGGTACGTCGGTACCCGGCAGCAACAAGTCCTTACCATCGGCACCAACCAGCTTCACCGCAGGACGAATGTCCTTGCCGGCCGCTGGGCGCTCTTTGGCGTCCATCACCTCGATGTTGGTCAGACCGGTCAGTTCGTCAGTCTGACGCTTGATGGTGATGCCTTCTTCCATGCCCACGAAGGACACGGTACCGGCCAATTCGGTGACGATCGGGTGAGTGTGCGGGTCCCACTTGGCGACGATAGCGCCAGCGTCCACCTTGTCACCTTCTTTAACCGACAATACGGCACCGTACGGCAGCTTGTAGCGCTCGCGCTCACGACCGAACTCGTCAGTCACCGCCAGCTCACCAGAACGCGATACCGCGACCAGCTTGCCATCGGCACGCTCAACGAACTTCAGGTTATGCAGGCGTGCGGTACCGCCGTTCTTCACTTGTACGCTGTCAGCCGCCGAAGTCCGGCTGGCCGCACCACCGATGTGGAACGTACGCATGGTCAGCTGAGTACCCGGCTCACCGATCGACTGGGCGGCGATAACACCGATCGCTTCACCAATGTTGACCTGATGACCACGGGCCAGATCACGGCCGTAGCACTTCGAACAGATACCGTAGCGGGTCTCACAGGAGATCGCCGAGCGCACGACCACTTCGTCGACGCTGTTTTCTTCCAGGAAGGCAACCCACTTCTCGTCGATCAAAGTACCGGCCGGCACGATGACTTCGTCAGTACCCGGCTTGGGCACATCACGCGCCACCACACGACCCAGTACGCGCTCGCCCAGACCTTCAACCACGTCGCCGCCTTCAATGTGCGGAGTCATGATCAGGCCTTCTTCGGTGCCGCAATCGACTTCGGTAACTACCAAGTCTTGCGCCACGTCGACCAGACGGCGAGTCAGGTAACCGGAGTTGGCGGTTTTCAACGCGGTATCGGCCAGACCTTTACGCGCACCGTGAGTAGAGATGAAGTACTGCAGTACGTTCAGACCTTCACGGAAGTTCGCGGTGATCGGCGTTTCAATAATGGAGCCGTCCGGCTTGGCCATCAGGCCACGCATACCAGCCAGCTGACGAATCTGTGCCGCGCTACCACGAGCACCAGAGTCGGCCATCATGTACATGGAGTTGAACGACTCTTGCTCAACTTCTTTGCCTTCGCGGTTAACCACAGGCTCTTTCGACAGGTTGGCCATCATCGCCTTAGAAACGGCGTCGTTAGCCTTCGACCACAAGTCGATAACCTTGTTGTACTTCTCGCCTTGGGTCACCAGACCGGAAGCGTACTGCTCCTCGATCTCTTTCACTTCGTCGGTGGCCTTGCTGATGATCTCGGCTTTTTCGTCCGGGATCACAAAGTCATTTACACCGATCGAGCAACCGGAAATAGTCGAGAAAGCGAAACCGGTGTACATCAGCTGGTCAGCGAAGATCACGGTTTCTTTCAGGCCTACGGCGCGGTAGCAGAAGTTGATCAGCTTAGAGATCGCCTTCTTCTTCATCGGCTGGTTAACCAGCTCGTAGGGCATACCGGCAGGCATGATGTTGAACAGCAGCGCACGACCAACGGTGGTGTCAACGATGCGACGGTTAACCTGCAGGTTACCCTCTTCGTCTTTCACCTTCTCGATGATGCGCACTTTCACTTTAGCGTGCAGTGAAGCCTTGCCGCTGCGGTAAGCGCGGTCAACTTCTTGAATGTCCGCGAAGGCACGGCCTTCACCTTGGGCATTCACGGCTTCACGGGTCATGTAGTACAGACCCAAGACCACGTCCTGCGACGGCACGATGATCGGCTCGCCGTTGGCCGGGGACAGAATGTTGTTGGTGGACATCATCAGCGCACGCGCTTCGAGCTGGGCTTCCAGCGTCAGCGGTACGTGCACAGCCATCTGGTCACCGTCGAAGTCAGCGTTATAGGCCGCACACACCAACGGGTGCAGCTGAATCGCTTTACCTTCAATCAGCACTGGCTCGAACGCCTGAATGCCCAGACGGTGCAGGGTCGGTGCACGGTTCAGCAGCACAGGATGTTCGCGGATCACGTCGGCGAGCACGTCCCACACTTCCGGCAGCTCGCGCTCAACCATCTTCTTCGCAGCTTTGATGGTGGTGGCCAGGCCACGCGCTTCCAGCTTGCCGAAAATGAACGGCTTGAACAGTTCCAGAGCCATCTTCTTCGGCAGACCGCACTGGTGCAGACGCAGGGTCGGGCCTACGGTAATGACCGAACGACCGGAGTAGTCCACACGCTTACCGAGCAGGTTCTGACGGAAGCGACCTTGCTTACCCTTGATCATGTCAGCCAAGGATTTCAGCGGGCGCTTGTTGCTGCCAGTGATGGCACGGCCACGACGACCGTTATCCAGCAGGGCGTCAACCGACTCTTGCAGCATGCGCTTTTCGTTACGCACGATGATGTCCGGCGCAGCCAGCTCAAGCAGGCGCTTCAGACGGTTGTTACGGTTGATTACGCGGCGGTACAGATCGTTCAGATCGGAGGTCGCGAAACGGCCGCCATCCAGCGGTACCAGCGGACGCAGATCTGGCGGCAGAACCGGCAGAACGGTCATCACCATCCACTCCGGCTTGTTGCCAGAGTCGTTGAAGGCTTCCATCAGCTTCAGGCGCTTGGACAGCTTCTTGATCTTGGTTTCCGAGTTGGTCTGCGGAATTTCTTCACGCAGACGAGAAATCTCGTGCGGCAGATCAATAGCACTGAGCAGCTCAAAGACCGCCTCGGCACCCATGCGGGCGTCGAAGTCGTCACCGAACTCTTCCAGTGCTTCGAAGTACTGCTCGTCATTCAGCAGCTGACCCTTTTCCAGGGTAGTCATGCCCGGCTCGATCACCACGTAGCTCTCGAAGTAGAGCACGCGTTCGATGTCACGCAGGGTCATGTCCAGCAGCAGGCCGATACGCGACGGCAGCGACTTGAGGAACCAAATATGGGCTACCGGCGAAGCCAGCTCGATGTGCGCCATGCGCTCACGGCGCACTTTGGCCAGTGCGACTTCAACGCCACACTTCTCACAGATCACACCGCGGTGCTTTAAGCGCTTGTACTTACCGCACAGGCACTCGTAGTCCTTCACTGGGCCAAAGATTTTGGCGCAGAACAGGCCGTCACGCTCCGGCTTGAAGGTACGGTAGTTGATGGTCTCCGGCTTTTTAACTTCGCCGTAGGACCAAGAGCGGATCATTTCCGGCGACGCCAGGGCAATGCGGATGGCGTCAAACTCTTCGTTTTGTCCCTGGGACTTCAGAAGATTGAGCAAGTCTTTCAAGGCCTTTTCCTCTTAATGCGGTGGCTGCGGCACCCTGTGGGCTACCGCCAACCACCGGCTGGCGTTTACTCGGATTCCAGTTCGATATCGATGCCCAACGAGCGGATCTCTTTGATCAGCACGTTGAAGGATTCGGGCATGCCCGGCTCCATGCGGTGGTCGCCATCAACGATATTCTTGTACATCTTGGTACGGCCGTTCACGTCGTCAGACTTCACGGTGAGCATTTCCTGCAGGGTGTAGGCGGCACCGTATGCCTCCAACGCCCAGACCTCCATCTCACCGAAGCGCTGACCACCGAACTGCGCTTTACCACCCAGCGGCTGCTGAGTCACCAAGCTGTAAGAACCGGTAGAACGCGCGTGCATCTTGTCGTCGACCAAGTGGTTGAGCTTGAGCATGTACATGTAGCCCACAGTCACCGGACGCTCGAACTGGTTGCCAGTACGGCCGTCGAACAGGGTCATCTGACCGCTCTCCGGCAGGTCTGCCAGCTTCAGCATCTTCTTGATTTCGACTTCTTCGGCGCCGTCGAACACTGGGGTGGCCATCGGCACGCCCTTCTTCAGGTTGTTCGCTAGCTCGAGTACTTCTTTGTCGCTCAGGGTATCCAGCGGCTCACTGCGGCCACCGACTTCGTTGTACACCTGACCCAAGAACTTACGCAGATCGGCGATCTTGCGCTGCTCTTCGAGCATGCGGTTGATCTTCTCACCCAAACCTTTAGCCGCGAGGCCCAGGTGGGTTTCAAGGATCTGACCGACGTTCATACGCGACGGTACGCCCAGCGGGTTCAAGACGATGTCGACCGGCACACCGCTTTCATCGTGCGGCATGTCTTCAACCGGCATGATCACCGAGACCACACCCTTGTTACCGTGACGACCGGCCATCTTGTCGCCCGGCTGGATGCGGCGCTTGATAGCCAAGTAGACCTTAACGATCTTCAGCACGCCCGGAGCCAGGTCATCGCCTTGCTGCAACTTGCGCTTCTTGTCTTCGAACTTGTCTTCAAGCATTTGCTGGCGGTCAGACAGGTACGCCTGGGCCTTTTCCAGCTGCTCGTTGAGTGCGTCTTCAGCCAATACCAACTTGAACCACTGACCGTGCTCGAGGCCGTCCAGGTATTCGTTAGTGATCTCAGCACCTTTCTTCAGGCCCGGGCCGGAAGACACTTTCTGACCGACCAGCGCACTGCGCAGACGCTCAAACTGGGCGCCTTCAACGATGCGGAACTCTTCGTTCAAGTCCTTACGGATTTGGTCCAGCTGCATCTTCTCGATGGACAGCGCGCGGCTATCACGCTCAACGCCGTCACGGGTGAACACCTGCACGTCGATCACGGTGCCCTTGGTGCCAGTCGGCACACGCAGGGAGGTGTCTTTAACGTCCGAGGCCTTCTCACCGAAGATGGCGCGCAGCAGCTTCTCTTCTGGGGTCAGCTGGGTTTCACCTTTCGGGGTCACCTTACCGACCAGAATGTCGCCCGCCATGACTTCCGCACCGACATACACGATGCCGGCTTCGTCGAGCTTAGCCAGCGCCGCTTCACCCACGTTGGGGATATCGGCGGTGATTTCTTCGCTGCCGAGCTTAGTATCACGCGATACGCAGGTCAGCTCTTGGATATGGATAGTGGTGAAGCGGTCTTCCTGAACCACGCGCTCCGATAGACAGATGGAGTCTTCGAAGTTGAAGCCGTTCCACGGCATGAACGCCACGCGCATGTTCTGACCCAACGCCAGTTCACCCATGTCGGTGGACGGGCCGTCAGCCATGATGTCGCCACGCGAAACCAGATCGCCCTTCTGCACCAGCGGACGCTGGTTGATACAGGTGTTCTGGTTAGAACGGGTGTACTTGGTCAGGTTGTAGATGTCGACACCGGCTTCGCCAGTCTCAACTTCGTCATCGGCTACGCGAACCACGATACGGCTGGCGTCCACAGAGTCGATCACACCGCCACGACGCGCCACCACACACACGCCGGAGTCGCGCGCTACGTTGCGCTCCATGCCGGTACCTACCAGCGGCTTATCAGCACGCAGAGTCGGTACAGCCTGACGCTGCATGTTCGAACCCATCAAGGCACGGTTGGCGTCATCGTGTTCGAGGAACGGAATCAACGAAGCAGCAACAGACACCACCTGACGCGGTGAAACGTCCATCATGGTGACGCTTTCCGGCGCCATCACGGTGAATTCGTTCATGTGACGCACTTCGACCAGCTCGTCGACTAGACGGTTTTTCTCGTCCAGCACGGCGTTAGCCTGGGCAATCACGTGGTTGGCTTCTTCGATGGCCGACAGGTAGTGAATCTCGTCACTGACCACGCCATCTTTCACCACACGGTACGGACTCTCAAGGAAGCCGTAAGCGTTGGTGCGGGCATAGGTAGCCAGCGAGTTGATCAGACCAATGTTCGGACCTTCAGGGGTCTCAATCGGACAAACGCGACCGTAGTGAGTCGGGTGCACGTCGCGGACTTCGAAGCCTGCGCGCTCACGGGTCAGGCCACCGGGGCCAAGCGCAGAAATACGACGCTTGTGGGTGATTTCCGACAGCGGGTTGTTCTGGTCCATGAACTGCGACAGCTGGCTGGAACCGAAGAACTCTTTCACGGCCGCCGCAACCGGCTTGGCATTGATCAAGTCTTGCGGCATCAGGCCTTCGCTTTCAGCCATCGACAGACGGTCTTTAACGGCACGCTCAACACGCACCAGACCGACGCGGAACTGATTTTCGGCCATTTCGCCGACACAACGCACGCGACGGTTACCCAAGTGGTCGATGTCATCCACAACGCCTTTGCCGTTACGGATATCCACCAAGGTACGCAGTACGTCGAGGATGTCTTCTTTGGCCAGTACGCCTTCGCCGGTGTCTTCAGTGCGACCGATACGACGGTTGAACTTCATGCGGCCAACAGCCGACAGGTCGTAACGCTCGGAGGTGAAGAACAGGTTACCAAACAGGCCTTCGGCGGCTTCTTTGGTTGGCGGCTCGCCCGGACGCATCATGCGGTAGATTTCGACCAGCGCTTCCAGTTGGTTCTGGGTGCCGTCGATCTTCAGCGTGTCAGAAATGAACGGGCCGCAGTCGATGTCGTTGGTGTAAATGGTTTCGAAACGCACCACGTTGGCTTTAACCAGCTTAGCCAGCAGGTCCGTGGTGATTTCATCATTGCAGTTAGCAATGATTTCGCCAGTCACCGGATTAACGATGCTCTTGGCCAGCGTACGGCCCAGCACGTAATCAGCCGGTGCTTCCAGCTTAGTGATACCGGCCTTTTCCAGCTGGTTGATGTGGCGCGCAGTAATACGGCGGCTCTGCTCAACCAGTACCTTGCCCTTGTCGTCCTTAATATCGAACGCAGCGACTTCACCACGCAGACGCGCAGGCACCAGCTCAAGGCTCAGTGACTCGCCTTCCAAGTGGAATACGTTGGTTTCGTAGAAGATTTCCAGCACTTCTTCAGTGCTGTAACCCAAGGCGCGCAGCAGCACAGTAGCCGGCAGCTTACGGCGACGGTCAATACGCACGAACACGGCGTCTTTGGCGTCGAACTCGAAGTCCAGCCACGAACCACGGTAAGGAATGATACGCGCGGAGTACAGCAGCTTGCCCGAAGAGTGGGTCTTGCCACGGTCGTGATCGAAGAACACACCCGGGGAGCGGTGCAGCTGAGAAACGATCACACGCTCAGTACCGTTGATGACGAAGGTACCGTTCTCAGTCATGAGCGGAATTTCGCCCATGTACACTTCTTGCTCTTTGATGTCCTTGATCGCTTTATTGGATGATTCGCGATCAAAGATGATCAGGCGCACTTTTACGCGCAGCGGTGCAGCGTAGGTTACGCCACGCAGCACACACTCTTTAACGTCAAATGCCGGCTCACCCAGACGATAGCCAACGTACTCCAGGGCGGCATTGCCCGAGTAGCTGCTGATGGGGAAAACCGATTTGAAAGCGGCATGCAGACCAACGTCACGGAGCAGGTCTTTGCTCATGCCTTCCTGAAGAAACTCGCGATAGGAATCGAGCTGGATGGCCAACAAATAAGGCACATCCATGACATGTGGCAATTTGCCAAAGTCCTTACGGATACGTTTTTTCTCAGTGAACGAGTAAGCCATCAGCATTCCCCAGCGTGGTCACTTGCTTGTAGGGCGTCTCCACAAAAGAGCCGCCTGAAAAATCTGCCAGTCTCTCTGGCGCGCTGCGTTAGGCAGCGGTGCGTTCGGGCGTTACAACCCAGAACGGAAAAAGGCCGGTGGCTTTAGGCCACCAGCCATCAGTCCGACGCAAAGCGCCGGACTGTCGACGCGAGCAGAGCGATTACTTAAGCTCAACCTTGGCGCCGGCTTCTTCCAGAGCTTTCTTAGCTGCTTCGGCTTCTTCTTTCGAAGCGCCTTCTTTAACAACGCCAGGAGCGCCGTCAACAACAGCTTTAGCTTCTTTCAGACCCAGGCCGGTCAGTTCGCGAACGGCTTTAATCACGTTCACTTTCTTGTCGCCAGCTTCGACCAGAACGATGTCGAACTCGGTCTTCTCTTCTTCAGCAGCAGCGCCGCCGGCAGCCGGGCCAGCAACAACAGCAGCAGCAGCAGTAACGCCGAACTTTTCTTCCATAGCCTTGATCAGCTCAACGATCTGCATAACAGACATTTCGCCTACGGCATTGATGATATCTTCGTTGGTAAGAGCCATGACTCTATTCCTATATTGGGGGACCGCCCTAAGCGATCAATTAAACAAAAAAGGTTAGTTGAAAGAGGCGCGCCTATTAAGCAGCCGCTTCTTTCTGATCGCGTACAGCAGCCAGAGTACGAACGAACTTGCTGGTAGCGCCCTGCAGGACACTCATCAGCTGTGCAACAGCTTCGTCGTAAGTCGGCAAGCTGGCCAGAACGTCGATCTGGTTCGCTGCGAGGAACTGACCATCATAGGCAGCCGCTTTGATCTCGAACTTGTCGTTACCCTTAGCGAAATCTTTGAAGATGCGGGCAGCAGCGCCAGCATGCTCCTGAGAGAACGCGATCAGGGTTGGACCCTTAAAGCTGTCAGCCAAGCACTCAAAGTTGGTGCCTTCGACAGCGCGACGAGCCAGGGTGTTACGTACAACACGTACGTATACGCCAGCTTCGCGGGCCTCTTTACGGAGTCCAGTCATAGCGTTAGATGTCACGCCGCGAGCATCAGCTACGACAGCAGACAGAGCGCCTTGGGCAGCCTCGTTGACTTCAGCGACAATGGCCTTCTTGTCTTCGAGTTTAATTGCCACGGGATTACTCCTGGATTTTTACCATTTGACCGGCGAACCGGCCGTGTTTTGGTGTCTGATCCAGTAAACATGACTGAATCGGGAGCACCATCTGCGTAGGCATTTCTATTAAGGCTTGCGCCACCTACGGTCTTGGATAGCCCCCGCCAGGCAGGGACCCCAAAAACCGGCGAGCCGCAAGCGACTCGCCTTAATCACTTAGGCTTCCAGAGAAGCCTGGTCGATGTGCAAACCTGGGCCCATAGTGGTGCTCAGGGTTACGCGCTTCAGGTATACGCCCTTAGCAGAAGCCGGCTTGATCTTTTTCAGATCGGCCAACAGCGCTTCAACGTTTTCCTTCAGCTTCACCGGCTCAAAACCAACCTTGCCAACGGAGCAATGGATGATACCGTTCTTGTCAGTGCGGTAACGCACCTGACCAGCCTTGGCATTCTTCACAGCGGTAGCAACGTCAGGGGTAACAGTGCCAACTTTCGGGTTCGGCATCAGGCCACGCGGACCCAGTACCTGGCCCAGCTGACCTACAACGCGCATGGCATCCGGAGATGCGATTACTACGTCGTAGTTCAGGTCGCCGGCTTTCATTTCGGCAGCCAGTTCGTCCATACCCACTTTGTCGGCGCCGGCAGCCAGAGCAGCTTCAGCAGCCGGACCCTGAGTGAACACAGCAACACGAACAGTCTTACCAGTGCCGTGCGGCAGCACAGTCGCGCTACGTACAACCTGGTCAGATTTACGCGGGTCAACACCCAAGTTCACTGCAACGTCTACAGACTCAGAGAACTTAACGGTGGACAGTTCGGCCAGCAGAGCAGCGGCTTCTTCAAAAGCATACGCCTTGCCTGCAACAACCTTTTCAGCGATCGCCTTTTGGCGTTTAGTCAGCTTAGCCATTTACACACCCTCCACGTTCAGGCCCATGCTGCGCGCGGAGCCAGCGATGGTACGTACAGCAGCATCCATATCGGCAGCGGTCAGATCAGCCTGTTTGGCCTTAACGATCTCTTCCAGCTGAGCACGAGTTACGGTGCCTACTTTCTGGGTGTTCGGGCGCGGCGAACCACTCTTCAGGCCAGCGGCCTTCTTCAGCAGTACGGAAGCCGGAGTACTCTTGGTTTCAAAAGTAAAGCTACGGTCGCTGTATACAGTGATGATCACAGGCGTCGGCAGGCCCGGCTCAAGACCCTGGGTCTTGGCGTTGAAAGCCTTACAGAATTCCATGATGTTCACACCGTGCTGACCCAGAGCCGGACCAACGGGCGGACTTGGGTTGGCTTGACCAGCCTTAACCTGCAGCTTGATATAAGCCTGAATTTTCTTGGCCATAAATCACCTCAATCTAGGGTTCAAACGCCTAACGGCTCCCCTGGTTTAGATCACCACTTTCGCAGTGACGACAAAGCCCCGCAGCGCGTAGCTGCAGGGCATTGAATTATTTTCTACCGATCAGACCTTCTCGACCTGACCAAACTCCAGCTCAACCGGGGTTGATCGACCGAAGATCAACACCGCGACCTGAATTCGACTCTTCTCGTAGTTAACTTCTTCGACCACGCCGTTGAAGTCAGCAAACGGGCCATCGGTAACACGCACAGTCTCACCGGGCTCAAACAGGGTTTTCGGCTTGGGCTTATCAGTACCATCCTGCACACGACGCAGAATAGCCTCAGCCTCACGCTCGGTAATCGGCGCTGGCTTATCCGCCGTACCACCGATAAAGCCCATCACGCGGTTAGTGTTTTTAACCAAGTGCCAGCTCTCATCATTGAGCTCCATCTGCACCAACACATAACCGGGGAAGAACTTACGCTCACTCTTGCGCTTTTGGCCGTTACGCATTTCGACCACTTCTTCGGTCGGCACCAAAATCTCGCCAAACAGGTCTTCCATGCCGGCCAACTTGACACGCTCAATCAGCGAGCGCATGACATACTTCTCGTAACCCGAGAACGCATGCACGACATACCAACGCTTACTCACAGTGCACCTATTAGCCGATGATCAGGGAAATTACCCAACCCAGCAGGGAATCCATACCCCACAGGATCAAAGCCATCACCACCACAACCCCCAACACCACCAGCGTGGTCTGTTGAGTCTCTTGACGGGTTGGCCAAACAACCTTGCGCATCTCGACACGCGCATCTTTCACCATTTGCGCAAAAGCAGCACCTTTAACGGTCTGCAAGGCAACCAGCAACGCAACCACAGCAAGCGCAACAACACCCAGAACACGATACAAAACCGGCTCTTGAACAAAATAGTGGTTACCTACAACTGCGGCAGCAACCAACAGGGCAACAACAATCCACTTGGCAATATCCAGTGTGGCGTTGCCGTTTTCAGCGTTGGCACTCATGAAAGGACCTTATCGAGAATTGCCAGATCGTTAAATCTGGCAGGCAAGGAGGGAATCGAACCCCCAACCTGCGGTTTTGGAGACCGCTGCTCTGCCAATTGAGCTACTTGCCTGTGGTTAAATTGGGCCGGGCATTATGCCGGCCCAATCAAGCAAGATCAACGAATTTTATTATTCGACGATCTTAGCAACTACGCCAGCACCTACGGTGCGGCCGCCTTCACGGATAGCGAAGCGCAGGCCTTCGTCCATCGCGATCGGAGCGATCAGGGTAACAACCATCTTGATGTTGTCGCCCGGCATTACCATTTCAACGCCTTCCGGCAGCTCACAGTTGCCAGTTACGTCAGTGGTACGGAAGTAGAACTGCGGACGATAGCCTTTGAAGAACGGAGTGTGACGACCACCTTCTTCTTTGGACAGAACGTACACCTCGCCTTCGAACTTGGTGTGCGGCTTGATGCTGCCCGGCTTAGCCAGAACCTGACCACGCTCTACGTCATCACGCTTAGTACCACGCAGCAGGGCGCCAACGTTCTCACCAGCACGACCTTCGTCGAGCAGCTTGCGGAACATTTCCACACCAGTACAGGTGGTTTTAGTGGTCGGACGGATACCAACGATTTCGATTTCCTCGCCCACTTTCACGATGCCGCGCTCTACACGACCAGTCACTACAGTACCGCGACCAGAGATGGAGAATACGTCTTCGATCGGCATCAGGAACGGCATGTCGATAGCACGAACCGGCTCAGGAATGTACGAATCCAGAGTTTCTACCAGCTTCTTAACAGCGGTAGTACCCAGCTCGTTGTCGTCTTGACCGTTCAGAGCCATCAGAGCAGAGCCCACGATGATCGGAGTGTCGTCGCCCGGAAAGTCATAGGTAGACAGCAGGTCGCGAACTTCCATTTCTACCAGCTCGAGCAGCTCAGCGTCGTCAACCATGTCGGCCTTGTTCAGGAACACGACAATGTAAGGTACGCCTACCTGACGGGACAGCAGGATGTGCTCACGCGTCTGCGGCATCGGGCCGTCAGCAGCGGAACAAACCAGGATAGCGCCGTCCATCTGAGCAGCACCGGTGATCATGTTCTTCACGTAGTCGGCGTGACCCGGGCAGTCAACGTGCGCGTAGTGACGAATATTGGAGTCGTACTCTACGTGCGCAGTGTTGATGGTGATACCACGAGCTTTTTCTTCTGGTGCGGAGTCGATCTTGTCGAAGTCGACCTTGGCAGAACCGAATACTTCGGAACATACGCGGGTCAGCGCAGCAGTCAGAGTGGTCTTGCCATGGTCAACGTGACCGATGGTGCCAACGTTTACGTGCGGCTTATTCCGCTCGAACTTTTCCTTAGCCATATCAACCTCATCATGATCGACGACAAGCGCCTGATGCCATTAGAACAAAGGCAGATATATGCGATATCTGCCTTTGAAAATGGAGCTCTTGACCGGATTTGAACCGGTGACCTCACCCTTACCAAGGGTGTGCTCTACCAACTGAGCTACAAGAGCCAAATCCGCAGAGCAGACACTGGAGCGGGTAGCGGGAATCGAACCCGCATCATCAGCTTGGAAGGCTGAGGTTCTACCACTGAACTATACCCGCGAAGCTATCTGCTCTCGCTAAATCTGGTGGAGGGAGAAGGATTCGAACCTTCGAAGGCTAAGCCGTCAGATTTACAGTCTGATCCCTTTGACCGCTCGGGAACCCCTCCAGAAGAGGCGTGCATTCTCTATGCAACCTCACTGCCTGTCAACACTTTTTTGATTAAAAACCAACACTTGCGTGACATTCAGCACTTCACTTCAAGCTTAGCCAATGGCCGCTCTAGCGAAGCGGGGCGCAGTCTACTCAATCACCTGAAACAGTGCAAGCCATAAACTGATGGCGCATCGCCGGAAAATCACCCTTCAGCCCAGCCAGCAAGGAATCATCCAGCAAACGCCGCCCAGCAGCCTTAACTTCCACCCAAAACTCACGCTGGGCACGGGTAATTTCTTCAATCACTGGATAGTAGCCAGCCTGCCGTAAGCGCTGCGCAATCGCATCCGCAGACTCGCGCCGCGGAAAGATACCCAACGATAAGCCATTGGTATTTGGCCCCTGAGTAATCAGGTAGCTATCAATTTTACGCGCCTGCAACTCGCGCAACTGACGTATTGCCGCAGAGCGTGACGCCAATGGCGAGAGATACACAGCGAAATCCGCGCCGGCATCACTTTCTTTTTCTACCACCTGCGAAGCGATATCCAAGCTCAACAAACGCTGACGTAAGTTAGCCGCCACCTCATCACGCTCAAAGGGCCCAAACAGTAGGCAGGCTCCGTCATGACTACCGCTTGACGCTTGACGCGCGACACCACCCTCTTCGCTGAGCAGACGAATCGAACCGCCACTTTCACGATAAGCCTGCACAGGCGGCAATTCTTTACCCTTTAACGGCACTTGCTGCTGGTGCCAGACAAAATAAACCGCATTCAGCATCAACAAAAAAAGAAACACCCAGCGCATCAATCCTCCTTAATTGGGCAGGCCAGGGCTAAGCCGGCAAACACCAAATCCGCATCAAACACAGCTTCAGGCAATAACGGCGCGACGAGCTCCGCATCGCCGCCGGTGAGGTAGACAACAAAATCCTCACCCAGATAGCGCCGCCCTTCAGACATCAAATAAAACACAAAGCCTTGCAGCATTTGCATGCAGCCGCGCTCGACCGCATCACGCGTATTGTCCCCAGGCGCGTGCGCTGTGGGCACCATCTCACTTCCTTGATAGCGAATTCTGCGCGTGTGCAGCTTTAGCTGACTACGCATTAGCTGTAAGCCCGGCGCGATAAAGCCGCCCAAATGGCGACCATCGGCGGCCACATAATCAACCGTGACCGCCGTACCCAAATCGAGCACCAGGCACGCCTTACCGCAATCAACATATCCCGCCACCGCCGTTAACCACCGATCTAGCCCCAGCTGCGTATGGTCCGCATAACCATTCGCCACACCGGCGAGCGATAAAGCAGGCTCAGCCCGCAGAACCCGCTCAATACCGGCTTGCTGCAACCGCTCAATAAGTAGCCGCGTTTCCGCATCCGCGCGCACACTGACTAAACGCAGCACAGTGGGCTGCAGCTCCGCCTCCTGCAAGACAACAACCAGCAACTCAACATCGGCGACTGAACCACCCGCAACGCGCTCACCAGTAGACAACACTCGCCACTTAATCAGCGAATTACCGCAATCCAGCTCAAGAATCATGCTCACTCCGCCGCAAGCTCACCTCACCACCTGCAAACACACGCTCACCTTCTTGCGTTGCTAGCAACAAGGCGCCACGCTCATCGACCCCGACCAGGCGTCCAGAAGCCCCCTGCAGACCAGAGACTTCCACCGCTTCGCCCAACCATGCAGCCATCTCGTGCCATTCTTGACGAAACGCCGCAAAGCCATCGCGCGCAAACAGCTCGAGTGTCGCAGCCAATTCACGCAGCAAATCAACGGCAAACGCCGTGCGCTCTACACGCACGCCTAATTCGCGATAACAAGAGGTCCACGGCTGATCAATCGCCTGCGCCTGCTGTTTATTGATATTCACCCCGATGCCAATGACTAAACGGCAACTATCCGCCAAATCACCACTGAGCTCGATAAGAATCCCCGCCAGCTTGCGCCCTGCAACCAACACATCGTTCGGCCACTTCAGCTGCGCGCGCAAAATCCCGTGCGCGCGCAAAACACGCACCAAAGCCACGCCCACAGCCAAACTGGCCCCCTCAATGCGCGCCGCGCCGCCATGGATTTCGTGCACATAGGTCAAATACAGATTTTCACCAAATCCGCCCTCCCAGCTGCGCCCGCGGCGACCACGCCCTGCGCTCTGCTGCTCGGCAAGAATGGCAAAGGGCGCCGCGCGTTTTTCTTCTAGTGCCTGCAATGCTAAGGAGTTAGTCGACGAGGCTGACCACAACAGATCGACAGGCACGCCCGCAGCCGCAAGCTTGTCCGCATCAAGCAGTGCCAGCGGAGCAGCCAGGCGATAGCCCTTGCCGGGAACCCGCTGCAAGTCTAAGGAATAAGCCCCACTCAGCTGCTGAAGCTGCTTCCAAACAGCCGCACGACTTACCCCCAGCACGCGCCCCAAGATCTCGCCAGAATGAAACTGCCCGTCTGCCAAAAGGCGCAATAACGCAACCTGCATGCCCGCACCCGAATGATCGAAAGGCGCGATGATACCGGCATCGCCCGGCCAGGCCAATTTTGCTTTTCTCCCGCGCAAAGACAAAGCCCCTGAGCTTTTGCTCAGGGGCTTTGGTTTTAGGTGCTTGACGATGACCTACTCTCACATGGGGAGACCCCACACTACCATCGGCGATGCACCGTTTCACTGCTGAGTTCGGAAAGGGATCAGGTGGTTCCAGTGCTCTATGGTCGTCAAGCAATTCGGTTGGATATCCGTATTGCGTACGTCTATCCGAATTGGGTATGTGATTGGTATTACGAGTTCAACAAGCTTTCGGCTTTGTTTCGTTTACCACTGCAATCTCAGATTGCTTGGGTGTTATATGGTCAAGCCTCACGGGCAATTAGTACTGGTTAGCTCAACGCCTCACAACGCTTACACACCCA